>JBALDB010000016.1:0-30426 GCA_036918135.1 Nostoc sp.
TTCTTAGGCTATCCATCTGGGTGTCTTTCAATATCTATTCTCACCCTACGTGATGGATGGCCTTTTTTTACCAAGGGTTAAAAACTGTCCGGAGTGTTGCTTTAGTATCTGCTGGTAGTTCTGCCCCTTGAATCAAAGTTTCTAATTGTGCCAGTAACTTGATAACATCCTCTTTAGTGAGTGACTCTCTGGTATCTACACCCACTTTATTTTGTTGTGTAACTTGATTGTTATCACCAAGGACAGCCTGATTATTATCTCCTTGAACTGCGCGGTTGCCGTCACCTTGCACATTATTGACATTGCCACCAATAGAGCCACCAACTGAAAATCTGCCAGGGTTATTAGTCATACTATTTACCTTATCGCCTTGTATATAATCACCTTCAATACGCTCGTTATAGTTGCCGCTACGTATGTTGATATTGCGATCGCCCATTAGTGCGTCTTTTATCTTAAGCCGAGCTGCCACTTTCTCCAGTCATGACAGCAGATGTAATTAAATGAGCTAACCGTAAAGCTTCTGGCACTTTGCCACAGTCAGTTAAACGTTGAAGCACTCCAGCTACTACAGCAGGTTCTTCACCGACAACTTGGAAGAAAAAGGGTGAATAATCATAAATCGTACCAGCAAGGTGCAAAAGTTTCTGTCGCTCTTGCAAGTCTGGCAGACGACTCATCGCTTCTTCAACAGCAATTAAATCAGGTTGGCGGCGCATCACGGTAACACAAGGTAATTGCAGGCAATTGGCCAATTCTGGAAGATTAACGAGGTTAAACCCGCCAAATCCAATTCCATCTAAAATCAAGATATGTAGTTGTGGTAAAAACTTCCTTCCTATTAACAACTTGCAGATGACTTCTGTGGCATCAAAACCATCTTGTTGTACTTCGCCCCACACCATACCTTCAAATCGAGTTCCCGCACATACCACCCCAGCTATAGATACATTGCCACCAGCACCCCGAATAAAAGGGGCATCATCGAAGCCGATAACGCGAATAGTACGATTGAGTTTTAGTAGAGATTCAAGTTTCATTAAGCTGTTGTTTGGTGGCTAAATTAGCATAAGATAATTGCGATCGCACAATCCAAAGGCCTGGGCGTACAGGGTTATAAAAAGAGGAATCTCCAGAATTAGTTTCCTCTAAGAAATTTCAGGGAAGTTTTAATGCAGTGTACGCTCGACATAGTTTTTTACAGAATTTAAAACTCACTCGTCGGCCAAAAATGCAACTTTCCCTGAGCCAGCCCTTGCAACCAGACACAGCCTAAAGTAAAAAACTGCTGCGGCAACGCGGTGGTTTCGCGGGCTGGCCTGTTTGCAAGCCAAGCAACGTCAATTAGTGGGTAGTTCTATGGGGCGACGATACGACGCTCAATTTCTTCAGCTATGATCGGGGATAGTTTGCACAGCAATACAGTTGAGTTAAAGATTGTTTGTAGAAATTTCATCCACGTAGAGACTAGCAATTGCTAGTCTCTACATAGGTTATTAGTCAGGCAAATTTAATTATGGCTAAATTATTAAATCGTCAAGCTGGTCAGCAGCACAACCCCCGTCAGATTCTCAGTGTACAGGAATTAAGTGCTTTAAACGATCGCTCTAACTCTAAAGGGCTAGTTCAACTGGCTTTGCATCTAACTATTATGGGATGCAGTGGTTACTTGTGGGCGACAAATTTGGGCAATTGGTCGCTGGCAATACCAGCATTAGCGATTTATGGTTTTAGTATTGCTTCGATGTTTGCACCTATGCACGAATGCGTTCATAGAACTGCATTTGCTTTTCGTCGTTTAAATGATACTGTTGCTTGGTGTGCAGGTTTGCTCTCATTTTATAACAGCACTTTCTTCCGTTATTATCACAAATGGCATCACCTCTACACTCGCACTCCCGATAAAGATCCAGAATTAACCGACCCGAAACCAAGCAACTTAGGTAAATACTTATTAATAATTAGCGGTTTACCCTGGTGGTTAGCAAAAATTCGTGGGCATTTTCGGATTGCATTTGGTCAACTTGACGATTGTCCATTTATCCCAGAATCAGCACAAGCTAATGTTATTCGCTCTATTAGATGGCAATTAGCTGTTTATGCAGCTGCGATCGCTGTTTCAATTGCAGTCGGTCAACCTTGGTTTATACTTTATTGGCTACTACCGTTGATTGTCGGTCAGCCGATTCTACGTTTTATTCTATTAGCGGAACATACAGGTTGCACTCTTGACGCTAACCGGCTGACAAATACGCGGACGACATTAACACTCTGGCCTGTGCGAATTTTCATGTGGAATATGCCATTTCACGCCGAGCATCATTTATATCCATCAATTCCGTTCCACGCGCTGGCTGATGCCCATAAGCAGTTGAGTTTGCACTTTGCTCACATTGAACCAGGTTATATAAAAGTCAACAGGGATATTGTAACTAAATCGGGACAATCAGCAATATGACAAAATCGCCAAGTTTTCTAACGCTAGAAAACTTTAGGCTTGAGTGTGGTGCAGTTCTAGAAGAAGCGAGGTTAGTGTATCAAACTTACGGCGAACTCGCAAGCGATCGCACTAATGCCATTCTCTACCCAACTTCTTACGGAGCGCAACATTGTGACATTGACTGGTTGATTAGTGGCGATAGTATTCTCGACCCCAGCCGTTGGTTTATTATCATTCCCAATATGTTTGGTAATGGACTTTCGAGTTCGCCCAGCAACTGCCAAGATTGTGGTCTTAGCGAACAAGGCTTTTGGTTTAGCCATGTAGATAATGTTCGCGCTCAAGAGCAATTGTTACGACAAGTATTTGGGATTGAACATTTGGCACTAATTTACGGCTGGTCAATGGGCGCACAGCAAGCATATCACTGGGGAGTATTGTATAGCGATCGCGTCACTCGAATTGCAGCGCTGTGCGGTACAGCTCGTACCACCGATCATAATCGAATTTTTTTGCAAAGTCTGCGAACAGCGCTGACAGCTGACCCTACTTGGAATGGTAGCAGATTTGAAGCCCCTCCAGAGCGGGGATATAGAGCTTTTGCACGGATTTATGCTAGTTGGGCTGCTTCTCAAGCATTTTATCGCCAGGGGATTTACTACAGGCTGGGCTATACATCCTTAGAAGACTACTTAGTGCGTGCTTGGGAATCTAACTACAGAAAGCGTGACCCGCATAATCTGCTGGCAATGATTGATACCTGGCTACACTGTGATGTCAGCGATAACTCCATCTACCAAGGCGATTATAAAAAGGCTATGGGTGCAATTAAAGCTAAAACGCTGGTAATGCCATCCACAACAGATTTATACTTTACTCCAGAAGATTGTGCTGCGGAAGCGGCGCTGATTCCTGAAGCGAAATATTTACCAATCCCTTCTATTTGGGGTCATAGAGCAGGTAATCCCTACCAAAATCCTACTGATGAAGACTTCATCCGAGTTGCAATACAGAAATTGCTGGAAGAATAACGAAATATAGCTTTGGTATGGTTCGATTTGGAATTTTTAATTGGAGCAAAGCAACTTGACTAACTCACTTTCTGAAATTGCCCGCCAAAAGAATATCCGTTATTTTTTAATTTCATTCACAGATTTGTTTGGGGTACAACGAGCAAAACTTGTGCCTGCTGCAAGCATTGATAGCATGGCAGCTAATGGTGCAGGATTTGCCGGATTTGCGGCTTGGCTAGATATGACTCCAGCAGACCCAGATATTTTAGCGATACCTGACCCGATTAGTCTATTTCAATTACCTTGGGAGACTGAAGTTGCTTGGATGCCTGCGGATCTCTACACTATGAATGGACAACCCATAGAACAAACCCCCAGACTTGTATTAAAGCGCGTCCTCAAACAAGCCCTTGAGTTGGGCTATAACGTTTGCACAGGAGTAGAATGTGAGTTTTTTCTGCTTTCACCAGATGGTAACAGTATATCTGATTTGCGCGATCGCCAAAGCAAACCCTGCTACGATCAACAAGCCCTGATGCGCCGCTATGAAGTAATTCGCGAAATCTGCGATGCCATGTTGACATTTGGTTGGGGTGCTTACCAAAACGACCATGAAGACGCAAACGGTCAGTTTGAGATGAATTGGATGTATGCCGATGCCCTTGTCACCGCAGACCGTCATGCCTTCTTTAAATATATGGTCAAAACAATTGCCGAAAAGCACGGGTTGCGTGCTACCTTCATGCCCAAGCCTTTCCCCCATTTGACTGGTAACGGTTGCCACACTCATCTGTCCATTTGGGATGCAGCAGGTAAAGTGAACCTCTTCCACCAAGAGCAAGGAGAGCTCGGACTTTCGCCTTTAGCTTACCAGTTCATTGCAGGCGTGTTGCATTCTGCCGAGGCGCTGTGTGCTTTTTCCAATCCTACAATCAATTCCTACAAACGAATTAACGCACCAGTGACTACTTCTGGGGCAACTTGGGCCCCTAGCACCATTACCTACAGTGGCAATAACCGCACTCATGCTATCCGCATTCCTGATGCTGGACGCTTTGAGTTTCGTCTTGCTGACGGTGCGGCTAATCCCTACCTACTACCTGCTACACTCATCGCCGCCGGACTGGATGGAATTGTCCAAAAGCGCAATCCTGAGCCACGTTATGACAATAATAGCTATACAGATCCGCTTCCCCTTGGTCAGGTCAAACAGCTGCCGACAAACTTATTAGATGCATTACGCTGCTTAAAAGCAAACATAGTTCTATCCCAAAGCCTTGGAGAACGATTAACAGCAGCTTATTTAAAATTGAAGCACCAACAATGGAATGAATACAGTACCTGCATCACTCCTTGGGAACTGGAAAATACGTTAGATTGCTAACTATAGAGATTTAATTGAAAGTGATATGCAGCAAGCGCAAGTAGATTATGGAAGATTTAGCCATCGGGTGTAGTGTTTTACCCTATCCTACCGAGGCGATCGACGCCTTACGGGATCAAAGGTTTGGGCAGGTCAAAAGTGAAATCTTACTCCAGCACTTCATCTTGCGATCGACGCCTACTGGCATCAAAGGTTTAGACAGTCCAGCCACCCTCTATAGTCGCAATTTTAACGCTAAATCATCTGTAATTGGTCGTAAGCGATCGCGCTATGTCTTCAGACTTTAACCAAAGATACATCTTCACATCAAGGCGAATCTTTAATGAAACTCGGAACTTCTTCGGGCGAAGTATCACAAGAAGTTCGGATTTTGCACCCTGGCGTGAGGGAAAATTCATTGCATCAATTAACAACACTTTAATATAAGTAAGTCGGCAGAATAAAACCAAACTATGTTAACAAAAATAAACGAGGCTAAAATCCTCTTCCCTCCTGCCTCCTGCCTCCTGCCTTATCCCAACGACAAATATTTATGCCCACCTACTTAGAATTAATCTACCGCTGGATGTACATTTCATAACTTTACAATTGCAGGAAATTATGGTCGAATCACGGTCATTTTGAAGGGGCCACCATTGGCGGCAGCGTGCGCGACGGCTTTGTTCGCGTCGTCTAGATCGAATACTGTAACGTCGAAGTTGTCCAGCCTCAGAAGACCAGACCGGATCAGCCCGACTAGGCGGATGGCGGCCTCAGGTAGATACATCCACTGGCCACGTATGGTGATACAATTTCTCATGATCCACGGATAGGGCAATTCCAGCCCAGCACCTCCTAGCATTCCGACACCCCCCATCAACACAACCCTCCCGTAAGGTCGCACCGTCATGATGGCGGCGCGTACCGTCGTCGTACTAACCGAGGGCGGCAGAATATCCAGCACGCAGTCGATCGGGGCCGGTGCCGCCTGCCGCATCCGCTCCCGGTCATCCTCCTCGTTGCCCAAGAGCTTCACAGGTCGGAGACGATCGCCAAAACGACGCGTCAGATCCTCAAGCGTCTTTTCGTTCCGACCCGGCGCAACGACGCATCTCGCCCCCATCGCCAAGGCGACGGCGACGGCCGCACTGCCGAAGTTACCAGTAGCACCGCTGATCAGGATTGTCTCTCCCGCCTGCAAGTTCGCCGCGAGAAGACCGCCATACGGCACGAGAAACGTATTCAGCCCGCACCATTGCGCTGCATCTGCCTCATCAAGCGAACCGATCCAGATGGCGTTTTCCGTCGGGACTAAGATTTGCTCGGCAAAGGGGCCATGACGGAAGTGTTTCTGTAAGCGCAAGCCTCCTTCACCACGGGCGCTCCAGCCTTGCAGCGTTATGTCGGGCATTAACGCATCATCACGCGATCGCACAGTAGGATCGCAAAAGACCCAATCGCCGACGACAAGATGCGTCGCGTCCGGGCCGACAGCGCGCACGCGGCCGATCGCCCCGCATCCCGGTACTACAGGCAGATCCAGCAGATATTTTCGTTCGCCGCTAAAGACTTCGTTTGCGTAGGACAGAACAGGGGCTGCCACGACATCGACGATCGCCTCTCCTGTGCCCAGGATCGGATCGGGCAAAGTCTCGACAACGAGTGGTGAGCCGAACGCCTTCAAAATTGCACCTTTCATGGTCATTCTATTCTATGGTATGGAACCATTCTCGCAGGCTTTCCCTGTGTAACAAGGCCTGGTATTATCCTAGTATTGACTAGTCCCTCCTTGAGGATAAAGTAAAGGTCATGGCAGATGCGAGTCGAAACGAATTTGGTGACTTCCTGCGATCGCGCCGAGAAAAGCTGAACCCCAAGGCTGTGGGTCTTCCAAATCGGCAAAGACGTCGGACTCCAGGATTGAGACGCGAGGAGGTGGCTGAACTCGCGGGTATCAGCGTTGACTGGTATATCCGGCTAGAACAGGGACGAACTGTCAGCCCTTCTGTTACTACGATTGATGCGTTGGCTAGCGCACTGCGCCTCAGCAAGGTAGAACATGCCCATTTGCGGACACTGGCGCAAAACGGCGATCGCCGCGCATTCTCTTGCGAGAGTGTACCCGAAGTGGTTCGACGCATGGTCGAGAGCCTTAATCAGCCTGCCTATGTCACCGGTCGTCGATGGGACATCTTAGCGTGGAATGCCGCAGCTGCGGAATTATTCACAGATTTCGATCGTCTGTCAAAAGCGGATCGTAATATCCTCACCTATATGCTGATCGATCCGGATGCCCGGCGCCTCTTCGGCGCAACCTGGGTTGATGAGGCGAAACGCATGGTAGCCCAATTTCGTATAACATATGACCTTTGGGCTGACGATCCAGCTTTCCTCAACCTCTTGGAACGCCTTCAGCAAGCCAGCCCTGAGTTCGCGATCTGGTGGGAGGCGCACGACATCCGCAGCGTTGCGTCCGGACAGAAACTACTGAACCATCCCAAAAAGGGCTTGCTGTGCTTTGAGTATGCTACCTTTCAGTCCAATGACGATCCGGCGCTGAAGCTCGCTATCTATACTCCGTGCGATCTATCACATACCATTTTAGGAAAACCTTAATACAGATAGATTTCTCGTAGTAGTCTGCCAAAGTCTTTTTGACAGGCAAAAAAGATTAAGTGATAAAGGTTTTAAACCCTATAGGGTAACGGCAGGAGGCAAACGTGAGTGTTGAATTGCAGAGGTTACAGAAAGCGATCGTTATGTGGTACACCTGACCCAGAACAAGCGATCGCTGCCTAATTTTGTCCGAAGTATTGTTAATGTTCCTTTTGGTTTAAATACTTTGACGATTAATGGAAAAGTTATACTAGCATAAACTCCATAAGCATTGACTGAAACTATTGCATTATCTACTTTCCCTACGCTTCCTAAATACTGTCTAGCTACATAATCAGTCTTTTTACCTTTTTTCCTATCTCCTGTTTCATCTATTACTAATGTAATTGCCCGACCATCTAATTGTTTCTTTAACTTATTTAATCTTCGTTGTTTTAATTTATTTACTGACCAATCTGAATTTGCTAAAAAATGATGTAATGACTGTGCCGAATTTATGCAGCGATCGCAGCCAAACCCGGCACTTTACCAGGGCGAACGCATCTAAGATATAGTATATAAATACTATAAAAGTAATAAAGTTAGCGATCGCGGGTAACATCTGAGCAATGCATTCAAGCTTTGATGGTAAAGTCATTGTAAAAGTAGAACAAAGCCAGGGTAACTGTGCTGTCAGTTGCCCGAATATAAAGGAATTGGTAAGGGTCGCGTGGCAGTGTTATACCATCTAGGGTGTCAAATGACAATTGACCAGAAATACCATCGCCCCGGTGCGGTTGAATTTTTCTAAAACTGGCCCGATTGGTTCATCCTCCAGTGTCACTGCTTCAATATTGGTGATTGCAGGGCGGCCCACATCAGCCGTAATTTCCTCTAAGAAAATTTGTGCATCCGGCTCTGTGGAAGCTTTGTAAATCCTACCGTCATCACCTTGTACCAAAAAGCTATTCCCTTGTACCTGGATAATTAGATATTGCCCATTTACCTTGGAGCGATCGCTTGTTCTGACTCCTTTAATATTGGCTTTGATGAGATGTGTTGACCCAGACTCATTGTAGATATGCTAAACACCAGACGGGGAAGCAATCAGTCTGTTGAACTGGGTTAGCACTCCTCCTGAGTTATTAATATTGAAAGTTGCAAGAGCAATCGCAATCAGAATAATCAGCACAAAATACTCAGCATTGCTACCAGTTCGCAAGCGGAGATTTCTGTTTCCCGGACAAACGCACCGGACAGGTGAAGGCCAGAACATTTCCACACCGCCGCGTGTAAAGACATCCGCAAACCAGCCGAAGAAGTAGCCGATACTCAAGGCGTGGACGAGATTAATAAAACTGGGGTTAAACAGTGCTGCACCATAACCGGTCACTGCGATCGCACCACTGGCAACGAGACTGTGTGTACAGCTGCGGTGGGGCATCCTAGTTTCAAAGAATGCGCTCACCCACGGGAGGACACGCCCAGCCGGGGAAGTTGACACATCGATGTCGGGGAGCAAGCCAGCGATCGCACCCACCGCGATAATCGTCGGGCTAGCAGTTCTAAGGAGCAAACTGGTAGCCGTACCACTGATTAATAAGTGCGATAGTCCCAGCATTACCGTATCCTCTGGCTTTCGCTTGGCAAATTATACAGAAGGCGAGAAAGTCCGAGGAAGATAGCGGCGGCGATCTGTAAAGTCTCGACCCTGAAACTTGGAAAGGGTTCTATTTCTAAACCTTTCAGTTGAAATGCACTTTGCATTGATGACTGATCTAAGTGCTTAGGGTTAGTAGTGCTTAAATCTATCCCACAAACATCTTTAGGACTAGTTGTATATTCTTTTACTCCAATCACAATATGTGCATCTTCAGTACGGGGAGTATTATACATGCACACTATGTCTTTCACTAGTGCTAGCTTTTCATCTTCTTCAGAGAGATTATAAGCATCACGCTTAAAGTCAAGAATTTCACTTTCCTGACGTTCAATAAGAGATTGAAAAAGCGATAAAAGTTCTTGCTGATTGGTCATGAGAAAATAGTTGTCAGATTAGAGAATATTTAGGCACTATGACTTGTAACTAAGGCTTATTTAAATTTTCTCTGTTTTCCTAATCACTACGCCACTTCTCCCCCCTTTCTTTGTCTCGCCTTAGTAAAACACGAAACCAGCATCTTCAAACTTTGTACCGTACCCCCGAACTGTTGGTGGAGACAATTTAAGCAGGGTTGCTAGTTCACGAGTGCTGGAGTAGCCAACCATTTTTATAAGCTTCTTCCAATGTTCTCAAATGGGCAATTGGGTCAGGACGCAATGCCGGAAGCTGGCGGACGAACGCAGGAATTAGCCGTGTTACCAACCCTTAAACTGCTATTTTGGCACAAGCTTAGTGAAAATGGTTAGGCTGTTCAAAGAGCGATGACACTGACTGCGGAGTCTTTGAGTAATTACTCAAATGAGCCAAAAGGTGTAATTGCTAAATATCGGCGGCAAGCTACGCTCCAAAACACCTTTATACTATTAGACCTTTATAGTATTAAGATATAATTTGATTAGAGTTTAAGCTGTTGTCTCAAGTCTTCTGCGTTCTTTACTTGGCCCCAATCAACATCACTATGACGCAACAGTTCGACAGCTACACCAATTAGGTGCTGAGGATAAACGCGATCGCCGGGGGGAACCGGCTCTAGATTATTGTCTCGAACTGTACGAGCAGTATCACTTAACCATTCATGCTGTTCCCGGCTGATTTTAATGTTGATAGAAACTGGTTTTTCCTTTGGTGCTAACTCTTTGACTGATACAGGTGCAAGTGTAGATTCCTCTAGTGGCTCAGTTGTTTGTGTCTCACTGGCTTTGATACCAGAAAACTGGCTAAGTTTCATACCGCCCATCTTACTTTTTGTCATATACTATTAAACCTTTATACTATTAACTGTTAATAATATATTACTTCCACACTTTCAAGCATTCTTTAGCTAATGACTGATAAGCCCTAGCACCGCTAGATTTAGAGGCGTACTCTTTAACTGGCTTTTGTTGTGCTATCGATTCAGCAACAGCGATATTCTCTGGATTGTCGTATGCAGAAGACGATAGTTTAAATCTGCTGCTGCCTCAATCAGCAAATCATCAACTTCCTTAGTCAGAACTAACCGAGGCTTATAGCGCACCCTCAGCACATCAATGGGAATATCTGCCCTTTCACCTCGAATTAATTCAACCGCTTCCGACAAACCTTTGAGTTTACCGCCGTAGGCATCGCCTTTTTCCTCTAAGAAAATTGTTAGTTGAGAGCAGCCGCGATGTCTACGACGGGCTATGCCTACGCATGGGTATATTAAGCCCGTCCTGTTTCACCTATTTGATCTGCATCGTCTGCTACTCCATTGCGAAAGCGCACTTCTAAGCCGTGTTCTGGCTCCCAGTCACACTCAGCTATCAACTTAAAAGTAGGAATATGCAGGTCATACTCAACGTGGGGCGGCACATAGATATATGAGAAAGTCACCTCATCCCAAACCTGAATGGGATTAGCCAGCTGCGGCATTTCCTCATCCCCTATCATCTCACGATATACATTATAATTTTGCAGCACCAGAGGCGCAGTGATGCTTAACACATCGCTTGGCAAGGCTAGAGCTTGCCGAATAGCTTCACGCTGAAGCGATGAAAGTTCCCCTATCTGCCCCTGTTCAAAATCCACACAAATCGGTACACGGCGATCGCCCAAAACAGCATATTGTTCTAGAGTCCAGTGGTTGGATTCGTTTCTTATCTGTCCAAACTCAGTATCGCAATAACTCGCCCAGAGTTTCTTCATCATCTTTAATATATGCGTTCTTAATATATATAGTAGTTAGTAGTTCCACATTCCCTGGATTTTGTGTAATCTGCAATTAAGAATACTTTACCTCCTGGAGTAGGCGATGGTCTACGACCGACCGTAGGTCATCGCAGCGTAGCACTGTATCTGATCCATCTTGTGGCACTGGTACTATGGCGATCTCAAGGACGTAGAATATTAATGCAGTAATTGATGCAGTAATGCAGTATTTAAGTAAATAAATATTTATGAGGCGATCTGGTTGTAATGACTGCGTAGTTTACCGCCGTAAGCATCGCTTTTGTTCGTATGAATACTTCGATATCGAAGAATTGGGAACAGCATTTGAGTTACTTATGGAGAGTTTCTTAAACCCTGGGAAAGGTACATCTGTCAAGTTGACAGAGTTATTCCAGGAGGTGGTGATACTCATTAAAACCCCACACCAACAGAATATGGGCAACTTAGGTCAGGAGGCAGGAGGTAAAACTATTGCTAACTCTCTTCTTTCACCCCATCCTTATGTCCTAAAGAGTGTGACTACGGCTATAACAACCAAGTAGGAAACAAAGCGATCGCGATAATCGCCGTTGTTACGGTTGGTATAGTCGCTCTAGCTTCTGTTTGGGTGATTGCACAATCTGACTGTGGGGCAAGACTCCACTTTAGAATTTGGCCTTCACCAGATATTCGGTTGGAGAAATTAGCTTGTTTGCCCAAATAACGGGTAATATTTAATAACTCAAAGGCGATTACAATCTCACCCTAACTGCGATCGCCTTTTTCTGTGTAACCTTAACCGATTGTTCCAGATAATCCAATTATCCCTTTTGTTTGGGACGACAGCAGAGGTATAAATATTTGGTCTGCTGTCTAAAAAGTGCTAGATGCAATCGCACTGGTCGCCTTACCTAACTTTTCACGGTAAGTTCTCAAACCACGAAACAACGTGACTTTTTCCATAGGCTAATTATCAATAGCTTTTAATTAATGAGAATAGCTAACATAAAAATTAGGGTTTGAGAAAAGCTCAAAATGGCGTTTTCCAGATGCTGTGAAAAGTCAGCACCTACATGGATATCAAGTTGTCATCAGCAGAGGATTAAAGTGCGGACTCAACTCCTGACATTACTCTACTGAAGCCTAGAATCCCCCATATACTGGGTTTCTCCAAAACGAATCGCACTTACACGTATGGAGGCTTCACGTCGAAAGCATCAGTGCTTTCAGTTTCCATTAAAATCATTCTTTCTTCAAACGCTTGAGAGTTCACTGATTAATACTTTCACAACAAAAGAGGGATCTGCTCGTCGCCATGCGATCGCAAGTTCTAGCGCAGGTGCAGTGTCGCTTAGGGTGAGGTAACGCAAACCTGTAGATCCAAGGCATTCTATTCCTGAAGCCACAAAATGAATGCCTTGCCCAGCTAGCAGTAGAGCCATGCAGTTTTGATCGTGAGCCTGCTTGAGAATTCGGGGCGTAAATCCTGCGATTGTGCAACAGCGTAAAATCTCATCATGCATCGCTGGGTTTTCAGCACGGGGATGCAGAATAAACACGTCATTTGCAAACTCGCTCAGGCTTGCTCCCGATCGATTTGCCATCACACGATCGGCAGAAACAGCCAGTTTCATTGGCTCTCGATAGACTCGTTTGACCTCAAGTAAGGTTGAATAAATCGGCAGATAGAGAAACCCGATATCTATCTCTGCGCTATGTAACTGATCGAACACCATGTCCGTCGATCGTTCACGCAGATCTAATTCAATCTCTGGAAACTCGCTTCGACAGCGCTCAAGAAACGGTGGCATTACGGTATAAAGCGCCAAGGGAACATACCCAACTCTCAAACGATTTGAAGCGTCTGCGGTTGCGTGGCGAATCCGTCGCGCGATTTCATCGACATGGATGAGTAGCGCTTTCGCTTCTTTGAGGAGATGCTGACCTGCCTGGGTCAATTCCACAGTGCGGGTGGTACGGTTGAATAACGCAACGCCGATATCTTGCTCAAGTCGCCTAACTAACCGCGTCAAAGGCGGCTGTGACATATTTAGCTTCTCCGCTGCCCGCCGAAAGTTTAGCTCTTCAGACAGCACGATGAAGCAGCGAAGATCTTGGATTTTCATGCTGTTATTGATGCAATTCTAGTATCAATAATAGATCGAAATTAGAATTAATCATCACTTCACGGTGAGTTAGTTTAAGACTATTGCTTGAATCGATGTTCCAAAAATTAACCGAAGATTGACCCAAGCTAGCTCGCACTTGTTAGTTTTCATCAATTGGACAACATATGGAAAAATTCGAGGTCATTATCATCGGCGGCGGCACGGCTGGTTTGAGTGCGGCTTTAACGTTAGGACGTTCTCGCAAACGCACGCTCGTTTGTGGCTCAGGTGCGCCGCGCAATCAGCCGTCTCACCAAGCGCACAACTTCTTTACGCGAGATGGGATTAGTCCGACTGAACTGCTGCACATCGGGCAAGAACAACTCGCACCCTACAACAGTGTTCAATTTCGACCTGAGACTGTGGTTGAGGCTTGCACAAAAGATAATGGGTTTGAAGTGATATTGGAAAATGGCACTCAGCTAGACGCCCGACGACTTCTGCTCGCAACAGGCGTTATTGATGAACTTCCGGCGATCGCAGGTCTAAACGAGCTATGGGGCGTTAGTGCGCTGCATTGTCCTTACTGTCATGGATGGGAAGCGCAAGATCGAGCGATCGCGCTTTACGGGAAGGGTCAAGTTGGCTTTGACCTCTGCCTTTTAATCAAAGGTTGGAGCAATGACCTAGTGCTATGTACCGATGGCAGCGCAGACTTAACGGACGAGCAACGAGCATTAATCGAAAAGCACAACATTCCTATCCGTGAAGAAAAGATTGCTCGCTTTGAGGGCAAAGATGGACACCTCGATACCATTGTTTTTACAGATAGTCAGGTGCTGGCTCGAACCGCGATCTATCTTTGCGCTCCGCAGCGACAGCGTTCTGAGTTACCCAAATTACTGGGTTGCGAGATCGAAAATGGTTTGGTTAAGGTGAACGACTTTGGGCAGACCAGTATCCCAGGGGTTTACGCCGCAGGCGACATGATTACTCCGATGCAAAGCCTTCCGTATGCTGCCTTCAGTGGAACACGCGCGGGAGCTTTTCTCAATCATGAACTCTTAGCAGAAGACTTTAGCTGAATGGCACGCTTGAAAAGCTCTAAGCTGTGTGAAATAGGGGTTACAGCTTTTAATGCCTATTGACCCGCATTTGTCACAAGCTTGATGAGGTGCAGGGATGCTCTTGAGCAGGGGAGCAGGGGAGAGTTTTTGTACAAGTTCTTTCCCCTCTGCACAAGCGCAGGCAAATCGAGATGTGGTGAGAAATCCGGGCGGGGAACAGGGAACGGGAAAGAAGGATTTACAAATGTACTTTGTTTTTTCACAAATGATTTAGGACTGCTATATATCATCTACCATCTTAATAATGCTAGCGTCAAACAAACACGAGACTGTTGTAATAGCTCCGTTTCAACTGGGAGCGACAGCACGGCGATTTATTCAAGTAGTTGGGGTTCAATTAAAAATAGACAAAACCTCTACGAATACCAAAGTCAGGCTCATGGTAAACTAACTTATGGGGTTAAACATGACCTGACTTTTCCCGTTAAGTCTCTTTTGCAAGCTGCTTCTACAATTATCTATGTCATTTTGAAATTTTCCTTAGTTTTTATTAGTAAATAAGATACGTTCGCCCTGGATGAGCCACAAGATTAAGTCCCCCGACTTATTCGCAAAGCTAAATCGCGAATTGTTTTCTTTATTTATTTTTACAAAATTGGGATGCTCCCAAAATTTTAGAACATAAGTAGTTTATTTTTGTTCAATAAAAAGCCATAATCAACGATTAAATCATTTCCTTTTCCTATAGAATCAACAAATATTAGGCAATCCTATTATTCAATGGTAAAGCCTAAATGTAGTTAGAAATTCAGAGGATAATTAATGCTGTAATAAATTCTGTTGTCTGTCCCCTTTCTTGTTCAAGAAATCTCAGAAAAAGATTATGTCTCTAGAAAATATCAGAGCTTTCTATGAAAAACTAGCATCAGATGAAGTTTTCCGTGTTCAAATACAAGGCGTTTAAAACCATGAGCCATCTCAAAGAAGTAGCTATACCCTTCGGTTGCGATACTCAAATCAATCGCCTTTCTGCACCAGAATTCCTCGTATTTATGAGTATCTTCGTGATGCAGGTGTCTTCGCTTGGCAAATTCAAACGATTCTCTTCACTTTACTGCTGACAATATTCAATAGCCAGACAGTTGGCAGGAAGAACTATTACTACCATCTTTGTTTGTTTTGAGTTAAAAGCCAGTTCATAAATTTGATTTATAGGAATAATATGTCTACTGAGTATACGGCTTTAGCAGATGATATCACTAGTACTTTAGAATCATCTGCTGATAAATCTCAAGTTGAGTTGGACTCCTAACAAACCCTATTACCTCGTTTAGCTTGGAAAAGCCAAATAGCTTATTTACGAATTATTTTTAAAGCAAAAAAGGCTTTAGATCGAATTGAGAAGGAAGCAGATATCTTTAAAACTTATAACTAATTTATTGATAGATACTGAACAGTTATTTTATGTTTAACCTAAAAGTTTCTGAGCTAAATTATACTGATTATGAGTTTTTCCAGGATTGGGAGAGTTTTCTAATATATTTAAAAGACGAGCAACTATCCATCATGGCATAATTTTTTTAAAATACTAACATAAGCACAATTAACGTTCCTCTATGTAAGAATATTTTTGCTTGTCTATTTTTTTCATTAGGTGATTAAATAACAAATATTATGACATTTCTCTTAAATTCTCACAATGTTTTCGATTATTTAGTTGAACAGGAGTTATGCAATCAATCCGAGCAAACTCCCAGCAATATAGAACTACTTGCAGCAAAAAACTTCAATTTATTACTAACTTTTCCAGATAGTTGTAAGCTTCTTATTAAGCAAGAACGACATTCTCAGCAAGGGAAAGCGGCTGGTGAGTTTTTGAGTGAGTGGCGAATTCAAGAGTTTTTACAGCGGTTTTCTAATCTCGATCGCTATCGCCAATTTTTGCCAGAGGTTCTGCATTTTGATGTAGAGAATTCCATTATTGTCTTCAAATACCTGGATGACTATCGGGATTTAATAGATTTTTATACTAAGGAAAATAGGTTTCCTACAGAAATTGCCACAGCAGTCGGTACTATCTTAGGGACTATACATTGTGATACTTTTAATCACCAAGAATCTCAAGACTTTTTCTCTAATAATTCAGATAATTTAATAGTTGACCAAGTACTGCATTTGATCCAAAGATTGGAAAGAGTTGAACCAGAAATTTTTGGTTTGATACCTGATGATGGGTTGAAGTTTTTTGTCCTCTATCAACGGTATGATAGCTTAGGGGAAGCGATCGCTGAACTAGGTAATGCTGTAATTCCTTCATGTCTAACCCACAATGATTTGAAGCTGAATAATATCCTTCTGCAAAAAGATTGGCAGTATTCTATTAACAACATTATCAGATTGATTGATTGGGAACGCTCTGCTTGGGGAGATCCAGCCTTTGATTTGGGAACACTTATTGGTAGCTACGTTCAAATCTGGCTAGGTAGCTTGGTGATTAGCAATTCTTTGAGTATTGAAGAATCCTTGCGTTTAGCAATAACACCTTTAGAACGACTTCAGCCTTCAATTGGCGTTTTGACTCAAGCTTATTTAAATACTTTTCCAGAAATTGTAGAACACCGCCCTGATTTTTTACAGAGGGTCGTGCAGTTTACGGGTCTTGCTTTAATTCAACAGATTCAAGCAATGATTCAATATCAAAAATACTTTGGCAATACAGGGATTGCTATGCTTCAGGTTGCTAAAACATTATTATGCCGTCCTGTACAATCAATGCCAACAATTTTTGGTACTGCTGTTACAGAACTAGTTACTGTTAGGTAAATTCTTATGCAATTATTAAACTCTACTCAATCTCAATTAGAGGCTACTTTAACCAATCGATTACTGGATGTGCTGCAAGATATTGTTCGCAAAGTTGAAATTAAGGCTGATTTCTCTGTTCACCATCCAGATTACAAACCTTTGAAATTACCAGATGAAGTGATTGAACGATTTCAGAAAATGTCAACCCAGATGCAGCAGAAATATTTAAGTTTGCAATTGCGGAGTTTTCTCTATGGTATTTATTACAACGGTTCTATGCGAAGTGCGCTAGCACTAAATGGAGAAGGAAATGCTTTACCCCTAGATTTAGAAAATAATACTGTCTTGGGGATAGATATCGGTTTTTACGATCGATTACATGAAAGTAATTGTGGAGAAGGCTATTTTGACTCTGGTTGGTCTGTGGTCAGAGAAGAAACAGATGGTGCTTTAGTAGTAATTAAGGGTGGTTTAAGGCTACATATTCAGCGCAATAAGCATCTTCAATTTATCGAGCAAACCATCTTAGTAGGTGATTCAGTAGCTATCCGCTTGCCTAAAAATCGGATGCAAAATGGCTTTTATATGGCAGTTGGTAATCTGGGTTTTACTAGGGTTACAAAGGATAAAAACCCACTATTAACCGTAAGAATTTATTTTAATTTAACTCCCAAAGGTGCTGTGGTAGTGATGGAGAGCTTGACAAAACAGTTGAATAAGTTAGCAATTCCTTTCAGTTTTAAAGTTTTATATAATCCAAAAGAATACGGACGGCATGACTCAGGAGTTTTGTATTTTGAGAAAACAGATTATCAGGTAGTTAAAGAAGTATTGCCTGATGTATATAAAATAAATAAATTGCATTTTCTGCCGGAAAATCCTTTGTTCACAATGCAACTGATGCCAGGATTGGGTTTAGCAGAAGAACCAGATCGAAAGTTTGCTGAACATGAAAGTTTTGGGATGAATCGCTGTCAGATAGTGGCAAATGGATTACTAACAGCTTGGTATCAAGGAGATAATTCACCAGAAGGGCGGATGCAAGCTATCCAAGAGCAATTTTCTCTGTTAGGAATTGACTTACAACGTGCTTACTTAAATGCTAATTCTGAAGATATTTACCAGTTGTTTAACTGATGCTAATAACCGATCTGACATTACAACCTTACTTACCATCAGAGCAAATTGATTGTCCAAATGCTCAATTCCCAGAATCAAATATGCCTTTCTATCGAAAGCTGGGACGCACTGACCTAACAGTTAGCTGCTTGGGTTTGGGCGGTGGTGGTAGTATTTCTAGTGAGGATACCCTTTACGCTTTTGACCAAGGAATTAACTACTTTTTTTACTCTAGCGACCTACACCATTATATATATAGTTCAATGGCTGGAGCGCTGCGCCAGATGTGCGGACGTGGTTCCTCAAAACGAGAAAAAGTAGTACTAGCAACAGTAACTTATATCAAAAGTCCAGAGATGGCGATGGCTGCTCTGTTGGATCAGTTTATAGATTTGAAAATTGATTATATTGATGTATTTTTCTGGGGCTGGATTGGTTCTAAAGATGGGTCAGCTTTACAAGATTGTTTGCAACTTTCTTCTGATTTAAGAGGAGCTAATTCTGTCTATCAACGTAGTATCGAAAAAATTCTTGGTATCTCAGAGCGCCTTAAAAAAATGGGAGCTGTTCGCTATGTTGGTGCTTCTTTTCATGATGTCAATCTTGCTCAACAGTGGTCTAACAGTCCTCTGTTAGATGTAGTGATGGTCAGACATAATGTTGCTCATCGATCTGCTCAATCGCAAATATTTAATCAGCTAGAGAACCAAGAAACTCATAGACCTGGTATTGTTACTTTTAAGTCTACAGGCTCTCATACGGGAGTTCTGTGGGATGCTCCTCAAAATTTGCCACAAGGTTGTTGGCGACCCTCTGTACCTGATTTATATCGCTACTCTTTAAGTCAAAATTGTGTGGATGTTTGCTTAACCGGATGGCAATACCGAGAACAAATTGATGCTGCGATCGCTGGAATACAAAAAGGCAAATTTTCCCAAACAGAAATTGACTACCTAAATTTATACGGAGATTTACATCGCAACAAGCTTTCTGTAGCTGATATTTTACCAGAACGCTTAATTTATCGCTCCTAAGTACCAAAAATACACTACACTCTATGCTAGATTCCACACAACAATTAACATTACCAGAAATTACACCAGCCTCAGACGAGGATATCCTTGTTTACCTACGTCATTCTTTTACAATTGCAGCAGTAGCTGCTGCTACTGAACAGAATACCTTCATAGTCAAAGTATGCGAACAGTTAGGAATTACAGTTACTGATGAAGAATTGCAAGCAGCAGGAGACTTATTTCGCCATCAGCACAAACTGCTAGGAGTATCGGAAACACTAGCATGGCTGACACAACAACGAATTATTGTAGACGATTGGACACAAGGAATTCGCCTATCTCTACTCACTCAAAAATTAAAAGAAAATCTCTTTGGTGAGAATGTCGATACTTATTACATTAACAACCGTGATGATTATAAGCGTGTGGCTTTATCGCAAATTCTAGTAAAGGATTTAACAGTAGCAAATACTATCGTTCAACTTTTACAAGAAAATCATAAATCATTCCCTGCTTTAGCATTGCAATATTCGCGGGGGAAGCAATCAAAAGAAAATGGTGGTTTTGTTGGAGTCCGCTTCCTTGCTGAATTATTACCAGAGATAACAAAAGCTATCACTGGTGTAGAGGAAAACAAAGTAGTTGGACCAATTCAAACTCAAATGGGTTATCACATTCTCCGAATTGAGAAGTGGATACCTGCAAATTTAAATGAGACTAAAGAAGAAATTTTAGAGTCTTTATTTCAGGCTTGGTTAAAAACAAAACAACTTTAATAAAATAAATATTTTTAACTTGTGTACAATACTTACTTAAACATTAGCTTTAGGTAGGTTCTTACGTATATATTAATTAGTAATATTTAAATTTCAAAAAATACATATAATAGTTTTTATAAAACAGCTTTTATCTAAACATACATTTTAATAAATGCTATATTTTGGATAAAACAGCATCTTTTATATTCATTGAATAAAAAGTATTTTCTAGACAATTCCTTTTATATATGGCAATTTCTTAATAGAAAGCAAGAAATTCAATTGATGAGTTTCAGCAATCTGCTTCCTACTGATAATCGTTTAAAATTTTCAGGAGATTGAAATGGCTACTATTACAATTCATGATTTACGTCCCGCTGGTGCAGAATTATTCGCTGGTTCTGAAAACTTTATGAGTGATTTAGTTGACTCTGAACTAAATGCAGTTAATGGTGGTATTTCACCCTTAGTTATTTGGGGTGTAGCAATCACATCAGAATATGTAATTAGTGCTTTTTCTTTAGGCGTTGGTGCTGGAGTTTATACAGCAGTTCGTAAATAACCTGAAAATAACGTAAGGAGTAAACAATGGCTACAATTCGCATTGAACAGCTAAGTGCAGGTTTTGAACTTATTGCTGATGAAGAAACATTTTTGGATGAACTTACTGATAGCGATCTAGACCTTAATAAAGGTGGAATCACTCCAGTTATTACCAGTCTGATAGTCTTTTCCGCAGGCTATGGTGTGGGTAGAGCAATCAGTGAAATTTTTAAATAAGCTTTGAGATAACCACTAAAGGTTGTTTTAAATTGCTTGAAATGCTAAATAACCAATAGCAGGGGCAAAAAGTTATGTTTAAACATAACTTTTTACCCCTATTACATTGATATACCTTTTACATGATAATGATACTGTTTATAATTATTGGTAAGAATAATAGCTATTCTTTAACACCCAACAAATAAAAAATATAAAGGTAATTTAATATTTTAGTACTTAGCTAAGGAGCATTTATCAAGTAAATGTTAAGTAGGCTGTACTCTAGCTATATATTAATTTGGGAGTTTGAGAGAGTGACAGATAGCCGTAACATACCGCTTTAACGCCTGAGAAAATTTAAAGTTGGACTTGATAAATCATATTTTAAAATATTTTGTGAAAATAAAAGTAGCTTTTATGTTCATTTAATAGAGCATCATCTCTAGATATATCAATTTGTTTATGGCAAATTATTAATAGAAAGCAAGAAATTTGATTGGTGAATTTCAGCAATCTACTCCCTAATTATAATTGTTCATTCAAAATTTTCAGGAGGTTGAAATGGCTACTATTGCAATTCATGATTTACGTCCCGCTGGTGCAGAATTATTCGCTGGTTCTGAAAACTTTATGAGTGATTTAGTTGACTCTGAACTAAGTACAGTTAATGGTGGTCTTACACCCTTGGTCATTTGGGGTGTTGCAATCACATCAGAGTATGTAATTAGTGCTTTTTCTGTAGGTCTTGGTGCTGGGATTTATACAGCTCTTAGATAAGCTAAAAATAATGTAAGGAGTAGATAGTGGCTACAATTCGCATTGAACAGCTAAGTGCAGGTTTTGAACTTATTGCTGACGAAGAAACATTTTTGGATGAACTTACTGATAGCGATTTAGACCTTAATAAAGGTGGAATCACTCCGATTATCACTAGTCTGATAGTGTTCTCCGCAGGCTATGGTGTGGGTAAAGCAATCACTGCAATTTTCAACTAACTCTTGATATAATAATCAAAGTTATTTTCGATTATTTCAAATATTAAATAATTAATAGCAGGAGTTACAGAAACTTAAGTTTAAACATAATATAGTTTTTGGCTCCTGTTTTTCCATACATATTAGGCTGTAACTAAAGACTTTACTATTACTCAAAAGAGGTAAATTTATGTTTAATAATCTTTCTAATCCTATAGATATTACAATTCCCCTATTTGTAATTATGGGAATTTCACAAATAGTTCTTGGTAATTATGTGGCTGCTGGTATCTGGCTAATAATAGCTTTAGGACAATTTGTTGTACCTAGAATTGGCGTGAATAATTTAAATCAATTGCATCGACCTGAAGTCCTGTTTGTCTGGGTAATGATTGCAACATTCATCATTTTAGTTATATATCAAATTTATAGAGACGTGTTTTCATAGACTAGAATTTGTCTATGAATCTTTATCAGCACGTCTGCTATATTAACTTTAGTTAAATTTAGTTTAGATGAAAAATTATCCTACCAATGCAATGGCTGGGATAAAGCTTATTTCTCAGTTGTCAGTATTTCTGCAATTGGCTTAAGGTGATTGGACTACTTCTGGTGAAACTGATAATAATACAGTTATATATTCAGTTTTTTTCTTAAGCCATTGTGAAAATAATTCTCCAAATATTTTAGTACGTATATTCTCATTCAATTGCGGCTGAATTATTTCTTCTACAAGAATGATATGTACGCCGGAAGATGTCAGGATTGGCTTGATAAGCTGTGGTGGTTTAGCAGAAAAGACATTAGCAGAAATTTCTGACTTCATATCCTTGCGTTGTACCATACCTTTATATCCTAATTGTCGCCGTAATTTTGTGTCTGTAATGTATTTATAAGCAACATCATAAAAACTAATTTCACCTTCTTGAATAGCATAAAATAGTTCTATTGCCAAATCTTCATCATCTAACACAACTTCATACATGACGGCACTAAAGTAATCTAGTTGATGTTCAAAGAAATATGGTTCGATTTTATCTGCAAACAGATAAAGAGCTAACTTATTAGAGATAATAGTATAGTAGATAATTTCTTCAAATTCATCTAATGAAAGACCATGTTTTTCTAGCCATATCCAAGTATCATCAGCATTATTAAGTTTGTTATCTAACCGTATTTGGTCTGCTATCTTTTGGAGTTCTTCAACCTCTACTTGGATACTAGCTTCTTCAGCAGTAGATATAATGACTTTACGGCTAACAATCTGCTCAACTATCTCAGGAATTTTACATGTTAGCTTGATTTGATGAAGAATATCTTCGTTAGTAATAGTGATGGGCTGTAACATAATATTGCTCCTAATTTAAGTAAGCTTTCTGTATTATTTATTTGGACTATAAAAAATATATTTATACCCCAAACTATTCTAGAATTGCACAGCATAAAGCCTATAACATACGGCTTCTGAATTTATCATTCAAGTGAAATTATTACAATTTCACACCACCCTGCTGTAACTTCTTAAACGGATCGATTAGAAAATCGATAATACGGCGTTGGCGTATAATCACTTCAGCAGTCGCTGTATCTCCTGGATGCAAGGGAATACATTTATTAGCCGAGGGAATACAGTTCTGTTTTAAAGCAATTTCTAAGTTATAAGCTGCTACCTTTCCATTAGGCGTATCTATCTCTGTAGTAGTAGGAGAAATTTTAATTAACTCTCCTGAGAGAATACCATAATCTTGAAATGGATAAGCATCAAATTTGAGCTTTACTGGTAATCCCTTTTGCAAAAAACCACTTTCTGTAGTTGCCATTTGTGCCCGAATTATGAAAGGCGAATTTATAGGTGCAATCTCTGCAACCATTGTTCCTGGTTGTACTACTGACCCAGCCTTTTGAATTGGTAATTGAAACAGCATACCACTTACGGTAGCTCTTATATCTCGTTGTCCTAATTGAAATTTTAATGATTCAATTTGACTTCTAGTTTGAGCAATTTCTGTTTTTAACGAAGTAATTTCTGTATCTAGTGTTTTTTGTTGATCGGCAATTTTTAGTACAGCTAGCTGACCAGAACGAGTCAAGGATTGATAACCTCTTTCTTGTTCCTTAAGTCGCAACTTAGCTTGTTCAATATCTGCACTAGCTTGGCGAATATTTCGCTCGTAACTACTCTGTTGTTCTTCTAAACGTAGTTTGGATTGTTTAGTATCTGATTTACTTTGTTCGTATAATTTTTGTTTATCTTTAGCTATATCTTGTTTTTCTACTAGATTAATGTCTGGAACAATTCCTTCTTGATTTAGTTTTCTATAACGTTCCACCTCTCGCTGAGTACTTGCTAAAGTACTCTGCATCAACTGACTAACAGTTCCGCTACTTTCGAGAGTTTGTCGTGCTTGATTTAATTGAGATAATTTTTCTTCTTTTTGTAACTCATAGGCATTTATCAAAGTATTAATGTTTTGTTGTGCTTGATCGACTTGGGCCTGTTTCTCTAACTCTTGAGATTGATTTTGTTGTTGTTGAGTGGTCAAGGATACAATTAACTGATTTTGAGATGAATTCAACTGAGTAAGACGGTTTAACTGTCCCTCTAGCTTATCTTGCGCCTGCTGCAAATCTGCTTTCACTAATTCTGACTCCAACAATAATAAAGTTTGTCCAGCCTTAACTGACTCACCTTCTTTAACTCGAATTTCAGCAACAGTTCCTGCTACAGCAGCATCGAGCTTAATTGTTTTTTCTTGAGGCTCGGTGCGCCCTCTAGCTGTACCTGTTTCGTCTACTTTGGAGAGGATTGCCCAAGGTAAAATTATAGATATAATAATTACCAAAAAATATAGCAAGCCTCTTGTCCAAACTTGGGGCAGACTTTCAAGTGATTCTTTAGTTATTTCTGACCAATCATCCTTTATTATTACTGCTAACGGAGGTGGTAAATTTTTCTGATAAGATGCATTTTCTATTAATGGTGTTTTAACCCGTCCATTTAATATATCTGTCATGATTCTTTCCCAATAACTATTTTTAATTTTGGATTATTTATGAGCATTAATAAATAGGTAATTTTTCTGGTTTATTACTATTAACTAACATTTATTTTCTGATTAGCTTGTTCAGACTACCCCTTGTAACTGCTGTTGATTAAGATAAAAATAATGCTTTCGCTTCGCCATCAATTCTTCATGAGTTCCACTTTCAATCAAAATGCCTCGGTCTAGCACTAAAATCATATCTGCATTCTGTACAGTAGAAAGGCGGTGGGCAATTACTAATGTAGTTCTTCCCTTAAGAATTGTGTTTAAGTTTTGCTGAATAATTCTTTCTGACTCGGTGTCTAAATGAGAAGTCGCCTCATCTAAAATTAGCAATCGTGGATTACCTAATAAAGCTCTGGCAATAGCTATCCGCTGTCTTTGTCCACCAGATAATAACCCTCCACCTTCACCAATTTGGGTTTCATAACCCATCGGTAATTTCTTAATAAAATCATCAGCACCTGCTAATTGCCCAGCCTCGATAACTTCTGTTAAAGGGGCACTCGGATATCCTAAGCTAATATTTTCTCGAATAGTTCCGCCAAACAAAAAAGTATCTTGATCGACTACTCCAACCTCTTGACGTAGGGAACGTAAGGAAATACTGCTAATATCTTGTCCATCAATCAGCACTTTACCGTCAGTTGGAGGATATAAGCCTATAACTAATTTAGAAATAGTAGTTTTTCCAGAGCCACTACGTCCTACCAGCGCTACCATTTGACCCGGCTTTACTTCAAAACTAAGATTTTCTAGAATATTGATATCACTTTCTGGATGATATCGAAATGTGACATTTTCAAAGCGAATATTTCCTTGAATGTGTGGTAAGTTTTGTCGCGTCTGGTGTTGTAAATCTTCCTCTGGTTCTGTATCTAGTACATCATTAATACGTTCCACTGCAATTACGACTTCTTGCAATTGATTCCACAACACGATTAAGCGCTGAAAAGGCGTAATAATATTGTCTACTAACATATTAAACGCTACTAATTGCCCAATAGTTAACTGGTTTTGAATAACCAAATATGCCCCAAACCAGAGCAAGGCAGTGGTTACAACTGCTTGTATTCCGTTACTAAAAATTTGCAGACGATTGCTGATAACTTGTCCAGAAAAGTTAGTTTTAATCTCCTTATTTAATAACTCTTCCCAATGCCAACGTACTGTATGTTCTACCGCCGTAGCTTTCACAGTTCGGATACCGGTCAGAGCTTCTATTAGATAACTACTTTCATTGGCGACTGCATTAAATATTTCTCTAGAAATTCTTTGTAAAAAAGGCGTGGCAGTCAATGCCAATAAGGCAAAAGGTGGTATGATTATTAGGGCTAGCAGCGCCATTTTCCAGCTATACCAGAACATTAATCCCACATAAATAAAGACGGTAAGTAAATCTAGTAGGATAGATAATGCCTCGCCGGATAGGAAGCGTTGAATTTTGCGGTTTTCCTGAACACGAGAAATAATATCTCCCACATAACGAGACTCAAAAAAATTCAAAGGTAGTCGTAGGGTATGGCGAATAAACCCAACAATTAGCGCCAAGTCTATGCGATTTGCTGTGTGGTCTAGGAGATATTGCCGCAACCCGATCATTGCTACACGAAAGAGGTTAAACATTAGTAATCCTATCCCCACTGCTGTCAAAGTGAGTTCGGATCGCTGTACAACTACGCGGTCTAAAATTAACTGAGTAAAAAGCGGGGTAATGAGTCCAAATATCTGGATAAATACCGAAGCAATAAATACTTCTAGCATCACCAAGCTATGAGGCTTGAGTAACTCAAAAAATTGCCAAAAGGGAGTAGAAGTTTCTTTGGTATCCTTTAGCATCGCTGTTGGTTGTAGTAGCAGTGTATAACCAGTCCAATCAGCTTGAAATTCTGCGTGACTCAAGGTGCGTTGACCAATGGCGGGGTCTGCAACAATAACGTGTTTCAGTGTAATTTCGTAGACTACAATGTAATGCTTGCCTTCCCAGTGGGCAATAGCGGGCAATTTTTGCTTTGCAAGCTGCTTAAGACTAGCCTTTACAGGCCGTGTGGCAAAGCCAAGGCTTTCTGCCGCAGTCAATAACCCCCGCAAGGATGCACCGTTTCGGTCTACATTAGCGATATCTCGCAAACGATTAACACTAAAGCGTTTACCCCAATAGCGAGACACCATTACCAAACAAGCTGCACCGCAATCGGATGCACTTTGCTGGGCAAAAAATGGATAACGCTGAGTTACTCGTTGCCATAAATGTCCAACTCGCTGATTGGGGTTGGGAAAATAGGCTTTACTAATCTTTTTCTGGTGCGGCTGTGGAGAAGCCGTTGACAAAATATCTATATTATGGATATGGGTGGAATTTGATGCGTAGGCGTAGCTTGTCGTAGACATCGCCGTTTTAGAAGAGTTATCTGAGTTTATTTGTAGAGAATTAAGAGATACTGCTTGTTGCCATAAATGCTCCCGAATTTGGGGATGATTAGCCATCAATGACCGCAACAATTCACCCGGAATAAAGCACAACTGCAAATTTATCGAAGCTCTAGCAGCATAATGCTTAAATTTAGCCTCCGGAAACAAGGTAAATTCCCCAAATGAAGTCCCGTTCTCCAAAGTGGCGATTAACTCACCTCCGCTGTCGAGCAATCTCACTTTATCAGCAATCACAATATAAATACCTGATTCAACGTCAGTTCCCTGCCAGAATTTGCCAACTTTTGGGTTGAGGAATTTAATTTGTTGGAGACAACGCCCAAATTCTGCCTCGGAAAGCGAATACCCCAAAATATTGCTCAACTGTTCCAGAGACACTAACGGATCTGATAGATTTTGCACCATGAATGCTTGAGTCTGTTCCTAATTTTGCAAAGTTAATAGGCAAAAATTCAGTATTATCTGGCGTATTTGCTGGTTTTAGATCCTCAATTGAAATTTTGGAACTCTTCGCTTTTTCTATCCTGTTTTCCTCAGGAGTGATAGGTTTTGGTCGAATCGATAGCCCCATTTGTTTCAGCAGTCGATTAATGTGTTGACCACTTACCTGAATTCCCAAGTCTTTTGCCAAATGCTGACTCAACCAGTTACCTGTCCAACGCCGAAAAGAATAGCCGTAATCACGGGGACTATTACTGACAAGTTCTTTTAAACGCTCTAAATATTCCTCATTTACTGCTTTAGGACGACCAATTGCACAATCTTGCCATTGATGCGCCATACCAGTGCGCGCTATATGCATCCAATGTCTAACTGTTGCTGGACAGCACCCTAATATCTGACAAATTGTGGTTTGAGATTTGCCCTCATCTGTCAATAACATAATTTGGATACGATGACGGTAAGACTCAGGAATATTTTCTTGTAAGCTTTTTTGCAGTATTTTGCGCTGAAAAGATGATAAACACTTACCATCAAAAATTCTTGGCTCTTTGATATCAGTTTTCATTTGGTAGTGCGACATATTTAACTAGCCATCTTCTAAGATTCTAGGTAAGTCAGTCCAGTTTTACTTTTGTTTATTGATAAATCAAAACTTGAAACTAACACAAAATTAAGTGCTATTGTAAGATAAACTTTAATTATAAAATTACTCTAAAATTAGAATATAAAAAACTAATATTGGATTTTATAATTTTTCCCAATTTTCAAGTAATGACTTTAAAGAAAGTTGAAATTATCTTTACATAACTTCTATTAGAAGTTATGCATACATTGAATAGTCCAGCGTGTATAATTAAATTCTCTTGAAGTAAAGATATGATTAAGAAATAGTAGTTTTAGGTTTAAGTTTTGATTTTTTGTTACCAAGTTAATTCAGGATGAAGATTATAAAACCTCATTAATACTAAATACTTATACTTCTTGGATGATAGCGATTGCGTCCAATTGGGTGGAGTGGATGGAGTAAGTTGTAGTACTTAATGTAGGAAAAAAGACTACGCTCTGGATTCAGACAGCAGCACAAACTTTTATCTAAATTCTGGCGACTGACACGTTTATTGTTAAACTTGAATATTGTACAGTGACAAATTAAATGACATTGAGACAAATTCGTGTCATCAACTTAAGCCTTACCCACTTTAAGCTTGCAATAATTTCTGTTGTTATACCAATTCTCTATGAGGTTGCACTTAATAAAGCTCTTGTGATGTAATTCTATCCACAAATCGATGCGATCGCTTTGGCAGAAATAGAATCAAGAATCTGTTTGAGCTTGTGTCTTAATCGATCCAAGTTTGTGCAATGTTCCCAAGATAATTCGTACTTAATGTGTTCCCATAAATGCTCAATGGGATTAAGCTCTGGACTTGAGGGGGATTAAAAAATTGGTACAACATTCTCAGGCCATTTTACAGCAATTTTCAAGTAATTGAACCACAAAATACGGTAACCTAGACATGAAATAATTGTTTGATTCGATGCCAGCATCTTACTCAGAGGATTTACGTCGTCGCGTGATTGCAGCTTGGTTATCAAAGGAAGGTTCTCAACGGCAGATAGCGCAGAGATTCAAGGTTAGCTTGTCGTTTGTACGAAATCTGCTGCGTCATTATCGCAAAAGTAGAGAAATTGAAGCAAAACAACGTGGAGGATACCAAAAGCCGACAATTCAGGATCAACATCTAAGCATGATTAAGCTTTGGGTGGAAGGGAAAAATGATTTGTTGCTAACAGAGTTGTGCGACCGCCTTGCGGAAAATACAGGAATTAGAGTCAGCATTTCGACAATGCATCGTGCAGTAGAAAAATTAGACTTACGCTGTAAAAAAAAAGTCTACTATGCAAGTGAGCAAGATACTCCACGAGTACAGGAATTACGCCATGACTATCGTCGATGGTTAGATAAAATTGACGTGCGAAACCTAATATTTGTTGATGAAGCTGGATTAAATTTATCAATGTCACGCTTGTTTGGTAGAGCAGTAGAGGGCGAACGAGCAATTGGTAGTATTCCTGGAACGAAGGGTGGAAATGTTTCTTTGATTGGTGCTTTGAACCTTGAGGGACTGGTTGCAGCGATGACTGTACCTGGAAGCACCAACACTGAAGTATTTCTGACATATGTAACTCAGGTCTTGGCACCTCAATTGTGGAAAGGGGCGATTGTGGTTATGGATAATCTGAGAGTTCATCACGCAGAGTGTGTAAAAATTGCCATCGAGTCTGTTGGTGCATTCGTCAAGTTTTTGCCCCCCTACTCTCCTGATTTATCCCCTATAGAGCTTTGTTGGTCGAAATTGAAGCAATTTCTCCGTTCTCGTGAAGCGCGCACATTGGAATTACTCAACCAAGCAATGACTGAGGCTGTAAATTATATTACTGAAGAGCATACCTTCGGTTGGTTCAACCACTGTGGTCTATTTACCTGAAAATTGCTGTAAGTCCAAAGATTTATGAAAACTTCCATTGTCCATTTGTATTAAATTCAGGGCATCAGGATAACGTGAGTTCGACGGTGAAAAAAAGGCAAAAAGCTTGCTATGCCTGAATTTGTACAACTGGGTAAGCAGTAGGCGATCGCTATAATTAATGG
>JBALDB010000017.1:0-79902 GCA_036918135.1 Nostoc sp.
GCAAGGGTTGCTGTTAGCAACCCTTGCCCTCACCCCTCCTATAATGATTATCATTTTTATTAGCTGTATATTTTATTTCTTGGAAGTCCCTTAGACTAGATAGATTACCTTAACAAACAAACCCAATAATCTTAAAACTTCATCCCTGTCTTAAAAGTAGGGAGTGGAGAGTAAGGAAATAAATTTTTATTATACTTGGCTGTGGTTTTTTTGTGTAAGTAGCTCTTTTGAAAATTTTAGCTCCAAAAAGACCCTTATTTATTTACTTTTTGCCTTATAAGTGAAATCTTCAGTAATACACAGACTCTGTATTTTAAATCATTTTTATATTGAATAGCACTTAAAATTAAGCCATCTAGGAGCCAGTATTAAGTGTTTAAAGCTACAAATAAGTATTTGTTCTTCATAAAACGACATAATTCGGTAAAATTAGGTAAAGCAATTTTTACGCTTGTTAAACAAAGGCCTGTGCAAACCCATGCAACTGAAACTCAGTGCATTCCGACTTACCTTTGCTCCTGTTTTATTGATTGCCCCCTTTTTCCTATGGGGGACAGCAATGGTGGCAATGAAAGGAGTGATACCCCACACTACACCCTTATTTATGGCAGGCGTGCGTCTGCTGCCAGCTGGGGTGTTAATTTTGATAGCAGCAGCATTGATGGGTAGACCACAGCCAAAAACTTGGACTGCGTGGCTATGGATTGCCTTATTTGCCTTAGTAGATGGAACATTGTTTCAAGGATTTTTGGCAGAAGGATTAGTTAGAACCAGTGCTGGGTTAGGGTCTGTGATGATTGACTCGCAACCTTTGGCTGTAGCTTTGCTGTCGTTGTGGTTATTCCAGGAACGCATTGGTTTTTGGGGATGGCTGGGGTTAGGCTTGGGAGTCACGGGTATTAGTTTGATTGGCTTCCCACAAGAGTGGATTTTCCATATTCTTGATTCGGGTGCAAATGTCACAATTGGTAACTGGCAAGATTTGTTTGCCAGTGGTGAGTGGTTGATGTTGCTAGCAGCCTTATCAATGGCAGTAGGAACAGTATTAATTCGGTATGTCTGTCGACATACTGACCCAGTAACCGCTACAGGATGGCATATGATTTTGGGTGGATTGCCACTATGGGGTATTTCATCGGTTGTGGAATCCCAGCAATGGCAGAATTTAGGAGCATCTGATTTAGTGGCTCTCGGTTATGCTACCGTATTCGGCAGTGCGATCGCCTACGGATTATTTTTCTACTTTGCCTCTAGTGGTAGTCTCACTAGTCTAAGTTCCCTCACCTTCCTCACACCCGTCTTTGCCTTACTATTTGGTAATCTCTTCCTAACAGAAGTCCTCAGCCCCTTACAGTGGCTAGGTGTTTTCCTAACTTTAATCAGCATCTACTTAATTAACCAACGTGATACTCTAGCACGGCAGAATAACACGATTAGTGTTGGCGAACAAGCTAATATACAGCAACCAGTTTTAAAAGCATCTACCAAAAAATTTGACCCTGTGGGGACTAGGGAATAGATAATAGGTATTTGAATCACCAATCCCTAATTCTCTATAACAAATAACAAATAACAGTTAACATTTGGACGCCTTAAAGGTATTGTAATATCAATAACTTCAAAAGCACGTTTAGGCTGAAACTTGCAATATGAGGCTATGCCGTTCCTCAATCCTGATATTTACCTGTTTTTATTGCCTGGGTTTTTACTTAAATCGCCCAAGCACAGCTACATCTAACCCAGTAGCTGAAGTTTTAGAACTTGCACAAGCTAATTCGAGGGTTTCTGCTAGTCCGACTGTTTTGAGATATGGTAGTCGAAAATCAGATGTGCAGAGACTACAAATCCAATTAAAGGAGTTGGGATATTACAGAGGGGTGGTAAATGGACAATACAACCCCGCGACAGAAATCGCTGTAGCGAAATTTCAGAAAGTAAAGGGTTTAAAAATAGATGGCATTGTTGGTTTAGAGACTAGGAAGAGACTGCAAGCAGCCTTAGCAGCTAAAAAGCAGATTGTCACTTCTCCAATTGTTGCCTCTGGTACTGTGACTCCTAAGCCAACTGCAAGACCTCAGCCAACTGAGAGAGATTTTGTGTGGTGGTTAATATTTGCCGTTGGTGTTTTAGGAAGTGTTGGGGCATTTCTTTACCTGCTGAGATGGTTTGTTCAAGTCAAGCAAGTACAAAAGTCGGAAATATCAAATAATAAAAGTTTGAATAAAGTAAAAAAAGACCCGATTACAGCACCTTCAGCAGAGAATCTAACTAGTCCATATACAGCCCAGCTACCACCGAATACACAATTGCTGCTACCAGAAAAAACTTCTCGTCTTGCTAAACTTAATATCGTTGAGGAATTAATTCAAGATTTAAGTAGCCCTGACCCGACAAAGCGGCGCAAGGCGATTTGGGATTTGGGTCAGCAGGGAGATTCCCGGGCAATTCAGCCAATGGTTGACCTGATGATTGATGCTGATTCTCAAGAAAGCAGTTTAATTTTGGCAGCTTTGACCGAAATCGGTGCCCGGACACTTAAACCGATGAACCGTGCTTTGGCAATCTCAATGCAAGATGAAAGTCCACAAGTGCGGCAAAATGCAATCCGTGACTTGACACGTGTTTATGACATGATGAGTCAAATGAGTCAAATACTCTCTCATGCACTCGAAGATCCAGATGACGAAGTGCAAGCAACAGCACGATACGCTTTAAGTCAGATGAATAGAATACGTGCCTTACCGGAACAACAGAATATAGCAAAAGATTCACACACTAATTTGTAATTAAACGTCAGTTCTATAAATTTGTCTGACCTATCAGTGAGAGGTTAAGGTAATCGCACAAATATAGCCGTAGTCACATCCTTTAGGACATAATGACAAGCATGAATGCTAGGAATAGTGATAGTTCTACCTCCTGCCTCCTGTCTCCTGCCTTGTCTTCGACACGCTACGCGAACTGCCTCCTGCTATATATCAAGAAACTAGGCAAATAGATGTTAAAGTAATTCTGTATATACATTTGAGCCTTTTTTGAGGCTACTTTTTGTCTAAGTTCCATTATCAAGAAGATGCTGTTGGCAAAATATTGCTTAACATTTCTAAGCAGGTAAACTTCATCAATTTACCTATCGCGATAGATGCATAAATTTTACAACCTATATTCTGCAATTCAAGTAGTCTATGCGATCGCTGTTTGGTCAAAGACACATCTAAGACGACTAGAAAATTAGCGATCGCTGTAATTTATTGACAAAAATTGATTGCTATTCATTCTGACCGCAACTACTGTGAACCACCGCAATAAGTAGCCCACCAAGAATTGAATAAAGCAAGCCAGTTAAAACTCCCAACTAATGGAACCCGTGATTGTTAACGGATAACCTCTTTGAACATTAACTATGCTGTAAGATGATTCTGCATAGTCTGTATTAAATAAATTACGGACATTAATCGCTGCCTTAAAACCATTTCTTTTGTAGAAAAGCGCCGCATCAGTCCGCAAGTAATCTCGGAGTGTAAACGAGTTCTCTAGATCGCCTTGCCGCTCACCTACATAAAACAGCCCCAAACCACCTCCAAACCCTTTCAAATCACCCTCTTGAATCTCATAGGTTGTCCAAAGGCTGACTTGATTTTTGGGTATACCGTTTAATAGATTGCCTACAGGAATGAGATTATCTGCGGTTACTTTTGCATCGGTATAGGTATAGGAACCAATTACCTTCAGCCCTGGCAAAATTTCACCCGCAATATCCAACTCAATTCCTCGACTTTGCTGCTCCCCGGTCTGAATGGAGAAACCTTGCCTAGCTCGTTCGGGATCGGGATCGGGGGTTAACACATTTGTCTTAGTAAGCTGATAGGCAGCTAACGTTGTCGAAAGCTTTCCGTCTAGAAAATCTGCTTTGACACCGACTTCATATTGGGTTCCCCGGCTCGGCTCAAACGCTCTTTGATCCAGGTTAAATCCTCTAGACAGCCTAAAAGAGCTACTGTAGCTGGTATAAAGAGAAATCGTTTTGCTGGGCTGATACACTAAGCCAATTCGAGGGCTGAAGGCACCATCATTTTGTACCGTCCGATCGAAATCTGGTGCTTCAAATTCATCGGATAACCAATCATAGCGACCACCAATCAGGAGTTTCAGATTATCACTAAACGCGATCTGATCCTGAAGGTAGACTCCGTATGATTGAGTCCTGGTCGTACCCTCACCTCTTGAATCAAATTCGGGTCTTGATGGAAGGTCGTAATTTGGGTTGAGAATATCAAGATCGGGCAAATTACTAATACTAGAGAAAAGGTATACTTCTTTCTGGAAAAAGCGGTTTATATCAAAGCCCACTAAAAGTTGGTGAGAAATCGATCCGGTATTAAATTTCCCTAGCACGTCGATTTGTCCAAAATAGTTTTCAAGTTTAATGTCACCCTCACTAGCTCCATAGCCTGTGAGGAAGCGATCGTCCACTATTTGGCTAGGACCAGATGAATTTTGGTTTCTACGATTAAGAATTACAGATGTACTATTACGAAGCTGCCAGTTGTCGCTAAATTCATGCTTTAGTGTGTATCCAAATTTTTGCGTCGTGATATCGGTCAAGTCTAAACTAGGATAACCCGTATAGAAGCTCTGAGGTGTCAAGCTACCATCACTCAAGAGCGCAACAACACTTCTAGGAGGGTCTCCAAAAAAGTGAGTGTATTCATAGTACAGATTCAGGCTTGTGCGATCGCCCAAGTTGACTGTGATTGAGGGTGCAATGGTGGTCACTTGGGTGTTGACAAAATTTTGAAAACCGTTTGCACCCTGATAACTGGCAATCAAGCGGTAAAGCACAGTTTTATCGGCAGTCAAGGGACTTGAAAAATCAATCAGGGGCTGATAAAAGCCATAACTTCCTGCCTCAAATTCGAGCTTGTAATAGGGTTCACTCAAGGGTTGTTTGGTGACAATGTTAACAATTCCACCAGGCTCTATAGAACCAAACAGAACTGAGGCAGGTCCTTTAAGGACTTCCACTTGCTCAATGGTTCCAACTGGTTCCAAGAGGTTGTCCAAAGTAAAGCTGCCTTCTGAAAGACCGTTGCGTAAATTTGTTTCCGCAGCAAATCCTCTGATGGATCTGGCTCCGCCAGTCGCACCGCTCGAATCTGTAGTATTTGAAACGCCACTGACCGTTTCCACTGACTCGTTTAAAGTTCTCACATTACGATCTTCCAGCACCTCTCGCGGTACAACTTGAATCGATTGGGGAATATCCCGTAGCGGGGTGTCGGTTTTTGTGGCTGTTGACGCATTTGGCGCATTATAGCCATCTTGCTCACCCGTCACCACCAACTCAATCGGCTCATCCTGCTGGGCTCCTGGTTTTTCTTGGGGTGTTTCACTAGCAGGGGTTTGGGGTTGTTGCGGTGGCTGTGTTGCCGTTGCCTGTGATGTTACCCCAAAAACTAGCCCGACATTATCATCAAATAATTCAACTGTGGGTAAAGCCTTTTCACCTACTACTGTCACTCGCACAGTATTTGCATCAATATTCTGTACTGTAATCTCAGTAATTCCCGCAAGTGGTTTCTCCGAACGGAATGTGAAAGCATTACCATCAGTTAAACGCAACTGCCCGCCAGATACATCAGCAATAAAATTATTACCCGTACTACGATTTGTGACTTGCAGTTTAGTCCCAAGCGAGGTCTCTAAAATCACCTCGACACCTTGAGGAGTGGGGTTGGCTTTAACGGACGTTATTGGTACAACTTGAGTTGCTCTTGGTGGGCTTGGTGTTGGCGACTGCACTAGCATGGTTGCGCTAGTATTGGGACGCTCTATCTCACTGAGTCTTGGAATCTCTTTAATTGACCGGGAATTGCGTAGTACCGATGCTATTAATTTACTTTCTCCCTCTTGCTTTGGTACTTCACTAGCAACTGCGCTGATTGCACCCCAAAGCCAAACAGAAATCGTCAGTAAGAAAATCTTTACTAACTGCTTTTGTTTCACATTGTTACCCCACACCAAACTCAAACAAGAATTCTTTTCAATAAACACTATCAGTAATCTAGTGCCATGAGAAAGCTGTTTTGGTCGCTAGCGGGAGTTTTTTTTGGTCGCTATCAGGAGTATTTGCGTTGCATCAAGTTTGAGCGAGAGCGTAGACGCTTTTGAGCGGCTTGCCGCAGGCATCGCGTTGTGAAAAAAATGGATAAAGTCGGCTAAACAAGCAGCAACAAAGCCAGCTAGTTAAAATTCCCAACTTATAGAGCCAACAATGCTAAGAGGTTCGCCGATGCCGATAAAGCTCCTATCACCTTCAACAGTGCTTGGATAGTATATATCGAACAAATTGCGGATATTGATTGCAGCTTTGAGGCGATCGCGTCGATAATAAAGTGCTGCATCAGTCCGCAAATAATCGTTTACTTGAAACGAGTTAGCCAAGTCGCCCTCTCTTGAACCTACATAAAATAGTCCCAGACCGAATCCTAAACCTTGCAAATCTCCTTGTTGAATTTCATAGGTTGTCCAAAGACTGGCCTGATGCTCTGGTACGTTCAGCAATCGATTACCTACGGGAATATCATTATCTTTAGTGACTTCTGCGTCAGTATAAGCATAGGACGCAATCACCTTCAGCCCAGGCAGGATTTCACCGGAAACATCGAGTTCGATTCCCTGACTGCGCTGTTCCCCAGTCAGGATAAAAGACCCAGGATTATCCAAATCGGAGGTGACCACATTTGTCTTGGTGAGATGATAGGCTGCCAGGTTAGTTGATAGCTTGCCGTCTAAAAATTCACCTCTTACCCCTATTTCGTACTGGGTGCCTCTGCTTGGCTCAAACAGTTCATTATCCACGCTGCGTCCTGAGTTTGGTACAAAAGAGCGACTGTAGCTGGCATAAAGAGAAACTGGTTCAATTGGTTGATAGACCAAGCCAATGCGGGGACTGAAGGCTTCACCTTCGGTTGTGAATTGAGAACCTGCTTCTTCATATACACTTAATGCCCAGTCATAGCGACCACCAATCAGTAGTTTTAAGTTATCGCTAAACGCAATCCGATCCTGAAGAGAAACTCCGTAATTTCGAGTATAGCCTTCGCCCTTGGGAGCCACTGGAAAATCAGGCTTTGAGATGTTGTAATCGGGGCCGGAGATATCTAGAGGAGGCAGAGTGGCGGTTGACCTTTGAGCATCATTGACTCCAAGGGTAAAATCAAATCCAACTAAGAGTTGATGTGAGATCGATCCCGTCTTAAACTTTCCAAGTAAATCGGTTTGCCCAGAATAGTTATCGCTTGTGTAACTAATATCTGCTGCTTCTATGTTTAAGAAGCGATCGTCAACCAGGGAACCGAATGGTTCCACATTACTAGTCTTGTTAGAGACAACAGCAAGATTGTTGCGAATTTGCCAATTATCGCTAAACTCGTGGTTGAGTGTATAGCCATATTTCTGCGTGGTGACATTAACCGACGCTATGTCAGGGTAAGAAAGATAGCGATTTCGAGGGGTTAGGCGACCATCACTCAGAAGCGTAGCATAACCTAGAGGAGGATTTGCATTGTAGTCTAGGTACTCATAGTAGAGATTTAGCTTTGTCCGCTTTCCAATATTAAACGTAATTGAGGGGGCAACAGTGGTAAAGTTAGTGTGGACAAAATCTTGAAAACTGTCCGATGCTTCATAACTGGCAATAAAGCGGTAAAGCACGGTTTTATCATCGCTCAATGGCCCTGATAAATCGATGATGGGCTGATAATATCCAAAGCTACCTGCCTCGAATGCTAAATTGTAATACGGTTCACTCAGGGGTTGTCGGGTTACTACATTGACGATGCCGCCTGGTTCTACTTGTCCAAACAGAACTGAGGCGGGACCCTTGAGAACTTCTATCCGTTCAATCGTATTAGTGCCGCCTGCTATTTCATACAACGAAACGTCCCGAAAGCCGTTGCGGAAATTTCCTGTTTGATTAAATCCTCTAATGGTCAGTGCTTGTGAAGGTGTACCGAAGTTATTACCACGGTTGACAACGCCACTAACGGTTTCCACAGTCTCGGCGATCGTTCTGGTGTTGCGGTCTTCAATCACCTGTCGCGGCACCACCTGAATCGATTGTGGGATATCGCGTAAAGGTGTGTCTGTTCGCGTTGCTGTCGTTGCATCAGGTACGTTATACCCATCTTGCTCCCCCGTTACTACTAACTCAATCGGCTCATCCTGCTGTGAGTCAAGTGGTTTTTCTTGGGGTATCTCACTAGCAGGGGTTTGGGGTTGTTGCGGTGGCTGTGTTGCCGTTGCCGTAGATGCTACTCCAAAAACTAGCCCAGCATTATCATCAAATAACTCAACTGTGGGCAAAGCTTTCTTACCTACCACCGTGACTCGCACAGTATTTGCATCAATATTGATTACTGTTATTTCAGTAATTCCCGCAAGGGGTTTGTCGGAACGAAATGTGAAAGTATTGCCATTAGCTAAACGCAACTGTCCACCAGATACATCTGTAATGAAATTGCTGCCAGCACTGCGATTTATAACTTGCAGTTGAGTTCCTTGGGTTGTCTCTAAAATTATCTCCACACCTTGAGGAGTGGGGTTGGCTTTAACGGACGTTATTGGTACAACTTGAGTTACTCTTGGTGGGCTTGGTGTTGGTGACTGTACCAGCGTAGTTGCGCTGGTAATTGGACGCTCTATCTCACTGAGTCTTGGAATCTCTTTAATTGACCGGGAATTGCGTAGTAATGATGCCACAGATTTATTTTGTACCTCTTGCTTTAGTACAACACTTGCAGCTGCGCTGATTGCACCCCAAAGCCAAACGGAAATCATCAGTAAGAAAATCTTTACTAACTGTTTTTGTTTCACTTGTTACCCCACACCAAACTCAAACAAGAATTCTTTTCAACAAACACTACCAGTAATCCAGTGCCATAAGAAAGCTGTTTTGGTCGCTAGCAGGAGTTTTTTTTGGTCGATATCAGGAGTGTTTGCGTTGCATTGAGTATTCTTTGGGGTTGACACCAAATTTTTTCCTAAAAGCAGCAGCAAAATGATTCCGACTGGCAAAGCCGATTTTTTGGGCAACTTCACTCACCCTCATGTCCCTAGTTTCTAGCAATTGACGCGCCTGTTCTAAGCGGTAATCGTGGAGATAAGCAAACAAGGGTTTGCCGAACACCTGTAGAAACCCGCGCTTGAGTGCATACTCATTGAGTTTGACTAAGCGTGCTAGTTCTGCGGTAGAAGGTGGATTGTCTAGCTGTTGCAATAACAAGTCTCTGGCATCGATAATCCGCTCTAATGTTCCAGGCTTTAGCGGCTTGGGTGTCCGGCTTCCCATCTGAATTTCTGCTTCTTGCTCTAGCAGCAATGCTAATAGTTCCAGCACTTTGCCTTCGAGGTATGTGCGCTTGATAATACCTTGATAGGGACAATGCAATATTCGTTGCACATTGTATTGCATCATCGGAGTCATGACGTTAGAGCGAAAGTGGTAAGGTTGCTCTGGCTCACGCACTAAATGTTGCAATGCTTTCGGTAATTCTCCAGAAGAATTACCGACGAAGGACTGCAACAACTCTGGTTCTAAATGCACACCCACCAAAAGTTGCCGTCCTTGTGAAAACTTATCTTCTCCTTTAACAGCCATGCCACTGCCAAAAAAACCATACTGTCCGGCTTCTGTCTCATTAACTGCCCAAAGAGAGCTTTCCCTCCACTGTCCTGAAAGCATAAACCAAAACTCTAAAGAATGTGGACGGTCAATGCTTTGTAGTATTAGATTTTCATGGCGCTGATAGCTCTCAATCTCCAACACTAAGTTTTGTCGTAATTCAACTCGTCGATAATGTCCTTCTCCCAATGCCTGGGGACACTTATAGGTAATATCTAACTCATCATCGGGGTCGTTATTTTGTGGAGTTTCATTCACTTCTTGAAAGAGTTGCCAATGCGCCTGTGCTGGAATAATAATGGTCATTATTCATCTGACTAAAACTTATTGAGATTAATTATCACTATTTTATTAATGCTATACAAGTGAAATAATTGATAAAAACTAAGGGTAGTGGTAAATATCTGATAATGAATTTACGCACTCCGGCAAGAATTACAATTCCGCTCAGACTTGTCTTTGTAACGGACTGGCTCCCCACTCTTCTAAAAATATTTCAACTGGATTTGAATATTAGTGTTCGGCCCTGCTACCAAAAATGCTGCTTGGCTAAATTTGGGGGCACTTGTGGTAATTTCTGGGTTCCTGGAAAATCCAAAGCCTTCGATGGGTATACCAAGGATATTACGATTGAGAGTGCGATCGCTATTTCGATCGTGGATTACAGCAACGGCATAATTACCTGCTTTTAAGTTCTCAAAGGTAATCAGCAAGGGAGTATCAGTAATCTTAATGCACTGTCCTTGTAAAACGCGATCGCGTTGGTTAGGAAATCCTTGACTGTTAGCAAATATACTTGCACAAACTTGTCCTTGTTTATTCTTTAATCCATCAATTTCCACGGTGAGTTTACCGTTATAATCTGCTTTTGCAGTAAATGACCATACTAAATTTCCTAAGACTGCCAACAGTAGCATACTAACTCTCAATCCTCTTACCATAAAATTTTTCCTTTGTTATTGGTCATTGGTTATTGGTCATTTATTACTGGTTTTAAACAAATGACAATTATAACTATTGAGCTGAACTTGAAACGATAGGTAATGTAAACCAGAAAGTTACTCCGGCTTGAGGATTGGGATTAATACCAATTTCGCCACCATGAGCATTGATGATTTGCTTGGATAGATACAACCCCAATCCCAAACCTACAGAATTGCGGATGCTACTACCCCGGAAGTAAAGCTCAAAAAGCCGATCGCTTTGTTGTTGACTAATACCCACGCCGTTATCACTGACAGTACAATAAATGTTGTTACCCTCAACAGTAGCGTTGATTGTCAAAAGCAATCCAGGTGGATTGTGTTTGAGAGCATTGACAATTAAGTTAGAAAAAACTCGCCATAATTGCGTAGGATCTACATTCACTAATGGCAATGCGGATACCAAATTTGTCACAGTTGCTTGATTTTGCACCACTAATGGCTCTAAATCTGCCAGCGCTGCTTCGACAATCGACAGTAATTGTACGGCTTGACGTTGTAAAACAATACCTTGTACCTCATTGATATGAGCTTCCATCAACGAATTAATTAAGTTAAGTTGGCGATCGCTACTTTGAATCATCCGCTCTAAAATTGAGCGTCGCACAGGGATTAGGGATTGAGAAGAAACTTCTTTAATAATTCTTCCTTGTCCCCCTTGTCCTTGCTCCCCAATTCCCAGTCCCTCACTGTTGAGCAGATTCTTCAGTACCATTAAAGTACCTAGCACTGGGTTACGTAAGTCGTGAGAAACTGCATGAAAAAACACTCGTAGTTCTTCTTCAGTTTGTTTGCGCTGTGTAATGTCTTCAATCAAACCTTCGTAGTACAGCAGCTTTCCTCGTTCGTCACGGACTGCATAGGCTTTTTCGGAAATCCAAACAATACTCCCATCTCGGCGATAAATTTGAGACTCGAACTCGGAAACCCTGCCATACTTTTCCATCAGGCGCACAAATTCTGCTCGGCGGTTTGGATCGACATACAATTGGTGTTCAATATCAGTGAAATTTGCTGTTACTTCCTCTGGTGATGAGTAGCCATAAATACGTGCTAAAGCAGGATTTGCTGTAATGTAACGTCCATCAGGACTGCTTTGAAAGATACCTTCTACAGCGTTTTCAAAAATGGTGCGATATTTCGCTTCTGCAACTTTGAGTTTCTGGTAGGCAGATTCAAGTTCTTGATGGGCGTAAAACTCAGAGCGTTGCAGGCGATCGTACAAATAAACACCGATATCACATATCGTACAAAACCAAAAAATATATAAAATAAACGTTACATTATATATCTCTGGGTGTTCTGGGATTGGTGTTTTTAGTCCAAGTGCTGTGTTGACCCCAAAATAGTAAATTAGCACACTTGCTTGAGACAGCAAGTGAAGAGTCCAGCAGACTGGGATTAAGATAGCTTGACTCAAGAACAGCAGCGACCAACCGATGCTATCGGGTAGTGCAAAACCTCTGAAGGTTGCAAATAACTGCGATACTAGACTAATTGACCAAGAAGAACCCAAAAATAATAAATCTGGACGATGACGACCAAATTTAGTTTTATGTAGGGCAAAGCAGATAAGTATATTTATAAGCATTGTAATATTCAGTACAATGCTTCTCGGTCGGAGTAATTGTGGCAGTTTCTCCAACTCTTGCAAAGGGAAAAACAAGCCGTAAATGTCTCGCAAAGTAAAAGATAACAGACAAATCAGCGCCAGCCACAACCATAAATGCAATCTCTGCCACAAAAATTGGTTGCGCCAAGCTTTGTATAGAGTAATAATTTTATCTGTTGTTGGTGCAGAAAAGGTTTTTCTGTACCACCTTTGCACTGTTGTAAATGGGGTAGCCATTAGCATCCAAGCAACTTTGCCTATACAGTTGAAGGTGTTTTCTTCCTCAAGATTGCCACAAATAACACCTTCGCATTTTTTGGTAATTTATGGGCGATTTGTTGTGGATGTAGTTGCTAAAGGTAATGTAAACCAGAAAGTTAACCCGCGCTTGCGGTTAGTAATTGCACCAATTTCGCCCCCATGTGCCTTAATAACTTGGCGACAAAGATACATTTTTAAGCCAATGCTTGTGGAACAACAATCTTGGGGGTCGCGGACGTGTAGATCGAAAAGGCGATCGCACTCTAGTTTACTCATGGCTACACCATCATCTTGAATCTGAGTGCGAATCATTCCAGCTTCAACGGTGGCACTTAGGGTAAAGTTTATTCCTGGGAGATTATTTTCCAAGCTACGCGTTACTAAATGCGCCACAACTTTTTGCAACCGAGTTGCATCTGCCATCACTAATGGTAAATCTAGGGGAATCAAGTTTTTCACAGTTGCTTGATTTTGTGTGAGTATGGGTTGCAACTGAGCAAAGATTCCTGCTAGTAGGGTGCTAAATTGCACGAGTTCGAGTTTAATTCCCAGGCCTTGTTTTTCACTGCAATTAATTTCTAACAATGAGTTAATCATTGTCAGTTGGCGATCGTTACCTTGAATCATCCGCTCGATTATTGAGCGAGATACGGAAATTTGTGACGAAGAAGACGCAAGAGTGCGGGGAAGGGGAGACGCAGCAAAAGAAGACGCAATGGGGAGATGCTCTGAGGCTGTTAAAGAATTTTCCGTCTCTCCCACTCTTTCTATCTTCAGATCGCCATCTTTGGGCGTCGCCGTGTCTTTATGTGTTTGTGTCTCTCCGGGTTCTGGCGTCAGAGCGTTCCTCACTCCCTGATTTAACAAATTTTTTAACACCATCAAGTTACCCATCACGGAAGTTCGTAAATCATGGGCAACTGTGTGTAAAACTACATCTTTAATACGATGTAATTCTTCAACTTCTTGGATTTTTTGTTGCAATTGTGCTGTACGTTCTCGTACTTGCTGTTCTAAATTAGTGTTGAGTTCTGCTAGTTCTTGGTAAATCCGGCTTTGATGAATGGCGATCGCTACTTGTTGTGACATTTGTTGTAGCAAATCAATTTCTATTGCTTGCCAGTGACGCGGCGCTGAGCATTGATTGGCAATTAATGCACCAAATAATTCTTCATTTAGCATAATTGGTACAGCCAAACTAGCTCTAGTTTGAAATTTTTGACAGTGTACTGTTACTTTGGAAGATTTTGGCATTTGCGTTATATCTTCAACAACACGTACAACATTATTTTTTAATAAGTTTTTTAATTCTTGAATATAAGCTTCATCATTAGTAGACCAACCTGAAAGGGATGGATATTTGGGGTCTACTGATTCAGCAATAGTTCTAATTCCTAAATTAGCATTATTTAAAGTAATAAAAACCCGGTCTGCTTGCAGAAATTGCCTAACTTCGGTAACAGTGGTTTGGAGAACTTGCTCTAAGTTCAGCGAAGACCGAATTCGTACTAGGGTTTTTGCCAACAAGCGATCGCGTTGTGCTGAGAGGTGTAATTTGGCTTCTTGCTGCTTGCGTTGTGTAATATCGTGATGAACTGCTAGTAAGCAAGGGATACCATCCAAATCAATGACTTCGGCTGAAAGCAAGACTGTAATTATATTTCCAGATTTTGGCCGAAATTGTAATTCTAAATTACGAATCGCTCCTGTAGCTTGTAATTCTTGTATTAACTTTAGGCGATCGCCTGCATCGATCCAAAGATTTAAATCAAAAGAAGTTTTACCAATTGTTTCATCTCGCTGGTAACCTGAAAGTTTCACAAAACTGTCGTTAACTTCTAGAATACGTCCTTCTTTGAGGCTACTAATAGTAATTGAATCGGGGCTGCAACTAAAAGCTTTAGCAAATTTTTGGGCAAGATTTTGGAGAGCGATTTCTGCTTGTTTGCGTTCTGTAATGTCTCGGACAATTGCTAGAATCTCGTCTTTACCGCTAATTACTAAGCGCGCTTCATAATCTCTGATTCCTAAGGGCGTCGGTAGCTGATATTCGCAAGTTTGTAGAGTTCCAGTGTCTAAAGTTTTAGCGATCGCTTCTTGACTAATCGCTGCAACATCACTCGGCAATAATTCCTGCAAATTTTTTCCTACTATTTCTTCTCGAGTGAGCGTGACATTTGCTCCCTCACTTTTCAAGTCGAGATACTCGCCATCGCGGCTAATACGAAACATCAAATCGGGAATAGCAGACAAAATTGCTTTATAGCGCGCTTCACTCTCTTGCAATTTTTCTTGGGCTAGTTTTTGCTCTGTAATATCCATGACTAAGCCATTCCAAAGCAAATCCCCTTCTGGTTGCGGTTCTGCACTAGAACTAGCTTGAATCCACTTCATCCCACTAGGAGTAATGATGCGGCCTTCCCAATGCCAGGGTGTAAAAGTGGTGCTACAAACAGTTATAGATTCTTTAAAAACTTTTAGATCCTGTGGATGAATCAGTTTGGATAATGCCTGAAAGTCTGCTGCAATAACTTCTGGTTCTATTTCAAACAAATTTTGACAACCAGAACTCAAATAAAGCACAGACACAGAAGCATCCTGTCGTTGCAGAAGTTGGAAAATAACTCCAGGTAAATTGACAGCAATTTTTGATAGCATGTTAATAACCTCTTGCTGACAATTTGGTGTAGACAGGGATTTGACAACGATTTCATCCACTATTCGACCCTTTATAAACAAGTTATTGATGTATAATTAAAAGCTAGAATAGCCAATTGAGCAGTTTTGATTCTGTTGGCGATGATGCTGGCACAATCAAAACTGCACCTTCTTTTAGAGTAGTTCCTGACCAGGCGATCGCATTCACCCAATCGGGTGAACCAGTTGTCAGGCGGCAAATCACAGTAGTGCTAAGTTTTAAGTCTAGAATCACCAAACTGTTGTTCGCTGCAAGTCGTCATTCACAGTTCATCCAGTTAACGCTCCTTGATTGTGTTTAGATTGCGATCTCGCTAATAATCAAGCAAAAAATATTAATCGCACTTGTGAAAAAAACTTTGCGCTCTCCTGAAATTAAGCTTTTCATTACAATTGAAAACTAGAATAAAGTATATCTGAATAGTCCAGTCAAAAACGATTCAGTATTCCCCCATTTGAGTAATTATTCAAATAGTCATTGTGACAAGCTATAATATCAACTCTAGTTCAAAAATAATTATGATTAAAGATTATACCCCTTGGCAGCCGAAAACTGATAAAGTTCATTTATAATATGTACTAAAACGATATAGACTACTTAAAAAGTTTAAACAATCTAAACTGACTTGAGATAACAAACTTTTTATAGAAAACTTTCAGTAGTTCAATACTTTTCCTTAAAAAAGTAGACAAGTGCTATCCCTTTTGTCTTATCCTAAGTAAAAAGGCATAAAAAAATAATGCCAACTACGAAGCAAAAATCTACTTCAGATTTAGTCTGTAAACTGCGGCAACACCTGAATTCTCAAGAACGGGTTGCTGCTAATTTGGGCGTTTCATTTAAAACCGTGAATCGTTAGAAGAACGGACATAGTATGCCGTAACCGATGGCACTTAAGTTAATTAAAGACCAGTTGCTTGGTGGGTGTGCCGGGTAAAACATTATTAAATTAGTATTTCCCAGAGATGGAGCTTGGCGATGACCTCACAAGAGCAAAAGCCAATTGGTTTAGAAGACATTCTGATTACGGAAGAACTATCTTGTCGCTCGAAGAGAACATCTGACTTGCAAGCCGAGAACCAAGCTCTACATACTCTGGCTCAGCAACTTGCTCAATCGCCCCAAAGTATGCTCAAAACCCTTGTTGGTGTTGCTAGGAATCTCTGTCAAGCAGGAACTGCCGGGGTCAGCTTACTAGAAGTATCATCCACTGGAGAGTCAATTTTCCGTTGGGTAGCACTGGCTGGAGAGTTAGAGCAATACGAGCAAATGACAACCCCAAGTAATTTTAGCGCTTGTGGAGTGTGCCTAGAGAGGCGATCGCCCCAACTTTATTTCTACCCCGAACAGTACTTCACTTACTTGGAACAAACCAAACCTGCGATTGTTGAGGGCTTAGTTATTCCTTTAGTGATTGAGGATCAGCCCTTAGGTACGATCTGGATCGTGTCTGACGACGAGCAACGGCAGTTCGATAGCGAAGATGTGCGGCTTCTTACGAGCTTGGCAAATTTTACCGCCGCCGCCCTGCAAAGTAGTCGCACCCGTCAAGCGGCTGTTGATGCAGGGCAGGCTCTGCACGAAAGCCAAGCCCAAATGCAAAGCCTGCTTTTAAATATACCAGAGATGGTTTATCGCTATCTACCTGGAGTCGATAGAGCGCATCGCTTTGCCTTTGTTAATTCGGGTTGCCTTGATTTATTTGAAGTAGAGCCATCAGCGGCATTACAGGACGCTGATTTAATTTGGAACCAGATTCATCCCAACGATCGCCTCTCATTTCAAGCATCGGTTACAAGAGCCGTTGAGAACTTTCTTACTTGGGACTGGCAAGGCAGAATTATTACGCCTAGTGGCAAACTTAAGTGGATTCAAGGCAAGTCGAGTGCGTTACGAACCGCAGACGGAAATGCATGGGACGGCTGGCTGATCGATATTACCGATCGCAAACAAATCAAAGAAGCCCTGCAAGAAAGTGAGCGAACCATCACAACCATGCTCAGTAATCTGCCGGGAATGGTCTATCGCTGCTTAATGGATGAGAATTATACCTTTGAGTTTGCGAGTGAGGGATGTCTACAACTGACTGGCTATCGTCCAGCTGACTTTGGGCATAATGGGCAGATTGCTTACGCTGACATTATACATCCAGACGATGGAGACCGAATTCGAGATCGAGTCACCACAGCATTAGAGCAACGGCAGCAATTCACTGTGACCTACCGGATCTTCACTGCCAATGGCGATATGCATTGGGTTTGGGATCGGGGCATTGGGGTATACGCCACGGATGGAAAACTGATTGCGATCGAAGGGTTTGTTGCTGATTTAACGGAGTCTAAGCAAGCTGAGTCTGCATTACGAGAAAGCGAGGAGCTAAAGCAACGTATTTTAGAGAGCAGTAAAGACTGCATCAAGGTCTTAACGCTAGAGGGGCATCTCCTTTACCTGAATACAGGGGGGCTACATCTTTTAGAAGTTGACGATCCGGCATCGATTCTCAATAGCGACTGGGCTAGTTTCTGGCAAGGCGAAGATTATCAACAGGCTCAAGCCGCGCTCGTAACCGCCAGAATGGGCGATATTGGTCGATTTCAAGGGTATTGTCCCACTCTGAAGCGTCAGCCGAAATGGTGGGATGTAATTGTCACACCGATTCGAGATGCCTCAGGACAAGTTGTCCAACTCTTATGCATGTCACGGGACATTACCGAAGCAAAGCACCATGAAACTGAACGCCAACAAGCCCAAATGGCGCTACGAGAAACGCACGTGCAATTAGAGTCCGCTTTGGTGGCTGGATCGGTTTACACTTGGCGCTGGAACATTAAGAGCGATCGCGTTATTGTTAATGCTGCATTTGCTCACTTGTTTGGAGTAGACCCCACGCTTGCGACCACAGAAGGGTTGCCGATCGAGCTGTTTATCGCTGCCATGCACGAAGAAGACCGCTTGAGCGTTTGGCCTGCAATTAATCAAGCGATTAAATCGGGTCAGAGGTATGCCACCCAATACCGCGTTCGCACTGCCAGTGGCGAGGAGCGATGGCTGTCGGCTTGCGGGCGAGTCGAGTATGATGCGGCTGGCAGTGCTGTTTCTTTTCCTGGCGCACTCATCGATATTACCGAACTAAAACTTGCCGAAGCAGCCTTGCGTCGTTCGGAGGAACGCTATCGAACGCTGTTTGAGTCCATTGATGATGGCTTCTGCATCATCGAAATGCTGTTTGATGAAAACAATACGCCGAGCGATTACCGCTTTTTGCAAATCAATCCGGCATTCGAGAAACAAACCGGACTCGTAGAAGCAGAAGGCAAAAGAATGCTTCAACTCGTTCCGACGCATGAAAAGCATTGGTTTGAAATTTACGGCAGAATTGCCTTAACGGGTGAACCTGCTCGTTTTGAAAATCGTGCTGAAGCGCTCAACCGTTGGTTTGAGGTGTATGCCTGCCGGATAGGAGAACCACCAAGTCGGAAAGTCGCCGTCCTGTTCAAGAATATCACCGAGCGCAAGCGCATCGAAGCTGAACGAGAACAAATTCTGCAACGAGAACAAGCCGCCCGCGAAGCTGCCGAAACTGCAAATAGAATAAAAGATGAATTTTTAGCGGTACTCTCTCACGAGTTGCGATCGCCCCTCAATCCGATTTTAGGTTGGTCGAGTATGCTTCGCAGCGGTAGATTAAATGCTGCGAAAACAGCTTATGCTTTGGAAACAATCGAACGCAACGCCAAGCTACAGGTACAACTAATTGAGGATTTGTTAGATGTCTCTCGCATATTGCGTGGCAAACTCAGTCTCAACATGGCTAGAGTTGACTTGGCATCAACCATTACAGCTGCTATGGAAACGGTGCAGTTAGCTGCCCAAGCTAAATCAATTTCAGTTGAGACGATGTTTGAAAAAGAGGTAGGACAAATCCTTGGGGATTCTGCCCGTTTACAGCAAATTATCTGGAATTTACTTACTAACGCTGTTAAGTTTACGCCTGATGGTGGAAGCGTGGAAATTGAACTTAAGAGCATAGGAGTGCAAGCTCAGATTCAAGTTAGAGATACAGGCAAAGGTATCGATCCAGACTTTCTCCCCCATGTATTTGAATACTTCCGTCAAGCCGATAGTACAACAACTCGGACATTTGGCGGATTAGGGTTAGGGTTGGCGATCGTTCATCACTTGGTGGAACTACACGGGGGAACCGTTCGCGCAGACAGCCCAGGAGTTGGACAGGGGGCTACATTCACCGTCGTGCTGCCGCTTTTTAAAGATGAAAGCCAAACACATTTGGATGAATCAACTTCTTCATCTGTGATTGCAAGTTCCTTATCGCTTCCCCTGGCAAATCTGCGAGTTTTGCTAGTCGATGACGATACAGACACACGAAATTTGATTGCTTTTATACTAGAGCAAAATGGTGCCCTCGTTACCTCAACAACTTCCGCAATCGAAGCTTTGCAAGTTTTTAAGCAAACAAACTTTGATTTGTTGGTCAGCGATATTGGAATGCCTCGAATGGACGGCTATATGCTGATGCAGCAAATCCGGGCAATCACGCGCCCTGAAGGCAGAGAAATTTTGGCGATCGCTCTGACTGCCTATGCCGGAGAAATCAACCAACAGCAAGCGTTCGCAGTAGGGTTTCAAAGACATGTTACCAAACCAATTGAGCCAGAAAATCTGGTGAAGGTTATTGCCGATCTAATCAAGGCTCAATCCTGAAAACCCCAAAATGTAAAGGACAAGCCTGACATTCCTATTTGGCAGACTGAACAAAAGTACTATAGCGACAAATCATTTAGGATTGCGATACAAGTAAGAAACTAAATTGAACTAACTAGAATCGGTTAAATTATCAAATCTTTAACTTGTTGAAAGAGTTGGGAATTTTATTGTTCGTAGTTATATTAAAATTGAACTTCATAATTTATTGATATTTTTGTGACTTAGGCACAGACAAAATGTGAGTACTTTACAACTAGTCGTAAAGTTTCCATCGTGTTGACACACGATTGATATATGATTTGCTTAAGCTTTTTAAATGAAGGACTAGTCCCAATAGGAAAGATTTAAAAAGGTGATATGAATTTTTATCTATAAATAACATATAACAATCCTATTTGAGTTAGAAAATATCTTATTGCTGACTGTTAACTGTTAACAGTAGCAATATTTCGCTTTTTTATTTAAGGGAATTCTAGCTTTCCATTCCCTATTTTTAAAGCAGGGTTATAAAAGATTCAAGTTTAGGAAATTTTTGGTAAACAATTAAATATGAATTTTATATGAAAATCAAAAATTCTCAAATTTTAATTAGTTTGTTAGGAGCGATCGCACTCCTGACCACCGCTGGTTATTATTATGTATTTATCTTAGGTGCGCCGCAACTAGACCCACCCCAAGAACAAGCAAATACTGGGTTAAAGTTTCAAGTAGCAACCTTCAACTCCCAAGCAATGGGTGCAGTCCGCAGCTATGGTGTAATTTTGCCACCTGACTATCACAAAAATCAACAAAAGCGCTACCCCGTGATATTCTTACTACATGGAGGACATGACGATGCTCGTGCTTATGCTGATAAATATGCAATTATAGAGGTGTTGCATGAACTTTATCAAACTAAAAAATTACCGCCATCGATTGTGATTACACCTGATGGTAATGATAATCGTGGTTCCAGTCCTTTGTACGATCCTGATTATTTTGACGGCCCCAATGGCAAAGTCGGCACTTTGATTGGCTCAGAATTAGTACAAGTTGTCAAGTCACACTACCGGACTTTAGAAAAACCCCAATTCTGGGCGCTAGGAGGTATATCTTCTGGGGGATGGGGAGCTTTTAATATTGGGTTTCGCTATCTCAACAACTTCAATATTCTGTTTAGCCATAGCGGTTATTTTACTGATAGCAGCGGTTCACAAAATAGTCCCCAACAAATTGTCCAACAGCTACCAATTCCAGATAGAAAACAATTGCGAATTTATCTAGACGCAGGTGTGAATGATACTAATTTATTAGCTTCTACTAAAGCCTTCAACGAAACCTTAAATCAGTTAAGCATTGCTCATGTATTTTATGCATTTCCAGGTGGTCATGGTTTGTCTGGTGCCGATATTGGTTGGAACTACTTCCACAAACATCTCAAAGATTCTCTCTCCTATGTAGGAAAACAGTTTAAAAATTTAGGAGCTTAGAATTTAATAATTTTAACAGTAAAACTATTAAAAATGACAAATAATTTAAAAACTCAGATTGGACTTTGGAGTGCAGCGTTACTTACAGCCTTAGTTGGCGTAGTAAATTTGTTATCAGCAGTAACACCTAACCTCTACGGAAGAAATCAATGGTTAAAGGAATTTTTACCATTTGAAATTCGTGCTACTGGTCATATTTTTGCAGCACTAACTGGGTTTATTTTACTTACACTTGCTACTAATTTATTACGAAGAAAAAGAATAGCTTGGTTACTTACTCTTAGTCTGCTAATAGTTTCCATTTTTAGCCACTTGCTGAAAGGATTGGACTATGAAGAAAGTCTACTATCGGGAGTTTTATTAGTGCAATTAATTCTGATGCGCCATATTTTTACAGCGCAATCAGACCGTCCTTCTATTGGACGGGGAGTGCGAGTGCTTCTCGGTGCTTTATTATTTACGCTGGCATACGGAACCATTGGATTTTATTTGTTAGACGGCAAGTTCTCGGAGAATTTTAATTGGCGTCAAGCTGTACTTCAAACTTTAGCAATGTTCTTTACTGAGGACAATTTAGGACTACAACCAAAGAGTAATTTTGGAGAGTTTTTTGCTAATTCTATCTATATTATTGCAGCAGTTACTATTACATACGCAATAATAATGTTATTACAACCTGTATTATGGCGTAATTTAGTAACTCCTCATGAGCGACAAAAAGCTAAAGAAATTGTCGAACAAAATGGACATTCTTCTTTAGCAGCTTTGACACTTTTAAATGATAAAAGTTATTATTTCAGCCCTTCTAGTAAAAGTCTGATTGCTTATGTTCCCAAAGGACGAGGTGCGATCGCCTTAGGCGATCCCATAGGGCCAATTGAAGACCGCAAAGAGACAATTATTGCTTTTCAACAGTTTTGTCAACGCAACGATTGGTATCCCGCTTTTTACCAAACTTTGCCCGATGATGTTGAGCTTTACAAATTATTGGGATTTCGAGTACTCAAAATTGGAGAAGAAGCGATCGTTGATTTGAAAAGTTTTACTCTACAAGGTAAAGCTGGGAAAAATTTTAGACCATCAATCAATCGTTTAACTAAATTAGGATACCGAATTAACTTTTACCAACCACCAATTGACAATGATTTATTGCACTTACTTAAACCCGTAAGCGATGAATGGCTAAAGATGGTACAAGGTTCGGAAAAACACTTTTCTTTAGGTTGGTTTGATGAAGCTTATTTGCGAGAGTGCGAGATTGCTGTGATGCATAGTCCAGAAGGTCAAATCATTGCCTTTGCTAATATTATCCCAGAGTATCAACTCAACGAAGCAACTATTGATTTGATGCGCTATCGCCCGTCCATTGAAAATGGCACAATGGACTTTTTATTTATTTCGCTGCTCCAGCATTTTAAAGAATATGGTTATGATAGCTTTAATTTCGGTCTTTCTGCCCTAGCAGGAGTTGGAGATAACCCAGAATCGCGCCGCTTAGAGAAAATATTGCACTATCTTTACGAGCATTTGAGTCGCTTCTACAATTTCCAAGGATTGCACGCCTACAAAGAGAAGTTCCATCCCCGTTGGGAAGCACGCTATTTAGTGTATCCTAGTTTAGCTGCTTTACCAGATGTAGTTGTAGCATTGATTCGCGCTGATTCAGGCGATCGCCTTTTTGATTATTTCAAACCTGGAGCCTAAATGTGCAAAAATTATGCCCTAATTGAAAAAATTCGCCATGATTTTGCTCAAATCGCTTTGGATGAGCAAGAAGGCTGGAATCACAACAGTCATTATCATAATTTTCTCCTCAAATAGTTACCATTACACTGTCAAAAGGTTCTTGATATTAGGTATGGAACCAAAATGCAGAGATTGAACTGTTACTATTAGTTGGGTTGAGGTACGTAGCAAGCTCGTGTAGGGTAACCTAACATCCTTAAGACTGTTGCGAGATTATAAAGAATTGGTATAACACGCTATCACAAGGCAATTTCTACGACGACAGCTACACAACTTGACATTTATATAGTACAATTGTACTATATAAAGATGAATATCTGGTGAGTATGTAACTCGAAGTTTGGCAGAAAATACCCAAACTTTGTAATCACTGAACGCCCATAGTAGCTAGTTAGTGAAGCAATTGCGATCGCACAGTATTTATTTGTGTGAAATATGCCAATTAGCATCAATTTCTTGTATGTTTACTCTTCTATTTTGCATAGTTTAAATAGCTTCTTTTAGCAAATTAATCAGTTTAATTAACCATAGTTTTCTTCAAAGGTGATAAGATGAAAAATCATAAAATTTCTTTGGTAGAACTAATCCAAATTTTTGCAGAATATCACAACAATATTATTGTCAATATTAAACACCTCGAAGAAAATTATCAAAGAACAGGTATCAAGCGTGTTAAAGGTGTGAGAGACGAAAAAGGAGAACTGCTGCAACCTTGGTTGCGAACAGAAAATATAGATAATGCTGAATATGTTGGTATGGGCGAGTTTCACTTTAATCGCAATACCGCTACTATTAATATGCTAATCAAACGTCAAGTCAAACTTGCTAAATTAGTAGATAAAACTCCAACTCTTGAGATAGCAGGTTTGTTAGTCAATAACCTCAATAGCTTTAACAATTATACTATTGTCAGGGAAGGTAAAATAAACCTCAAATCCTTAAAAGTTAAAATTAGTAGTAAAAAAGCTTTTAACTTGCTTAAAGAAAAAGATGTGTTGGATGTAAAAGATTTTGATTTTCGTGCTGAATATACTATCCAGCTAGATAACTTGCCGCTTGTAGCTGCTGATAGTCATTACAGCAACATTGATGGACTATTCAATCACCTTGCAGAAATTAAAATACTTAATAGTATTATTTCTGCTCATTTGAAAAAGGAATCAGATATATTTGTAGCAGAACAGTTAGATGAGCTTAAAAAGCACTATCTCTCCAAGAATGTTTATATCAACTTTCCGACAACTAATGAATACACAGACATCCAGCAAGCTCTAGTGAATGGTACTCTGGAATCGAGATTGAGCTATAAAATAGACATTGGTAGTCAAGATATTCTGAACTTGAGTAAGTTACGTTCTGCTAACAAATTTTTGAATAGAATGTATCGTCTTTATGATAAAAAGACTGGAGAAATTATCACCAAGCCAAGTTTTGAGATGGTATTTAATGAGAACCTTGCTGTTAGGCAGAGGCTACTATCATCACGTACCAAAATTACAAAAGTAGATGAGTTTATGCTCCCAATTTTTGATGATTTTCTTGGACTTGAGCAAAATGGTATAATCATAGATATTCTTATGAAAGTTGGTGCTGATAGTTTGGCACAGTTATTGCAGGATAAACAAACTGGCAAACAAATTAGTAAAGAAGAAATGGTTACAGCTTTAACAACTGCAAATACTAAGTTAGAGCAGTATGCTGAAAAAATTTACCAATACAAGATTTCTCCCTTAGTATTTTACATTGGTTGTACTGGAGTATTGCCAAAAACAATGCAAGCAAAAGCCATGACTTCTAAAGAAGCTGCTACTAAATATCCCAATTTGGAATTTTCTAAAAATGAGCAACAAGGTACTTTTTTTGCAGTTGGTAATAGTCTTCTTAGTATCTATGCAAAAACAGAATATTACAGTAAACTTGTTTCTGTTGGCATAGACAATTAGATTGCATAGCAATTCTAATTTTACTGATTAGACAGTAGTGGTACAAGCTTTTGTACCATTAAAAATATATATTATTAATCTAATTGATATAGCAGGAGGCAGAAGGCAGAAGGCAGGAGGTAGAACTATTAGTATTCATAGCATTCACGCTTGTCATAATGTCCTAATCTATATGACTACGGCTATAACTATTGAAAATAATTTATCTACAATTTAAGAATATTAATTTTTTAACAGCTTTATTACTCTAAAGTTTTACTCAATCTATTTACTTTTCTACGTTTATTTTGTTGAATAGGAACCTCAATTATTAACTTTGCTCCTTTTCCTAAAGATGAAATACATCGCAGTTGTCCCTGATGTTTTTCTGTGATAATTTGATAGCTAATTGACATCCCTAAACCAGTTCCTTTGCCTACTACTTTAGTCGTGAAGAAGGGATCGAATAGACGTTGTTGAATTTCTTGGGACATTCCCCCTCCGTTATCAGCAATCTCAATAGCAACCCAATTTGAGTTGAGTAACTCAGTACGAATAATGATTTGTGGATTGTAACTTGACTGCTGATTTTTAATATGTAATTCTTCCAAAGCATCGATCGCATTAGTAATAATGTTTATAAATACCTGGTTAAGTTGACCTGCGTAACACTCTATTAGAGGAAGTTGAGCATACTCTTTAATAATTTGGATTTGGGAACTATCAGGCTTAGCTTTGAGGCGATTTTGTAAAATCATTAGCGTACTATCAATTCCCTCGTGGATATTGACTGCTTTCATTTCTGCTTCATCTAGTCGCGAAAAGTTCCGCAATGAAAGTACAATGTTGCTAATGCGATTACTGCCGATTTGCATTGAATTTAGTAATTTTTTTAGGTCTTCAATTAGAAAATCTAACTCTATCGCTTCTATTTCTTCCTGAATCACTGATGTTGGTTGGGGATATTCTTTTTGGTAAAGTTGCAGTATTTTTAATAATTGTTGGATGTATTCTTTAGCATGGGTGATATTGCCATTGATAAAGTTAATCGGATTATTAATTTCATGAGCTACACCTGCGACCAATTGTCCCAAAGACGACATCTTTTCTGTTTGAATTAATTGTGCTTGGGTCTTTTGTAATTGTTCAAGGGTTTCTTGAAGTTGTTGATTTTTTAGGGTTAATTCCTGCTCCCGCTGTCGCAAAGCAGCCTCGGCTTTTTTGACAGCAGTAATATCTAAACCCATTTCTACAACCATTGGCTCACCATTCATATCCTTGAATGGATAATCGTAAATCTGATATACCCGATCTGTTTTACTATCCACCCATTCCCAGAGTTGCGGAGCGTTGCTATTAAAAACACGAAAGGTAGGACATACAGGACAAGGTTGCTTTAATCCGGCGATCGCCTCGTGACAACGTTTCCCTGTAGGGTCTCCAAATACCTCGCGAAAGCGTTGGTTAAAGAATCCCACCCCGTAATCCTTGGGTTGAAGATATAGAAAGGCTGGTAACTGATTGAGTAGGTTATAAAGGCTTTGGCGTTCAGTTTGTAGCGCTTCTATTCGCCGCAGTTGTTGGCTGATGTCTTTACCTACTGCATAGATGAGTCCCTTTTGAGAAGTTGATAAACTCCAACACAGCCACCGATAACTGCCATCTTTATGAAGATAACGACTATCCCAGTGTAACTGCTGCTGTGGTTCTGTTGGCAGCTGACTGGTTGTGATATCTTCTGGATGCACTAATTCCAACCACGGATGTCCGATCAAGTTTTCGGCTTTCCATCCCAACACTTGTTCCCATGCTGGATTCACTTGCTGGTAAAAACCATCTTGTCTGATAATACAGAATAGGTCAGATGAAAGGTAAAAAAAGTCTTCCAGATTAAACACAGTAATCTTACCACTCAAGTTCTGCCTTCAAGGTAACTAGGCATATCCACTAACTTCAATGTTAAGATTACTGAAGTCGTTATATATAGTAATCTGATTTTATTTGGGAAAAAATTTAAGTATATTTAGGGAAGCCAGCCTTGTAACAGTGGGTTTCCCCAATTGAGCAGAGTCGTAGTACGTTAGCAAAGTGTAAGGCATTCGCAAAAACCACAAGTTGTAATTTACATTTAATTGAAATTGTCCTTTAGATTTATCTAAAATGCTGATGTTTGCGTTCCCACTGCTGATTGAATAACTAAATCAGCAATCCCACCGAGTCCCGTACCAAATTCTGGAATTATAAACAGAAGCATCATCGCAAAAAGTCCAAATTGGGTATGTTCTAATGGTTTTAGCTTCGGAAAAATTTCACTGAAGACATGAAAGCCATCAAGTGGTGGAATTGGTAAGAGATTAAACACAAATAAGGTCAAATTGATTCGAGCCGCTAAGTAAAGAAATTCGATACTAAAGAGTCCTGAAAAACTCAGATTAGAAAGAAGTTTCAGCATCACAATAAATAGAATGCCTAAAGTCAGATTTGATAATGGCCCAGCTGCGGATACTAAAATATTGCCCAGCTTAGGAGAACGAAACTTAGAAGGGTTGACAGGCATTTGTCCCCAAGCGATACCCATGAGACAGAGAAATATAATTGATTCTTTGCCCATATGAACTATAGGATTAAGCGTGAGATGACCAGTTTTTTGGGGGGTGTTATCTCCCTGACTCATAGCAGCCCAGCCGTGAGCAAGTTCATGCAAAGTGATAGAAAATATGACAATTATAATGATTCTGAAAAAATAAATCGGCTCTGTGATTAATGTTTCAATAAACATATATTTTTGTTTTTGGTATGGTAGAAGCTAAAATTTAGGCTTTTTAAGGACTAAGTTAAAACGTGTACCTCACTTTTGTAGATATATACCGTTCTACAAACTGAGGTTGATACTTTTCGTATTCTTTGCCAAATATTTATTTTTACAAAACGAAATGCTCTAGATTAGTTGATATGAGCGATCGCCAAGCCAGACAACTCTTTAAAGTCAGCTTTTTCTCACTACAACCATCGAGTTCTTATCTCTGCCAATTGCAACGCATAGCAAAGCTGAGTCAGATAGTTTTAGTATCATAATTTACTATCTTTTGGTAATGCCCCATTTGTGTATTTACAAGTTAATGATATAAATTTTACCAAATAAATACGTAATCTTCTCCGGTATTATTTGGTATTTATGATAAAGAAAACTTAAAAAGTAAATTATTTTTAATTGATTATATAGTTGATAAAAAATTTTTAATAACACTTTAAAGGTGAAAAAAGTACCAGTAAATACGGATTAATTTTAAATTTTTAGAGGTAAAAACTTGAGATTTTTAGTCCTTACTTAGGTATTTCAAAAAAATAAAATACTCCTGAGTCAATAACTAGATAATAAATTATCGATATTTCAGCTTTGTTGATATTTAATAGCAACTGTAGTTTCACGTATATAAAAATAAAGTCACTACTGTCTTTTTACTTTGTATAATATTTTTTAAAGTTAATTTTATTACCTGATACCGCAATAGATTTACTAATAATCTTTAAGAAAATTATCCAGAAATCAACTTCAATGAGACAATCTGACCTAATCTTCTCAACCTCAAGGAAGACATGAACAATCGCACAAAGGCTCTCCAGGCTCTCGCGGCTGAACGTTGGCGGGTATCGCTGATTCTGAGTGGAGCCATGATGTTAATTTACTTTGGTTTTATCCTGTTAATCGCCTTCAATAAGCCTCTGTTGGGGTCATTAGTAGTTCCAGGTCTGAGTCTGGGAATTTTACTAGGGGCGCTGGTAATTGTCTCAGCATGGGTATTAATTTTTATTTACGTGCGTTGGGCAAACAGCAGTTACGATGACCAAATCGCAAACCTGACACGCAAGTGAATTAATTATTAGCAATTTCTAGTCCAAAATCCCAAATATTAAACCCAAATAAGCATGAATATTGTGTTTTGGTGCGATCTGCCAGTAGCGGCAGCGGATATTTCCAGACTTGGCCAGTTTAACCCGTTGGCGATCGCTTTCTTTTTTGTGTTTGTTGCAACTTCTTTAGGCATTACCTATTGGGCAGCAAAGCTCACTAAAAGTACGTCACACTTTTACACAGCTGACGGTAAAATCAGCGGTTTCCAAAATGGGGTAGCCTTGGCGGGAGACTTCATGAGTGCAGCTAGCTTTTTAGGTATCGCTGGGTTGGTGGCACTCAACGGCTTTGACGGCTTGATTTATTCTATCGGCTTCTTGGTGGGCTGGCCAATTGTGATGTTTCTAATTGCGGAACCACTACGTAACTTAGGCAAATACACTTTTGCCGATGTGGTAGCTTATCGCTTGCGCCAAAAACCTGTACGCATAGCATCTGCGATTGGAACCTTGGCAGTGATTAGCTTCTATTTAATTGCCCAGATGGTAGGTGCTGGCGAACTAATCAAACTATTGTTTGGCTTTGATTACGAATTAGCTGTGGTCATCGTCGGTTGTGTGATGATGGCTTATGTAATTTTTGGCGGCATGATTGCCACAACTTGGGTACAAATTATCAAAGCAGTTCTGTTGCTTGGCGGAACTATCTTACTATCTATCTTAGTACTGGCACGATTTGGCTTTAACCCGATCGCTCTTTTTGCCGCTGCATCTGAGAAATATACAGGTGTATTAGCTCCAGGCAAACAGGTTTCTGACCCCTTCGATGCTATTTCTTTAGGGATGTCGTTGATGTTCGGCACTGCTGGACTACCCCACATTCTGATGCGTTTCTATACAGTACCCGATGCCAAAGCAGCGCGAGTATCTGTTAGTTACGCCACAGCTATTATTGGCGCTTTTTATCTTTTGACCTTCATTTTAGGCTTTGGGGCGATGGTACTAGTTGGTCAAGATGCCATCAAGGAAATTAATACTAGTGGTAATATGGCTGCACCAATGTTGGCAGAATTTCTCGGTGGTGATGCTTTCTTAGGCTTTATAGCTGCTGTTTCCTTTGCAACCATTTTGGCGGTTGTGGCTGGGTTGACACTTTCAGGTGCAGCTGCATTGTCTCACGATTTGTGGGTGAACGTGGTGCGCTCCGGTCATGCTGATGAGTCAGAACAGCTGAAGGTGGCTCGCGGTGCAACAATGCTTTTGGGGTTAGTAGCTATACTCTTGGGCATCTTGTTTAAAGGACAAAACGTGGCTTATATGGTAGGTTTAGCATTTGCGATCGCTGCTAGTGCCAACTTCCCAGCCTTGCTGCTATCAATGCTTTGGCGACGCTTCACCACCAACGGGGCGGTTGCAAGTATGGTAGTAGGTACTTTCTCTTCATTAATACTGATTTATTTGTCACCTACTATTCAGGTAACAATTCTCAAGCACGCTTCTGCACCCTTCCCACTGAAAAATCCTGGATTAGTCACTATTCCTCTAGCATTTATTGTGGCGATTGTTGTTTCACTATTGAGTAATGAACGGCAGGCGCAGGAAAAATTTGCAGAAGTTGAGGATCGCATCCACATTGGTTCTGGGATGTGATTTTATACCAGGAGGCAGGAGGCAGAAGGTAAAACATTACTATTCCTGACATCCAAGCTTTCAAGATGTCCTAACCTTTAATTCGGTTGCTATATCAAATATAATTCGTAATTTCTAATTCGTAATTCGTAATTGAATTCTTAATTACGAATTACATAGCTTACTTCTCGCCAAAAACGAGTATTGTAACTAAAACCTTGGTTTATATCTACTGTCCAAGTTCTTTAATGTTTTTTGTCACTTGTTGATATAAATCATTGTTACCTTGAGTTTGAAACATGTTTGCTGCTTGTTCCAAATCCTTCAATGCTCCCTCTTTGTCTCCATTGGTAGCGCGGGCATTTCCTCGATTGTTGTAAGCAGGGGCAAAGTTAGGATTGAGGCGAATTGCTTCATTGTAATCTGCGATCGCTCCTTGGGGATCTCCATTGGCAGCGCGGGCATTTCCTCGGTTATTGTAGGCGATTGCATATCTAGGGTTGAGGGCAATGGTTTGGTCAAAATCATCTAGCGCCCCTTTTTTGTCTCCTAATGAAGCGCGGGCATTTCCTCGGTTATTATAGGCTTCGGCATAGTTGGGATTCAGGCGAATCGCTTCACTGTAATCTTTAACTGCTTCTCGGTTATTTCCTAGTGAGGCGCGGGCATTTCCTCGGTTATTGTAGGCTTCGGCGTTGTTGGGATCGATCCGTAGCGCTTGATTGTAATCTGCAATCGCTTTTTCCTTGTCTCCCAAGTCAAAGTAGGCTAATCCCCGGCCATTGTATGCAGCGACATATTCGGAATTCTGATCTATTGCCTTATTATAGGAAGCGATCGCCGCTTGCAAATCGCCGTTGACATGCTGATTCTTTCCCTGAACATAAAATGCTTCAGCTTTGGATCTGATAGGTGAACGACGGCTAGGTGTACTAACTCCGATTTCGGTTACCAATACATTATCATTTTTACTGCAAGAAACGCTACTAATTGCTGTCAATGTAGTAAAAATAGCTATGGTAAATACTTTATTTACCTTTGTTCGCTTTTGCCCAAATAAACGCCGTATCATAAGTTGAGATATGCCTTGAAGAAGAATCCACCAATTCACAATTCAGAAGTCAGAACAAGAAAATCTGGTGACTAATGTCTTCATTCTTTCTTGAGAACACCTGAAATAAAGTAATACCAAAATCTAGATTTTAATTCTTTAGCAGCATAATTTTTCTAACTTTTGATACAGCTTTCAAGAAATTTAGTTACTTGACGTACCAATTTTAGATTTAAGATTTTAAATTAAAAATTATTTCTCTGCTCTTGCAAAAAAGTAAGGTACATGCGCCGATGCCACTTGGTTTATATCAAAATTCATCCACCACAATGGCTAATCCTAGTGGGCAAAACAAATCCTTTCATTCAAAATTTGAAATCCTCAAGCCCTGTACCTTTGTCAATGTCGCCATGACGGTTATTTCAGCGGACATGATATGATTAATCTTTAACCAAACTTGGTATTACTCACTCTCCGTTTCAGTATCTTGAGTTTTGGGAGTTAGCCGCCAAGCAGTGGTTTTGTCTATATCTACAGACAATTGTTCTAGATTTTGCCCTAAATCTTTTTGGAGTTTCTGAGTTAGTGTAATCGGAAAATCTAAATTCAGACCTTGGGTTTGTGCTAAATTTACCAATTCTGTAAACGTAGTTTTGACTATGGTACGTTCGTAACTACTCAGTTTATAATCTGTAGTTTCAGATATATTCTGAGCTTGCATCGCTTTTTTTATACGTTCTTGCAAATGCTCAAATTCTGAATTTAACAATTTCCATTGCTGCTCAAGTTGCGAATATCTAGCACTGAGCATTCTTAAATCTTCCGTTGCCGGATCCGGACTGGTTTGGGCTTGTAATTTTAACAAATTTGAGTGGATTTGAGCCAGATAAATACAATCTAGATAAGCATACTCTATTTGTTCTTCAGTTAGAGGACGTTTTCCCCAATCGCTTTGTTGTTCTTGTTTGTCGATATTATTAAAACTACAAAGTGCAGTAGCTAAAGTTTGGAGTTGGTAATTTGGTAATGGCAAGAGATAATAAGGAATTTTCTTGGCTATTTCCAAAGTACAAGTAATATTTTTTGCTTTCTTATTACCGAGAAATTTTAGATCGTAACTAGCATTATGAAAAACTTTTTCAATGCTAGAATTTAACATGATTTCTTGAATAAATTCAGCTATAATATCAGGTTGTTCTAGGACATCTAAAAGGTAAACGCGATCGCCACTCATATCATCAGGATTATCTAATACCTGAATCAGCGACAGCTTGGGATTGCGGCTTTTATAGTCAGCCACTTCTGTATCTATCCACAGTGTTTTAGCTTGAGTATATTCAGCGACAATGGCGTAAATTTCGCGGGCGGAAGTAAGGTAGGGCATTGGCTAATCTTTCCTGATATTTTGGGCATTGTCAGCAAGCCATAGTTTTTTAAAGTAACATTTTGTTGGTAATTTTGCTGGCAGAGAATTGGAAAAACGCTGAAATTTTTAGTTGCATAGGCCGGGTTATTGTAGATATCGCCAAACTTGCTCAAATCTGATAACATCAAATCACTACTATAGGGCAGCATAGTCTCATTCCAAGAAAACTAGTTGGCATCTACCAGGAATTGACAGACAGCCGCAGACTGATGCAGAGCTATACTAGTCAGCAGCCCTAAAAAAATCGAATTGGTGCTTCTCCAAATTTTTTAGTTATTAGTCATTGGTCATTAGTCATTAGTCATTTGCAAAGTACAAATGGTAAAAGATAAATGACAGAGGACAAATGACAAACAACAAATAAAAATTTTTAACATTCGCTCCTCACCATCACACACCTTAATTAATCGCTTCAAGTACTGAATTCGGAGATAAATAATGAAAAAGCTAATTCCATTTCTAGTTAGTGGTATTCTAGTAATTGGTGCTGTTGGTTGCCAAGAAGCTACTAAAACTGGTTCGGAAACTCCTAGCACTACCAATGAAGCCTCCCAAACATCAGCTACACCAGCTTCCGAAACCAATCCAACTATCGATAAAAGTGTTAATGTTCCAGCACAACCAACCACTATTACACCACCTTCTATAGACACTAAAGTTCAAACCGATTCCCCAAAAACCGCAGCAACAAAAACTGAAAGTAATTTAAAAACTGAAGTTAGTAAAAAGTTGAATACAGGTTTACCAGGGAATAAGTTACAAGTTGAAAACAAAGAGAGTGAAATTATCCTCAAAGGTACAGCGACTTCTGTTGATGAACTTAAAAAAGCTGAAACTTTGGCTAAGGAAGTTCAAGGTGTAAAAACAGTGAAGGTAAAAGTAAAAGTTGATGCTGTGAAAAAGCCATAGGAGAATAGCTGAACTTCTAGTTAAGTAGCTCAAGTAAAAAAAACGTAAGATGTAGTTACTGCAAAGAGTACGGCATCCCGGTAGACTATATTAAAAGGGTGCGTTGGGCTGTATGACAACGCACCCTTTTATGGGAGCTTTGAGATGTTCATCGACACCACTCGCCGAATCGCCGAAACCCTATATTTTTTATTAAATGGTGTCGATGCCTTACAGGACAACGATTTGAGGTATACATTTTACTTAATTTCGCACAAAATATATAATCTTTTTGAGAGTGGTGTCGATTTGGTAGCTGAAAGCCTTACGGGGCAAAGCCTCCTAGACGAACTCTTTACCGATTGCTTGAAATCGGAATTAATGGAAACGATGCAATTTTAGCCACAGGAATAATCTCAGGAACCTTTACCGATACGCTTTAAATCGGGATTAGGGATTAGCAAAAAATAAATTACTACTACTTGTGGGGTGGGCGTCTCGCCCGCCCATAAACCAATACAGTTAAATTAAAAAGAATTGTAAGTTGGGTTATAGCTTGCTTCAACGTTCGCGTAGCGTCCTGCAAGGAAGTGGTACGAAGTGAAACTCAACAAAGCCTTGATAACGTTGGGTTTTGTTCCTCAATCTAACCTACTCAGTTTTATTTTTTAGCCTTAACTGAACCGTATTGGAATATAACTAAAGAAAGAGGCATAGTTATTCAACTCCCTTGTTTGGGTTCTCTGTTGGCTCCTGTGGCTTAATATAGCCGTAGTCATATAGGCTAGGACATAATAACAAGCGTGAATGTCAGCAAGAGTAATGTTTTTACCTCCTGCCTCCAGCAAGAACTGCCCCCTGCCTCCTGCTATAATCCTAAATTCTCTCCCCTACCCTCTTGCGATTCTGGAATTAGTTGATACACTTGTTCTTCAATAGCCATTAGTCCAGTTAACCAGCGCCTATGGTGCATATCAAGCGCGTGGAACTTACCAACTTCAAATCCTTCGGCGGTACTACCCAAGTCCCTTTGCTGCCGGGATTTACTGTCATATCTGGGCCAAATGGTTCGGGTAAATCAAATATTTTGGATGCGCTACTGTTTTGTTTGGGACTCGCTAGTTCTAAAGGAATGCGAGCCGATCGCTTGCCGGATTTGGTAAATAATACTCAAACAGCTAAGGGACGGGCTGCGATTGAAGCTAGTGTTACGGTGACGTTTGATTTGTCGGATGAAGTTTCACGCACAGACGCGGAGGCGCACAGAGGAGAAGACGAGGAAGAGGAAGAAGTTGGAGAAGTTGGGGAAGTTGGGGAAGAAATTCTAAAATCTAAAGTTCAAAATCCAAAGTTGGCAGAGTGGAGTGTCACTCGGAAGTTGCGAGTAACTCACCAGGGAACTTATACGTCGAATTACTATATCAATGGTGTCAGTTGTACGCTGACGGAGTTGCACGAGGAATTAGATAATCTGCGGATTTATCCTGAAGGATACAATGTGGTGTTGCAGGGGGATGTCACCAGTATTATCTCGATGAATGGGCGGGAGAGGCGAGAGATTATTGATGAGTTGGCTGGGGTGGCGGCGTTCGATCGCAAAATTAATCAAGCCAAAGGCACTTTAGATGAGGTGAAGGAAAAGGAAGACGGCTGTCGGATTATTGAGACGGAATTAACTGCACAACGCGATCGCCTTTCTCAAGATCGGGCCAAAGCTGAGAAGTATCAAAAACTTCGGGCGGAATTTCTGGCGAAGCAATCTTGGGAAGCCGTTTTATCTTGGCGTTCGCTGCAAGCACACCAAGAAAAGTTGGTTGCTGAAATTCAAAATGGCGATCGCAATTCTGGGGAACTGAATACGCAACTCACAACTTTAAATTCTGAAATCGTCCAAAAAACTGCTGAACTCGAAGAACTTAACGCCCATGTTAAAGCTTTGGGAGAAGAGGAACTTTTAGCGGTACAATCTACCCTTGCTACCCAGGAAGCAGAACGCAAACAATTGTTGCGTCAGCAAACGGAATTACAAACAACTTCCCAAGAAACTGCCAAGCGTCTGACTCAAACTCAGCAGGAGATTCAACAACACCGCCATACTCTCCAAGAAATTGCCGAAACCCAACTTGTAGAGACGCGATTCATCGCGTCTTCACTACAGCAAAGAAATGAAGCACAACAAGCTTTAGAAACTTCCCGCCAAGCAGCCGCAGAAATCGCCTCGGCTTCGGAGGCGTGGGTGCAGCAACAAACGGCATTCAACCGTCAAATTGAAACTTTGCTGCAAACTCTGGAACCCCAACGCACGGAACAAGCACAACTCAGAGAACGCAATAACCAATTACAGCAACTCATCCAAGAACAAACTCAGTTGATTGCCCGCGATAAACCGGAATTAGCCGGAAAACAAGCTGAATGCAGTGGCATTGAAACGGAATTTAATACTTCTAGCGAACCCATCCAAAATTTAGCTCAAAATCTCTCAGCCACAGAACAAGAATTACAAATTCAGCAGGAAACCCAAAAGCGGTTGCTTGGCGAACAACGAGAAAAACAACGCCAGTTAGATAAATTAGAAGCGCAGACGCAAGCACAACAAGAAGTCCAAGGCACCCAAGCGAGTAAGGTGATTTTACAATCAGGAATGCCCGGTGTTTGCGGCTTGGTTGTACAGTTGGGACGAGTAGAACCCCGCTATCAGCTAGCCTTAGAAATTTCTGCTGGTGGACGCTTGGGACATATTGTGGTAGAAGATGACGGAATTGCCGCAGCAGGTATTGAATTACTCAAACAAAAACGTGCTGGAAGGGCAACTTTTTTACCGCTGAACAAAATTTCTGCTGCTAAGTTTACTCAAGATGCAACGCTGCGTTTGGCTAGCGGTTTCATCAACTATGCTGTGAATTTAATCGATTGCGATCGCCGTTACAAAGATGTATTCAGCTACGTCTTCGGTAATACGGTGGTATTTGCAACTCTCGAACAGGCACGGAAAAATTTAGGACTGTATCGCATCGTTACTTTAGACGGGGAATTGTTGGAAACCAGCGGTGCAATGACTGGTGGTAGTAATACTCAACGTTCGGCGTTGCGGTTTGGTACCGGGGAAGCGGCGGAATCTGATGAAGTCATTGGATTAAAAAATCGTTTGCTGGATATTGAGCGAATTTTACAGCGTTGCACTGAAGCGATCGCTACTTTGTCAAACCGAACCAAACAATTGACGCAAGAATTAACAGAAACCCGACAAGCGCGGCGAGAACAACAGTTGCAATTGGAACAGTTGCACAAGGATATTAAGAATTTAACTGGGCAGTTAGAGGGGACGCGATCGCAATTAGTCCAAAACACGGAAAAATTAGCCGTTGCTCAATCTCGTCTAGAAGTTTTAGAGCGGGAATTACCAGGACAAGAAACTCAACTGCAACAATTACGACATGCCTTAGCAGAGTTAGAGGCCTCCCAAACCCCCAGTGAATGGCAACAAATCCAAGCAACCATTAAAATTCAAGAGCAACAATTACAACAAAGAGAAGCAGCCTTAAGGGAAGCCGAACAAAAATTAAAAAATTTAGAAAATCAGCAACAGCGCCTGCAAGAAAAAATCCAAGAAGCCGAAACCCGAATCACCGAATACGAAACTCAACAAACCTCTTGTAAAGACGCGATTCATCGCGTCTCCAGCCAAATCGCAACGATAAACGAGCAAATCGTCCAAACCCGTCTATCGTTAACTCAAATGGAGCAAAAACTGGGCGAACAAAAACAAAAACGCGATACCACAGAACAGGAAGTGCGATCGCAACTTTTGCGTCAACAACAATTAGAATGGGAAATCCAAAAACTCCAAGAAACCCAAGAAAAGCGGCGGGAAGAACTAGTTGCACTCCAAAGTCAACTGCGCGATGTCGCAGCAGAATTACCCGATCCGCTGCCGGAAGTTCCAGATAAAGTAGACTTGGAAGAATTGCAGAAAGAATTGCGATCGCTCACTAAACGCTTGCAAGCAATGGAACCTGTGAATATGCTGGCGTTGGAAGAATACGAACGCACCCAAAACCGCCTCCAGGAACTAACGCAAAAATTAGAAACCTTAGAAGCCGAACGCACAGAATTACTGTTACGGATTGAAAACTTTACCACATTGCGGCAACTTGCTTTTAAAGAAGCTTTCGATGCTGTCAATGAAAACTTTCAATCGATTTTCGCCATCCTATCCGACGGTGACGGCTACCTACAACTAGAAAATCCCGAAGATCCATTTGGTAGCGGCTTGAATCTAGTTGCCCATCCCAAAGGTAAACCAGTACAGCGCCTAGCTTCCATGTCTGGGGGAGAAAAATCACTTACAGCCTTGAGCTTTATCTTTGCCCTGCAACGTTACCGCCCATCGCCATTTTACGCCTTTGACGAAGTAGATATGTTTTTGGATGGGGCAAACGTCGAGCGATTAGCTAGAATGATCGAGCAACAGTCACAACAAGCACAATTTATAGTTGTGAGTTTGCGTCGTCCGATGATAGAATCAGCCGAACGCACAATTGGCGTTACTCAAGCACGAGGAGCTTATACTCAAGTTTTGGGGATTAAATTACAATCATCCAATACATCTGCTTGAGTTTTTGTTAATAATAGTGTATAGACAAACCGGATTCGAGATCAGGACTCGGTATAGAATGACCTCTGAACAAATAATTAGGCGTTCCGACATATTAAATACTCAGGTAATTACCCGCGACAACGGCAAGCGGCTAGGCATAGTCAGTCAAGTCTGGGTAGATATCGATCAACGAGAGGTTGTGGCTCTTGGTTTGCGAGACAGCCTGATCTCTATTTCGGGCATACCGCGCTATATGTACCTCAACAACATCAACCAGATAGGTGATGTCATCCTGGTTGATAACGAAGACGTAATAGAAGATATCGATGTTGAAGCTCTCAGTAACTTAATCAACTGGGAAGTAATTACAGAAACAGGTGAAGTATTAGGCAAAGTTCGGGGCTTCAAGTTCAACGGTGAAACAGGTAAACTTGATTCCATAGTCATTGCCTCATTAGGATTGCCCCAAATTCCCGACCAATTTGTAAGTACTTACGAGTTCTCAGTCGAGGAAATTGTCAGCACAGGCCCCAATCGATTGATTGTGTTTGAGGGAGCCGAAGAACGGGTAAACCAATTGACAGTCGGTTTACTAGAGCGTTTAGGTATCGGCAAAGCACCCTGGGAGCGAGATGCAGAAGAAGAATACGGCTATACTCCACCACGTACAATTGCACCACCCAATCAACTGCCCCCTGGAATGCCATTGCAGCCACCCAAACAGAGAGTCCGCGCTCCCCAACCGGTAGCGCGGGAAGAAGAATGGACAGAAGACTATGTGGAAGAAGTCAGACCACAGCGCCAAGTGATGAAGGCGCAGCAGTATGAGTCTATTCAATACGAAGAAGACGAAGAAGAAGATAACTGGAGTGAAGCAACAGGTAGCGACAGGTATAAACAAGCGCAACCCCTAAAATCTGAACCCCAGCCTTATAGCAAGCCATACGTTGATGATTACGATGATTATGATGACCTTGAGACTGATGCCTGGGAAGATGCGCCAAAGCCAGTAAATATTCCCAAGAAAGTCAAAGAAAGACAGCCAGAATACGAAGAAGAAGGCGGATATTAACTAATTCATAGTTCGGAATTCGTAATTTAAGCCGAAAATTACGAGTTATATCTTAGACAAGTTCAGCCCTTTCCTTGCAAGCAAGGATGGGGCTAATTTTTGAGGATAAGTGGAGGTGGAAGGGTGATGGGTGAGGAAGTGGAGAATGCGCTATCAGCTCGAGGGTAGATATTCATAAAAGAACACTAGGAAACTCAATTGTTACGGCTGTTGAGTAATTGGTAGTGCGTATTCAGGGATTAATTGCAGAATTAGCCATTTTCACCAAAGAAGTGCGATCGCCTGCTTTCAATCCCACAGTATATTGCACACCCTGTTGTCGCCAAGTCAAGGTAGCATCTGAACAATTAGCACCACAACTAAAATCTACAAAGTAGCCAGTAATACCCTTAGCTAAGGACATAGGTTTACCAGTCAGGCGCGGTGTTTTGCGGGTTACCGCTTCAGCAGAAAGCACACCTAAACGACAAGCAGTTCCACCATTGCAGTCAGGACTGAAACCAAGTAAGATATCGTACTTTTTTGGGCTAGCAGTTTCTATAATTGCGTAAATTGGGTTTTGCCCATCGGACTCAGGAATAAACTTTGGTAATAAAATCTTGATTTGAGTTTTTTGCTTTAGTTTAGGCAAAATCGACTTAAAAACTGGATGCAACTGAATTCTATTCTGTCCTTGTGCTATCAGTTGGGACTGATTGTTGAGAGTGGCTACTGCTGACTTTTGAAAGCTGCTAACCCCAACTAATAAAAATACAGCAGACACAGCAGCAATCTTTCTCAAGCTTAAAATCATCATTACAATCCTATTTCATCTCAAACACTTATTTGTAATACCCATTTTTAGTATCAAATTACGCATTCATTTGATAAAAAAATGTGAAAACTGGGAATAATAAACATACAAAATTAAGTAGATAAGCATAATTAAATGTAAAATTTCAATCAGTAAAATCATCAGCTTTTATCTTCTGACTTGAAAGTACTAACCGCTAAGCAAAAATACTAGTCCCGAATTCTAATGAATTGAGAGTTAAAAATCTGATAAATTTTTGATTGTAGAGATAAAAATAGATAAAAGGTCACTTGACCTCTAACTATTAATCGGATAGCCTTAGCGTTCAGAAACATTTTATTGGGAAACTGATGAACAGAAAATTAATCCTGAATTTGCTTTCCACTTCCACAATTTTTACTTCGCTGATCTCCACCCTGGGAGTATTTCATCCTGCCCATGCTAGTATTAGTCAGCGATTAATGCACACACAAGACGGTCGTACCTGTATCACTAACCCACATGGTGGAACCGATTTTATATGCATTCGAGATTCAGAAAGAAAGCAACCCTATACTTCTAAACAACGTACCACAACCATTGTCACTTCAATGTCAGATCAGAATATTGCTATGTTGAACTTTACTGATGAGGAAAGTGATGCAGCAATTAAATTATTTGGTTGTGACTGTCCATATTGTATAAATTCTTTACGTCAGTTACGCGGTACTGGAAACTTAGTATATTAGGCTTCAAAAGCGTCAATGGCTGGCAAGAACTCCTAATAGACTGTTAACAACATCTTGATAGCTTCGTAGATGTGACTATATCTAAATACCAATTTTGGATTTGAGATTTGAGATTTTGGATTAAAAGCCTTAATCACAAAGCTGTTCCAGGAATTTCAAACAATACTACTTATCCTAAGTTTGGTATAAAATATACAAACCAAAAAAGCATTTTTAATTACACACCAGAGAGAAGAAGACGCGGGGACGCAAAGATAGAGACAGTACGGGATTAGATATGTCCTTGTGTCCTTTTATCCTCGTGTCTCCACGTCCTAACCTTCTCTTCATTCAACCACTTCATTCACAGGGAATCTGTCAATCAGCTGCATTGCCCGATAAGCATTACGTTGGAAGGAGTCTGGTAAATGGGGAACATGGGGTATCTGCGATAATAAATCCAATGTCCGGCGTAAAATTCTCACTACATCGCCTTCATCCAAGCTGGTGTTTTCGCACAGTTGTGTCCACTCCATACCCAACGCCCATTGTTCCACTAAGGCAATTAACTCAAACTCCAGCCATATAGGTAATGCTACGTTATACCGCCGTTGTAATTGGAACATTTGGCGACGAATTCCCCGCAATTTTGCTAAAGCTTCTGTGACTTCATTACTGAGGTCAAAGTTAACCTTACTATCTGGGCGCGGAGTTTCTGTCACCAAAGCGGCGGCGGCGGCTGCTAAATGGTGCGGATCTAAGTTGTCCAATTCACCACAAGCAAATACTAAACCCAGCCACAATTCATTTTCACCGCGAATGGCAGCAGCGATTTGCCCTAATTGTGTGGGTACTAAGTTATCCAATGCACCAAAGTGTTGCAGAATTGCAATTAAATTGAGAAACTCTTCCCAATGACGTTGTGACTGTTGCTCTACTACCCCTTGCAACTCTTCGAGTTCGGCTTCTAGTTCGACATAGCGGGCGCGGCGTTTGAAAATCGTTGCCACATTACCTAATTGATGTACCGGATGAGCTTCTACTTGCTCTTGAATAGCAGTAACACGACTGAGTTGTTCGGCTACTTCTGGTGCCATATATAAAGACTCTACCGGATTGGGAATCTGGGTAGCGATCGCAAATGTTTCTTGACTACCAAGTTGTGACTGTCCCGGTTTCAAGAGCATTTCTGCTGGTGGTAGCACCTCAGGTGGCACTTCAACTCGCGGCAGTTCCGCATACAAATCGACTACATCCGTTGTGCTTGCCACATACCAACGGTTATCGTATCCCAAGCATACCAAGTAAGGAGCTTCACCAGAATCGGGCGTTTTTCCTACTAACACTGCGGTTATAGGTGAAGACACTGGGATATTTTTGCCTTTGAGACTCAACAGAGTTCCTGAGACTGCAAAGCCCAACATCATCGCCAATTGTTCTTGTCTATCTAAGTGCGCTTGTTGTTGCAGGGTTTTCAAGATTTGGCGTTCCACTTTCAAGCGTTGGCGCAATTTCTCATAAATAGCCAGTTCATTTTCATCAACAGCGGCGATTTGCTCGTGTAATTGGGCTAATTGTGCTTGTAATTCTGCAATCTCATCGTATTCTGGTCTTAAATGCAAGGTGGCCATGTACTGCCCAAAACTGCGTTCTATCAGTTCCCTGGCTTGCTCTATGGTATGGGTTTGCAGCAAGTTGAGTACCATGCCGTAACTGGGCGTAAACTGGCTGACTAGGGGATCTGGCTTGGATGTTGCTAAATATGCAGCTTCTTTGGCTCCTTCAAAGGGAGTTTGCACTGTCACCACATGACCTTGTTTATCCATTCCCCGGCGGCCGGCGCGTCCCGCCATTTGCAGAAATTCAGAAGCGTTCAGCAGGCGGTGTCCGGTGTCAGTACGCTTGGAAAGGGTAGAAATTACTGTTGTCCGGGCGGGCATATTAATTCCGGCTGCCAGTGTCTCGGTGGCAAATACGACTTTAATCAGCCCTTGCTGAAATAGTTCTTCTACGAGTGCTTTCCATGCAGGTAAAATCCCAGCGTGGTGGGCGGCAATTCCGCGGTACAAGGGAGCAATTTGTCCAGAACGCCCTGCTTCCGGATTACGGTTTAAAAACTCATCAATTTGTTCCCGTAAAATTTGGGACTCTTCATTATTTACCAGCCATAAATCACCCACTTCTGCTACTGCTTTATCACATCCCCGGCGGCTGAAGATAAAGTAAATGGCTGGTAGCATATCCCGTTGCTGCAAGTGGCTCAAGGTATAAATTATGCTAGGAGCTTCTGGTCTACCAGCTTTCCCCCGATCGCCTTGTCTTCTTTTGCCACGATTTGCCAAACGGGGGTTAATTTTGGTTTTACTATCATTCAGCAGAGGAAATAATCCTTTGGGATTGCAAAAGTGGAATTCCAAAGGTACTGGGCGAAAATCGGAGTAAATCAGGTCTGTTGGCCCGTGAACGCGATTGAGCCAGTCGGTGAGTTGATCGCTATTGGCAACCGTGGCTGAAAGGGCTGCTAGTTGAATTTCACGGGGACAGTAAATGATTGATTCTTCCCAAACTGTACCACGTTGGCGATCGTTCATGTAGTGGCACTCATCTAGCACCACTGCCTCAACGTCTACTAATGAGATGCCGACTTGCCCAATAGGCGTACCATAAAGCATATTTCGGAAAATTTCTGTGGTCATCACCAAAATTGGTGCATCCCTGTTAATAGAAGCATCTCCAGTTAACAGTCCCACCAAATCGAATCCGAATTTTTCTCGAAAGTCACGTAATTTTTGATTCGACAGCGCCTTCAGGGGAGTAGTGTAAAACACACGTTTTCCTCGCGACAGGGCGCGATAAATGGCATATTCCCCTACTAACGTTTTGCCCGAACCTGTAGGCGCACATACTACTACGGAACGTCCAGCATTGAGGGATGCGATCGCATCTTTCTGGAACAGATCCAGTTCAAAGGGAAATATCGACCTGAGGTCAAGTTCAGGAGACGGCGCGGGATAATTCACTCAATCACATTTGCAACCAGATTGTCTACTATACTAACGAGTCTTTTGTCAACTTCGTTATTAGTCATTTGTCATCAGTCATTAGTTTTTCACAAAGGACAAATGACTAATGACAAAGGACTCTTATTTATTTTCCCAGTTCTTGCGATCGCTCTGTAGCAGCTTTGACTGCTTCAATTAAACCTGAGCGAAATCCTGCTTGTTCTAGCTTGGCAATCCCGGCAATTGTTGTACCACCAGGACTAGTAACGCGGTCTTTAAGTTCTGCTGGGTGTATTTTGGTTTCCTGCAACAGTTTCGCTGTTCCCAATACAGTTTGCAAAGCTAGTTGATTGGCAATGACTCTGGGTAAACCTGCGGCTACTCCACCGTCAGCAAGTGCTTCTACCAAGAGTGCCACGTAAGCTGGGCCGCTACCAGATAGCCCTGTAACTGCATCCATCAGCACTTCTGGAACTTCTACGACTTCCCCCACCGCTTCAAAAACTTGATGTGCTATTTGGTAATGCTTATAGTTGGTGTATGCACCCGAACAAATCGCGGTAACTCCAGCTCCCACTGTTGCTGGCGTGTTGGGCATTGCTCTGATTACTGGCAATTGCACAAATGCAGCTTCTAACTGACTTAAAGGTACACCCGCCAAGATGGAAATAATCAAGGGTGAGTGTTCTGGATTCCGAATCTCAATATGTGCTAATTCTTGAGCGATCGTACTCAATACTTGGGGTTTTATTGCCAAAAAGACAACTTCTTTGGCTTGGGTGAAAACCTCGCTACTATCCGTAGTTACAGCAACATTATAGTGCTGTTTTAAAAAATTCTGGCGTGAGGGTAGCGGTTCGCTAACTATGACTTCTGAGGATTGATAAATTCCAAGCGCAATAAGGCGGGATAAGAGCGATTCTCCCATTACCCCGCCACCAATTAAACCAAATTTAATAGTCATTAGTCATTTGTCATTGGTCATTAATCATTTGTCATTGGTCATCAGTCATTGTTTATTGTTAACTAACAAATGACAAAGGACAAAGGACAAAAGACTAATTTAACTTTATTGTGCCATCCGGTTAGGTTCGTTGCCCCAATTTTGATTTGAAGATGAAGAACTTGGGGGACGAGAAGGACGGGCTGGTGGTTGCGGTACTTCATGAAGAACCCCACCTTGGGTGCTAACTTGTACACAGCTGGGCGTAAACAAAAAGATACTCTCACCGATGCGCTCTTGATGTCCATCTAGGGCGTAAGTACCACCTGCTACAAAATCTACTGCTCGCTGAGCTTGATCTGGGTCCATGATTGTCAGGTTTAATACCACTGACTTGCGTTCTCGCAACGCTTGAATTGCCTGAGGCATTTCTTCAAAGGTTCGTGGTTCGAGTACTAAAACTTCCGAAATTCCGTTAATTGCTCCTGGCATACCAATCACATTCCCCATTGGCTTTGACCCTGTTGCGATTTCTTCTCCCATTGTAGGCACTGGTTCCCGCCAACGTCGATTTTGAGTTGCTGGGGTTTCTTGTGGCACTGGTTGGGGATTTTCTTGCTGATACAGATTTTGGTAATTATTATCTGTATCTGGTTCTTCTTCGTAGTATTCGTATTCCACTTGCTCATTTAGACCTACAAAGTCTCTGAGTTTGGAAAAGATGTTGTTCATTGTGTACTCTCCTGGTGCGAATAGCCGGTATTGACTTGGCTTGGGATTAATTTAGCCATCTGCGATCGCTACATGGGTGGATACTTCAGCAAATATATTGCTATTTGTAGCCTGTACTACGGGCTTTGGCGATGAACCGACACTTTTAGCAAGGTCTGTGCATCGCCTAAACATAATAATGAGTCAAGATTATATCCTAAGGTTTGTCCGAAGGAAAGTTCTTTGTTACCCGAATTTTACTTAGCGATTGCTCTTGTCAATACTATATCCTTTGTTTCTAATTGCACCAGTCTGTTACAAAATTGTTGTCATCAAATCCCAATCTCTAATTAATACTTAACCATAAGGCTGATAACCAGTATGCTAAAGGCGATCGCCAAACAAGATGGTTCCTAATCGTACCATCGTTGTGCCTGCTTGCACTGCCAGTTCGTAGTCTCCTGACATACCCATAGATAGGTGCTGCATTTTTATCTGCGACCAGTTTTGCTCTTGGATTTCTTTTGCCAGTTGACGACATCGATTAAACACACTCAGAATTTCCACCTCATCCAATCCGGAAGGCGGAATTGTCATCAAACCTTGAATTTGTAAAGTTTTGCATTGATTCAGGGCGGGTAAATCAGCCAAAAGTTCTGGCACACTCCAACCCGACTTGTTGGGATCTGGGAGAATTTTTACTTGCAAGCAAACTTGGGGGCTGACTCCCAGCTGTTGCGCCAATTGTTCTAAGCGCACTGCCAACTTTAAATTATCTACGGAGTGAATCCAGTGGAATTGTTCAATGGCTTTTTTGGCTTTATTGCTTTGCAAATGTCCAATAAAGTGCCAAGTAATATCCGATAAGTCATGCAACTGGGCTTGCTTAATACTGGCTTCTTGGATACGACTCTCTGCAAAATCACGAATTCCTGCGGCATAGGCAGACCGAATCGCTTCAGCAGAAACTTGCTTGCTAACAGCAATCAATCTGACTGAAGTTGGCAGTGAGGAGCGAATGGTAACAATACGTTCGTAAATCGAACTGTTCATTGGAAGGTGCGTTGGAAAACACTCTGAAGCTGATCGTACTCCTGAGATTGCCCACCGCGACGCAGAGTACGTAAGCGATTTTCCAACATCATTCTAGCTTCGGTGCGTCCTATAGGCTGGAACTTAATACCTTTAATGTCATTTGCTACCAAAAAAAATAACCGCTGGGCATAAAGTGTCGTGAACAGATCCTGGTTTTCATCAACCATACAGATTTTGTAAAGTAAACCCCAAGTTGGATGATTTATGTAAGTTTCTGCGTTTTCTGGATTCATTTAATAGTCAAGGTGGGAGTATGTATATGCTTTCGCAGTTCATTCCAAACATTCAGACGATAATACCAACATTCGTCAGAATATTTTCTTAAAGTGCGAAACTGTGGTTTTGAAGACCTCGATCTAGTTTTTAAGGAAGCAGATTAAGCTAGTGGTAGTGAAGCGGAAGTTGTTGAAAGTTTGGCGTAGCATGGGAAAACACCCGATAAACATCCCAAGGGCAAAAGCCAACTTTCTAACTTCTTTCCATACTGCCACAACTGTCGCCTAATGGAGCAAAATTAGGTCATGTGAATGGGCATTGGGCATTGTGTATACAGGAGATGAGGAGATGAGGAGATGAGAAAGATGAGGGAGATGAGGGAGTGTGGGGAGTGTGGGGAGAGAGAGGGGAAAGATTTCTTCCCCATCCTCCCACACCTCCCATCCCTCCCACACTTCCAATACCCAATGCCTGATTCCCAATTCCCTTATTGATTATTCAGTATTTTCAGCGCTGCCAACTGCGCCTGAGCTTTGTGCAGAGATTCATACCATTCTCTCTCAGGGTCGCTGTCTGCAACAATTCCGGCGCCAACTTGTCCCCAGACAATGTTGAGTGGAGAGGGGTAGTGGGGAGATGAGGGAGATGAGGGAGTGTGGGGAGTGTGGGGAGTGTGGGGAGTGTGGGGAGAGAGGGGGGAAAGATTTCTTCCCCATCCTCCCACACCTTCCACCCCTCCAATACCCATTGCCCCATCTCCTCCATCTTCCTTCCCAGGGGCTAGTAGCAGGGTACGGATTAAGATATTTAAGTCTAAATTACCGCGCCAATCTAAATAGCCACAGGAACCATAGAATAAGCTGCGTCGCACGGGTTCTAGTTCTTCGATAATTTCCATGCAACGGATTTTAGGACAACCTGTAATTGTGCCGCCTGGGAAGGTGGCGCGAATCAAATCAATGGTGGTGCGTTCGGCTTCGCCGTGCTGTAGGCATTCGCCTTTTAAAGTACCTTTGATGTTGCTGACAAGATGCATCACATGGCTATATCGCTCAATTGTCAGCAATTCGTCTACAACAACACTTCCCCATTCACAAACTCGCCCTAAATCATTGCGTTCCAAATCCACGAGCATGATGTGTTCTGCACGTTCTTTGGTGTTGCTGAGTAAATCTTGTGCCAGTTGCCTATCTTGTTCTGGGTTTGCACCACGCGATCGCGTTCCGGCGATCGGTCTGGTTTGCGCTTGTCTATTTTGCAACAATACTAATCGTTCCGGCGAACAACTCATCACTTCCCCCCAAGGCGTTTGCCAATAGCTGGCAAAAGGAGAAGGATTGATTTTTTGCAAGGCTTGGTAAATTTCCCAACCAGAAGTTGCTGTAGACGCTTGAAATCGCAATGACAGATTTGCCTGAAAAATGTCTCCAGCTTGAATATATTTTTTCACCTGGTTGACAGTTGCTTCATAATCTGCCTGTGATGTCAAAAAGACAGGAGCAGATGAGCCAGATGAGCCAGATAAGGGAGAGAATTCTACGTTGTTGTCGTTATCTCCTTGCCTGTTATCCAATTTTTCCTGTAGCTTATTGAGTTCAGTGCGATCGCTAGCAGCTAACCAAAGAATTTGTTCGGTGTGATCTAAAACAGCAAAACAATCTGGTTCGTACCAAAAAGCTACGGGAAATGGTAGGGGATCAATTTTAGTAGTAGGTAGCTGTTCAATTTCCCATGCGACATCGTAGCCCAGCCAACCCAGCCAACCACCGCTAAAAGGGAGGTGAGGTGGGGCATTGGGTATTGGAAGTGTGGGAGGGGTGGGAGGATGGGGAAGAAATCTTTCCCCCCTCTCTCCCCACACTCCCTCATCTCCCCATCTCCTTATCTCCCTATCTCCCTCATCTGGCTCATCCGTCTGCTGCAACAACTGTTCTAACAAGGGAAAAACCTCTCCTAGCTTTGGTGTCCACATCTGTGGGACGCCATCCACTAGGCGAGGAGCGCCTGCACAGATAGAATATCGACTGAGCTGGGGATGTTCGATTGGTGTTGGATAGGGACTTTCCAGTAGGGTAGCAATTCCCGTTGCGGTGGTGGGGCGAAACAAGGCAGCAAAAACTTCCGAACCCGTGCGCTCTTTTAAGGGTAGCGATCGCCAATACCAAGCCTTCATCATACTGTTTAGAAACTTTCGATTTTCAAGGATGGCAAATTAGACTTTAGTTCCTACAGCTAGTCGTATTCCCCAGAATAAGACTAAAGTCGCAATAGCAAACCAGTCAAGGGCTTTTAATCGTAAATCATGCCACTGAACTCGATGTTCGTTAGGACTGGTAAAACCCCTTACAACCATTGCATTGGCCATTTGTTCGGCTCGTAAGAGCAGATTGTCTAACAATCTCTCTGCAACTGTCATCCAAAGCTTAAATGCTCCTTTTAATCCCAGCTTTTTCCAATTAATCGCCCTTGTCATTACAGAGCGAAATAAGTTTTGTACTTCTTCTAAAACCAGGGGAATAAAGCGCAAAGATAAAGTTAAAGTTAAAGTAATTTCTGTAACGGGCAGCTTCAAACGCCGCAAGGGTTGCATCAAGCTTTCTATGCCAGATGTAATTTCTTCTGGTGCGGTTGTCAGTAAATACAGGTTAGTGCTATAAATCACGGTAAATATAATCGCACTTAGGCTTATCCCCAAATCTAAGGAGTGGCGAGTTATTCTAGCTGCACCTTTTTGAAATAGCACGTAGCTATATTTTTGATGAGTGCTTGCTTGTTGAATAGGATTATTCGAGTTTGCTGGCTGGGTTAATATTTGTTCGTTTGCTGGCAAACGTGGCTGATAATCTATACCCATTCCATCAGGACTGATGGCTGCGATCGCTAGGACAAAAAATGATAGCATCAATAACCATCCCATTTGCTGCCGCCATACTCGTTGGGGAATCCTTGCAAATAAGGTCGTAACGATTAATATTACCACCAGCAACACCCGCCAATAGTTGTTGGCTAATATATAGCTGGTTAAAAAACTTATTAACCAAGCAAACTTGACTCGCGGATCGATTTTATGCAACCAAGTTTGGGGTTGTTCTAAATAAAGTCCAAGTGGCAGCGATCGCAGTAAATCCATGTTTTGTCAATAGTCATTGGTCGTTGGTCATTGGTGAGCCAGTGCGGTCTTGGGGGTTTCCCCCATGAGCAACTGGCGAACCCGAAGGGTCATGGGTCATTGGTCATTAGTTAAAACTCATCATTTAACCAAGGACAAAGGACAAAGGACAAATGACAAATAACAAATGACAAGTGACAATTATTACACGCGTGTTGCTCTATTGACATTACCACTTTCAACGTCACGAACTTTTTTGCTCCGCCAGAGTAAACGAATAGGGCTACCTTTAAATCCTAGTTGTTGCCGAAATTGTCGCTCTATGTAGCGGCGGTAGTTGTCGTTAAAGCGTTTGGCATCATTGACAAATAAAGCAATGGTAGGTGGTTGGGTACTTACTTGTGTACCATAATAAATTTTGCCTTGACGCCCACCACGCGATGCTGGGGGTGAATGCCAGCTCAGTGCGTCTGTTAAAACTTCATTAATCACTGATGTGCTAACACGGCGTTTGTGTGACTCAGCCGCTATTTTGACGAAATCTAAAATCTTTTCTACCCGTTGCCCTTTTAAAGCACTGACAAATATTGTTTCTGCCCATTCAGTAAAATGTAACCGCGCTTGTAAACTTTTTTCGTAGTCGTAGATCGTGTAAGAGTCTTTTTCCACTGCATCCCACTTATTAACTACGATGATGCAAGCTCGACCTTCTTCGATAATTCGTCCAGCTAATTTTTGGTCTTGCTCTGTGACTCCATCTAAAGCATCTAGTACTAATAAAACCACATCAGCGCGGCGAATCGCTTTGAAAGCCCGGTTAATGCTAAAAAACTCTGTGCCGTATTCTATTTGTTTCTTCTTGCGAATGCCGGCAGTGTCAATCAAGCGATAGGTTTGTCCGTCCCGCTCAACTACGGTATCAATTGCATCGCGGGTTGTACCAGAAATTGGGCTAACAATTGCCCTTTCTTTTCCAACAAAAGCATTGAGTAAACTAGATTTACCCACATTTGGGCGTCCCACAATTGCTACTTTGATTTCGTTATTTTCTGGGACTTCTCCAACGGGCGGTATGTGATTAATTAACTCATCAAGTAAATCTCCTGTACCACTGCCATGAATGGCAGAGACGGGGTACGGTTCGTTTAATCCCAATTCCCAAAATTCCACAGCTTGGATTAAACCTTGTTCTGGGGATTCACATTTATTTACAGCTAGTAAGACTGGTACAGGTTGTTGGCGCAACCATTCAGCAATTTCTCGATCTGCTGAGGTAGGGCCAATTTGACCATCGACTACAAAAATGGCGGCACTCGCTTCTGTAAGCGCTGTCAATGCCTGTTGGCGAATCAGTGGCAAAAATTCAGTATCATCATTAAAAACTAAACCACCAGTGTCTACCACCAAAAAGTCGCGATCGTTCCAGTAAGCTCGGATGTAAGTGCGATCGCGTGTCACTCCCGGTTCATCATGGACAATCGCCGTTTGTTCCCCGGCGAGACGATTAACTAGGGTGGATTTGCCCACATTTGGGCGTCCGATAATAGCAACAATTGGCAGTCCCATAAAACCAGGGTAAGTGAGAGACGTAGTATATCACGTACTTACATTTTATGTTATGTAGGGGGATGAGGAGATGAGGAAGATGAGGGAGTGTGGGGAGAAAAATTTCTTCCCCATCCTCCCACACCTCCCACCCCTCCCACACTTTCTGTTCGCCCAATGCCCTATTTTCAAGCTAGTTAAAAATGAAAAAAGGTAGGTGACCCTACCTCGAACCCAAAAAAAGCATTTTGTAACCAAATACCAAATTAAATATCACACAGGTTTTTGACGAATCTATTGCAAAACTATGACAAAGGTATGACAGTTAATTTTTTGTGGATTTGGCAATCGATCCAAGTTGCAATCCAGGCGGATAGCTACCTTCTTGTTTAATATGTTTGATTTCAGCATCTGTTATCCGCAAATTTAATTTTTGCGCTAGTGCCGACACAATATCTCCCCGGTCAATGACACCAGCGACGGTGCCAGCAGGAGAAAGTACGGTAATCCAAGGTAAGTGCTGATTTTCTAGCTTGTTAATTACCTCTGCTAAAGATGTGGATTCGGCAACATGAGGTATTTCTGTTAAGGGACGCGCGATGTTGTGTACAGTTTGGGTTTCCCATTGACTCCTTTCGATTAAACGCAAATCGTCTATAGAAACCAAACCCCGATAACGTCCATCAGAAGCAGCAAAATAAACTTGTAAAGGGGCAGTTTCTAGTAGATATAAATCAGCAAAGGAACGCAATGTCTGGTCAGCATCAACTACCCGATAGTCGCGGGTCATGGCATCGGCTGCTACCACTTTTAACAAGCTTTCTTGCAATGTGGTCACATTGTCATAGGTGCTGGCATTACGAACAGCAAACCAACCCAATAGGGCAATCCACAAGCCAAGTACTAACTCCCTGGTAACGAAATCTATGACAAATCCGAAAGCGATCGCTCCGTATCCTAAAATTTGCCCTGCTCTTGCAGCCCAGTGTACAGCTTGGAAACGATTACCTGTTACTTGCCATAGCGCTGCTTTTAACACTTGTCCTCCATCTAGAGGTAAACCGGGAATCATGTTAAATAGCGCCACTACCAAGTTAATTCTTGCCAAATCTCCCACCATCATAGTGACGGGACTAGTATCAGGTAAAACACCAGCCAGCAAACGCAGCAGGAAAAATAGGATGATACTCACCGAAGGGCCAGCAATCGCTACTTGAAACGCTTGTACTGGAGTTTTTGATTCTTCTTCGATCGCCGCGATGCCGCCAAACAAAAACAAGGTAATAGAGTTAACTTTAATTCCTTGCGATCGGGCTACCAAGCTGTGACCCAACTCATGTAACAGCACTGAAGCAAATAGCAGCAGTGCCATGACTATTCCTGCACTCCAAGCTATAGCATTCCCCCATTCTTGGTAAGCTACCCCAAAATTCAGAGTTGCCAATGCCAAAATCACAAACCACAACGGGTCTAAAAATAGGGGAATTCCAAATAAAGACCCAATTTTCCAATTTGTTTGCATTATATTGTCCTAAAACTAAATATTTCTAATGGCTTTAACTCCGTAATATTTTGTAAAATTTCTTATATATATTTTAAACATCCCTAAATTCATGCTCAGTTATCAAATGCTCTAATTTCTAAAATAGACAATTATGCCTGGGAGCAGAACTCTAAGGAGGGCAAAGAGGTAGGGGAGTGGTGAGTGGGAAGCGTCAGAGGGCTACTAGGAAGCTTTTTTAGCATCTCCCACCCCGCCCACACTCCACACACTCTTGACTCCCTCATCTCTTTTTTAGAGGAAAGAGAACCAGAATCGTCAATGCAACTTACAAACAAGGCTTGTTTGATTCATTACCTACAGGCGACCGCCGATGTTAGTCAATCCCAAAATAATGCCAACGCCGATGATATGACCTAAAGCCATTGCAGCAACGAATGTTGGAACACTGATCGGCAGAATCGGGAATTTGGGGCCAACTAAGGGTTTTTCAATCTTAGTACTTAGTAAAAGAACTACTAAGCTACTAATGCTGATAGCGATCGCTGTTTTGGGAGTCCATGCGGGTGTTGGAGGAACAGATGCCGCTACTGCTAGTAAAGTAGATAAAATCAACTTTGTGTCTCCTAAATGGAAAGTTAATGTAGACCTACAAGATTATAAAATTAGCAGGCGCAAAAGTTTTTTAGATAGTCTAGACTTTTCTAATAATTATTTTAAATTTGTGAAGTTTTCATGCGCGTTAAGATTTGCGGCATCACTCAACCAGAGCAATCTATAGCGATCGCCTCTCTTGGCGCAACGGCACTAGGGTTTATTTGTGTACCTACCTCCCCTCGCTACGTTACCACAAGCCAAATTCGAGCATTAGTGGCACAATTACCCGAAAATATTGACAAAATTGGTGTTTTTGCCAACACTATTTTTGGGGAAATCAAGCAGGTAGTTATTGATTCTGGGCTAACTGGTGTCCAGTTACACGGAGATGAATCGCCAGAATTTTGCTACCAATTACGTCAAGCTTTGCCTAAGATTGAAATACTCAAGGCATTTAGAATTCGTAATTTTGAGCATCTTAAGACAATAACTGATTACATACAATACGTAGATACTTTACTACTTGATGCCTATCATCCACAACAGCTCGGTGGCACAGGCAAAACCTTAGATTGGACGATGCTACAACAATTTAGTCCCAATTGCCCTTGGTTTTTAGCTGGAGGATTAACAGCAGATAATATTGTCCAAGCTTTAAGTCAGCTAAATCCTAGCGGTATTGATTTATCTAGTGGGCTGGAGAACGCACCTGGAGATAAGGATTTAGATAAAGTAGCACTCTTGTTTGAGCGACTAAAGAGTAGAGAGCAGGGAGTGGGGGGATGAGGAGATGGGGGAGTGTGGGGAGATGAGGAGATGGGGGAGTGTGGGGAGATGGGGAGAGAGGGGCAAGATTTCTTCCCCATCCTCCCACACCTCCCACACCTCCTGTTCGCCCAATGCCCCATTTGCTAAAAAAACGTTGCTTGGTGGCGAATCAAATTAAACAATTCTTCACGAGTTTTGTGTTCTTCTTGAAACACACCAACCATTGCGCTAGTGACAGTTGAAGAACCTGGTTTTTGGACTCCCCGCATCACCATGCACATATGAGTAGCTTCCATGACAACGGCAACACCTTTAGGTTCGAGAATAGTCTGAATCGCTTCAGCAATTTGGCGGGTTAATCTCTCTTGTACTTGTAGGCGGCGGGAATACATCTCGACAATTCTAGCTAGTTTACTCAGTCCCACAACTTTTTGATTGGGAATGTAAGCAACGTGCGCTCTACCCATAAATGGCAACATGTGATGTTCGCACAGACTAAAGAAATTAATATCTCGCACTAGTACCATCTCATTATGCCCTTCATCAAAGATGGCATCATTAACGAGTTCTTCGAGGGATTGGTTGTAGCCGCTAGTTAGAAACCGCATCGCCTCAGCTACTCGTTTTGGTGTTTTGAGGAGTCCCTCACGTTCCGGGTCTTCTCCAACGCCCAATATAAGTGTCCGCACAGCATCCATCATCTGCTCCATCTGTTCCTCTTTTGGCGGGAATAGATCTGCCTGTCTCCCATTGTGCGTATTGCGATCGGGTCGTGGAGTTATGGCTTCTGCTAAGTCGGGAATTAAAGGCGATTGAGAGTAATTGGAACCGTTGGAACTAGCGGTAGTCATGATTCAATCTTGGTTATGATTTTGTCATTGGTCATTTGTCATTGGTTATTTGCTTTAAACAAAGAACAAATGAGAAGTTAGAGTGTGCCTATAGTAGGCATTATGGTCAATTCATCAATAACTGCCTGTTGTGGTAATAGAACTGTGTAGAGGATTGACTGAGCTACAGTTTCTGCAGTTAACATTTTGGAATGGTCTAAATTGGCATTAAGTGTCTGTGCATCCCAAATTTCGGTATTGACTGCCCCAGGACAGATGGTTGTGACACGAATGCCGTAGATGCGTTCTTCTTGTGCCAAGGTTTGGGAGAGGGCAATTAAACCAGCTTTGCTGACGTTGTATGCTCCCCAATAGGGAAATGGTTGCTTGCCGACAATGGAGGCGATGTTAATAATTGTGCCTCTGCCCCGATCGCGCATTAATGGTAGTATCCCCGTAATACACTGACATACACTGGTGAGATTCAGGTTAATTACCTGCTGCCATTTATAGGGGGGAGTTTCACTCAAACTACCTGTATACGCTATGCCAGCATTGTTCACTAAAATATCTATATCACCAAAGTCAAGGGCGATCGCTTGAATCTTTTCTTTTACTTGGGAGATTTGCCCTAAATCTAAAGCGTAAGCTTTTGCTTCTACCTCTGTATGCTCTAGAGCTTCTCTTACCGCCTCTAACTTATCCAAAGAACGGCTGACCAAAGCGACATCTATTCCCGCCTTTGCAAAGGCTAAAGCCGCCGCTCTGCCAATTCCACTACTTGCCCCTGTAATTAGGGCGCGTCGTTTTTGCTCAGCACTCATGGTGTCTCTCAATTTTTTGGCAATTCCCAAACTCTATTACTACCCAATTATTCTCATCTTTGGGTTTCGATAGATTAAAGGAATTTAAAAATCATTGGATTTTCAGAGAGCAACTGCTAGTTTGCTATGGAATAGTTGGTATTTTATGGATTTTCCAGTAAAGACTACAAATTATTACCTGAGAAATCACCCGCTAGAGTCAAAGTAAATTAGTTAATAATATAAAAGCCACTCAATCAAATTAAGTAGATTTGCCAAATATGCCAATGCCTATGGCTAATCAGATTGTTAAAAAATCTTTAATCACCATAGGCAATTATAGCATTGCTATTCGGCTAATTAATCATTATCAACTGCTGCTAATAAGCAACTTCTGTAAAAACACCAATTTTGCGAAATTTTTCGTAGCGCAGTTGGCGGCGTTCGGGAGCGGTTAAACGGTTAAGTTCCTCCAAATTTTCTAACAGCACTTGCTTGAGCGTCGTAGCAGCTTTCAAGGGGTCGGCATGAGCGCCACCGATGGGTTCGGGCAATATCTGGTCAATAATTCCTAAATTTTTGAGGTCGTGGGAAATAATTTTGAGAGCGACGGCGGCTTGGGGAGCTTTGGCAGCATCTTTCCACAAAATGGCGGCACAGGCTTCAGGCGTAGCGACGGTATAAACTGAGTGTTCAAACATCAATAGACGATCGCCAACACCGATACCGAGTGCGCCGCCAGAACCGCCTTCACCAATGACTGTGCAGATAATTGGCACATCTAGGCAAAACATTTCCCGCAAGTTATAGGCGATCGCTTCTCCTTGACCTTGGTGTTCCGCTTCTACCCCAGACCAAGCCCCCGGCGTGTCGATAAAAGTTAAAATCGGCATCCCAAACTTATTGGCATGTTCCATCAAGCGCAATGCTTTGCGATAGCCGCCAGGGTAAGGCATACCAAAATTGCGGGCAATATTATCCTTAGTATCGCGGCCTTTTTGATGACCCAACATCACCACAGGTTGTCCACTCAGACGCCCAACACCACCAACTAAAGCTGGATCGTCACCGCCACAGCGATCGCCATGCAACTCCATCCATTCATCACTAATTGCTTGAATGTAATCGAGAGTACTGGGGCGACGCGGATGACGAGCGACTTGCAAACGCTGAGATGGGGATAAACTACTAAAAATTTCCTCACGCAGTTGCATAGCGCGTGTTTCTAGTTGACGAATTTGACCAGAAACATCGACGCCATTTTCTTCAGCAAGTTGCCGAATTTGGTCGATTCGAGTTGCAAGTTCTGCTAGGGGCTTTTCAAAATCCAACAGTAGCGGTTTACGTTCAGTAGTTACCATCGTAGGAGTTATGAGTTACGAAATATCTATTTTTTGTCATTAGTCATTTGTTTTTTGTCCTTTGTCATTTGTTCTTTGTCCTCTCTTACAAAGTTGAGGCAGTCCGTTGGCGGGGTTCCCCCGCTTAAAGGAACTGCCGTCCGATCTAAGGAAACCTTGGCTCAACGCCACAAGATTCCGACCCAGGGCGCTAAGGTAGCAGTGGCTCGACTTTGCGCTTTGTGTGAAGCAAATGACCAATGACTAATGACTAATGACCAATATGATTAAACCAACAACGGTCTAAATCCATGTTTCACTGACACCCGACCAATCTGCTCCATTTTGTCTACGGTAATCTGATTGCGTCCCCATGAAAAGTTCGTGTACAACTTCTCAAATTCCAGCAGCATTGATTCAGCAAAACAAGCAAACAACTGGCGTGCTGGTACGTCCATATTGACAATTTTCATAATTTTCCAGTCAATATCTAGGGAATGCTCTACAATTCCACCATTTAACACATGTACGCCAGGATGCTGAATTTTTGTCGCTAAATTTTTAGGATAACCACCATCAATTAACAAACATGGTTGTTTCAAAATGGTAGGTTCAATTTCCACGCCTTTGGGCATACTGGCAACCCAAACCACAATATCAGCTTGGGGTAGTGCTTCGCTCAAAGTCATGACTTTCCCTCGCCCCAGTTCGCTTTGTAACTCTTTGAGACGTTCTTGGTCACGCGCTATTAGTAGAAGTTCTTTGACATCTGTTCTCGCATCTAGCCAACGTGTAACTGCACTGCCAATATCACCTGTTGCACCACATATAGCAACTGTTGCTTTTGAGAGATCGATTCCCAGCTGTTTTGATGCTTGTTCTACCTGCCGACTAATTATATAAGCAGTATGAGTGTTTCCTGTAGTGAAGCGTTCAAACTCTAGTTTGATGTTCCGGACTTGGCTAAACTGTTCCAACTTAAAATTTTCAAAAATAATCGAGGAAAATCCGCCTAAAGCCGTAATATTAATACCATGTTTTTGTGCGTGTGCCATAGCGTTAAGCACTTTGCGCGTTGCTGCTTTGATGCGACGAGTAGCTAACATCTCTGGCAAAAAGCAAGATTCTACATAGCGTCCTTCAATTTTCTGTCCAGTTAGACTGGTAACAGTAATGCTATCGACAATTTGTGGCGGGGCACTGCACCAAAAGTCTAGCCCTTGATCGGCATATTCTGGGTATCCCAATTCTTGAGCTACCGCTTGAGCGTGTTCTAAACTAGTCAGATGTCCAATTAGACCAAACATGTAATGATTATTAGCCTTGTGCTGTCTTGAGCGCGTAGAATTAGTTGGAAGTTGGAAGTTGAGAATTGAGAGTTCGGAGTTAGGAATTAGGATTGGGAGTATATTATTGATAATTCCATTACTCCTAAACTTTTCTAAGCGGCTGTAAGTCCGTGGGCTGACAAGCGCATAATCTCGAAAGTTTTGAACCCGATATTACTTAATGCTTCACCGTATTGAATCATAAAGTCTTCTATTAAAGCGTCTTTTTCCATTGCTAAAGTTTTGGCATCATCCGCTACTTGGTTGAGCATTTTCCAAACAAGTGGTAGGTTTTGGCGATTTGCTTCTTCTAATTCAGCTTTGGATTGTCCAAAGTGTTCTTTCAACCAAACTTCTCCAAAATTGAGATGACTATATTCATCTTTTACTACGCCCTCAGTGATTTTGCGGGCAAAATCATCGGCAACGGGAATGTAAATGTTGTATGCTGCGATCGCAAAACATTCAATAATCAAAGACTGAATCAACAAACAAGTGACGACTTTGCCTTGGGCGGCTGCTGTTTGGAAGTTTTGGTGTAGTCCCAAGAAAAATTCTTTGGCAAATTGTAAATCTGGGATGACTTGTAAATTGCGTCCACAAGCTTCAAATCCTTTCTTGTGACGACTTTCCATCTTAGATAAACGAATCAATTCTTTTTCCGATTCTGGCAGCAGTTGGGCTAGTTGGATGTAATTCTCATGGGCTTCTTGTTCCCCTTCAATCACGATCGCATTAATCCGGCTATAAGCGTCTTTGTATTTTTCGCTCTTGAAATCAATTTCTGAAAATTGGTCTCTTAACTGCTGCATGGTACGTTTTCTCCTGTAAAGAAAGAATTATTTGACACCACGATTCAATTTACCCTCTGTTCATAGGGTAATAATTATTGTGGTTTAATTTAACTTAACAAATAACTATGTTTATAGATTAGCTGTTGCTTGGCTAGATGCTCTAGTACTAGAGAAACAAATGCTTTGCCTTGACAACTCATGCCTAAACCAAACTAAAATTACGAATTTGGCGATTTTGTGAGCCTAGTAGTCTTACTGCTAGGAGCATTTATCGTTTTACTACTATTTGTAGTTTTTGTCACCTCCTTGGTACTGAAAATCGCAACTCTAAAAAATTTGTGGAAAAATAACTGGTCTTTAGCTATTTATCAAGCTGCACGGCAGCAAGGTAAATTTTTACTGATGTTTGCTAATTCTACCTTGGTAGCGATCGCTGTGACGGCGTTTAAAATTCTCACTTTTACTTTGGCTGGTTGCTCCCAAAGCACGGTTAAAATTTTGGGGAGGCCAAGTAGTGCTTGCTGTTGGTTGTCTTGGTAACTTTGGTGATGATTAAGAACTAGCAACCGATGAACAGTACAAATTAGACTTCCTGCAGAAGTTGGGAAAAGGGTAAGGGGGTAAAAGGTAAGGCTGACAAGTGTACGGTTTTCAGTAAAGGAATGAGTGATGACTGTAAAACTAACATCATCATCATAGTTTCATCAACCCTTACACCCTTACACCGCTACACCCGAAAACCAGTATTTTTTGGGAAAGTTAAAAAACCTACACCTGTAATGTCATACGCCCATTGAATTTGTTGTAAGAACATCTGTATCTACCCATAAATCATCAATATTTTAAAGAAACCCGACAAGAAAATATGAAGTTTTCATATAGAGTATGTAATTCTTACAAGCCAACTTGAAGCAATAATCGTACACAATCCGCAAGGAAGTCAAACAATTATGGATTCTCAAACATTAGAACAATTACAAAACGACATTGAGCAGAAACTTTCTGAAAGCTTGAAAAATGCTGAGTTACAAACAGTACTTGAAAAATACGGAATATTAGAAGATAGAGTCCTGAGAGTTCAGTGGCAGTGCGATCTTGACCTAAATAAAATTAACTCTGGTGATGCAGTTGATGAACAGCAACCTAATCAGTTATTGCAAGCAACCGCAGGAGGTATAAAACCAGAAATTGTTTTAGCGAAAAAATCATGGTGTGTTCCTTGCCCAGCAAATGGTAGCCCTCTCGGCTGCAATTGCTAAATAATTTAGTTTCTATATCAATACCTTCGCCATTTTTTTGTAGGTTGGGTTGAGCAAAGCTCAACCCAACCTATGGAGACATTTTGGGTTTTATGCCTCAACCAACCCACGAACAATTGAATTATTGACGTTGCTGAATTGCGGTATGAATTTAGATGTAGAGATGTTGCATTCCAACGTCTTTACAAGGATTTTGATATCATACACAATCATTTTCAGACATGAAATCAGCAACGCCGAATTATTAACCTTTTTAGGGTGAGGTATACTAAGTGCCTGTGTCTTTAGGGTTAAGAAGAATGTTTCATGTGATGTTAAAACACATCACGACACCTTAACCCATACCTTCATAATCGTTTACAAACTAGCCTCTTAAATTTTTAATAACGAAATAAACGTAGATTACTGATTCCAATGTATAATACTGGAGTTTAATCAAGCTTGGTTACTGTGTAGCAATCATTATTTTCTTGTTGAAAGAGGTGCAATGGTATCAAGTATGAATAATCTTCGGCACTGCGTTAAAGTTTTAGGAATTGCAATAAGTGGTGCGGTAGTTTTGTCTACAAACTCTGCTATCGCTCAAATTGAGCATAAGGGCAATCTACTTAATAAGTATGGCGTTACAGCACAAGACAATATAATAATTCCTGGTAACGCCCAATATAAAACTAATCTCTCTCCAAGTTTTGATGCATGGTGTGTACCTTGCCCATCAACTGGCAGCCCTTTCGGCTGCAACTGCTAAATAATTTATTATTTCGTACTGAAAAAACTTTATCCTAGTGAGTATAAAAATACTAAGCTTTGCATTCAATAGTTAGGTTACATAAATAACATTAACGTACCACCATAGCTAATTAGCAAAGAGCAGTATTTCAATAAACTCAGTATTTTGAGGGTAGAAGTTTGTAATGTCTCCAAATCGAAGCAGTTGGTACTGGGAGTTAGGGATAGTGAGTAGTTTAGTAATTACTGGAGTACTCACTTACTCTCAAAATTTTGCCTTAGCGCAAATACAACAAGATGCCACGCTTGGATCTGAAAGTTCAATTATTACACCAAAGTTAATTGATGGTCGCTCCATAGACCAGATTGACGGTGGGGCAGTTCGTGGTAAAAACTTGTTCCACAGCTTTGAAAAGTTTTCAGTCTCTACAGGAAGTACAGCCCACTTTAACAATGCAATAGATATTCAGAATATTATTAGTCGCGTGACAGGTAACTCTATTTCTAATATAGATGGCATTGTGAAAGCTAACGGCACAGCTAACGTGTTTCTAATTAATCCTAACGGCATTGTTTTTGGACCGAAAGCTTCTTTAAACATCGGTGGTTCATTTGTGGCTAGTACAGCGAATAGTTTGAACTTTGCTGATGGTACAAAGTTTAGTGTCACAAATTCTCAGACTACACCCCTACTGAAAGAAAGTATTCCTATTGGCTTACAATTCGGAACAACAGCCAGACCTATCCGCAATCAATCTCAAGCAAGACCAGATGGTGCAGTTAATAGCTTAAGACAAAGTGTTGGTCTGCAGGTGCAGCAAGGAAAAACCTTGGCACTGATAGGTGGTGATATAACGTTAGAGGGCGGAAATATCACAGCAAAGCAGGGAAGAATTGAGTTAGGAAGCGTTGCTGGCAATAGTTTCGTCAGTTTAAGTGCGACAAATCAAGGTTGGGCTTTCGGATATCAAGGTGTGCAAAATTTTCAGAACATTAAATTAATGCAGGAAACTGGGATGCCATCTGTTGTAGATGCTTATGGAGAGGGTGGCGGTAATATTCAATTACAAAGCAAGCATCTGCTGATAACTGGCGGTTCACTAGTTGTAGCTAATACCTTTGGAGGAGAAGTCGAAGGTAATTTGACAGTGAATGCTTCAGAGTCTGTAGAACTTGAACAAATTGCAGTCTTATTTAATGGAACTTACTCCGGCGGAAACTTTGGAGACATAAATATTACTACTAAAAAATTGGTAGTTAGAGATGGAGCGCAATTGGCGGGACAATTGATGATAAACGCTTCAGATTCCGTAGAGCTTATCGGCGGCGCCTATGTTTCCTTACCAGATGGTAGTGATTTAATACCGAGTGGATTATTTAGTGCAACTTATGGCGATAAAAATGCTGGCAACATTACAATTAACACTGGAAAATTGCGTATTGAAGGAGGGGCAAGAATATCAACAAGTTCTGAGGGAGTGCTTCGGTTTCCTTCTTATCAACTTACACCAGCTACAGGAAAAGGCGGAAACTTGACAGTAAATGCCTCTGAGTTTACAGAACTAATTGGAACGTCACCCAATGGTTCTAAGGTCAGCGGCTTGTTTTCTGGGACTGAAGGACCTGGAGATGGAGGAAACTTGACCGTAACGACAGGGCAATTAATTGTCAAAGATGGGGCTGCAATAACTCTCAACAGCCAAGCTCGAAAGAATGTAATGTATGTGGGAGATCCGAATAATCTAGGGAAAGCTGGCGATTTAAATATAAGTGCTGATTCCGTACTTTTGGACAATAATGGAAAACTCACATCTAATAGCGAATCGGGTAAAGGTGGTAACATTAGGCTACAGGTGCGGGACTTATTATTGATGCGCCGCAACAGTCAAATATCCACTAATGCTGGGGGTGACAAAACTGGTGGTAACATCACTATCTCTGCACCTAATGGTTTTCTTGTCACCCCTATTTTTGGAAATAGCGATATCACCGCCAATGCCTTCTCTGGTTCTGGTGGCAAAATTACAATCACCACTAAAAATATTTTTGGATTTGTACCCCGCACCCGTGCAGACGTGAAGAAGTTAGATTCACGACAAATAGATCCGAATAATCTGCCAACAAGTGACATCACAGCATTTTCTCAGCAAAACTCTTCATTAAGTGGCACAGTACAAATTAACTCACCAGATGTCGATCCTAGTAAAGGATTGGTGCAATTATCGGTAAATCTAGTTGATGCTTCTGAGCAAATTGTTGCTGGTTGTGGTTCTCGTATAAAAATGGCTAAGAGTACATTTACTAACACTGGGCGTGGAGGAATATTAGCCGATCCCACACAGCCGTTGATGGCTGATGCAGTGGTAGTAGATTGGATAACACCGAATCCAGAAAGTGAAAATCGTCCTGAGGCTATTAAGAGTAAAGTAGTTGTTCAATCGCAGCCAAACAGAGATTCTCCACAAGAAGTGAATTCTGTCAACGAACCTACTGAAATTGTAGAAGCTCAAGGATGGATAATGGATGGCAATGGTAACGTGGTTTTGGTTGCTGAAGTCCCAGATGGAATGCCCCATAGTGCCTTGCTTGCTTCTAGATCTTGCGCTGCTAATTAGAAATCGACTTGTTGACTAAAGTTTATTAATTATGTGCAGAAGTGAAAGTTTATAAACTCTGATAAAAAATAAAACACTGATTACGTATTTCAATGTAAGCTACTAAAAATTGCTAAAGCTTTCCTGCTGTCAGCAATTGTTATTTCTTTAGAAAGGCGCAATATCAAGTTATGAGCAAATGAACTTGATACAAGCGATCGCTCTTTGTATTCAACGCCGCTTTTGGTGCGTTAGCGCAGCCCATCGTAGACATCGCTTGTTGGTTATGGGGTTGAGAGGAACGATCGCCCTTTCTACTCAACTCAGATGTGGTACGTTGGTGTAGCCCATCGTAGACATCGCTTGTTGATTATGACTTTGAGAGGAGCGATCGCCCTTTCTACTCAACTCAGATGTGGTGCGTTGGCGTAGTCTGTCGTAGATATTGCCTGTTGATTATGAGGTTGAGAGGAGCGATCGCCTTTTGTACCAAATTAGCTGTAGGTGCATTAGCGTAGCCTGTCGTAGACATCACTTTTTCTATCATCACCAAGACTCACACAACAAAAATAGGCGTACATCTTATTTTGTACTCTTTTACTCAGCGCGAGATTAGAGAAGATATCAATTACTCTTGTTGCATTAACAACAGTTAGCAACCAGATTTATGAATGCTTTAAGGAAATCCAACAAAAATATATAAAGTTTTGTTAAACAATGCGTAATTATTACTAGCCAAGCTGAAGTCATAGTTATGGGAGTTGGCAACAGCTTTAAAAAGCTAATGCTTTAGTGCCACTGTAGACTCTGTATTCTTAATTGCTTCGTTGCCAAACTGTACAAATCCAATTCACATTATTAAGTACAACACAAAATCAGTTTACATATTTACTACTTTACAAGGAGATCAAAATTAATGGATTCTCAAATATTACAGCCAACAATCATAGATACTCAAACATTAGAGAAGTTAGAAGCAGAGATTCAGCAAGAAATGTGTGAGATATTAAAGAATGCTAACTTCCACAATATACTCGAAAAGTACGGTATATCACAAGAAAAAAATCTGCAACTTGAATGCAGTTTAGACTTAACTCAAATTATAATTAGTGGTACGGAACATTCACTCATAAAGCCAAGTAAGCGTACCTTCCTATCGGGTTGCTGGTGTCCGTGTAGAGGTGTCTGTCCTTGCAGTTCTTCATGTTAAGTAATTTTATAAATTTTTGTTTTAATTTTTAACAAGTATGTTTGTCAACACTAAACATTGACAAACATACTTGTTAAAAACTTTAAAATTAACCAACATAGATTACGATTTAGCTCTAATCTATTTAATAAGGCTTATACAGTGAATAAAAGTAATATTTTGAGATGGTTCCAAGGGTTAGGATTAGCAGTGGGTAGTGCAGTATCTTTCTTTCCAAATTCTGTTACTGCACAAATACCAATCATTGAGGATGGTACTCTATCTACTAATTCTCTTGTTACAACACAGGGCAATATTACAACGATTGAAAATGGAACCTTAGTAGGTAACAATTTGTTCCACAGTTTTAAAGAGTTTTCTGTACTTCCTGGGTATACTGCCGAGTTTAGAAATACTGAAGGTGTTGAGAACATCATCAGTCGGGTAACAGGGAACTCTGTTTCTAATATTGAAGGCATCCTTAAAGCTCAACACAAAGCCAACCTGTTTATAATTAATCCCAACGGGATAATTTTTGGCTCTGATGCTTCTTTACAGATTGGCGGTTCATTTGTTGCAAGTACGGCGAGTAGTCTAAATTTTGCTGACGGTACTAAATTTAGTGCCATAAACCCCCAAACCACACCCTTACTGACAGTAAGTGTTCCTATTGGTTTACAATTCGGAGCAACTGCGGCTTCCATCCGTAATCAATCCCAAGCAAAGAATCCAGATGGTAGAACAACTAATCTATTTAAGCAACCTGTCGGTCTACAAGTACAGCAAGACAAAACTTTGGCACTTGTAGGCGGTGAAATAATACTGGAGGGCGGAAATTTAACAGCAGCATCAGGACGAATTGAGCTAGGAAGTGTTGCTAGTAATAGTCTAGTTAGTCTGAAAGCTACAGACCAAGGTTGGAGTTTGGGATATGAAGGTGTCCAAAATTTCCAGAATATTCAATTAATCCAAAGAGCTTTTAACAGTTCAGAGATTTCATCTATTGTAGATGCCAGTGGCGAGGGTGAGGGTAATATCCAAGTGCAGGGCAAGACAATAGAACTAAGTGGTGATTTTGTGCGCTTGATCAGTTTGACTACAAGTGACAAACAAGGTGGAGATATAACAATTAACAGTGAAAAATTAATTGTTCAAGATGGCGCACAAGTAGGCACTTCCACATTAAATAAGGGTTCAGGAGGAAATTTAATTATACATGCTACCGAGTTCGTGAAGTTGATTGGTAGCTCTTCGCCAGATACTATTACTACACTGTTTAGTACAACTTTTAGCGACGGAAATGCGGGTGACCTTACGATCAAAACTGGGACGTTGCGTGTGGAAAATGGGGCAGAAGTATCAGCAGGCTCTACAGGAATAGTGGGAGACCCACAATTAATAATAGCTCAAGGAAAAGGGGGGAATTTGACCGTGAATGCCTCCAAGTCCATTGAGCTAATAGGAACTGCGCCAACAGAAGATTTTCGTCCCAGCAGCTTGTCAACTTCAGCTATAAAGTACGGAAATACGGGAAAAATTAACATCACCACAGGGCAATTGCTTATCCAAGGTGGAGCTGTAGTTTCTGTAGATGTTGGGATTCCACCAAATGTAATTCCCCCAGAAGATACAAATATTACAGAAATAACAGGTACATTAAATGTAGCCGCTCACTCCATACTTCTAGATGAAGGAACACTCACATCTAACAGTGACTCAGGTAAGGGTGGTAATGTTACGCTACAGGTGCGGGACTTACTACTTATGCGCCGCAACAGCCAAATATCCACTAACGCCGCAGGTGATAAAACTGGCGGTAATATCACCATCAATGCACCTAATGGCTTCATCGTTGCCCCTATTTTCGGAAATAGTGATATCACTGCTAATGGTTTCTCTGGTTCTGGTGGCAAAATCACAATCACTACTAAAAACATCTTTGGATTTGTGACGCGCACCCGTGAAGATGTAGAGAGGCTTGACCCAACAGGCGAAATCAACCCGAATAATCTGCCAACAAATGACATCACTGCGTTTTCTCAGCAAAACCCTTTACCTTCATTCAGTGGCACAGTACAAATCAACTCACCGGATGTTGACCCCAGTAAGGGATTAGTAGAATTGCCTGTAAATCTGGTTGATGCTTCCCAGCAAATTGTTGCTGGTTGTGGTTCTGGTGCAAAAACGGCCAGGAGTCTATTTAGTAACATTGGGCGTGGAGGAACAGTACCCGATCCCATACAGCCATTGATAGGTGATGCAGTGCTGACAGATTGGATAACAGTGAATCCAGAAAGTAAGAATCGTGCTGAGAGTATGAAGAATAAAGTGGCTGTTGAAAAGCAGGGAAACACAGAAACACCACAGAAAGTAAATTCTGTCAATGAACCTAGTGAAATTGTGGAAGCCCAAGGATGGGTAATGGATGCCAATGGTAACCTGGTTCTGGTTGCTCATGTACCGACTGGGATGCCCCATAATTCATCCCTTATGCCTGCATCTTGCACTGCTAACTAGAATCCGCACTAAGTTAAAAATTCTCTGGTTCATTGTTCAATTCTCTTAACTTTGCGGCTATGCACGATGCCTACGGCTGGCTACACCTACGTAATTCCTGCTCCTTCTCCACAGCTTGTAGTTTCTATTTCAACTAGCCTCATATTAGGGCATGAATCTAGAATTTGAGTGGGATAACCAAAAAGCTACTTTAAATCTCAACAAGCACGGCATCAGCTTTGAAGTGGCTAAGAGAGTCTTCAACGACTCTCTAGCTTATATATTCAATGTTAGCAATAGTTTTACCTCCAGCAAGAACCGCCCTCTGCCTCCTGCCTCCTGCTATAACTGCTCACTCAGCACGGGCTAAACGCCCCGTTGGCGCAGCCCAAGGTAGAGAAGAAAGCTAACAGCACTCCCAATGTCCAATGCCCCGCTATTTAATTTGTCTCCTGAATTTGCAAACGTACTGTGTGTTCTGTCGCGCCACTCAGTTGCAATTCCATGATTTCACCACCTAGAGGTTCTAAGCAATTGAGGAGCGATCGCAAGTTGGGTGTACTTGCGCCAGTATCTACATATAATCTATCTGCTAAATTGCTGATACGTTTCCAAGTCATGTAAAGTTTGGCAATGGTTTGTTCGATTTGAGATGCTTGATTGACTAAATCAGCAGCAATACTTAAACAGCCGACTCTTTGCGCTTCTTCTAAGGCTGTTTCAATATCAATATTTTCTTGGACTAAGGCCTGGACTTGAGCTGCTCCTTTAAGGTATTTTGCTAAGTTACGCGCTTCTGTAGTAACCTGTTTTAAGGTATCTACATCAGGATTGGCAGCTATTTCCTTTTGGATCAACTTTTGGTGTGATTCTGGCAGTTTTTCCATTTCCTTTACCAGAGGGGCAATGTAGCGTGGTGGAAGGGTGTTATCTGCGGCTTTTGCCTTGACGGGTTCGGGCAGTAATTCTGAGGACATAGCTGTCCATTCATCGGTGAGTTGTCGTACTTCCCGCCTGGTGATGCGATCGCCTTTTTGAGCAGCTTCACTCACCATGTGTTGTACTTCTGGGACTGCTTTGGAGGTTTCCACAAATGCCCGTTTGCTAAAGTTATTCACTGCGCTAGGGTCTAGTTTGCCTTCTTCTAAAAGGGTATCGGCACTATTAGCCAGTTGAATCCAGGCATAAGCTTGACTTTTGCTGATTTCTCGCTCTTTTAGCCATCTGAGAAAGCCCGTACCCCGTCCGTCACCACCAACTTTCTCTCTGTCGCGGATTGCCCGTAAAATTCGCCCCCGCCAGATTTCAGTTTGCAGATCGAAGCGATCGCATACTTGCCAAGCTATTTCAAGCTGCTGTTGAAAATCTGACTCTAAAATCTGTTCATCTTCTGGATCGGGCAGTTCAAAGGTAAGATCTGCTGGCTGTTGCAAAGCAGCAGCAAGGTCGTTGATGGAGTCGGTATCTTGCACGATTGATAGTTAACAAGTAGTATATGCGACCGGCTTATTATGCCACAATCTGTGAATTCTAACTTAAGGGGTAAGACGGTATTTACAATTACAAGAGAATAATGAGAAAGGGGTAAACCACCTCAGTGAAATTTTTCTTATTCAAACACAATAAAAATAAAATCATGAACCAGGTAGACTACCTCCGGATTAGTTTAATCGATCGCTGCAACTTCCGTTGTCAATACTGTATGCCAGAGGGAGTAGAACTGGACTATATTCTCAAGCAACAGCTGTTGAGTGATGAAGAACTGCTCACTCTCGTGCAAGAGGTATTTATTCCTCTTGGTTTTAGCCGCTTTCGTTTGACTGGCGGTGAACCATTATTACGTCCGGGCGTAGTAGATTTGGTCAGTGCGATCGCTTCTTTTCCCCAAACTCAAGACTTGTCAATGACCACCAACGGGTTTTTGCTTGCTTCTATGGCACAAAACCTCTACGATGCAGGTTTGCGACGGATTAATATTAGTCTCGACTCTCTCGAACCCGACACTTTTGACCAAATTATTGGCAATCGCGGTCGTTCTCGTTGGCAACAAGTTTGGCAAGGAATTCAAGTTGCTTATGAAGTCGGATTTGACCCACTCAAGCTGAATGTGGTAGTCATTCCTGGCATTAATGATGGCGAAGTTCTAGATTTAGCTGCCCTGACAATTGATAAAGAGTGGCATGTTAGATTTATTGAGTTCATGCCCATTGGCAATTTTAATTTGTTTGACGATCGCGGTTGGGTATCTTCGGTTGATTTACGCCAACGTATCCGAGAACGCTGGGGCTTGACAGAATCCCAAGTTCGTGGCTCTGGGCCTGCTGATGTGTTTAAAATTCCTGGAGCCAAGGGAACACTGGGATTTATTAGTCAGATGTCGGAATGTTTTTGCGATCGTTGTAACCGGATGCGCCTGAGTGCCGATGGTTGGTTGCGTCCGTGTTTATTGAATGAAATTGGTCAACTCGACCTGAAAACAGCTCTGCGTTCTGGTACTAGTATTGCTCAACTACAAGAGCAGGTAAAGCGTTTACTAGCAATCAAGCCAGAAATCAACTTTAAGGCACGCGACTCTGGTACTAAGGATGCATACATTCGTACCATGTCGCAAATTGGTGGATAGTCATTGGTGATTGGTTCTGTGTTACAAAGTTCCGATTGCTAAAAGTCAGCGAGTCGTGACTTTGCGCTTTGTCATTTTTATTTTGAAAATAACTAAAATTAACGGTAATTTTCCCTATATATAGGAATCTTATTTGATTTTTGAAAAAGATTACGAGATAATACGGATAAGTGTACAAGTGTAAGAGCAGACAATGATAAATCAGCATCTACAAACTGCAACACTACCTGGAGGAGTGGCAACTGCGATAGTCAAATTGCTTTACCAAGATTACTTGTACGAAGAAATCCAAACTATTTTAGATGTGTCTTTAGGCTCGATAACAAACTGGAAACAAGCCTATGAGCAGTATGAAATTAATGGACTGTGCTTGAACTACAAAGGAAGAAAGAGCTACCTGAATGTTGAACACCGAGAAGAAAGTGTTAAGTTGACTCTCTACCAATAACTGCTGGGAACTGGGTGAATTAGGGCAAATTTAGAAGGTGCCGATTTAACTAGTGCTAACTTGAGCCAAGTTTTTACAAGTGATATTGACTTCAGCGCTACGAACTTAACAAATCTTAAACTGACTCAGCATATATCAGTATTTTATACGCTTTGCAGTAACTTATTATACAAAAAAATATAGGGAAGGAGTAAATTAATTGTGACTACTAAATCTTTACTGAGTAAGTGGAGGTTAAGCTTCAAGCTATATCTTACTCTCGTATTTATTTTGACAATAGTGATTGTCATCATCTTTTCCAGACTGAGTATAACTATAGCTGCTGATTCATTGCTAGATCCAAGAACTCAACCGAAGTTCATCAATTCGCTGCCGTCTTTAGGGAGGATAGATGCTACAAAGGGTGGTCACTTCGATGTAGAGATAGGACAAACTAAGCAATGGCTTGGACTATATAGCAGTCCTGGTGCGGATGGCAAATATGGTACAAAAGATGATGCACGCTTGAATACAACAGTTTGGGGGTATGGCTTAAGAGGACAAAAGGCTGTTACTTACCCAGGTTCCACATTCGTGACACGAAAAGACGTACCGATTGAAGTGCTGTGGGACAACAAACTACCAAAAACCGGACATCTTTTTCCAGTAGACAAGAGCATCATTACAAAATCGGTTGAAAACGCTCTTTCTAAAGGGCTTGTACCTACAGTGACGCATGTGCATGGCGGTCATACTGAGTGGACTAGCGACGGATATTCCGAAGCTTGGTTTACCCAAGATTTTTCCCAAACCGGACCCAGTTGGGTTAAAAAGAACTATAGTTATGCAAATGACAATGAGCGGGCAGCGACACTTTTATATCACGACCACATTCTCAGTAACAATCGTTTAAGTGTATATGCTGGTCTTACAGGTTTCTATTTGCTAAGGGATAACAACGAAATTAATTTAATTAATCGCAGTATTTTGCCTAGTGGTGACTACGAGAAAGAACTGATTATCCAGGATCGAGATTTTACTGCCAAGGGTCAGCTTTATTACCCACCTGGTTCAAATTATCCAGATGCTCCATATCCAAGTACAGTGCCAAATTTCTACGGTAATTTCATCCTAGTAAATGGCATGGCCTGGCCAAAGTTGGCGGTCGAACCTAGAAAGTACCGTTTGCGCTTGGCAAACGGTTCAAATTCGCGCTTCTACAATCTGAATTTCAACGATTCAAAGGAAAAGTTTTACGAAATCGGCACTGAGCAAGGCTTATTAGAAAAACCAGTCGCGCTGAAAAATTTAGTTCTTGCTCCCGGTGAACGCGCTGATGTAGTTGTTGACTTCACTGGCGATGCGGGAAAAGAATTCATCATCAGAAACTTCGATGATAAAGCTGATTTGGAGCTTACAGGTCAGATAATGAAGATTACGGTGCAACAACCACTTTCAAATATTCCAAATGCGACAGTCGATACTAATGAAAGTGATGGACTGACAACACAGTTGCTACCTAACAAGATTACACCTCCTGTTCAAACCGGACTGACTCGGCAACTGGTTCTTTTTGAAAATACGGATGAATACGGTCGTAAGCTCTTAGAGCAGGGTACATTGGCTGACGGCTCATTGCGCTATGACGAACCAATTACTGAGAAACCAAAACTCGGCACAACTGAAGTTTGGGAATTATACAACACAACACAGGAGCCACACCCAATTCACTTGCATTTGGTTTCCTTCTTGATTTTAAATCGACAGAATTTTGCTGGCAGTGCAACTCCAATTATCAAAGACCCTCGTAAGACCAAGCTATTTCTACAAAGCGCTGGTCTAATTGGCAATCCTGAGTCTCCACCACTCTCTCAAAAAGGTTGGAAAGACACCGTAGTTGTTTACCCAGGTGAAGTTGTTCGCATTATTGCCACCTTCGACAAACCGGGGTATTATCTCTGGCACTGTCACATCCTAGAACACGAAGACTTCGATATGATGCGACGCTTTCAAGTTGTGGCAACTCCCTAAAACTTTACCAAACAAAGGCAGAGGGCAGCTAACAGTCAACAGTCAACTGTTAACACCAGCAATATTTCACTTTCTTATTTAAGACTGCTATATTACAAAGTCTGAGCAAAGAAAACCTCAGCTCAGACTTTGAGATTTGCCTAAAGCAAATGACTATTACGCTTGTCGTGAGTAGTATTCCACCACGAGCAGTTCGTTAATTTGCAGTGCCACCCATTCCCGCTCAATAATGCTGTTAACTTTACCAACCAATTTATTTTTGTCAAACTCCAGATGACTAGGGAGATTGGCTAAACCTGGATATTGCAAATTATTTTCTACTAACTTCCGTGATTGTTCCCGGTCTCTGACAGCAATTACCTCACCAGCACGGCACTGATAGCTGGCAATATTAACCACACGACCGTTAACAGTGATATGACCGTGGTTCACCAGTTGGCGAGCTGCTGGAATCGTCGGAGCTAAACCCAGACGAAAAACGGTATTATCCAAACGCATTTCTAGCAATTGCAGCAACACTTGTCCGGTAGAACCAGTAACACGTCTAGCTTTGCGGACATAACGCAGCAGTTGCTTTTCCGTCAAACCGTAATTGAAGCGGAGCTTTTGCTTTTCTTCAAGACGGATGGCATATTCAGAGCGCTTCTTGCGGTTCTGACCATGCTGACCTGGCGGATAAGCGCGTCTGGCGCTTTTACGAGTTAATCCTGGCAGGTCGCCCAAGCGACGTATAATTCTGAGGCGTGGCCCTCTATATCGGGACATGAGTTTCCTTAATCTAATCCTGTTTAAACTTTACCCAAACATTTTATTTTGACACTCCACTGATTAAAAATCAGGAGATTCTTGGTTCTACGAAGTTGCTTGTGGTATGACATATCCTATCAAAGTACAGGCATCCTCTCCCCAAGCGTAAATTCCGACGTGCCGTATCGTACTCTTGCCAATTAGTTTTTTGTGTTTATTTGGTTTTGTAGGCTACTCAATCGTTAAATTGATTTACGCAGTATTATTACTCTGAAATACTTTTGACGTTACCTACTTAGAGCGAAATTTAGAATTGGTGAATTTACAACTCAGCAGTAAAACAAGCTTTTTGCTTGGCTACCAGACTCAGGTTATGTACTTCACTTTCCTTGAATCTGCTCTGTTTTTCAAAGAATTCTCATATTAACACAATTTATTATATTAACACAATTTCGAGCAGAATTAATCGTATCTGGATATTACTAGTTTGAATGCTCAATCCAAAAGCATTGTGACTGCTTAATTGGTGAATTTTGAATGCTGACATCTCAATTGTGCTTGATTACTGAGGATTTTTAAAATATTTGAGTTAGCATTACTTTGGGTGTTTGGAGAATGGCAATGTTAAAGAGCAAAAAAGCGGTTAGCAAAGGTGAGAACAAACAAGGCAGTTCTACTTTGAGGATTTTAACAGTACCAGTTTTGGCAATAGCTGGATTGTTGACAACGATACCTAATATGGCGATCGCTGCCTCCTACAGGAATGATTACAGTGTCTGTGCAACTGGCCTGCTGAAGGTAGGTATAACACAACAAGCAGCATCACAAGGTTGTGCAAAGGCACTACGTCCCAGGGATTTTGGTGCTTGCGTCGTGAAAATTAACAAGCAAACTCAAATTACAGCTCCAGATGCTCTTTCTTATTGTGCCAGAGCTAGACGTCCTGAGGAGTTAGCTACCTGTGTAGTCGGTGTCAGCTCCATGACTAAGGAAGCAGTTAATCCAGCAGTTCTAAATTACTGTGGTCGCAGTTTGTTACCAGTGCGCTTTGGTCAGTGTGTAGTCGGCTTACTTAGTAAAATTGAGCTTCCCCCTACTCAGGCCTTAGACACATGTATTGATGGCAGCGACAGCAGCGTTATCGGTGATTCATCTTCATCTACACCACCCATTATATTACCTGCCGGTTCAAGTCCTGGTTTCGAGACTACGCCACCTGCAACACAACCAATTATTCCAGTGCAGCCCGGTACTAATTAAATTAGGTGCTTTGCAATTGATTTGAAATACAGGTTGACTATCTATAGAGTTGGTTATTAGCCAACTCTATTCAATTACAGCACTCACAAGTTAAAAATCAGAATAAGGAAGTAAAACAGGCTTGATGCCAGGGTTTAAAATTTCGTTTGTGTACTCGACCAACTTAAAATTGAGTATAGGAGCAATTTTTAGGTAATTAAAATACCCTACCAAGTATTTTGGTTCAAATAAATGCAAAATACTACAATGCTCCTCTTTGATGCACGGAGGAGTTGGAGAGAGGTTAGTCGAACTCAGGTTAGGGAACTCCAAGAAATAAATTATCCCCTTTACAGTTGCTGACTGTTGAGTGTTAACCGTTTGTGAACAGTGGAATAATTTTTGATTTGGAAGTCCCTTAATTATTCAGCTTTGGGAATTGTAAATTTGGCACAGTTGTACTAGTCTTCTCTTTCGCCAAAAGCTGTCTGTAAAATCACTGCAATACCTCCGTCTTGGTGATATTTATCTGCCCAAGCACGAATAACTTCATCCAATTCTTCCATAGCCTGTTCCATTTTTTCTGGAAGAATATCAAGTTCTTCCAATAAACGCATGGCATTTCGTCGCCGTTCTGCCCAATTTTTCATCATCCGGAAATATCGAGCGGTATCTTCCACCATGATGTAAGTACGTTCTTGATCGTCTGCTGGGGCATAAAAAGGACGGGTAAGAGCGTAGAAGGGCATTCCCCAAGGAGAATCAACGCGTGTTACCGTGCCTGAATACAGCAGACGGCGCTTGATATGCTCACCTAAAGCTTCACTCAAAGGCATTTGGTGTTCGAGTGGCAAGTCTTCTTGCGATCGCTTGTGCAAAAACTCGATCAAATCCAGAAACTCAAAAGAACTGACTAACTGGGCATCAGGTAAATTACTTGGCAGTTTTTGCTCTATTTGTCTTTTTTCTTCACTTGTCAGACTACTACCAGGAACGCGCGATCGCCCCGGTTGCCAAGGGTATTTTTCTAACCAGACATAAGGCAATTGAATTAGATAGCGAGGTTCCTGAGAACCCAGCATCTTCAGCAGTTTCCCCTCAGTTAGCGCTTGTCTAACTTCCTCTACAATAATTTTTACCCGTTTCGGCTCCAAATGGTGCAAATGCCCTGTCATTCGCAGGTTTTGTCCCTGCTCTAGATAGGTCATATAAATTGCACATTTGGCTGCTGTTGCGGCTGCGTCTAAAAATGCCCCATGCCTGTGCCCACTCGTCCGCATGGCACTAAAAGCCAGATAAAGCATGATCTGATCCATCGCACTGGGGTCAAGACGTTTGATCAGATCTATGTCGTTACTCATATTACAGACAATTGAATAGCACGTTTACACAGTTTTTAATCGACTGAAAATAGGTAGTATACACCTGGCTGAAGACAATGTCTTCACTTGAGACTATATTCGTATGCGATAAATACAATCTTAGTGGTAGCTCAACCCACCATTATCGCATATTTTCTGGTATATCAGGAGATTGAGTGTTGTTACTATAACTGTTCCTATATCTGTCCAGAAAATAAAAAGACATTACCAAGTCTAGCTACAGGGTGGTTTATCTCCTCAAAGTCAACTGTGTTGCAAGTAATTTACAAAGCTTTTAAATTCTTTAGGTTTTTCTAGTTTTTTATCCTTCAAGGGTAATAGCGTCAGACTGCTTCCAGCTAATTATGACATTATGTAACTCAAAGATAAAAACTAGTTTACAGGGTTCATCTGGGATATCTATAGACTCGAAAAAGATAGTTTTTGTTTAGCTTTGACGAATTATTTGTAGTACACAATTGACCAGAAATAATAGCGATTTAGAAGGAAAGCGCTTACCAAGTGTCTCAACATTCACAAGTTGAGCTAAATAGCTCATTGTAAGCTATCATCTCGTTCACAACCTCCAGTGATATTTCGGCAATATAGTTCGTTGTCTTGATAAAAAATCGTAAACCTCAAGTAAAGTAAACAATTTAAATTTCCAAATACCTATTTTTTCAAACATCGTTAATGATTGTATCATTGTTTTTTCTTTTGGGAGTATCTTCATATATTTTAAGGTTGATAGCTGATATTTACTAAACTAATTGATTTTAAAACAATCAATATTTACTAATATTGAAAATCTCTAATTGGAAGTTAAATTTATTTTTTAAGGTTACAAAAATGACATCAAACCAGCAATACAGACCAAATTAACTGCATAGCTATTAAGCTCGATTTAACTTCAAAATTAGCAATTATTAAAAGCTATAATAAAACATATTGAATTATAGTTAATAATTTTTTAGATGTTTTTTAGTGATTAATTTATATTTTTTTCATAAAAGTATTTTAAATTGTAATTTTGAGCTCAATAGTCAATGGTCAAAAGCCAATTTTTTAACTCTTGATTTTTGATTGTGAACATCCTCTAGAAATAAAACTATGAAACTTGCCTATGTCCTATAAACAAAGAACAGCTTAAAGGATGTTTTTAAAGTGATACCTGATGTATTAAGAACCTAAAACCCTGGTAAATCCTCTTGAAAAACGAGGACTTAGAGAAGGTTTTCCTTCTGAAAAAGCAGGGTACAAGGGATATTGATAACAACGGTAGATTTTTAAACATCTGTTAGTAGCTTATCAGTGGCGATCGCTCCATATATTCCTATAGTAATAATAGGCTGCCAAGCTGAAAAAACAAGTTAGTTTAGACATTGGTGCTATTAACTTCAAAAATGTGCTGCAATCGTCTTAACTCCTTGCAAGTCTTCTTTGTAGGTAAGTACTCATGCTCAATTGCTTAAGTCAGTACTACTCACACTGCTCATATATACGTGTTTTCCTATCTGTATCAGGCTAAATTTCTAAAAAGACAACTTCCCTAGAGGTGTGGAGAGTAGGGAGTAATGTAGTTGAATTAGGGCAAAAGCGCGATAAATCTCACCAAGCCCTTTGGATAAGGTATAGGCAAAGAGCAATAGAAGTCTGTCCGCATAATTAGATGCAAGCCTTCCTAAGTTTGGCTTGCCAGATGCTAGCGCTGCAACTTGTATGTGAATTTATTAATCGAGAAAATTAAATATTTAAAATTAGACCAGTAAGTGGCAATGTTTTGATACGTCCTTTTGAAATTCCCTAATTTTAATGACGAGGATTTCCCTATTGCTTACTGCCTATTTCCTTTGAATTTAAAAAATTAGGAATTACGACTTAGGAATTATATAGTGTCACTATTGAGGGTGAAATTGATGGCAGCTAATGTAGCTACCATCACACTGCTGATGAGAGCCAGTTGTTTGGCTGTCGGCAGAGCCGCGCAACGCACTGGCTCCTGATGAGTGCGAACACTGGGGCATTTTTTATTTGTCAGTCCTTTAATTAGTGGGAGTAGAGGGTTTAATTTGATTTCGCATTGTTTCAAAGCTGAAGGCAGCGGCGCCAAAAGTTACAAACAATACTCCCAGAATTTGCACAATATCCAAATTTTCTTGAATGATTAACCCAGCGAAAATCACGGTTAAAACTGGAATGCTACTACCGATGAGGGCTGAACGTGAGGCACCTAACTTGGTAATCCCAGCATTGTTGAGCAAATAGCCAGAAAGAGTTAATACACCCAAAATAAATGCACTTAAAATAAGTTCCAGCATTTTTGTGGGGTCAATTAGCAAGTTCCAGTTGCTTGGTAAAGGTAACATCAAGCAAATAAAACTCAACAGCAACATCGTAGCGAAGTTAATTAAAGTAAAAGTCACCGGATGTAGTTTACTGGCACAGACTCGCGTCAGAATTATGTAAGCAGCAAAAGCTACACCCGAAATAATAGCAGCACTGCTTCCTAGTGAAGTATTACCAATACTAGTGGTAGGAGAAACTCCTAAAACCAATAATTCACCGCAGCAAATAGCCGCGATCGCTCCTACACGAAATATGGTTGGGCGATCGCCCAATAGAAACCACGAGAATAGACCGGTAATCATCGGATAGATAAAGAAAAGCACGATCGCGATTCCAGTGGGGACTTGAGCGATCGCAATATAAATTAGTACTTGAGATAAAAATAAAAAGCACCCACTGACAATTGATAACAGCAAAATCTGCTTGGTGGCTGCATTCGTAGGTGTGGGATTTCCTCGGACTGAATTAGCTAAGTTTTCCAAATCTTGCCACAGTCTAGGATGCAGTATGGGAGACAACAGTACTAACAGTGGTACTACCACCATAAATCGCATCGTCAAAATTAAGAAGGTATTGCCCAAAGTGGGAGGTAACAACTGTTCTACCTCAACTACCCCAAAAATCTGGGAACCTTCGTGAAAAATTATCTTAATGGCTACGTTGTAAAGCGAGGATATGACTGTGGACAACACAATCAACAATAAACCGATTTGAATCGAGGATAAGCCTGAGGAGTTAGGCGATCGGCGTAACGGCGCTTTTGCTTCTTTAGGCGGCTCTAGCGCAGTCACAGGTGTGGATTTAGTTTTGCTCTGTGGCACACTTCTACGGAGGATAGAAGCTAGTTCGGGAGCATTGATTTTTAATGAAGGTTGTGTTGCTTCCCGCTGTGGAACTGATGCATCTGGAGGTTCTGATGTAGTTTTGCTTTTAGACAAGTCGTTGCTGAGGACAGAAGTTGGCTCAGTGGCGTTTTCCTGGGGTGTTAGAAGTACAGCACTCGGCTGGGGTGGAGTTTTTGGGGACGAGTCGTTGCTGAGGACAGAAGTTGGCTCAGTGGCGTTTTCTTGGGGTGTTAGAAGTACAGCACTCGGCTGGGGTGGAGTTTTTGGGGACGAGTCGTTGCTGAGGACAGAAGTTGGCTCAGTGGCGTTTTCTTGGGG
>JBALDB010000018.1:0-152112 GCA_036918135.1 Nostoc sp.
CTAGAGTCGCAATAACCGCTCCTGCTATCAATGGTTAATTATCAAGCTTAGTTAAATCAAGAACGCTCTCCAAACACGGGGGGCGTTTTTGTTTTTGTGGATTTTGATTATTCAAAAAGTTTCTTTTGCAAAAACTCTAGTTAAAATACATAAGCCTCACCCTTTTTCCTGACTATTATGGGCAACACTTTTGGTCATCTATTTCGGATCGCTACTTTTGGCGAGTCTCACGGCGGTGGCGTGGGAGTTGTAATTGATGGTTGTCCTCCACAACTAGAAATTTCGGCACAAGAAATTCAAGTAGAACTAGATAGAAGGCGTCCAGGACAAAGTAAAATTACGACTCCCCGGAAAGAAGCAGATATCTGCGAGATTTTATCAGGAGTATTTGAGGGCAAAACTTTGGGAACACCTATATCAATTTTGGTGCGAAACAAAGACACTCGTCCCCAAGACTACGACGAGATGTCCGAAAAGTATCGTCCTTCGCACGCGGATGCAACTTATGATGCAAAATATGGCATTCGCAATTGGCAAGGTGGAGGTAGATCGTCAGCACGTGAGACAATTGGAAGAGTAGCAGCAGGTGCGATCGCTAAAAAAATTCTCCGCCAAGTTGCTAATGTAGAAATTATCGCTTATGTCAAGCGCATCAAGGATTTAGAAGGTATAGTCGATCCAAATATTGTTACCTTAGAAGAAGTGGAAAGCAACATCGTCCGCTGTCCTGATGCTGAATGCGCGGAACGAATGATTGAATTAATCGAGCAAATTGGTAGGCAAGGTGATTCTATTGGCGGTGTAGTAGAATGTGTAGCGCGAAATGTACCTAAAGGTTTAGGCGAACCAGTATTTGATAAATTGGAAGCTGATATTGCTAAGGCTGTTATGTCTTTGCCTGCTAGCAAAGGCTTTGAAATTGGTTCCGGTTTTGGCGGAACGCTGTTAACAGGAATTGAACATAATGATGAATTTTATATTGATGAAAATGGCGAGATTCGCACTGTAACCAATCGTTCTGGTGGTATTCAAGGGGGAATTTCCAACGGAGAAAATATTATTTTACGAGTTGCTTTTAAGCCAACAGCAACAATTAGAAAAGAGCAAAAAACAGTAACTCGTGAAGGCGAAGAAACGGTTTTAGCCGCAAAAGGAAGGCACGATCCTTGTGTATTACCGCGTGCAGTTCCGATGGTAGAAGCGATGGTGGCATTGGTGTTGTGCGACCATTTATTGCGGTATCACGGTCAGTGTAGGGTGCTGTAAAGTTACACAGTGGAACTCTTAATTTTTCAGATAGTTGCTAAAATTACAGCAGATTTTAAGAAGCGTGAAGTACATATCTTGGTTTGGCAGCTAGGCATAGAGGCTATTATGGTTCACCAATTCTGACGCCTTGGCAAGCTTCCTTGATTACTCATGAATTTCCCAATTCTGCTGTATTTTTATTTTAAAAGTGATATATAACAGAGCATTAAAAATATACTAATAAAGTTGTGGGTAATGCGTTACATTAGCTTTGATATTTTAAGTATGCAACTTGAAGACAAATTTGTTTATTACTTATGATAGTTACTAAGACTCATTACAATGAGGGAAACTAGATAGAAGACATAGGTGAGGTAAACAGATTTAGTAGTTGAGGTTAAAAGCATGGACTCAACAGGTGAAGTTCTGATTGTGAACTCGTCCTCGTATCTTCCACTGCCCTTAAAAGAGTATGCAATGAGTCGAGTAATTGTCTACTTTTATAGCAACGGTTGGGTTCCAATTAAATATTGTTCTTTGCAAAAGGCAATTTTGTTGTACTATAAAGCAAAATTAGAAGCTAAGGAAATTTTCTTATTTCCTGTTGATTTAGATCCGAATAAATTATCAACCTCTTTTAACTAAAATACATTTAGGTCAATTTTATAAAAAACTTTGCCATAAGTTGGCTATAAAGGCGTACTTTTGTACGCCTTTACTGATATGTACTATAAACCTCTCTCCTCTTAGAAGAAGGCTTTGGAACCCTGATTTCCTTATTGACAAGGGGGATAAGAGGATTAAGTTCTGAGGTCTTTAGCGTTTTATAGAATAGTTTGCAAACATTCTCTAAGATGATGCATTAAAAGTCTTTGGTAAAGTATCAAAGGCGAAAAATTATGCCTTTTAAGCAAATGTCAATACATAAATAAATTATAACATAGTGCAGACTTATACACCCTTATATCTATATCTTGAGAGATAGATAGACTATAGCAGTTTTTATTTGTGCAAATTTCTGAACTTTGAGACAGTAAATTTCTGGAAATTACATTATCTCATGTGTAGAAAAATGTTAGTTGATATTATAAACCTGAAAGGTAATTTATGATTAGTCGAACTTTAGACTTGATTTTTATCGATAGCTTTGCCTTTATGATTAACAAAACGCTAGGTCTAATACTTAGTACTAAAATTTGCAACTATTCCTGGGAAGGAAAAACCAAGGAGGTATCTCAAACAGAACAGGTAGATGCTCATCATCTACCTCAACTTTCAATGCCGCAAGACGTTGAACACGGGCATTAAAACTAAATAAACAGATGAATAGTTCAATAAATTACCCCATTGATTCTAGCCAATGGGGTGGAGATATCTCAATTACAATTTTGTTAATTAATACATAGTTTTTAGTTATTTTTAAGTAGATAGCTATAATTAAATCTAAGATGTGATTGCAAGCGATCGCGCAGCGTCTCCTGAAGGAAAGCAATCCTAGAGAGTTTGCGATTGCTTTGCTCGCAATCACAGAACATATTATATTTATCTATGTCCATCAACTTCAAACTATTTTGTCATATAAATTATACCAATTCAATTAATGATTGCAACATATCCTTGGTTAAAGACACGACGCCAGTCGCTACAACGGGGAAAATACGCTACGCGCTGGCTCATGAATCGCGTCTCTACAGATAATCTATTTGTCAGATTCTTTTTTCAAATTGGTATTATTTCCTATTTTCTTTGATAGCCATATTTCTTGTAAAAAGCCTCTGCTTGTCCATTCTTGTTAGTCAACAAATAAACCGTTCAAGTGGTAATCTACGACGCACAAGTTTTAGTAATTAAACTAAACCTGAACGCAATGCAACTACCGCTGCTTGCACGCGATCGTCTACTGCTAATTTATTCATAATGCCCCGGACGTGAGTTTTGACGGTATTGGGACTGAGATACAGTTTTTGGGCAATCTCTGGGTTGCTCAATCCGTCTACCATCAATTTCAACACTTCTAATTCACGCCCTGATAAGTTGGCGGTGTTATTGGTGGGTGAGGACGGTTTAAGATTGTCAATTACTCGTCGGGCAATTTGCGGATCGAGATAAGCTGCACCATCAACTGCGGCTGCGATCGCATTTAATAATCGTTCCACACTTGCACCTTTAATGCAATATGCATCTGCACCGCTAGACAGTGCGGCAATAATTTCTGTCTCTGTTTGATGTGATGTTAGCATTACCACATGAGTTGCTGGTAAGGCTGTCTTAATTTGTTGTGTTGCTGCAATCCCATCTAATCGCGGTAACCCAATATCCATAACCACTACATCTGGTTTTAGTTGCAGTGCAGCTTGCACGCCCAAATAACCATCTTCGGCTTGTCCAACAATCTCCAAATCAGGATGAGCCATTAACGATTGCTCTAGTCCGAGTTGCATCATTGGATCGTCTTCGACAATTAATACTTTTAACATAAGTTTGTTATTTGTCATTAGTCATTAATGACAATTTTTTTACTCTTCCACGCGATAGCCTAACTCGGCTAAACTCACCCGCGATTGTCGCCATTTTGGCTCGACTTTCACGAATAGTTCTAAATAAACTTTGCCAGCAATTAATTTTTGGATTTGTTCGCGGGCTGCGCTACCAATTGCTTTGAGCATCGACCCACCTTTACCAATGAGTATGCCTTTTTGGGAATCGCGCTCGACGTTGATGGTAGCTAGTACACGAGTAATGTTAGCAGTTTCTTCTACTTGGTCTATGGCGATCGCTACTGAATGGGGTACTTCTTCACGGGTCAAAAGTATAATTTGTTCTCGAATCAATTCTCCCATAATAAAGCGTTCTGGCTGGTCGGTTACCAAGTCGGGCGGATAATATAATGGCCCTATTTCTAAATGTTGTATTAATAATTCTTGCAGTTGTGGTAATCCTGCACTCGTCTTGGCTGAAAATTTGACAATTTCCCATTCATAGGACTTGGCCATCTGGGCGTAACTATCATCTAGAAACTGGGAATCATCGGGTTGTTGGTCGATTTTGTTCGCACCTATAATTACTGGTGTTTTGCTGCGACTGAGCAAATCAGCAATGTAGCGATCGCCTGCTCCACAAGCTACTGCTCCGTCTACCACAAACAGCACTACATCTACTGATTCAATGGCTATTTTGGCATTTTGCACCAATACTTCGCCTAATTGATGGTGGGGCTTATGAATTCCTGGTGTATCTACAAAAATTAACTGCGCCTCTGATGTAGTTAAAATTCCTCGCAAACGATTACGTGTGGTTTGCGCTACTGGTGATGTTATGGCTATTTTTTGTCCTACCAATTGATTCATCAAAGTAGATTTACCGACATTAGGACGACCTATAATGCCAATGAAACCTGATTTAAAGTCAGGAGGAGCCTCAGGGATTGTTACTTCTCCTGAAAAAGAGAAGGTGTAATCATCAATACTAGTCACCTTTTGCTCCACCTTCATATTTTAGAGTTGGAATAACTTGGTTTTTTCTCAATCTGAAAACAGACATAGAATCACCCTAGCATTTTCGGGGATTACTTTTGTTGAGGTTTAATCTACTACTAGCTCCACACTCATATTTTACAGCTGGGGTAACTTAATTGTCAGAATTTAAGAGTCAGAATTTAGGAGCCTCGCTGGAGACTTTGTAAGCAAGGTGACAGAATAGTTGGAAAATCAACGGTGGTACGGGTGCTTGATTTTCTCCAAATTAAGAAGTTGAGGCTGCTAAATCTAATAAAAAACTATCTATTCTCAATTGTGAATGCTCAATTATAAGTTATGAATTCTTAAACTTAGTTTTTTATATACAAAACCAACATAAAATTACTTTGGCATTTATAGGGAAAGCTTTTGCTTGGGTTTAATCTATTACTAACCCAAGCTGAAGTTTAATCGGCTACTAAATATATTTGGATCAAAATGTCAAGAAAAGATATGGGAGAACCCAAACGCATTGGAATTCTCACAAGTGGAGGAGATTGTTCTGGCTTAAATGCTGCGATTAGGGCTGTAGTAAATTGTGCTGTGAATACTTACGGCTGGGAAGTGTTGGGAATTCACCAAGCGACTGTTGGATTAATGGCGCGTCCGCCACAGTTCACGAACTTGGAAATAGATCGAGTTGATTCGCTGTTAACTGCGGGTGGCACAATGTTGGGGACAACCAATAAAGGCGACCCTTTTGCTTTTCCAATAGCGGATGGAAGTGTATGCGATCGCTCCGAAGAAATCATAGCAGGTTACCACGAACTAGGTTTAGACGCTTTGATTGGTATTGGCGGCGATGGTAGTTTGGCAATTCTGCGCCGACTTGCACAACAAGGTGGTATTAACTTAGTTGGGATTCCCAAAACCATTGATAATGATATTGGTATTACTGAACATGCCATCGGTTTTGATACAGCAGTAAATATTGCTACGGAAGCGCTAGATCGGTTACATTTTACTGCTGCAAGTCATAGCCGAGTTATGATTTTGGAAGTAATGGGACGTGATGCAGGACACATAGCTATAGCTGCGGGAATTGCTGGCGGAGCAAATGTAATTTTAATTCCCGAAATTCCTTACACAGTCGAACACATTTGCCACAAAATCAAAGAACGCCAAGAGAAAGGCAAAAATTATTGTTTGATTATTGTTTCCGAAGCAGTTCGTACCCAAGATGGCGAAAACGTAACGATTACGAATCGCTTAGGTCAATCTCGATACGGTGGAATTGGTGAATATTTAGCGGATCGAATTATCCAGTGCATCGGTGTTGAAACGCGAGTCACCGTATTAGGACACATTCAACGGGGTGGGACTGCTTCACCACTCGATAGATTAGTTGCAACAGCCTTTGGCGTAGCAGCGGTTAATCTGATAGCAGAGAGTAAATACGATCGGATGGTGACCTGGCAAAATCGCCAAGTATTAAGCGTACCAATTACAGAAGCGATCGCTCAATATAGCGCCGTCGATCCCAATGGTACTTTAGTTAAAACTGCTCGTGGTATGGGTATTTATTTGGGAGATTAGATGGAGTAGGGACTGAGGACTGGGGAGATGGGGAAATAGAGAGACAAGGGACAAGCAGAATAACTCTTCACTCAACAGTCAACAGTCAACCGTCAATACTCTCAATTACTAAAACCAGGGATTAAACGCTTCAAAGCACGGATCGTAACATCGCTATAGCGTACTTCTCCGCACATAACCTTACTCATAACTTGGGGGGCAGAGGGGTGCTTGACACCAACTTTGTAGCCAATGTTGGGAAATCGATAGAATGCTCCAGCTAATTTTTGTGCCCAAGCCATCTCAGTACCCCACTGTTCGCTAATGGCTTGGCTGTATTTTTCTAAAGCGTTAAGATCGCCAGCTAGTGCTTCATTTATAGTTGCAGCTGCGAGCAAACCGCTAAAAATTGAAGGGCGAATGCCCTCTGCTGTCATCGGATCGACTACACAAGCAGCTTCCCCAGCTAAAAGTGCATTTTGAGCGTGCAGCTTTTGATTACCATCCCAAATACAAAGGGGATGACCATATTGCTTGCTAGTTTTGAGGTCTAAATTTAAAAATTTGGCGTATTCATCTAAAATCTTTTTAAAGTCCTGGGGTTGACGGCCAATAAATGCCCCCACACCTATTGAATAACCATCAGCTTTGGGGAAGTTCCAAAGATAGCCGTTTTTGACTAGACCAAACTCAAAATGAATTGTGGGTTGGTTTTCTGCAATACCAGGAACTTCTGCTTCCAAAGCTGCTGTTAACACCCGTTTACGTTCTTTGAAACCTAGCCATTTTGCCATCGAGCCTTTGGCACCATCAGCTGCGATTAAGTAGCGACCTGAAACTGGCTCATTAGCTGTGTTCACTTGCCAATAGTCATTTTGAAATTCAATACCAGTTACTTCAGTATTATCTTGGAGTTTAGCTCCTTGTTTCTGCGCTTGCTGGACTAAAAAATGGTCAAAAACATCTCGGCGCACCATCCAGATTGGTTCTTTTGTGGTGATTTTCGCTTCCACTGGGTCGCCTAGTTTCCAGGTAAAGCGAAGCAAGTCTGCTTTTAAAGAAATCGCTGGGCTAAAATCAAAGTCAAACCATTGAGCGATCGCTGGAGATACACCACCACCACAAGGTTTATATCTTGGCAGGGATTGTTTTTCTAAAACTAATACTGAGCGACCCTGCTTAGCTAAATGATATGCTGCTGTTCCACCAGCTGGCCCAGCACCGACAATGATGCAGTCATACATATTGTTAAATTTTTGCTCCTCAATTAGTTTAAGGTAACGCGCCTACCAATACCTTCGCTAAGTCAAGGCATTTTTTGATTTAGTGAAGGTATTAACTAAAATACAGAGTCGGTCGGTAAGTGGGAATTTATCGAGTCTACACCAAGGAGTCCAAACCTGAACCACCAACGAGGAAGGCGACAACCTCCAAATATCAAACTGAGTCTGATAGCTTGGTAGGTTGCAAAATCGAAGACTTATCTGACTCTCGCAAAACGATGATGTTGGGTTTCACTACATTCAACCCAACCTACAAAATTTAGCTGGATTAGCCGAAGCGATTCCAATATTTTATAGACAATCAACAATAGCACGCAATAATTAAGATACTGCTTCTAATCCACGGTTGAATATTATACAGTTGGTTGTGAATAAACCAAAAGGAATTTTGACATTAGAAGTGCTGGAAAGAGATTAGTAGTAATTCGTAGCTGTAAGACAAAGGCTGAAGAATTTATTCATCATTCTTCAGCCTTTATGCTTTAGACTTTAAACTTTAAACAGTCGTTATGTCTTTTTCTTTTTCTGTCAGCAATTCATCTATTTTAGCGGTGTACTTGTTTGTCAGTTTTTGCAGTTTGTCTTGCTGATCCCGTGCTTCATCTTCAGAAATTTCGGTGTTTTTTTCCTGTTTGCGAATCGAGTCTATGGCATCACGACGAATGTTGCGAATGCTAACGCGACCTTCTTCAGCATATTTAGCAGCAAGTTTGACTAGTTCTTTACGACGATCGCTTGTCAAAGGCGGAATGTTCAGCCGAATTACCGAACCGTCGTTACTGGGTGTTAAACCTACATCGGAGAGGGAAATCGCCTTCTCAACAATGTTTAAGCTGCTGCGATCGTAGGGTTGAATCAGGATGGTTGTCGCATCTGGCGTACTAATATTTGCCAGTGATTTTAGGGGTGTAGGCGAACCATAATACTCCACCAAGACTTTATCTAATAAACTCGCATTGGCGCGACCAGTGCGAATTGTGTTAAAAGCTCGTTGAGTCGCCTCAACAGTTTTTTGCATCGTACTCTCAGCTTCAGCTAATTTCACAAGAACCTCCCACAAGGGTGCCGATGGATTCTCCCATGACTGCTCGGTGGATGTTACCTCGCACCGTTAGGTCAAATACCAAAATTGGGATATTATTTTCTTTACACAAGGCAATCGCAGTACTATCCATTACCCGTAAATCTTGGGCTAAAACGTGCGCGTAGGTAAGGGTGTTATAACGCTTGGCGTCAGGATGAATATGAGGATCGGCATCGTATATTCCGTCTACCTTGGTGGCTTTAAAAATCACTTCGGCCTCAATTTCTGCCGCTCTTAATGCCGCTGTGGTATCTGTAGTAAAAAAGGGATTTCCAGAACCAGCGCCAAAAATTACCACCCGCCCTTTTTCAAGGTGACGGATGGCACGACGACGGATATACGGTTCTGCTAATTCTTGCATCGCGATCGCAGTTTGTACGCGCGTCTGCACTCCTATTCGCTCCAGCGAATCTTGCAGCGTCATGGCGTTCATTACCGTGGCAATCATTCCTATGTAGTCAGCGGTTGCCCTATCCATCCCCGCCGATGCTGCTTTGACGCCACGAAAAATATTGCCGCCGCCAACAACGATGGCGATTTGAGTTCCAGTGGCTACCACCTCTTCTACTTCCTGGGCTATTCCTTTCACCACTTCTGGATCGATGCCATAGCCCATGTTGCCCATTAAAGCTTCACCGCTCAGTTTGAGTAAAACCCGTCGGTAATTCGTTCCCATGAAGTTACGCTTTATCAAAAAAGTTGCAATTGCCTCCAATTTAAGATAGCAGTTACAGGCACGATCTATGTCTAGTTGCGCCAAATCAATGTAGTACCTATTGGCTCTGTTTGTGGTATGGCTATTTGTTGACCCCCAAACAAACAGGCGATCGCAGTTCTCAAATAATCCTCTCTCACAGATAAGGGATCTTGGGGGCGATCGTCAATTTGACCCTTGTAGCGTACTATACCTCTACTATCTATTAAAAAGGCCATTGGTGTTTTTGTCGCGCCAAAACTGCGTGTCACATCTTGGGTTGGGTCCCACAAGTAAGGGAAGTTCAAGTCGTGACGTTGGGCAAAAGCTTTCATATTTTCAAAGCTTGAGCCTAAGTCGCCACCATTCATACCAATTAGTGTCAAGCCTTGTGGAGCAAATTCCGCTTGAATGTTTTTGAGTCTGTCTAGATACCACTCTACATAAGGACAGTGGTTAGATATAAAAACGACGCCGACCGCACGGAACTTCTCAAGATAACGGCTAAGATGGTGTACTTGACCATCAATTCCTGGGAGTTCAAAATCTGGCGCGTAGCTGCCGATAGGAGTATCAATTGTTTCTAGTATATTCATCATTATTCTGGCTCGCAGAACTAGGAACAAGAAAAATATTGTTAAATTCAGCGTCAGTTTCCAGTTGCAAACCACCTCTTAGCCGATGCCTCATGTTTAATAATTTTATAAATCAAGTTAGCGATCGTTAATTGTAAAACTACTGAATCTAGCGTTGATGTTAATTTCATCACATCTATAATAGTATGTAACCTGTATATATTACTTGGTAAGTATTAGTGAATGTTACTAAATGTCAAGTATCATAAGTGGCATTGTTATTAAAGCAAAAATCTGATTCAGATGAAAGAAGCTTTGGTTTCTAATAGTTACATCATCTAAGTTGTGAGTAAATTAGCTCTATCAACAAGCTCAAAACTACCTATGATAGATACAGCAGATTGCATAATGTTAGTATTAGACGCCTAGAAGCTTTCGTGGTGTATATCTAAGTTATTACCACAAAGGATTTAGTTTAAAAATCTCATAAATTTTAGGTAAAATCAACAGAATTTTGCTGAACTTTGCTACAGAAAAACTGGTGTGCTGAATAAGAATATAAAATTTAAAAATAAATTCTTTTTAACTCTTGCTCTCTGCACCTTTGTTACCTGTGCTTGAGACTAATTCATATTTCTACTCAGTAGTGCCGAAAATCTTTTACCCTTGCGTGAATTAAATTTCCCATGACTACCTCAAGTTCAAAAACAGCACTTACATCTACAAAAACCTGGATTTGGCAAGGTTTCCCTATCTGCTATCAAACCCAAGGAACCACTGGGCCAGCTGTTGTTCTGGTGCATGGATTCGGCGCTTCTTGGTGGCACTGGCGAAAAAATATTCCTGTATTAGCAGAGAATTGCCGTGTTTATGCGATTGATTTGATTGGTTTTGGGGCTTCAGCCAAACCCGAACCCGGTGAAAAAATTGCCTACACGCTAGAAACCTGGGGACAGCAAGTAGCAGATTTTTGCTGCGAAGTAGTGCGTGAGCCGACTTTTTTAGTTGGAAATTCTATTGGCTGCATTGTAGCCATGCAAGCAGCGGTGAGTCGGCCAGATATTGCTTTAGGAGTTGCTTTGCTCAACTGTTCTCTACGGTTGTTGCACGATCGCAAACGGGTAACTTTACCTTGGATTCGTCGTGCAGGAGCGCCTTTACTGCAACGGGTGTTATCAATTAAACCAGTTGGCGAATTCTTTTTCAATCAAGTCGCCAAACCAAAAACAGTGCGAAAGATTCTACTCAAAGCTTATGCCAACGCAGAAGTAGTCACAGATGAATTGGTAGATATTCTCACTTCCCCAGCCAGCGATCCTGGTGCAGTGGCTGTGTTTCTGGCATTTACTTCTTATTCTACAGGGCCACTACCAGAAGACCTTCTACCACAGTTACCCTGTCCGGCAATTATTTTGTGGGGAGCAGCCGACCCGTGGGAACCTATTAAATTAGGTAGAGAATTAGCTAACTTCCCACAAGTACAAAAGTTTATTCCTTTAGAAGGAGTGGGGCATTGTCCGCAAGATGAAGCGCCAGAGTTGGTTAATCCGATTTTACAAGATTGGATTTGCGAGCGATCGCAGTTAAAAGATTTAGCATAATTTGCATCAAGCAAACCTAAAATATTTTCAAAATGCATTTTGCAAATTAGTTTCTCTACTGAAATAAGTTGAATAAAAAATAGAAAGGTAGAAGCAAAAAAGTAGATACTACTTTTTTGCTTCTAGTCTATTGATTTTATGCAATAAGTTCTTCTTACAACAAATCCTTGAAGAATTCAGGATTTGTGAATTTGTTATTTTCAGACATAGTTTTTTTGCTCATAAAAGCGCTATTTTTTACAGTAATAAAAACTTTAAATGCTCTCCCTGCAAGCATAAGGAATCTTATGAAGTATTACTAACATTATTTTTGTGGACAGTAAAGTCGGCAGTTTTGCCTAATGGAGCCGCCAGTGGGGTGCGTTACGCTTCACTAAGGCAGCAAAGTTGAGTTTTGTTGAAAATCAAAGCCGATTACTATAAAAGACTAACTGGCTTAAAAAGAAGGCAAGACCTGCACTTCCTAAAGGAACTGTTAAATTGTCGATACCCAGGAATGAAAAAGCTTCTAAAGCAGTAGCAATCAATGCTACTAACAGTGATATTGTCCAAGTTTGCCAACTATTTCCCTGAGTTGTGACTAAAATCAAACTGCTGACAAGATAGCTAACAAGCATCATAGTCAAAGAGCCTTCCCAACTTTTTTCTGTACCAGAGACTTTGTACTTGTGTTTACCAAAACGCTGCCCGATTAAAGCTGCTAATCCATCTCCCCAAGTCATGACTAAAATTCCTAGTGCTGCGTACTGCGGTTGTTGAAAGTACCAGAACCAGGCAATTAAAATACCGATACTAACAGAGTAAAAAAATGTGCCTAAACTTTGGCGTCCAACGCTATTAATACCAGGAAGAATGGGAAATCGGTAAGATAGTAAAGTGATTGCACTTGCTAAAATTGACGCTGTAATCCCGATGGTAGCAGGAATATCTAGCCACCAAGCAAGTAATATCACATTACCAGTGCCTATATGAACTATCTTGCGGACAATTTCTGGTTCGCCATTAGCGAAGCGGTTTACCACCCATGCAATCAGGAGGACGAATAACACCCAAATTGCAGCGATGCCTACAGTGGGCTTTGGCAACGCAATTTGCAGCCATAAAACTGGAATTGAGGTGAAGTTAGAAAATGTAATTAACAAAGATGCAATAAGATGAGAATTTTTACCTCTATAACTAATTTATAAGATTTCGGTGACTGTAATGAAACTATTATTAATTTGGCTGATTCGCGGCTACCGAATGTTTATCTCGCCATTGTTTCCTCCCAGTTGTCGTTTTCAACCAACTTGTTCGATGTATGCCATTCAAGCCATTGAACGATTTGGAGTCTTACGTGGTAGCTGGATGGCAACCCGACGAATTTTGCGTTGTCATCCCTTTCATCCAGGAGGTTATGACCCGGTACCGGAGGTCAAACAGGAGTAGTTGAGGAAATGGGGAGGCAGGGGGAGATATAACTAATGACCAATGACCAATGACAAATGACAAATTGCGGGTATAGTCTTTTGGGGAGATGTCAACGGCTGGGGTTGTCATCTAGTTTGGGAAGGTCGAATAATCTAATTTAGACTGACCATGATTAATCCTACTGCTATTTATATACCCGACCCCGACCCACAAATTCCCAATCCTGAACCGAATCCGTTACCGAGTCCGGAACCTATACCGGGGCCTGCGCCAGAACCAGTACCTGCTCCCATTCCCCAACCACTACCGGGGCCTGTACCAGAAACAGTACCTGCTCCCATTCCTCAAACAGTTCCAGGGACAATTCCCCAAACCATACCGGAACCTGTTTGAATTACCTTGGTAATGTAATCCAAAATCTAAAATCCAAAATGCTAAGAGCCGGAATTGTCGGACTTCCCAACGTCGGAAAATCTACTTTATTTAATGCTGTAGTTGCTAATGCTAAAGCAGAAGCAGCTAACTTCCCTTTTTGCACGATTGAACCGAATGTCGGCGTTGTCGCAGTACCGGATGAGCGGTTAGGTGTTCTTGCTAAAATTGGCAGTTCAGTACAAGTTGTCCCGGCACGTGTTGAATTTGTAGATATTGCTGGTTTAGTTAAAGGTGCAAGTCAGGGTGAGGGACTAGGTAATCAATTCCTGTCCCACATCCGGGAAGTTGATGCGATCGTCCATGTAGTACGTTGTTTTGAAAATGATGATATCATCCACGTTGCCGGTTCTGTTGACCCAGCGCGAGATATTGAAATCATTAATTTAGAGTTAGGTTTATCAGATTTAGCACAAATCGAAAGGCGAATTGAGCGCACTCGCAAGCAAGCTCGCACCAGCAAAGATGCTCAGTTTGAAGTCACTGTTTTAGAGAAATTAGCTGCGGCTTTAAATGAAGGTAAATCAGTGCGTCAGGTGAGTTTGAATGAAGAAGAAGCAGAGATTATTAAAGGATTAGGACTACTGACTAATAAACCAATTATCTACGCCGCCAATGTATCTGAGGATGACTTGGCAACGGGTAATGATTTTGTGGAAAAAGTACGGCAAATTGCAGTAACAGAGAATGCTCAAGTTGTCATAGTTTCTGCTCAAGTTGAAGCTGAATTAGTTGAATTACCAGATGAAGATAAAGCTGATTTTCTCGCATCTTTAGGTGTGGAAGAAGGCGGTTTGAAATCATTAATTCGTGCTACCTACACCCTTTTAGGCTTGCGGACATATTTCACTTGCGGCCCGAAAGAAACTCGCGCTTGGACAATTCATGCAGGAATGTCTGCACCTCAAGCCGCAGGCGTAATCCACAGTGATTTTGAAAGAGGATTTATCCGCGCTGAAACTGTCGCTTATAAAGACTTGGTAGCTACTGGTTCGATGAATGCTGCCAAGGAGAAAGGATTGGTTCGCAGTGAAGGTAAAGAGTATCTTGTGCAGGAAGGGGATGTAATGTTATTCCGCTTTAATGTGTAAGTGGGAGTAATCCCTCTTTTGTCACTTTCGGCAGAGAATAATCTCAAACCCTTGTTTTTACGTTTTTTTGCAACAAGGTAATTTCAATGAAAAAATGGAGATGCGAGCGCTCAATTCTTGATTAAGTCTGAGTCTCAAGATCAGGTAATATTTTTCTCTCCCCAGAGTGACAAAAGAGGGGTAATGGTTAACCCCTGCAAAGTCAGAGCATCCCAATGTAAGCAAATCTACCATCTTGGTAGATAGTTATTGCCAATGCAGCGAAATGCAATGTTCGCCCTTGGTTTTTCCGAAGAGTAGTAATCGCAAAATCTGAGTATTGCGATTGCTTCTCTCTATTTCCTTACGCTTGCAATGGTAAAATATCGCACTACTGAAGTAAACGAATTATATAATCTAGCATGCAGTTTCTAGGCAATGGCAGTAATCAAGTGAGTTCCTATAGATATGGTGTAATTTAAAGCCTTTTCTCAATAGGAAAGATTGGTAGTAGTGCTAAAAATCTCCGCAATGGTGTTGCAATTCGTCGTCAGTCTGGGTCTGACTCTATTTGCATTAACTTGTACCAATTCAATTAATGGTTGCAATATATTCTTGGTTCAAGACGCGATTCATCGCGTCTCTACAAATAGTCTATTTGTTGCATTCTTCTTTTAAATTGGTATTAAATACTTTAATTGAAAATTAGTTATATTTTTAATAATATATAAATTTAAGTCAAACATTTTAGTCTGTTAAAACTAGTCTCTGGTTAATTTACATTGACTAGAGGCTATTTCAGTATGGTTGTAAAATATACAGTATTTTGGCTAATATTTTATACCTTAAAATTTCTAATAGTTTTCAATTTTGAGCAAAACTTAAGGCAAACAACAGAAGATGTATTTGCAATCTCGTGCTAAATATTTATTTGTTTTAACCTTTTGCTAGCTATTTCTTAATATTACTGAGATAAGTTGAGTTTGCTGAATAGTAATTAATACTAAGAAAAAATGTAGTTTTTTTGACTGTATACTTTATTTTTATGCTGAATATGCGATCGCCCAAAGCCTCAGTACACTCTACTGCCAGACTGTAAATTTTATCTTTGGAGTTAAATTTTTTTACTGTCAAGAAAAAATCGCATTCACATTCCCAAATATCAGCGCTGCTAGATTCTGACTAATAAAATCTACATCTATACTAATTTCAATTATTTAGGAAGCTACCTAGACGCCTATCGCGCCACCAATTCTTCAATAGGCGCTTTAAGTTAAATTAACTACAAAAAAAATCTCTGTAAATACACATTTATGGCATCAACAATTCTTACTCATGGTGATATAGCGATCGCTGGTTATATCAATAACGGTAGCCCTGATTCTTTCTCTTTCGTTAACTTAGTACCTATTGGTTCAGGTACAGTCATTTACTTCACTGATAACGGCTGGACTGGTAGCGGATTCAGAGGTTCATCCGCAACTGATGGTGATGGCAATGAAAACCTGATTCGATTCACAGCTAATAATGATATTCCGGCTGGTACAGTTATCCGTAGCATTGATACATCTACTAACTATACCTGGACGAAATCAGGACAAATTGGAACCACCAGTGCAGGTAGCTATAATGACCTTTCCTTAGGTCAAGGTGGTGACCAAATTGCCGCATTTCAATCTACCAATACCTCAAACCCGCTCAATTCCGGTTTCACAGCTATTTATCAAATTGATTATACAGGAGTATTTGAAAACGCTACAGATTCCAGTAGCGGTAACGTCATCCCCGGATTATCCCAGGCTGATAACACAGCTGTTATTACCAATACAAGTCCTGGCAATACTGCGAGTAATCCTGCTACCTACGCAGCGTTTAATCTCAACACACTCAGTAGTGGTACAAAGGCTCAATGGTTAGCGGCAATCAACAATCCAGCAAACTGGACATTTGGTAGTGCAACTAGTTTACCGACTGGCAACATTACTGTTTCTGGTGGTGCAGGTTCTCAACCAGACCTCAGTATTAGCTTGGCTGACTCGCCCGATCCGGTAATTGTAGGCAACCCCCTGACCTACACTCTCACCGTGAATAATAACGGTACTGCTAACGCCAGTGGCATTTCAGTACAATATACCTTGCCTAGTGGGGTAACCTTTAATGGTACAACTGTTGCCAACGGCTTTACCGCTAGCCAATCTGCTGGTGTTGTAACCTTCTCTGGTGGCAGCATTAATGCTAGTGATACTGCTATCTTGACGGTTAGCGTTACCCCAAATTCCGCAGGGACTCTCACCAGTGGTACAGGAATTGTAGACCCCAACAACACCATTGCTGAGAGCAACGAAACCAACAATACTGCTGCTGGAATTACTACCACAGTTAATAATGTAGCAGTAGGACAAGCGCCGACTATTCAACTAGACACAGCTACTACCACAGACCTTTTAGATGCAAACGGTGCTTTGCCTACCACAGGAACGGGGGCAATCAGTGGCGTAATTGACAACGCCAACGACCCAGCAAAAACATTGGGCGTAAACTTTACCATCGCTGACCCGGATACTGCTGTAGGAAATTTGACCGTCATAGTTAACAGTAGTAATGCCGCAGTGGTTCCTAATGGAAACTTAACGCTAACTGGCACTGGAGATAGTCGCAATCTCAAAATCAATCCTGTAGGCGTTGGTAGTGCCAATATTACAGTCACCGTCAGTGATGGTAATAGTACTGCAAATTATGCGATCGCCTATGCTGCATCGGCGAATAATGGAACTGCGACAACTCAATTTTTAACCGGTACGAGTGATGCTTCTACAGCTATTCCCATTGGTGGGACATTTTTCTTAGAAGCGGATGACGAAAATCAAGTTTTGCGCCTTTATGACTCTAGCAAATCGGGACTTCCGGTAACTGGTTTTGATTTTACAAACTCTTTAGGACTGACCCAGAGTGATGGTTCTGGGGTGTTGCGAGAAGTGGATCTCGAAGCTGCAACTGAAATAGGCGATCGCATTTTTTGGTTGGGGTCGCAAAGCAATAGCGATGATGGCAAGAATCGTCCTAACCGCGATCGCGTTTTTGCCACAGATGTTACTGGTACTGGAGCATCCACTACACTCAGCTATGTCGGTCGCTACGACTTTTTAAAGGAAGACATCATCAACTGGGATGTCACCAACGGTCACGGCAAAGGTGCAAATTATTACGGCTTGGCTGCTAGTGCTGCAACTAATGTCGGGTCGAAGCAATCAAACGGCTACAATATTGAAGGCTTAGAAATTGCGCCGGACAACACTACAGCTTATATCGCCTTCCGCGCCCCCCAAGTTCCCCCCTCTAGACGCTCGAATGCACTTATCGTCCCCGTGACCAACTTTGCTAGCCTGATATCTGCTAGCAGTGGTGGTACACAAGGCTCGGCACAATTTGGCGCTCCCATTGAATTAGATTTAGGCGGTCGCGGAATTCGGGAAATTCGCAAGAATGCTAATAACCAGTATGTAATTATTGCTGGGCCAGCCGGAGACGCAGGAACAGCACCCAATGATTTTCGCCTTTACACTTGGGATGGCAATCCCAACAGCCAACCACAATTACGTGCGGCTACATTTCCTGCCAGCTTCAACCCGGAAGGAATTATTACCATACCTAATAATTTAACAGATACATCTCAAATTCAATTTGTCAGCGATGATGGCAACACCGTTCTCTACAACGACGGCACAGCAACCAAAGATTTATCACAGAACAATTTCAAAAAATTCCGTAGCGATCGCATTACTCTTGGCGGTGTAGTTCTCACCCCTCGGATTCACGACATCCAGGGTGCATCTCAAATCTCTCCATTAAACGGAAAAAATGTCGCTGACGTTCCAGGAATTGTCACAGTTATCAAATCTAATGGCTTCTATTTACAAGACCCCAATCCAGATAACGACGATCGCACCTCCGAAGCTGTTTTTGTTTTTACCTCATCAGCCCCAACTGTGCAAGTGGGTGACTCAGTACTGGTTGGCGGTACTGTAACGGAGTTCCGTCCTGGTGGTGCTAGTGGTGCTAATAACTTGACAACCACAGAAATTATTAGCCCCACAATTACCAAGCTGTCCAGTGGCAATGCTTTGCCAGCTGCTACTATTCTCGGTAATGGCGGCAAAACCATTCCCACCTCGGTAATCGATAATGATACCACTGGTAACATCGAAACTGGAACGACCACCTTTGACCCTGCCCAAGATGGCATTGATTTCTACGAAAGCTTAGAAGGAATGCTAGTACAGGTAAATAATCCTGTAGCAGTTAGCCCGACTAATTCTTTTGGGGAGATTTGGGTACTGGCGGATAATGGCGTTAATGCCACCGGACGCACAGCACGCGGTGGTATCGAGATTAGCCCCAAAGATTTTAATCCAGAGCGTATCCAAATTGATGATAGCCTGTTTACCTCTGGTAGCTCACCTCAGGTGAATGTGGGTGCGACTTTCGGCACGATTACGGGTGTGGTGGATTATAGTTTCAGCAACTACGAAGTTCTGCCCACATCCGTGACTGTGACTTCCAACACGCTGACTAAGGAAGTCACTAATTTAACTCCCACCACCAACCAACTGACAGTTGCTACCTTTAACGTCGAAAATCTTGACCCTGGTGATGGTGCAACCAAGTTTAACAACCTTGCCAGCCGCATTGTTAATAACCTCAAATCACCAGATATTATTGCTCTAGAAGAAATTCAAGACAATAATGGGCCGACGAATAATGGTGTAGTTGATGCTAGCACAACTTTCCAAACATTAATTCAGGCGATTGCTGCTGCTGGTGGCCCCACATACCAATATCGGGAAATTGACCCACAAAACAACCAAGATGGCGGTGAACCCGGTGGTAATATTCGCCAAGGTTTCTTATTCAATCCCGACCGAGTTCAGTTTGTAGACATCCCTGGTGGCGGTACTTTAACTAACACCACAGTCAGCAATGTTAATGGTGTGCCCACACTTTCTGCTAGTCCTGGTCGCATTGACCCCACCAACTCAGCTTTTACTACCAGTCGCAAACCTTTAGTTGGTGAATTTACTTTTAACAGTAAAACTGTTTATATAGTCGGCAACCACTTTAATTCTAAGGGCGGCGACCAACCGCTATACGGGCCAAATCAACCGCCAACCCTCAGTAGCGAAACCCAGCGCCAGCAACAAGCTACGGTGGTGAAAAACTTTGTTCAGAGTATTTTAGCGATCGACCCCAATGCCAATGTAGCAGTAGTGGGCGATTTAAATGACTTTGAGTTCTCCAACCCTGTCAGCATTTTAGAAAGCGCTGGACTGACTTCCCTGATTGAAACTCTGCCTCAAAACGAGCGCTACACCTACAACTTTGAAGGTAACGCCCAAACTCTTGACCACGTTTTAGTCAGTAATGGCTTGCTCAACAAGCTGGATGGCTATGATGTAGTTCATATCAACTCAGAGTTTGCCGACCAGGATAGCGACCACGATCCCAGCCTAGCTCGGTTTAATCTACCTGCAAACCAAGCGCCAACAGCCGTAAATGATACAGTCAGCATTGCGGAAGACGCAACTACATCTAATCTCTACGCCACCTTGCTAAGTAACGATACTGACCCAGATGCTGGAGATACTAAAAACATCATTGCAGTTAACACCACAGGTACAAAAGGCACAGTTTCTTTTAATCAGAACACTCAAAACCTAACTTACACTGCCTCAAGTTTTAACTCTCTATCCCAAGGACAGACAGCTAGCGATAGTTTTACTTACACGCTCAAAGACAGTCAGGGATTGCAGTCCACTGCCACCGTTAACGTCACCGTCACTGGCGTGAATGATGCTCCCACGGTGCAACCGCTTGACGACCAAATCGTTGCTACTAACAAGTCCTTCTCTTTCAATGTCAGTAATAAATTCACTGACATCGACCAAGCTGATACCCTTACTTACAGTGCTACAGGTTTGCCTACTGGTTCTAGTATCGTTGCAAACACAGGTGTAATATCCGGCAAAATCACTCAAGCTGGCATTTTTGCAGTTACAGTCACCGCCGCTGATGGTAAAGGTGGCAATGTTAGCGATAGCTTTGACCTGACTGTTGCCAATAACAAGGCGACATCTGGCAACGACATTGTCTTTCTCGACCAACTTGTTGGGGTGAATACATTCAATGCCTTAGGTGGCAACGATCGCTTAATCGGCACTGATAACAATGAGACACTCAGTGGTGGTACAGGCAATGATTACATTGATGCCAAGGGCGGTAACGACTCCCTCTTGGGGAACGATGGCATTGACACACTTATTGGTGGAGCAGGTAATGACATCCTCGATGGTGGAGCTGGCAATGACAATCTCAATGCTGGACTTGACAATGACACACTTCTAGGAGGAGCCGGCAATGACAGCCTCGATGGTGGAGCCGGCAATGACAACCTTAATGGTGGAGTTGGCAATGACACACTTTTAGGTGGGCTTGGCAATGACATTCTTTCTGGGGGTGGTGGCAAAGACCACCTGATTGGTTGGGGAGGCGGCACAAACGAAATTGACCAACTCAACGGCGCTCAAAGTGCAGATACTTACATTTTGGGTGATACCAATTCCGTTTTTTATGCCAATTCCGGTAATGGTGACTATGCCGATATTGTTAGCTTCAAAGCAAGCGATCGGATTCAGCTTAAAGGATCTGCTGACAATTACTTTTTAGGGTCAGCACCAGTTTCTGGATTTAGCAAGTCGGCTGTGAGCATTTTTGCCAAGAATGGGGCGCAATTAGAGTTAATTGGGGTTGTGGAAACCGGATTAAACCGCAATTTGGCAACAGATACTCGTTTCGTCTTTGTTTAAAGCTGATTCAAGCGATCGCTCCTTACGGAAACTTAAGAGCGATCGCTTGGCTCACACAAAGGCGTAGAGTCACACAGAGTAAGGATTTATTGCGTCTTCTTTAGACCAATTATCTACACCAATAGCCCTTAATTGAACGGTATTGCATTTGCTACTTCCAATTCTCCTGGAATCTACCTCAGAATTAAACTATGGTAACTACAAGCACAATTCGCTTTTCCCAGTTCAATGCTTCCCTGAATCGGAACGCCGAAGGTCAATTAGTAACTGATTTATCTACTCCTGATAATGCTCAGGCAAAGGCGGTTGCGGAAATCATTCAGCGTAATAACTCAGATGTACTACTGATTAATGAGTTTGATTACTCACCACAGGCAGTTCAACTATTTAAACAAAATTACCTTACAGTTAGCCAGAATGGTACAACTCCCGTTGATTACCCTTACTTTTACATCGCTCCTTCCAATACGGGTATTGCCTCTGGGTTTGACTTGAATAATAACGGTACAGCCATTACCACCCCAGGTACAGCTGGGTATGGTGATGATGCTTTAGGATTCGGTAATTTTCCCGGTCAATACGGAATGCTGCTGCTGTCCAAATATCCCATCGATACAGCTAATATTCGGACTTTCCAAAACTTCCTTTGGAAGGATATGCCCAATGCTTTGCTTCCAGATGACCCGGCGACACCACAGGCAAATGATTGGTATTCTCCGCAGGAACTAGCGGTTCTACGCCTCTCCTCTAAAAGTCATTGGGATGTACCTATCGAAGTGAACGGCAAGACAATTCATGTCCTTGCCAGCCATCCTACACCCCCAACCTTTGATGGTGCGGAAGACCGCAACGGCAAGCGCAACCACGACGAAATCCGTTTTTGGGCAGATTATATTACTCCTGGTAAAGGCAATTACATCTATGATGATGAAGGTAAAACAGGCGGTATTGCTGCTGGTTCAAGCTTCGTAATTATGGGTGACCAGAATGGTGACCCGTTAGATGGTGATAGTTATGACTATGCTATTCGCCAATTGTTACAAAATTCTGGTATTAATACTAATGTCATTCCTACCAGTCTTGGTGGTTCTCAGCAAGCAGCTTTGCAGGGTGGTGCTAACGCTAACTATAAGGGTAATCCAGCTTTTGACACCGCAGACTTTGCTGATACTACTCCCGGAAACTTGCGGTCTGATTACGTGCTACCCTCCACTGACATAACAATTGCTGACTCAGGAGTATTTTGGCCGCTAAATACTGACCCGACATTCTCCCCAGTAGGTGTTTTTCCGTTCCCCAGTTCCGATCATCGCTTAGTGTTTGCAGATGTGCAGACTGGGGCAACTCCAGCAGGTAAAACCATTCCTAATATAGGATTTGTTGGGCAAACTACTTTCGTTACTGGCTTTATTCCTGCTGGCGTAGCGGGAACTGTGAATGGGGTACAGACTCCGGTGGGTGGATTATCTGGTGTTACCTATGATGCAGCTAACAACCGCTACTACGCTATCTCAGACGATCGCTCCCTAGTCGCCCCTGCCCGTTTTTATACCTTTACTACCAGCGATTCTGGAGTGACTTTTACTAATGTCACTCCCCTAAAAGATACCAACGGCAACTTTTTTGCAACCAACAGCCTGGACACAGAAGGTATTGCTTTAACAAACAACGGCACAGTCTTTATCTCTTCAGAAGGCGAGGTTAATCCTACTGCTGGTCGCGTTACTAATCCTTTTATTAAAGAGTTTTCGCTGACTACAGGGCAAGAAGTGCGATCGCTTTCTGTCCCCAGCAAATTCCTACCAGTAGTTCAGGACACTAACAGCGATGGTATTGTTGATGCAGGAGATACGCAGACATCAGGCGTATATAATAACTTAGCATTTGAAAGCCTCACCATTACACCCGACCAGAAAACATTATTCACCGCCACTGAAAACGCGTTGTCCGAAGATGGCTTAAAGGCTTCACTTACTAATGGCAGCCCTTCCAGGATTCTACAATACAATCTGGTGACTGGACAGCCAGAAAAAGAATACCTCTACATCACCGATGCCATTCCCGAAGCACCAAACCCAAGCACAGGTTCCGCTGACAATGGTTTGGCGGATTTATTAGCAATAGATAATCGTGGTACTTTCCTGGCATTAGAACGCTCCTTTGCCCAAGGTGTAGGCAATACCATCAAAATCTACGAGGTTTCTTTGCAAGGTGCAACTGACATTAGTTTCGACGATTCTCTCAATAATTTGAGTGCTGAACAACTAGCAGCGATTAAACCCGCCCAAAAGCATCTGCTGTTGAATTTAACGGATTTAAATCTGCCCACTGATGCAAATCACCCGATTACGGGAGTAGATAATATAGAAGGTCTTGCCTTCGGCCCTAAACTAGCAGATGGTCGTCAGTCCATTGTACTGGTGAGTGACAACAACTTTAGCAGCAGCCAATATACTCAAATCCTCACTTTAGGTGCAGACTTAGTTCCTACTGCTGCACCTACAGTAGAAACCCGTCCCGATTTGTTTGACGATGAAGATCCAGCACTACCAGTTGTAGATCGAGATGCTGATGCTGATGACCCTGCCATTTATGTTAATGCCACAAATGCTGCTGATAGTTTAGTATTAACCTCAGTCAAAAATGCTGGATTGCGAGTTTATGACTTGTCTGGTAATTTGTTGCAAACAGTTAATCCTGGTGGTATTCGCTACAACAACATTGATTTGCAATACGGTTTTAAATTAGGCAATCAATCTATCGATATTGCCGTAGCTAGCGATCGCCAAAATGATAAACTAGCAATCTTCAAAATTAATCCCAATCCCACCACTCCCGGTCAGTATTTGGAAGATATCACCGATAGCAATATTGGTACTATTTTCCAAGGATTGCCTTTTCAACCTCCCTATTCTGCATCCACTCGCAGTTCTTACGGACTTGCTTTATACCGTAGCCCCGAAACTAATGATTACTATGTCTTTACCACTCGTCGCCAAACTGGAGACATAGCTCAGTTCAAGCTAATTGACAAAGGTAATGGCCAAATTGGAGCAGAACTGGTGCGCGAGTTCACCATCCCCTCGCCCACCGCAGCCGGACGTTCTCCCCAAACAGAGGGTATGGTAGTTGACCAAGAAACCGGCTTTCTCTACATAGCTCAAGAAGATGTCGGCATCTGGAAATTCAACGCCGAACCAGACGGTGGCAAAACAGGTAAACTAATTGACCGCGTGCGTTTTGAAGGTGGTTCTCACCTCACTGATGACGCTGAAGGGTTGACCATTTACTACGGTAAAAACGGCACAGGCTACCTGCTAGCATCCAGCCAAGGCGATAGTACCTTTGTTGCCTACACTCGTGAAGGTAATAACGAATACGTGGGTAACTTTGCTATTGGTAACAACGGTTCGATTGATAGCGTCCAAGAGTCAGATGGTGCCGATGTAACTAACGTGCCACTAGGGCCTAATTTCCCATTTGGTTTATTTGTTACTCAAGATGGGTCTAATGAACCTGCCAAAAACATTGATGGCGAAAACGTCAACTCGAACTTTAAGCTAGTGCCTTGGGAAAATATAGCCAATACCTTCCCCAATTCTTTAAATATCGATACCACTAGTTACGATCCTCGCAATCCCGTTGCTCAACCCAAGTTGACTATCTATGACTTTGACAACCTACCCAAATTAGGCACCACCTCCAAAGGTCAAGATATTTTCTTGGGTGGTTTTTCTGGGTTGTATTTCCAAGGAATTGCCGCTAATGGCAACCTGAAATTTGTCACCAACACAGACCGCGGCCCCAATGGAGATGCTGATGGAGTCAAAAGACCATTTTTATTACCCAACTTCCAGCCAGAAATAGTCAGCTTTGAACTCAATCGCACCACAGGTGAAATCACCATCACCAACAGAACAAAGCTATTTCGCCAAGATGGCACAACGCCATTAACGGGACTACCAAACTTGCAAGCTGGGGCAAATGGCACAGCTTACACAGATGAAATTGCTGTTGACTTAAACAATAATGTTCTTCCTAACGATCCTTTGGGCGCAGACTTAGAGGGAATTGCAGTTGCACAAAATGGTGACTACTGGATGGTGGATGAGTACCGTCCAGCAATTTATCACTTTGATAGTAATGGTAAACTAATTGACCGCTTTATTCCTCAAGGAACTGCCACTGCACCCAACCCAGACCAACCTGCCGGAACTTTTGGTACTGAGGTATTGCCAGCAGTTTATGCCCAACGCCGCAATAACCGAGGATTTGAAGCTGTAGCACTCCAAGGTAATAAATTATATGCCTTTATTCAGAGTGCGATCGATAATCCAGATGTCCCCAATGACGCAAGTTCTAAAGCTTCTCTCAACCTGCGAATTCTAGAATTTGATATTGCCAGCAAGCAGGTAACAGGAGAGTATTTGTATCGCTTACAAGGTCTACCAGGAACCGATAAGATTGGTGATGCTGTTTCTTTAGGTAACGGCAAATTTGCAGTAGTTGAAAGAGACGACAATGGTACATCTGCTGGCAATAAACTAATTTACCAAATTAATTTAGCCGGAGCGACCAACATCAATAACCCTGCTAACTTTACTTTGCCAGCAGGTAAAACTATTGAACAATTGACCTCTACGGAGTTAGCTGCTGCCAATGTTACCCCTGTAACCAAAAGTTTGATTGCTAATGCTGCTCAGTTGGGTTACACGGGAGTCGAAAAATTAGAAGGTTTAGCACTGGTAGCACCCAACACCTTAGCTTTGATTAACGACAACGACTTTAATGTTACTGGTAATACTCCTGCTGAGAAACTGGGTATTCTGGAATTACCCAATAACCTCACACCTGAGCCTACTTTCCCAGGCAACTTTGGTTCTAGCAACAGCGATAATGTAACAGTTGAGCCAGGAAATACATTCTTCGCGGGTGATGGTGCAGACTTTGTAGAAGGTACTAAAGGCAACACAATCGAAGCTGGAAACGGTGATGACACCGTACTCGTAGGCAGTGATTCTTCAGTATCCGGGGGAGAAGGTGACGACCAAATATTTATTGGTCAAAACGGTTCGGCTAAAAATACCAAAGTTGATGGTGGCAATGGTAATGATGTTATTACCGTGGTGGAAACTGGTGGTAGTAATAATTTATTTGGAGCCGCTGGTAATGATACTCTTACAGTCGTTGAAGGTTCTCGTCAATGCTTATTCGGTGGAGATGGCAACGACACCCTCACCAGTAACAGCAGCAATAACCGTCTGTATGGTGGTTCTGGTGATGATAAACTCTTTTCCAATGTTAATGACTCGTTGTTTGGTGGCGATGGAGATGATGTACTATTTGCTGGTCAAGCAGGTGGTAATCGCCTGAGTGGTGGTGCTGGTGCTGACCAGTTTTGGATTGCCAATGGTAGTTTACCAACTAGCAAGAACATTGTGACTGATTTTACAATTGGTATTGACAAAATTTGGCTTGGTGGTATTGGTATCACTCAATTTAGTGGTTTAACTTTATTGCAACAGGGTAATGATACTTTGGTCAAAACCGGAAATACAGAGTTGGCTTCATTGGTTGGAATTAAATCGACTAGCCTCACAGCCAATGATTTCGTTTTCTCGGCTAGTGTTGTGGCTTAATTTGTTCGCCTAGCTTCTCATCAAAAAGTCTTTTGTAGGGACGTATAGCTGTATGTCCCTACAGCCTATTTGTTTGATAGGAAAGTTGTTAATGCGATCGCTTAGTTTCCTATTCAACGTTTTATTCCCTACTTTACTATTAGCAAAAGCTTGAACAAATTCAAGATATAAAAGTATTAATTTTTATCTTAAACTGCATTTTAGACTTAAATATGACTATTTTGTATTTGGTAAGTACTTAGCTATATTACCCAGTATAAACGCCACCAGTTTTTTGACATTTTGGTGCTTTTTAATATAGCTTGCAGCTATAGGGCCAATACGATAATAATCACTAATGGGTGCGTTAAGCCTTGATGGATTGATTGCGGCGATGACTATACCTGGAGGTACGAGTACTGAGGTCTCTTTTCGGATACAAACTCTTGCTCGTTCTAAAAGTGGAGCGATCGCTTTTTCAAATTCTATGCAAGTGATTTCAACATCCAAATCAATCCCTTTTCCGTCTTTAGTTGCAAAATAATGTTGCTTTACGAGCAGCATCTGGGAAATTAGCAAGTACTGAAATCACTACATCTTCAATTGGCTGTCCTAACGCTTCTTCAGCATTTTCTTTCAACTTGTAAAAAATCGCAGAAGTTCACTATTTAGCAGCAGATTATCAAGGCAAGTTAGAGCCAACTTCAGCAGTTCTATCAATTAGAAGTAGATGCTCTGTTTACAAATTTCCCAGATATCAAGGATGCTGCAAAGCGTCTACAATGGTTCACCTTTGGTGTTCCCATAGGTTAGCCCCCGCTACGACAGGCTACGTTTCGCATTTGTTATATATGTAAAGAAATATTTTTATTTATTAATAAATGCATCAAATCTAATACTTAAAAAATTTTTTATCCCGTAAATAGGCATAAATTTTCTATCAACATATTAGGTAAAAGATTACAAGTCAAGATTTCTTAACCAATCCACAATTTTTTCACAACTTTAACTCTGTAAGTTAATTAGTATGTAATTCTCATTATTAATTTTGATACTTAAATGTTCTAGTAATAAGTCAATTGTAGTGGTGGTTGACATTTAATAGTTCAGACTCACAACTTACCAGTCAATTACATCTTTGAAGCCAAAAACTATTAACTTTACCCTCACCAAATGACTTTGATGATTCCACTGGAGCGAAGACCATTTCAATAATTAGACACAGGGAGATTCTCTTTCATGGCTAAGAACGTCATCATTATGATTGGAGATGGTATGGGCTGGGAAATGGCTCGTGCTGCATCAATCTATAAAGAGATTCAAAATGGAAAGACAGGTGCTAATCTAAGCGATTTTTATACACAAGGTAAGGGTCAAGGACTTAACTTTCAAACACTCCAAGGCTATGGTTTGGTAACCACCTATGGGACAACGATCGCTGATAGTAATGGAGTTTTTAGCACTGCTAATTCGGCTGTTGACGGTACTAACCCCATTACAGGAGAAAGTCCAGTTCGCCCTGGTTTCACCTTTAATCCAACTTTCAACCCAGGTAATACCCCCACAGGCGGTGCAAAAGTCAGTCATGGTGCTGTTGGTAACCTCGTAGGTTACGATCCTACCAAAGGTGGTGTTAATCCTTGGACTCCGGGTAATGACCCCGAATATATTAAGTACAGCTATCCTGACTCTGCAAACACAGCTACAACTCTCTACACTGGGGTCAAGAGCTATAACAACGCCATTGCTGTTGATATTTTCGAGAATCCTCTAGAAACAATTCTCAAAACTGCGAACGAAGTTGGTAAATCTACTGGTTTGGTAACTTCAGTTCCCATCGACCATGCCACACCCGCAGCAGCAGCAGCCAACGTCAACCGTCGCAGCAAGTACGATGATGACTATCCGGCATTAGACAACATCCTGCAACAGCAACTCCGTGTTTATCAACCAACAGTATTACTTGGTGGTGGACACCCACTTTCAGCTCCTGGAGACTTACTACCAAACGGAGTTGAGCCGAATCGCAGTAATGAATTCATTCGTCAATCTACTTACACAGAACTTAGCACTAAACCAACTAATAACATCTACGATTACACCTTTTTGGAGCGGGGTGAGAATGCTGCACAGAAACTAGCTCAAACGGCGGCGACACTCGATCCCGAAAAAGGCGATCGCCTCTTGGGTCTGTACGGCGCTCGTGGTCAAAATGGTAACTTGCCTGTAAGTTCTGCCAACGGCGACTACAGTACCACTGGTTTAGATATGTTCAGCGTTTTCGCTAACCAAGGTGATAACGCCAAAGTAGACACCAAGCGTCCCCTACTTCCTGGAGAAACGGATGCATCTTTCATCGCCAAAGAAACTAACGAAAACCCAACCCTCAATAACTTGACAAACGCTGCATTAGATGTATTAGGTAAAGACCCCGATGGTTTCTGGTTGATGGTTGAAGGTGGCGATATTGATTGGTCTGCCCATGATAACAACATGGACAACCTAATCGGTACTGTATTGGACTTTGATAAAGCAGTCGGTTCTACCATTGACTGGATCGAAAAAAATGGTGGTTGGGAAGAAAACCAACTCATCGTTACAGCTGACCACGATCACTATCTGACTCTCAACGGTGATTTTCCGACTTTAGTACAAAATCAAGATGCTCAAGCGTTAACCGATCTCGATACCCCAGCAGAAGTTGGACATTACTGGGGGTCAGATCCCACCGTCAAGTATGGTTGGGGAAGTCACACCAACCGTCCTGTACCTGTTTACTATCAAGGCGCTGGTTCTGAAGTGCTAAATAGCTTGGTGGGTCAAGGTTATAACGCCTACCGTTCTAATATTCCCGGAATTGCAGGTTTAAATGACCAAACCCACATTTACCAGACGATGTTTGCTTCAATAGTGCCAAAAGTTGAGTTAGTCGGTTTTGCCTCTTTACCCGCTGATACTTTTAGTGATGGGCCACCTTCTGGTAAAGATGTTTCAGCTAATGGTAGAACAGGGCCTTTCCCAGGACAGCCAATTCAAGGCTTTAGCGGTGTCCAATTTGCTAACAGCAACTCTTTTTACTTCTTGTCAGACAATGGTTACGGTAGCAAAGACAATAGTGAAGACTTTCTGCTGCGAATCAATCGTCTAAATCCGAATTTTAAAGGAACAGAAAACGGCGACGGCAACGTTAAAGTTTTAGACTACATTCAACTGTCTGATCCTAACCACAAAGTTCCTTTCCAAATCGTCAATGAAGGCACTACCAATAGATTACTAACTGGTGCTGACTTTGATGTGGAGTCATTTGTCTTTGATAAAGACGGCACAATCTGGGTGGGAGATGAGTTTGGCCCTTATCTACTACATTTTGATGTTACTGGTAAGTTATTAGAAGCTCCCATCGCTACACCTGACCATTTCAAAACTTTAGATGGAGAAGCACCTAAAGTTATTGGTCACAGAGGTGCAAGTGGCTATCGTCCAGAACACACCTTAGAGTCTTATAAGCAAGCAATTGAACGCGGCGCTGACTTTATTGAGCCTGATTTGGTAGTAACCAAAGATGGTGTGTTGATTGCTCGTCACGAGCCTGCTTTAGCAGTTTTGAATGCTGATGGTACTGTTAATTTCAACAATACAACCACAGATGTTTACAAGCATCCAGAGTTTGCCGATCGCAAAAAAACAGTAAGCTTAGATGGCAACACAATTACAGGTTGGTTTGCTGAAGATTTCACCTTAGCTGAAATCAAAACTCTACGAGCAGAAGAACGTTTACCTTTCCGCGATCATTCCTTTGACGATAAATTTGAGATTCCCACCCTCACGGAAATCATCAATTTGGTTAAAGATGTGGAAGCCAAGACAGGTAAAAAGATTGGTATCTACCCGGAAACTAAGCATCCGACCTATTTTGCTGATGAGGCCACCTATGTAGGCACTACAGACAAAATACACAGAAATATCAGTCAGTTACTCATTGATACACTCAAAGCAAATAACTTTACTGACCCCAGTCGCATCTTCATCCAGTCCTTTGAAGTGAGTAACCTCAAAGAACTGCACGATCGCATTATGCCTGCGGCAGGTGTAGATATTCCACTTGTGCAACTTTTAGATGCCAGTGATATTGATATCAACGGCAAGATTATCGAAAGTCAGCCTTATGATTTGAAAGTCAGTGGTGATACTCGCACTTATGGCGACTTGCGAACTCCAGAAGGCTTGGCTGAAGTTGCCACTTATGCTGATGGCATTGGCCCTTGGAAGCGGATGATTGTTAGTGTCAAAGGTACTGATGTCAATGGCGATGGCAAAGCAGATGATGTCAATGGAGATGGAGCAGTTAATGATGCTGACAAAACAACATTACCTCCCAGTACCTTAGTTCAAGATGCTCACAATGCAGGCTTGCAGGTTCACCCTTACACCTTCCGGGCGGAAGATCAATACTTAGCAGCAGATTACAAAGGTAAGCTAGAGTCTGAAATTCAGCAGTTCTATCAATTAGGGGTAGATGCACTCTTCTCAGATTTCCCAGATATTGCGGATAAAGTACGGGATAAACTTAGAGACGATCCTGAATATAATGTAGTGCGATCGCCACAAAACCCCGATGTACTCTCAGGAGATACTTTTGCTAACTTAGCTAGCTCCAAAGGTTTTGAAGGCGGAGCAATCAACGCCAGCAAAACCAAGCTCTATATGCTGCTAGAAGGCACAGTTCAAGGCGATACTCCTAGTGCTTTGCGGATTAACGAATTTGATTTAGCCAGTCACAAGTATACTGATAGAAAACTTTACTATAGACTGGACAATCCCTCAAATTCAATCGGAGATTTAGCAGTCATTAATGACAATGAGTACCTTGTAATTGAGCGGGACAACAATCAAGGAGCTGCGGCTAAATTCAAGAGAATCTACAAAATAGACTTGTCTAAAACAGATTCTAATGGCTATGTAGCCAAACAAGAAGTTGCAGACTTGTTAAATATCCAAGACCCCAATGACCTGAATGGCGATGGCAAAACTAAATTTGACTTCCCCTTTCAAACAATTGAAAATGTCTTAGTTGTTGACAAAAATACCATTTTGGTTGCCAATGACAACAACTATCCTTTCTCAACAGGTCGTCCAGGGAACGATCCTCAAAATCCAGTTATAGACAACGACGAAATTCTGCTTTTGAAGTTGGAGAAGCCGCTTAATCTTGCTCCTGGCTTAGGTCAACCTCAAGCTGAAGAAATTAATTTTGGCTCCCCTAACAGCGATACTATTACCGCTGAGCCAAATCAAACTTTATTTACAGGTGATGGAGCAGACTTTGTAGAAGGTACTACAGGTAACACAATCCAGACTGGGAATGGTGAAGATACGGTACTAGTTGGCAGCGATTCTTCAGTGTCCACAGCAGACGGTGATGACAGTATCTTTGTCGGTCAAAATGGTGCTGCTAGTAACACAACTGCCGATAGTGGCAATGGTGATGACCAAGTTACTGTAGTGGAAGCCAATGGTAGTAATAATCTATTTGGGGCAGCAGGTAATGATACTTTGACAGTAGTTGAAGGTACTGGTCAACTGTCCTTTGGTGGTTCAGGTAAGGATACCCTTAAGAGTGAAGGTAGCAACAACCGTTTATATGGTGGTTCTGGAGATGACAAACTTTTCTCTAGTGTCAATGACTCGTTGTTTGGTGGCGATGGTGATGATGTGCTATTTGCTGGTCAAGATGGCGGTAATCGCCTAACTGGTGGTGCTGGTGCTGACCAGTTTTGGGTTGCTAACGCCAGTCTGCCAACTAGTAAGAACATTGTGACTGACTTTGCGATCGGTGTTGACAAAATTGGACTTGGTGGTATTGGTGTCACTCAATTTAGTGCCTTAACTCTATTGCAACAAGGTAGTGATACTTTGGTGAAAATCGGAAATACACAGTTGGCTTCATTGGTTGGAGTTACATCAACTAGCCTTACAGCAAATGACTTTGTTTTTGCTGCTAGTGTAGTTTAGCTCGAAGTGATTACAGTTTAAATTCAACATTCAAAATTAATTAAGCTGTAATGATTTTGCGATTGTGAGGGAGTATTACTCCCTTGCTTTTTATATCTGTGAGAAATTGATTTACAAGATGTTTGTAAAGTCTAAAATTTTAACTTGTTCATAACTTTCCTTAAACTTTGAACAACTATCTTTTGAAACACTGACCAGAGTTACATTCATTTAATTGTCTGCACTAAATTGTGTGGATAATAAGCATTTTTCACCAAATACTACTCAGGTTTTTGTAAACAATAATTTTTGCTTGATTTAAGTGTAATTAATTACCTAGTCTTCAGACACAAAACTGCTGCGTAGGCGTAGCCAGCTGTAGGCATCGCTCGTAGCTTACAATATTTAAGGAGTAGTCGGCATGGCTGATACAAACGGCAACGGTAGAAATGTCATTATTTTTGTGGCGGATGGATTGCGTAATGGTTCTGTAAACCCGACTGACGCCCCAACTTTATATAGCATCCGCCAGCAGGGAGTTAATTTTACTAACAGTCATTCGCTATTTCCGACATTTACCACTCCGAATGCTTCGGCGATCGCCACAGGACATTATCTTGGAGATACAGGTGACTTTAGCAATACTGTCTACACTGGTTTTCCTGTTCCTAATGCTAACGGCAGTGTCACACCATTCATCGAAAATGATGCAGTTCTCGGAGATATTGACGAAAAGTTTCCTGGAAACAACTTTCTTGATGAAGAGTCACTGCTATCCTATGCACGGGCGCAAGGCTTCAATACCGCTGCAATTGGTAAGCTAGGGCCAGTTGCCATCCAAGATGTCACACAAGTAAACCGAGATAGCGGCACTGATAGCAATATTCCCACCCCAGATACTGTAATTATCGACGATCGCACAGGTGCAGCAGCTAATCCGGTAACAGGTTCACCTCAAGCTGTACCACTCGATCCTGATATAGCAGCTCGTCTAGAAGCAGTTGGCCTACCCACTACAACTCCTGGTAGAGGGGCAAATGGTAATTCTGGCAATAACACAACTCCTGGAACTACAGTTGCCAATGTTGACCAGCAACAGTTCTTTATCGATGCCACTACCAAGGCAGTTCTCCCGAAGTTTCAGACAGAGGATAAACCATTCGTATTGGTTTACTGGTCAAGAGACCCTGACGGAACTCAACACAATCAAGGTGATAGCTTAAACAGTTTGACACCGGGCATCAATGGTGATACTTCCAAAGCTGGAATCAAGAATGCTGACAATAACTTAAAGCAGCTTCTTGATTACCTCAAAAGTACAGGTTTGGACAAAACTACAGATGTCTTTATTACTGCTGACCACGGTTTTTCCACCATCAGCAAACAAGTTACTGATAACCAAGGCACAACAACAAATAGTTATGCTGCAACTCAAACCTACGCTGGTGTCAATCCTGGATTTCTACCACCAGGTTTTGTTGCGATTGATTTGGCTCACGATTTAAATCTACCTTTATACGATCCTGATAAAAATACAGTCACTCCTTTAGACATCGATAACATTCAGTATGCTGCTGTTGATGCAACACAAGGTCAACGCCCGACAGCTGGGAATGGTGTAATTGGCGGTAGCGGTCAGGTAATTGATGGCCACCTCGACTCAGCCACAAAGGTAGTTGTAGCTGCTAACGGTGGTTCGGATCTGATTTATTTGCCCAATGGTAATGCTGACCTAGCCAAACAGGTAGTGAATTTGCTTTCGCAAAAAGACTACATCAGTGGTATTTTCGTAGATGACGCCTATGGAAACATTCCAGGTGCTTTACCACTAAGTGCGATCGGGCTAAAAGGTAATGCTCAAACACCCGTTCCAGCGATTGTAATCAACTTCAAAACCTTTAGTACCGACCCAAATAACCCAAACAACCCTCAAGCTGAGGTAGAGATTGCTGACACAGGCTTACAACAAGGGCAAGGGATGCATGGCAGTTTTGGTCGGGGCGATACCTTCAATAACATGGAGGCTATTGGCCCTGATTTCAAATCAGGTTATGTAGACTATGCACCTGTCAGTAATGCTGACGTAACACCCACACTCGCTAAGATTTTGGGTTTGAATATTCCTAGTAATGGCGATTTGAAAGGTCGTGCCATCACAGAGGCATTAGTGGGAGGGCCTGATTCAGTCTCCTTCACCCAAGGAACCTTGACTTCAGAAGAAGCTGCTAACGGTCAAACAACAATTCTCAACTATCAGAGTGTAGGTAATACTCAGTACTTTACAGCAGCAGGGTTTGCCGATCGCACTGTTGGACTATCAACATTAGATGTTGATTTTGGTACTACAAGTAGCGATGATGTCACCCTCAAGTCAAACCAAACCTTATTCACAGGCGACGGAGCAGACTTTGTAGAAGGTACTACAGGTAACACAATCCAGACTGGCAATGGTGATGACACTGTATTGGTAGGCAGTAACTCTTCAGTATCCGCAGGAGACGGAGATGATAATGTCTTTATTGGTCAAAATGGTGCTGCTAGCAATACCAGCGCTGATGGTGGCAATGGTGATGACCAAATCACAGTAATCGAAGCCAATGGTAGTAATAACCTATTTGGAGGCGCAGGTGCTGATACTCTGACAGTAGTTGAAGGTTCGCGTCAATTATCCTTTGGTGGTTCAGGTAAGGATACCCTCAAGAGTGAAGGTAGCAATAACCGTTTGTATGGTGGTTCTGGAGATGACAAACTCTTCTCTGGTGTCAATGACTTGTTGTTTGGTGGCGATGGCGATGATGTGCTATTTGCTGGTCAAGGAGGTGGTAATAGCCTCAGTGGCGGTACTGGTGCAGACCAGTTTTGGATAGCCAATGGCAGTTTACCAACTAGCAACAACACCATTTCTGACTTCAGCATCGGTGTTGACAAAATTGGACTTGGTGGTATTGGTGTCACTCAATTTAGTGCCTTAACTCTATTGCAACAAGGTAGTGACACTTTAGTGAAAATCGGAAATACACAGTTGGCTTCATTAGTTGGAATTACCTCAACTAGCCTTACAGCAAATGACTTTGTTTTTGCTGCTAGTGTGATTTAGCCAAAAGATGATTACAGCTTAAATTCAATATTCCAAATTAACTAATGCTGTAATGATTTTGCTTATACGAGGGAGTGATACTCCTTCGCTTTTTATATGAGCAACGTGAAACCCAACATGGATAAGGATGTTGGGTTTTCTAATTGTGGAGTGGGTGTCTCAGTTGTCTGGAACAAAAGACGGGTAAGATACCTACCCCACAAGATTAGATAATTTATTTGTTGGAAGTCCTTAATACTTACTCTCATAACCTACGCTAATCCGTATTTGTTCAAAAAATTTGTAGTATCTCCTTGACAATATGTATTTTATATATTACAAATGTAGTATGAGAACAAAAGCTTTTCTAAAAGGCTAAGGCAAAACATCTCAGAACCTAGAAAACCGAATAGCAAGTTACGACTTTTTGGGGTCGCGATTGGTGTTCGACTGCTCCGAAACCAACAAACGGACGGTAGCAGGATTCGGGTTCAATTCCCGACGACTCCACTGACTTCTACTTGTTTGGGTCTGTAACTCTAATGGTAGAGCGCCCAGATTCACTTGTGCTCTGACAGAAAAAGCTTACATACTTGCTCAAAGGTAGAGCGATCGTCTCTAAAACGATAAGTGCAGGTTCAATTCCTGCGGTGTAACCACAGCTTTTTCAACTCGCACGAAGTGTGAGTGCAACTCTCACAGGGAAGGTATCGGTTCAATTCCGATCAGATCCACTAAATAATTTGTAATTCGTAATTAAAAACAGGTGATTGTGATGGTTCATATTCGATTTGAAGGACGTTCTGTTGATGTTGTAGAAACACAACTGGGAATTACAGCAAGTATGAATGATGTGGCGGTGAAGCAACAGGTTGCACAGCACTTAGATATAAATAACGATCGCCTTTCTGCTTACATAGTAGATCGGCGTCCCAGTGGGGATTTGATTGTCCGTCCGGAAGCTGTCTATGGTTAAAATATTTAGTTAACCATGCCCTAACAGAAGAAGCATACATACACATTCATAACGATCCTAAGGTAGTAAAATTCGAGCGATCAAACTAGCGAAGTATGATTTATAAATTTTTTGCAGATTTAGCATACGTGCCCACTGCCAATAGTTGGTAAGAGCGATCGTAAGCTGTAAAAAGCTTCTTAAACTTGTACGGATTAATTGAAGAATTAATTCCGCGCCCTGACTTGTAAAGCATACAAACATATATCCGGTAACGGAATACAGGTTCGATTCCTGTCGCTCCCTTTGATGGGAGCGTAGCCAAATTGGTAAAGGCAACTGTGAAAACTGCTTTGCTAACTTGTGCGGAATTTCAATTATTTAAAATAGTAGTGTTTAGAGCAAGCCTTAGTGATTTTTCAAAACTAAAACTTTCACTTCGTGCCCTAACCGAAAAAGCTTACATACTAGCCTAATTGGAAAAGGCACTTGAATGCGAATCAAGTAAATGTGGGTTCAAATCCCATGTGTGAATCAACAGCTTTTTCAACTTGCACGAGGTGATATAAATATTAGATTTGGCAAAATTTTGATTGAGTGGAGGAAACTTATGCTCAAAGCTTTTAAAGACAGATTTTAAATAAAAAATCTTAATTTTAAAGCTATTAACTGGAATTAAAAACAATACTATTTATTGCAATTTAATATGATTTGAGGCTGCTATGTCTGTGAACACTCTAGAAATTTTAGAGCAAATCAAGTCTCTAAATGTCAATGAAACCGCTCAATTAGTAAAGCAGATTGAAGCAACTTTCAATGTCGATATATCCACACCTAAATTCCTTAAGATTGACAAGCGAGATGAGGATGAAACTCAACCGCAGATTCAAACGGAATTTGATGTCTTGTTGGTATCGGTTCCAACAGAGAAAAAGATTGCCTTACTCAAGGTCATCCGGACGGTGACTGGACTGGGACTCAAAGAAGCAAAAGACTTTGTAGAATCCCTGCCTCAAGTAGTTCAAGCAGGACTGAATCAAGAAGCGGCTGAAATTCTTAAGCAGCAGCTAGAGGAAACAGGAGCAGTTGTTTCTCTGATGTAACAGAATTAGTCAAACAGGGAGTGTTGACTGCTGAGTTACGAATTCTCACTATCTTCCCAATCCTTGGCAGTTGTTGCTGCGCCCCGATAGCAGAAGCTTACATAACTCTGCATAAGTTATACACGATGCTTCTACAACTTGCGTGGTGACTGTATCGCCCCGCGTGCAACATCTGCCTCCTCATCCATCATAATTAGAGGAGGTTACTATGAATACCGCAGAACGTGACCTGCGCTTGGAAATGCTCAACAGTTTGCTGACAACTCCTCACCGCAAACTTGAGCAAGTCGCAGAAATTCACAAGTTAATCGTTGAACTCGATCCTATTTTCTACGGACATTTGGCAGTCTGGTATCAGCGTCATGGTGATGTCCGCGACCACAAAGAAGTATTTGTTGGTCACTTGTTAACCAGCAATTTGATTGAACACCGGGATGCTGGATTTATCATGCTGCAAGAATTTCCACCTTATCAGGTGGCGCGTGTAGTGGACTTCATGAAGCAGCAGCAAAATAAACTGCCTCGTTCGGCAAGGACTGCGGTGCGCCGTTACTTGAAAACACGAGAAAGCAATCCAGCTTTGTTCGATCGCGCCGCCCTCCGGGGTCGTAAGGCAATGAAGCACTTGTATGCTTCGCTGCACGTCAAGCCAAATGAACGGGCAAATGCAATTCTGTTTCGCGATACTCCTCCAGAGGGTTCCTTAGCAGATATCCTCAAGCGGCTTGCGAAGGCGGAAAGTGCCGCAGAACAAGCACGGTTGATTGTGGAATTTAACATTCCCTACACAATCGCCATCGGTGCAATCAAGCAACTCACACCGGTTGTATTGGTGGCGTTAATCAACAGCATGTCTCCCCAGGAAGCGATTAATAACCTCAAGTCACTCCAGACCAGAGGTGCAATGGATCATCCAGAGGTTAAGAAGTTGATTGACTCTAAGCTAGAATCAGCATCTAAAAATGGGCGTGTGGCAGCATTCAAAGCCCAGGTTGCCGCAGACACCGCAGATTTTGACGCAGATACCGTTGCACGTTTGGAAAAAGTGACCAACGAACAGGTGAAACGGCGTGGTGCGATCGCTCGTCCAACTGCTCTACTGGTAGACAAGTCTGGTTCAATGGAGAATGCGATCGCGACGGGTTTGCAACTCGCTGCTCTAATTTCTGGTATCACTCAGGCAGAACTGTTTGTCTACGCCTTCGACACCATTCCTTACGCTGTCACGGCAAAGGGCAAAGAGTTAACTGACTGGGAGCGTGCTTTCCAGCACATCAATGCAGGCGGTGGTACTAGTGTCGGCTCTGCATTGGAAGCAATGCGGAAGAAGAAGCAGGTTGTTGACCAGATAATTTTGGTGACGGATGAAGGCGAGAATGCAACTCCTTACTTCAGTGAAGTCTACAAGACCTACTGTCGAGAGTTTGCGATAATGCCTAATGTGGTGATTGTCCGTGTGGGTAGTCATTACAACTGGGTGGAGAGCCAACTAAAGCAGCAGCAAGCACCTGTAGAAACCTTCACCTTCGCAGGTGACTACTACAGTTTGCCGAACATCGTTCCACTGCTAACGCGCCCCTCTCGTCTGGATTTGCTGATGGAGATTCTGGATATGCCGTTGCCTGTGCGAGAAGATAAGTAGAGTACATCAGGGTGCGTTATGGTTACTCATCACGCATCCCGATCTTATTCCATCATATATCCTCACTTTTATTGATTTACAAAGTTATAGTAAATTCTGTAAATTTAACTTATTATTAACTAATTCAATTTGTTACTAAACACCAAATAGGTACTTAGCAATGCTTTTATTTTTCATCAGAATGAATACAGCTAACCAACTCATGATAAAAGTGGGTAGAGAAAATGCTAATTGAGAAATAAAAGTTACTTCATCTAATAACTGAGGTTGAGTTTTCTTCAGATAAATCTCCATAAAATTAATTCCAAATAGGTGTATCAAGTAAATTCCAAAAGAACATAATGCTAAATTTCTTATGACGCTGTTTGGTTTTAAGTAATTCGATAAAACAATACCGTATAATAAAAGAGAATATCCCAGAAAAACTTCCCGAAAACCAGTAAGTATTGGGTTACTATAAACGTCAGCAATAAGAAATAAACCTAATAACAAGTAAGCATATACGAGTTTCACACGCAACAATGAAAAGTTGGTTTTAAGAAGTAAATACCTTAAAGTCATTGCAATAAAAAAGTAAGGTAAACACCTCAATAACCATGCTACTTCTATAGATATAAACCTCAAAAACTCATTTTTAGAAGGCTCGTAATTCACTAGATTAAATAAATTATTAAAAGCTATATCGTTATGTAAATCTACTGTATTTCCAGTAATTAAAAGCAGGTTGTAGAGGATGAGGCTCAACAGAGACAAACTAGCTAATATTTTAAGTCCAATTTTCGGTTTTGCGAAGTAATTTGCAAATATTATGAGCGAAGTACCTACTAGCAATAGCGGTAAATAGTATAATTGATATGATGCTTTTCCATAAAATATAATTAAAAAAGGATCTCCTAATAGATGATTTAATTCTTCTTTTTGATTTGATGCTGAAAACATAATTATTTTGGCAATCAGATAAATAACTGTCCAAACTATATATGGTATTAGGAGACGCCGACATCTTGCTTTCCAATAAGTTAATGAAAAGTCAGCATTCGACTTACAAATCATGAAGTAGAAAGATGCAGCTAAGAAAAAGGGAACAGCAAAACTAAATAGATATTGTATCTCTTGGGAAAAGTAACTTGCACGATCCCGATTTGGATCGGCTGAATGTAGTAAGACAACTGCGTATGCCGCGATTCCTCGGCACAAATCAACACCCGATAGCCTTGGTTTTGCCTCTATTTTTGACTGCATTGTTAGTATTAAAGTAGATTTTTTGAAAAAATAAAGTATTCAAGTGGTTTTTTGTTTATAGATAGGACTTATGCACTTTACACATTGACTATCATGTGGATGGTAGGCTCGTTAAGCTAAAAGTCTTGCCCTGCCTCGTTCCCAGATTCTGCCTTGTAACGATAGGTAAGCCACAGTTGTTATCTCTGTGAATGCATAAGTCCTAATAAAGTTAACCAATTAATATTAGAAATACCATACCATATAAAACCCGATTTGATTTATGAAAACATCATGAGACTAAAAAGCCCGTTTTATCTAAAATCTTATTCAAAAATTAAATATGAGTGTCTATATCTGGATTTAAAATAATACTATTTATACACCAGAGCTTCGCCATTTTTTTTGAAACAGCTTATGGGGTTCTCCCTCCTGCACCCACCAAGAACTGTCGTGTGGCAGCATTCAAAGCCCAGATTGCCGCAGACACCGCAGATTTCGACGCAGATACTGTTGCACGTTTGGAAAAAGTGACCAAGGAACAGGTGAAACGGCATGGTGCGATCGCTCGTCCAACTGCTTTACTGATAGACAAGTCTGGTTCAATGGAAAATGCGATCGCTTTTCCATTCATTGTGAAAACAACCGTCTCGTCATGAAATCATTCTGCGTATGCAGATAAAGGTTTTGATGCTCTGAGTAATTTAGCTTTTTTGTCTTTGTTGAAATAAGGCTGTAAATTAAAGGGTTTAAGATCCGCTTTGTAGGCATAACTAGCAGCCAAAATATTTACCGGAAAGTAACAAGTGTTAATTGTAGTATAATGTAGTATTAGAATCTCATGCGTGCCCCAACTCGTGGAGCCTACATATTAGTACGAGAGGAAGGTAACACTGCCGAATGCAGTGGGCGTTAGTGAACGGGGAGTGCGAAGAACCTGGAAAGTGGGCTTAGAAGTAGCCATCTTTGAAAGAGTGTGTAACAACTCACCAGCGGAGTCCCTCTAGTAACTGAGAAAACGCAATGCTCCACCAACTTGCACGCAGAATTATACAGTAATCTTAAATTATTCGTTAGAACCAAGATACCCGACTTCTTTTGAAAAGTTGGGTATCTAAACCCTACTGAGCGATAAAATTAAAGTTTACTTTCAGTCTTTGACTTTAATACCTGTATCGCTTTGAATCCTTCTATAGTCTGACCTAAAAATATCATGGGAATAATCAAGCCAAACGGTTTACCTGTTTGAATCGTATTGTAAATGCCAGTTAACGCATTTAGCGACATCAATCCTACTGCAATACCTAGTGCAATTTTTGATTTACGTTGTACAAAAAAACCTAGAACTAGATAGAGTAAACCAAAACCTAAAAACCCAATTCCTAATATTAGATAATCAGGCAATCGATTACCAACGATAAAGAATATTATGCTTAGGAAAATACTCAAAATTCCAATTGCGTAAACTGCACGATAAGCAGATGCTAACTTTTTTCTGGACTCTGACATCTGTTGTATTTCGGTAGTCATGCTTTTTCTATTTTTTGGGTTTATTGAGAGTAAATAATGTAGAAGCTATAGAACTTAAAAGATATATTTTTTATATACTTAAATTTATAAATTTGCTTATGTAATTTTGCTTAAAAAAACGATAATTTATGACTGACATCCGTAAGCTAATCAACCAAATTGCTAGCGCAGAAGCACAGTTGTGTAATACTCAATTTCTTGCGCCTTGTGTAAAAGGTGGACGAGTTCGCACACGAGTAGTAGGGATGGTCTATACCTTCACACCAAAGCCGAATAAATTTGAAGGTTGGGGTATTTTTCAGCCGGTGGATGAGAAGATAGCAATGGTTGTGGAAGAGGCAGATTTACCTCAAATTGCCGAATACCTGCAACACTTTCCCCAAATACGGCTGCGGCTAGCATACCAACTGCGGGGACAAAGTTGGTTAGCATACCCCGTGAATGAAGCAGATATACGTCAACGGTTGCAGGTGGTTAAACCGATCGCCATTCATCTAGTAACTGAAAGTATTATTTTTGACCAAATCATCGCCCGTTGGAATGGACAGTCCTGCTGGTTTGAGGAAATCGATCATCGTACCGATCCGGCTATTGTTGAAACTCTGCAATCAGCTGTTAAGCAACTGATTCCCGTTGAAGAATTGCAATTTAAAGGCATAACGCCAGAAATTCGCACAGTCTATGAATTAGCAACACGGCAAATTGAAGGCTTTGGGCAACCCCAACAGGATGAAAAGCGATTGAGAAAGGCATTGCAGATGGGTGGCGGTGAATTAAAGCAGTTTCACGATCGCGGTGATTACTGGACAGTGGACTGGACAACTGCTGATGGTGTTCGCCACAGTAGTGCGATCGCCAAAACTGACTTGACTGTAATCAGTTCTGGTATTTGCCTAAGTGGATACGATCGCAACTTTGACTTGCAATCGTTAGTTGGTGTAATGGAACAACAAGAGTAGTAAGTGTATTAATTACGAATTATTATGAGTATCTTTTTTCACGAACAGCTTTACCGCAGCAATGCTGTGATGGCAAAGTTGAAAAACTATCCTGTAACAATTTGTGGGGCGGGGGCGTTAGGGGCTAATATTGCTGAGAATATGGCTCGGTCTGGTTTTGATAAACTGACAGTAATCGATTGCGATCGCATTGAGGAGCGTAATCTTTCCACCCAGCCTTACTACCGTTCCGATGTTGGAGCATTCAAAGCAAAAATATTGGCAAACAATTTATACCGAGCAATTGGTACTAAAGTTGATGCTAAAACCAAAGAATTGACATCAGCAAATGTCAATCAACTACTCCAAGATAGTCAATTAATTATTGATGCTTTTGACAATAGCGTAGCACGTCAATTAGTAAAAGATTATGCCACTCAATTTAGCATTCCTTGTCTTCATGCTGGGCTAGCAGTTGATTATGCAGAGGTAATTTGGAATGATGTTTATCGCGTTCCTTCTGAGGTTAATGATGATGTTTGTGATTATCCTTTGGCACGAAACTTAGTAATATTAACCGTTGCTGTAGTATCGGAAGCGATTGTTTCATTTATTGCCACAACAGAACGGCGTAACTTCACCATCACTTTGAAGGATTTGACTGTTCAACCTTTGTTTTTGTAGATGGCGATCGCAGAATTTGTAATAAGCTGGAAAAGCTAAACCATTAACAGCGAAAATGAGCAAATTATGAGCCTTAAAACCAGTGCCTAAGAAAATTAGAGAACTGAAGGCAATGGTAGCAAAAGTTGGATATATTCTTCAGCCAGGTCGAGGAAAAGGAAGTCATACGTATTGGAAACATCCGTTATTACCTGAAGAACCTCTGACTATTCCAGGTAAGGAGGGAGATGATGCTCCGCTATATTTGGAGAAGAACATTCAACGGGTTCTCAAAAGGTTGGAAGAGTTTGAAAGCGATGAAGGTGAATCATAAATGAGTTATTACTACAGCATGGTGATTCAGTGGTCAGAGGACGATCGACTATTCTTAGTGCATTTGCCAGAGTTCCCCTGGCAGGAGTTTCATACGCATGGCAAAACTTACGAAGAAGCTGCCAAAAATGGGCAGGAAGTAATTGAGGCGTTTGTTGAGATGCTGCAAGAAGAGGGAAAACCACTACCAGAACCCAGAATGCTTCCTAGACGACCATTACAGGTTGCTTAGTCAATCTGATTAATGCTAAAGCATTTTTTCTAAAAACTGCTTAGCGCGATCGCATTTAGGATTCTGGAAAAACTCACTCGGAGCTGTATCTTCTGCTAAAATTCCTTGGTCGAGGAACATAATTCGATTGGCAACTTCTCTGGCAAAACCCATTTCATGGGTAACAATCGCCATTGTCATACCAGATAAGGCTAAAGCTTTCATCACTTCCAGCACATCTTTGACCATTTCTGGATCTAAAGCAGAGGTGGGTTCATCGAACAAAATCATCTGTGGTTCCATTGCTAACGCGCGGGCGATCGCTACTCGCTGTTTTTGTCCCCCCGATAGTTTGGACGGGTAGACATGGGCTTTTGGCTCTAAACCTACTTTTGCCAGCAATTCTAAACCATGTTGCTGGGCTTTTTGCTGAGCTATTTTCTTCACCTTGATGGGCGCGTAGGTGACATTTTGCAGCACCGTCATGTGGGGAAACAAATTAAAATGTTGAAATACCATCACCAAATGCTGGCGAACTTTAGCAATGTTTGCTTTCGGATTAGTGATTTCTTGTTCTTGAAAATAGACTCTTCCTCTGGTGGGTTGTTCTAGCAAATTCATGCATCGCAAAAAGGTAGACTTACCGGAACCTGAAGGGCCTAATATGGCAACCACTTCACCCCGATTAATCTCAGTGGAAATATCTTTGAGTACGTCGAGTTGACCAAAGGATTTACACAAAAATTCCGTGCGAATTATTGCATTACTCACTTTGCCGTAATCTCCTTTCTAAAGTAGATGCACCGAAGGTCAAACCCATGACCAAAACATAATAAATTAATCCTGCAAACAGTAAGGGTTCAAAATAAATATATTTATTTGCACCAACGATTTGGGCACTGCGTAATATTTCTACCACACCAATTGTTGACACCAGGGCGGAATCTTTCAACAGTCCAATAGTTTCATTTACTAATGCTGGTAGAATGTTCTTCAATGCTTGGGGCAAAATCACATCCCACATCATCAACCAATAGGGAACACCCATAGACATCGCCGCTTCACTTTGCCCTTTATCTACTGCTTGAATCCCACCCCTGATGGTTTCCGACATATAAGCGCCAGAATTCAAGGTAAAAGTTAACACCCCTGCCTCCAATGCCGAAATCTTATAGCCTGTAAGCTGGGGTGTTGCGTAGTAAACCAACGCCAATTGTAACAGCAAGGGTGTGCCTCGAAAGATAGAAGTGTAAGCATTAGCAACCCACGTCAGCGGCTTAATCCCGATAATTTTAGATAGAGAGAGTATTGTTCCCCAGATTAAACCCAATGTTACGGATAATAGCGTAAACAACAAAGTTAAAGGGATGCCCCGCAGAATAAAGGGAATATCTGGAAATATTCTCCTGATGTCAAAATTTAATCCTTTTTTGGCAGGAGTTGAGGATGTAGTATCGGTGATAATATTCTCAGAAAACCACTTATTTACTAATTGATTTAATCTGCCATTCTCCTTCATTTGTTGCAAGACTTTGTTAAAAGGTTCGACAAAAGCAGAATTTTTGGGAAAAGCGATCGCCGATCCACTTGCTTCTTCTGAAGGGATAATATTAAATTCTAAATCTGGATTGGCTTGGGCAAATCCTTTAGCAACGGTATCCTCAACAATTGCCGCATCAATTCGCCCAGATTTAATTTCTTGAACTACTTCGGGAACTTTATTAAGTTGCTTTATTTGAATGCCTGTAACTTTTTGAGCAATTTTTTTCGCATTTTGCTCCTGTATAGTTCCTAGTTGTACCCCAACTTTTTTTCCCGATAAATCTTGTGGCTGCTTGAGATTGCTACCCTTAACAGCAACAATCGTATCTTTGGCTTCATAATAAATAATTGAAAAATCAACATTTTTCTGACGTTCTGGAGTTGGAGTCATCCCCGCCATTACAAAGTCTGCTCGATTTGCTTGGAGTGCAGGAATTAAGCCATTAAAATCCGATTCCATAATTTGAAGTTTAAACCCTAGTTTTTGAGCAAGGGTTTTGGCAATATCTATATCAAAGCCAACAATTTGACTTTCACCTGTTTTAGTATCGTAAAATTCATAAGGCGGATAATCTGGTGAAGTAATCATCGTTAGCGTGTCTTTCCCTAAAGATGAAGCAGCTTTGAGAGACTCGCTATATCCTGTGATAATATTGATTGCTACTATTAGTGCAAAGAATATCGTTAATAGCCATACTCTTGTTTTTTTCACGGGCTTGAGAATTATTTAATGGATTTGACAATTATATAAATCCACTCTCATTTTGCCAGGATTCTAACAATTACGATTTCTGTACGACCTTAACGAAAAAATATCATAGAGACGTTGCATTGCAACGTCTCTACATCTGTTGGAATAGCTTAAGATAGCTGTATCTTCCCGTCTACACACATAGCCGAGTGAACTACTCGCTTTCATTCATCCGTTGTACGCTCCAAAAATGTTCTGCAAATGCAACGGCGGGGTGAATTGGAGCTTTAGGCTTGGTTTTGAGTACCATAGATGCTTCATGAGGTAAGCGATCGCTCTTAGTTGAGTTACACTTCTCGCAGGCAGTTACAACGTTATCCCAACTATGCTGTCCACCTTTGGAACGAGGAATCACATGGTCAAGGGTTAAACGCTTACCGCTACCACAGTATTGACAAGTATGATTATCGCGCTTGAGTACTTCACGACGATTTACAGGAGGTACTTTCCAGTGTCGTTCTGGATTACCCGTTGTCAAACGAATGTGTTCCGGAACTTGTAGTACAATACTGGGCGAGCGGACTTCCCACTGCTTTGTACTGCCAAAATTCAATGATTCTGCTTGACCAGTAACTAACAGTACTATTGCTCGTTTGATGTTGATACGTGCCAATGGTAAGTAGTTCTTGGAGAAGACTACCACCGAATTTTGTAGTATGTGTGGCTGCTGAACTTGCATGGATAAAGAGCTCCTCAAAAAAATAACCCCCACTTCTGGTTATCAGCAGCGGGGGTCAGGTAGTTGATACTTTTTGCCTGTTTATAGGTGCTATCAAACAGTTGCACCTCCCGCTGTGGATTATTCGATCCCAATTGACCACTAGAGCGATCGTGAAAATACTTTCACTTGCAGATTTAACCCCCAATAACCAATACGTCCTCTCAAACGCACGCGCACCAGGTGTTCTGCCTGTACCCTTGCTCGGTTGACAATGCATCATGCTATTAATGGTTGAAGAGAATCTGGTTATCATCGAATTTCTGTAGTATTTGTAGTTTAAATTTATTGTATAATACAACTTGTAATATTAATTTGTCTAGTGCCAATATTTCTAGAGGATGACGACAGATAATCTGCCGAATATCCAAAGCTTGAACAGCATATTCTCTAATTATGACACTTTCACAGCCATTAGTTGCCCCAAATGAATTTTCTGTAAAGATATCAGCTCGAGTTTATCCAATTAATGAGGACGGTATTAACTGTACCGATGAATGGGACTATTGGTATTAAATTTAGTAACCTAGAAAAGTAGATGTTTATATTTCCAGATAGAGCCACTCGACTATCAGTCTAAGGTTATGCATCCACAACCTGCTTATGGCAGGTTTTATCATCTTTAACTTTTATTCGTAGATATTTTACAAAAAGTCTAATGACACAGATTCAGCCTCCAGTAAAGCGCACAGAAGAACTGCGCCAATTATTACAACAAGCTAGCTATGCTTATTACGTCTTAGATGCTCCAATTATGGAAGATGCAATCTATGACCAGCTATATCGAGAATTACAACAACTGGAAATTCAATATCCAGAATTAACGACACCAGATAGTCCGACTCAGCGCGTGGGTGAAAGACCAGCAACTCAGTTTACCTCGGTGCGGCATAATATTCCCCTGTACAGTCTAGAAAATGCATTTAATATCAGTGAGTTGCAAGGATGGGAACAACGTTGGCGGCGACAAGCACCCAAATTAGACTCAGTTAAATATGTCAGCGAACTGAAAATTGATGGTTCTGCTTTGGCTCTGACGTACCAAAATGGGGTTTTAGTCAGGGGTGCAACGAGAGGTGATGGAGTCATGGGTGAAGATATCACTCAAAATGTGCGGACAATTCGCTCAATTCCGCTGCGGTTGAATTTTGAAGGTTTAGAAATTTTAGAAAGGGTGGAAGTCCGAGGCGAGGCTTTTTTGCCGTTGGAAGTGTTTAAACAAATTAACGAAGAAAGGCAAAAAGCAGGCGAGCAATTATTTGCTAATCCTCGCAATGCCGCAGCTGGGACGCTCAGGCAACTAGACTCGCGCATAGTCGCTAAGCGGCGATTAGATTTCTTTGCTTACACCTTGCATATTCCTGGTAGAGATGACGCCAGTATTGCTAATACCCAATGGGAAGCCTTGGAGTTGTTAGAAAAAATGGGTTTTCGAGTCAACCCCAACCATAAATTGTGTGCTTCTTTAACAGAAGTAGCAGAATATTATGAATACTGGGATACGGAACGGCTGAATTTACCCTATATGACTGATGGGGTAGTAGTGAAGTTGGATTCTTTCAAGCTTCAGGAACAGCTAGGCTTTACGCAGAAATTTCCTCGCTGGGCAGTAGCTTTGAAGTACCCAGCCGAAGAAGCACCTACACGTGTGGAAAATATTGCAGTGAATGTGGGTAGAACTGGTGCATTAACGCCGTTAGCCCAGATGCGTCCTGTACAGTTGGCAGGGACAACAGTTTCCCGCGCTACTTTACATAATAGCGATCGCATTGCTCAATTAGATATCCGCATTGGCGATACTGTAATCGTCCGCAAAGCTGGGGAAATCATCCCAGAAGTCGTAAGGGTACTCAAAGAACTTCGTCCTGCTGACACCGAACCTTTCATTATGCCTAGCGATTGCCCAGTCTGTGGTCAATCGGTGGTGCGAGAATCAGGTGAGGCCGTGACTCGCTGCGTCAATGCTTCTTGTGCAGCAATTCTCAAAGGTTCCATTGAACATTGGGTAAGTCGTGATGCCTTAGATATTAAAGGTATGGGAGAAAAGCTGGTATATCAACTCGTTGATAAAAATTTGGTGCATTCCGTTGCCGATTTATATGAGTTGACAAAAAGCAAATTGTGTGCTTTGGAAAGGATGGGGCAAAAGTCGGCAGAGAAATTAGTGGATGCGATCGCTCAATCAAAAAACCAACCTTGGTCAAGGGTATTATATGGTTTAGGCATCCGTCACGTTGGCAGTGTGAATGCCCAATTGTTGACTGAGAAATATTCTACTGTAGAAAAGTTAGCAACAGCAAAACAGTCAGATATTGAAGGCATTTACGGTATCGGTGCTGAAATTGCTCAATCTGTTTATCAGTGGTTTCGGATTGATGCCAACCAAACGTTAATTGAACGCTTGCAAACAGAAGGATTGCAATTTACTGGCACAGAATCAACCCAAACAGTTAATGATAGCAATCAAAAGTTCGTCGGCAAAACTTTTGTAGTTACAGGTACATTGCCGACTTTAAAGCGGGATGAAGCGAAGGCATTGATTCAAAAATCTGGGGGAAAAGTGACTGATTCAGTCAGCAAAAAAACAGATTATTTGGTAGTAGGAGAAGATGCCGGTTCTAAGTTAGAAAAAGCCATTTCTTTAGGAATTACCCAGTTAAGCGAAGCGCAGTTATTGGAGATGGCTGAGGATTGAGGTTTTGAGGCAGGGAGCAGGAGGCAGGAGGTAGAAACTTTTTATCTGTGATAAATCTGTCCTGGATTATGTACCTCACTTACTTGCAATCTGCTGTAATTCTTAAATCATAACTACCTTGGTGATAAATCTCATTGAGTAATAGGTTTAAGTTGATAATTGATTCAGGTTCGGCAGTTCTTAGCGGCACTATAAATTCAGGAATCTCATCTGGCAAATTAAATCACTAAAGTTGAGCCTTTGGACGATTTTCATAATGATTCGGTTGAGTACCGATTTTTTATCTACACTACTATCGAAAATGTCAAAAATCTATGATATTTGATTTATTCAGTTAGGAAATCAGCAGTGCTACCAAATAACCGTACTCCCGCAAACCAAAATCAACGCTGGAAATTTTTACAACTTTTTGGAATAGTAAGACGTAATCCTTTTTTGATTTCAAGGTGGATTTTACGCTGGATAGTATTGGGGACTGTTTGTGGTCTATTTGCTGGTTTGTACTGGAATGTTTTAGAAATAATAACTCACCAGTTAGAAAGGTTTGAGGGTGTGAGTCTGCTAATAGTTATGCCAATAGCTGGATTAATTATTGGCTTGGTAATTCATTTTTTAGGCAATCCTGGGGAAATTGCTGTGATTGTCGATAATATCCATTTCCGTGGCGGACGTTTGGATACACGAAAAAATCCGGCGATGATTCTCACTTCTTTGGTTAGTATCGCTGCTGGGGGTAGTGCAGGGCCAGAAGCCCCATTAGTACAGGTTACAGGTTCTTTTGGTACATGGGTAGGCGATCGCCTTCGTCTGGAGGGCGAAGACTTGAGATCCACGACTTTAGCAGCAATGGCGGCTGGCTTTACCGCCTTGTTTGGCGCACCATTAGGTGGGGCGATGTTTGCTCTAGAAATTCTTCACCATCAGCATGTCGTTGAATACTACGAAGCTTTAATGCCCGCCATTGTTTCTAGTTGCGCTAGTTATTTAGTATTTGCTTCCATTGCCCATTTAGGAATTGCCCCCACCTGGCATTTTCCTCAATACAGTTTACAGAACATCGATGATTTTGCTTTGGCTGTCGTGTTCGGAATCATCGGCGCTGTTGCAGGCTGGATTTTTATGTTTATTTTTCGCGGCTGTGACAGACTGTTAGCCATGCTTCCTGGGCCTGTTTATGTTCGTACTACATTAGCAGGATTAGGCTTAGGTACTTTAGCAACCTTCTTACCCCTAACGCGCTATTTCGGACATGAAGAATTAGAGTCAGTCCTAAATGCTAATTTTTCAGTTGTTTTTCTGTTAATTTTAGCTTTGGGTAAGATGGCATCTATCAGCATTACAGTTACCGGTGGGTGGCGGGGTGGTTTCATTATTCCCTTATTTTTTATCGGTGCTTGTATTGGTAAAGCAGTCGCAATTTTAATTCCGGGGCTGAATCCTGCACTAGCTATGATTTGTACAATGGCAGCTATCAATGCAGCAGTGACACGCACACCCATAAGTACGACTTTGTTGTTAGCAAAATTAGCTAATTTTAGTCCGATTACGCCAATTCTTTTTGCTAGTTTGATTGGATTTTTTCTCGCACCAAAAGTCCCCTTTATAGCTTCTCAACTTAAATCGGAGCAATCTCTTGAAGAGATACAAAGTTAAAAAACTTTATCAAAAAATATATTTACGTTAATTCCGATTTAAGGCGATCGGTAAAGTATTAAATAGAATGTTCGGAACACATTTTACTGTTTCCATTAGTTCCAATTTAAAGCAATCGGTAAAGAATCGCTATCGTAGTCTACTAACAACCACGCGTGTGGGAGTGTTTCCATTAATTCCGATTTAAAGCAATCGGTAAAGAGTTCATTCAGGAGCCTTTGCCCCATAAGGCTTTCAGCCACCAAATCGACACACCTCTGAAAAAGATTATATATCTTGTGCAAAATTAAGTAAAATACATACCTCAAACCCTTGTCCTGTAAGGCATCAACACACCTCAATGAAGAATATAGGGTTTTGGGGATTCGATGAGGTGTGTAGATGAAAATCAGAAGAAGATTTTACCGATAGAGTTGGGTAAATTTTGGTATTTTTGGTAGTATTCTACGTAGCATCAATTTTACGAAAAAACTCTCAAGTGCCTTTTTCATGAAAAGAAGACAATTTCTTGGCTTCCTTGGTATAGCAGTTGCTGGATTACTCCTAGCAATTGGTTTACCGTTAGTTACTCCTTCTCCTGTAATTGCCCAGTCAAACAACATACTTGTGTCAGCCGCCGCTAGCTTAAAAGATGCGATGGAAGAAATTAAGCCTCTGTACCAACAAAGTAAATCAGATGTAAATATTACTTATAATTTTGGGGCTTCTGGTGCTTTGCAGCAACAGATTGAGCAAGGTGCGCCAGCAGATGTTTTTATTTCGGCTGGTAAAAAACAAGTCGATGCTTTAGAACAAAAAGGACTGCTTTTACCAGGCACTCGTACTAATCTAGCAAATAACCGTCTGGTTTTGATAGTACCTAACAATGTTGTGGGTATTAGTAGCTTCTACAATTTAACAGATAGCAAGATTAAGAAAGTTGCGATGGGTGAACCCAGGAGTGTACCTGCAGGGCAATATGGGGAGCAAGTCTTAAAGAAATTGAATCTTTACGATCGCCTCAAACCAAAATTAGTGTTTGCTAATAATGTGCGTCAAGTCTTAGCAGCAGTAGAAACTGGTAATGCTGATGCTGGTCTAGTTTATGCTACTGATGCCAAAATCTCCAATAAAGTAAAAGTTGTAGTTGCTGCTGATGATAAATTTCACTCACCGATAGTCTATCCGATGGCTGTCCTCAAAAGCAGTAAAAATCCTGCTGCTGCTAAGGAGTTTGTCCAGTTTTTATCTGGCGCTCAAGCTAAAGATATACTCAAAAAATATGGGTTTCTTGTGTCTAAATAGCTAGCAGCTTGTTGGATAAATCTTAGTGGTTCATCACAAAAATTTTGATAAGTTTGTAGTCAGCACTTTAGTGCTTAAATACTTCCCAACATAAAGTTCTCACTAGAAACGCATTTAACTTACAAAATCAATGAGATGAACCACTAATACCGCAGTGAAGTCATGTATTCAAAAGTCAAAAAGCTTATGTTGTCAGCTTTTCCCTGATTGTGAATGGTATCTCTATTTACACGATGCTGTAATACTGGCGCTACTCATAATTCGTAATTCCACAATCAATTTTAAAATTGCTATTAATACCTTTGCCAAATCAAAAAATATTTTGATTCAGAGGTTGGGTTCAGCAAAGCGAAACCTAATGTATAAAAACATGGCAAAATATTCTAATATCAGAACTAATTGTTAACCTAAGCTATAAAAGTGAATTTCTAACTTAGGCTAATTATTTAAGAAGCTGTAGACTGCAATTTTTCTAATCGTGCTAGTACTTCTGAACTATGAATGTTTGGGTTAACTTTGACAAAAGTCTCGCGCAAGATGCCTTGAGGATCGATGATAAAACTGTGGCGCATAGATAAGAAACTGAGCCACGAACCGTAAGCTTTACTTACTAAACCATCAGTGTCAGCCAATAGCGGGTATTTTAGTCCCTCTGAATCACAAAATTTAGCGTGGGAATCAATGTCATCAGCACTGACACCGAGAATTTGCGTCTTTTTTTGGAGATACTGGGGTAAATCTTCTTGAAAACGACGAGCTTCTATAGTGCAACCAGAGGTAAAGTCTTTAGGATAAAAGTACAAAACTACCCACTTACCGCGAAAGTTAGAGAGGGAGATTTTGCCATCACCAGTGTTAGTTGGCAAAGTAAACTCCGGTGCAGGTTGATTAATTGCAGGAAGTTTACCACCAAGAGCATCAGCAGCAGGGGTAAAATTTAGCCAACTAATAATAGAAATACAGCTGGCAAATAATATACACAAAAAAGTGCGACGGGAAATCATGGTACAAACCAAAATCACAACTTTACACAAGTTTACAATTTTTAGTTAATACTAATCTTATTCTGACTCAGATTGGGGAGGAATATCTGTGCTTTCGATGTATTGGCTATCTAGGAGAAAGGCTCCTCTTGTGAAGCGAATACCCCAATATCCACCGGGTCTACGGTCAATAACTATACCTTCTTCACCAATGTGAATCACATCGGGAGGACGTAGCATGGGCATAGGTTCAGCAGTTTTGACGTAGGGTGGTAATGCTACAACACGGACTTTACTACCAATAGCAAATTCTTTAGACATCTTGTTTGTATTTTGCAAATAATTTTTGGAAATGATATATATAGAGCATTACGGTTAATTTTAAGCCGTCTTTGATTTAGATTTGACCAATGAACTAGTACTTCATCTGACTAAAATCTAAAAAAATTTCATTAGTAATAACAAAAAGACCAGCCTCCCACAGCTGGCCTAAAAGATATTTTTTTGCGTTGTCTTCTCAAGAGAGTTAAAACCCAATTGCGCGTTCCTAAAATGCAACGGGCAACTTTTCTTAACAATATTGTAACAGCCAACACAGATTTTTCAGAAATTTTCATCAAAAAAAGATATAGACAAAACTTAAAAGCCTCTATCTATAAGGAGAATTCGGTACGACGCAGGGTAGAAATAGGGAGTAGGGAGCCAGTGCGTTGGACGGGTTCCCGGCTTGGAGCAACTAGCGTTCAATACTCAACACTCTCTATTTACCCAATGACTAATGACTAATGACTAATTGTGGTTTTCCCCAAAGGATGGTCTCTTGCTTATAAATGGCAATTCCTGGTTTTGCTCCTTTGGGTTTGTAGACGTGTTTTAGCTGAGTGTATACTACTGGCACTTGGTCACTCTGACGGGCGCGACTGTAGTAAGCAGCAAGATTAGCTACAAATTGTAAATCAGCTTCTTCTGCAACAGCACCGGGTTCAAGACGTAGTAGCACATGGCTACCTGGAATTTCTTGAGCGTGAAACCATAGGTCATAATCCCCAGCTACACGAAAAGTCAATTGGTCATTTTGGCGATTGTTACGACCGATCAAAACTTCAAAGCCACTAGGAGTAAGGTAATGATAAAAGTTACTTGTAGAGGCTTCATTGTTGGTGCGATCGCGGTATTCTGGATCTTCGAGATACTTTTGCCCAATCAGTTCTTCGCGGATTTCTTCTAAAGCTTGCAAATCTTGTGCTGTTTGGTAGTTGTCTATTTGGTCGATCGCAGCTTGTACTTGTTCCAAATAGTCTATTTCTGTCTGCGCTTCTAAAAGTAGCGGTTCTACAGCAGAACGAGCGCGTTTGAGTTTTTGGTGCTGTTTGTAAAGACTTTGGGCATTTTGGACGGCGTTTTTATCTGGTTGGAGAGCGATCGCTATTGGCTGATTAGTCTCAAAATCTGGGATAATTATTTCTTTCATCCCTGGTTCCCAGTTTTGCAGGTGAGCCATTAATAAATCTGCTTTTTGCCGATACTCATCAGCTCGATCTGATTGCTGCAAGCGTGTCTTAAAAGTTTGAGCTTTATTGTGTAATTTCCCCAAAATATTATTTAATTTCTGACTCAACTGATGGCGCAATTGAGAAAATAACTGTTGATTGAGTTGGTCAGTGTAGTAACGGTTGAGTAATTCTTGAATGTCTTTAACGCTTTCCACTCCACCCCAACCCATTACTGTATAGCCGTCTTTTGTCCAAGCGGGTTGAAATTTCCCAGAATCCAAGGTTTGCAGCCATTCTTGCCAATGCTCAAACAATCTTTGCCAATCCTCTGGTTTGAGTGTATCGGTGGATGTTTCTGGTAGAATATTTGCTGCTAAGAGCATTGATTCTAACAATGCTGCACTCAAACCACTATAACTTTTGAGTAATTGCCGCTTGATTGCTCCTGGTACTAAGCTTACGCGTTCTTGCCAGCGTTGTTGAGATTCGCTCAAATTGGGGATAGTCCCAATAAGTTTTGGTGGTGTTTCGTAAGGTTGTCCGGTTTGGATAGGACGGACACTAGATTGTTGCTGACTGACTTGATGGGCAGCAGTAATAATTATATTGCTAGCGTCAGTGAGAATGACGTTGCTATACTTGCCCATAATTTCTGCATAGACATGATATAGGGCGTTTTCTCCGGGACGCCGAGCAAATTGTAAATCAATAACCCGTTCCCAAGGAGCGATCGCTTCAATTGCTACTAAAGCCAAACCAGCCAATTGGTGTATCAGTTGTTGGCTAAAAGTGAAGGTATCGGGAATTCGCGGTGGCGGATCGGTGATGCAAATATGTGCAGCTTGAGGATGCCAAGAAATCTCTAGCCAACCCCGTTGTTTCAAGGTGCGTAATGCTATGGCAATAGTGTAGCGATCGCGCTGATAAACTTGCTCTAAGCGTGATGGTAGCCAGCTTGCACGAATTTCGCTACAAGCAGCTGTGAGAGTGGTAAAGTCAACTGGTTGCAAAGCGATTAGTTATTAACATTCAAATGGTAGCGATCGCTATGCTTTTATTTTCGTTTAGTCAAAGCATAGCACACCTCAACTATCATAGCGGTTTTAGCAGTCCTAAATGATTTGTGAAATAATTTTCTCGAGTCAAGATTGGTTATTTGTCATTAGTCCTTTGTTATTTAAAATAACTAAGGACAACAAAAATATTTTTCATTTTCTCGTTCAGAATTTCTATATTAAGGTTAATTTGTCAATTAATTTATAAATATAACGGTGTGGAAAAACAAAACTATGTTAATAAAAATAAAATAGGCTTAAACCTTCTTTCTCCAGCAATAGCTGCCGACGCTTGCAGACTCGCTAACGCTGCACTATCCTGCCTCATCCCAACAATAAATATTCACACCGACCTACTTATGCAAATGTATAGGGTGAGTGATTTATACTAATTAAACCAATAGTATAAATCACTCACCCTAAAAAATATTTACAATAAATAATGATGACTAAGGAACTAGGAAAAGAAAATTATTGCTGACTTCGAGTTACCCATTCACCATTATCTCTAACGCAAGAGAATTATTTAGCTACCAAAACTGGCTGTTTTGCTTGTGAATGCATTAATTCGGCAGTTGAATGCACTAATTCTTTTGCTGTTGATTGCACTAATTCGGCTGCTGAGTGTACTAATTCTTTTGCTGTTGATGCTACTGGTTGTGGCTGCGACAATTGAATGTAAAGTTCACTCAGTTGATTAGCGACGCCATCCCAACTAAATTTAGTTTCAACGCGCTTTCTACCAGCTTTGCCGAGTTTGTCTCGCCATTCTGGATTCAACGAAATTCTGTCGATCGCATTTGCGAAAGCAGTTACATCTTGCGCTGGTGCTAATAAACCAGTTTCTTCGTTAACTACAGTAAACTGAAGTCCACCAACATCACTAGCTACCACTGGTGTACCGCTAGCCATCGCTTCAATTGCCACGAGTCCAAACGGCTCGTAGTGACTGGGAACAACGCAAACATCAGCTGCTCCGTAATAAGTTGGTAAAACATCTTGACTTAAACGACCGGCAAAGGTGGTGAAATCACTCATCCCTAATTCGTTAACGATTTGCTCAATGCGATCGCGCTCAATTCCGTCGCTGTTACCTGGAGTACTACCACCACCAATAATTAACCGCACTTTGTTGGACTCGCGCACTTTAGACTCACTTACTGCACGCACTAAGGTTTCTATCCCTTTACGTTGATCGAAACGACCGACATATAATATAACTTTGGTTTCTGGATCGATTCCCAGTTCTAATCTGGCTGCATCTCGTCCAATCGAACCAAATCTCTGAATATCTGTACCGCAGGGAATAATATCAATATTGCCTTTTTTGGAAACAAGCGATCGCATATGTTCTTTTTCCTGGGGACTCGTTGCTACAATTCGCTCTGCTGTCTCCAACACTTGTTTTTCCACTGCCAATCGCTGACTGGCAATCTGGGGAATATTCTCTATAGTGTTATATTTTACTGCTCCTAAAGAGTGGTAGGTGTGAACCTGTTTAACTCCTTGGATTCTCTTCAACTCCATTCCTACCCAGCTGGAAAGCCAGTAGTTGGTGTGAACTAACTGGTAGGTAATACCATTTTTTCCTTGAAATTTGAGAAAATTATCTATAAATTCTGGTAAATATCCAAAAATATTATCTCGTGGCACAAACTCCAAGGGGCCTGCTTTTAAACGAATCGTTCGACAATTCTCGCTATGCTGAACGATTGAGTCTTGCTCCAAACTTACTTTGCGGGTAAACATATCAACTTTCCATCCTATATGCGCTAGTGCTTCACCCACATGGCGCACGTAAACATTTTGTCCCCCAGCTTCTTCTTTCCCTATTTCAATAGCTGGGTCTCCGTGAACGGAAATCAAGGCAATACGTTTTTCGGTGGTAGAGTTCATAGTTTGTGTGTTGCGAATTGTAACAAAGTTTTAGCCGATTCCAAGTTGGCGTATATTGAGAGTACGCTGACCTGATTTATTGAAGAACTTTAATTAATGTTGAGTTTAATTTACTATATCTAATATTTTTTTACATCTTCTGCCAGAAATAGGCTTTAAGATTAAGTATTAGATATTTAATTATTTCTCTAGAAATATCTAATTAATATATAGAATACTTATAAGCAGTGAAATTCTATTCTTTATTTTCTTGATAGAAAGCTAATTCCGTAGAGTTGGGTAAGTACAACAGCTAAGTGATGCTGGATGAACTCAGTATGATTTAAGGAAAAATCGCAAACAACTCAACTCTCCCAGTCTTACTCATATAATTAGTTTTATTTTATACCTTTCATAATCGTAATTCCCTAGATTAGGACAATGTTGATTGTTCAAAGCAGTGAAGCAACTAGGCACTTTGCTGTAGTGCGAAAATTAGAGGTAGAAGAACTAACTAAAATTTAGTATCACTAGGTCAAATTAAAAATGCTTATGAGGTTAATAGTTCAATAATTTGTGGCAGGCTTTATAAAGAGAAATATAATAGCTGTATTGTTGCTGTGTTTTACTAGTTCATTTAAATAAGGGGTCTTTACGACGGACTCTCGCTAAGCGACTGTAGTTAAAAACTGGTTAAACAGAAAACATTTACTTTTCTATTGTCAATCATGGTTGAAACAACATACACGCGCTGTAGTTATTTCATAGTAAGTTTTATTTGGAGTACGGTTCGATAAATTGTGCTTTAATAAATAGCTATAGCAACAGACAAACCCAAATGCATGGGGTTTGCACCATAGCACTTACAAAATTATCTGCAAGCAGTTTTTAATTAAGCAGTTAGAGAAGAATTGACAATTAAAAATTAAAAATCAAAAAAATAATTCTGATTTTTAATTTTTAATTTCTCTCCCTTAAGGATTAATTCGTAGTTTGTGCAGCTAGCATTTGTTTGAGCTTTTCTAATTCTGAAGCCCAACGGGGATCTGGACGAATAGCATCTGACTCTGTAGTCGTGGTGCTTTCACGAGAACCTCCGCCACCGCCCCGACGAGGCTTCTTAGAGCCTTTCTCACGACGGCTACCTTCTTTATTAGTGTTAGGAGTAGGGTTATTACTAGCAACATTAACTGCTTTAGGAGCTTGCTCCTCGCCCTCCTCACCTTTTGTACGAGGTAATGCCTTCTCTAGCTTGATGGGAGTGTCTTTGAACATCTGACCATTATACTTTTCAATTATTTGGTCAGCTTGTTCGTCATTATTGACCGTCAGAAAACCAAAACCACGGCATTTGCCAGTTTTGCGGTCTTTAATTAATTTAGTAGTTACAGCATCACCTTCAGCTGCAAAAACTGCTTGTAGATCTTGACGATCGATTTCTTCTTTGGGCAAATTACCTATATATAGGCGAACGGACATGAACTATACCTCCAACAGATGAATGAACATGGCAAGGTGAGAAAACCATTACTTGGCTTTGGCTTTTAAATAGATGCTATTGACAAACACTGCCACCAACCAATTTTTTTGTTCCAAACTATCAACCTTTACAATACAGTTTTTCGTTGGGATCAAGCTTAATAAATCCAAAGGCTCAAACTACAATGAGCTAATAACACCTTAATTCTAAGAATTGTAAATTTAATAGCCTACTGTCTGCCAAAGTACACGCTTTCTTCAATGCCCTTTTTCGCAGAATAAAATACCATTCTTTACATTACCACGGTATTTTCTACCTAGCTAGTTTAGCGCATACATTTTCGACTTTAGTATTATTGTATCGTAGCATAAAACACATTTTTTCTTCAAGGCAGGATTTCTGGAAACAAAAACCAGCCAGTGGCTGGTTAATTTGCTGCTGTGTTGGGAGGATGAAAAGGTATGGAAAGGGGAAAAAGCATCCGAATTCATCACAAAGCGATGAGGCTGAGTTATGTCGGTTGCTATTGTTTGTGTAAATAAATGTAACACTAGGGAATAAAACCTGCAACTTTTGTTTACATTTCGGTTTGTCCTTTGTCCTTTGTCCTTTGTCATTTGTTCTCGATCCAAAGCAAATAACTAATGACTAATAACCAATGACCAATGACTAACCAGTGAGAAAAATATATGCACCCCAAGCTTGTGCTGCAACTGCTAAAGCAGTAGACCAAATGGGATGAGGGCTGTGAATGGTTTTACCAGTTTGAGTTTCCAGCGTTTGGATATCGATCCAAGGTGTTGCTCCTCGCCGGAACCAACCTGTGACAATAATTTGCCGACCAATCAAATCCTGGTGATTGAGTGATTGTCCCAGCCAAGAAACGTGGTGTAATTTTACTAAGCCTGCGCTTGATTGTAAGATTAAGTCTTGGGCTAAAGAGTTGCTAGTACCTTGACGACCTAATAATTTGCCTACAAGACGCACGCTGATGCTGTCGATGGGTAAGGCAGAAGGGTCAGCTAATAAGTTGGGCAGGCAATCATCAGTTTGCACAGTGGCAGATTTAATATCGGGGAAGAAAGAATTAATCCGGATCACTGTACCGATGCTAAAGCCAATCAAAAGGCAGCCTGTAATGAAAGACCAATCTTCATAGATCCACTTGAGATTTAAAAATCGAAAAGCGAACGCTAATTGCCACGTTAGCCAAACCAAACCAGCAAACAAAAACCCTAAAGGAATTCCTAACCAGGGAGCAATTTGTAATAAGAAAGACTGACGCTTAACTTTTAATGCTTGTTGGCTAGGGAAATGTAATTCGGTATCTAGATGCCAGCGATCGCCTATTTGGCAGAGGCGTTGGATGCGATCGCCCACCAGAGGATGGCTATTATTAATCGTAAACCATCGGCGATAGGGATTAACAATATCCCATTTCAAAAAGGATTCAAAAGAGAGATTACTGGCAATAGTGCCTAAAGAAAGACTTTGTTGGTGGCTAACTGGTGCGACGATATTTAAGCTTTCCAACTGCCAACTAGTGTGTTCTTGTTTTTGGATATCAGCTGCTATTCCAATAGCAATTTTGAGTAAAGCCCGAATTAGAGCATTGGGATTACCAGTAACCTCGGCTGCAACGCGATCGCTATAATAATGCCGCAACCGCGACAACCACAATCCAGTCCCAGTCAGCAAACACCAAACTCCATAAATCAGACTAGCTACAATTGTCACAGGAGTGCGCCAAATTTTGCCTGATATGCCATCGCCCAACTTTGATACTTGCTCGTATACCTTATAAGTTGGTAGTGTCACCAGCAACAACAAAGACATGACTATAAAATCCCAGTAAGCAATATGCCCTAGCTGGGTGGCGTAAACGATCGCAATTTCATCATCTGCTAGTTGTTCTAACAACCCTTGACTGACTACAATCCTTGCGTTACGTGGTAAACTACCATAACTAAGAATAATTGGTGCAGTCATTGGCAAAATTCGCAGTTTGGGTAACGGCCAGTGCCGTTGTTGGCAACAACGTTGTAGCACCCGAACCGCTTCTCGACTATGAGCATTCAATACATCTTTGGTAAATTCTCGTTGACCATAGAAGTTTGCTAGTAGCAGATCTAGTAACCAAGGTGATACTCCCATCAAAATTACCAACACGATTAGCAACAATCGCGTTGGGTCATTGTATAAAAATTGTAATGGTTCTACATAGGGAAGTTTATCTAAAGCCTGGTTGATGAATCCCAATATTAACTTGAGGATTTCTCGGATCGCCCAAAACAGGGCGATGAATGTTCCTGCTGCTAACAGCCGCAAGGGGATTAATTTTGGCTTACGTAGGGGTTGCCATGCCCTGGCGCGTTGTGCTTGTCGCCAATAAATAACGCCGAATAGTTTGGCTTGGGTACGGGTGACAGAACCCATGAAGCCGTTGAGAGGCGGCGAAGGTGGAGGTGGTGTGACAGTAGCTTTGAGTTTAGCTAGTGGCACCATCGTTGGGACGTTGTGGCTGTTGGTCGATGTTAGTAGTTCGTCTTTCGGTTTCTCCTCTGATGCCGGAGTATCTGGGGGTGAATTCTCAAAGGCAACAAATCCAGTTTCGACATTTTTTGATTCTGTTTCAGGTTTTTTACGTTTTGTCAAATGTTCGAGAGCGCGTGTTGCCCACTCTTGAACTTGGGGATTGTTACTCTCGATCAAACTTTGGGAAAAAGCGATCGCTTTGGAGACTTCGCCAGTGCGGGCATAAGCCATCACTAAACCAACCCTTGCTTGTAAATTAGCAGTCGCATTAGTTTCGCTGCTAGCAAGAGGTTCTAACTGAACGATCGCTGTTTGATAATTTCCCTGCTTGAGGGCAACTAAACCAGCCTCCAAAGACGATTTGGCATGTGAAGGCATACAGATTCTGGCACTCCAATCTCTTCTAAACGATCCACGTCTGGGCAAAAGCGCGAACTTCAGATGCCGTGGAAATCAACTGTGCCCAGCTAAGTCCAACCTGCGAATAAAGAAGTCAGAATTCAGGAGTTAGAATTCAGCAGCAAACCCCTAGACTGCCAAAGCTCTCGTCAAGAGTCAGAATTAAATTCTGTACTACTGGCGGATGCATTAAGTGAGTTAAGACCCGATCGAATTTTTAATTTGGTTCTCTTCAATCAGTTAAAGACTGGGACTTTCACTCTCTCGAAAAGTTCAGCTTGCAGCAAGCCTTGGCTGTAACTTTTAGCTGATTAATTCTGAATTCTGTATTTTTCTTCATTCCTCCACTGGTTGTTGACTAGAAAATACTGGGGCGATCGCGCTTAATTTCAACTCTGCATGGTCACTCTCTAACTGTTGACAATTCCATTCATTCCGGAATAGCAACACTGGGCGTCCCATACTGTCTTTGACTGTAGTGGTATTGAATAAACGTCCCACCTGATTTAATGCTTCCCAACCACCTTCAACCCAACGGGCGACACTGTAGGGTAATAAATCTAGTATGGTTTCTACACCATACTCATTTTGTAAGCGAAACTGCACCACCTCAAATTGCAACTGACCCACCGCCGCTAAAATTGGATCGCGCTTGGCTTCATCAGTTGAATACATAATTTGCACAGCACCTTCTTCGCGCAATTCCGCAACACCTTTTTGGAATTGCTTAAACTTCGAGGGGTTGGGGTTCCTGAGAGTTGCAAACAGTTCCGGCGAAAAATACGGAATGCCTTCATATTCCAGCTTTTGCCCCGTGTAAATTGTATCCCCGATCGCAAAAACACCGGGATTGTTCAAACCGATCACATCGCCGGGATAAGCCTCATCAATCGATTCCCTCTCCTGAGCAAAGAGTTTTTGCGGACGGGAAAGACGGACAAATTTACCAGTGCGAGCGTGATTCACCATCATATCTTTTTCAAACTTACCAGTGCAGACCCGGACAAATGCGACGCGATCGCGGTGTTTCGGGTCCATGTTTGCTTGCAGTTTGAACACAAACCCAGAAAACTCTGGGTATGTGGGAGGAACTTCACCAACAGTGCTGTTGTGAGAACCGGGTTTGAGGGCATAGTCTAGGAAGTACTTGAGGAATAACTCTACCCCAAAATTTGTCATGGCGCTACCAAAGAATACTGGCGTCATTTTGCCTTCATGTATCAACTGCAAATCTAGCTCTGGGCCAACTCCATCTAACAGTTCTAGATCGTTTTTCAGTTGATAGTACAGGTCTTGTTCTAGCAGCTGTTCTATTCTTCGATCGCCTAATTCTACTATCGTATCACGAGCTTCTCGGCTGCCGTGGGCACTGCGTTCAAACAAGTGAATTTGTTGCTTGTGTCGGTCAAAGACACCTTTAAAGCGATCGCCCATGCCGATCGGCCAGTTTACGGCATAAGTTTGCAATCCCAATTCTTGCTCAATCTCGTCTAAAAGTTCTAGAGGTTCTCTTCCTGGGCGATCGAGCTTGTTGACAAATGTAAAAATCGGGATACCCCGCAGCTTACACACTTCAAACAATTTGCGGGTTTGCGGTTCTAAACCTTTGGCCACATCAATCAGCATCACTGCATTATCAGCGGCAGCCAGAGTTCGATAAGTATCTTCACTGAAATCCTGGTGACCAGGTGTATCTAATAAATTTATTTGGCAGTTCTGGTATGCAAATTGCAACACCGTGGAAGTAATCGAAATACCCCGTTGTTGTTCCATCGCCATCCAATCTGACGTAGCTTTACGCTGTGCCCGTCGCGCCTTGACCGCCCCAGCTTCGTGAATTGCACCTCCGTATAGCAGTAGCTTTTCTGTCAGTGTAGTTTTACCAGCATCAGGGTGAGATATAATTGCAAAGTTGCGCCGAAGTTCAACTGCGCGATCGAGTTCAGACTCAAGTTCAATTGACATAACTGTATTTGTTTGTAACTTAACTTAATTTTTTTTGACTTTGGCAAGTCTTTTAATCTTAAGACAACGATGCTCGTGATAGGGTCGTAATATAACCAACAATCTGACTAAATAGGAGAAACGAATGTACGACACAGACAAGCGAAAGCTTTTATCGGCCTTGTCTCATGGAGCTATTTTTTTTAGTACCGCTATTGTATCTGTAGGTATACCTATTGCCATACTGCTGGTATCTGACGATCCTATTGTTAAAGAAAACGCCAAAGAATCCATCAATTTCCACTTTAATGTCTGGTTTTATGGAGCGATTCTAGGAGCGCTGTTTATTTTATTCGGTTGGTTGGTCTTACCGCTATTGTTACTGGGACCATTAGCAGGTATTGGCTATTTTTTGCATTGGGGACTAACAATTTGGGCAATCACGCAGGTTTTTAGCAATCCTGATATACCTTTTCGCTATCCCTTTATTTTCCGAGTTTTTTAGCATAAATTCTCGGCATCGGGCATTGGGCATTGGTAATTATGGGTTATTTTTTATTTTTGTTGTTGTACCTTGATGCAGACAACTAATAGCCGGATTTTACCAGCAGAGGGTGTAAGAATCTTCAATTCGTCAATTTTGAATCATTTATTGTTTATAGATACAATGCCCTATGCCCATTTTTCATTTGTAATATTGTTTTTTTAGTTCGTTAGATACATGTCAGAATAATTTGTAATTGATAATGATGCTTCTATGTTGCTAACGCTACGAAGACAGTAATTCGTAATTTTCATCCTAGACTTTAATCGGGGGCTTGAAAAAGGCTGACTATTTTTTATCTCCATCTAATGAATTGAGAGGTTTGTACCATTAATTACGAATTGGTGATTATTTGGTCAGCCAAGCTGTAAAATACAAAATTGCCCCACAGTCTCGATTAAGAGTAGGGCAAATGTCAGTTAAGCTACTTATTGTAGTCTGTCTGATGGCAGGAAAGTTTTATCCTGTTTTTGTGACGCTTTGTTTTGTGTCCATTTGCGTTGTTTTTCTGAAGAAAATTTATGTTTCCTACACATCGCCCCCGCCGTCTGCGTACCCATCCCCAACTGCGCCGAATGGTTCGTGAAACTGTTTTGACAACAAGCGATTTCATTTACCCACTATTTGCCGTACCAGGTGAAGGAATCGCTAATGAGGTCAAATCCATGCCCGGAGTGTACCAGCTTTCGGTAGATAAAATTGTCGAGGAAGCAAAAGAAGTTTATGATTTAGGAATTCCTGCAATCATTCTATTTGGTATTCCAGCTGATAAAGATGTGGATGCCACTGGTGCTTGGCATGATTGCGGTATCGTCCAAAAAGCTGCAACTGCCGTAAAAGCAGCAGTACCTGATTTGATTATAGTTGCTGATACTTGTTTGTGTGAGTATACCAGTCACGGACACTGTGGTTATTTGCAAGTTGGTGATTTAACAGGACGAGTTTTAAATGACCCAACCCTAGAATTGTTGAAAAAAACAGCAGTTTCCCAAGCAAACGCCGGTGCTGATATCATTGCGCCTTCGGGGATGATGGATGGCTTTGTACAAGCAATTCGTCAGGGTTTGGATGAAGCTGGATTCCAAGACACACCGATTTTGTCTTATGCTGCTAAGTATGCTTCGGCTTATTATGGACCATTTCGGGATGCAGCAGATTCGACGCCGCAATTTGGAGACAGAAGAACTTACCAAATGGACCCAGGTAATGGTCGCGAAGCAATTAAAGAAATTGAATTAGATATTGCTGAAGGTGCTGATATGCTCATGGTTAAGCCAGCTTTGGCATACATGGACATTATCTGGCGCGTAAAGGAAGCGAGTAATTTACCTGTTGCGGCTTACAATGTTTCTGGTGAGTATTCGATGGTGAAAGCTGCGGCTCTGAATGGTTGGGTGGATGAGCAACGTGTGGTTTTGGAAACTTTAACTGGGTTTAAACGCGCTGGGGCAGATTTGATTTTGACTTATCATGCTAAAGATGCAGCGCGATGGTTAAAGTAGGGTGGGCAATTGAATAGTAACGATTTAATAAATCTCACGCAAAGACGCGAAGGTGCAAAATTTTTTGTATTTTGGTGTTTGGGCGTGAGATTATTGTATTTTGGGTTTGACTAGTGCAAAATTTCAAATATTGAATTACTGAATATGAAGCACAAGATTTAAAAATTCAATATTTTAAACTTTTATAACGTTTTGTATTCGTCCATTGATTCGTAATCAAAGCACAGGTTAATACATTTTAGTAGCCCAAAAACTTAAGATAAACAATGTTTTCATTTGTTCTACGGTAGGCATATTTAAAATAATGCGTAATTCATAATTCAAGTTAGTTTGAGACGCTGATTTAGCCGCATTTCTCTCAATTACTGCGATGTCTGCAACTACTACGCCTGCGTATTAATCGTAACCTTTATCTAGACGATGTTTTGGACTTTTTTAATGGCTAATAACTAAATTGGTTAATTTTTCAATGTTGGCTAATTACATTTCATGTACATTTTGTAAGTGATAATACACAAAAAAAAGATTCCATCGTTTGCCAGAGGGCGAGGCGATCGCTTATAAAAGAAGATAGTTAATAAATTTTTCTCAATTGGCATTTAATGTCAATTGATTTAACAAAAGCATTCAATATTTTCGAGGGAGCATGGGATATGGATATGCAAGTCCTGAGAGAGCGTGCTGGTCTTAGCCGTGCAGAGGTTGCCTTCAGGCTTGCAATCAGTGAAACCAGTGTTCGCAACTGGGAAGCTGGGCGTACTGAACCTACAATGACGCCAAAAAAATATTTAGATGCTTTGCATCTGTTCAAATGTACACCTGAAGAGTTGGCAACGGCAAGTGAAAAGTCAATAAATCAGCGACATAAACGCAAACCAGGTAGACCGAGACGCTTTGCACAGACTCAAGTATCTCAAGTAACTGATTCTCCAGTTTGTAACTGATAACTTGCTTACTAAAAGTTGAGTATATGGCTTGTTCGGGGTAAAGACTTGAAAAATCCGATAGAATCTAACTTAAGAATATAGATTTATTGATTTGCAATTTATAATCAAAAATTCGCTAGCTGTCTTCGTAACCTAATGTTTCTCAGGTACTGGTGCATTAAGCTGATATGAACTCAACACTAGTCAGGCATTTGACCATCAGCTACTCATTGTGCCCCTGTTATGCAGCTAAAGTTTGAAGTTTAATTTTGCTTTAGTGAAGAGAGTTCCACTTCTACCACTGCTTGAAATATAGAATTTTGCTCTTGATGGACAAATTTCTCATACCTGAAGTGTAGAAAATTAGCAAAGTTCTCCGAATCTGTTTGATGGCTGAGGAAACATATACTACCGTGTATTTACGTAGGTATGAGAATTGAGTAGCAACTTTGATATAGTTGTCTCTGCTATTTATCTCTGTTTAGGGGGAAAATAGCAATTAAACAGACACTACAGGAGATGAAAAATTACAAATAATCATCAAAGCAACTTTTTAGCAATTCTTAGGTCTATGCCTGGGGCGGTTCATTTAGACAACCAAACTCCAACTAGTGCGATCGCTCACGGTATTTGCCACAGCCACACGATAAAATTCTAAAACCATAATCGTACTAAAAGGTCTAAATGGCAGAAACACTATTCTTCAACGCCTTGCGTGAAGCCATTGACGAAGAAATGGCGCGTGACTCCAGCGTATTTGTTCTTGGTGAAGACGTGGGACACTACGGCGGCTCCTACAAAGTTACCAAAGACCTGTACCAAAAGTATGGCGAACTCCGAATTCTAGACACCCCCATCGCCGAAAACAGCTTTACCGGCTTGGCAGTGGGAGCAGCCATGACTGGGTTGCGCCCCATCATCGAAGGTATGAATATGGGCTTTTTACTCCTAGCCTTCAATCAAATATCTAACAACGCTGGGATGCTGCGCTATACTTCCGGAGGTAACTTCAAAATTCCGATGGTCATTCGCGGCCCTGGAGGTGTAGGACGGCAGCTAGGGGCTGAACATTCCCAGCGACTAGAAACCTACTTCCAAGCGGTGCCAGGTTTGAAGATTGTTGCCTGTTCCACACCCAGAAACGCTAAAGGATTACTAAAATCAGCGATCCGCGATGATAACCCAGTCTTATTCTTTGAACACGTTCTCCTTTACAACTTAAAAGAAGACTTACCAGAAGAAGAATACCTGCTGCCCCTAGATAAAGCAGAAGTTGTGCGTAAAGGTAAAGATGTCACAATTATAACTTATTCACGGATGCGCCATCATGTACTGCAAGCAGTAAAAACATTGGAAAAACAAGGATACGATCCAGAAGTTATTGATTTAATATCTCTCAAACCATTAGATTTTGATACCATTGGTGCATCAATAAGAAAAACCCATAAAGTCATTGTAGTGGAAGAATCCATGCGAACTGCGGGTATAGGAGCAGAAGTCATCGCTTCAATTAACGATCGCTTATTCGATGAATTGGATGCACCAGTACTGCGGCTTTCTTCCCAAGATATTCCTACACCATATAACGGTAATCTGGAGCGATTAACAATTGTCCAACCAGAGCAAATAGTGGAAGCTGTAGAAAAAATGGTAGCTTTGCGGGTGTAGAGACTGGGGCTGGGGAGATGGGGGAGTGTGGGCAGATGAGGAGATGGGGGAAAAGATGAGGAGATGGGGGAGTGTGGGGAGAAAGGGGGGAAAGATTTCTTTCCTATCCTCCTACACCCCCTTTTCCTCCCACCCCTGCATTTCTTGCCCATCCTCCCACACCTCCAAAACCTCCTTTTCCTCCCACCCCTGCATTTCTTGCCCATCCTCCCATACCTCCAAAACCTCCCACACTTCCTGTTTGCCCAATGCCCAATCCTCAATCCCCATTCATAACTCTACAAAAGAGCGCTATTATAGCCTTTGTCAGTTGCGAGTTATGGTATGCAAAGACAGCGATCGCTATTAATCTTGATTTTGGTTCTGGTAATCGCCGCGATAACGGTGATTGCTACAATTCCGATACCTCTTGGACTTGACTTGCGGGGAGGTTCACAGCTAACAATTCAGGTAAGACCATCAGCGGAAATTCCCAAAATCACTGAACGAGAATTGGAAGGTGTGAAGAAAGTTGTCGAAGGTCGAATTAATGGTTTGGGTGTTTCTGAGCCAGTGATCCAAACAGTCGGCGCAGATAAGATATTGGTGCAACTACCAGGGGTCAACGACCCAGAGCAAGCCGAACGGGTGCTAGGAGGTACGGCGCAGTTAGAATTCCGCACGCAAAAGCCGAATACAGAAACTCAACTGTTAGCTTTCCAAGCATCGCGAAATCAATTGAAGGCAAAACAAGAAGAGTTGAGAAAGAGTAACGATAAAGCAGGAATTACTAAAAATCAAGAAGATTTACAGAAAAATAATCAAGCGATCGCCCAATTGTTTGAAAGCACCAATCCCCCGCTAATTGGTAAATACCTCAAGGATGCTTATGGCGAACCCACTCAAGGTAACAATTGGAATGTTGCCATTCGCTTCGACCAAAAGGGTGGTGAACTTTTTGCTCAACTGACGAAAAACCTTGCTGGTACTGGGCGTAGTATTGGTGTTTTTCTCGACAATGAATTGATCAGCGCTCCTACCGTCGGTATTGAATTTGCCTCTACTGGTATTACTGGAGGCTCTGCTGTAATTACAGGTCGGTTTACTGCACAAGAAGCTAATGACTTAGGTGTGCAGCTACGCGGTGGCGCATTACCTGTACCAGTAGAAATCGCAGAAAGGCGGACAGTAGGTGCAACCTTGGGTAAAGATAGCATTCAAAGCAGTATTTATGCTGGGGTCGGTGGTTTAACTTTAGTATTAATATTTATGGTGGTTTACTATCGACTACCAGGATTGATTGCGGATGTGTCACTAGTAATCTACTCCCTCTTGACTTGGGCAACCTTTGGTTTATTGGGTGTCACCCTAACTTTGCCAGGAATTGCTGGTTTTATTCTCAGTATTGGGATGGCGGTTGATGCCAACGTGCTAATTTTTGAAAGGACACGAGAAGAATTGCGAGTTGGTAAATCTCTATATCGTTCTGTGGAATCTGGTTTTTACCGAGCATTTTCTAGTATTTTAGATAGCAACGTTACTACGTGGATTGCTTGTGCTGCTCTGTTTTGGCTGGGGTCTGGTTTAGTCAAGGGCTTTGCTCTTACCTTAGCTTTAGGGGTGGCTGTAAGTATGTTTACGGCAATTACTTGTAGTCGGACATTGCTGTTTTTGGCAATTGCAATTCCGTCGTTACGGAAGACAGAACTTTTCTGTCCAAACCTGCCAGTGTCGAATAAGGCAGAGGTGGCTAGATGAAACTGAGTATTAATAAATCGCGATCGCTTTGGTGGACTGTTTCTGCCGTTATTATCCTTGCTGGTATCATCTCAATGGTGATTTCTTGGCAACAACCGAATATTCACGCACCCCTACGCCCCGGTTTAGATTTTATCGGTGGTACGAGATTGCAGTTTGTCCGAGATTGCACCAAACCTGGCAATTGCGACAAACCAATTGATATCAACGCTGTACGGGAAGTAGCAAAAGCGCAGGGATTAGGTGATAGTAGCATCCAACTTATCTCGGAAAATGGTGCAGAAAATGGCGTACTAATTCGGACAAAAGATTTGAGTGTCGATCAACGCACCAAGTTACAAAATACTTTAAGCGAACAAATTGGTGTTTTCGATCCACAAAAAAACCAAATAGACTCTGTTGGCCCTACCTTGGGTAAAGAATTGTTGAGGTCTGGACTATTAGCTCTGATAGTTTCCTTTATTGGTATTACTGTCTATATGAGCTTCCGTTTCCAGTTAGATTATGCCGTATTTGCGATCGTTGCTTTATTCCACGATATCTCGATCACTGTAGGGGCTTTTTCAATTTTGGGTTTGGTGGCAGGCATCGAAGTAGATAGCCTTTTTATTGTCGCCTTACTTACGATTACAGGTTTTTCAGTCAACGACACAGTAGTGATTTACGATCGCATTCGAGAAACCATTAAAACCAATCCCGAACGCCCGATTGCCGATATTGTAGATGATGCAGTTAACCAAACCTTATCAAGGTCAATCAACACTACCTTAACCGTATTACTCACATTAGCTGCTATCTTTTTATTTGGTGGAGAAACACTAAAAAACTTTTCTCTAGCTTTGATTATTGGCTTCACGATGGGGGCTTATTCAAGTATTTTCATTGCTAGTACTCTCCTTACTTGGTGGCGAGAACGCAAGGGTCAATTCCAGGTGGTAGTCAACGATGACTCGATTGATACATCTGTTTCCCAGGATACTTAAACTTGTATATATTTGAGAATTGGGTGAAAGTATTTTGAATTGCTCACTCACCCCTGGCAATTTTATTCCCTATGGATCAACCAGAAGAACCATTAACTAATGTTTCAGACTTTGAGAAATCTGACCCATCGTTTGCTCAACAAGTGCAAAGGCTACATCAACTAACAGTATATGGCAGGTGGCTGTTTGTGAGCTGTTTATGGCTTACCATTGCCCCTGTTAGCCTGTGGAATTTACGTACAGAAATTTCTTTGTGGCGACAATATTTTACTTGGGTAGCAGTGCGATATGGACTTTTCTATCATCCACTGTCTACTTTTGGTTTAGCTTTTTGTATCGGAATGACCGCTGCTGTATTAGTTTGGCAAAGTCGTAATATTTTACTGGGATTACCAGAGGAGGAAAAACAACGTTTAGAAAAACAAGTTTATCGAATACGTCAGCAAGGGCCAACTCACCCTTTATGGAAGTGGGTTTGTCATTAAATGTTGCCTTAGGTGAGTAAATTTTCTCTGGTTGCATATACATATACATATTCGGCAATTTCTAGCAAAATATGATTTAGCAGTAGCTAAGATATAGCCAAAGTGAGTGCCATACATGAACAATCCTCAAATTCAATTTAGCGATCGCAAGTCTGAAATTGACCTTTACCAACTTCAAGAATTGTTAAATATTTCAGCTTTCTGGGCAAAAGGCCGCAGTATTGAGGATTTAAGTATAGCTATTGCCAATAGTGAGCCAGTGATTTCCGTATGGGATACTCAGCGGCTCATTGGCTTTGCTAGAGCAACATCTGATGGCATATATCGCGCAACGATTTGGGATGTTGTGATTCATCCAGAGTATCGAAATAGTGGTTTGGGAAGCAATTTAGTAGAAACCATTTTGAGTCATCCCCGCATGAGATGGGTTGAACGCGTTTATTTGATGACTACTCACCAACAGGAATTCTACAAAAAGATTGGTTTCCAGTCCAACACTACTACTACGATGGTATTGTATAACTTAGCTAATCTTAGTTTCCTTCCTGATACAGAAGTTGAACTTCAACAATCACCTAAATAGTGCCCAGTGCTGAGTTAGGAGTTAAGAGTTATTCTCCTCATCTTTGTTAGTCACCATTCCCTACTCAACACTCAGCACTACTGCATAAGGGAATAGAAATTTGTAGTCTGCTTAGTTGCTGAGGTGGTTCCTTGATAATCGGAGAAGGCAGGATTTCTAGTTTTCCTCCGAGAACTTGCACCAAAGTTTGATTGATTAATAGCCTCATTCCTGGAGAAAGAGTAATGTTCTCTAAGTTAACTTGGCTTGGCAGCTCTTCAGATTTAATCGAGTCAATTGGCTCACTCCAGGGTATGGCATGAGTTGGTATATCCAGCCAAATATTAACAAAATTACTTGTAGAGACGGTATTGCTAGAAATATAAATGCTGCCTTCTTCCATCTGAGTAATCGCAGTGTCTATTAAACTGATTAATATTTGGCGCAGCCAAAGAGAATCTGCCAAAACATAAATTTCTGGGTCTGCGGGTAACAATTGCAAGGGAAAATTGCGATTTGCCGCCAGCATATAAGTTAAGTTATAAGCCTCGTGCAAAATATCGGCTAACGGTCTGGGCTGAATATCTAGTTTATTTGTACCATGCTCAATTCTAGCAACGTTAAGAATTTCATCCACTAGCTTTAGCAATTTCAGCGTTCGCTCATGAGCTTGGACAAGAAATTCTCGCTCTTCAGCTGGATTTTCACACAGATCTGACAAAATTAACTGATGTAAGCCAATTAAACCATTGAGAGGCGATCGCAATTCATGGGTCGTCCGTGCCAAAAAACCAGCTTTAAACTGGCTCATTTCTTTTGCCATAAAATATGCCAGCTGCGTTTGCTGCATCTGTTGCGATGCTGATGGCATCTGCTGTTGGTCTAATGGTGCTGCTGGCAATAAGCTAGATGAAGTGTTTGGCCGCGCAAATAACCAACAAAAACCTAGACCTAGTGCTATTCCTGCTCCTAAATATATCCAGTTACTCCAATTCATATTTTGGCAATTATTAACTTGTTAATTGACCACAACAGCGCAAATTAAACTTCCGGATTTCTTAATTGTTGAAACCAGGGAAACAACATTATAGCTATCTATATCTGCTTATCATTCGATAAATCTAACTTTATTGCACCTTGCCGCAAAATCTGCCAATTAATCCCTGTCCATTTGGCAACGGTGGAAGGAATACCCAGTCCTGACATTTCATCCTGGGATTCTGTGGTTACCAAAGTCAGAACGTTAGGAAACTGAGCCGTAATTTCAGTCATTTTTTGCAAAGGCGGCTGACCAGAGAAATTAGCGCTAGTAGTGGCAAGAGGGCCTGTTTGCGCCAAAATAGTTTGAGCGATCGCACTGTTTGGGACTCGAATACCAATTGTACTCGGATCGGTAGGATTCATGATTTTTGGTAAGCGCTGACTCGCAGGCAAAACTAACGTCATAGCTCCTGGCCAATATTTATCCGTTATTTTTTGCCAAATTTTATACTCGTTTTCACTACCTTGGACATAAGGCCACAAATCCTCAGCAGTAGCACCCATGAGAATTAGAGGTTTGTCCTGACTCCGTTGCTTAGTTGTAAAAATTAATGCTGCTTTTTCTGGTATCGTCGCCAGTGCGGGAACCGTGTCTGTAGGAAAGCTTACCAAAAAGCCACTGCGTGCGCCAACTATTAGATTTTCTAGAGAAACTTGGGTCATGTTTGCTGACAATATTCGTCCACAACTTTTACTATTGTTGCGGAGGAAGTGGCAGAAAACAGCAAACGGATTGACGAACGCCACTTGCTCAGCGTAGCGTCTGGTAGAGTACCAGAAATTACGAATTACCAATTAGTAATTATTCGGTCATCCTAAATAACATAAATCTTGAGCAATTACTAAACTTATAATTCCTAAGTTTTATAAGCTAGGGCAAAGCGTTCAATTCCAGCTAAATCAGTGTGAATTTGGACTTTACAATAGTTACCTTGATTTTGTAAAAGTTCTCGCACTGTATCTGCTTGTCCTGCCATCATCTCAATCAACCACACTCCACCAGATTGCAAATAGCTAGGAGAGATTTCTATCAAATGACGAATGCAATCTAAGCCATCAGCGCCACCATCCAAAGCTAAATGTGGTTCGTGGTTGACTACTTCTGGTTGCAAACTAGGTAAGGTACTGGTGGGTATGTAAGGGGGGTTCGACACCATACCACTGAACTGACCTTCGAGGAATGCCAGTGGCTCCCACCAGGAACCTTGATAAAATCGAATGCGGTCAGCAAAACCCAAATTTTGGGCATTAGTTTGGGCGATCGCCAAAGCTTCCAGACTGTAATCAACAGCATGAATTATTGCTTTTGGCAGGACATTTGCTAGTCCGATGGCGATCGCTCCACTGCCAGTACCTAAATCCGCCCAGTGTCCTGAAGTATTGCTAGCAGCTGCTAGAACTAAATCAATTAAGCACTCTGTTTCTGGTCGGGGAATCAAAACCGCATTCGATACGGTGATTTTAAACTGACGCCAAGGTGTAGCTTTGGCAATGTACTGCACTGGTAGGCGTTCGTTTAATCGCCTCTGCCACAACTGGTCTAACTCTACTAGAGGCAATTGCATCTGAATTTGCGGCCAATTTTTAAAAGACTCCAAACGCAGTGCCAAACGGTCTAACCCAGCAACTTCTTGGAGTAGCCAATCTACCTCTGTTGGTGAAACATCAGTGGCGATCGCTGCTTGAGTTGCTGCATTCCGCCACTGCCAAAGTTGTAGACCAGATATCAGATGTTTTTCCCCCATGCCTCAACCTTGGAGTGCGTAACCGTTATTTTTTTGGAGCGGGCGCAGTCGAAGGCTTGCCAGCAGGTGATTGATTCGCCGCTAGGGAGCGAATAAAATTGATCGACTCTCGCGATGGATATAAAACAATTTTATTGATACTTGGATCGTTGCTACTATTGAGAGCCTCCATAACACCTAACAAATCCACTACCTGAATTTCAGTGTTGTTTGCTTCCTTTGGCACGGCTTTTTTAAATTCGTCTAACAGAGCTACTGCTTGCTCTTTTTCAAAAAAGAAAGGTATGTAGCGCTCGTTGCCTTTTGCCAGGGGAATGGTCAGATAGCTATTATCTTTTTTAAATTTAGGCACAAACAAGGGAATACCGTTGAATTGCTGCACTTTTTGACCATTCTGATTCAGCATACTTGTTGCTGACGCTACCTGTTGCTGTGTCGGTACTAAAGTATAAATTACTGAATCTGACTTCTTTTTGCTTTCTAGCACTATCTTATAGTAGTCTGCCAAAGACAAAGGTCTTACCTGTAGCGTGCTTGCCAGTTGAGGATTTTCTTTTTTCAGCCGATTATCAAGGAATTTTTGAGCATCTTGCTTGCTAATAAAAAATCCTACTTGAGAGATGGTCTTGGACTGGTTGTTTCTCGAAAGAACTACAAATTCGCCCTTAGGATTTGTAAGAGTGAATACGGGTACTTCCTGTAGCTTTTTCACTACCTGATCTTGTGGTAAAGCCACCGCCTCTAAATTGCCTAGCCCTGGTAAATTGCCTATTCCTGAAAGCCCTGCTAAAAAGACACTCCCAGCTATACCTAATGTTGCACTCCAACGAACGAATAATTTCATAACTGCTCCTCGCATCAACAATACAATTCAATTAAACAAATGGTTGGGTTTGCACAGCACCAACTAGCTTCAGTTATATAGCAATCTATTTTAGTTGTGAAAATTTATTTGTAAATAAGTCGTATGTCAGTTGAGTGTTAATAGTTAGCAGTCAAAGTAGAATAATTCTACCTATTTAGCCTTGATATAGTATCGCCTTTACGAATTGACTGTGCTAATGTTGTGTTTTTGTCGATTTGGCTAAGCTATTCACTGCCAAATCCTGTAGACGCCTATTTTTTAGCTTGTTAAACAGTAAAAAGTTTCTCTGATCTGAAAGCTAATAAATGCCATTTTATTAACTTTCTCTAATATTGGGTGACGCTATGAGTTTATTAATCGTTCCATTTGGGATTAATTAAATATTTTCTCAAATTTATACAAGGTAGAGTATCAGGAGTATCTGATTTCTCAAGGACGAAATTTAGCTACTATGTTTCAAAAGCTAGCCCAAGAGCAAAACAAGAAAATTGATTTTCTGCGTAAAAATATACAACTTAATTGCACACCTTAGCAACAAAACTCTAATCTATTCTCTTTAAATGGCAGAAATTTTTCAGAGATTTTGTAGATTTAGTTGATTGCTCAGACACCAAAACCTCAAGAAAATAATTGGCTCTACGTACCCATATATAGAGATTTGCTAACAATCTCTGTGGTTGAGCGCAATTTAATATACTTAATTTTGTAATTTGACATTTAATCAAACCCAAATTTATTAACAACTCTGGGTTTGATTAATCATAATTATTAACTAAATCGGGATGACAGGATTTGAACCTGCGGCATCCTGCTCCCAAAGCAGGCGCGCTACCAAGCTGCGCTACATCCCGGCTATACTTATCTACTTTTTGCGGTTCGGTTTTAGCTTCCCAGTAAAGCGATCGCGCTTTTGCATAAGCTTTAAAGTCATCATATCACATAATAGCGCTCATACATAATTTTCTTTATTCTCTGTAAAGACAAGATAGATAGATCTTTATATAGAATAAAGGTTTTTCTGCCGACTTATTTTTACCAAACATAAATTTGCTTGCTTGGCGGCTGAAGCCAAACTAGATCGAAATAATAGACTTCACTACTGTACCTGATTTTATTGTGCAAATCAGGCTTTATTTGAATTAGGTGCTAGTGAGGATACCAGAACATGCCTTTGATACCTTCTGGATCTGGCATAAATCCCATAGTTCGGTAGAAGTCTACAACGTGAGGATCGGCGAACAGAGTCACATTGCTAATCTCTTCACTCCGAAGTTTTTTGAGAACGTATTTCATCAATGCCTTGCCCAGTCCTTGATTTTGGAAATCTGGGTGAACCACCACATCCCAAATAGTGGCATTAAATGCATGATCTGAGGTAGCGCGGGCGAAACCAATGAGCCGTTTATGGTTTCCTCTGACTTGCCACATTGAGGCGACAAGAAAACTATGCTCAATGGCTTTTTTAACTTTTCTTAGAGGACGACGCGACCAACCAACTGCATCACAGAGTTCTTCTAGTTCATACAAATCGATATCTCGCTCTGTACTGAAGACGATGCGAGCCTCCTTTGAAGAAGCTTCGTTAACACTACTGAGGCTGGAGTTGCCCGCAGTTTGCGCTGTATGTTCTTCAAAAGGGTTTGTCCTAGTTGTCGCTACAGACTCAGGAGTACTAAACCAAGTTTTCCAAAAACCCATGCCAACGTGGTTCGGGTAATATAACTGAATTGGTTTACACTCTCTTTGAGTGTTGATTCATGCTTAACATAGCTAGCCTCATTTACTACACTTGGCAATCAAAATTTTTGGCTTGTTTGCGAAATTCGTAATGATAACAGCTAGTCAGGGCATGTTTCACACCAATCATTTTCAACTTTAGCATTTTGTTGTAAAGCCTAGTAAAAATTCAGCAAAAGGGAAAAATATAAGTAATTCATAAATTATGCCCTATTGTGATTCCTCTGTCTGATTATGCAGGAAACTACCCAAGCTGCCGCTGTAACTTTTCTCCAAATCAAACAGAAAAACCCAATTATGGCAAAGATCCTGTGAATTTTTGGTATGCAGCTGAAATGCACGTTAGCTTAAGAGTGAATAGTATCTCAGGGATTTGAATATCTGGGAAAATTCCCACTCTCCAGTTCCCAACACCTACTTTTTAGTCCCCAGGTGACCAAAGCAAGCGAGTCTACCCTTAACAATGGCTTCTGGTTTAAAATCTTCGACACTCGAACTCCTAAAGCGCTTTAATCGAGCGTTTCCCCAGTTTTATGAGCAATTTGTCAGCAGTGAGATTCAACTGCAAAATTTACGGCTAGCCTACCGTCTGTATAAAACTAGACGCGCTGTGATTGAACTCAAACCGGAAGGTAGCAAAAGTGCCTTGCATTTTGCCTACCGTAACCAGTCTTTTCTTCTCAGCGATATTTTTGGTGTACTAGCAGCTTATGGATTAACAATCCACGGCTTGAGTCTATACGGTCAGATCCGTCCGCCAATGTTAGTTTTTATTAAACTGTTGGTATCTCGTGGTAGTAAAGCCTTGACCGATAAAACCGCAGAAAATGTCTGTCGCGCCATTCGTGAGGCTTTAGGAGGTCGGTTTGAGGTAGAAGAAATGCTGGCAGTAGAATTCAATCTCGACACTGGCTTAGAGCAGGTACAAACTGAGTTCTATGTCGATCCGGTTTTTCATCTGCCTGCGTTAGTAATTGAAGCTGATAATCAACCAGGCTTATTTTATAAAGTGATGTACGCCATTTGGCAAGAAGATCTGCTAGTAGTCAATGCCAATTTACTTGTTTGGCGCGGACGTACACGGCTAATTCTCTACTTGTTAGGGCCCAATGAAAGCCTGATTCCTGAATATCTGGGTCACAAAATTGCTGAAGGGGTGCGACACAGGTTGTTAGGGAAATGAAAACACTCTTGATTCCTCGCTAAATTTTAGATTTTAGGAAACTCCTAGAAATAAATTATCTTGTTTGAAGTTGATGACTATTGACTGTTGACTGTGAACACTGGAATATTTATTTTATTTGTCAGTCCCGTTAAATTTTGCGAAAAGTTCAGCCAGTCGCTTAGTGTTAGCATAGAGTTAGCGAAGTAAGAGCTTCGGCAGTAGGGTGAGTCCAGTTTTGTTAGCACAGCGTCTTTGTAAGGAGAAGGAGGAAAATTCTCCGTAGGGAACTGGCGTTAGTGCAGCTGTGTTAGACTGTTACGTCCAGCGTCTTGCTCCAGAAGGCTGGTAATTTCAACGCGAGAACAAATCTAAAACCCAAAATTTCAAATTATATAGCACAATTCAAGAGTCAGAATTAAAATAGATTCTCTGCCTAGCTAGCAGACCTAAATGGTGTACTTCAGACTAGTTGAAATCTGCTGGATTTATTTCCCTACCCTTGAATAAGGTGGGGTTTATCTAAAATACAAAATCGTTTGACTTTTGACACTTCGTATTTAGTCGTACCCACCCTTAGGGGTACGATATAAGTATGGCAACTATTGAAATCTTAGGCGTTCCACACGCATACGAGCTAACGGCTCCCACTTCCTGCCCCGATGCTTTAGTATTTATCCACGGTTGGCTCAATAGCCGTGGATATTGGCAACCTGTGATTTCCCGCCTATCAGATGATTTGCAGTGCCTGTCCTATGATTTGCGAGGTTTTGGTGAATCCCAGTCTCAGGTAAAAAGCGATTTTAGTCGGGCACAAACGTTTGTGAGTTTGACACCGCTCTCCAGTAGTGGAGTTGGCTCACCTTTCGATTCTCTTTATACTCCTGCTGGCTATGCTCAGGATTTAGCAATTCTTCTGAAACAGCTAAATATTACTAGTGCTTGGCTAATTGGTCACTCTTTGGGAGGTACGATCGCTCTATGGGGAGCAGATCGAATACCTGAGTGTGTTAAGGGAGTTATCTGTATCAATGCTGGTGGTGGTATTTACCTTAAAGAAGCTTTTGAACAGTTTCGCTCAGCAGGTCAGAAATTTTTACAAATCCGTCCGCGCTGGCTCTCCCAAGTGCCTTTGATTGATTTGCTGTTTACCAGAGCCAGTGTGGTACGTCCTTTAGAGCGCTATTGGGCGCGTCAGCGGGTGATTGATTTCGTCGTCGCTGACCCAGAAGCGGCGCTGGGAACTCTGTTAGACTCTACAACTGAAGAAGAAATTAACCGTTTACCCGAACTGGTATCCCAACTCAAGCAGCCAGTTTATTTTTTAGCTGGTGCGGAAGACAAAGTTATGGAACCTAAATATGTCCGCCATTTAGCTAGCTTTCACAGATTATTTCAATACTGTGGTGACAATGTTTTGGAAATTCCTAATTGCGGACACTTGGCCATGTTAGAGCAACCGGATGCAGTTGCTGATTACATCCGGTCAATAGTTAACAGTCAGTAGTCCTTTGTCATTAGTCATTAGTCATTTGTCCTTTGTCATTAGGCTTAGAATATCAGGGAGCCATTGCGCCCTTCCTGCTTTCCCGAACTTTAACCAAGTGGGGTTATGAGGCATTGCTTATCAGTGGTTACAACTAACAAATGACTAACCACTAATGACTAATGACTAGTCAACAGTTTGATACAACTTCATCACCTGACTCAGGGCTAATCTGGATTCAACGCCTAATGTCAGGGGAGATGTATGACCAGAGGATAGATGGTCAACGGCGGCACAGCCAATCATGGCGGCATTGTCAGTACAGAATTTCAAAGGGGGAAATAGGACGCGTAGGTTATGTTTAATGGCGGCGGCTTGGAGATTTTTTCTCAGACCGCTATTGGCTGCTACACCGCCTCCAACAGCAATTGTGTCTAAACCATAGTCTAAGGCACAGGCGATCGCTCTTTTGGTTAGCGATCGCGCTACAGTATCCTGAAAGCTAGCTGCTACATCTGCTACTGGTACTTGTCTACCATCTTTCTCTAACTGCTGTACTAAACGCAATACAGCCGTTTTTAACCCACTAAAACTTGCATCATAACGATGAAACCCGCCACCAGGTAAAGAGACTTTTCCTTCTGGTAAGGCAAACGCTTGGGGATTCCCCTGTTGTGCCAGCTTGTCAATTACTGGGCCACCAGGATAACCCAACTTTAACAATCGCGCTACTTTATCAAAAGCTTCACCCGCAGCATCATCACGAGTTTGTCCTAGCGTTTCATAGACACCACAATCTTTAACATAAATCAAACTTGTATGTCCGCCTGAAACCAGTAAGCTAAGGAAAGGGGGATTTAAACTTGGCTCGCTCAAGTAAGTTGCGTAAATGTGACCTTCGAGATGGTGAACTCCCAAAAAAGGTTTGTTGTGTACCATTGCCAGGGTTTTGGCAGCAGTTAATCCCACCAACAGCGCTCCTACGAGTCCAGGGGCACAAGTAGCAGCAATTCCATCAATTTCCTCCCAATCTAGTTTGGCTTGTTGTAGAGCTTGAGCGATCGCTTGATTGATCGTTTCCAAGTGCTGGCGGGACGCCACTTCTGGTACTACCCCGCCATATTGCTGGTGGACTGGAATTTGCGAAGCGATGATGCTGCTGCAAACTTGACGATTGTTCACAATTGCGACGGCAGTTTCATCACAGCTGGTTTCTATTGCTAAAACGGTTGCCATTGAGAATTCTGATTGAGAAGCTTTAACTTTTATTTACTGAAACTTTACTCGGTTCCCACCCAAGAGTATGATGACTTCCTAGTTATGCAAATAAAGACTGTACAAGCCGCTTCGTTTTGTACAAAGAACTTTTTGTTTTGTAATAAAAGGAAACACTCTATGCGTCGATTGTTTGCTTTGATTTTAGCGATTTGTCTTTGGTGCAATTTTGCCCCCCCAGCAAAAGCTTTAGGGGCTAACTTGACACTGTGCAAAGACACTCCCGCTTTTCAAGAGCTAGCAGCTAATGCCCGTAATACTACTAGTGACCCACAATCAGGACAAAAGCGGTTTGAGCGTTATTCTCAAGCGCTATGTGGTCCTGAGGGTTACCCCCACTTGATTGTAGATGGCCGTTTAGATCGTGCTGGTGATTTCTTGATTCCCAGCATTCTATTTCTATATATTACTGGTTGGATTGGCTGGGTAGGTCGTGCCTATCTGATAGCGATCAAAAAGGAATCTGACCCCGAACAAAAAGAAATCCAAATTGACCTAGCTTTGGCACTACCCATAATGGCCACAGGCTTTACTTGGCCACTAGCAGCAGTCCAAGAATTACTCTCTAATAAATTAGCAGCCAAAGATTCAGAAATTCCCGTTTCCCCACGCTAAATCGATTTTACTAATTCATTTGTTTGGAGACTAAATTCATGGCAGACAAAGGCGACCAATCATCCTATTTGGTTAAATTTATTTCCACAGCCCCAGTGGCAGCTACTATATGGTTGACAATCACAGCAGGTATTGTGATTGAATTCAACCGCTTTTTCCCAGATTTACTTTTCCACCCACTACCATAAGTGGAAAATGAGATTTAGGATAATTCTCTAAAATTGTTTAGTTAGTATGTTTGGACTAACTAAGCAAAATTCTCGCCTAAATAGACAGCAAAAAGAGTTTTTTGAAACTCGCGATCCAATTGATATATCGCGAGTTTCACAGTTTTTAAATAAGCTAAATTAATTTTTCTAAACTTGCTAAGCAAAAGACATCTTTAGCTACAATTATTATTAATATAAAAATGCCACCATTTATTTTAATTGAGAGGCGAACATAAAATATGGCGCAAGCAGTAGATGCATCCAAAGATCTGCCGAGCGATCCGAGAAATCGGGAAGTTGTTTTTCCGGCATTCCGCAATCCACAGTTAGGTAACCTAGAAACTCCGATTAATTCTTCTCCCTTGGTCAAGTGGTTTATTAATAACTTACCTGCCTATCGTCCAGGTCTGAGTACTGGTAGACGTGCGCTAGAAGTCGGAGCAGCTCATGGCTACTGGCTGTTTGGCCCTTTTGCCAAATTGGGTCCACTGCGGGATACAGCTGATGCTAATTTAGCTGGGTTACTATCAGCGATCGGTTTAGTTGTTGTTTTGACCGGCGCTTTATCTTTATATGCCAATAGTAATCCTCCAAAAGCACTTCCTAGTGTTACCGTACCCAATCCTCCAACAGATACTTTTAACTCTAATGAAAGCTGGAATAACTTCGCCAGTTCTTTCTTAATTGGTGGTATTGGTGGTGCAGTAGTTGCTTACTTTTTGACTACAAATTTGGAACTAATTCGAGGTTTATTTGGTTAATTTAGTCATTAGTCATTGGTCACTTGTGCTGAGCATACCCCTGCTCTTAAGCAAGCTACTTTGTAGCGTCTCTATTTGGAGAAGCCGTTGGCGCAGCCTCTCGTAGAGAAGCATTAGTCATTGGTTAGTAGTTAAGAACAGAAAATGATAAAGAACAAAGGACAAATGACACATAACAAATGACAAAGCGCAAAGTTATGAGCAAAGGAAACTTTCTCTAAGAACTTTGTAATAAAGGACACAAAGAAAAAGCTTTGTGTCCTTTGTTTATTAATCCTAAAGGTGGGTATGTTGTTAAAAATACTATATTATTTAAACAAAGCTGCTTCGATGTCATTTAAAGCAGTTTGAAAATCGTCATTAACGATTTGAAGGTCAAATTCATTTGCGGCTTTAATTTCTTCGTGGGCGCGGTGCAGACGACGAGCGATCGCATCTTCAGAGTCTTGACCGCGAAAGCGTATCCGTTTCTCCAATTCCTCAAAAGAAGGCGGTAAAATAAAAATGCTGAAGGCACTGGGGAAGGAAGCACGAATTTGTCTTGCTCCTTTTAACTCAATTTCTAACACTACCAATTTGCCAGAATTAATTTGCTTAAGTACAGCTTTACGGGGAGTACCGTAATAGTTACCAGTAAATTCTGCCCACTCTAATAATTCACCTTCAGCAATTAATTGCTCAAACTGACTGCGGCTAATAAAGTAATAATTTATGCCATCAATTTCCCCTGGACGGGGAGAACGCGTTGTCACGGATACAGAATAATACAGTTGGGGATGACGGTTTAAGAGCGATCGCATCAAAGTGCCTTTACCGACCCCACTGGGGCCAGTTAAGACAATTAACCTACCTGGATTAGGAGATTCTTTGGTAGTAGCGCTACTCTGAATGGGTAAAACTTCGATCATCCTTTTAACCTGTGAATTAATCAATAGATATTATTTATTAGTCTTGCATTCGTCGCCAAGCCCACCGTTAACTACAGAATTTGTAGTATTGGTGACAAAAAATTCGTCTAATTCACATGGTAGTGCCGATATACTGCAAATAGAGTAAGGTTTTTAACCCACTGCTAGTCAATTATCTACAGTTTGATGCTCGCGGGAAATCACAAAACGATTCGCTACCGTTTCCGGCTGGATTGCTGAGAGAATTACGTGGCTGGAATCAGTAATAATTACAGCCCTAGTCCGGCGACCGTAAGTTGCATCAATCAGTTGACCTCTGTCCCGTGCATCGGTAATAATCCGCTTAATTGGGGCAGACTCTGGACTGACAATGGCAACTACTCGGTTGGCAGACACGATGTTACCAAAGCCGATGTTGATTAATTGAATATCCATAAAAAACTAACTACAAACGCAGTTTGAGAAGCTTGTAATAAACTTATTTACATGTTATCGCCTATAAACAGGAGTTACAACGCTTAAATACACGCCAGCCTTCGCTTTTAAATTAATGTCTGCTTTTTTTAGCCTTTTATTCGCTAAATTCCCTAAAAATATACCCAAAGATATAGTGAAAATTGTACTGGTATAAGGTACTCAAGTGACATACATTTATATTGTTTGAAACAAGTATCTGGCTGGAAAATTGACACCAAGCAAAATCGATTGGAAGCGTTTGGCTCTAACTGCCCTGGCTGACTACAATATCAGTGCAGCTCAATTGGTATTTTTGGGTCATAGCGAAAATGTGACGTTTCGTGTTGACACTTTCAGTAGTGAAAATTTTGCTACATCTAAAGAGTTTGACGGTCAAAGATTATTTCTTCTCCGTATCCATTATCCAATCGCTCGGTGCTGCGATCGCATTTGGCAACAACAGGCTGTCATTGAATCAGAACTCATGTGGCTTACTGCCTTGCATGAAGATACCGATTTAGTCGTGCCATACCCGGTGCAAAACCAGAGTGGCACTTTCGTTACCTCTGTTGCAATCGCTCAAACTAGCGAAACACTCAACTGTACACTACTAAATTGGGTCGATGGTTCTCCCCTCGACAGCCAACCCACACCGACGCAGGCTTGTCAAGTCGGGGAACTTATGGCTAGGTTGCACCAGCACGCTAGCTTTTGGGAATTACCTTTAGGCTTTACACGACCAAAATATGACTGCGAGCAATTACACGCCTCACTGATGGAGCTACGATCGCTAATAGATGCTGGTACAATCTCTATTGCTGATTTCGCTGTGCTTGAGACTGTGGTACAGCAAATTGGTGATGTGATGACGGCACTAGAAAAAACACGCTCTAATTGGGGCTTAATTCATGGAGATCTGAATGAAAATAATTACATTTTTTATGCAGGTGAAGCGCGAGCGATCGATTTTTCCCGGTGTGGCTTTGGTTACTATCTTTATGACATTGCTTCTACACTCAAACATCTATTCCCCGAAAATCGGAAATCGTTTCTCAGTAGCTATCACAACGTGCGCCAACTGTCTGATGATTATCAAAATATTTTAGAAGCATTATTTATTGCAGCAACGATAGATAATTTTGCGTTTCTCGCATCACAGCCGAATGAACACGATTGCTTATCACAAGATATACCTTACGTTACCAAAAAGCTTTGTAGTAAATATCTAAAAGGCGAGACATTTTTGTTCGAGTCTTAGATTCGGAACAGCTTCTTGTTCTGATAGAATGCTTTACATTCGCCATTTATAATGCGGAACCCAATCAAGAATATCTTTCGCAAGTTGGTTGTTAATCAGAGCTTTATAAGGTTGATGTTCATATTCGGAACCACCACGCCAATCGACTTCAGGAAGTAGCGATTGAGCCATTTCTTGACTAGTTCGATGAGCTGAAGAAATATCATCCGCACATAGCAACAAGGTTACATGACCAGGATTTGGGCAGTGTAAGGCGCACCGTGCAGCCTCAGCAGCATCTCTCACATCCAGAAAAGCGCCGTATTCCCAAAATGGATTCCATTCAAAATCGGGATTGGCTTGCCGATTAGAAATAATAAAATCATAAGTCTCTTTATTAAAGACACCAGGTGGTCGCAAACAAATAGTTGAGATACCTGTGCTATCGGTAAAATATTGGCACATTTCTTCACCAAGCCGCTTGGAAATAGCGTAAGGAGTGGATGGATAACAAGGATGATTCTCGTCTAAAGGAAGATAATCCGGTTTTCTTTCACCTTTGAAGATTCCCAATACATCAACGCTGCTGAAGAAAACGATACGTTTCACTTTTGCCTGTGCTGCCGCACTTAGAATATGCCAAGTGCCAAGAAGATTGACTGCGATTATTTCATCTGGTGAATCTTCAGAGCTTACAAGCAATGCCGCTAGATGAACGATCGCATCACAACCTTGAATAGCAGAACGGATTTCGTTTGGATTTAAAATATTATGACCACTTACAATATCAAAGCCAATCACTTCACATCCGTCGGCACGCAAAACTTTTTCAACAACCGAACCAATTGTTCCTTCGTTGCCAGTCACTAATATTTTCATAAATAATTTCAGTTTTATCAGTACTTAAAGTTTAGAACTGGGGCGCTCACACCTTAGTTAAGTTACTATTACCTCAAGTCAATCAGGGAAATTAGCCCATGAACCTAATTTTAGAGCGTGAAACATCTCCTCTTCGAGAAGATGAAACAGAGGTTACTTCTTCTTCATTCCCCACCTCCACACCCTACACCCCACACCCTAAAACCAGTAATATCAATGATTTCCGCTTATCTTAGTGCCATTCGTCTATAGGCTTTTCCGGAATTGGCTAACGTATTATTACTTAGCAGTCTTTTTCAAACCTTGCCAGCTTTCTCGCAATCGTATCAAGTTAGGCGTATGACCACCATAACGCCAGCTAACATAAGCTTGACAAATTTCATCTATTACTTGGGCAGTTGTTGGGGCATGATGTTGGTATGAAACTCTGGCATACTCTAAAGGTGTTTGTGCTGGATGTTTACCTAAACCTTTCTGGGCTGTCCATTGCAGCATTTGTTGATAAAGGCTTTCCATTGCTGGCAATTTCTTTAACCATCGACGATTACGCCACTCTCGCCACTGTCCCCAACCTAGCCAAGCAAAGAAAGCTATGGTAGTACCCAAGATTAAGCCAGTCAAGACACCGAACCAACCTTGAGAGAATAAAGCTAAAAACCAAGCGATCGCTCTACTCACCCAGTTGAATATTGTCCCAAATACATTATTCAATAAACCTGTTACCGGAGAAGGTAACCATCCAGCAATCCACTGCCAAAATTGCCGCAACACGCTAAAAGTCTCAGTATCTTCTATTGAGGGGGGTATCAAGGGATGATTGGGAATTGGATCGAAGGCAAACCAACCATATTTAGGGAAATATACCTCCGTCATCACATAAGCGTCTGTATTACGGACAACATACATCCCAGTGAATGGATTAAACTCTCCCGAACTAAACCCCGCTACTAACCGTGCTGGGATACCAATGGAACGCAGCATCACCGTGAGAACTGTGGAAAAATGGTCTGGATAGCCTCCTTTGTACTTGAATAAAAAAGCTTCTACCAAGTCTTCTTTTTCATCTAAATAAGGTAGTTCTAAGGGATTTTGTGGAACAGAGTAGTATTGCTTTAGGTATTGAGCTAAGTAAAGAGCCTTTTCATATGCTGAATCCAGACTTTTAGACGACTTTCCTACCTGGTGTTGATTGTAGTTGGCGAGGATTTCTTCGGTGCGTTGCCGGACTTTTTGGGCAATTTCGGACGGTATTTGAAGATAATGGTTTTTAATATCTCGTGGATATTTAGTAGAAGTTTGACCTAACAAAGTCCGATCGCGGTATGGTACTTCGGAAACTACTGTATAAGTTACGCCTTCTGATAATTCCACAGGCGATCGCAAGCCGTTTTCTTTATCAACTGCAATCATTGGTGTGGGAAAATAAAGCTCTTTGGGATTAGCCATTGCTGGAATTAGATTCGGCAATTCCGACACCACTGTATAAGTTTGTACGACTTCTTGAGTTTTTCCAGTAATCAAAGGTGGAGGAATAAAAATTTGGTAAGACCAAGGCGATCGCCTGATGGTGGTAACATCTTCATTACGAGAAACTTCCCATCCTTTACCTGTATAACGGTCAAATGCCAACACTCGCCAAAAACCCTCAGCTTGCGATCGGACTCGCATTACAACCTTGGGTTTCATCTCGCCCCGCAGGTTTTGGTTGATTTGGCTATTAAAACCGTAGTAAAAATTATTATCTACTTTTCCTGGTTGACCAGTTTGGTTTTGTCCTGCACCATCTCCTTGATTATTACTATTACCTTGACGGACATAACCGGGATTAATAATAGTACGTCCTGTAAAACTGCCTTTAATCTCTATTAGAGAACTTACAGGAAAACTTCGTAATTGATAGCCAGGTAATCTTGGTAAAACAGCAAAAATTGCCAGTCCCAGACCGACAATTATAAAAAAATTAATAATTAAAAATTTAAAATTTAAACTTGAGAATTTCCCTTTAGGTATTTTTTGTGTTTGCGTTTTTAATGACTGCAAACCCAAACGCGAACGGTAATCTAATACTAAAGTTGGCAGAGCGATCGCTAAAAATAACAGTAATACAGGAGCAAATGCTAAAGTTTGACTTAGTGTTGCAGCTACACCTAATAAAATCAATCCGATGACAATCGAATAACCCAAATTTTTGCGGCGGGGTGTATCAAAGCTGTGCAATACCTGTAGTTGAATCAATAACTCTGCTAAACCTAAGCGCGTATCATTCAACTCTGTCACTAACCGCCCAAAGAAAGCACCCAGTGCTATTAACATGCCGATGGCGATACAGAATTTTATTGCAACATTGCGATCGCGGCGACGATAGTAACTCCAAATCGCACCTACTACACTCAAGGGTAACGCCCAAAGACTGAATGAAGTCTCAGCAGCGATATCTGTCGCCACAATTCCCAAAATAACCAACGCTAGCACCAGCACCCGTAAGGGAATTGAATCTTCCACTTCTGTCAAATGCGAACCCTGTGTATTTTGCTGCCCGAAATTATCTGTAGGCAGACGCCAAAACCGATTCATCCTGGATAAGTTAAACATTTCGAGTCTAAGGTGTAGATCCCACGGAAACAATGCTAAAGACGGAACTGACCGCCTAATTTTAAGTATTCCCGTTGGGCGAAGTTTTCTTATCCTGTTTGTTAAGCGTCTATAAGTGTAAAATTGATGGCTTGGTAAAATAGAGGCGTGGCGAAATCAGCACAACACATCCAATTAACTCGTTCCCCAGGCTTTGCGACTACTTAAATTTCCGTAGTCCCTGCAGGCGGACAAGAATTTGTATAGCCACGAATTGTATTTGCCAGGGTTTTTAATCCAAAATTGGTGTTATGGGGTGAGTCTACACATGCCTAAGAGATGGCAACCTACATTAAGTAAGCACCCTGTTGCTAGCAGTCTCGCAAGAGAAACTAAAGCCCCAAAGCAACAGCTAGGGGAAAAGTTATCTTAATATATATCGGCGTTGAGTAATGTAGTGTGCTAGCGGTAGCAATTTAGACTAGATAGTGGGACTAATTACAAACAACAAAGGTTGTTCGTCTATTTCTGGAAACTCAACTTCTAGGGTATAAATTGAGTTAAGTTGCTCGCAGCCTAACTCTACACTTAGGTATCCAGAACTCGAAGATGTTGTCATTGCTAAGGTGCCACTTCCCTGCAATGTCAAAGTTCCTTTAACAGGTAAATCAGCTTGAACAAGTAACCTCGTAAGTTTACCTAGAAATTGGTACTCTACTTTAATGTTTAAAGTACCGACACTGGTCAGCCATTGTCTTTCCACCACTGGACTAGTTGCTGAAAGTGGTAGAGTCAGATTTTCCAGCAATTGTTTCGCCGCCAGCAATGACAAAGCCATCTGTTGACGGGGTTGTAAATCTGAGTAATCACTCTGAATTTCAGGCATCTTATCCAGAGTATTCACTGAACGATAGGTACTTCTTAGCACTAAACCAGCTATGTCATTTAATGCCTGAGACTCATTTGGGAAAAAGTTCTCCACCACTTGAACTAATTTTGCTCCCAGCGGCACTGAAGATGTAACCAACGCCTGACACTGTTCTAGCAGTTGCCGGAAAACTCTTTCTGGCAGGGGAATCGGCAGATTCAGTTTCGACTGTTGTGCCATCCATCCCCAGGTAGGAACGAGCGTCATTGACGGCTCATCAATAAAATCGGGATAGTCAGTTAATTGTGTTTCCCAAGGAAACAACGGTGGGTGGTCTTGGATTTGGATTTGTAACCGACGCTTAAGGACGGCTTGGAAACGATCTTGCACAGTAGGAATTTCTCCCAGTTGAAAGGCCTGGGGCTTTCCTCTCAATTTTGGCTCACTGTTTTTTGAAGCAGTGGCTTGATTGTAGAGGTTTTTTACCCCGTCATTTTCCTTACATTCTACCGAGGGATACTCACCGTTTTTGACATTATCTGTCAATAACCAATAGAGACACTCTTGTTGTAAGGATTCTGAGTCACTATTCATGAGTAGATGCACTCGATCCGGACACTAATGAGTTACGAATTTCCCAAGCTTGTTCAAGAATTTTAAACCATCGTTTTTGCAGTTGTGCCATTGACAGCCCTAAAGTTTTAGCTATTTTTTCATCGCTTTGTCCTTGTTGCTTCAACTCTAGTAAAGACCGCTGTTTATTATCCAACTGTGCTGTGTATACTTGCCATTGCTGCGGAGTTAAGCCCAAGTTGGTATGCAATGAAGCTTCTAGCCACTCATGAACTAATTCCCAACGGTGCAACAAGGCAAATCGAATTAAATGATACTTGAAGCGCTGCTGTAAGTAATCTCTCTGACGAGGGGTTAAACCTAAAACCGACTCAATTTCCTGTGCTGATAGATCTTGGAGACGAAGCGAAAAGTAATCAGCACAGTCAGATTGTTGCCGTTGTTCGAGATAATTCATTAATTCCGTAATCACAACGGAGCGCAATGTGTCTTCTTCCGGTTCGGATTCTGTTTGGGTTGCCATTGTGGAGCGCAATTGCTGGATGGCTGGTTCTTCCCAACCGTCAGCTTCACTGTTGCTACCTTCTGCGGCTTGTTCTATATCTACGCTGGTTTCGGGGGGTTGCTGTTGAGAGAAAGTTTGCGCTCGCAGGATAATTAGCTGCTGCTGACGGCCTGGTAAGGGAATTCGTCGTTTACCATAGCGTTCGGTAAATGCCATGTACTCAGCCAATTCCAGAAGCGTTTGCGGACGATAAGTGGCACCAAGTTGATTTTCTCGCCGAAAAGCGTTCAATGCTTCTAGATAAAAACTTTGTAGGAAATCTTCAATTATAGTCAGCCGTCCTTGATAGCTTAATTGCTTCTGAGGAGGATTAATGTAACGATAAATAATAGCGCTCAAAGTACTGTGTAATTCTACCCTGCCCCGATTTGAACCCAACTGATAGTACCTAAGACACTGTTGCAGCCGATGTCGGGCGAGGGTAAGTGCCGAGCTTTCTACAGTTCCAGAAGCTTGGATACGTTTGCTTTCACTGCAAATCCGGTAGACTTCGGTGGTAATTCGTCTTGCTACATCGTGGCAATTCTGCTCCGAGGCTTTAGTTGACTGCTGAAACTCCCTGGACAGGAGTTGAAAGATCGCCTCCACACCAATAGAATTTTCTCCCAGAATAGTTGCAGATGGAATAGTTGCGGTTGCGGCTGAATTCATAGTCTCGGTTTTCAAAAGACCCTAACGTATTTAAATACAACCTGTACGACCGTGGGTGTTGGCTTTTTGGGTTTTGCGTATAAGCTAAACGCAGAGCAATCCTACGTTGAAGATGTGCCTGATTTTATTATTCCCAAGTTTTATGGGATTGTTCACATTTTGATAGATGTTATTGCCATTACCCAGGAGCCGTATACAAGTCATTATGGATTTACAAACACAAATTCAATTGCTGATTGACAATGCACCCCGCGATGGTATAACACCAAATCTGATTACAGCAATTGCTCCTGCCCTAAGAGCGATCGCTCAAAAATTACGTTACTCCCAGTACTATATTCTCCAAAGTTCGGAGGGCAACTGGGTTTTAACTACGTTGAGCAATCGTACTAATCCAGGATTGGAAAAGCAGGTGATTTACGCTTTTCCTACCATACAGGATGTCTCCCTAATTTCCACTGCTGGGCTTGACCCTCAAATGCTAACTAAAATTGTTCCGGTTACCCATATTTTGTTTCAATTGCTGGCATTAGAACCCGTAGATAGTATCGTTTTTTTGGAAACGCCGGGTCAGACCACTCATACCTTTGAAGTCCGGCGAACTGACCTAGAAAAACTCATGCAACAACAGCTACGACAGATCCGATCGCCTAAAAACATACCCCCTGATATTGCATAGAATAGTTTTGATTGTGAGATTTTTTCGATACAACTCAATCTCTCTCTTGAAAGTTTATGAGCACCAGAAATCGGCGCTCATAAATTTTTGAAAAATTTTCAATTTTCAATCTGTCTGAAAAAATTTGCTGAATTAGGAAACCATTTTTTCCCTATCGCTTTGTAATATCTAAAATTAATTAAAAAATAGTTAGCAGTGAACAATTCTCAATTTTTTTATTTACTATTCGTAGATTAGATTAAGCAACGAAACTCAACATTTGTGGATTTGTTGGCTTCTCTTACAGGAAACCCAACCTACAGTTAGTATTTTCAAGTCTTTGTTATATCTAAAATTGATTAAAAAATAGTTAGCAGCGAACAATTCTCTATTTTTTATTTAGTTCTGCTAAGCCAAAAATACCCCCCTAAGAATAGGTGGCAGGTTTCACTTAGGTAGAACTTACGCAACTGACACATCTATTTTTCGTAATCCGGGTCAAGACCTAAGTCAAAGACCCTGCGCTCTGTGAGTGACAACTAATTTAATAGAGCCGACTCAGTGCATAGTCAGCGATGTTAATCAATGCCTGTTTAGACTCTGACAGTGGCAAAACTGCAAGATGTTCAATTGCCAATTTAGTATGATGAGCAGCTAATTCTCGCGCTTGCTGTATACCTTGACTATCTTGAATTAATGTTAACGCTTGCTCTAAGTCCCCTTCTTGAGCAAATTCTCTTTCAATCAGCACTTCCAAATATGGTTTTTCAGCTAAAGCAAATAAAACAGGTGCAGTCAAATTGCCACTTTTGAGATCCGATGCTACAGGTTTACCTAAGGTATCTGTTGTGCTGGTGAAATCTAGAATGTCATCGACAATTTGAAATGCTATGCCCAGATGACGACCATAGTTGTACATATGCTCAACAGTTTCTCTGGACACTTCACTAAGTAATCCAGCAGCTTTGGAACTATTAGCAATTAACGAAGCTGTTTTGTAATAACTCTTTTGGAGGTAAGTTTCAATAGAGATGTTAGCATCAAAACGATTCAATCCCTGCTGAATTTCTCCAGTCGCTAGATCCATAATCACTTCTGAGAGTAGTTTCACCACCTCCAAATTGTCCAAGTTTGCTAAATACCACGAAGATTGGGCAAAGAGAAAATCTCCTGCTAATATGGCAATGCGGTTACCAAACAAACTATGAACGGTGGGAACGCCTCGTCGCATATCTGATTCATCTACCACATCGTCATGTACTAAGCTTGCTGTGTGAATCATTTCAGTAATTTCAGCTAAGCGGCGATGACGCGGTGTAATTTCTTGGTCTAACATTGTTGCCCGCGATATTAACAGGACAATTGCTGGCCTGATACGCTTTCCCCCAGCTCCGAATAAATGTTCGGCTGCTGCAAACAAAATGGGGTGGCGATTTCCAACTAGCTGTTTAAGGTTATCTGCTAGTTGTCGCAGGTCTGCTTCCACAGGGGTAAACAGGGAGGTGGCTGGGGTCATGGATGGGCGGACTCTGACTTAGGTTACGAAAGTTTACATATCCTTTACTCATTTTAAGATAACCCAGTGCCAGCGCAAAGTTTTCATCAGCTAATCCCATACTCATAAGTCTATTGGTGAAAATATAGCTAATACTGGCTTTGTAAATAAGCAATTATGCTTAAAAGGAATATGACTTCTGAAAATATCAGAAGACTGTTAGCCGAAGATCGCGTGACTAAGCTATTGTAATATTTTGTAGCAATTTGTATACAAAAAAATTAGGGTTTAGCAGTGCCCATTCTACAAAAATTGGAATCAAATGACTGGTACAAGATGTCAGGGTATTTACCTGTCGTATTTTTACATTGTCATCTACAGATACAACAAAACCAAATTAAGTAATATTAATTATTGACAAAATTGACAAAATGTGGATTTGATTTCATAGCTGAGACTAATTTTTTTCGATTGAGTGTAGCTATAGAAAAAATTTGAAATTTAGCAGATGAGTGGGCTTAAAATTCACGGCTGTTGTGTTACGCTAAAATATAGGAATTTTAAATTTTTAAAATACTCACACACCAAAAGTAAAGTTACTTAATAAGTAATTTTACTTAATTAGAAGTTGTGTGTACAAAATAACTATTGTTGGTAAGATTCAGGGGATAGCTCCTTTAATTTTTCTAACGATATGCAAAACTCCTAGTTGGGAGCTATGTAATATCCCTATGGGAAGCCTTTCGGGTGACGCTCCTTCTCTGCGAGACGCTAAATAAACGTCGCTAACGGTAGGCTAACGTCAAGTAGGTATTAAAGGTCTCCTTTATGCCCCTGTTGGCTCAAAGCTACACGCCTTTAGCGCGCTTTGGGCGCAAGGGTTATTCCTTTGGCAGTAGTGTGAGCAAAAATAAGGCAGATCGAGTAGACCCCTGAGAATTGCAGTATTAGGTTGTCTTTTGACAACTTAACTGCTGTGGAATGTACGGTCTGCAAAAGTTGTATTAATAAATTATTTGTCCTTAGAGAATCCAATCTCTCTAAGTAGATTTACCATAGCCAACTACAGATACCAAGAATGTACTTAGTTGGCTGAAGTTCTACTAATTTGATGAAATTTTGTTGTTAAGGGTGCTGGTAGAACAATGATTTACGGAAGTATGCCTATGATGATTTTTATTTTAGCGTCTGGATATTTGTTCACAGTCTACCTGTTATTAGCATTAGCAAAGCGGACGGGTACAAAGACTGTTCCGAAAAATTTTGCTTCATCTGTTGAAGTAAAACACGAGCAGGAGATATCAGTAAGGACAAAAGTGACTCAAGCAGTCAATAGTCAATAGTCCATAGTTATTTGTCCTTTGTTGTTTGTTGTTTACAAATGACTTATGACCAATGACTATGGACAAATAAATTTTATTAAAGTTGAGAAATAGCGATATCAGTAAAGCAAACCTCTTCAACCAGAGGAGTATAGCCTAGCCACTGGACTCCGGACTGGGAAAACTGCTGCGGACAACCACTAACGGCAAAGCGAGTTGGTAGCGGTAGGTAGGTATTTCTTAAGCTAAGTAAGTCTAGTTCTTGGGCACAAGCAGCAACAACATGGACAGCCGGGTCTACTAACTGGACTTGGGAGGGGAGGAGCGATCGCAGCACTGGTGTCAGGTGAGGATAATGGGTACAGCCGTGGACTAAGGTGTCAATTTCCTGTTCTAATAAAGGCTCCAAGTAACCTCTTGCTACTTGGGCAGTGTAAGGGTCGTGAATGCGGTTTTGCTCAATCAGTGGCACAAATTCCGGACATCCAACTTGCCAAACTTGGACATTAGGATTAATTTCGAGTATAGCGTGCTTATAAGCATTACTCTTAGCCGTTGCGGGAGTGGCAATTACACCGATGCGCTTTCCTTGCTGTACTGCTGCTCTTGCTCCTGGTAGGATCACTCCTAGTATAGGTATGCTAAATTCTTGACGTACAATCTCTAATGCTAGCGCAGAACTGGTGTTACAAGCCATAATCACCATTTTTACCCGCTGCTGTTGCAACCAGGTAAGGATTTCACGCGTAAATTGTAAAATTTCTGCTTGTGAGCGAATTCCGTAAGGAAGCCGAGCTGTGTCCCCAAAGTAGACAACTGATTCATTAGGAAGTTGACGATATAGTTCTCGTAGTACCGTCAGTCCTCCCACACCACTATCAAAGATACCAATTGGGGCACGTTGGGGTTCTCGGTTAGAAAAATCGTCAAGATTTTCTTCAAATATGGAAGATGAATACACAGGCAGGTATTGATTGAGGTTTTTGGATATAAAATACAGAATTTAGCAGAGAATTTACAAATTTACCACTAAATTCTGTACGTAAAAAAATCTAAATACCACCTCTTGAATAAGTAATTTGTACTATATTACCTCTGCCGTAAGTATTTGAGGATGCCACTAGCGATCGCTTCTGCCATCCGATTTTGATACTCTGGTGTTGCTAATCTGGGATTATCTTCTCGACCAGTCATATAACCTGTTTCCACTAAAATCGAGGGCATGGAGCTTTTCCTAAGAACGTAAAATCTGGCTTTGCGGGTTCCCCGGTCTTTCAAAGTACTAATGTGATTGAGGATGGTATTGCGAACTACTTCAGCCAGAGCATAACCGCTGTCGTAATAATATACTTCTAAGCCATTGACATCAGGGCGATTATCAACCGAATTAGCGTGAATACTGACAAATAAAGTTGCGTTGACTCGCTCAGCAATATCTACCCGTCCCTGAAGTTCTACGAAAAAGTCAGCGTCGCGTGTTAGTACTGCTTGTACGCCATTTTGCTCTAAAATTGCTGCTACTTTTCTACCGATAGGCAAGACTACATCCTTTTCTAGGAGTCCGCCCAAACCAGGGGCGCCAGAGTCTTTTCCACCGTGTCCTGGGTCAAGCACTACAAGCAATTTTCCTCTAGGAACCGAGGGGCGTGGCTGTGGCTGAGATATAGGACGAGGATTATCTGTGGGGGTGGGAAGTTGACCTTGGTTTGGTGATGGCAGAGGAGGTAAAACAATGGGCGGTGCAATGCTAGTAGAGCGTCGTAATTCTAGAGCCAAAAGCTGGTCGCCGACTTGGTTGAGTTCGCCAATTTGCACTCCGGCTGCTGGTTGCACCAAGACGGTAACAATGTTGGCTGCTTGTGGTTGCAGGCGGACGCGAAGGATAGGGCTATTATTATTAAAACTAGGCCCTTTAACTTTGGGAGCTAATCGAGCATTATTGATAGTGATGCGGAATAGCCCAGAGCTTCTATCCCAGCCTGCTGTAGCAAATAAGTTTCGATCCGCTCTAATTAGCAGTTGTGTGCCATTACCAGCTAGTTCCACAGACTCAATAGTGGCAGGTGAATTGTTCGTAGGTGGGACGGGGCGTGGAGTATTATTGCTTGGTAATTGGGCAATACCACGACTAGGCAGAACTATGAAACCACCAGCACTACTAGTAGTTGCTCGCCAGTCAGAACCATTTTTGTCCACCTGTAAGGTCATGCGAACAACAGACGGGCTACTTTCTGGTTGGGAAAATCGGATGCGGCTGACCCCGTAGCGATTAATCGGCAAATCTCGCTGCTCTAAATTTGGTGATAGAGTTGCGCCAGCGATGTCGATGTTAATTTGCTGGCGATCGCTGCTACGATTTACTTGAATCTGAGGATTACCGCCAGTGGTGGCGATGAAAAAGCCATCGCCTGTGATTCGTAAGTTTTCAATTTGAGTAACTCTGGCGACCACTGTTCCGTTGTTAGGTGGATTAGAGCCTGTGGTCACCACATTATAAATATTTCTGGGAGAGAGGGCTGGTGTAGATGTTCTCGGTGAAGTTTCTGTAGCTGTTTGTTGCCCTTGAGTATTTGTATAAGATATATTTTCTGCTTCTGGCGTCGGTAATTGCACAGTCCAGCGAGTGCCACTTGTACCCATAAATTTTACTCGCTTGGGGTCTAAAGTATAACCAGAGGTCAATTCAACGACTATGCGCGTTGTTTGTTCGTCAAATTGCCCAATGCGGATAGCGCGAATTGCACCACCGACTTGTTGAGTTAGCTCAGGACGCCCAAATGTCGTTCCTGGCAAATCAATTACCAAACGAGTTGGATTAAAAATTAGTTGTGCTTGGGGTTGAACATCCCCCAAAGTATTAATTTCCAGTTTGTTTTGATTAACATCAAAACGCCAAGATTCTAGTCTCGCAGCCATTGCTGGCGACGACAGCATGAAGATAGTTCCAATAGTACTGGGTAATAACCAGTGTAATTTCACAGTCATTTCTCCTGATTCACGTTCATGGGAGCCGTCAAGATCTCAACATATTGGCAAATCCTCACACCGTCACCGCGCACACTTGAGTTTTGCGCTGCGATCTAGACACAGCTAATGGCGTAAAATATAGCACGCTCCTCTGATTTTGCCATGCCATTAGCCTAGATAAATTAGACCTCCAAACCATCAGATGACAATAACAAACAACCCACTCTTGTCCCGCCCCAAAAATACCTAAATTTTTTAGGTAAACCCCTGACGCTTGCTAGCAGTTAGCGTCAAGCAGGAGAAGAGATAAGTAATTTCTTAATGGCAAGAGAGTAATTTAGAATTATGAAACTTGGGAGTTTAATACTTTGATGACTCCAACTCAGACAAATTTGTTCTCAGCACCAGCAATACATCATCAGAATCACTACTAAATTGTATAAATTTAATAATCATTTAAATGTATTTACTCAACAATTTAGACGAAATTACTTATCTTCTCTTCAGGTACTGAAGGATGCCACGAGCGATCGCTTCTGCCATTCTATTTTGATAAGCTGAGGTTCTGAGCCTAGCCATATCCTCTCGACCAGTCATATAACCCGTTTCCACCAGAATCGAGGGCATAGAACTTTTTCTCAGGACATAAAATCTAGCTCGCCGGACTCCCCTGTCTTTGAGAGTACCAATACTTTGGAGAATGCTAGTGCGGACAACGCGAGCTAAACTCAAACCGCTGTCGTAATAATAGACTTCCAAACCATTAACATCGGGACGACTCGCACCAGCTGAATTCGCGTGGATGCTAACAAACACATCAGCATTAGCTCTTTCTGCCATTTGTACTCGTCCGGGAAGAGTAACAAAATAGTCAGAATCCCTAGTCATAAGAACTTGTAGACCATTTTGCTGTAAAATTTCTGCCACTCTTCTACCAATAGGCAAGATAACATCCTTTTCGCGTGCCCCCCCAATGCCAATTGCTCCAGAATCTTTACCACCGTGTCCGGGGTCAATAATGACTACCAGTCGCCCATTGCCGACTCGGCGCTGTGGTTGTGTTGCAGGTCGGAGGTTGGGATTGTTTGGGTCTGGGAATGAGCCTCGGTTGATTGGTGGTAGCGGAGGTACAGTATAGGGAGGTCTTCCAGGAAGTGTGACAACTCGACGAGAGCCTTGTATTGGTACAGCCAAAAGCCGATCGCTGATTCGATTTGGTTGCCCAAGTTGGACTCCCGGTGCTGGTTGAACTAAAACGGTAACTGTATTAGGTTGTTGCGATTGCAGGCGTACTCGGAGAATGGGGCTATTGGCAGCAAACGTAGGCCCTATAACTCTGGGAGCTAACTTTGCATTGCCAATTGTGAGGCGGAACAAACCAGAGCTTCTATCCCAGACTCCCCTAGCAGATACAGTTTGGTCAGCTCTAATCAGCAGTTGTGTGCCATTATCAGCTAGTTCTACCGACTCAATTGTGGCTGGCAAATTGTTAGCTAATGGTGTGCTGGGAAAGGAAACAGATTCCGACTGATTGTCAAAATTATTACTTCTAGGTAATGTAACAACGCGAGTAGGCAAAACCACCAAACCACCACTACTACTGGTACTTACTTGCCAGTTTGGGCTATTTTTATTTACCCGTAAAGTTAAACGAACACCAGGGGGTCGAGTTTGTAATTGGGTGAATTCAACACGACTAACCCCAAACTTGTTAACAGACTGATTATTCTGTTGTATCAACCGTGGTGATAAAGATGCGCCAGAAATATCCATGAAGATGCTAGCGCGATCGCGGCTGCGAATTACTTGAATCGGAGGATTAGCACCCCTGGTACGGATGAAAAAACCATCGCCTGTGACTTGCAAGCTCTCAATTTGAGTCGCCGCCTGGGGAGTGGTGACGACCCTTGAAAGATTGGGTCTAGGACTAGAATCTGGAGTTACTACACTATAAATATTTCTTGGAGGTGATGCTACTTTATCGACTTCTGGTCTAGGTAATTGCACCGTCCACTGCTCGCCAGTTGTGCCCACGAATTTTACTCTTTTGGGGTCTAAAGTATAACCAGGAGTTAATTCGACGACTATGCGCGTTGTTTCGCTCTCAAACTGCCCAACACGGATAGAACGAATACCACCACCTACCTGCTGGGTGACCTGAGGACGCCCAAACGTCGTTCCTGGCAAATCAATTACCAAGCGAGTCGGGTTGAAAATTAATTGTGCTTGGGGTTGAACATCCCCCAAAGTATTAATTTCCAACTTATTTTGATTGGCATCAAAGCGCCATGATTCTAGTCTCCCAGCCATTGCCGGCGACGATAGCATCAAGATAGTTCCAATAGTGCTGGGTAGTAACCAGTCTAATTTCACAGTCCTTTCTCCTAATTCACATTCATGGGAGTTTTCAGTAGTGCTGAGTTGCAAGTTCTCAGTTGCCCTTTGCCCTTGGGAGAAGTTCAGCTCTAGAGAACTTGAAGTTCTTGACTTCTCGTCTTGTTGTAACCCCCAGATTAAATTCCGACTCAATGAGTACAGCAGTTTTGATTTGCATGAAGTACAGAGTTAATGGTTTTGAGGCAGGAGGCAGGAGGCAGAGGGCAGGAGGGAAAAGAATAATTTCTATATTGAATTCTCCAGTTGTGTACCTCATTTATTTGCAAACTGCTGTATTTTTAATCTGCTTTATTTAATTTATGACTTAGATTCGTTGCTCAGCAATGCTTGAGTCAATATTCAACTCATTGGTATATCACACTCTCACCACCTAAACTTGAGCTTTGATGCCTTTTTTAATTGTTAAGTTGGTATAAAGACACAGTAAAATTAATACTAGTTATCAGTTAACAATTCCTAGGTTTTATATTGGAATTCAGATCCAGTGTAAAAACTTCCATCTCAAAAAGTGGGGAACTTTGACTCCCAAGAAAGCTAGATAACTGATGATTGATAACTCCTGACAAATAACTGTTTGTTGTTTGTTGCCATTAATGCACTGAGTAAACAATTCCTACTACCGTCAGTTGAGCTAGCAAAATTTATAGATGTTACTCCCCAATTACTTGAAAAATCTTCAAATGAAGACTGATACGAATCTGCTTTCTAAATTGGAACTTTCACTTTAGAGAGGTAGACAGCGAACAAGAGAAATTTATAAATTACGCTTTTGGATGCAAATTGGTATGAAGAGAAGAGGGAAACTGGAAATAAGTAACATTCCAAATACTAGTAGAAATTACAAACAAACGACAATTTTATAATCACACGGGACGAAAATTTAGAAAGAGAAGTTTCCACTTGAGAAGGGAGGGGAGTAAGAGACGCTTTGAGGCGGGGATGAGGGAGATAGAGAGACCAGGGAGAAGAACTCTCAACTCCTCACTTAGCACTCCCAATGCCTCATACCCCAGCGATTAACTATCCTCAGATTCTGGAATTACTTCTGACACTGATACCTTCGACTGAGGTGGTTCGATTACCAACGATGTCCCAGAAGCACCGTCTAAAATCAGTTGCTCTGAGCCTGCATCCACGGTTTTTGGTTCTGGAAATACAAGTCGTAACAAGGGAGGAGCTAAAAAGGTGGTTAAGATAACCATCATGATGATTGCTGCTCCTAATGGTTTCGAGAGAACCCCGCTAGCAGCGCCGACACCAGCAAATACTAACCCGACTTCACCTCTAGGAATCATCCCCACACCGATCGCTAAACGGTTGATTTCCGGTTGACCAAACACGCTTAAACCTGTGATTACTTTACCGAGAATGGCTACTGTAATCAGGAAAGTTGCCATAATTAGACCTTCACGATTATCAGGAATCGCTGGATTTAAGACTCCCAAATCAGTCTTTGCACCAACACTCACAAAGAAAATTGGCACTAGCATATCAGCAATCGGACAGACTTGTCTTTGCAGTTCTTTACGCTTATCTGTCTCTTCTAAGACTAAACCTGCGGCAAAAGCTCCCAGAATTGCTTCTAACTGGATGACAGCAGCTAGATATGCCATTGCAAAAGCGAAGATGAATGCTGGTATAACCAATCCACCACGTGTTTTGAGTTTATCAGCGATCGCCACGAAGGATTTATTGAAAACATTGCCTAGCAAGATTGCTCCCAAAATAAAACTAGTGGCACTGATAATCAAATAAATCACTTTGCCAACATCTACCACGCCATCTTTAGCTAAAGTGGCTACTACCGCTAAGACAATGATTCCCAGAACATCGTCAATCACAGCAGCACCGAGAATAATCTGCCCTTCTCTAGAATTGAGTCGCCCCAGTTCTGACAGCACTTTGGAAGTAATCCCAATACTAGTAGCAGTCAAAGCCGCCCCTGCAAAAATTGCGGGGACAGCACTGATACCAAACAAAGTCATCAATCCCACAGTACCAGCAGCAAAGGGTACTGCCACCCCCACCACTGCAACAACGGTGGCTTGGATACCCACTGCCATTAAATCTTTTAAGTTCGACTCTAAACCAATTTCAAACAGCAGGATGATCGCGCCCAATTCTGCCAAAACGGAAACGACTTCTGACTGTACTGCAAACACTGCTGGAGTGGCTTCCGGAGATAAACCAGCTGTGATTTGCAGGAAACTCATAATCAAAGAGTTAGAACTGTCTGTGCCGCCTTGTGGAAACACTAAAAGATGGAGAACAGAGATACCTACTATCACGCCACCTACGAGTTCTCCTAAAACTGGCGGAAAACCGACTTGGTTTGATAACTCGCCACCAAGTTTGCTGGCGAGGTAAATGACTACTAAGCTGAGTAACACTGCTGCTACTACCATTGAACTGTCTGCGGCTTGTGTTGCGCTAGCCAGCATAGGAAAAGAGAAGTTGCTTGGATTTAACAAATGCATTGGGTTGTGTGAAAATCCTTCTCTTTGATTCTGACGTGTTTCTGAAAAACATCTGTCTTTCGATATGATATTTGCAGCTTTTAAAAGGGATTGGGGAAGGTAGGGCCCCTTTGGGGATAAGGGGTGATGGGGATTGGGGAGAAAGGAGTGATAAGAGAGTTAAAACTTTAAAAATCACCTTCAGAAGCTCAAGTTTCACCTTCAGAAGCTCAAGTTTCACCTTCAGAAGCTCAAGTTTCATTCTCAGAAGCTCAAGTTTCACCCTTAGAAGCTCAACTTTCATCCTCAGAAGCTCAACTTTCATCCTCAGAAGTTCAACGTTCACCCTCAAAAGCTCAAGTTTCACCCTTAGAAGCTCAACTTTCATCCTCAGAAGCTCAACTTTCATCCTCACAAGCTCAACTCTCATCCTCAGAAGCTCAAGTCCAAATTTTTACTTCCCAGTTCCTAGTCCCCAGTCTCCAGTAAATCCATCAAGCGCTGCCAATAGTCTTGAGAAACCGGGACTACAGACAGTCTAGGAAGTCGCAGCAAGTCGAAATCTGTAAATTTTTCATCCTGCTTGATTTGAGCTAAGGTGACGGGTTGCTTTACTCTTTGTACTGCCTGCACATTTACAACTACCCGTTTGCTATCGTTGAGTGCTGGATCGGTATAAGGTTGACTAATTATTTCTGCTACGCCGATGACTTGTCGTTCTTTACCTGTGTGATAAATCAACGCAAAATCACCAATCAGCATGGTACGTATATGTTTGAGCGCTAGAGGATTGTTAACTCCATCCCAAATTGTACTGCCATCCCGTTCCAAATCGAAGTAAGAATAGTTTTCCGGTTCAGTTTTCAGCAACCAATACGCCATACCCAAATTTCCGAATAGATTAATGTAATTTTTTTAGTTTCCAAAAACGTAACCATTCCCGCTTTTGATTCTGGCAGTGTCAAAGTATAAACATACAAATCGTATCTAGCGATCGCATTTGAATTATGAAAAACTTGTGATGACTGTTAACTTTCAACAGTTATCAAAGGATTGCTGTATACGCTGATTAAAACATCTGTTGTGAGGAGTGCAAATCTGATGACTAGAGCCGCTTTACCCGGTTCTGCATTTCCATCTGGAAATTTGTGGAAAATACTGTCTTTAACTTTGCTTTTATGTACAACTTTTACACTACCTGCCCTGGCACAAGAAAAGGAGAAAATGTGGCGAACTCTGACTGTCAATGCTCGCGGAACTCAAGAAATTCCTACAACCATAGCGCAAGTCAGTTTAGGAGTAGAAATTCAAGGTAAAACTGCCCAAGAGGTACAGCAAGAAGCCGCCCGTAGGTCATCGGCTGTAGTTGCGTTTCTGAAAAACCAAAATGTGGATAAATTACAAACTACTGGTATCCGACTCAACCCAGTTTATAGCTACACTAATAATGTGCAGCGGCTTACAGGCTATACTGCCAATAACACCGTAAGTTTTCGTATTCCTGTTGAGCAAACTGGTACATTATTAGATAGTGCTGTGAAAGCTGGTGCAACACAAATTGATGGTATTAGTTTTGTTGCGAATGATGAAGCGATCGCTAGGGCACAAAACGAAGCATTAGCAGAAGCTACCCAAAAGGCGCGACAGCAAGCTAATGCTGTTTTCAGTGCCTTGGGTTTGTCACCCAAAGAAGTGGTAAGCATTCAAGTTAATAATACCAATCCGCCCCCACCACCTGTGTTATACCGTGCTGAGGCTCCCAAATTAGCTCAACAAGCTGACGCTTCCACCCCTGTGATTGGTGGCGAACAGGAAGTAGAAGCATCGGTGACACTGCAAATTAGTTATTAGTCGTGTAGTCATTAGTCATTAGTCATTAGTCATTAGTAAATACAAAGGACTAATGACAGATGACTAATGACTGATTAGAAATTCTCTGGCGAAAAATCTCCGCCCCCTTCTGCATCTCGCTTAGAACCTAATAAATCTAATTGGTCTACTTGGATAACTGGTGAGGAACGGTTTGCTCCTGTTTGGCGATCGCTCCATGTGTCAAACTTTAAAGAACCTTTGACGGCAATTTGCTTGCCTTTACGTACATAATTACCTGCCACCTCAGCCGTTTTTCCCCATAGTTCTAAATTAAACCAATCGGTATGTTCGCCTTCTTTACTACGGCGATTAACAGCTAGCGTCAATCTACACTTGACACTACCAGACTCGAAGTATTTAATCTCTGGGTCGCCGCCTACACGACCGACGAGGGTGACAATATTGATACTCATGTGCGTTACCTTTTAGTACAACAGTACTGATTAGTCTAGACTCCCATCATAGCGAATTGTCAAACTATTGAAAATAATGTGCTAAACAGTTAACAATATAATTGAATTGAAAAATGATACATAATACTTGGAGAAACACATAAAAGTATACGGATACTCTAATTTAACGAGAGAATATCAAAAAATAAATGCCTGAGACATAGTAAATATTGCTGGGAATTATATAAAGATATAGTCTAGTTTACTGGACTCAGGATAGAAACGAATAGCATATAACACTATTAACTCTTACTGTTGTAGTCAAAAAGTAGCACATAGGGGGCTTAGAGACGCGTGGGTCTTTTCAGGAACTTTCGCACATCATGGGATATGGGTATCGACCTCGGTACTGCTAACACCCTTGTTTATGTATCTGGTAAAGGTATTGTACTCCAAGAACCTTCGGTGGTTGCCATCGATCAAAGTGAAAAGGTAGCCTTGGCTGTCGGGGAAGAAGCCAAGAAAATGCTCGGTCGGACGCCTGGAAATGTGATTGCTCTGCGCCCCCTGCGTGATGGTGTAATCGCTGACTTCGAGGTCGCCGAGCTGATGCTCAAAAGCTTTATTCAGCGTGTAAATGAAGGTAGATCCCTGATTTTACCACGGATTGTGATTGGCATTCCTAGCGGCGTCACAGGAGTAGAAAGACGAGCTGTGATGGATGCGGCTCAACAAGCTGGGGCAAGAGAAGTTTACTTAATTGATGAACCTGTAGCGGCGGCAATTGGTGCAGGACTTCCTGTTACTGAACCTACTGGTAACATGATCATTGATATTGGCGGCGGCACCACAGAAGTTGCAGTGCTGAGTCTTCAAGGTACGGTGCTGAGCGAATCAGTACGCATTGCTGGGGATGAGCTCACTGACTCAATCGTTCAGTATCTGAAGAAAATGCACAACTTAGTGATTGGTGAACGTACTGCCGAGGAGATTAAGATTCGGCTTGGCTCTGCCTATCCTACTAACGATGATAATGATGGGATGATGGAAGTTCGAGGTTTACACTTACTTTCTGGTCTGCCACGAACTGTAACAATCAAAAGCCCAGAAATCCGTGAAAGTATGCTCGAACCGTTATCGGTAATTATAGAAGCTGTGAAGCGGACACTGGAACGCACCCCTCCAGAACTAGCAGCAGACATTATTGACAGAGGTATTATGCTGGCTGGTGGTGGTGCTTTGCTCAAAGGCATAGATACCCTGATTAGCCATGAAACAGGTATTGTGACTCACATTGCCGCCGATCCTTTAAGCTGTGTTGTGCTGGGGACAGGTCGTGTGCTAGAAAACTTTAAGCAGATGGAGCGAGTTTTCAGCGCTCGCTCTCGCAATATGTAGCGAACAAATATCAGACTTGAGTTCTATTTGAGTTCTATTTGGGTTCTATATAAATGAGAACTCAAATAGAACTTAATTTATATAAGTACAAAAAGGTATTTATGGTTACAGTACGGCGTTGGTGGGATCGTAAAGGGTTACAAATCGGGCTGTTAGCTCTAGTAGCTGGTAGTGCTTGGATAGTGCGACAGACTCAAGGTGAATTGGTGCTTGAGACATACTATGCAATTACCCGTCCGTTGCAGATGTTACAGTCAGGGCCAACTCCAGAAGAACGTCTTAGAGATGCCCGGACATTAGAATTGCAGACTCGGATAGTAGATTTAGAAAGTGAAAATAAAAAGTTACAAAATTTATTGGGCTATGTCGAAAAAGAGCCACTAGCATCAAGACCAATACCAGCACGGGTAGTAGGACGTAGTGCTGACCAGTGGTGGCAACAAGTTACCTTGAATCGGGGTGCGAATTCTGGAATTCAGCAAGGCTACATAGTCAAAGCAGACGGCGGATTGGTAGGTCTAGTGGAAAGTGTAACTCCCAATACTAGCCGCGTCTTGTTAATCAGCGACCTTAAGAGTCAAGTAGGTGTAACAATTAGCCGCACTGCTGCTAAAGGTGTTTTGCGAGGAGATTCCTCTGCCGAAGCTGTGCTGGAGTTTTATGAAAAAGTCCCAAATGTGAAAGTAGGAGATTTAGTTTCCACATCTACTTATAGTCAGAAATTTCCATCAGGCTTGGCAGTAGGACGAATCAAGTCGCTGAATTTAAAGAAACTTCCAGCTTCAGTGGCAAAAGTTGAGCTTTTTCCGCCAATACGCTTTCTAGATTGGGTAGCAGTCTATCCAAAGCTAGAAAACCAAGATTTAGAAAGCCAAAAATCGACCGATCAAAAGTCTAAGTAAATTCTTCCTTGAAAATCTACAGAAAAATGAAGATTCCTGCATTCGTTGGTAGCAGACAGAAAAAGCCAAAATCGTCAAAGCGAAAATCGAAAATCCAAATTCCACCGCTTTCTCGTTGGCATCCTACTGTACGTCAGTTGACAGCTTGGATGGTGACAGTTGGGTCTGTGCTGTTATGTTTACTGTTATTGCCAACCCGCCTCCCAGGTATGGAATTATTGGGAATTGGGCCAAACTGGCTGTTAATTTGGGTGGTAGCTTGGAGTGTGAAGCGCACAATGTTTACCGGAGCATTGGCAGGTATAGTTTTGGGGCTACTTCAAGATGGAATGACATCACCTCATCCTACTCATGCCCTGAGTTTAGGTATAGTAGGAGTTCTGACAGGTTTACTTCAGAAACAGCGGTTCATGGATGAAGATTTTATTTCTATTGCTGTAATTGTCTTTGGTATGGCAATTTTAGGAGAAACTATCTTTGGGTTGCAATTAACTTTTATGGGTGATGCCTACGGTGGGGAAAGTCTACGCCTTGCAGATATTTGGACATATTACCAACGTGTCGCTCTTGCTTCTGCAATTCTTAGTAGTCTCTGGGCACCTGTGGTCTATTATCCCCTAAATCTTTGGTGGCAGCGGATGAAATTATTGGAGCAATAGTCAATTAGAGGGATGAGGTGAAGCAGATTTGTAGATTTGTAGCAACTGTTTTAAAAGTTAAAACGCACAGAGATTAATGGTGTGTTGTGCTACCCTATAAGGCATCCTACAAAGTTAATATTTACATTTATAAATAATCTCTTAACCAGAGTTAGAGGCAAAAGAACAAGGGAGATAATGAATAATAACTCCGAACATTTTACAGCAGTTTGCAAGTAAATGAGGTACAAATGCAAGACTTAAAATTCATAACTCCACACTTAATACACTTTTTTGATTTCAACGCATATACATATCTTTTTTATATCTAATTTTAGCTCTTGCTAGCAAAAAAAAGGCGGGCTATGCCCACCATGCTTTGTTACACAACACAACAAATTACAGCAGAACTGAGAATTAGAATAGTCTCTAGACTTAGTTACCGAACCTAAATGGTTTACTTCACACCTCTTGAAATCTGCTGTAATAACTAAAAATTTATTTACCACTACCTAATCACTCAGCAGTTACAAATACAATAATACCTAGCACTACTGATTACTAAAAAACTTTATAATAACTCGTTGAGCCGTCAACACTTCACGTAAATATATCTAGATAATTAGAATTTACTAAAGATGCAAGTTTGCTAACATTATCAGCACTAGTATTTAAACCTAAGTCATCAATATTTTACAACTTTACTAAGCTATAATTATTTTTATTTTATAACCTTGATTAATAAATTGGACAGATAGTATAGCAATCGAAGTATAGGTTAGGACGTTAAACGAATGGCTGTATCAACTCTGTCGCGAAAATTTTCGATAGTACCAACTGATTTTCTGACTCGGTTTTTTATTGGAAATCAATAATGTTCAATATCGTTTAAATCAGGAGAGTATGGTGGTAAATACTCAAGTTCACACCCAACAGATTCAATTAATTCACGAATTTTCTGAGATTTGTGGAAAGTGGCATTATCCAAAATAACTGTCTGTCCTGATTTGAGTTCAGGTAAAAGTTTTTCTTGAAGCCATTTCTCAAAAACTAATCGATTACACGAACCTTCAAAGGTTAATGGAGCAATTAACTCTCCTTGGCATAAAGCACTCATAATGCTTACTCTCAGATTTCTTCTTCCTCATTTTAAATCGTAAAATCTTTCTCCCTTGGGGTTCCATCCATAACCATAATCTTCTCTATTATCTATTCCTGATTCATCAACATAAACTAGCTTTGAGCCTTCTTTTTTGCTGATTTTGGCTTGAAACTCCTGCCTTTCTTCTTCATCCCTTTCTCTATACCCGTAAGTTTTTTTCGGCTATAACCAATTTTTTTTAAGGCTTTTCCGATAGTGCGAACGCTAATTCTTCTGGCCAAGTTTGTGCCATTTGTGCTTGAGTCTTACTACCATTTACTTGTACAAACTGCTAAAATTTCTCTAAATCAGCAATTTTCTGATTATAACCTTGTTGATATCCTATTTTCGCCTGATAATCTCCTGACTCTTCTCTCTTCTTTAACCAAGTGTCTATTGTATTACGGCTAATTTGAAATATTTGACTGGCTTGAATTTTTCTCATCCCACTATCAATCGCATTAATCACCTTAGTTCTTAAATCGTAACTATAAGATGCTGGCATTTTTTTCAAGTCATTTCTTTCTATTATGTCCTAACCTATACTTCGATTGCTATAATTTCGGTTAATTAAATTTATTATGTTTGAATTTGTTATAGATAAATCACTTAATTAAAAAATCGTGAATTATATAAATTGTAGAGACGCAATTAATTACGTCTCTACATTACTTTTATTATTCAAGCTAATATCTTTTTTATCCTTGCTTAGGAAATAGAAAATGGTTTGAGCTTGAGTACTTAACGTTTCATGTTATTTTTGCAAAATAGGATACACCAGAGTTACCTTCTCTACGTTATTTTGCAAAAAAATATGAAATTTAGTCAACTTTTTTCTTGATATTGTCTTTTACGTCTTCAATACCATGACGCACTTCGCTTTCTGCTTGCTTAGCTTTACCTTCAGCTTGATCTTTTGGATCTCCAGTAACGTTTCCTGCTACTTCTTGAGCTTTACCTTCAATATTTTTAGCAGCAGCTTTTGCACGATCTTCTAGGCTCATTTGATACTCCTGATTATTCAATGAAAGTTTATCTCAAAGCTATAAACCAACTTTGAAATCTTTTGTTATTACTCTTACACATTAACTTAAAGTTTTTGCTAAAGCCTTCCACCACAAGACATATTAAAAAATTAGATATGATGAATTTATAATTCAAAATTCAGAAAATTAATTGTAGTAAGCATCCTGGCTATTAAGTAGCTTAAAATTTAAGTACAAAAAGCTTAGTTACCTATGCTAAAAGACATAGGACAAAAACAAATATCTTTGGATTGTTGAGACTAAAAAACCCAATTCCATAGAAAAACTGGGTTAATAAAGTTATAGAAATATTTTTTTGTCTAATCTAGAAAACCCATGAGGTTTGTAGAATCATCAATATCATTTGATGCTACTGGACGGTTACCGAATACTGAATAGCTTTGAGCTACTACTAGCGAACTTGAGCTAACTGGACGAATACCAGAAAGGTTAATATTTTCAACGACTTGAATGTGATTTGCACCTATTGGACGAATACCCATTGCGTTATAAGTTTCAACAACTTCTAACTTACCAGTGCTAACAGGACGCACCCCACTAACTGAAAGTTTTTCAGTTACTTCCAAGTCGCTACTACCTATGGGACGAACTCCAGTAATGGCCAATGTTCCAGTAGTTTCCGGCGCTGAGATTTCACTAACCAGATCGACTCGATCTCCATTTAAGCTTTGTGCTTGGTGATTTTCAACTTCCACTATAGTTTCCCCTTTCAGCTTTGCATAGTTTTGCCGAGAACCGATTGTTTTGGAAGTGTTACTAATAGCCATAACCGAATACCTCTTGTTTGTTAATTGAATTTTACAATACTTAAGGAAAGATAAATTTTTTCCTATATATGAGAGTTTAACCTTAAAAAACCTCATATAGATATAAGTATCTTTAAAACTGATACATAAGTAAATTAAAATAGTAAACTTTTGTAAAGTAATATTGCGATTAAATGGCTTGATTACCCAGCTACAATAGATAGAGGGTGAAATCGTTACCATCAGACAGGGTATTTCCAGCAAAACTGTATGACAGAATTTTGTCTTCAAGCTCCCTTTAGTCCGACAGGCGATCAACCGCAAGCGATCGCCCAACTGTGTGCTAGTATCCAAGCTGGCAATCATTACCAAACTTTACTAGGTGCTACGGGAACAGGCAAGACATTTTCAGTAGCAGCAACGATTGAGAAAATTGGCAAGCCTACTTTAGTCCTAGCGCATAACAAAACTTTAGCTGCACAACTTTGTAACGAACTACGAGAGTTCTTTCCCAACAACGCCGTTGAGTATTTCGTCAGCTACTACGATTACTATCAGCCAGAAGCATATATTCCCGTTACCGATACTTATATTGAAAAAACGGCGGCAATTAATGATGAAATAGACATGTTACGGCATTCAGCAACGCGATCGCTTTTTGAACGCCGTGATGTCATCGTTGTTGCTTCCATCAGTTGTATCTATGGTTTAGGAATACCATCAGAATATCTCAAAGCTGCCATCCCCCTCCAGATAGGTATGGAAGTCAATCAACGTCAAATTTTACGGGATTTGACAAATGTGCAATATAGCCGCAACGATATAGAAATGGGTCGGGGAAAATTTCGCGTCCGGGGTGATGTTTTAGAAATTGGCCCAGCTTATGAAGACCGAATTATTCGCGTCGAATTTTTTGGTGATGAAATAGATGCGATTCGTTATATTGACCCTGTGACGGGTGAAATTCTCAAAAGTTTAGAAGCCGTAAACGTTTATCCTGCACGTCACTTTGTCACCCCAGAAGAACGGTTAGAAATAGCTTGTCAAGACATCGCCGCCGAATTAAAACAGCAAAAAGCCGACTTAGAACAAGCCGGAAAATTATTAGAAGCGCAACGCATAGATCAGCGGACGCGTTACGATTTAGAAATGCTGCACGAAGTTGGTTATTGTAATGGTGTCGAGAACTATTCCCGTCATTTAGCAGGAAGACAAGCTGGAGAACCACCAGAATGTTTAATTGATTATTTCCCTAAAGATTGGCTATTAGTTATCGATGAATCTCACGTGACTGTGCCTCAAATTCGCGGCATGTATAACGGCGACCAAGCAAGAAAAAAAGTTTTAATCGAACATGGATTTAGGCTTCCTAGCGCTGCTGATAACCGTCCTTTGAAAGCAGAAGAATTCTGGCAAAAAGTAAACCAGTGTATTTTTGTTTCCGCAACTCCAGGAAATTGGGAATTAGAAGTTTCAGAAGGTCATATAGTAGAACAAGTAATTCGACCAACTGGAGTAATCGATCCAGAAATTTCTGTACGTCCAACAGAAGGACAAATTGATGATTTACTAGGAGAAATTAAAGATAGAATTGACCGCCACGAACGAGTGCTAATTACCACATTAACTAAGCGGATGGCGGAAGATTTAACCGAATATTTAGAAGACCACAGTATTCGAGTCCGGTATTTACATTCTGAGATTAATTCAATTGAGCGAATAGAGATTTTGCAGAACTTACGCGAAGGTAACTTTGATGTCTTGGTGGGAGTAAACTTGCTGCGGGAAGGTTTGGATTTACCCGAAGTTTCCTTAGTAGTAATTATGGACGCAGACAAAGAAGGTTTCTTGCGAGCTGAACGTTCCTTAATTCAAACTATTGGTAGAGCCGCGCGTCACGTCCAGGGACAAGCAATTTTGTATGCTGATAATCTTACCGATAGTATGATTAAAGCCATTGATGAAACAGACAGACGGCGCGGGATTCAAATGGCATACAATCAAATCCACGGAATTACACCGCAACCAATTGTCAAAAAATCAAGTAATGCAATTTTGTCATTTTTAGACGTATCTCGGCGGTTGAATGCAACTGATTTAAAAGTTGTAGATGAACATCTAGACGAACTACCTTTAGAACAGATTCCAGAATTGATTACTTTGTTAGAAACACAGATGAAAGAAGCGGCGAAAAAATTGGAATTTGAAGAAGCCGCCAAATTGCGCGATCGCATTAAACATCTGCGGGATAAAATGCTAGGACGTTAACGTAAATCTTATGCTGACCAATATTCGCCTAATTAGTGTTCAAGAATATCACCAAATGGCGGAAATGGGGATTTTTCATCCTGAAGAACGCTTAGAATTAATAGCGGGACAAATTATCAGAATCTCAGCAAAAGGAACTGCTCACGAATCAGCAATTACCCGCACAGAAAGATTATTACGTCAACGTTTAGGCGACAAAGTTTTATTAAGAATCCAGTCACCAGTGCAACTTGACGATTACTCGGAACCAGAACCAGATATTTCAGTGGTGAAGCCCAATCCATTAGATTATGACGATCGCCATCCCAATGCTTCAGAAGTGTTTTTACTGATTGAAATAGCTGATTCCAGTCTCAAATACGATCGAGAAGTAAAAGCAATCGCTTATGCTAAGTCAGGTATTATTGAGTACTGGATTTTAGATGTTAGTGGACGTAAGTTATATATGTATCGTCTCCCTAGTCCAGACGGATATCATAGTGAAAGCATATTTGCAGAGGATGTGACAATTTCACCTTTAGCTTTTGGTGATTGTGCAATCAGAATTCGGGAATTATTGCGAAAAATCTGAGAGGTGATCGCCAGGAAGCATCTGCTAGATAAAATGCTGGGACATTTGTACTTGGTCAGGATAGCAATAAAAAAATGCCCTTTTTTCGCTATCCTAAATAAAGTAAATTATTCCCCGATCGCGCTGATGGTTGCTTTACCCGATCGCATTTTGATGAGTGCAGAAGAATATCTAGTTTGGGAAGCCACTCAAGAGGAACGCTATGAATATTGGGATGGCGAAGTTGTAGCGATGAGTGGTGGTACTCGCAACCATAATCGGGTTTGTGCAAATTTTTTTAAGGTTGTAGATGATGCCTTAGCCGATCGCTCTTGTGAAGTATACATTGTAGATGTGAAAGCGCAGGTAGAATCAGCACAAAAGTATTTTTATCCAAATGTCGTGGTGACTTGCGACGAGCGCGATACCAATCCACAATTAATACAATTTCCCTGTTTAATTATCGAAGTGCTATCACCTTCAACAGAAGCAGTTGATAGAGGCAAAAAGTTTGCCAAATATCGCCAATCTCCAACCTTGCAAGAATATGTCTTAGTACAAGTAGAGCAACCCAGTGTGGAAGTGTTTCGGCGCAACGAACAAGGAAAATGGGTGCTGTCAGAGTATAATTTCGATGAAATATTGCGCTTGGAATCGGTGGATGTGGAAATAGCGATCGCCGATTTGTATCGCCAAGTGCAGTTTGAAACTGAAGCCACTGATAATTCTGTTCGGGTGCAACCGGAAAGTTTTCTATAAGAGGCGATCGCTACAAAGCATTTGCGCGAAAAAGTTCTGGAACCTTAAACCTAATTAGCGTACCACTAACTTATTTTGTGAAGCAGCTTCCTGAATGACATAGTTGTTGCTTGTAAAGACCTGAATACCCGGAACAACACTATAATCAATGTCATCTGTAATGATTTGAATTTGTCCTGCTCCTGCTCTACTAATCGCTTCTAGGAGCAGTAGGTCATAGCCGTCAACAGCTTGAGTTTTGAATCGGTTGATCGCTGCATCAGTTGTTGCATCATCTACTGTTAGATCAATAGGAACAGCGATCGCTTTAACCCGACGCCAAGTAAACTGAACTTCAGCAACGACATTCGCCCGTTCTATTGGGTCATTATGCTGATATTCTTTGATTGGTAGCCGCCCATAAGATTGGATATAAATCTCATATTCGGTTTTCTCAATGATATGAGTAAGCTCTGCTAAAGTAAGCCCTGAGTAGGTTAGAGTAGCTCCGTTTGAAAGTGCTTGGTTGAGATAGTTAGGATAATCGTTGAGTTGGTAAGATTTAGCGCTAAACCCAGCATTTACATAAGCGTACCAAAACCAGACGTTTGTATCTACAAAGAAAATATCACCTTGTTGTGAAGTATCAGTTCTGATGTTGATGATATCAGCTTGGATCTTAAGGTTAATCGCCATACCTCAAGGAGTTACAGCTATATTTGCGATCGCTGTATCCACAGCAGTACGATATTTTTCATCAGAGTAATATCGTTTGGCATTAGCCATTACATGTTCCAGAACATCATACCCATCAGCGTTGAGAGAAGTGAATTCAACTAGCTGATTCAGTTTGTCTGCTGGAATGTCCTTCAACAATTGACCAAAGGCGAAGTTCACGAATGGAGACGCAAAAACTTTCACGCCTGTGAAATCCAACTCTACAGGTTCGCCAGCTAGCAAAAGTGGATGAATCTGGTCATATAGTTTCTGTCCACCATCAGCAGTGATGGCGTATTCTCCAACAATATCGTAAATTTTGTATACCATTTCTCCATCTCCCGCTCTCTAGAATATTTGCTTCCTGAGTTGAGGAACTTCAGAAGCTAGACAGTAGTAGGACTCATCACATCGAAGGGCAATATTAACTAGCGTCCCCGAAAAACTAGTACATTTGTTTTCATGTATGATTCCATTATCCCCTATAGTGACATACCCGTCATTACTAAAAATCATTAAATTTCCATGATTTTTCTTGACAAATTCTTGTAGTAAATGTAGACCTTCACCCTGTCGAACACCATTCTGCTTTGTACTATTTCCCGGCTGGAATGCCCACTCTAGAGCCTCAGTAGCAGTCATGGTTGAGTTTTCAGGTAAAGTGCGAACTCTATTAGGGATACCAATACCAAAGTCGATAACCGTTAACTGGAGCATACCTGCTTCAGGATAGTTTTGACCGCAGCTAAATACGCCTATTGCAGGCTGGCTATGCTCAAAGGCATTGAGATATATTTCTACGACTTTTCCTGTAATTGCTTCTTGTAATCTAGGACTGATATTGACCCAACCTTTGCCTAGCCACTTGTATTGCAGGTAGTCAGCTATAGCTATAGGGTCATGCTGGCGATCGCTCTTAAAAGGGATAGAGTTACCATCCCAAGGTTCCCAATTGTAGCCAAAATCGCATAAAAAACCATTTTGAGCCAAGTTAGTACGAATTTTTTTATCGGTAAGTGTATTCCAGTCGAAAGTCACATTACCACCATGAGCTTCAAGCAGGCGAACCATTCCCCCTAGAAACGCAACACCGATATGTCCTAGAAATTCGCAATAATTAAAATTAACTGTAACTTTTAAGTCGTTTTTAGGAAGTTGCGTAATGTCATACCAATCTCTAAAAAGTCTATCAACATAACGAGGATGGTCGTAGATTGTACGTACATAGAGAATTGGGGGCTGAGTCTTGGTAAGTAAAAGCAAGGCAACTCCAAATAATATTTATTCTCTATAATTGTGAGTAATTTATATAAATAATACTCCAAGCTTAAGAAGGCATCCTCTAGAATACTAATAGTTGACTATATCCATCCTCGCAGCTTTTTATGTACCTGCGCCAAATACCACATATAATCATCAATTTTGTAATTATCGGCAGCTTTAACTATATATTCCTGAGCCAAATCGAGATTATTTTCAGCCTCATAATATAATCCTAAATAAAGATGACTGTAAAAATTTCCCTTTATCCCTTCTGACTGACCAACATTTAAAACATCATCTGGCGTACAATCTCCTGCATACAAATCATATACGCGCTGCATCACCCGTCGAGGGTCATTTTTCACAGTTAGTAAAGAATTACGCGCCTCTTCAACACCTGACAAACGAGCTGTGCAGAGATATCGCCATACTGTTTCTTCTACATCTTGAGCATTCACAGTCAAATCTATTTCAAACTGTTGAGCGCCCTCAGCGAATCTTTCTGCATAATAGTACGATAATCCACGTTGCCACAGGTAGGGCTTGACACGGGCATCTAATTGTTCTGCTATATTAAAATCTTCAATAGATTCATTAATTTTAGCCAGTTGAAAGTTGACCATCCCTCGGCGAATGTAAGCATTGGAATTTTGGGGTTGATTGCGAATGGTTTCGTTCCAGCGCTGGAGTTGATTTTCCAGAGAATTTGCAAAAAACATGAGTTGCCAAGCCTATATGGAAGATTAAGTAGCATATTTTCAGCTTTGAGGAGAGTACGTCAATCCCTTTTTTATCTTCCAAATATCAGGCATTGCAGATTAACTGAATAGTTAAGGTTAAAAAACTGTTTCATGTCATACTAAATTTTGATACTCTGTATTCATTTTCTCATGACCAGCATTATTGAATTTCCTTGGCAGCAAGAGGCAATTATTCGCCACAGTCAACGCCTAGTAAATAGTTTTCATCATTGGACAGGAAATTCTTTATTGGAAGTGAATGGTGTACCGCAGGAAATCGCACAGGTATTATTTGAAGCACCATTCGTTTTAGTTTCTCATGGTACAGAGCCAGACCCAATTTTTAACTATGGTAATCGCAAAGCATTGGAACTATGGGAGCTTTCTTGGGAAGATTTTACTAGAATGCCTTCTCGAAAATCAGCTCAAGAGGTAGTGCAGGAAGAACGCGATCGCTTATTATCACAAGCAGCAACTAAAGGCTTTATCGCCAACTATTCCGGTCTCCGCACTTCAAGTAATGGTAAACACTTCTACATAGAAGATACTATCCTCTGGAACGTTTTAGATGAGCAAAATCAGCACTGCGGTCAAGCTGCTTTCTTCTCTAACTGGAAATTTATTACATAATTGAAGATAGCAAAATTCAAAAATACATCAGATTTTAAATAAATATCATGTACAAAAAGGTTGTACAAAAAACAATTTTCAAAAAAATATTACATAAATGCTACTTGTTAACTTAGTTAAAGTCAAATCTATCCACGAGGTAGAAGAAAGTACTTGCACAATTCAGTAATGTAGAGTTTGTGTCTTAAAATCAGGTAAAACGCCCGTGGTTCCCATTAGAGATAATAATCCCACAAAAATCACCCCTTATGTAACTTATGGACTGATTGCTGTCAATGTATTTGCATTTCTTTATGAAGCAAGTCTACCTCCACGAGCATTAAATGGGTTTTTACACCTTGCAGCTGTAGTCCCACGAGAACTTACCTTAAGCTTTGCTGGTAACTCTCTGCACCAACTAGTGCCAGAGTGGGCAACTTTAATTACCTCACAATTTTTACATGGCGGTTTCTTGCACTTAGCTGGTAATATGTTGTTTCTCTGGATTTTTGGTAATAACGTTGAAGATAAATTAGGTCATGCTAAATATTTAGTGTTTTATTTAGCTTGCGGTATTTTGGCATCATTGACCCAATGGTATTTTGCTCAAGATTCTAGCATTCCTTCTTTGGGTGCAAGTGGTGCGATCGCAGGTGTGATGGGAGCATATATTCTTCGCTTTCCCAAAGCTGAAGTTCTCGGTATAGTGCCCTTAGGGTTTTTCTTCCCGACTTTCCGCGTGCCTGCATATTTCTTTTTGGGATTCTGGTTTCTCCAGCAAGCATTCTATGGACTTGCTAGTCTGGAAGCACCTACCAACATCGGTATGGAAAGCGGCGGTATTGCCTACTGGGCCCATTCAGGTGGGTTTATCTTTGGGGCAATTCTCGGCCCATTATTAGGTTTATTTAGTGATAAATCTGAAGAAGAATCTTGGTCATAGTAGTTCTCAGTATTTTTCTATTTTTAAGCTCATCCCACTCTTACAAAGGGGGGGATTTTATATTATTTGTCCTTTAGAATAATTGTCGAGATATTTTTACCAAACTATTCTGAGTTAAAATAATAAAACTCAACAACTGCTAGTAATACAAGTTATATTACATTTATTCAATAATTTAGGAAAAACATCTGTGTTTCCTCTTTACGATGAAAATCCCACGCGAATCACCCCGTATTTCACCTACGGGTTAATTGGCATGAATATTTTAGTTTTTATTCATGAGGTAAGTCTGTCAAATGCCCAATTAAATCAGTTTTTAAGTCAGTATGCGGTAATCCCTCAAGAGTTAACCACCAATTTATCTGGGGAATGGATCACACTAATTACGTCACAATTCTTACACGGTGGATGGTGGCACTTAATTTCAAATATGGTGTTTCTTTGGGTTTTTGGCAACAATATTGAAGATCGTTTAGGTCATTTTAAATATTTAATTTTTTATTTGACATGTGGTTCTTTAGCTGCATTGTGCCAATGGTTTATTGGCGTCAATTCTGATATTCCTTCTTTAGGAGCAAGTGGGGCAATTTCTGGAGTTTTGGGTGCGTACATTATTCGCTTTCCCCACGCTAGAGTAATGACTTTAGTATTTTTGGGGATTTTCATCACCACCATTAGAATTCCAGCACTAGTAATAATAGGACTTTTCTTTGTACAAAACGTGATATCCGGCCTTGCAAGTCTGCAAGCAGCCGCCCATATGAGTGTGGAAACTGGTGGAGTTGCCTATTGGGCACACATCGGTGGTTTTGTTTTTGGAATAATTCTTGCTCCCATATTTGGATTGTTTAGACGTGACTAATGGTCAGCCCCTGCGGGGAAGTCAAAAGTCATTTGTCCTCTGTTACAAAGTTCTGTTCGGAGGTTTCTTCCGAGTCGTGACTTTGCCCTTTATCATTTGTGATATTATGTCCGCCTAATTATAATTCCTGCATCTGTGCAAAAACCAGGAAAACCTCTTTCTCCCTGCCCCCTGCTCCCCTGCGCTCTTAATGATAGTCTTTAACCGGACATGATATGAGTGGGGACAGAGCATTGGGCATTGGTTATTCTTCCCATCTCCCCCACTCCCTATTTTTTCTAAATTTTCCTCGCACCTGCTGAAACTTCTTCTGATTCTTCAACATTTTCTGCTTCTACTTCAGATGAAAAGTTAGGTGGAGGTAGAGAAACGATAATATCAGCACCATTAATAATCGCTCCTAATAACCCCAGTTCAGATTCAACCAATTGATCGATCGCTTCGCCTAGCATATTCTCTTCTGTATAATGTGGTCGCGCCACTAGTACCATGCCATCGCTGTAGGGTTGGATTAACAATGGGTCATTGGATAAACTTAACGGACTAGTATCTAATATCACTAAATCAAAACGCTCGCGGACATCATCCATCAGCCGCCGGATTTCGCTTGATTCGAGAATAGCAGCGGATTGGCGCACAGGACCGGGGCTGGGAAGAATGTATAAATTTTCTACATCAGGAACTAAACGAATACATTCACTCAAGTCAGCGTAATAACGCAGGGGTTCAATCGTGGCCTCAGGATCGGGAATTACTTTCAAGGACGTACAACGAGAAGGCGATCGCAAATCTGTTTCAATAATTAAAGTTCTTTTCCCAGCACGAGCAGAAGCAATACCCAAGTTATAAGCACTAGCCGTTTTACCCTCTAGGCTACTGGTACTAGTAATTAACACTACCTTTAAAGCCTTACCACCAATCCGCCGCAGATTACTACGAAACTTTTCATAAAACTCTAGATAGGGAGAATCTGGGGAAAGTACCACTGGTACTGCTTCTTTATCGAGATCCTCAACTAGCATTAAAGGCAACTCTCCCAACAGTGGCACTTCCCGTTGCTTGAGGCTCTCGCGGATATCTTCTCTGGTTTTGAAAGTCCCTTCCAACGACCCCAATAAAAATATCACTCCGCCACCAACCAACACACCTAAGAAAGTACCTACAGCAAGGGTAATAGGTACACTCTTAGGCGGTTTGATATCGGGAATAACTGTCGGCCGTCTGGCAACGCTGAGACTGCTGGTAGTTTCTGCCTCTGCGGTTTTCGCATCCGTTAGCTTCGCCTGCATTTGGTCATAGATGGCTTTTTTAAGTCCAACCTCCTGTTCCAAACGCCCTCGTTCTAATTGCTTATTTGGTATCAAAGAATACTCTTGTCTCAGTCGCGCTTCTTGTTGAATTTCTTGAGCTAGTTGTTGTTGGAGTGTCTCCCGTTGGGTTTGTAAAGCCACCATTTGGTTTGCCAACTGTTGGCGGGCTGGATCTAAACTTGATGAGGTGCGAATACCAGCAATATTACCCCGAAGTGGAGCCGCCATCCCGTTACCACCTAACACTTCAGCAGCACGTTGTTGCAGTAATTCTTCAGCAGCTTGTTTTTGACGCTGCAACTGAATCATCGTTGGGTGTTCGGGTCGTAAATCTTTCCTTAGCAAAGCCATTTGCGACTCGCTTTGATAAATTTGCGATCGCAAGTTGGCAATAATCGGATCGGCACTCAAAGCCGAAGAAACATAAGCCTGTCCGACTGTTAAACCTAACTTATTTTGTAAACTGCGAATTTGCCCATCAACGCCAGATATGGTTAATTGAATTTGCCGTTGGAGATTTTGGCTAGCAGTAACGGCGCTGAGCAAACTGCCATTTTCAGCTGCTAATATTGCCGTGCGCTCGATGCGATCGTACCGTTCCAACTTCTTTTCAGCAATTTGCAATTCCCGTTTAGCTTGTGGTAAGCGATCGTTAATTTTCTGAATAATTGCTTGTAATCGTCCAGTATTGATGTCATTACTCAACTTGATCATTGATTGCATCAATTCCGCCAACACCTCTATGGCTCGTTTGGGATCGGTATCTACATATTTCAGTTCAAAGGTAGTAGATTCTAATTCTCCAGTCCTAGCATTTTTTTTAGGCAAAGAAAGGACAACACTCGCACCGAGTTGCTTAGGTTTAATATTTACTCTCTCTGCTACTGCTGCAATTATCTGGTTTGATAATAAAACTTCCTCATTTAGTTCCTTACCTTGCTGTTGGATTTCACTACCAGTTGCAGAGAAAGAAACTGGTGGCCCAGCATAAGTAAGAGCCGCAGATGCTATGTAACTAGGAGGTGGTTCTGGTTGCATAGCCACCACCGTTGACCCCGCTACAATTAAACCGAAACTAGCTAGTCCAATCCACTTATATTTTTCAAAAGCAATAAGATAGCGTTTAACAATTGGTGGGGTCATGGCAGAGGCGTATAGTTAGTCATTTATCATTAGTCACTTGTACTGAGCCAAGCCGAAGTATTAGTCATTAGGTATTGTTATTCTTCCCATCTCCCTAATCTCTTCACTCCCTACTTACTAATTTTAACGACCGCCGAAGTCATCAAAAAATCGGAGAAAGGACTGGACATTAAAAAACGGTTGAGTAATGGTACTTAGGAAATTAGTAATTCTACCGATAAGGTTCCGACCAACAACAATAACATCATTATCTTGAAGTGGGACGTTTTGAGATGCATCGCCTCCTAGAGCTTTTTTCGCATCAAGTTTTTGGGTAACAGCTTTGCCTCGTTCCGGATCGAAGCGAACCAAGGCGATATCGCGGAGGTTAGCTGTGTCAAGATTTACTCCTCCCAGAGCATCTACAAATGTACTGCCATTGGGCAGGGCTTGAGTAGAAAGACCTCCCGCAGCGTAGTTTAAAACTCGGACTCTGATTTGTGGTGTGGCTAAGGACGAACGTGCTACCAAATTGCGGTCATAACCGTCATCGTTGCCGACTTCACGACGAGGTACAACGATCGCATCTCCGTCTTGTAAGCGTAAATTAGGGATTGAACCACCATTTTGCAGTGTTGCATACAAGTCAATAGTTTGTGAAACCACTGAACCATCAATTAACTTGCGGCGTATTTGCACTTGTCGTAGGTCTGCATTCACCGTTGAACCGCCAGATATTAACAAAGCATCAGCAATGCGGGGTGTTGGTGAATTAATTGGATAAATTCCTGGTCGAAATATTTCCCCGCTAATCGTAACTTGGACTGGTCGCGCTCCTAGCAACGATACTACCACGATCGGTTCTACAAAAATTCGACTTAAAGCCAAGCGTATTTTTTCTTGAGCTTCTTCTAAAGTTAAACCTTGTAATGATACCGTTCCTACTTGCGGCACTACAACGTTGCCTTCTGGACTAATCACAGCTTGAAAAGCAAAGTCTTGACGCTGACTTGCTAGGGCTAAAACTATTACTGGATCGACAACATAACGATTTAAACCCAAGCGAATTTTTTCTTGAGCTTCTTCCAGAGTTAAACCTTGCAAGGAAACTGTTCCCAGTAACGGTACTACAATGTTACCCTCTGGATTGATTACAGCTTGAAAGCTTAACTCTGGAAAGCGCTGAACCGAAACGCTAATTCCATCTCCAATTCCTAAGCGATAGGGACCAGGAGGGCGCTGAAGCACAACGCCAATTGTATCTCCTGGGCCTAAGAAGTAGCGGCTCAGTTGAGGCGAAGTTTCGTTATTTGCACTTGGAGGTACAACGTCCTCAGTACCCGGCACAGGGAAAGGGGGTTGCCCTTGAGATGGGAAAGGCTGAGCAACAACAATTTGGGTAGGTGCTGTTAACAAAACCCCTACTTGAAGACTGACAAAACACAGGGCGCTGAATGCACGCGTATAAGAGTTAGCAGTTATCAACATCGGTGCAGGAAAACTCATGTAAGAATATAGTCGCGCCCATTAGTTATTCTACCTAAAAATGTCCTTGATGTCTCTTTTGTCTGCAAGTATTTACCAAGAAAAAGCCGAAAAATTGTGTCAATTTTAATTTTTAACTTCATATTTTAAACATCTTTTAACTGAGTTTCAGCCATACAGCGATCGCACAAATACTTCTTTAAGTTTCTGCACAAATGTAACTGTGACATAATCTACATAAAAGCCATCAATGCAGCCTGCACCGTTTCACCAATAGACTCGGCTAGAGGCCAAGATGTTTCTACTTGTCCCAAAGGTTCCATCGGAATTAAAATACTCACGCTTACCCAAGGAGTGCGCTGCTTACGCCATTGTGACAATTGGTCTGCCACAAACCAGTTTAAAGGTGATGGATTTCCACCGTTTGGCATAGCGTACCATTCTAAGACAGCAAAGGTTTGCTGTTGTGTGGAGGCGCGAAAGAACCTAGCTTCTACTTTCGTTTCAACATTAGAAGCCAACTTCAGAGACGGTTTGACACTAAATTCAGCACCACGATATTGAGCTACATCCCATTGTCCCCAACGCGACCTTCCCCAGCCGTTAACCTCTGTCCACTCTACCTCTGGTTGATCCATAGGGCCGTTTTGCGGCAACAAAAGTAAAATTGCCTGAGTTTCGGAGCCTACTTTTTTAATTACCTGCAAAGACCATTTATGTTCGCCAATTTGCTGTTCTGTTTGTTCAACAGTTTGCCAACCGGGAATAGTTAACCCAGTCTTGCGGATTTGCCTTAATTCCTTAAGATTAGCTACAGGTGGCGGCTGTTTCCATTGCCAGTGTCCTGTTAGGTATCCGGGAACCCCTCCCATCGCCAAAAGTACTAGCAATAACAAAAGTGCTGCTACCTGACTCAATTGGTTTTGTTTAAAAAATTTAGAGAAGGAAATCATTAGTAAAATTTGCAATACTTAGGCAAAATTTTACTTCAAAAAATCACACTATGAGTTCGGTGATATTTAGGACTTATGTGGGGAATGGGAAGAGGAAGTCAAAAGGCAATACGCTTGGGTTAAGCCTAAAAAATAAATTGCATAGGTTGGGTTGAGGAATGAAACCCAACATTTTCGAGCATTTGTTGGGTTTGGTTTTGTTCAACCCAATCAACAATTATCCTTAACCCAAGCGTATTAAGTCAAAAGGTGAAAGGCAAAAGTAAAAACAAAAGAATATAAGTGCGTTTTTACTTTTTACCTTTTAATGCCCTATACCCCATCCTCAATTTCTTCAGATGCAGAGAAATAGTTAGTAATCCAATTAAGTAAAGGCACTAATGACACCAGCATACAAGCAGAGTATAAATCGCCGCCCCAACCCTCATGAAGCCATTTAAAAGCCGCTTCTTGACCTGTGCCGTGAAAGAAAGTCAGTAAAGTATTACGAATAATATTGGCAGTAATACTAACGATCACACCAATAGATAAAAATGATACAGTTGTGCGGCGTGAAGATAACGCGCCTGTCCAATAAAGCAACATCAAGCCGACATAGAGAGTAGTAAATAACATTTTTAATCCTGCACAATAGGGGGCAACTTCCACAATTCGTCCTCCTACGTAGAGATTTATCTCATCTACAGTTACTTCCATACCAAACTGATTGAGTATGAAGCCTGCGGTACCAGCAATGAAGCTTTGAAGAGGCAAGGTATAGGGAGCAATCAGGTAGGGTACTGCTGTCGGGGTTGCCAGAAATACCAGTAGCAACGGAAATGCTTGTAATCGCAAACCTGATATTCCTTTAAACCACAAGCATAATCCTGCTAGGATAACGGGCAGCGAAAGGTTAACCCACTCTCTAACACCGCTCAGATAAAATACTCCTCCTAATAACAACAAAACACCGCCTAAAGGATGGATAGTATCTGCTAGACGTGCCCACTGTTTCCGCTTCAACCAGCCCAAATAAGCGGCAAATGGTAGACCAATAATCCCGTGACTGAAATATTCATGTTCTGTACTAATATTTTTGTGTAACCAACCATCGAGCCAATGTATCAATATGGGAGCATAAAGCAGCAGCAAAACGCCTAAAATGGCTAAATTTAACAAGCCTGACACGTTTCTGTTTTTAATTTGTTGCTGGAGTGCCATAATTTTAATTAATTATTGGTCATTAGTCTTCTGTTACAAAGTTACGAGCAAACGAAACCTCCGCTCAACGCTACAAGATTCCGACGCAGGGCGCTGAGGTAGCAGTGGCTCGATGCGCTATGTCATTAGTCATTTATTTAAAACTAATGCCTTATGCTCTGTTTGCCCAATGTCCAATGACTAATGAATAAGATTTACAGAGTAGGATTTATCTAGCTCAGAATCCTTTGAAACTGCATTGGCAATTGCTGCTACAACTTCTTTAATTTGGCTACTGCTCAAACCAGGATACATAGGTAATGATAATATTTGCTTTGATAACTTTTCTGCTTCGGGAAAATCTCCAGACTGATAGCCTAAATAACTAAATGCTGGCTGGAGATGACAAGGAATGGGGTAATGAATACCAGTTTGAATTCCCGCTGCTGTTAGTTCTTCCTGGAGTTGCTGGCGTTCTATAGGGCAAGAATCATCAATTCTAATCACATAAAGATGATAAACGTGTCCTGTTCCACTTTGGTTTTCGAGTGGGATAATACCAAGAGTTGCTAAAGGTGCTAATTCTCGATCGTACTCCTTGGCGATATTCAAGCGATCGCGATTCCACTGTGGTAAATATGGTAGTTTCTGGTGCAAGATAGCTGCTTGCAAAGTATCTAAGCGGCTATTTGTACCCGGTTCTGTGTGAAAATATTTTTGCGATGCGCCATAATTTCGCAAGCGTACCATCTTCTGAGCTACATCTGAATTTTGTGTTAGTAGCATTCCCCCATCTCCAAATGCTCCCAAATTTTTGCTGGGATAGAAACTGAAAGCTGCTGCTATTCCGACTGAACCAGCGTGATATCCGTCTCTTTGGGCGAGGTGTGCTTGTGCTGCATCTTCAAAAATTAGTAGTTTGTAGGTATCAGCAAAATCGAATAGATTCTGTGGCAATACCATTTGACCATAGAGATGTACAGGAATAATTGCTTTAGTATGAGGCGTAATTGCCTTTGCTGCTGCTTTTAAGTCGATTAAAGCTTGGCGATTGCAATCTACTAAAATTGGCTTTGCACCAGTGCGTAAGACTCCAATCAAGGTTGCGACAAAAGTATTTGCTGGTAAAATCACTTCATCGCCAATACCAATATTACACGCTTGTAATCCCAAGGCGATCGCATCTGTTCCCGATGCCACGCCAACTCCATACTTTGCCCCAGACACTGCCGCAAATGCTGCTTCAAAATCCGAGAGTGCTTGCCCTAAAATAAAATCACCCCGTTCCAAGACAGATTGGATTGCATTTTGCAGCTGCGCTTGAATTGGTTCGTGTTGTAACCTCAGGTCTACAAAAGGAACTCTAATAGCCATTTTATTCATTATTATTTGTCCTCTAATTCACTATTTGTTTGTGTTTATTTAGGGTTGATTCCAAAATAAAATTAAAAATATTTTATGTAATTTACTTCTATTATTCTCCATACAAATAAATTAATTTTATATATAAGCTTGAAATTATCTATAATTTTTACTATTAACTTGTAAGAAGTTTAATCTATTTATATAAATTGCCTTGTCTTGTTTAGTCTAAATAACCACTTTCCACCTAAAAAATATGAATTTTTTAAATTTGCAAAAACTCTGTAGCTTGCCTAGAGCAGGGTAAGTTAGTTTCTAAATATTCAGATGACACTTGATTTGAGTCAAAAGTCTAGATTTCAGTCGCTCGTTTCTGGAAGCCAAAAGACTTAGCTGACTCTCCAATGTAGTACCTCAAATTTCCTAAACAAATTTTTAATTTTGAATTTGGCGCAACGATACTAGCTATTACCAGGAAATTTTGTTAATAACAATTACATTAAAAGAACTTTTTTAAGTAAAAATACGCTAAATATCCTAACAAAAATTTTCCGTTTTGTACATCAAGAATCATAGACCCTTTATTGTATCCTTAAAGTTAGGTTACCCTGGCTGAATCAAAATCTAACGCAGTCTGATTGTAAAATCTAAAGTAATAGAGACTACATCAGCGATCGATAGAGAACATTCAGTACCAGTAAATAGTAATTAGTACAGACTCCGTAGCCGACTTAATGGAAGAGGTAAAAAATTTTTGCCTCAAACTTGTTTGTCAGAGGCAAAATTAGGGAATGCTTAAAAATAGCAATTGATAACCCAGAAATAGGGCGTATATCAATTTACATTATCGAGAAATTATTAAGGTAGCAGTGGCAATGGTAGAGCCTGAAAACAAATTATTTGCTCTAAAGGATGGTTGGACATCTCAGGAAACAAGAGAACAACAACGCCTCAAAGCTTTATCAGATCTAGGTTTACGACAACCAGAAACAATTCCGGTTTTTGAAGAAGCCACTCAAACTGCTGCCCACTTTTTGGAAGCACCAATTTCCATTTTGGGATTTGTGGATCAAGAACGCCACTGGTTTAAGTCGGCAGTGGGTTTATCTAGACTGGGACTAATGAATCATTTGGCACAAAACCGCCAACTCTCACGCACGGAATCTTTTTGTACCCAGGTAGTAGAAAGTTATCAAATATTCGTAATTAATGATACACATAAACTTACAGATCCAATATTGGCTAATAGCAAGTTAGTGCAGGATTATGGCATTCGTGCTTACTTGGGAGCGCCACTAATTGATGCTTCAGGACATTGTTTAGGTGCATTAGCGGTAATGGATTTAGTACCGCGTAATTTTACAAACCGAGACATTGAGTTTTTACAAATTATAGCTCGTTGGAGCATGAGTGAATTTGAGCGTAACCAACTTCTGCAAGGTAGACTCGAATCAAGCACTCCCGCAGCTCCTATATTTTCACTCAACGACGAACGTAACACTGAGATTAAAATCACCGCACCCATTTTAGAAAGTGACTCTGTTTCTACCAAGCAACTGAAACTGCAACTTTTAGAACAGCTAACTCAGGAGTTACGTACGCCCTTAACATCTGTACTTGGGATGGCTAGTGTTCTCGGACGTGAAATTTACGGGCCTTTGACAACTAAACAGAGAGAATATTTAGAAATTATCCAACACAGTGGTCGGTACTTACTTTCTCTAGTAAACGAAATTACCGAACTGGGAACTATGGATGACAACTTAACTGTTTTAAATCTGGCTCCTGTGGATATTGAAATGCTGTGTCAACAAGCTATCAATACCCTAGAAGAAGCAGCTACTCGCCGCGACCAAGATATTCGTCTCTCGATAGAACCGGGACGCAACCGCATTTGGCCTTTAGATAAAGATAAGGTACGGCAAATTTTGTATCACCTGGTTTTTAGTGTGATTCAACTTTCGGCTACAGGTAGTGTTGTTCGCATTCATGTCTCATATAAAGAAGATACTCTCAACCTTACTATTTGGGTTTCCCATCCCTGGTTGGGAGATGGTATTACTGAGGTCGATCCTTACTTCCGCCTCAATTCTCTGTCGTTACTGGAATTGACAGGTGAGGTAGCAAGTTATAATATCGATAAAGAAAGCCAGGAACAATCAGATATTTCACCAGTAGCACTGGACAAGTTAAAAAACTTAAGTAATTCCCACTTAAATTTATTTACTTCTACTTCAGGTATAAATTTAACTAAAGGAAATGGAAGTCTTTCTCGCGAAAGCTTAGGTCTGTTGTTAAGTTGTCATCTGGCAGAGTTGCATGGTGGACAAATTTTGATTCAAGGTTCACCAGAATCAGGATATCGTTATGTACTTTCTTTGCCACTACAACTGGCGACTCCCTCACAAGCAATTAGCGAAATTTGATTTCAAGCAATGGGGATTGGAGATTAGGAAAGAAATATTTTCAATCAATTTATTGTCTATAGTAATTCGTTTTGATTTTTGAAATTATTTACTTGTGGCAGGAAGGAGCCACTGCGGGGACAGGGGTTGCCCTCACAATCAACTGCTGTCAAGTGGTCTTTGGGAGTAGAAAATTAGCTTCTTCCAGTTATATAGGGTTTTTTCAAAAATCAAATAAGAGTTTAATATGAAATACATGAAGGGTTAATCAACAGCTATCTTTTATTACTATTAGTAGAAGGCTTTGGGATTAAAGGTGAAACTGATGGCTATGAATAAGAGTGCTATCACTCATTTGTAATCTACATTATTACCTTTTTATGACTATACGCATTATGATTGATTCCAAGTTCTGCGTAGGCAGGCTAATCGATCGCAATGTTTTTTATGAATTTAGTCTGGCAACGATTTACCTTATCATCTTTACCGCTTAAAGAATATCTCGCTACCAGTTACGTCCACCGTTCTCTGGTGGGACTATTGAGTTCTTGGCGGCAAACCAGCGTCTTTATCCAGTGGGGAGACCCGATAGCAGCTGCTTTACTGTGCTTAGTGTATGCCCTTGCACCTTTTAGTTCGAGTACCTTGGTTGGTTTGTTGCTGGTAGCTTGTGCAGGATTTTGGCTACTGTTGACTTTATCGGATCGAGCAACGACAAATATCTCCTCAGTTACTCCAATTCACCTGTTGGTATTGCTCTACTGGGCAATTGCTGCTGTAGCAACAGCCTTATCACCAGTTAAAAAAGCAGCGCTTAATGATTTGGCAACCTTAAGCCTGTATTTGCTACTATTTGTCCTTTGTGCGAGGGTATTGAGGTCGCCTCGTCTCCGGTCTTCGATTATCATCCTTTACCTCCACATCTCATTAATTGTCAGTGTGTATGGTTTACGACAATGGTTTTTTGGAGCCACAGCACTGGCAACTTGGGTTGACCCAGAATCTCCTTTGTCTAAAACTACAAGGGTCTACAGTTATTTAGGCAATCCTAACTTGTTGGCTGGATACTTGCTGCCAGCAGTAATTTTTAGCTTAGTGGCAATTTTTGTATGGCAAAGCTGGCTTAAAAAAGCCTTGGCATTAACGATGTTTATTGTCAATACTGCCTGTTTAATTTTGACTTTTAGTCGTGGTGGTTGGATTGGACTGGTGGTGGCAATTTTAGCTGCGATGGCATTGCTAGTTTATTGGAAAAGTGTGGAAATGCCTCCCTTTTGGCGTACTTGGTCGCTACCCATCGTCCTGGGAGGCTTGATTGGGATATTGCTACTAGGAGTGATATTTGTAGAGCCAGTGCGCCTCAGGGTACTTAGTATTTTTGTTGACCGTAAAGATAGCAGTAATAATTTTCGCCGTAATGTCTGGGATGCTGTCTTTGAGATGATTCGCGATCGCCCGATTTTCGGCATAGGCCCTGGTCACAACTCTTTTAATAAAGTTTACCCGCTCTACCAACATCCTCGTTACACAGCTTTAAGTGCCTATTCGATTATGCTAGAAGTGGCTGTAGAAACTGGTTTTGTTGGTTTAGCCTGTTTTCTGTGGTTGATAATTGTGACATTTAATACAGCATTTTTGCAAATGGCACGATTGCGACAGCTTAGAAATGTAGAAGGATTTTGGTTAATTGGAGCGATCGCCATTTTGTTAGGTATGCTAGCTCACGGCACCGTAGACACTGTCTGGTATCGTCCTGAAGTCAATACTCTCTGGTGGCTGATAGTTGCCTTAATTGCTAGCTACTGGACACCTTTAGCTCAAAATCAAACAAATTCAACTAACTCAGAATTAGCTGCAAACTAACATAAATTAAGTTGTCAGTTGTTTTTCTTGATGACAACTGACAATTTTAGAATTTTGTAAACCGATAGCAACTTACCAAAAGCATTTTGAGTTGCTCGTAGCAATTTAAAAAATTATTCCCACAGATGGATTTACAAAGCTAACAGATGTTTGGCAACAAGCCACTTTGTGTCTACGGCAAAAGCCGCCGAGTCGTGACTTTTCGCAAAATCTAAAATCGAAAATGGTCTTAGTCCCTGTAGCTAGTGGCCCCAGGGGCATTAGGGTCGCGATAACGTGCTGATTCGTCGTCGTCACGCTTTCTCCCACCCAAACCAGCTAGACCTAATAAACCAATTAATCCCAACCAACCCCAATCAAAATCGTTGCGATCGGAAGTGGTCGTCCTTGGAGTAGTATTAACTCCAGGATCGGTAGTTGTTTGAGCTTGTGCAGATAAAGTTAAAGGCAAAATTCCCATGCTCAGGGTTAAAATGCCAGCGCCAACAGCTGTAACTAAGTTACTTTTCATACTATAAAAATCTCTTATGCCATCCAAATTTACTCACCAATGTATCGAGTCCCAACGTGAGCAAAATCAATCTGCGGCTATAACTAGGCATTTTCAGAGCTCACGCTGTAGATATACAACATGCTTTTCACCACAGTAAGTTTATCACTCGGATGTAATAGTTCAGCAATAGCAACTATTAATAGTTTTTCATCGCCCGTTGTATATCACGCTGGTCTTGGCGACGTTTCAAGTCTTCTCGCTTGTCATGTAACTTTTTACCCTTACCAAGGGCTATACTGATTTTTACCCAACCTCGTTTGAGATACATTTTCAAAGGGACTAAGGTTAAACCTTGCTGTTCTACCTTGCCGATTAGCTTGCGGAGTTCTTGACGATGCAGCAACAACTTGCGTGTACGGCGTGGTTCATGATTAAAATATTGTCCACTAGCTGTATAAGGTGAGATATGCACATTGATTAACCATGCTTGGCCATCGCGAAGTAAAGCATAGCCATCTTGGAGATTGACTTTACCAGCACGAATCGACTTCACCTCAGTTCCAGTCAACTGAATTCCAGCTTCGTAAGTTTCTAGAATTTCATACAAATAACGGGCTTGACGGTTGTCGCTAATAACTTTGTAACCTTCGTTCTTGTCACTCATTGATAATTTGTGTGCTTTAAATGTACCTAAAAATTATTTAGATTAGTTTATAAATTGTAAGGTGTATTTTCTAACCTATATAAATGCTAAACTGTATTTTACTAATTTAGCTTTTCTAACTTCTTAATTAAAAATTTTATGGTAACTTTAAGTTCCCTCAATTTTAGTCATCTATTGTTGGGCATGAAGTATATGGCATTGATTATTGACGGTCATAAATAAATGACAAATGAAAAATGACTAATTATTGATTAAATTAATATTAATTTACATAATAGAGAGTATTTGCTGTGCCTGATAGATGAGTTGTTACAAATTACAAAGCTATCTATAGCCTTCTAAGCGTAGCGAGTTGAAGCTGAGTTACACTTCCTTAACCCTTCCTCAGGATTTCATATTTTCTTTATAATATCAACCCTGAGGCAGTCATTAGCTGGTAATCCTGTCATAGTATGAAACATAAGAACACTATTATTGCCTGTGTTCACTGATGGAACTGTAAAAGCAAATTTGTCAGTAAAAAATGCTAGGGGTGTACTGTCCATGCCCTTGAAGATCCTTGTAGTGGATGACGATCTGGGCACTCGTCTGTCTGTTAGCGATTATCTTGAACTGTCTGGCTATTGTGTAATCACAGCTAATGACGGTCAAGAAGCTTTGCTAATGGTGGATGAGTATCATCCTGATTTGATTGTCACGGATATCGTTATGCCACAGATGAACGGCTATGAACTAGTACGCCGGGTGCGTCAACAACCAATGTTTCGTTTATTACCTGTAATTTTATTAACAGCACGAACTAAGACTCAAGAAAGAATTTTGGGGTATCAGTCAGGATGCGATTTATACTTGCCCAAGCCTTTTGAACTGGAAGAGTTAGCAGCAGCAATTCGCAATCTTTTGGAGCGATCGCAAATCATTCAATCAGAGTATCGCTTTTCTCTTAAAGACGGTTTAAACATTTCGTCTCCTACAAAAATGGCGGACGCTGATAATTCTCTGTCCACTCAAATTCAGAAATCCCAATTACACTCATCTCTAACTCATAGAGAACAGGAAGTTTTAGAACTATTAACTCATGGTCTTTCTAATGCCGAAATGGGCCATCAGCTACATCTGAGTCCTCGAACAGTGGAAAAGTACGTTAGCAGCTTATTAAGAAAAACTTCAACCAGTAACCGAGCCGAATTAGTACGTTTTGCAATTAAGCATGATTTAGTAGAATAAAAATGAGGAGTTAAGAGTGAGCAGTGAGTTGAGTAATTAAAAATTTAACTCCTAAATTCTGACTCCTAACTCTTGACTTTAGATTATTAGTTTTGCCTGATAATGTAGGTGAGCAGACCTTCACAAGCATCAATCAGTAAATCAATCACCTGATTAAATCCCTCTTGTCCGCCATAATAAGGGTCTGGAACTTCCTTAAGGCTGTGTCGGGAGCAAAAATCACACATTAAACGCACTTTGTGGTGATACTGGCTAGTTGGATCGAGAGTAAGAATATCCTCATAATTCTCTTGATCCATCGCCAAAATTAAATCAAAGTGTTGAAAGTCTGATTTTTCAAATTGGCGTGCCCGACCACGCAATTTAATTCCCAGCTTTATAGCCGCCGCCGCACTCATGCGTCTGTCAGGTGGGCTACCAATGTGATAACTAGATGTACCAGCAGAATCACAGAGGATGCGCTCCCTCAAGTCAGCCTGCTCAATTAGATGATTCATAATATTTTCTGCCGATGGCGATCGGCAGATATTACCTAAGCAGACAAATAGCAACTTGTAAGACATAAATATTTGTTGTCCTTTGTTCAATAGTCATTCGTCCTTTGTCTTTATCCTTTGTTTGAAACTAATGACCAAATAGGGCAAAAGTAAAAAGTTAAAAGGCACTTATAAAGAAAAAGAAAATGGTCACAAGCCCCTAAATTTATTTATGGAACGAAGTAAAAACATTTGTTTCAAGCGTCAAGTGCCGCAAGTAACAATATGTCCTGATAAAATCTCCTAAATATATTTATGGGGATTATCTTTTTACTTTTTAATAGTGACCAATGACTAATGACCAATGACCAACGACCATTGACTATTGAAATCCAGGAAGCTCAAGTCCACTGGTTAAGTCTTCCATGCGTTCCCGCATTGTTGCCGTTGACTTGTTATATGCTTCTTTCATTGCTGCTGTTACGAGGTCGGAAAGTACATCTGCACCTTCAGCTAAAGCATCTGGAGAAATTTCTACCCGTTTGGGTTCTTGGTTACCACTGACAATTACCTTGACCAGACCACCGCCAGATTCTCCTTGAATCTCCATTTGCTCCAATTCTTCTTGGAGTCGCTTTGCGCCTTCTTGAACTTGCTGTGCTTTCTTAAAAGCTTCAGCTAATTCCTTCATTTTTCCCAAGCCAAAGCCGAATCCTTGTCCTTTACCTGTCATAATTGGTTTTACGCGTGCGCGTTGAATAACAAATCAAATTCAATTATAGATGCGGTAAGTAATTTGCCTCTTTTTTTACCAATAATTAATCCATTCTGGAATAGAAAGTAGGGTCTGGGCCAAACAAGGAGTGCTGTTAGCTTTCTTTCGGGTGTTTAGCCCGTGCTGAGTTAGTGGTTAAGAGTTAAAAATTGAGAGTGCTAAGTTAGGAGTTATTCTCCTTGTATCCCCTGTTCCCTTGGTCTCTGTTCCTGCTCATCTCTCGACTGTCCACCTCTATCCACAAGCAGCTTGAAATTCTCCAAGCATTTTGACCTCTGGTTCTAAGCGAATAGACCAACGTTCTTGTACTTGATGTTGGATGTGGCGAATCAGACAGAAAATATCACTAGCTTTTGCCCCACCGCGATTAACGATGAAGTTAGCATGGAGTTGGGCTACTTGCGCTCCACCAATTTGGTATCCTTTGAGACCAGTTTGCTCAATTAACCAGCCAGCGCTGTAAGGTTTGGGATTGCGGAACACACTACCACAACTGGGGAAGTTATATGGTTGAGTAGTTAGCCGATGCTTTTTGTGTTCTTTGGTAATTGCTACAACTTGTGCAGGGTCTGCACCTGGTGTGAGTTGTAAGGTGGCTTGAGTGATTATGCGACCGCCGCCTTGTAATAATGAAGTCCGATAGCTATAACCTAGTCGATCGGGGGTGAGAGTTTCCAGCGTCCCATCGGGTGAAAGTACCTGAGCGCTAACTAACATATCTGCGATACAGCTATTATGTGCCCCTGCATTCATTACTACAGCCCCTCCGACTGTACCTGGAATGCCAACAGCCCACTCTAATCCTTGCCATCCCAGTGATGCGGCTTCCCATGCTAAACTGGGAATTGATTCTCCAGCAGCAACGGTTAATTGCCCTGTTTCGCGGTCAAAGTAGCTGAAGCGGAGATGACGAGTGGCAATCACCAAGCCTGATATCCCGCGATCGCTTACCAGCAAGTTAGAACCTGCTCCCAGTGTTGTCACTCTTAAATCATGTTCTTTTGCGTATTTAAGACTTGCTTGCAGTGCTTCTAAGTTTCGAGGGGCAACGTACCATTGGGCTGCTCCCCCAACCCTATAGGAAGTAAATGCTGACAAGGAAGCCTGGGACTTGAGCGCACAATCAGTATTAGGTAAGTAAATTCCCTCGTTCTCCACCGGATTAGCTGTTTGTTTCTTTGTATTCAAAGCAGAAGCTGTGCAGACGTTTCCAACTGCCTGGGAAATGGTCATTTTTACTTTTTTTTGGTAAATTTTTACATTCATTTACCGTATTTATACGGTATTATAGTTACTATGAAAGCCTGATGAAATCGGCGCTTTCGTCAGAAATGAAACTTCGCAAAGTCCTCACTTATGATGTGGCTTTAGCAGGCTCACAAAGCGTTGCAATTACTTCAGGAATTACTTGATTTAAGTTTCCAGCACCTAAAAACAGCGCCAAGTCTCCTGGACGCAGTGTTTGTAGTAGGAACTCACGTACTGAGGATAAAGTTGGTTGATAAACTACCTGGGAATGTTGCTTGGCAATTTTTGCTGTTAGATGTTCGCCACTGATTTGCCCTAAATTGGGTTCGCCTGCACTGTAAATGTCAGTCAGCACGACTAAATCAGCATGGCTAAAAGACTGGGCAAATTCTTCTAAAAAAGTAAGTGTACGGCTATAGCGATGGGGTTGGAAGATGGCAACTACTCTTTGTCCTGGTCTTGCCTGTAAACGTGCAGCAGCCAAAGTAGCTCGAATTTCGCTGGGATGATGAGCATAATCATCGATGAAGGTAATACCATCGACTTCACCCCGGAACTCAAAACGGCGTCTTGCTCCTTCAAAGGTGGCGATTCCTTTGGCAATTTCTCCAAATTCTAAGCCCAAGACACGACCAACAGCGACTGCTGCTAAGGCATTACTGAGGTTGTGCCGACTTAGCAGTTGTAAGTTCAAGACACCTAAGGCTTTGCCTCTCTCCCAAACTAAAGCTGTGGTGCCATCAGCACGATAGTCAATATTAGTAACAGTGTAATCAGCGTCAGTATCTGAGTGTAAGCTGTAGCTGATTGTTGGTTGCAAGCGATCGCGGACTGTAGCACAGTCAATACTACCTACCAAAGTTTTGCAACCTTTGGCAAACTTTTGGAAGATGTCAACTACTTCTTCTAGGGTATCGTAGTGGTCAGGATGATCGAGTTCTATATTGGTAATAATACCAATTTCTGGAGCGTGTTTTACTAAAGAACCATCTGATTCATCTGCTTCCGCTACTAAATATTGGCTTTGTCCTAGTCGAGCATTGCCTTCCCAAGCATTAACTTCACCACCTACTAAAATTGTTGGGTCTAAACCTGCTTGCAGCAGCATATAACCAATCATGCTACTAGTTGTAGTTTTGCCGTGGGTTCCTGCCACTGCAATACTATAATAATCAGCAATCAAGGCTGCTAGTACATCTGAACGATGTAAAATCGGACAACCTAATTCCAGAGCTGCTTTGTATTCTAAATTATTTGTGTTAATTGCTGTTGAACAAATGACTTGAGGCAGTTTTGAGTTAGTAGCAACAGCTGATTTTTCTAGGGAATTTAATCCTACGATCTTAGGCAATTCTTGAGGGCGAAAGAATTCGAGATTACTTGCCTCTTGTTTACCAAAAATATGAACGCCAATAGATTCCAACTTGCGCGTAATGTGGTTTGGACGTAGATCCGAACCTGATACTGGAAATTGACGCTTAGCGAGAACGTATGCCAGAGCAGACATACCTATACCACCGATACCAATGAAATGAAATGGTCTACCACTAAAATCGACAGAATTACTCATTTATTGCTCCTCTTACACCACACCACACCATAAATCACAAATGACACGCGTATCATAACAGGAATTTGATTTTTACCATAATTACTGCTGTATTATGTTCATGCCTGATACCTGGATGAGGTTTCTGCTCTGGTTTTGCGAGTTCAGAATGATTTTACCTTGGTTGGAGGTTTTTGCTATTTCTGAACTGTTCTTAAGATTATTCGCAAAATTTTGGCCGCATCGGGAAAGAAATTCTTGTAATGACAAATACATATTTTTGGCCACCTTACTGGAATTGACTACGATAGTACATTGTTAGTGAAACTGATTTTAAATTGCATCAAGTCTACGCGAGAATTGACTACAATAGTACATTGGCGATCAAACTATTTTTGAATTTCATAAAACCAGGCGTAACTGGATGCAGCAACTAGCAATTTTTGGTGGCACATTCAATCCAATTCATTGGGGACACCTGCTCGTAGCCGAGACAGCTTTGCATCAAGTATCCCTTGAAAAGGTAATTTGGGTGCCATCTTTAAATCCTCCTCACAAAGAAGCGGCTTTGTTTGAGCATCGTCTAGAAATGCTGCAATTAGCTATAAAAGATAACCCAGCGTTTACTGTCTCACTAGTAGAGGGAAAACGCTTCGGTACTTCCTATGGCATTGACACCCTGATCGACTTATCTGCTTGTTACCCAAATACTCACTGGTACTGGATTGTCGGCTTGGATACTTTCCAAACCTTACCTTATTGGTATCGTGGACACGAACTAGCACAAATGTGTAATTGGTTAATAGCACCCCGACTGCTAGGTGGTGAGACTATAACTCAAAGCGAGTTAATCTGCAAGCAAGTTGAAGAACAAATAAATGAACATACATTCACTATTGATTGGCAATTAATGAATATACCTTTAGTAGGAATTTCGTCAAGTCTAATTCGGAAATTTTGCTGCCAAGGTCAGTCAATTCGTTATTTAGTGCCAGAATCTGTGAGATCGTATATTGCCAACAATAACCTCTACTCCAGCAAATCTGAATAAATTATGTGTTTTTTTATTTATCTAACACTTTATTGTTATATTTAGTCCCCCCCTTTGCGATATGATTGGGGTCAACGATATTAACATATAGGCATAAATACAGAGGGCAAGACACTGTGATTAGAGTTGCAATCAACGGTTTCGGACGTATTGGACGTAACTTTGCGCGTTGCTGGGTGGGTAGAGAGAATAGCAAGCTCGACCTTGTAGCTATCAATGACACATCAGACCCTAGAACCAATGCTCACCTGCTAAGGTACGACTCAATGCTAGGGAAGTTAAAGGATGTTGACATTACTGCTGATGATAACTCCATCATCATTAACGGTAAGACCGTTAAGTGCGTATCCGACCGCAACCCAGAAAACTTGCCCTGGAAAGATTGGGAAATTGACCTAATTATCGAAGCAACGGGGGTATTTACCAGCAAAGAAGGAGCGCTTAAGCATGTAAATGCTGGAGCTAAGAAAGTTCTGATCACCGCTCCTGGGAAAAATGAGGATGGTACCTTTGTGGTTGGTGTGAATCATCATGACTATGACCACAACAAACACCACATCATCAGTAACGCCAGTTGTACTACCAACTGCTTGGCTCCCATTGCCAAAGTGTTGAATGATAAATTCAACATCATTAAAGGCACGATGACCACCACCCATAGCTATACAGGTGACCAGCGCTTACTAGACGCTTCTCACCGGGATTTGCGACGGGCGAGAGCCGCAGCCATCAACATTGTACCCACCTCCACTGGTGCGGCAAAAGCAGTGGCACTGGTAATCCCAGAACTCAAAGGCAAGCTGAATGGCGTTGCTTTACGCGTACCCACCCCGAACGTTTCAATGGTAGATTTCGTAGTTCAAGTTGAGAAGCGTACTATTACTGAAGAAGTTAACCAAGCTCTCAAAGATGCTTCTGAAGGTTCACTCAAGGGCATCTTGGACTACAGCGAACTACAACTAGTTTCGTCAGATTATCAAGGTACTGACGCTTCCTCAATTGTTGATGCCAGCTTGACTTTAGTTATGGGCAATGATTTAGTAAAAGTTATGGCTTGGTATGACAACGAGTGGGGCTATAGCCAACGAGTTTTGGATTTAGCGGAATTGGTCGCCGAGAAGTGGCAATAAATTTAGTCATTAGTTATTGGTCATTAGTCATTAGTTTTAAACAAATGACGAAGGACAAATGACAAAGGACTAATCACCAAAATGTTGAAATCCCTGGCTAAGAGTGAGAACTTGGTCGGGGAATTTTTTTTGTTCGTCGTGCAACAGTATTGTAGAATCTGGTGTAATTCTGCCAACGATCGCAGCACCTTCACCAAGATGTTCCACTAAAGCTGATGCTGGTTGTTGTGGTAAGCACAGTACTAGTTCAAAGTCTTCGCCACCGTATAAAGCATATTCCAGCGCTTGCTCTGGTGTCAGCCAATGGTCAAAAGCTGTTGGTAAGGAAATTCGTCTAAGTTCTAAGACCGCACCAACGCCGCTGGCGCGACAAATTTGGATTACTGCATCTGCCAAACCGTCGCTGCTATCCATACCAGCAACAGGAATTTTGGATTTGAGATTTGGGACTTCGGCTTCGCTCAGTCGAACGATTTGGAATTGGGAATTTAAGATTTTTTCGAGGATGGGTAAGACATCTAATCGTGGCTGTGGACGCTGGTGTGCGTTGATTAAAGCCGTCTTTTGTTCGGGGTTGAGGTTTTGTCCTAATTCAGGATGCAAGAGCAATTCTAAGCCAGCTCTTGAGGCTCCATGAACACCTGTAACGACGATCGCATCTCCGGCAACAGCAGCAGAACGGCGGATAATTCGACTGGGGTGAACTTGACCAAAAGCGGTAATTGCCAAAGTAGTCACGGGCGATCGTACCACATCACCCCCGACAATTGGGGTATTGTACTTTTGCAGGCATTGTGTCATTCCCTGATATAAATTTTCGACCCAATTCACGCTCAAATCTCCAGGAAGTCCCAGTCCTACTGTAATGCCCAACGGGGAAGCACCCATCGCTGCCAAATCTGACAAATTTGCAGCCGCAGCACGCCAACCTGCATCTTGTGGGGAAGTGGTTAGGTTGCTAAAATGCACACCGTCAACCAGCATATCTGTTGTGACGACTAAAGATTGCTCTGGTTCCGTCACCAATACCGCTGCATCATCACCAATAATCTCTGGGGGACAGAAACGCTGTAATCTGGCTAAAAGACCTTGTTCGCCAATATCTTTGACTTTAGTCATTTATTCATTAGTCATTTGTCATTAGTTGTTCTCCCCCTGTCCCCCTGCCTCTCCATCTCCCTACTCCTTCAAGTTACGATAAAGTTATCGTCTAGGGGGATGTTGGAATGGTCTCTATACCAGTAACAAAGCTCACATTTGAAGAGTACTTAACTTATGATGATGGCTGTGGTTTCCACTACGAGCTGGTAGATGGCAGGCTGGAATTAATGAATCCCCCTACAATTCAACATTTCTTGATTACTAAATTTATTGAGCAGATGCTGGATGCAGAAATTCAGCGCTTGGGTTTACCTTGGTTAACTTTTCGGGAAACTGGGACGAGAACGGGGAAAAATAAGTCTAGGTTAACTGACTTGTCTGTGGTGAAACAGGAGCAAGCAAGAGAATTGATTAATGCCTCAGCAGTCTTTGAGTCACCACCATTATTAATTGTAGAGGTAGTCAGTCCAGATTCTATCAAGCGGGACTATCGTTATAAGCGGTCTGAATATGCGGCGGTTGAAGTGCCAGAATATTGGATTGTAGACCCACTAAACGAAAAGATTTCTGTACTGTGGCTGGAAGAAGGATTTTACGAAGAGACGGTGCTTACTGGCGACCAGCAAATTGGATCGCGGACTTTTCCAGAAATAGCGATCGCAGCCGATAAAGTGTTTAGCGCTGGCAATCTCAGTTAGGGGAATTTAGGAGTTAAGAGTTAGGAATTAGAAGTTTTACTTTCCTCATCTCCCCCATCTTCCCCTACTCTCTGTTATGCTGTTTGCGGCTCAACCAAATTTTCTATGCCCTGAACCACGGTTGCCGATTCAATTTTGTCGCCTGCTTTGAGTTTATCCAAAACTTCTTTACCCTCAGTAAGATAGCCAAAAACGCTATAGCGACCATCTAATAGGTTACGTCCGGCAGGAGTAAGTTCTGGTTCAAACAGAAAGAAGAAAAACTGCGAAGAACCTCCGTTCACTTCACTTTCCGGACGAGCCATCACTACTGCACCAAAAGCAGAAAAAGGTAAAACTGGCATATCAGTGTAACGACCAGCTTGTTCTAGGGTAATGCCATAGGTAGGCTTTTTGTCTCCTTCAACCAAAACTTCTAAAGGAATGGCGCGGTATTTGCCTGTTTTTGGGTCAATAAAACCCACTTCTTTTCCAGGTGGATCTCCAGTTTGCAGAAAGTAAGATTCTTCTGAACGGGTAAATTCTAAGCCATTATAAAAACCCTTCTGCACTAAATCTACAAAATTCCCAGCAGTGACAGGGGCGCTATAACCATCTACGACAACGGTGAGGTTGCCTTTATTGGTTTTTAAATCCACCGTGGCACGACCTTTAAGTTGTGGCAAGTTACTGTACTCAGCTGGGACTTCAAACGGAAATTCCTTTACCATTGACTGTTCTAGCTCAGTGATAAGATTTAGCAGTTTAGTTCTCTGTTGCAAAATTTGTTCTTTCTCTTTACTGTTCGCCAATTCTTGCAGGTTAACTACACCAGATTTCAACTCGTTAATCCAAGCTTCTGCTTGGGGTTGGCGTTCTTGGGGAACACTTGCTAGGATTTGGGAAGGTTTATCGAGAATGCGGGATGCTTGGCTGATGTCTTTGGAAATAGCACCCCAGCGACGATTTGCCCGCAGTTGGCTAGAGATGTCCTCTAAACTAGCTTGTAGTTGCCGCACAGGTTTGTTATCTATTGGGAGTGCATACCGTAACAAAGCATTACCGTCAGTAATTGCATTGCCAGCTGGTAGCGCGGCGCTACTAGAGGGAGTCCACCCAGCTGTAGTTATGCCTAAAAATATTGTTACCAGCAGTATTGCTATTAGGCTGTTCTTCAGCCAGGATTTTAATAAGTTAAGCATGGAATAACTCAAATGCAGCATTGATATTGTTGACTGGACGTAGCCCATCAATAATCTTCCCACAGTAGGAGTACGCAGTACCCAATACTGAATGCTGAGTGAAAAAATGAGGCAGATGTAGTTCGACTTCGCGGTAGTTGAATCTCGACTTCGCTCGATTTATTGCGTAGTCGAGATTCACTAACCGGGAAATGGACGAGATTACGCCCACCACCTCACCACTTCTAACACCTAAATCCTTACTCTTAACTGGGCACTGGGCAATCACAATGCTCCATGCCCTATAACTAAATAGCGAACAACTAATGACTAATTACTCCGCTTGAAGGGTACAATAAATGCCGATTGTCTTGCAAAACTTGAAAGTTTCATGATCTCCAGCAACGACTTCCGACCTGGTGTCTCAATTGTATTAGATGGATCTGTATGGCGAGTGGTAGAATTCCTCCACGTTAAGCCAGGGAAAGGTTCCGCCTTTGTACGAACTAAACTGAAAAATGTTCAGAACGGGAGTGTGGTAGAAAGAACCTTCCGGGCAGGGGAAACAGTACCCCAAGCCACCTTAGAAAAAAGCACGATGCAGCATACCTATAAAGAAGGCGATGAGTTTGTCTTTATGGATATGGAAACCTATGAAGAAGGCAGATTGAGTGCAGCACAAATTGGCGATCGCGTAAAATACCTCAAGGAAGGTATGGAAGCTAACGTCATCCGTTGGGGCGAACAAGTTCTAGAAGTGGAACTGCCAAACTCTGTAGTTCTAGAAGTCGTGCAAACAGATCCAGGTGTAAAAGGTGACACTGCTACAGGTGGTACTAAGCCAGCTATTCTCGAAACTGGTGCGACTGTGATGGTTCCTTTATTTATTTCCCAAGGAGAACGCATCAAAATTGATACCCGTGATGATAAATATTTAGGCAGGGAATAAGTTTGGATTCCGATCTCAACAAATCCCGATTTCAATCCCTATTTAGGGATTAAATCCCTGCCACACTTGAAAATGCTAATTTACGGATAGGTCGAGGTAATAAAAACTGTGCCATTGGACTTTAATGAAATCCGCCAACTACTGGTAACTATTGCACAAACTGACATTGCAGAAGTCACACTCAAAAGCAATGACTTTGAACTAACAGTACGTAAGGCTGTGAGCATCAGCAATCACATGTTGGCGGTAGGTCAAGCGACCTCAAGTGGTGTGGTAGGTTCGGGCTTGTCATCGGGTTTACCTACAGCAAACCAGATGGCTACAAGTCAGGTAACAGAGGTGGCGACAGGTCGCCTGTTTGAAAATGCTGCATCTGGAACACAATTACAGTTGTCAGTTAATCCCCCCTCAACCATTGACCAGAGATTAGTAGAAGTGCCTTCCCCGATGGTAGGGACATTTTATCGCGCTCCTGCACCAGGCGAAGCACCATTCGTGGAAGTGGGCGATCGCGTCCGCAAGGGTCAAGCAGTCTGTATCATTGAGGCCATGAAGCTGATGAATGAAATCGAAGCCGAAGTCTCTGGGCAAGTGATGGAAATTCTGCTGCAAAATGGTGAACCAGTAGAATATGGTCAACCTTTGATGCGAATTAACCCTGATTAAGTATTAATCTATATATCAAATGACTCATCGTTAAAACTTTCAAACCTTACGGGTTAATCCTGATGAAACAAACGTTGCCTTTACCACCAGAAGTGGTGCAACAAGTAGCTGAATACTTCAGCCTGTTAAGTGAGCCAATGCGTCTGCGGCTGCTACACTTACTACAGGATGAAGAAAAATGCGTGCAAGAGTTGGTAGAGGCAACACAGACTTCTCAGGCAAACGTGTCAAAGCACCTGAAGGTAATGTGGCAAGCAGGAATCCTTAGCCGCCGCAGTGAAGGAACTTGCGCCTATTATAGAGTAGAAGATCAAATGATTTTTGAGTTGTGTAATCGGGTTTGCGATCGCCTCGCCACAAGGTTAGAACAGCAAGCCCGTAACTTTCGTGTCTTGAATACTAAACGGTAAGTCCTTTGTTATTTGTCTTTTGTCATTTGTCCAAAACTAATGACTAACGACTAATAGACCAATAACCAATGACTAAAGCGGATAGTTTTTGTCAAAGCTTTCACGAGTTAGTGGTTGTTCTAACTCTACACCTTCACCGCCCAAAACATCTAAAGGTTTACTGTTTATGTCAATGTACACTTTAGCTTTAGGATTTAAAGTTGTTGCAGTATAAACAACTTGTCCCACGCGACCCATCATTGAGTCACTACCGCCACCGCTGGTAAATTCTTCAGATAAGTTAACCCGAACTTCATCATTGTCTGCTTTTAGACCTAATAATTTGGTCCCCTTGGGGATAGTTGTAGAATCTGTCCCTTCTGTCGGCCCTGCTAACAAGCTTTGGAAAGCTGTTTCTAAAGCTTGGTTGGGTCGTATAGCTGCTACTCTTACAGGTTGGGGAACCAAAGCAATATTTTTATCCTTTGGTCTTAGCCAATAAACGTTAGCAGTTTGCTCATTGTTTTGCTGCCTAGTTGATGGCTGTGCTGGTTGTTGGATACGTTCAGAGGGTTTTGTTGGTGTGGGAGCATTATTAGATTGTGAAGTTAACCAAGCCACACCGCCACCCACCGCTACAACTGCTGCTGAGACAGCTGCAATTATGCCTGGAGAAATACGATTAGATCCTTGTTGGTCTTTCATGTTCAAAACCTTCCTGACTGAGGGCTGAGATGGTAGTTATGTGAGGAGCAGCCTGGTTAAAGACGATACGGGGAAGTGGAGAGTTTCCTACAATTTAGAGGAGCTTTGATACCTCAAAATCCAATTATTTTTAATTTTGCAAATCCCTAGTTGGATTTTAGAATTTACACTTCTAATCCGTCACCTGCCAAATTATGTAAATCTTATTCTTACTGGAGATGATTGAAGATTGAATTTACAACGCAGAGGAACGCTGAGGATAACGCAAAGGAACGCGAAGTATTATTACAAAAGTCTTGAGTGAAGGAAGAAGTAATTCTGCGAACCTCTGCGCGAATGATGTTTAATTTTTCACTTCTATTGCGGTGGTAATCCATTTATGAAGTGTGGTTGTAAGTTCATCAATGGGTATTTCTTGAGATTTACGGGTAGCTCTGTCTACAACTTCGACTTTACCATTGGCGATCGCTCGTCCGGTGACAATTCTGTATGGTATGCCTATCAAGTCTGCATCTTTGAATTTCACTCCAGCTCGTTCATCGCGGTCATCGAGTAAGGTTTCTATTCCGGCATGATTGAGTTGTGTGTAAAGTTTTTCGGCGATTTCGACTTGTTGAGCATCATTAATATTAGGAATTGTGACAATCGCGTGGTAAGGTGCGATGCTAACAGGCCAAATAATCCCATCTTTATCGTAAGATTGCTCGACGGCAGCTTGGGCTAAACGGGATACGCCTATACCAAAACAACCCATGACTAGCGGCTTTTCTTCACCCTGTTCATTGGTATAAGTTGCTCCCATCACTTGTGAATATTTAGTGCCTAATTGGAAGATGTGACCTGCTTCAATTCCCCTGGCGCTTTGTAGGAGTTGTTCTGGGTTATGGATGGCGCGATCGCCTGGTCTAGCCTTCCGCACATCCACTACTCGCTCTGGTAATTTAAACTGCTCGTTCCAGTTAGCACCGACTACATGAAAGTCAGCCTCATTTGCCCCTGTAACAAAGTTTTTTAAATCAACGGCTGTTCGATCTACCAAGCGTAAAAATTTGGGATGGATTTGTTGATTGGCGGCAATATAATCATCTGCGATGTCTGGCGCAATGTAGCCTAAAGGCAGAGATTTCGCCGTCCATGTTTGCTGCGCTTGGGAATTTGGTACGCTCAAACTAATAATAGTTGTAGCCTTATAGTCAGAAGCTAATTTGGTCAATTCATTTTGTAACTTGACCTCATTAACTTCCTGGTCGCCTCGGATGCTCACCAAAACCAACACCGTCATACCATTGTTATAAAGTGTTTGGTAAAGGACGTTTTTTACCACTTGGGTAGGAGAACATTTGAGGAATTGAGAGACTGTTTCAATCGTGTCTGTTCCAGGTGTATCGCGTTTCTCATAGCTTGTAAACCGTGAGGGTTCGATATCAGCTGGTAAAGAAACTGCCTTTTCTACGTTAGCAGCGTATTTACCATCCTCAGTGTAGAGAACTTCGTCTTCGCCAGCTTCCGCCAACACCATAAATTCTGTGGAACCAGAACCACCAATAGCACCAGAATCAGCTTCCACTGCCCGAAAAGCTAAACCAGAACGCCGCAGCATATTGCTATAGGCTTGATACATATCCTGGTAAGTTTCTTTGAGGCTGGCTTCATTGGTATGGAAGGAGTAGCCGTCTTTCATGATGAATTCCCGTCCGCGCATCAAACCAAAGCGTGGACGAATTTCATCGCGGAATTTAGTTTGAATTTGGTAGAGATGCAGAGGTAATTGGCGATAGGAGCTAATCATATCACGAGCGATCGCTGTAATTACTTCTTCATGTGTCGGGCCTAATCCTAATTGTTGCTCGCGGCGGTCAATTAGGGAAAACATAATTCCTTCAGCTTTGGTGTAAGTATCCCAACGTCCCGATTCCTTCCATAAATCAGCGGGTTGTAATTGCGGTAAAAGACATTCTTGTGCGCCTGTAGCGTTCATTTCTTCACGCACAATTTGAGAAACCTTTTGCAGTACCCGCCACATCAGTGGTAGATAAGCATAGACACCGCTACCGATGCGACGAATGTAACCTGCACGTAGTAATAATTTATGGCTGGGAATCTCAGCATCGGCTGGATCGTCCCGCAGTGTAACGAATAACATTTGTGATAGTCGCATCGTTTATTACCTTTCCAAAATCACTAATTTCTATGTCAACTAAAGTATGAATTATCAAGGATGAAGTAAAAAGAAGCATGGGGAAGAGGATGGGAGGATAAGGGGATAAGGAGATGGGGGGAAAGAAGAATTACTTTCTCCTGGTCAGTGAGAGAAGCCGAACTGCATCTGGCCATCTCCCCACCTCCTCATCTGGCTATCTCCCTATCTCCCCATCTCCCCACTCCCCAGTTACTTTAGGAGAAAAATACCTTGTCTAATGTAATTTATCAAGCACAGCCACCTTTAGAATTTATTCCTCCAGCGTTCAACCCTTTATTTCTACGAGTCGTCCATCTGTTGTTACCCAGTTGGATAAATTGGCAAACAGCTATTACCAAAATTGAAGCAGACAACGTAGAAGTTCTGGTAGATCTGTATCGCCAGTTTCAGGAGGGTAAGATCCGTTTTCTGTTGGCTTTTCGCCATCCTAAAACTGACGATCCGCTTGGTTTGGGCTACTTGCTGTCTCAACTCGTGCCAAAGGTAGCACGATCGCAAGGCACAGCGCTACAACTTCCGATTCACGCTCATTTTATCTACGATCGCGGCATTCCTCTATGGGCAGGTGCCCATGTTGGTTGGATTTTGTCTCAGCTAGGTGGTACTCCGATTCAACGGGGTAAGGCTGATTGGACGGGGTTACGTTCGGCGCGTGACTTATTTGTTAATGGGAAATTCCCAATGGCTGCGGCACCAGAAGGTGCTACCAATGGTTTATCGGAAATTATTAGCCCCCTGGAACCTGGTATTGCCCAGTTAGGCTTTTGGTGTGCAGAGGATTTGCAAAAAGCTGGACGTGACGAACAGGTTTTAATTGTACCAGTTGGGATTAAATATAGTTACGTTGATGCTCCTTGGGATGCGATCGCCAATCTTTTAAGTGAATTGGAAGCGGCTAGTGGTTTACCTGTGAATCCACCACAACCAAGTAATCTTACTTCTATAGAATCGCTTTATCCTCGTTTGTTAACTTTGGCAGAGCATTTACTTTCACTGATGGAATTATTTTACACGCGTTTCTATCATCAAAAATTGCCAGATGCAAAGATTGTTGCCGAACAAATTCCAGATAGAAATCAAGCGTTAGCAGTTCGTTTGCAAGCTTTGTTGAATGCAGCGTTACTAATATCAGAACAGTATTTTTATTTGCAGTCCAAAGGTACTTTGAGTGACCGTTGTCGGCGAGTAGAACAAGCTGGCTGGAATTATATATTTAGAGAAGAATTTAAAGATGTTAAAGGAGTATCTGCTGTCGAAAAAGCTTTAGGCGATCGGATTGCTGAAGAAGCAAATGCGCGCATGTGGCATATGCGTTTAGTAGAAAGTTTTGTGGCGGTTTCTGGTAATTATATTAAAGAAAAACCAACAGTAGAAAGGTTTGCGGAAACAACTCTAATTTTATGGAATATGATTGCTAAAATTGAAGGTTATAAAGTTGTCAAGCGTCCGCAATTAGGAATACAAAATGTAAAACTTACTGTGGGTGAACCCATATCTATTTCTGAACGTTACCCAACATATAAAGAGAATCGTTTGGGTGCTAGGCAAGCTGTTGCTGATGTGACGAATGATTTGCAGCACGCGATGGAAGGATTGATTTGACTATAATGGCGAAGTCATTACTCTGCCTCCCAATTACAGTCTAGAAATTAGCTTTAAGTGTTAATTGCCATCTGATTAGGTAGTTCTTTATCTGAGAAAGCATTAATCAGGTAGTTCGCCAAAGCGTTCTCGGTAACGCTGCAATAGTTCTTCTGCTAATTCTCGTTGCTGTCGTTCCTGTTGGGCACGAATACTTTCTTGTTGGGCGCGAATAGTTGCTTGTTGAGCAAGTTCTTCTGGAGTAAGAAATCTATTACCTTGCTCATCAAACCAGTATAGCCACTCGCGCTGCCATCCTTCATGGATACCTTGACCTCTACCAATTCCCAAGCCTATTTCAGGTATCCATGCAGGTTCACCAAGCTGGCGCATATATTCGCCATTTTCTAAGCGATAAACTTCAAAAGGTTCATGTTTATCACGCTGATAATAATCAGGGTTGTAAATTATATAATACAACACCCCCAATTGAGCGTAATCGGTCTTTTTCTTATCGTATTCTCCCCCGTAAGTTTGGGAAACAACTTCCAATACCAATGTCGGAGAAACGTTATTTTCTTCTAACAAAACATAGCTTAACCTTCCTTTGGGATCGTTCTTGCGGCGTGGTACTCCCATGCTGAGGAAACCATCGGGAATTATAGGAGTTCGTCGAATTTGACGTGTACGGTCGTAAATGCCCATATCAACTCCAAAAAACCAGTCCCATCGGTCTTGCCAAATTAAAGCCAAGATTGCTTTTAATAAGTTGGGAATCAGGTTTTGTAGTTCATTGTCCACAGGGGTATCGTCGGAGCAAGGTAACTCTTCTGAGGAAGGAAGATACTCAGGTGTGTTGTAGTCTAGCATGACGATTTATAGGAAAATCTACTAATAAACCTGCGTTGACTTCACATTAAGGAGGATATCAGTATCAGCGGTAAATAGCAATAATATCTAATTTATAGTAAGCTATTATAGAAGTATATTTACTATAGCATTATTTCTAAAAAAGCGAATGTATGGAGATTTCATAAGTATTTATGAAAAGCGCGCTCCCGCAGAATGCGGGAGCGCGCTTTTCTAGTACTTGCTCCTCGGCTGCATGATTGTAAAATCAAAATTTTCATTTACTTAAAAGGTTGTGTAAATAAAAAATGACCAATCAATATGAACCTATCCCACTAATAATATTTTGTTAATCCAGATGTGGATAGTAGCAAGGTCAATGAATGCATCAAAGTAAACCTTTTGACGTTCCCATC
>JBALDB010000019.1:0-42834 GCA_036918135.1 Nostoc sp.
CTTGTGTTGATGTACAGCCCTGATTTATTCGCGAGTGAGACTCGCGAATAAATCGGTCTTTTCACCCTCTTTTTGCAAAATTGGGATGCTCCCTTAATGCTTTGCTATTATGCACTATGTTATCTAGCGTATGTTAGGCAGTGATGTAATGTTTTTAGTTACAATTCATCACCAAGTATACACCTAATATACCCAACAAACATTTTAATTTTTTTAATTCCTTACCGAAGCTTTGGAATCTCCGGCTCCTCTTAACAGTCAACACTCCCAAATCTAACTCCTATTAACTGTACTAATAGTTTGTAATAACTGATTAGCTGTTCGCAGTCTGCTACTTGAAATTCACTGAACCAATAACGAGTCAAAATATAGTCATCTTCGTCATCATCAACGAACAGAACTTTGATGAGGCTGTTGTCCATGTTTGTCTCCCATTGCTTCTGCTGGCAGTTGCACAATTTCAAACCAGTCTTTTCCTAGAGTCTTCATCACCTCAACTAATGAGGCAAAAGTCACTGGCTTAATGATGAAGGAGTTTGCACCTAAATCGTAGGTATTACATATATCTTCTTGAACACCTGATGTTGACAGCATGATAACAGGAATTTGCCGCAGTTGTGGGTCAGTTTTGATTTCTTTGAGTGCTTCCAAACCGTCTTTTTTTCGGCATATTCAAATCTAATAAAATTAACCCTGGATGCGGTTTACTGCTGTTATCAGCATATCGACCACGGTGGTATAAATAATCCATCAACTCTTCACCATTACTAACAATGTATAGTTCAATTGGCAATTGACTTTCTGCCAACGGCTCACGAACCAACATCCTGTCATCTTCATCATCATCAGCCATTAAAATTGTGACGTTTGTTTCTCGACCCTTCACTATGCATCGTCTCCTTTGCATCGGTTTATTAGTATGAATCAAGTTATTAACTTGGTACAAATGGCAAGTCATACATTGACAAAAAGAATCAAATATGCAAGCTAAATCTTGAGCTATAAAAGCTTGATTTTTGCAGTACAGTTAGGGATGTTTAACGACAAATCACATATTGCATTAGCCGTCTCAAACCTGAAATAATCTAATTTGATTAATCGCTAACATGATGAACGATTTGTAAAATAAATAACTCATAGAAATTAGAGGGTACAATTGTACAATTAAGCTCATTTTTTAGTCTGGTCTTAATCCCTCTCCAGGAAAAAAATTAGGGATGAAAATTGACTGATAATGTAACAAAAAACTTCGATCCTTGCCCTGGTTTGCTCTGGGCTGTGATCCTTCCATGATGACGCTCGGTAATTTTCCGACAGATAGCTAAACCAATACCAGTACCCTCGTATTCAATAGTGCTATGTAAACGTTGAAAAACATTAAAAATGCGATCGAGATACTTTTCTTCAAAACCAATCCCATTATCTTCTACAACGATTTGACAAAGCTCAGAATCAGGCAAAATGTTATTTACTTGATTGTTTAAAATACTACCATAAATTTTGATTGCAGGTGGTACTTGTGGGCGGTGAAATTTCAGGGCGTTACCAATCAGATTTTGCAGTAATTGGCGCATCTGTAGAGGATCGGCTTTAATGGTAGGTAACTTGCCGATTTCGACACTTGCCCCAGTTTGCTGGACATACACTTCTAAATCAGACAATACCTCTTGGGCAATTTTTGCCAGATTTACCGATACAAAAGGCTGGGCCCTAGTAGTAACTCGTGAAAGTGTTAACAAGTCTTCAATCAATGTCTGCATTCTACTTACGGCATTGAGCATCCGTTCTAAATAGTCACGTCCCTGGTCAGTTAAAATGTCGCTGTAAGTAACTTTCAAGCGATCGCCAAAAGTTTTAATCTTACGCAGTGGCTCTTGCAAATCGTGGGAGGCGACAAATGCAAATTCTTGCAATTCTTTATTGGAACGGGCGAGTTCTTGCCGCTGGCGAGTTTCTTGTTCTAGGATTTGGCTGTGAGCCGAGGCAATACCTATTTGATCTGCCAGCTGTTGCAAAAGTTCAATTTCCCAACTAGTCCACTCGCGGGAATGAGCGCACTGATGGGCAATTAGCAGTCCCCACAGTTGATTTTTGAGTAAAATTGGAACTACAAGGTTGGCTTTGACAGCAAATCGTTGCAGTAATTCCACGTGGCAAGGTTGGATATCAGCTTGTGTGATGTCTCTAATTGAACTAATTCGTCCTTGGCGGTACTGCTCGATGTAATTGTCACCAAAGCAAGGGTCGATAATTTGCTGCCCCAAAACAACGGGCAAACCGGGAACTACTGCTTCTTGAACCGCCATCAAAGAGTTATTTGGCTGTAGACGCAAGATTAATACACGGTCGGCGAGCAGTAACTTTTGCACCTCTGTGACACTGGTTTGGAGAATTCGATCGATTTGTAAAGATTGGCGAATTTTCAAGGTGATATTAGCGAACAGTTGCGATCGCATATTCTGGCGCTGTAATTCTGCTTGGGCGCGGTTGCGTTCGTTTAGCACGGCTTGCCGTTCGCTAATATCCATCATTGCGCTCATCATTCGCACAGGCTTACCTGTTTGGTCGTGGATAAGATAACCGCGATCGAATACGTAGGCATAGGAGCCGTTGCTACGGCGAAAGCGGTATTCATTTGACCAGAAATTTTCACCGCTATCGATCAAAGCCCGCACTTGGGTGGTGATTCTCTGCCTGTCGTCTGGATGTATATGTTCGCTCCACCATTGAGCAGTGAAATTTATTTCCTCTATCGAGTAACCAAACAGTGTTTGTAAAGCTTGATTCCACCACACCTTATTAGTCAGCAAATCCCAGTCCCATAAAACATCGTTGGTAGCACGCGCGACTATCTGGAAACGTTCTTCGCTTTGACGCAATTGTTCTTCTGCTAATTTGCGTTCAGTAATGTCTGTATGACAACTTGTCATCCGCACTACATTACCATCTTCGTCCCAGACTGCCTGACCGCGATTCAAAACCCATTTGTAAGCGCCATCTTTAGAGCGAATTCGATGTTCGTTAATAAAAAATGGGGTAATCTTGGCAAAGTGATCGGCGATCGCTTGTCTGACAAATCCCATATCATCTGGATGCACTCGTGTTATCCATTCATCTAAATTATTGGAAATTTCCTCTTCTTGGTAACCGAGCATTTCCTTCCAGCGAGTTGAAAAAAATACTCGATTGTTTTTAAGATTCCAATCCCAAATGCCATCATTATTACCCCGCACCACTAACTGACAGCGTTCTTCGCTTTGTTTGAGTGCGTTTTCCACTCGTTGACGCTCAATAGCAGCAGCTAGAATATTAGCAATAGATTGAAGAAAATAAATTTCATCTTTGGTGAAGGTCTGGTGTCTGGTTGTGTGTGCCCCTAAAACACCAAAAGGACGCTTTTTGCCATGAATCACTACGCTAATACCGCTCACTACTTGATGGTCGTGTAGCAGTTGTGGGCCATTGAATCGCGTTTCGGTTCGCAGGTCATCGACAATCACAGGGCCGCTGGAAAGCAGGGTATAGCCAGCTTGGGAATTTATCAAAGCGCTGACAGTTGCGTTTCCCAGCAACCCAGATTGCCAACCTACTCCAGCCCTTAGCAGTAATGCATTACCATTTGGTAGTAATTCTAAAACTTTACAATACTCAACTTTTAGGCATTGAGTAACAATGCTGGTACATAAGTTCATCAATGCAGTCAACTCTGTACCAGCTAGGGCTATTTGACTGAGTTCTGCTATTGTTGCTTGCTGGTTAGCATAAACTTCTAGCGCCTCCTGTACTTGTTTGCACTTGGTGATGTCTATATTTATTGCAGACATTCCCACAGCCACAGAAGATGCATCTCGACACACAACTCCTTTGCTTGCTAAATAGCGAATGCTGCCATCAGGCGAAATGACTCGAAATTCGATGTCATATTTTACCCCATCCACAATAGCCTGCTGATGCGATCGCCTGACCAAATCGCGGTCTTGGCGATGAACGCGGTTGATAAAACCATCATAAGTGTGATTGAAAGTGGCTTCTTCCCTGCCGAAAAGTGCTTTTAAGTTACCTGAGTAAGTAATTTTGTCAGTCAGAATATCCCAGTTCCAAATGACCATCTCAGTAGACTCTAAGGCTATTCTCAGTTGTGCTTCTTGCTGTTGTGCCTGGGCAGTTTGCTGTTGTAATTCCTCTTGGGCACGACGAGCTTCCAGAAGACGGCGCAACCTTTGATGTAATATCGGCCATTGAATCGGCTTAGTAAAAAAATCAGTAGCACCTACAGCAAAAGCTTTTTCCACAGATGCCCGATCGTCAAAACCGCTAATCATTAACACTGGTGTGTCTTTACCATTGGGAAGTACTTGCAGTTGAGCGCAGCAGTCAAATCCATCCATCTCTGGCATGATTGCATCCAACAATACTATATCTGGATGTAGCCGAGTATAGGTAGCGATCGCTTCTAAACCGTTACTCGCTTCTACCACTTGATACCCTGCTTCTTTCAATAGCTCACACAGATAGATTCGCATTAAATGGTCGTCGTCTACAACCAGAATCAGGTTAGTCATTTGTCGTTTGTTTTTTGTGCTTTGTGATTAAGCAATGACTGTGCCAATTTTTTAGATGTTTGATTTTGGATTGCAGGAAAATTTCAACCCTTAACTCCAAATAATCAGCCAATTCTGCTATAAGCCTCATACAGAGTGCCCAGTTGTGATTCCAATCCTCACTTTCGTTATAAGGTTGGAATCACGAACAAAGGTCTAGCAATCTCCGGCTTTGCCCTTTTTTCAAACGCATAGCGTCAGAAAAAATCTTTCTTTATTTTTCATTAGGACTTAGGCACTTAGATTCCCCAACCTGCTTAAAAAGGGGACTTTAGACGTTCCCCCTTTTTAAGGGGGGTAGTGGGGGGATCGAGGTTTCAGGCTTGAGTGCGTAAGTCCTATTCATAACTAAAATCAGGAGCTTTAGGGCGTGTTTTCAAACTACTCGTTTAGCCTCCTAACTTTTTTCTCGCCTAAATCCCCCTTTGCAAAGGCGATTTAGGGAAATCTTAGCCACCCTTTTTCAGGTAATTTGGGGGGAGCTAATACTTTGAAAACACACCCTAGACTTTATTGTACTGAGTACAATTATTAATTTTCTTACTCACCACAAGAGGACAAGGGGAGGGAAAAGATTTCTGGAAGTTCTATTTTGTTGTCCTCTTGCCCCTTTCACTCCCCACTCCCTACTCAAAAGTCCTTTGGGGATTGGATTTGGGGCTAAATCAAATCTAAAATCATGAAATGATGACATTTTGGCTGATAGACAAGATACTTTGCCACACAATGTTATCAAAGCATGACAATAAGATCCCAGAAGCGCTGATAAATTCGTGAAATAGCCAAAAAATCTATTCAAACCCCTTGATCCCTACATATGCTTAGTGGTTAATATTGACTTAACAAATTACAACTCCTCCGATCCCAAAAAAATGCTAAAGGCATAACTAAAGGAATCGATCGGAAATGATTTCGATTTAAAAACAAACTAAAAAACTTAAAACTGGGCAAAACCAGGAGTCAGGAATAAGAAATTCATCTGGAGTGGATGACATTTTATACTGCATTCTTTAACCAGGGGAAATCATTTACCGCTTAAACTACTGGAGGCCAAATTAATGGCAAAAGAACGCCCGCCACTAGAGGAGATGACCTTACGGCAACTACGTAAAGTTGCTAGCGAATATAGCATCTCTCGCTATAGCCGAATGCGTAAATCTCAACTGCTCGCATCAATTCAAGAAGTCCAGCGCAGCAAAATTTCGCTCAGTCCATCTCGTTCATTGGAGGCACAAGAAACTGTGGAAGCAGCTAAGTTTGAATTAGGTCAGGAAGATCGTACTGGTGGATCTCTTACTGATGTTGATGAAGGACTCCCAGATCTGCCTTCTGGTTATGGTGAAAGCCGGATTGTACTCTTACCCCGCGATCCCCAATGGGCTTACACTTACTGGGATGTACCCAATGAACATAAACAAGAACTGCGTCGCCAAGGGGGACAACAACTGGCACTGCGGATTTATGATGTTACTGATATCAATATTGATTTTCAAAGTCCCCACAGCATTCAAGAATATCCTGCTGACGAGCTAGCAAGAGAATGGTATTTACCAGTTCCAGTTAGCGATCGCGATTATACGATCGATGTCGGCTATCGGGCTGTTGATGGTCGCTGGTTAGTACTCGCTCGTTCTGCTAAAGTACGTATTCCTCCCGTCTATCCTTCTGACTGGATTGAAGATGTCTTCATCACTGTTGACTTTGAAGAAGACTTGCGTGAAAAAACTCAGTACGAACTGGTTCCACCTGCCCAGAAGGCCGCAGCAGCAACAGCCAATGGTGCCAATGGTGTTAATGCTGCAAATGGCAACCCCATTTACGACCAAATCTTTGGCCTAGCCGAATCTGCCGAAGCACAACGCGTTGCTGGTTCTCTGTTTGGCTCCATGCAGCAAGCACCAGGTTTAGTAGGCCCCGAACAAGCCATCAGTTCCTACGTTTTCCCTTCTGGTGTAGGTTTGTGGGCGGTTCCTACTGCGTCAGGTTTAACCATGTCAGGCGTTGGCTTCTCAGCTTCCGCCGTACCAGTGCGTTCGCGCAAGTTCTGGTTGATAGCAGATGCAGAATTGATTGTTTATGGTGCAACTGAACCCGATGCTAACGTAACAATTGGCGGTCGTCCAATTAAACTCAATCCAGATGGTACATTCCGCTTCCAGATATCCTTCCAAGATGGTTTAATTGACTATCCAATTGTGGCTGTAGCTGCTGATGGCGAGCAAACCCGCTCAATTCAGATGAAATTTAATCGTGAAACACCATCCCGGAATACTAACACCAAAGAAGACGCTGTTTTAGAATGGTTCTCTTAAGTTTTAGTTATTAGGTTAACCCCAGAGTTAAATTTTAAATTATTCCCCGCTATAGTAATTCTGTAGCGGGTTTTTTGCACGATTATGTCTAGAAAAAGCTTACTTTTGTTATTTATGGCGATCGCTGGTGCTAGCTTGTTATCAGGTTGTCAAAAACTTGTCGCCAATTCAGTACCAAAAGCATCTAAAATTTGTCCTGGAAAAAATCCCAAATTCAGTATTGATTTTTTTAAAACGAATAATCAAGGGCAGAAAAATCCCAAAGGTATTAACCATGTAATTATATTTAATCCTAGATCAGCAGAATTAGATTTCAAAGTTAATCTTGGTTTATCTCATCAACTCTACGCTAAAGATGCTCGCGGAAAACTACGCAAAGAATATGTACCAAGACAGTTTCGCGAACTCATCGTTGGTGATAACGCCAAATTAAATGGACAGCTACCGATCGCCGCAATTAATGCCGACTATATAGGTACTGACAATCGACCACAAGGCTTAAATATTTCTCGTGGTGTAGAATATTCAGGAGCATTTAAAAATAAGCGTTCTTCCTTTGGTATATCAGGAGGTTCACCCAGACAACGACAAGCCACTATCCAAGCTGGTAGAAGAAACAGCGATGTTCTCAATTACAATTTAGTAGGAGGGAATGGCAGATTTTATCGTCAAGGTAAATTTAAAAATATTTGTCAAGATTTGGGAGAATTTGCCTGTAAAGGTGCAACTAATCGCTCTATGGCAGCTATTACAGAACGAGGATATGTAATATTATTAGTTAATGATGTGAAAGCTAATTCCCAGATTGAAATATCTGACATTAATCAAGAGTTACTACCAGATGCGTTTGATAATGTCTTAGAAGGCATTGCTAGCAATAATTGTTTGGGAAAAATTCAAGAAGGAATTTTATTTGATGGAGGTATGTCTCCAGGATTATATTACAACCAAAAAATCTATCTAGAAAATCAAGGGCCGATTGGTTCAGTTTTTTTGATTTACAAAAAATAAAATAAATTTAGAGGCTAGATATAACAAACACATTATGACACCTGAAGAAATTACGGCTACGTTAAAAGAATTATTTGGCACAAATATTGGTGCAATTGCCCCTGATTCCTGGGAAGTAAACACCTCTACTTTTCGGCTGTTGGTACTGCTGTCGAAAGATAATAGTTGGCTGCGAGTTTTGTTACCAATATTACCATTACAAGAAGCCAAATCTTTTTTAACAGAGTTTTTAGCAGCTAACTTTGATGAGACTCAGGAAGTACGGTATGCTTTGCATGATGGGCAAATTTGGGCAGTGTTTCACCATAACACTAGCACTTTGGTAAAAGAGGACTTTAAAAGAGCGATCGCTCGACTGGTGTCTCTACATGAAGTCGGTTTAGATAATGTCTTCAATCGATTGGTTGAAAGTCGCATCCGCCAAGTTATCCAAGCAGCAAAACTGCAAGGACAATCTCTGCAAGCCACGATGCAAAACTTGGAACGCTTTTATGCAGAAGGAATAATGGGTGAAATCAACCAAACCTCAGAGGTGCGAGAAGAAATCCTAGCTGCTTGGCGGCGTCAGTTAGAACGCTTATGGAATGAAATATAAATTTGAAGAATACAGAATTGGTGAATTGCTGAATTCAGCAATCTTTTAATTATGGATATCATTGAAATTCTCAAAGAAGACTATCAAAGATTCCCAGCTAATCAAACTTACAGCCTTTACGCTCCAGATGTTTATTTTAAAGACCCACTGAATAAATTTCGTGGAGTGAAACGCTATAAAAAAATGATTGGCTTTATTGAAACTTTATTTTTAAATCCCAAGATGGATTTACATAACATTCAACGTTTGGGAGATACAATTAAAACTGAGTGGACACTGAGTTGGAATACTCCTGTTCCTTGGAAGCCACATATTTCTATCCCTGGTTGGAGTGAATTAACTCTTAATTCTGATGGTTTAATTATCTCCCATGTTGATTATTGGAACTGCTCGCGCTTGGATGTGGTGAAGCAGCATTTTTTCTCTGCAAAAAATTGATATTGCAGTCTCAAATCATTTGTGAAATATTTTTCTGTTTGGTGTCATTAGTCATTTGTCATTTGTCCTTTGTGACAAAGTTATGAGTGCCAAAAGGAGCTGCTAATACTTCGCAATTTGTACTCATACACTAAGGACAAATGACCAAGGACGCGACCATAACAAAAATTTCAACTTTCTGATTTAGGATGGTTATATTGTCAGAACTCAACAGCCGATTACTATTACACTAGAGGCAACAACCAAAGCCATTAATCTTTATGACGGCTGCCAAAAATCCGGAAATCCCTGTTGAATTAACTATACATACCGAAGCAGAAGATATTATCATTCCACCTAGTGATTTATGGAGTGATGAACCTCCTTTGGAAAGCGATTTGCACCGCGACCAAATCGAACTACTATTAGCCTGTCTCAAATGGTGGTGGTGTAACCGTAATGATTTTTATGCTACTGGAAATTTAACGATTTATTTTAGCCCAGAACAGATTACTACGCGAGACTTTAGAGGGCCGGATTTTTTTGTTGTCTTGGGATGTGAAAATCACCCCCGCAAAAGTTGGGTATTATGGGCAGAACAAGGAAAATATCCGAATGTGATTATTGAATTACTTTCTAATAGCACTGCCAAAGTTGACAAAGGTCTTAAGTTTGAACTTTACCAAGAGACTTTTCGTACCCCAGAATATTTTTGGTTTCACCCCGACACTTTGGAGTTTAAAGGATTTCGTTTAGTAGGTGGTAAGTATCAACCTTTGGAAGCAAATGCTGATGGGTGGCTATGGAGTCAGCAGTTAGAGTTATTCTTAGGAGTGTACGAGGCAAAATTACGGTTTTTTAATGAGGATAAGCAACTGGTAGCGACTCCAGAAGAAAGGGCACAAGCAGCAGAACAGGAAGTTGAAGCTGAACGACAACAGAGGGAACTTGCTCAACAGCAAGTGGAAGAACTGAAAGCTAGGTTGAAAGAGTTGGAGCGTTGACTGTTGACTAACGCGCTATATTATCTGGCGATGCGTCAAGCCCAAGCCATAACATACCCTACTTAGGATTTACTTAACAGGGGTATCGTCAACAGTCAACAATTTAGCCCAAGTATTAAAAAATCAGTTAAAATAATCACTAAAATTTTAAATCATTTATATAATTCAGAACTGTAGTCAAATGCTAGTCCAAAACATAGCAACAATTACCCATTGCCAATTTCTTGAATGATAAACATATCTTCAGGTACGGTTCCCCTGTCGAGAAATCCCCCCTGCGATCGCTACCTACCTAAGATCGGACGCGGTAAATTGAATATGTAGCCAATAGTGAATGTTACAAATTCGCTTGTTTATGAGGGACTAGTGTTAGTCAGACACGGCAAGAATCCCAAGAACATACGGGAAAAATCATAAAAAAATTCCATTTTTGAAGCGATTGCATTATGCGTAAAAAACTACAACAAACCATCAAACCGCTGCTAAAAACCTTCTTAGCCCTCAGCTTGGTGTTAACATTGGCTCTGAGTCACGCCGATGGAGCATTAGCTGCTAGCGGAGGACGAATTGGCGGCGGCTCATTTAGAGTACCTTCTAGCCGCACCTACACACCGCGCACCTACGCACCAGGTGGAGGCGGATATTATCCTGGTGGTGGTGGATACTATCCTGGCGGTGGTTTTGGCTTTCCGTTTTTAATTCCCTTCTGGGGTATCGGAGGCGGATTTGGTGGTCTATTTACCATTTTAATTTTCTTGGCGATCGCTAACTTCTTAGTACAAAGTTTCCGCCGCGTTTCTGGCGGTCAAACAGAAGAAGCAGATTACAGCACCAACTCTCCAGTTTCCGTAACTCGTTTGCAAGTGGGTTTGTTAGCTCAAGCTCGTGACTTGCAAAATGAACTCAACCACATAGCTGAAACTGCTGATACCAATTCTTCAGAGGGGAGAGCAGAAGTTATCCAAGAAGCTAGCCTAGCTTTACTCCGCCATCCTGAGTATTGGGTATATGGAGGTGGTGGTACGCAACAAGCGAGATTAAATTCAGCTGAAGCTCAGTTCAACCGTCTGTCATTAGCAGAACGCAGCAAATTTAGCGAAGAAACTCTGACTAATGTCAACAACCAACTCAAAGCAGCCCTTACCAAAGAAGCTTTACCCCCAAGTGGTGAACTCGATAATCCTACCCGTCTGATTACTGAAGGCCCTGGCGAATACATTATCGTTACGTTACTAGCAGCGACACTAGGCAAATTTGAAATCCCTACAATAAATAGCGGTGATGATTTGCGTCAAGCTTTGCGACAAATTGGTAGTATCCCCAGCGATAAACTTTTAGCAATTGAAGTTCTTTGGACTCCCCAAGCTCAAGGCGACACTCTAACATCTGATGATGTATTGGCAAATTATTCTGATTTGAGATTGGTTTAATTGGTTCCTAGACCAAACAATAATTCTTAAAAAGCGTTGTGCTGCTAACACAACGCTTTTTATTTAGTTCCATCTCAATTGCTTCTTGAGTATTTAGATGATAGATTTTCTCTAGAGGAGTTTTTGGACGATAATTTTCCACCTGTTTATAATGTCGCCTGAAATACTTGTTGAACAGTCAGATTTAAGTCTAAGAATGTTGGTGATATGATCTGGTCGCTACCCATAAACTGCTTAATCTGATATTCATCATCTATAAATTGACAAACCGAGATAGAAGGTTGTTTGGGATTACCAATGAATCTTTTTCCACCCAAAGCAGCATAGTCCACAATCCAATATTCAAGGATGCCGATTTGTTCGTAGTCTGCAAATTTTACAAAATAATCGTCTCGCCAGTTGGTGCTAACAACTTCAATAACCAAAGGAATGGATACTGCTTGAGTAACAGTAGAAAATTTAGGCCATAGGGGTTCATTTATTAAATTCGGTCGATTTAATATCAACACATCTGGAAAATAACCGGATTCTCTTTCTGGTACTTTAACTAGTGCTTGATTGGGAATAAAGTAAGGAAGATTCAGCCGCTCGAACTCCACAGTTAGTTTTCTGGATAAAAAACCTTTAACTTCTTCGTGTTCCCCTGTGGGTTGTGACATTTCGACAATTTCCCCATTGTGCAGTTCGTAGCGTACCCCCGTATTTTCTGGATACCAGGCGATAAATTCATCAAAAGTTACTGGTTTGGGTAAGGCTTGGAACATTGTTATACTGCCTTCTCAACTTTATAAAAGAACCAATTTAATTGAGTATATTGGTTAAGGAATAACTTGATTTAATAAAGCTTATTTTTGGGAAAAATTTGGCTCGTGCTTTGTGCCAAAAGGGTAAAAATAAGAAGTATAAAGACGAAGGATGAGTTTTTCACAGCAGAAAATGTACTATAGTTGCAACTCAAATCCAGGTAAGATATCTTCTCCAGAAAGAATTGCTGGTATTTGTATAATTTCTACAGCTTTTCCTATTCGGTAAATTTCCACACTTGCATCTTGAGGATTAATCAGCCATCCCAAAAGCAAACCATTTTCGATGTATTCCTGCATTTTCTCTTGGATATGTTTGAGCCTATCTGTTTCAGAACGCAGTTCAATAGCAAAATCGGGTACAAGTGGCGGAAATTTTTTTCGCTGTTCTTGTGTTAATGCTTCCCATCTTTCCAACTTAACCCAAGCCGCATCAGGGGAACGTTTCGCACCATTTGGCAGGATAAAAATTGTTGAAGAACTAAAGACTTTGCCTAATTTAGCTTGACGATTCCAATTATTCAAGTCTGTAATTAGGTCTGCTTCTTGATTGCCGCTTTCTCCTCCTACTGGTGGCACAATAATTAATTCCCCTGCTGCATTCATTTCCAGGCTTAAATCACGATTGGCAAGACACAATTGATAAAATTGCTCATCGCTTAAATTAGCGATCGCTTTGAGATTGAGAACAACAGTATTCATTAAACTTTTCCTCGTGCCTTTTTTGCTAATATCAGCTACCTTGAGTTAAAAGTTTAGCAGTAGAAAATTAAGCTCAACGATAGAACTACAAGCAGTTTGCTCTATATATTACTCTAACTTCGTCCCCAACTTTGGGAATAAAAAAACGCGATCGCCAAATACCTAATCAACAGATCCGCCCTACTTTTCTAAAGTGAAGGCATTTTTGCTAACCCAGCGCATCAGGATCGATACCCAACGCACGTAACCGTTCCCGCAACCGCTGATTTTCCTGTTCTAATGTTTCCAAACGTTGGCGTTCGGTTTCTGCACGTTGGCGTTCGGCTTCTGCGCGTTGGCGTTCGGCTTCTGCACGCCGACGTTCAACTTCCCCACGCTCATCTCCTGTTAAGAGTAAATTACCTTGTTCATCCCACCACCGCAACCAAGGTAATTCTCTGTCTAATACAAAATTACCTTGCCAAATACCTAATTCCACACCCATAGGTACAATTGGATAATGCCCCCTAGTATTAGGAAGCATTTTTTCGTAATGATTAGCAACTAATTGATATACTTCCACCGATGCTTTATTCACTTCATAAATGCCGTAGTAAGGAGGACGGATGATATTTTCGTAAATCCAAAATTTTCCTTCGTAGGGAGTTTTATCCCGTTCTTCTTCTCCATCTCCAGACACAAATTCTAAAACAATCATCGGTGCAATCAATTCTTGCCAAAAAACATAAGAACGTCGGATCTCATTATTGAGAGTTGGTGGAACATTAGGTACATAAAACCAATCTGGCGCTTGGGCACCGCGTTCTGGTGGTTCCGTCAACCGCCAGTAAATACCGGAGTCTTGACCGATACAATAATAACCATCAGGATGAATTTCTTGTAATCGTGGCAGGATAGAGTCAGTCAACAGAATACTTTGAGGATGTTCTTGGAAATTTTTTACAAAGATTCCATCGGACTCTGGTAGAGCAGGATTTTGAGCTTCGATGACCATTATATTAGTTCAGCGAAATCATAAAGACAAATAATCAATCTAGTTTAGCTCACCATTTTTGATTTTCAGTGCGTTATGGACGTTAGGACTAACGCACCCGACAAAACTACAAAACTTGATTTATAGCAGGAGGCAGTTCGCGTAGCGTGTCGAAGACAAGGCACCTATGCTGTTCTTGCTGGAGGTAAAACATTACTATTCCTAGCATCCAGGCTTTCAAGATGTCCTAACCTTTAATTCACTTGCTATACAAGCAAGACTTACGCAAAGTAACGTATTTTCGTTATTACGAGCGTTTGCATAGCATTTTTGTCAGTAGAAGCGTCTCGTTCGCCCTTGGTGTGTTGTAGAGAAGCGAAGCAATCTCGTTAAGACCGGGATTGCTTTGCTATACTGCGTTATACTCGCAACAATCAATCATTGCTGTGTAAGTCCTTACGAGTTCAAAACTCGATTTTCAAGTTCAAAACTCGATTTAGAAATTCAAAACTCGATTTTTAAGTTCAAAACTTGATTTTCAAGTTCAAAACTCGATTTAGAAATTCAAAACTTGATTTTCAAGTTCAAAACTTGATTTTCAAGTTCAAAACTCGATTTAGAAATTCAAAACTTGATTTTCAAGTTTATATAGCCGTAGTCATATAGCTTAGGACATAATAACAAGCGTGAATTGTCAGGAAGAGTAATAGTTTTACCCCCTGCCTCCAGCATAGCTGCCTTGTCTTCGACACGCTACGCGAACTGCCTCCTGCTATAACTTAATATTCAGGTGTTCCTTCCCCAGAAAATACTACCCGAAAGCCACAAATCCTCAACCCTCCATCTGACTCATTCCAGCTACGACTGGCGCTGCGACAAAGTTCTGCACTGAAACTCCAAGAACCACCGCGTAGCACCCGACGATGTATATCACCGCTAACTTCCCAAACTGTTGCATCGGAAGGTGCATCATTATAATTGTTATGCCACGGATCGGCGCACCATTCCCAAACTAACCCATGCATATCATACAATCCAAAGGCGTTGGCTACTTCAAAACTGCCTACATTTGTTGTTTCTTTACGGAATTTGCTTTTTGGTTCGTCAGCACAGCAAACTAAATCAGTGGTAATTGCTTCGCCAAAGTGAAAAGATGTTGTAGTTCTAGCACGACAAGCATATTCCCATTCAGCTTCACTCGGTAAACGATAGTCGCGTCCAGTTTTTTGTGATAGCCTCAGACAAAATTCTACAGCTTCATGCCAAGATACATTTTCTACTGGTCTATCTACACCTTTAAATTTTGATGGATTGGGATTTAAGGCTCGGTTGACTTTCGGTAAAGCTGCTACTACTCTCCACTGTGCTTGAGTTACAGCAAATTTTCCCATAAAAAATGGTTCTACAGTGACTTTGTGTCGAGGACGTTCGTCAGCATCTCCTTCAAACTCTGGTGAACCCATCATATACGTACCACCAGGAATTGATACCATTTCTATGGTGACAGATTTACCTAATTCTTCAGCAAAGAAGTTTGCATTGCGACTGACGCGGCTAACTTCTCTACCTGCTGTGTCTACTGTCACTACATCAAATTCAAAAGTTGTTAAAGGAGGTAATGGAACTATTATTTCTTGTGGTAGCGGCGGTAATATGGATTGAGGAATAGAAACAATTTTTAAGGCAACAGGTTCAATGTTCAATGGTGGAAATTCCAAATCTTTGATAACTTCTGCTGCTGTTTGATACCTTTGGCTCGGTAAATGTTTGAGTAATTTATCTAAAATTTTTCCTAAGTCGTCGCTAATATTAATACCATTTTTTTGTAATCGTTCGCGCCACAACCATTTAGCATTCATGGCATCATAAATAGGATCTTTAATCTGTCCGGAAACATCCTGTAAAGGCAAACATTGAGTTAAAAGACGCACACAAGTTACACCTAAAGCATATAAATCACTGGCGTGACAAGCAAATCCAGCCATTTGTTCGGTTGGCGCATAACCAAGTGTATAAATTACTGTGGCTTGTCTTCCTAAACTGGTTTGTGTTACCTGTTTAGCACCACCAAAGTCAATTAATACTGGTTTTCCATCGCTTGCACGGCGGATAATATTTTCTGGTTTAATATCCCGATGAATAATGTTACTGGTATGAATAAATTGTAAAACTGGTAACAAATCAGCTAAAAGTTGCCAAATTTGTTCTTCACAATAGGTTTTTTCCTGAACTTCTTGTAAAAGAGTTTTTCCTTGAATAAATTCTTGCACGAGGTACAAACTAGTACCTTGTTCAAAATAAGCAAGTAATCTAGGAATTTGGGTATGATTTTCTCCCAATTCATACAACCGAAAAGCCTCTTCTTTGAAAAATTGGGCTGCTTTGGTGCGTTGTCCAGTTCCTTGAAATTGGGGAAAAAATTGCTTGATGACGCAAGGGGCATTTAGTCTATCTGCATCTTCTGTAGCGTAAGTTCTGCTAAATCCACCTTCACCTAAGAGTCTTAATACACGGTAACGGTTCCTGAGAAGTTTGCCAAAGTTGCTTTGTCCGCAACTGACACAAAATCTATTGCTATCAGAGTTGAATGGATTTGAGCAATTGGGATTTTGGCAGATTTGCATAATGAAGTGAAAATAGCATCTTCTCCAAAGTTAGCCCCAATATTATCTTATTGAAAACACTGATGTAGAGAAGCGAACACGGAATTTTTTGTATGTATTTAAATATGTCAGAATTGGTGAATTCTAAATTCTAAATTCATGAGTCAGTACTGTTCGGTAATCTGGTGTGTTAGGCTAACACCGTAACGCACCCTACTTCTGAATCTGAATTCTGAATTATTCTTTAAAATAGCCGTTTTTACCAGCTAAAAAAGTTCACTAATAACTAAATAATAAATAAATTTTATTGCTAATTCTCAGTATTTATTTTCAGCTTTTACTTTCTCCAGAAAGGCGAAGTAATTCTGCTGCAAAAGCGACGATCGCTGATACGGAAATCAACATTACACTGAGTGCGTTAATATCAGGCTTGACTCCTGTTCTAATGCGGCTAAAAATTTCCATTGGTAGAGTGTTAGAACCGCTACCAGCTGTAAAACTAGCAATTAAAAAATCATCTAAACTAAGCACAAAAGCTAATAGACAACCAGCAACAATACCAGGCATTAATTGAGGTAATAATACTTTGATAAATGCTTGGGTTGGTGTCGCGCCTAAATCTAATGCTGCTTCTTCTAAGTGGGGATCTAAATTTGTAAGTCTAGAAGAAACCACAAGTCCCACATAAGCCAGACAAAATACCACGTGTGCTGCAACTATCGTCCACAAACTCAAAGGTATGGCAAACGCTGCTAGACATACTAAAGTCGCCACTGCGATCGCAATATCCGGAATAATTAATGGTAAATAAGCAACACCGCGATATAAATTCTTCAGCGGAAATTGGTAACGCGCCAAACCTACCGCCATCAAGGTTCCCAGCACTGCTGAAATCGCCACCGCACAACCAGCAACTATTAAACTATTTTGCAAAGCCGATAAAATGCGATCGTCGCTAAACAACTTTCCATACCAATCCAAGGTAAATCCTTGCCAAGTTGCACTATAAGGTGACTGATTAAAGCTATAAAAGCCAAGTACCAGTATAGGCAGGTACATAAACACAAATATCAGCAGTGAGAAAACCGCCTGCCATGTGACACGCGGTTTTTTGAGATGTGGAGAGATATTCACGTTAATATTTAATTTTTCTTGGTGAAAATCTAAAATATCATATTTAATCTAAAAAGTCAATGTGATAAATATAGCAGGAGGCAGGGGGCAAAATTATTACTGTTGCTAGCATTCACGCTTGTCATTATGTCCTAAAGGGTGTAAATACGGCTATAAACTACAAATTAGATGATGTCCGCTTAAATAATCGTCATTGCGACCGTAGGAAAGCAATCTTAAAAAAGTTAGTTGTGATTGCGTCGTTTTACTCGCAATCACATATTAAAGGCAATACGCTTAGTGTAGATTTCAGTCCCCAATCCCTTGTCTCTATTTTAGTGACGAGTGTAGGAACGCTCAAAATGAGTTTTGAGTATATGAGCCATAGCGGACATTACAACTGCTGCTATAGAAACCGATATTGCTGCTATTTTGATTTTAGAATCATCTGCAAGTATTGCTACAGCAGCTAGAGCGATCGCAACTCCTAGATAACTTTGTTTAACCCTATTTGTCGCTTGATAAGCTCGATTACAGGAACTACAAATAAGTGTGTGTCTCAAAAGTAGAAGTTGGTGGTGTAGCCTGTAGTGTCTCTATTTCTAATGACATAGCTTTCTCTAGGTTTATATAATTTTAAACTTTTGTATTAGCAAATGCTTAATCCCAGAGATAGAAGATTTCTAGTTGATTAACTAAAATTTTTACCCAATTGGAAAAGCTACTCTCATGTCTAACTTTTAATTTACTGGTAATCTCATTGATGGAGTGAGGATAAACCTAATATCGCTTAACTTAAATTGCTGCTGAATTAAAACTACTTACTTGATAAAATCTATCCTTCGGCACAACTGATTATCTTTAAAGTTAGGAAACACGCTGTTTAAGTGTCTACAACCTTGATTCTTTAATTAATATTTTAAACCTGTATAATTAATATAGCTTATCTGACATCTTTAGCCTGATATCAGATACTCTGTTATTCTTTAATAACTTTACAAAAATTTATTTACTAAATAAAAATTATCTGAATCCAAATATTATCCAAATTTCATTAACTTAGAATGTATTTACCTCTTAAGGAAAGAGTAATTTATCTACTAAGGTAGACAAAAAATCTGAAAGTAAGAGCATAAGATTTTGATGCAATTGTTAATAATTTTAGTACCTGAAGCTACTTGTTAGTGCAGATGAAGTCAAGTATAAGCACTACGCAAACGAAAAGAAAATACTTGTTATTCAAGTCTTATTTTTTAGGAGGTTTGTAATGCGAATTGCTCAAGTAGCCCCATTATTGGAGAGAGTACCACCTCCAGCTTATGGTGGTATAGAGTTAGTAGTGGGATTGCTCACCGATGAACTAGTGCGACGCGGACATGAAGTAACTTTGTTCGCATCGGGAGATTCTATTAGTTTGGCAAAACTAGTGTCAGTTCATCCCCATGCTCTGAGACTCGATCGCAGCATCAAAGATTACAGCATATACGATATGCTACAACTGGCTTCGGTGTATCAACGCGCTGAAGAGTTTGATATTATTCATTCTCACATAGGGTGTGGGGCACTACCCTACACCAATCTAGTCAAAACCCCTACGATTAATACGTTGCACGGTATTTTTACCCCTGATAACGAAAAGATATTTAGTTTTGCTAAAAAACAGCCTTACGTCAGCATTTCCGAGTCTCAACGAGAACCAAGATTAGGGCTTAATTATGTAGCAACAGTCTACAACGGAATTAATATTAACAATTATCAGTTTCACGCCCAACCAGAAGATCCGCCATACTTAGCGTTTTTAGGTCGAATATCGCCAGAAAAGGGAACGCACTTAGCCATAGAAATTGCCAAACAAACAGGTTGGGATTTAAAAATAGCAGGTAAAATAGATGCGGTTGATGTGGAATATTTTGACACACAAATCAAACCGTACATTGATGGCAAACAAATTGAGTATTTGGGTGAAGCGAACCATGCTCAAAAAAATGCCTTGATGGGAGGTGCAGTAGCAACCCTGTTCCCCATTACTTGGCGGGAACCGTTTGGATTAGTGATGGTTGAGTCAATGGCTTCGGGTACACCTGTGATTGCGATGAAGTTGGGATCTACCCAAGAAGTAATTTCTCACGCTAAAACGGGTTTCCTTTGCAATAACATTCAAGAGTGCATCAGTGCTATTGACAGAGTAACAGAGCTAGACCGCTATGCTTGTCGTAAAGAAGTGGAAAACAATTTCAGCGTTCAACAAATGGTTGATGGGTATGAAGCAGTTTATCAACAGATTTTAGAAGAAAAATTTTCTCAAAATGGGCGTTCCCGAAGTTTGCTTAGTTTAGCTAGCGAATCGGCTTAAATAAGCTAAAACACATCTAATTTTCATAACTAAGTTCGCTCAAATTCTTCTGTTGGTTAAGTGAAGTAGAATTTTGACCTCTTTCAAAACCTCTATTCTAAAAGGAGAGAGGTTTTGAATTTTTTTACTCTTGGTGGCGTGGAAAGGGGGTTAAGTCTGTCTTGTACTCAATTGAAAATTGCTATATCTCAGGCATACTTTCTCTTCTTAGTTGCAGACTGAGTTTTTCTTGACTCGATAGTAAACTGAGGAATTTCTTGGAGTTCAGCTTCACTTAAACTATACTGTTCGCAAACCAAACTCAGACGATCGCCAGGGGTTTTGACTGCATTAATAGAATGGGTTAAATCACCCTGAAAGTAAACTAAAGTATTAATTTGCGGCTTAATCTGTCCAAGTTGACGTTTTGGCGATCGCAATACCAATTCTCCCCCTTCCATATTGGCAGGTACTCGCACGTAAAGCACGCTTACAACTACAGGTGGTTCAATGGTTTTGAAGTAAGAACGTAAAGAGCGATCGATATGCGGATCGACACGAGAGCCTTCTTTTAACTGTAAAGGATTGAGATAAAAAGCATTACAATTTGGTTGCAAAGCCAAATCCAAATAAGGCTTGAAGTAGGGAAACTGTTGTTCTACCATTGCTAATCCAGAACGTTGAAATACTACCGAAAATCCTTTAGTAGCAATAAAATCGCGGTTGAGGTTATTGATGGCAAAGTAAGGACAAGCTTGGATTTCTCCCCACAAATTATTTAGATAATCAATAGGAAATGCGTTAGGTTGTTGTTGATAGTATTTCATATCATGTTCGCTTTAATATATTTATTAAATCTAGAGAACCCTACCCCTTAGCAAGGAGAGGAGAGACAAAGCGTAGCTTTGATGGGGTAGAGTGCAATGACTATAGGAATTATAACTAAATATTTGAACTTGATATTACAAAGAATTTCAGAGGTAAAGGGCTAAAGTTTTTTTAAGTAATTGTAATTTACAAACTCATCTATGGTTAGCATTCTTTTTAATCTAATCCTTCTAGCAATTTAGCTACTTGCTCAGGATGAGGAAGCTGATTTTTTAATTCCGGTGGTACTGTCGAAACAATTTTATAAGTTGCTATACCAATCGGTTTATTTGATTCTCTAAGTGCATACTCTACAATAGTTTTATCTTTAGATTTACAAAGTATAATTCCAATTGAAAGATTTTCATCTGGTAATTTAGATAAATCATCTAAAGCAGCCAAGTAAAACTGCATTTTTCCTACATATTCAGGTACAAACTCTCCAGTTTTTAACTCAATTGCAATTAAACACTTTAACTGACGATGATAAAACAATAAATCAATAAAAAATTCCTTTCCACCAACTTCTAAGCGATATTGACTGCCGATAAAAGCAAACATCCCGCCCATTTCTTGTAAGAATGGCTCAACCCTAGCCAAAATTGCTTGTTCTAGCTGCCGTTCGCTGTGTTCGTCTGCCAATTCTAGAAAGTCAAAAGTATATTCATCTTTAATCGCAAGCTTGGCTTGATTACGAATGTATTCTGGAACAGTTTTATCAAAATTAGTTTGATTTAGTAAAGTTTTTTCATAGGTTTGATTTTCAAGTTGGTGAATTAAAACATTCTTTGTCCAACCAAATTTACGAGTCATTTTAAGATAAAATTCGCGTTCTAAGTCATCTTTACACTTTTCTAAAATTACTAAATTGTGAGTCCAACCAATTTCTGCCACCATTGGTTGCAGTTTTTCATTCTTGCTATATGTAAGGTAAAAGTTACGCATATTCCAGGTATTACGGGCAGAAAATCCGCTAATTCCTGGAAACTCTGCTTGTAAATCTTTTGCTAACTGTTCCACTACTGACTTCCCCCAACTACTGCCCTGCTGTCTAGTGACAATCATTTGTCCAATTGTCCAGTAAAGGTTAATCATTTCTCGATTAACTGCCTTTAATGCCTGATATTGGGCTGAACGAATTAGTTGTTTTACTTCCATGAGTAAATTTGTGTAATCGTTAGTAATGGGGTTATTCATAGAAGCAGTTCACTTTTGGTTAGTAATGCCAAATGAAGTGAGTCCTGTTAGCGTTGCAAAATTTGCTCAATCATCCGGTTAGCTTGAGAACCATAACCACCGCCAAATAAATTGAAGTGATTCAAGATGTGATACAGGTTATAAAGTGTTTTTCTCTGCTGATAACCTTTATCTAAAGGGAAAACTTCGTTATAACCGTTGTAAAATGCTGCTGGAAAGCCACCAAACAATTCTGTCATCGCAATATCAACTTCGCGATCGCCAAAATAAGTCGCCGGATCGAATATCACTGGTTCTCCTGAGGCAGTACATCCAGCATTTCCACCCCACAAATCGCCATGTACCAAGGAAGGCTGCACTTGATGCGCCAACAATTCAGGAATCGCCCCTAGTAGCTTATCTTGTTGCGGGAAATTACCTCCGCGCCGCTTTGCTAATTGAAATTGATAACCCAGGCGATGTTTGGTATAAAATTCCACCCAGTCTGCTGTCCAAGTGTTGATTTGAGGTGTGGAACCAATAGTATTATTAATTTTCCAACCAAAACCTTGACTGCTGCTAGCTTTATGCATCGCTGCTAGTTTGCGTCCCATCTCTTGCCATGATTTGGTGTTACCGCTTCCCATTTCCAACCATTCAAGGACAATATAACTAGAATTATCAACCACACCCCAGCAAATAACCTTGGGAGTGCGAATACTAGCTGTTAGTAGCATTTCCTCTAAACCCAGCGCCTCAGCCTCAAACATTGCAACTTGCGAGGCTTGGTTTAACTTCACAAAGTAGGTTATTTGCCCATTGGAGACAGCGTAACCTTGATTGATGCACCCGCCACCAACCGATCGCCGTTGCTGGCTTTGAAATTTTTCACCTGTTATTTGGCTAATATGCGCGTCGATTTGAGTCCACATCGTGCGATTTTGGATTTGAGATTTTAGATTAATGACAACTGACAAATTTACGGCTTCATTACAACTACACCATAAGCATCTGGGGAAAGATACTCTTTAGCTGCTTCCATTAAATCAATCGCATCTTGGTTCTCAATTCTTGCTGGGTAGTTAAATGCAGGTTCTAAATCTCCCACCAAAGATTGATAGTAGCCATACAACCCGGCGCGATCGCTTGGTGTTTCGTTACCAAAGATAAATCTGTTGGCTACTCGCCGCCGCACACGGGCAATTTCTGATTCTGTTACCAACTGTGTATGTAAGTTGCGAATGTGTTGGGCGATCGCATCTTCTACTTGAGCTAAATTTTCCACTGCACATTTAGCTGAAATATAAAATGTTCCTTGTAACTGATGGCTCATGTTACTTACAGAAATTGAGGAAACTAATTCTCGTTCTTCTCGTAAATCTTGCACTAGTCTTGATGTTCGTCCGTGTCCCAAAATTGCTGCTAAAACATCAAGTCCATAAGTTTTCTCTAACTCTATCATTCCTGGAACCCGCCAAAGCATCACTAATCTGGCTTGTTGCAGGGTTTCATCTCTAAACTCTTGACGAACTATTTCCGTAAATGGTGATTCAAGCTCTAAAGACTCGATTAATCCCGTCTGCTTGTAGAAAGGCGATTGATCGCGTCTATAAACTTGTGTAAATCCTTCGCTAATGGTTGCAATTAATTCTTCTACAGGTAAATTACCCACAGCTACAGCAGTAATTGACTGGGGTTGATACCAACTAGCATGAAAATCACGCATTTGCTGGGGTTTTAGTCCACCAATGACTGATTCTGGCCCCAATACGGCACGCCGATAGGGTAACCTATCAAACGCTGTTTCCATCGCCCGTCTATAAGTGCGGCGGCGGGGATTATCTTCTGAACGTTTAATTTCTTCAAGAACTACTAATCGTTCGCGTTCAAAAGCATCATCAGGAATACTGGCATTAGATACTACATCTATTTGTAATGGTGCAAGTTCGGCAAAATCTTTAGGCGCAGTAGTTATGTAGTAATGAGTATAGTCTTGGCTAGTAGCGGCATTAGTCACAGCACCCCGTTCTTCAATTCGACGTTCAAATTCGCCGCTAGCCAGTTGTTCTGTTCCTTTAAAAATCATATGCTCTAAAAAGTGAGCCATGCCGTTAATTGCATCAGATTCTACAGCCGAGCCAACTTTTATCCATAAACTGAGGTTTACAGCATCAACTGGCATCTGCTCGGCTATGATTGTTAAACCATTCGGCAATTTATGCAGCTTTGGAGCATTTAGACGAGGAAGTTTGTCTAGAGTTGAGGTCATTACTACTTGTGTAGGAGGAGCTATGTTACTCCTTATATCTTATCCACGACTTATAGTAGTTTCCAGGTAAGTAATTAGACATACAAGCCGATACATTAACAATGCAAGCCGATGCATTAACAGTGCAAGCCGATGCATTAACAATGCAAGTCAATGCATTAACAATGCAAGTCAATGCATTAACAATGCAAGTCAATGCATTAACAGTGCAAGCCGATGCATTAATAGTGCAAGCCGATGCATTAACAGTACAAGCCGATGCATTAACACTACAAGCTCATGCATTAACAATGCAGGGCGGATATTGTGATTCCAGTTCAAATGGATAAAAAACGCTGTAAAATTATTAATAGTAATATTAAGAATTATAAAAAATAAGTATCAATGTCCAAGATTTCTGTTGAGAAAACTAAATCTCGTGTTGTCGTCATTGGTGCGGGAATCGGTGGACTGACTGCTGCGGCATTATTAGCTCATAGAGGTTACAGCGTCTTAATTTTAGATCGAGCGATCGTGCCGGGAGGTTGTGCTTCGACGTTTAAACGCCAAGGATTTACCTTTGATGTCGGTGCAACTCAAGTTGCAGGTTTGGAAGCAGGGGGAATTCACCACCGGATTTTCTCAGAATTAGAAATAGATTTACCAGCAGCGACACCTTGCGATCCTGCTTGTGCGGTGTATTTACCTGGAGAAAGTACGCCGATTAACGTTTGGCGCGACCCCGAAAAATGGCAACAGGAACGACAAAGGCAGTTTCCTGGTAGCGAACCATTTTGGCAATTGATGGCAACATTATTTAATGTTAGTTGGGAATTTCAAGGACGCGACCCGGTACTACCACCACGTAATTTATGGGATTTGTGGCAGCTAATCCAAGCAATACGTCCCAGCACATTAATTACTGTACCCTTTACTTTGCTCACAGTGGGAGATGCTTTACGGTTATGCAGAGTGGGAAATGAGCGACGATTGAGAACATTTTTAGATTTGCAACTGAAGTTATATTCTCAAGTGAATGCAGAAGAAACAGCATTACTTTATGCAGCCACAGCCTTGAGTGTATCGCAACTGCCCCAAGGATTATTTCATCTCCAAGGTAGTATGCAAGTATTAAGCGATCGCTTGGTACAATCCTTAGAACGAGATGGCGGCAAATTATTGATGCGCCACACAGTAGAACAAATCAAAGTCGAAAACGGTAAAGCCACTGCTGTGGCGATTAAAAATCAAAAAACTGGCGAAGTCTGGACAGAAGCAGCCGACCATGTAATTAGCAATGTCACCGTCCAAAACTTAGTGCAGTTATTAGGAGAAAATGCACCATCTGGTTATCAAAACAGAGTCGCAAAACTGCCCCAAGCATCAGGCGCATTTGTGGTTTATTTGGGTGTAGACGCCAGCGCTATTCCGCTGGAATGTCCGCCGCATCTGCAATTTATGTATGATGCCAATGGCCCCATTGGCGAAAATAATTCCTTATTTGTTTCCGTCAGTCATCCTGGAGATGGTCGCGCCCCTGAAGGTAAAGCGACAATTATCGCTTCATCATTCGTCGATCCTACACCGTGGTGGCAAACTCAAGATTATCCACAATTAAAACAAAAGTATACCCAACAAGCGATCGCTCGTCTGGGCCAATATTTTTATCTCAAACCAGAAACAATTATTCACACAGAAGCCGCAACACCGCGTACCTTTGCTGATTACACAGCCCGCGATCGCGGTATAGTTGGCGGTATTGGCCAAAGAATACCCACTTTTGGCCCTTTTGGGTTCGCCAACCGCACACCAATTCAACATCTGTGGTTAGTTGGTGACTCCACCCATCCCGGCGAAGGTACTGCTGGAGTCAGTTATTCAGCCCTAACGGTAGTCAGGCAAATCGAAGCGCAAATGTAGGGTAGCACACCTATACGCTCCGACAACATATCTGTAGCCAGAATTTCATGAAACGCGATAAATCACACTTGTAACTGATGACAAAAGAGATAAAAAACTGGTCAAATAAAGTTAGAGTTGCTAATGCTGGAGTAATGACAGACCGAGTTTTAATTCTTGGCGGACGGGGGCGGATTGGTAGCAGTGTTGCTCAGGATCTAGCTACCTATACGCAGGCACAAATTACAATTACTGGACGTTCTGCTGAGACTGGCAATAGCGTTAACTTATCTTCAAGTGGGCGAATAGAATTCTTAGTATTAGACTTAGCAGAAGTTGATAAATTAAGAGAAGCGATCGCTAACTCTAATTTAGTCATCCATTGTGCTGGGCCATTCCACTACCGAGATACTAATGTTCTAGAAACTTGTATTGCTCAGGGCGTTAACTATATAGATGTCAGCGACCACCGTTCTTATACTAGTAAGGCTCTGAGTCATCATCAACAAGCTGCTGCGGCCGGAGTGACTGCGATTATTAATACTGGGATTTTTCCTGGTATTTCTAACAGCATGGTACGTCAGGGCGTTGAACAATTAGAGCAAGCAGAAAAGATACATTTAAGTTATTTGGTTTCTGGTTCTGGTGGTGCTGGGATTACAGTCATGCGAACAACTTTTCTGGGATTGCAACATCCTTTTGAAGCTTGGATAAATGGAAAATGGGAGAAAGTCGAGCCTTATAGTCAAAGGGAAATAGTTAACTTTCCACCTCCCTATGAAAGCAGTGGAGTTTATTGGTTTGATATGCCAGAAACCTTTACACTGCCCCATGCATTCCCATCAATCAAAACTGTAATTACCAAATTTGGTTCTGTACCCGATTTCTACAATCACATGACTTGGATTACAGCACATATTTTTCCCAAGTGGTTAATGCAACGTCGTTATGCAATTGAATTTCTCTCTCATGTCAGCCATTTGATGACAGATGTCACTAATAATTTTAGTGGTATTGGCGTAGCGGTTCGTTCTGAAGTTACAGGACAAAAAAATAATCAAACAGCCGTTTATTGTTCAAATTTAGTCTACGAAAATACAGCAGTTGCCTCTGGTTGCGGTACAGGTAGTATTGCTCAATTATTGTTAGAAGGTAAACTCAAAAAACCAGGTGTTTTTCCTGTGGAAGAAGCACTACCAACAGATTTATTTGAAGAGACGATGCAAAGCCGAGGAATTAAAATTAATCACAGTTGGTTATAAGTTAATAAATTTTGTGGAAGATTTTCGATAAAGAATGAGTAAGAAATCAAAATTTAGTATTAGTAAGGTGTGATGACCAAGCATACAGCAACATCACAATTTAAGGTTTGTTAGCCTTTGGAATAACACACCTTACATCTTAAGTTAAAAATTAATATATCTTGCGGTGGAAGGAAGAACTGTACTTAAACAATTAGGATGCCTTTGAGCCTAAGAAATTGAATCTATTTATACATAATAAAGGCTCAAACTAAAAAATCACGATAAAGGAGAGTTTTTCCATGCCCAATATTCTACTAACTTTAAAAAAAGCTTTACGAAGCTTCTTAATTGTTAGCTTAATGATGTTCGTCAGCTTGTCTGGTTCATTTATTTTGACTCCACAAGCTAGTTATGCAACAACACTCGAAGAATTGCAGCTAATACCTCGAGAATATAGACCAACTTCAGAAGAAAAAATTAACCGCGCTAACGAATATGACCCAGGTGTTGGTCTTCAAGAAGAAAATAAACAACAGTCTTATGAAGAAGCGGTAAAAGATGCTCAAAATCTGGGAACTATGGAGAAAGCTTACGAAAGAAATTTAAAGGCTGAAGGAAAGTCTGAGCCTAATTTACTTGAGAAAGCTGGAGAGTTAGTTGAAAAGGCGACAAATAAGTAGAAAATAGTAGGAATGGGAGACAATAACAATTTATTTACTCTTTTTTGTCTCTTCTTCACTTCTAAATCATTCATTAAAAAAATCCCAGTATCTTGAAGATACTGGGATTTTTATATATTTAATTATGAATCTCCAATTTATTGTTATTCAAACTCATCAATTGTGTCAGGAGGAGTATGCTTTGCGTACTTGGCGATGGTGCGTTCATACCACTTCATTAAGGGAGTCGCGGTAATTCCATGTATAATCACAGAAACTACAATAGTAGTGTAAATTATCCAGGAAATTTGCTCCCCAACTTTGCCTTCTAAGCCTTTACCAAACGCATAGGCAAGGTAATATAGAGAGCCAACACCGCGAATCCCAAACCAACCGAATAATAAACGTGTTCCTGGGTTCAAGCTGCGGCGGTGAGAATATATAGGACGTTTTCCTATTGTACTAATCCAGACTCCTACAGGTCGGATAATTACAAACAACAAAAATACCACTAGCAAAGATTGAGGAGCATAGTTGAGCATCGGCTTAACTAATAATATCGACCCCAATATTAAAATTGTGCCGATTTCTAAGAGCTTTTCCATTCGCTCGATAAATTCTAATTGTTCCAGTGGTTTCTCCGAATTTCTGTAACTGCGCTGAACCACTAACCCAGCAACAAATACAGCTAAAAATCCATAGCCATTAACAATTTCTGTCAAAGAATAAGTTAACAAAATTGTAGCGATCGCCACAAAATCTTCCATCAACTCATCAACCTGACGACGTTTTTGGATTTTTTGATCTAACCAAACTACTACTTTCGCAACAAAAAATCCCATGACAATCCCAGCAGCGATCGCCCAAATTAAATCAACTAAAATCCACTGTTTAAACCAAGCGCCCCAATTATCATTTTTTAGAGCATAAATCCCAAAATAAACAAACGGAAAAGCTAAAGCATCATTCAACCCACCTTCAGAAGTTAAACCAAAGCGTAACTCATCTTTATCTTTAACATCAGTCAATTGAACTTCGGAAGCTAATACTGGATCGGTTGGGGCGAGAATTGCTCCTAATAAAATCGCTTCTCCCCAATTCATACCTAAAAAGAATTTACCTACAGCAGCTAAGGCAAAAATTGAAATTGGCATTAAAAATCCAATAAGTCGGGCTGTAATTCCCCAAACTTCTAACTTGAGAGGACGAACAATTCTTAAGCCGCAGCTAAACACAGAAATAACTACTACGAGTTCTGTGAGCTTTTCTAAGAATTCAGCATTGAACACTTCATCTCGACGTAGTTGAATCAGTCCGAAGCCATAAGGCCCTAACAAAATACCAACAATCAGATAGATAATTGCGAAAGAAAGAGGTAATCGAGTAATCCAACCCGACCCCAAGGTGACCATTAGCAAAAGGAGACCAACTACAAGTAGGTCAATAATATAGATATCTACCATATAACAAAATATATAAAAATTAGGTGTTACTTCGTCAGCTTAGTTGCAATAGCTTATCATGAGGAATTACCTATAGGTAGATTTTCGGAAAAAACTATTTAACCTACATTTAACTAAAGACGGTTCAGATAAACCTAAAACTCTCATCTAGACAGGTGATAAATTGCATCTTCATCGACCAATCATCTCCACAAATAATCCTTAACCGAAGCATATTGATATTTAACTCAATTAAATAGATGTATATTGTTTTATTTGACTAAAAATTCCGAAATGCAGCAAAGCTACGCTGAATACTTAGAATATCAAGACTGAGTGGATACGTTAAGCTACAAAGCAAGCCTGCTGGAATTTAATTGAACTCAATCAACCAAATAAATGCCATGAATGAAGAATTTTATCATAGAGGATTGTCCAAGGCTAAGCAGAAAGACTATGCAGGAGCAATTGAGGAATTTAACCAGGCTATACAATTAACACCTTACTTTATCGAAGCTTATTTGCAACGAGGTTTGGCATACTATGACTCAGGAGTAATTCTCAAGGCTGTTTCAGATTATACCGAAGCGCTGAAGCTGAATCCTGAAAGTGTAGAGGCATACTATTGTCGTGCATTAGCAAGGCTGGCGCTGAAAAATTTGCCGGGAGCGTTGGAGGACGTTGAACGCGCTATACGTTTCAATCTCAGTTATGCTGCTGCTTATCAGCTACGGGGGATGGTGCGGCGCAAACAGGGTTATATTCAAGATGCGATCGCTAACTTTAAAAAAGCTGCTGGGTTATATTTAGAGCAGCAAGACAAAGAGAATTGTCGTCTGTGTCTCGAACAAATTAAACAGTTACAACCCCAAGAATTACGTGCAATACAGCAGTCGCCTTCTGCAAATGCACCAATTTTATCCACAAAAGAATACTTCACCCAATTATTAGAAAAGGCTGAAAAAGGAGACACCCAAGAGGCACTGGCCGATTTAAACTGGGTATTGAAAGCCGATCCGCAAGATGCCCAAGCTTACTGCTGTCGTGGGGTTGTGCGCTGCAAAATGGGTAATTATCGAGAAGCGATCGCAGATTTTAATCAAGCATTGCGACTAAATTTTCAAGATGCCATTGTCTATCGCAATCGAGGCAAAGCACGTTCTGTGTTAGGAGATCATCAAGGAGCGATCGCGGATCTTAATCAAGCACTCCAGATGCAACCTAAAGATGCTTTAGTGTATATTGCTAGAGGTAATGCCTATCGGGCAACAGGCAATTATCTAGGTGCAATTCAGGATTACACCCAAGCACTGCAAATTAATCCTAATGATGCTCAAGCTTATTACAATCGCGGTATTGCCTATTCTTGCATAGAAGAAATGCAAAACGCCGTGGAGAATTATCAACGCGCAGCGAGTATTTTTTGCGAACAAGAAGACTGGGTAAATTATCAACAAGTCTTAAGTAGTCTAGAAAAAATTCATAAATTTAATCCAGAGTCTAAAAAGCAAAATTATAATTTACTGCGTCAGCGACTTTTGCGAATGGTCGGAGGATATTGGGAAATTGCCGAACGATTAATTGAGCAGAAGCAAGATTATTATCCAGGGATGTCAGACGAGTGGTATTTGCAAAAAGTAATTGATGATTTAGAACGCGATCGTGGTATATAAAAGATAAATGCCACTATACACGTAAATTCACCCGTATAAGTCTACGGGTGAAAATGCGATTAATCGCTTATTATTTTACAATAAAAGTAAAAGCACCTAAAATAAACAACATTTCAAACTTTAGTTAATGCTGCGAGTTTGACGGCGACGACGCAAGCCAAACATACTAACTGCTCCCACCGCAAACATTGACAGAGTAACAGATGGTTCGGGAACGCTAGTACCAATTAGCGCCTTGACATTTGCCTCACCAATATCAAGAACTACAACAACATCATTAAAGTCACGGTCAGAACCTTCGTTCCATCTACCAGTTGCAGAATCTATGCCTGAAGCTTGGAAACCTCCGTATAAATCCTCGAATGCTAGTAAGATGTAGTTGTTGTAGGCATAAGCAACTGTGTGCTGTAATTTATCAGCATTAGAGGCAGTGTCAGTACCAAAGATATTAGCAGAGTCGCCACGACCGAGACCATCAGCTCTCAACCAGAAATCGAGTTGAGTACCTGCGGTAACATTACCAATATTGACACCATCACCCAGTTTCAGTGCATTACCGCCCCAACCACCAACACACCCATTTCCTTCACAAGAAATATCATTAAAAAGTAGCCCAGATTTATTAGTAGTTCCTGTAGCTTCAAACGCTAACTGGTTTCTATAACCAGCACCCTCATTAATAAAGTAAACAGAAACATCGTGGTCGTATTTTAGGTTTAAATTATTGGGGTCTAATTTAAATTGTCCGCTATTTGGTAGAGCAACACTTTCTGCTTGAACAAATTGTTGAAAAGGAGTGTCATCAAAACCAGTTTGAGACTTACTATGTACCGTTGGTTGAGTCCAGGAATTATTCCAAGTAAAACCAGAAGCAGATGCTGTTTCTACTTTAGATACTAATCCAGTCAAGGTAGCTGTAGCGGCAATTAAAGCAGTGAATAAAGTACGTTTCATATTAGAGTCATTAGGTAGGAGAAATAATTTAGATAATGCTTTTTAGAGCAGCTATCTCTCTTCTGTCGTCTCTTACTTCTAACAGCTATGAATTTGCAAAGTCAATCTGATTTTTTACTTTTTTTGGTATATTCAAATAGTTCTTCATCTAAAGTATTTTTACTGAAAAAAGACTATTATCACTTTATTAATACACTGTTATTAGCATTAAGTATTTCAACTTATATATAATAAGTAAATGATGAAAAGTTTATATTTTTTATAAATATCAGATGTCCAATTTGTCTAGTTAAAGGTTAAAACCTGAATCTCTAGCAATTTCTTTGGAACGAAGTACATAAGTAGGGTAGTAGTGTCACACCTATCAACTTCAACCTTGGTAAATGGAATTCGGGGTTATACAAACAGAGGTAATCTCCGTACTTACGTTAACAAACGTAGTAATATGTCAGCATTTACTGGAGTATCGTCAAAATCTGCAAGTTATGCCAAGCATGAAAGACAATTTACACCAGTTGTGCTTTAGGCTGACAGTCCTTGCTTCAACTTGATGAATATACTTTAGAGTGAAATAATCAAGCTTTTCCAGAGCTACATCTCTCTCTCGCAGATAAAATTTATATATGAACCCTACACAAGAAAAACTAAAAGTTCAGTTTGAGCAAGCTTTAATGGCGGCTTTTGGCACAGACTTCGCCAAAATAGATCCTATTTTAGTTCCTGCTAGTAATCCTAAATTTGGTGATTATCAAGCAAATGTGGCTTTATCTCTAAGTAAAAAGTTAGGAAAGCAACCAAGATTAATCGCATCTAGCATAGTTGAGAAATTAGATGTATCTGAAATCTGCGAACCACCAGAAATCGCGGGGCCAGGATTTATCAATCTGAAACTGAAAACAGCATACCTGGAAGCACAACTGAACGGTATTCAAGCAGATCCCAGGCTAGGAATCCCAACTACGAAAACGCCACAGCGGGAAATTGTGGATTTTTCTAGTCCGAATATTGCTAAAGAAATGCATGTCGGACACTTGCGTTCTACAATTATCGGCGATGCGATCGCCCGCGTTCTCGAATTTCAAGGACACGATGTCCTACGGTTAAATCACGTCGGTGATTGGGGTACGCAATTTGGCATGTTAATTGCTTATCTGCGGGAAGTCCACCCCCAAGCCCTGACTACTGCTAATGCTTTAGATATTGGTGATTTAGTCAGTTTTTACCGTCAAGCCAAACAGCGGTTTGATACAGATGACGCTTTTCAAGAAACAGCACGCCAAGAAGTCGTCAGATTACAAGCAGGCGCAGAAGATACACTCCACGCTTGGAAATTACTATGCGAACAATCACGGCGGGAGTTTCAAGTAATTTATAATTTGTTGGATATCAAGTTAATTGAACGGGGCGAATCTTTCTACAACCCTTTACTACCAGGAGTTGTAGAAGATTTAGAAAAATCTGGATTACTGGTAGAAAATCAAGGGGCAAAATGCGTTTTTCTCGAAGGGTTTACAAATAGAGAAGGTGAACCCTTACCTTTAATCGTACAGAAATCCGATGGTGGTTATAATTACGCCACTACAGATTTAGCATCCCTGCGTTATCGGATTCAGCAGGATGAAGCAAAGCGGATAATTTATGTAACGGATGCTGGACAAGCAAACCATTTTGCCCAATTTTTCCAGGTAGCACGCAAAGCCGGATGGGTTCCCGAAGATGTGGAATTAGTGCATGTGCCCTTTGGATTAGTGTTAGGAGAAGACGGTAAAAAATTCAAGACTCGTTCTGGCGATACTGTGCGGTTGCGGGATTTGTTAGATGAAGCGATCGCTCGTACCCATGCAGACCTAAAAGCTAGATTACAAGAAGAACAACGCCAAGAAACTGAAGAATTTATTAATGAAGTTGCCAAGGTAGTGGGAATTAGTGCAGTTAAATATGCAGATTTAAGCCAAAACCGCACTAGTAACTATGTTTTCAGTTTCGACAAAATGCTGGATCTAAAAGGCAATACTGCGCCCTATATGCTATATGCTTATGCGCGGATTCAAGGAATTAGCCGCAAGGGTGATATTAACTTTCAAGAGTTAGGAAATCATGCTGTAGTTTTAGAGCATGAAACCGAATTAGCACTGGCAAAATATTTACTTCAACTCGATGAAGTTATTAATAGTGTAGAGCAAGATTTATTGCCTCATCGTTTATGCGAATATTTGTACGAACTAAGTAAAAAGTTTAATCAGTTTTATGACCGCGATCGAGGAGTTCGGGTACTGGATGCTGAGGAACCACAGCGAACATCCCGCTTGATTATCTGTGATTTGACTGCTAGAACCTTGAAGTTGGGATTATCTCTATTAGGTATTCAGATATTAGAAAGGATGTAATGTATTTATAAACGTAAAGGTACTTAGAGAAATCAGAGTCAAGCAAGAGCTGATTTTTTCTGTGTGTCCTTTGCGTCTTCGCAGTTATTTAATCACAATTGGTGTGATTGCAATAGAGGTTTTCTTGGAGGCTGAAAAATGGTACGAACACCATCAAAAAATATAACTTTGGCAGAGTTTCTAATGCTACCAGAAACCAAGCCCACTAGTGAATATATCGATGGTCAAATTATTCAGAAACCAATGGCACAGGGAGAACATAGCACCATTCAAGGTGAACTGATTATTTTTATTAATGGCGTTTTGAAACCGCAAAGAGTTGCACGAGCATATCCAGAACTGCGGTGTACATTTGGTGGCAGATCGATTGTCCCAGATGTAGCAGTATTTACTTGGGAGAGAATACCTCGCAAAGAAAATGGCAGGGTAGCAAATTTATTTTCGGCAGCTCCTGATTGGACTATCGAGATTCTATCACCCGACCAAAGACAAACGAAAGTTACAAAAAATATTCTGCATTGCCTAAATTATCAAACACAAATGGGCTGGCTGATCGATCCAGAAGAACAAACTGTGTTCGTCTACATACGCAATCAACAACCAGTAACGGTGGATGAACTACAAGCTTTACTTCCTGTACCAGATTTTGCAAGTGAATTGAAGCTGACGGTGGGAGATTTATTTGGTTGGCTATTGGAGTAAAAACACAAACTGAATTAGAAAATGCACCAACTACAACAAGTTTTATGGGTAGGAATTGGTTGTAAACGCGAAACTTCATCGCAATTAATCGATTTAGCAATTGAGCAAGTTTTTCAAGAAAATAAACTTTGTCAAAGTGCGATCGCAGGTATTGCTACTATCGACACTAAAGCCTCGGAAGTTGGCTTAGTAGAATTTTGCCACCTACGCAATTTGCCTCTAAAGACTTTTTGTAGCGAAGTTCTTCGCCGTGTCTGGGTTCCCAACCCTAGTACAATTACCAACCAAGAAGTAGGTACACCCAGCGTAGCAGAAGCCGCAGCGATTCTTGCAGCCACTCAACTCAACTTATTGTTAACTAATTCCTTCTCGTTGAGTACAGAACAATTGGGGGTGAAATTTTTAGTTCCCAAACAAATTTTCCAATTAAAAGGGCAACCAGGAGCCGTAACACTAGCTGTTGCCCAAGCTGCAAATTTTAGTAATTTTTCACTCTAGTAACTGTGGGTGAACAAAAGGCTCAAAACTGCAAACCAGAAGGCAAAACCTAAACAGAGCATACCTACAAGCCGCATCCTACCCAAAGGATACCCGTACAAATCATCGTAATAGGCTATAAAGGTTGATGGTACGGAAATCAGCCATTCTAGTAATTCTTGGAGATCCATATGAGAGCTAAATTTTTAGCAGAAAGTGTAAACAATCTTGCCAGTGGTAACACAATAGTTAATTTAGCTCCAGTTCTCAAAAGCAGTGAAGAGAACAAATCCTTTTGGCAGGCGACACCTAATGGCAAGCTAGAAATGTGTGTTACTAATCCCAAGGCTAAAGAGTTCTTTGAGGCAGGCAAGGAGTACTACCTCGATTTCACTCCAGCATAGACAACTCGTAGTTAACTCTTAGTTAACTTATGAACTTGAGTGCATATTTTGAGATGCCCCTGTATTGCTTCATCCCATGTGGGGTAAAAATTTCTTTTTCCATCCATTGCCCCACCCACAACTAACGTTTCAAACACCATTGGTTTAGACCCAGAGTTACATCTGCCAGGGTTTAAGTCGATGCCAACAAACTTGGTTGAAATCATGCAGCAGTTGAACTCGTTGACCATAACTGTGGTGTCAGCAATGGCAGCCGCCGCCATCCAGAAAGACCACTCCATAAACGACTCAACAGCAACGGGTGTCTGTCCTTCAAGTTTGTAGTAGCCAGTCAAAATCTCACTCATAATCTACCCGATCTATTGTTATTGGTTTCAACATCTGCTTCCACACTTCTTTGCACTCAGGGCAGTTAGTAAACAGTGATGAGGCTTGTTCACAGCTAACTGTTTGACCACAAACAGCTTTTACATAAGCTTGCCCGTTCGAGTGCCCAGGAACACGATGGATTATATTTTCTGCTATTGGTTTATAACAGTTTGCAAATACAAATAAGGCTGTTGAGCTTTGACAAATTCTATGCAAACAGACAATAATGCAAGCTGCTGCCATAATGTCTGGTGGTAACTTTTGAAATCCAAAATAACTTTCTGCCAGAATTTTATGGATAGTTCCTGGTGACAAAATACGTGATGCTCGGTCAATAGCAGCATGATACGGGCTATCAAATTTTTTAAAAACCATAACGGTTGTACCATTTTTTATCTAACAATCTAGTGTCAAGCCTTTAACTAGTTCCCTGAATAACAGCTTTGTGGCTTTAGCTGCAATTCTATTTCTGACAAGCTTCACAGGGCGACCGGCTACTTTCTCAACATCCAATTGATTACCCAATTGTTGACCAATATCATTTTTTAGACGCGATCGCTTTGGCTCAATTCGAGTGTATACCCACTGCCACAAAGCCTTGCGACACAAGTCAGAACCACCAACAACTTTAGTTTTCTTGCTATCACCCGATGCCACCAGCGATGGGGCAGCCCCTAAAGCTTTCTGAAATCTCCTTAATGAAAGGTGGCGTTTAGTGGGCTTTTTGGAGTTTCGCCCCTGGCGAATTTTTACTTCTGGCTTACCATCCTCATTTAAGAACCCCTCAAGCGGGTAAATCTGGGATATCAGCACACAACAAAGGCGATCGCCAAAACCAAACTTTTTAAAAACTTGACGGTAAGGTTGAAAGCGAGTGTCAGTAAGCAATTCTTGCAACTCTACCTCAATGGCGTATTCTTCGCGCTGGAGATTACAGATGCGTTTTGCGTGTTGGCGAACCGTGTCTGTAATCCCCAAGCCAGCCGTTTGAGCGTAAAGACGATCGTAACGCGTACTTTTGCGTTCACCAGCTAGCCAACCCCAAAGTAAAGGCACTTCACCAGACTCACCCCGCAGAGAGCGTACCAGTGCTACCTCTGGAAACTGCCAGGCTAAATCCTGACGGGCACGGTTGATAATGGGTGATTGCACTCGGTTGAGGTGAGCCAGTCTCAGCACCAGTTCTCGAATTTTAACTATCGTCAGGTCGCGGATTTGGACAAATCGCCGTGGGTCGGCGTGGTAGTCGAAGTAGTAACAAGCCAAGGCTAACGAATCTGCATCATCATCCTTGTCTGGCAAGGCAAGATGATTAGCCCGATAATTTTTTAACTCTTTATGACCGACCAACCGCACCTCTACCCCGCTTCGTGCTAAATGAGTACCCCAAAGCTTACTGTAGTTACTGCCAGTCGGTTCCATCAGAGCAATGTCCGGCTTTAGCTCTAACAAAGCTTTAATCCCTTGAGCATTGGCGCTAAAGCAATTAAACGGACATTCATAATAAAATTGACGTGGGTCTTCGGGTTTTTCTGTTAGCAGGCAAGCCGAAACTGAGGACTTGCTCACATCAAGTCCCAAAATTTTAATCATTCAGTTCTCCTGGGTGGTTCAGTTTATGTCCCTGATGTCTGCCTGCGAATCACCCGAAGGCCCTTTGAGCCTAATTCACTCTCAAGGCAATAGCCGTCAGCGGGAACTGACGGCGACACAGGGAGGGAACAGCACAACCACAGCAGCCGAGCTTGGGAAGGTAGGAAAGCCAAAAACAGCTTGTTTCAAGTTAAAAGCCCTAAGCTGCTGTGTGTATGCGCTGTACGTCTGGGTTGGACTCCAGACCGCGACGCGACGCAATTTATTGCATCGCGTTTCGCCGGTGAGTCAGTCCGGCTCGTCAGGCTTTTCTTACGGCTTCATACATGTCAATTACTTGCTGAATTTGTTTGGCGGATAGCTGCTCGTATTGTTCAGTAGCTTTTTCTGATAGATACTGGCTCCATGATTGAATTGGTATTCCAGTTTTTTGAGCAAGAGTTTGTACAGCTATTCCCGTCGCCAAAACGTTAATTACATATTCCTCTCTAGGGATATGAACAAATTCGTCGTCTTTTTCAACAACCATTACACCTCCTAAAAATTGCTAAGTTCTTGATTGTTGGTCTGAGGAGCTTCCCCGCTTTCAAAAGGGATATCATCTGGGTCGGGTTCCTCTGCTTGTTGATTTGACTCCTCTTCCTTGGATTTAAGTTCTTGCAGCCTCTGTTCGTAGTCGGAAATTTGCTCTTTTAGATGACTAGCTTTTGTCTCTAGAGTTTGAATTTGAGTCACAATTCCCTTTTCTTGCGACTCCCTAATTTTTCGCTCTACCTTCTCCATTAGTAGAGAAGTTGCCTCCTCGTCGTCTTCCCCTTCTGATACTTCAGCCCAGAGTTCTAGGTGCTTATTTTCGTAACTTCCGAGGTTGAGGACTCGTTTGTAAGAAATAGTTTTGACTTGCATAAGTTTGTGATATTTTTGACTTGAATAGATGCACGGCGGTCGCGTAATGCAACCGCGATCGCCTTTAATTAACTGTTGAGTTTTTCTATAATCACTCCTCCTTGAGGATTTGGAATTGCAATGGCATTGCAAGGGGAATTTGTTAGCATTTCTATCTGCTTAGGATAGTGCGCTTCTAATTCAACCTTGCTCATTTCAAAACTTTGCTCTGCGTTCTCACTGTTAGCAGGTAGAGTAACTCGGAATTTACTCATCGGTTTTCTCTTCTAGTGATACAAAAAAATCAGCATTACCAGACACTCGCCTAGTGGTTTTTGGCTCTAACTCGTTTGCACAAAGCTCTGCGGTTATCCTATTATTTGTTGTCTCGACCACTCTCCATGTAGTACCGTCTGGTTCTGTTTGAGGTCGCACAAAACTGTATAGATTTTTATCCCCATTCATTCTTTTCTCCCTCATCTAAAATCTGTTGCAACATCTCTTTACCTTTTGCCCATTGCCCGCCCCCCAAACGCAACACCTTTTCAATCACATAGGTTTCACCCTTGACTTCAAGTAGCGACTTCACTGCCAAATAGAAGCCCCTAGTAACTGAAGTTGAAGTTGAAGTTTCCCCAGGGTGGTCTGCACTAGGCTCTCTATACAAGTGTTCTAGCGATTGGGTTAACTCTTGCTTGACTTCAGGCGGGTAAGTTGGCGCAGCGCCGTAAATTTCGTAAAGTGCTTGCTCTTGTTGCTGGGTGTGCAGTGCAATCTCAACTTGTTCTAGCTCTTGGTTCATAGCCGTCAGTGCAGCTTGACGGGCGCACTGCACTATTAATCGCCGCGATTCCCCAACTAGTTGCACTGAGGCTACTAGCGCCAAACTATAGCTGATACCTTTGGCAATCGGGGGAACGGGAGAAAGTGCAGTCAACCAAAAAGCGGTTGCACTCGCTAGCAAGCAGTTGCTTTTCAGCCACCGATTAACCATGAAAGCATCCCTCCTAAAACAATCGCCGATGCAATAGCAATTAGTAGTGCGTAATAATCAGGCTCGGATAGTCTGAGAAATCCCCTAGCTGCATCGTCTGTTACCAGTGCAAGAGCTAAACCAACAAAAGACATGATGTAGATAACCCACATCACCCGAAGTAAAGCAGGATGCAGCGCCCCTAGCCAAGCTATAAAGCTAGAGGCGATACACCCTAGAAGGAACCAAGCCCCCAGGTGTACCGCCTTATCCATTAGTATTTGTCCTGGATTTTGGCTTTGAGTTCTTCAACGCGTTTTTGGGCGTTGTTTTCGGCGCGGTCTAGTCCAAATCCCATTCGGGCATATTCCGGGCGCTGCGCGTGCAAATGTCTTGCAGTTGATGCATCTGCACGTTTTTTGACGAGCTCGTTGTCAGCAACGCCCTTGATGTACCCACGATGGGCAACATGCACCTGTGCATCGGCTTCTTCTAGCTTTTTGAGGGATTTATAGGCGCGTTTGGCTTGCCGTGCTTCTTCCTTCTTCTGGGTCGCTACACGCTTGAGTGCATCAGCCTCAGTTTTATTGAAGTAGCGTGGTGTATGATTGACGGGTGCTGTCCTGACAGTCTCCCAAGTTCCCGCATTGACTGGGTTGATTACATTTGGATCTGTTGGAGCCAGCACGCGATTTTTATCAATCCCGTGCCCCCCACTAGAAAGTGAGGATTGATTGCTAGTGTTGTTACTGGATTTACCAGCGCTGGTAATGCGTGCAAGGATTCCCATTGTTATTCGTTCCTGTTACTGTCTACAAACTTGAGTTTTGACATCTTGCAGCTGTGCTTGGTCGGCTTTCATCTGCCGCAGTTGCACTTGAGAAGCACTTTGATAGGTGGAAATTGCACCGATGCTCAACCCAGCTAGCAGCGCGGCTGCAAGTATGACCAAGAATGCCGCAGTGTTGTTAACTGCGGGTGCTGGCTCGTTGGCTGGGTAAAACTCCCCAGTGAATGGGACGACCTTACCCACTGACTGCTGTTTACTCTGTTGTTTCATCTGCGGACTCTAGTAGCATTGGCTCGTAGGTGGGCAAGAGTAGATGCTCTGTCCCAGCGTTGATGGCAGCGCGGACTGATGTTTGCACTATTTCCCGGTCTTGGGGTGTGGGGTTGTCCCGCATCTGCTTAATACGTTGCAAGGTGCGACCGGGCAGCAGTCGCCAGTATTCACGGGCTAGTTGCTGTGAATCGTGTTCGAGCAGCGATTCAAGTAAATCGGGTGCATCGTCATCTGCACCGAAATTTGCATCATCCGGCAGCGCGTTTTTTGGTGCGCGGGAGTGCAAAAGTTCAATCCCTGCATCAGTCCAAAGCTTTTGACCGTGTTCATCCATGACTAAATGCACGTCAAGCTGAAACAGTTGCGCGTGACGGCGCAACCAACTGCGGATCGTGTTTTCTTTGATTCCTGTTAGCTCAGCGGCTTGAGGAGTTGTGTACAGTTGGCTCATCTTCTAGCGACTCCATTTGTTGAAAGTGCTTATTGAGGTAAGTCCAAGCCTCGGTTACAACTTTTTGCTGTTCTAAGGTGCGTGGTTGCTCTACTGTCTCGTTAGCGGTGACTTGGGAAGCTTTAGCAGCAAGTTCGGCAGGAACACCGTTATTGAGCAGCGTTTGATAATGAGCTTGGTAACGATCGCTGTTGTTCATGTTTTTAAAAAGAGCGAATTTGAGCGATTAGTGCCTCCATGATTCCCGTACGGTCTGATATGGTTAGGCGATTTGTGATTTCTTTGGACATAACGAAAATTTCTTCTCTACAATCACCTTCCATTTCGCAGCCAAGATCCGATGCAATGACGGTGAGGATTGCCAATTTTTCTCGCTTGCTGATTTTCTCAAAGCTTGTCCCATACTGCTTTTGCAATACGTCCAAAAGCGAATTATCTCCTGGGGTATGACTTGTGTAGTAGCCTAGTGGCTTGGTCATTGGTAAAATCTCCTTAATTTACAATTTGGTTTTTGGCGATCGCTACTACTTTGCACGTTAGGCGATCGCCTTTTTACTGGTTGTCACTTGTCGTTTACTCCCCAGCAGGTCTTTACATTGCCTCAGTGGCTACAGGCTGCTATCTCTGTCTGGTTGGGAGTTAGTCATTAGTCATTAGTCATTGGGCGTTACCCACAGGGTGTGTCCGAACAAGGTGATGCAGATGCTTGCGCCATAATTACCGCACAAAATGGTGCGAGGAAGTGGCTGTCATTGCAGCTTTGCAACTGAATGAGACACTGACAAAAGAAAACTAGCCAAATCCACGGCGGTCGCCAAGTGAATATTTGGCTGGGTTTTTTATGTCGTTCAACATGAATGATACGTCCTGTTTTCTCCTTAGTCAAGACGTTTCATTCATGAAGTTTGGGTCTACTATGGTAGAAGAAAATCACTTATCACAGGACAAGTCTCCGTTGAGGCTACTAAGAGAACAAGCTGGATTAACACGCCCTCAGGTCAAGGAAAGGATCGGTGTTTCGGAGCGAAGGCAAGCTGACTGGGAATCCGGAAAAGCGCTGCCTAGTGCTGAAAACATCGCTTCTTTGTGCCGTCTATATAGAGTGTCACTTAAAAGCATGTTCTCTGCTTTAGGCGTTGATGTTGAGGGGATACCAGATGACGAATAAATGAAAAAATGATTAATTAACCCAAAGAAAAGCGCTCACTAGCATTTCCGCAGTGAGCGACCTACTTAAAAAGCAAATAATAATGAAATGAATACTATCAAAAAAGCAAAGAATAATCTACTTATTCAGATAAATTCTAGTGCCTTCACTAGCTTTTATTCTAACATAATGATAGGCGTTCGGGGGGTAGAAAAATGGTAGCAATCCCCTATTCCTACACCGAAGACCTAGACTTTAGTTCTCACGAAAATAAACCTTTACCACAGAACATTGAAGCCGAAAAAACAGTACTAGGTGGTATCTT
>JBALDB010000020.1:0-141098 GCA_036918135.1 Nostoc sp.
TTCTTGTTTGAGTTCGCTGTTAATCACCAAGTTTTTTCCTTCAATAAGGTTTTTATGTACGAGTAACTGTTCACAACCTATTTAGGATTACTGTAGTAGTATTTTCTACTTTTTCTCAGACAGGTAATGCAAAACTTATTTAACAGATGTATTCTAATTAGTAGCTCCTACCGAGAAAAGGGAAGATTATCTAACTGTCTTGATACCCATTGAGGATTGAAAACACTCCGGTAAATCGGATTTTTCACTCTCAGATAACCGTTATAATTCTCCACCAAACCAGATAGCAATAGTTCTGTTTGTTCTTCACTATCATTAGCTGGTATCAAGTTCTCTATTGGGTTCCTATACCTTAGTTCTTCTACTTGTAACACCTGTTGATAAATGCTTAATAACTTTACTGTCTTGTGTTCGTTATAAAGTAAGCGATTTCTTATAGTACGGAGATGTTCAGGTTCGTCTTGAAATTCCCAACGTTGAATAATGCGCGATCGCACCAATTGTTCTATCCAATATCCTTCAGTACCATTCGGTATGTCAATCGTTTCCTTAGAACTTTCTAGAGCTACTTGTACAACTAAATCACAAAGTTTTTGGGTGAGAAATGGCTGTCCTTTTGTCCAATGAATAATATACAACAATATTGCCTGTGGCTCGTTAACTACTTCTTCTAAACCTTCAAGCAGAGGCATAGCTTCATGCAATTGAAAGTCATATAACTTAATTGCTTAACCAATGTTAAAGAGCGTTCGGTGTCGATCGACAATTAGGTTAAATGGACTGGCTACACCAAATAATGCAAAACCCAAACATTTGAAATTTGGGTTGTCTGCTTGCCGATTGTAACAGTGACGAATCCAAATAAAAAAATCGTCGCTCGAGAAATTCAAACTTAGCAGGCTATTAATATTATCGATAAAGATAAAAATGCGATTATTTTGAACCTCTGTTAACAACACCTGTTCAACAAATTGATACAGTCTTTGTACAAGCTCAAACTCTGATTGCTGCTCCCACCAACTCTCAAAGTTAACTTGTTCTGTTAAATTTAACTTATAAAACAAGCTAATAATAATGCCCTTGTACCACTGTATAGGTGTAATTTTATTACCGCCTAATAGTATTGAATCAAGATAAATACATATATAGTTTTCTCTTTCTAAGCGGTGAATAGCCCGGTGTAGGAGAGATGATTTCCCTGTTTGGTGGCAGTCTAAGACGTAACAAAAATTTCCTGTTTTTAATCCAGTATAAAGTTGTTCGTCTGCTTGACGTACAATATATGTAGAATCATCATACTTTAGACTACCACCAACTTGATATTTCATAATCAAGTCAATTATTTAATTTTTCACTCAATTGGTCTTAATTAGTAAATAAAACGTCGTGATATTGCCAACGTAAGTGACAATACTAATCAATGTAGTTCATAATTTTTAATAGCATATATGTAGAGATAAATAAAAACTAAATTATTCTATGAATAAAGTAAAATTATTGTGTAAAAAATTTATGTATTTTTAAATAATTAGAGAGCGATCGCCCAAAAGATAGTGCCAAAAGCGATCGCTATATTATTTGCAGACCTATCTTCTCTTAGCTAAAACTAAAAATCAAGGAAAGTTAAGACAGTTAATAAAAAAGTAAGTTGTATTTTGAACTAAAAATTAGAAAAATTCTGACCTCTTTTAACTTGCACGTATCAAAATAGTTTCCATTAAACCTCTTGCAAAAGTCCTTATTTTTGCCTTCTTCTTTGCGTCTTTGCGCCTTTGCGTGAGACAAAAAATTATTTATGCAAGAAGTCTATTAATCACCACTATTCTTAGTCCATTCAAAAGTACTTTCAATGTTTGATCACTTGCCATTGGTTTTACTAGCTGATGAAATAATTGGCTCATCACCCTTACACCTAATCTTTGCCGTGCTGATTTATAAGTTACTCGCTAATACTTACTAACTTTTACCCATGCCTAAGAAAGATTATCAACTGAGTTTTTCAATATATTCCTCATTGAATCTTAAGGGCAATAGGCTCATCGCTACCACCAGACAAACTACCAATTGTGCTGGTGAGTCTAGTCAGGGGTGTTGGCTTAACTTTCTTAACTTTCTTAACTTTCTTAACTTTCTTAAATGTTTTATCACTTAAATGTCTTAACTGTCATTGCGTTTTATTTAGAAAACTGGGATTATCTATTTAATATATCCAGATGATTACAAAGAAATTATGATTTTGCTTCAAATTTAATCATTATTTTAATTACTTGTATAGTAAGATTGCAGTGGGAAGTAAAAGCTAATGCAGTTCTATAATAATAGAAATTCAGCAAGTTTAAGTGATAAAAGTTTTACATATAGAGAAATAGAAGTTGCTATTCGCTCGAGTTTAGCTGTAGATGATTGTGTAGTTATAAAGAGAGAAACAGAAAAGCTAAAACAGGAATTAGTTGCTTATATAGTTCCATCAAGCTTATTTGCACCAGAACAATTGTTGTCTCACCTGCAAACAATTTTGCCTAGCGAATTAATACCCACAGCACTCGTACCAGTATCCACTATACCTCTAACAGATGCAGGGCAGGTAGATGAAGCGACTCTAACCAGCTTAGAAGTTATTGACTCTGATTTAATGCGTCGCATAGAGGAGCAATTAGAGTCATTGTCAGAAATTGAACGTGTTGCCGTAGTTGTTGAACCCCTGATTACAAGTATTCCTCCTGTCCACTTACAGAATTTGCTAGGCAACACTCAAGTCGCATCTTTAGATAGCCAGCAAAAGGTACAAGCAACTATAGTTAGTCAGAAGATAGAAAAGAAGCCATCCTCGTCAAAAAAGCTTGCTATTAGTCATGGAGAACCACTGCAATACTCTGAAGATGCTCCTAAAACTTTACAAGAATTACTACAACGAACTGCTCAACATTCAACTCAAGGTATCATCTACATTCAGTCTGATGGTAGAGAGAAAGTTCAATCTTATAGAGAATTGTGGCAAGATGCTCAACGGATTTTAGCTGGATTAAGGAAGTCAGGACTCAAGCCCCAAGATAAAGTAATTTTTCAACTAGAAGATAATCAAGATTTCATCTGTGGTTTTTGGGCTTGTGTGCTAGGTGGCTTTGTCCCCGTACCAATATCCATCGCCCCAACTTACAAACTAGCCAATAGTATTGCCAGCAAACTCCAAAACACTTGGCAGATACTAGGAAAACCGCTTGTACTGACGAACGCATCTTTAGCTCCTAAAATTGATGATTTATCAAAGTTTTTGAATTTAGAAAACTTTCAACTTGCAATTATTGATAAGTTACGTGACTGTGAACCAGACTTAAACCTGCATCAAAGTCAGCCAGAGGATTTAGCAATTTTGTTTTTGACTTCTGGCAGCACTGGTGTACCCAAGTGTGTGATGCTAAATCATCACAATCTATTGAGTATGACAACTGGCTTAATTTTAATCGGTCATTTCTCCAGCCAGGAATGCGTTTTAAACTGGATGCCTTTGGATCATGTCGGTGCGCTAGTTTCTCTCAGTGTCATGGCTGTTAGTCGGGGTTGCCAACAAATCCATGTGCCTACTAGCTTAATTGTACAAAATCCGCTTCAGTGGCTAGATTTGATTGATAAACATCAAGCTACGATTAGTTGGGCCCCTAATTTTGCCTTTTCCCTAATCTGCGATCGCGCTAGTGATATTCACCAAAAAAACTGGGATTTATCGTCAATGCGTTTTATAGTCAACGCTGGCGAACCCATTGTTACTAAGATAGCCAGGAGTTTTTTAAAGCTGCTTCGCCGTTATGGTTTACCAACGAATGCGATTCATCCAGCCTTTGGGATGTGCGAAACCTCTTCTGGTATTACTTACTCTGACAGCTTTTCTTTAGAATCTTCATCAGATGACACTTTATTTGTAGAACTAGGGCTTCCAATTGCTGGTGCTTCACTGCGGATTGTTGATGAAAACGAACAAATAGTTACAGAAAATACGATTGGTCGTTTACAAGTAAAAGGTGCATCTGTTACTTCTGGTTACTATCAGAATCCACAGGCAAACCAAGAAGTTTTTACCCTCGATGGTTGGTTTAATACAGGGGATTTAGGATTTATCGAGCAAGGGCGTTTAACTATTACTGGACGGCTCAAAGATGTAATTATTATCAATGGACTCAACTACTATTGTCACGAAATTGAAGCCGCAGTTGAAGAAGTTAAAGGAGTAGAAGTTTCATATACAGCCGCCTGTGCAGTAAGACAGCCTGGAATCAATATTGATAAACTAGCTATCTTTTTCAATACTTCCCTTGATGATGCCCATTTAGTAACTCTGCTTCAGGAAATTCGCACTTCTGTTGTCAACAAGGTGGGAGTAAACCCAGATTATTTAATTCCCGTAGAGCAAGAAATTATTCCTAAAACCGCTATTGGTAAAATCCAGCGATCGCAACTGAGTCAGCGCTTCAATACAGGCGAATTTCAATTTATTATTAAACGAATTGATATATTACTGGGTAACGCAAATACTATTCCTGACTGGTTCTACCGTCAAGTATGGCAGCTCAAAAATCCCATTACTTTTAATTCTTCTTTAACTTTTATTAATTCCACTCTAGTATTTCTAGATTCTTTCGGGCTGGGTGCGTATTTATGTCAAACATTGTCAGAGTGTAATCTGCCATATATCACTGTTTCACCTGGAGAAGACTTTCGTAAAATTAATCGCTCAAGCTACGCGATCGCTCCAGGACAATCCAAGGACTACCAACTATTACTTCAATCTTTGACAGCAGATAATATTATTATTGGGCAGATTCTTCACTTATCGACTTATGACCAGTATAGTGGCGAAGTCAAAAGCCTAGAAGCTCTCGAACAAGCACAAGAAAATGGGATATATAGTTTATTATTCCTGGTTCAAGCTTTAGCCAAAGTTCAGAGTTTTGATAATTCTGTTAAATTACTATTTATTTCTTCTCATACTCAGTCTATTTCCTCAGATGACCCCATAGCTTATGAAAAATCAGCAGTATTAGGACTGTTGAAAACGATTCCTCAAGAATTACCTTGGTTAAACTGTCGCCATCTCGATCTGTCTTTCGCTGAAGTAGAAATAAATCGAGCTTATATTATACAAGAACTGCTCATATCCTCAAAAGAACGAGAGATAGCTTACAGAAATGGGCAGCGTTTCGTTCCTCGTTTGGAAAAAGTTGATTGGAGTAACAAACCTCAATCCCCAGTCAACTTCAAGCAAGGAGGAACTTATTTAATTACTGGAGGACTCGGTGGTATAGGCATTGAAATTGCGCGTTATTTGCTGAAACATTACCAAGCTAAATTACTGTTGGTTGGCAGAACTTCCTTACCAAATAAAAGTACCTGGAATGCTCATATAGAGAAGAAAGATGCTCTTGCACAATGTTTGAAAGTATATCAAGAACTAGAACAGCTTGGAGGAGAGATAATTTATGAAGCTGTTGATATTTGTAACTTCAAAAAGTTGCAAATAATAGTCGAAAAAGCTATATCTCAATGGGGTAAAAACTTAGATGGAATAATCCATTTAGCTGGAACTTTCCATGAGCAATTGGTACTTGAAGAAACTCAGGATAACTTAGCAGCAATACTGCGTCCCAAGGTGTTGGGTGCTTGGGCGTTGCATCAATTAGTGAAAGACAACAAAGGCAGTATTTTTATCAACTTTTCTTCAGCACATGGTTTTTTTGGTAGTACTGCTGTTGGGGCTTATGCTGCGGCCAATAGTTTTCTCGATCGCTTTTCTGATTACCAAAATTCCCACAGTGAATTAACGAGCTATTGTATGAGTTGGAGTATGTGGGATGAGACAGGGATGAGTCAGGGATATCAGATGAAGAATCTGATCCGTGCCAAAGGTTTCTATGTGATGTCTTCCTCCCAGGCAATATCTTCAATGCTTGCCAGCTTACAACATCAGCAAACGCATCTATTGATAGGTTTGGATGGCAGCAATCAAAATATTCAACGTTGGCAGTCTCAAGCTTTTAATTTACAGAAGTTAACTGCTTATTTCAGTGCCAATAGTAGCGAGGTTGTGCAATTACCAAACTTAGATGTGCAAGACCGCTTCGGAACTTCTTGCACCTGTAAGTTAGTACAACTGCCTCAAATGCCTTGTCTGGAAAACGGCGAAATCGATCGCGCCAGCCTAATTGGGAAAATGAACACTCAGAAAATTAGGAAGCGGATAGAACCACGCAACGAGATAGAGATAAAAATTGCTCAATGTTGGCAGCAAGTACTGAAATTACCACCTTTAAGCATTCACGACAACTTTTTTGAGTTGGGCGGCAATTCTCTACTAGCGGGGCAAATGATTTCTCGTTTACACGAAGATTTCTCTGTTGAGTTGTCTCTACAACGTTTATTTAAAGCGCCTACTATCGCCAGTTTAGCCCAGACTATTAAAGCGATTCGAGGAATAACTCAGGATACGAATGCATCTATCGAGGCGATCGCAGAAGAATATGAGGAAGTAAGGATATGAGCATAGAAGAGTTTTTAGCTAATCTGCAAACCAAGGGTGTCAAAATCTGGATTGACGGAGATCAACTCGGCTGTCGCGCTCCCAAAGGAGTGATGACAGCAGCCACCCAGCAGGAACTTAAAGAGCGCAAAACAGAAATCCTTGCTTTTCTCAAAGAAGCTAAAACAGCTACACAATCTACTTCTATCCCTCTGATGCCAGTTGCCAGGGATAGGGAGTTGCCTTTATCTTTTGCTCAACAAAGGATGTGGTTTCTTTATCAACTAGATAAGGAAAGCCCATTTTATAATGAAAGTCTACAAATGCGGATTGTTAGAAAGCTGTCTGTGACAGCCTTAGAAAAGAGTATCAACGAAATTATCCGCCGTCATGAAGCTTTACGAACTACCTTTGCAGTAAGAAAGGGTATACCTTTTCAGTCCATATCACCCACCTTTGCGATCGCCATACCTGTCGTAGACTTGCAAGATGTGTCAGCAACTTCAGTACAACAAATAGTTACTCAAGAAATTCGCAAACCCTTTGACTTGGGTATCGCTCCTTTATTGCGAGCCACTCTACTACGCCAGGAAGCAGAATCTCACTTGTTGATTTTAACCATACACCACATCATTACTGATGGCTGGTCAATGGGGATATTCTTCAAAGAGTTAGAAGCCCTTTATTATGCTTTTACTAAAGGTGAACCCAATCCCTTACCAGAGTTAACGATACAATACGCTGATTTTGCCCTTTGGCAACGCCAGTGGTTAACTCAAGAAGTTCAACAAAAACAACTTGATTACTGGAAACAACAGTTAGCTGATGCGCCGCCTTTATTAAAGTTGCCCACTGATTATCCGCGTCCACCAGTCCAGACTTTCTCTGGTGCTACCAAAAAATTTCAACTAACAGAGCATTTAACTTCTCAACTAGTAAGCCTCAGCAAAAAGTCAGGTGTCACCTTGTTCATGACCCTGCTGGCAGCTTTTGCAGTATTACTCCATCGTTACAGTGGTCAAGATGATATTTGTATCGGTTCGCCTTTTGCTAATCGCAATCGTCAAGAAGTTGAGCCACTAATTGGTTGTTTTGTCAACACATTGGTGTTGCGTACTCAAATCGAAGATAATCCTAGTTTCTCTCAATTCCTCCAACAAGTCCGTTCTGTTGTTTGGGATGCTCACGCACGCCAAGACGTACCATTTGAGCAAGTGGTAGAAGCACTACAGCCGGAACGTTCTCTTAGCTATAATCCCTTGTTTCAAGTGGTGTTTGTTTTAGAAAATTTCTCCCTCGATACTTTAGAGTTACCCGATATTAGTCTGACTCCAGAGATGGTAGAGCGGGGTACGTCTCAGTTCAATTTAAGCCTCTCGATTTGGCAGACACAAGAGCGCAAAGTTGGAGCGGAGGCTTCCTCCGATCCAAACTTTGTAAGAGAGGGATTAATTGGCTCGTGGGAATATAACAGCGATCTGTTTGAGGCGGAAACAATTGCGAGGATGACGGGTCATTTCCAGACTTTGTTAGAAACGATAGTTAGCAATCCCAATCACAGGGTTGAAGAATTATCTTTGCTAACCCAGTCAGAACGGCATCAGTTATTAGTGGAATGGAACGATACTCAGACGAATTATCCCCAAGATAAATGTATCCATCAGTTGTTTGAGGAGCAGGTGCAGCACAACCCCAATGCTGTGGCGGTGGTATTTGGCAATCAACAACTGACTTATCAACAATTGAACGCCCAAGCTAATCAATTGGCACATTACTTGCGCTCATTGGGCGTGACAGCCGATACGTTGGTGGGTATTTGTGTAGAGCGATCGCTCTTAATGGTAGTAGGGATTTTGGGCATTCTTAAAGCAGGTGGGGCTTATGTGCCACTTGATCCAGAGTATCCCCAAGAGCGATTAAGCTTCATACTCGAAGATACTCAGCTATCAGTGATATTGACTCAAGAAAAGTTAGTTAGTAAGCTGGGCGATCGCCTCCGGCGCGGCTTTGCCGATCGCAAAGTTGATGTCATTTGCTTAGATTCAAACTGGGACATCATCAGTCAACAAACACAACAGAACTCAACTACCAGCAGCAAAGCTCAGGACTTAGCTTATGTAATGTATACAAGCGGTTCTACAGGTCAACCCAAAGGTGTGAGCATCGTCCATCGAAGTGTAGTTCGATTAGTCAAAGAAACTAACTATGTGAGCATTTCTGCTCAAGATGTAATTGCACAAGCATCAAATTATGCTTTTGACGCTGCCACTTTTGAGATTTGGGGAGCATTACTAAATGGAGCGCGGTTAGTTGGGGTGAGCAAAGAGTTAGCAATTTTGCCCAAAGATTTCGCAGCCTTTATTAAAGCGCAAACTATCAGCGTTTTATTCTTAACAACCGCGTTGTTCAATCAAATTGCTCAAGAAGTACCCTCTGCTTTCAATTCACTACGGCATCTTCTATTTGGTGGCGAAGCGGTTGATCCTAAATGGGTGAAAGAAGTACTTAAAAATGGTGCACCGCAGCGACTACTTCATGTTTATGGGCCGACAGAGAATACCACATTTAGTTCTTGGTACTTAGTGCAAGATGTCCCCGAAGACGCTACAACTATTGCTATTGGTCGTCCAATTGCTAATACCCAAGTTTATATCTTAGATAAAAATCTCCAGCCCGTAACTGTAGGTGTACCAGGAGAGTTACACATTGGTGGTGCTGGATTAGCACAAGGCTATTTTAATCGTCCTGAAACTACTGCCGAAAAATTTATTGAAATTGAATTATTTAATAAAGTTGAACGCCTCTACAAAACTGGGGATTTAGTACGCTATTTACCAGATGGCAACATTGAATATATAGGACGCATTGACAATCAGGTAAAAATTCGGGGTTTCCGCATTGAATTGGGAGAAATCGAAGCAGTCCTGAGCCAGCATAGTCATGTGCAGGTATCTTGTGTCATTGTCCGCGAAGATACCCCTGGTGATAAACGCTTAGTTGCCTACGTAGTGCCGCAAACAGATGTAACATCCATTAAGGACGAACTGCGTCAGTTTCTTGCCAATAAACTGCCTCACTACATGATGCCAGCGGCTTTTGTAATTTTGGAGTCCTTACCACTAACTCCCAATGGCAAAGTAGACCGCCGCGCTTTACCAATACCTGATTTATACAGTGAAATAGCAGAAAAATATATACCTCCACGTACACCCATTGAAGAAAAGCTGGCACAAATTTGGGCGCAAGTTTTAAAAGTAGAGCAAGTAGGTATTCACAATAATTTCTTTGAGCTAGGGGGACACTCACTGTTAGCTACCCAAGTAATTTCTCGCTTACCAGATGCTTTTGGAACTTCGTTACCGTTGCGTTCTTTATTTGAATCACCAACAGTTGCTCAGTTAAGCGAAGTCATCTCTAATGAACTGCAAACTGGTTCGGGTTTGACAGTACCGCCAATTGTACCTGTTTCCACAAGACTTGACATACCTCTATCTTGGGCGCAGGAACGCCTGTGGTTTCTGCATCAATTAGAGGCTGAAAGTGGAGCTTACACGATAAATTTCCCCTTGCGTTTGGTGGGGAATCTGAATGTCAAAGCCTTAGAAAAGGCAATTGAGGAGATGGTGCGGCGGCATGAAGTTCTGCGTACTCGCTTTGAGATTAAGGATAACAAGCTAGTACAAGTAATCAACCCCAATGTAACCATAAAGTTGCCGATTGTGGATCTACAAAATGTTGCAGATCCTTGGCAACAAGTGAAGCAACTAGCGATTAAAGAAGCCTACAAATTATTTGATTTGGCTAGCGCTCCTGTATTACGGGTCAAGATATGGCAAGTTACTCAACAGGAGTATGTACTACTGATAGCCATTCATCATATTGCTGCTGATGGTTGGTCATTAGGTGCGATTAACCGCGAACTGTCTGCCCATTATCGAGCTATTGTTACAGGTAGTTCTGTTGTTTTACCAGAGTTACCCATACAGTATGCTGACTTTACCTTATGGCAACGCCAATGGCTAACAAATCAGGTACTAGAGCGTCAGTTAAGCTACTGGAAGGAACATTTAGCAGACGCGCCACCTTTGTTAGAATTGCCTACAGACCGCCTCCGCCCAGCCATCCAGACTTTTCGGGGAGCAACAGAGCAGTTTCAACTAGATAGTAAGCTAACTTCGGCGCTGAGAAAACTGAGCCAAAAGTCAGGAACCACTTTATTTATGACACTGCTGGCGGGTTTTGTGGTGTTAATGTCTCGCTACAGTGGACAAACGGATCTTGTAGTTGGCTCTCCAATCGCTAATCGTAACCGCAAAGAAATTGAAGGGTTAATCGGATTTTTTGTCAATCTCTTACCACTGAGGTTCGATTTATCAAAAGAACCGACCTTTGCAGACTTATTAACGCAGGTACGACAGGTGACGCAAAACGCCTACGACCATCAAGATTTGCCTTTCGAGATGTTAGTCGAAAAGTTGCTCTTGGAGCGAAATCTTGCTCGTAACCCACTGGTACAGGTGGTGTTTGCTCTCCAGAATGCTCCTACTGACCCTTGGGATTTGCCGGGTTTAAAGGTGGAAGAGATGCCTTGGGAGCTTGATGCAGTACGGTTTGACCTGGAAATACACTTCTGGGAAAGCCCAGAAGGACTTGAGGGCTTTTGCTGTTACAGCACCGATTTATTTGATGGGGCGACGATCGCCCGCATGATGAAGCATTTCCAGAATTTGCTTGTGGCGATATCTGAAAATCCACAGCAGCCAGTAGCCTTACTACCCTGGCTCACACAGCAGGAGCGTCATCAACTATTAGCGGAGTGGAACGATATAGGAGTAGATTATCCCCAAGATAAGTGCATTCATCAATGGTTTGAGGAGCAGGTAGCGCGTACTCCCGATGCGGTGGCGGTAGTGTATGTAGACGCGCAAAGCGGAGGCAGCCACGTGGGCGGGTTCCCCGACTTGAGTGGACTGCCGTCGGCTTCTGGGAGAGTAAATCAACAACTTACATACCGTGAATTAAACTACCGCACTAACCAGTTGGCGCATTACTTACGTTCTTTGGGTGTGGGAGCAGATGTACTAGTTGGGTTGTGTGTAGAACGCTCTTTAGAAATGGTGGTAGGACTACTTGGCATTCTCAAAGCAGGTGGTGCTTATCTACCTCTTGACCCAGAGTATCCCACCGATCGCTTGAGCTTTATGCTTGAAGATGCTCAAGTTAAGGTGTTGCTAACTCAGCAGCAATTAATAGAATCTCTGCCCAAACATCAGGCGCATCTTGTCTGCTTAGACACCGATTGGGAAAAAATAGCTCAAAACAGCCATTCAAACCTGGAGAATACCGCAACACCCAGTAATCTGGCATACGTCATCTACACATCAGGTTCTACAGGTAAGCCCAAAGGCGTTTTAGTCAACCACGCGAATGTAGTGCGTCTGTTTGCAGCCACAAACTCTTGGTACAACTTCAATCAAGATGATGTGTGGACATTGTTTCATTCTTATGCATTCGACTTTTCTGTATGGGAAATTTGGGGAGCTTTGCTGTATGGTGGACGACTAGTAGTAGTGCCATATTTGGTGAGGCGAGATCCCGAATCTTTCTATCAGTTATTGTGTACTCAAAAAGTTACAGTTCTCAATCAGACCCCTTCAGCCTTCCGCCAGTTAATTCAAGCCGAACAGTCAATAGCAACTGTTGGCGACTTGAAATTACGCTTAGTAATTTTCGGTGGGGAAGCCTTAGAACCCAAGAGTTTGCAGCCTTGGTTTGAACGCCACGGCGACACAAGACCACAGTTAGTCAACATGTACGGGATTACGGAAACTACTGTACACGTCACTTATCGCCCATTGAGCAAAGCTGATTTAAATCACACGGCAAGTGTGATTGGTCGTCCAATTCCTGACTTACAGGTGTATGTGCTGGATGAACATCAACAGCCAGTACCAATCGGTGTCGGGGGTGAGATGTACGTTGGTGGGGAAGGCGTAGCGCGTGGTTATCTCAATCGTCACGAATTGACCCAACAACGGTTTATCTTTAATCCTTTTAACAACAACCCCCAAGCACGACTATACAAAACAGGAGACTTGGCGCGTTATTTACCCAATGGCGAATTAGAGTATTTAGGGCGCATCGACAATCAAGTAAAAATTCGCGGCTTCCGCATCGAGTTAGGTGAAATTGAAGCAGTTTTAAGTCAGCATCCCTTAGTACAGGAGAGTGTTGTAGTAGTCAGAGAAGACACCCCTGGTGATAAACGCACTTCGGCTTTGCTCAGTACAAGTCTTGTGGCTTACTTAGTGCCTGGTATGCATCACAAAACCTTACCCCAGCAGGTTGCCCAATGGCAAAGCGAGTACGTTAGTGACTGGCAAATGCTTTATGAACAAGCTTATAACCAAAAACAAGCATCCACAGATGACCTCACATTTAATATTACTAGTTGGAACAGTAGTTATACTAGGCAACCTATCCCAGATTGGGAAATGCAGGAGTGGGTTGAGAATACAGTCAGCCGCATTCTAGCTGGTTTTCCGAAACGGGTACTAGAAATTGGTTGTGGAACGGGCTTACTTTTATCTCGCATTGCCAAGCACTGTCAACAGTATTGGGGATGTGATTATTCTATAGCTGCAATCAAGCACGTTGAGCAGATATGCTCTACAGTTGATGGTCTAGCTCATGTGCGTCTACTGCACCAAATGGCGGATAACTTTGAAGGTATCCCTAAAGGAGAATTCGACACTGTTATTTTGAACTCAGTAGTGCAGTATTTCCCCAGTGTGGAGTATTTGTTGCAGGTTATTGAAGGAGCGATCGCGGCAATTGGCACTCAGGGTAGGCTATTCATGGGCGATATCCGCAGCTTGCCATTACTTGAGCCATACCATGCAGCCGTGCAATTGTTCCAAGCTGCTGAAGATAGAACTATTGAGCAATGGCAGCGAATAGTAAATCAGAGTGTAGCTGCTGAAGAAGAATTAGTTATCGACCCCGGTTTCTTCATCGCCCTCCAGACACGCTTTCCTGGGATTACTTGGGTGGATATTCAGCCCAAAGGCGGTAAGGCTCAAAATGAGTTAACTCAATTCCGCTATGATGTAACCCTACACGTAGGTACTAATGTTCAAAAAACAGCAGTTCCTTGGTTAAATTGGCAACTAGACAAGCTCTCGTTGACACAAATTCAAAATCGGTTGCAACAGGAACAGCCCCAAGTGTTGTCCGTTAGGCGTGTACCGAATCAGAGGGTACAGCAAGCACTACAAATTTGGCAATGGCTGGGACATCCCCCAGCTGTAGAAACAGTCAGCCAATTGCAGCAGTTTCTAGCACAACAGCCACCAGTAGGGATCGATCCAGAGCAGTTTTACCAGTTGGGGCAGCAACTTGGTTACACTGTCCACCTAAGTTGGTGGGAGAGTAGCCAGGATGGTTGCTATGATGTGGTGTTATGCCGCCAGAATTCAACACAGACACTTGCACTCAGAGAAGCCGAAGTGTCTGATGCACAAGGAGCTATTGCTTTTTGGGATAGTTCAACAGTCACTACTAAACCCTGGACTGACTATACTAACAATCCTCTACGCGGCAAGTTAGTTCAGAAGCTAGTGCCGCAGGTACGTGAATATATCCAACAAAAGCTACCTGATTACATGATGCCGCAGGCTTTTGTCGTCCTCAATGCCCTGCCTTTAACACTCAATGGCAAAGTCGATCGTCGCGCCCTGCCTTCACCTGATACAGCTACAAGAAATCTTTCCACTGGCTTTGTTTTACCTCGCACACCCATTGAAGCTCAACTGGCTCGGATCTGGAGTCAAGTCTTGGGAGTTGAAAGTATTGGTGTTAAGGACAACTTCTTTGAGCTAGGTGGTCATTCCCTACTGGCTACCCAAGTCCTTTCAGAGATCAACTCAGCTTTTGGACTCGATCTGTCTATACAGATAATGTTTGAGTCTCCAACAGTAGCCGGGATAGCAGAGTACATCAAAGTAATGGATTGGGCAACACAAGATTTGTCAGTAAAAGAAGTCAGCCTCGAAGTAGTGGAGTTATAAGCATGACTAACAGCATTATTGAATTCCTCGATCGCCTGAGCAAATTGAATATTAAACTAGAGGCCAATGGCGATCGCTTGCGTTGTCATGCACCTGAAGGCGTGTTAACTCCCGCACTTCGTCAGGAAATAGCTGGACGGAAAACAGAAATTATGCTGTTTTTACAGCAAGCCAAGCAGGTTAAAACTGCTCATCAGCTGCCCATTCAAAGAGTGCCACGAGACGGTGAAGCTCCACTGTCTTTTGCCCAACAGCGACTCTGGTTTCTGCACCATTTATCACCGGACAGTCATTTTTATAATTTTCTGGATGCTCAAAGGCTATATGGATCGCTGAATATAATTGCACTAGAACAAAGTCTTAGTGAACTCATTCGCCGCCATGAGGTCTTAAGAACCACTTTTCCTACCGTAGACGGACAACCTGTTCAAGTCATTTCCCCGGACACTGCCTTAACTTTGCCAATCCCTAACTTGCAGGGATTGTCAGCCGAGGAGCAAAGCGATCGAATTCAACAAATAGCGAAGTCCTTTGCGTCCAAGCCTTTTGATTTAGCTATTGACCCCTTAGTACAATTCACTCTACTCCAACTGAGTAACCAGGAGTATGTACTGCTGTTAAAGATGCACCACATCATCTACGATGGCTGGTCTTTGGACATCTTCAAACGTGAGTTATCTCAGCTGTATGCAGCTTTCGCTCAAAGATTGCCCAACCCACTACCTGAATTACCTATCCAGTATGCCGACTTTGCAGTTTGGCAACGCCAGTGGCTAACAGGCGAAGTCTTGGAACGCCAACTGAATTACTGGCAGCAACAGTTAGCAGGTGTCTCTGGCGTACTAGAACTGCCTACTGATAAACCACGTCCCCCAGTGCAGAGTTTCCGGGGTAGAGTTGAGCGTTTTCAACTGGATTGCGACCTCACACAACGCCTCAAGCAGTTGAGCCAAGAGTCAGACGCAACATTGTTTATGACTCTATTGGCTGCTTTTTTGGTCTTGCTCTCTCGTTACAGTGGTCAGTTAGATATTGTTGTTGGCTCCCCCATCGCTAACCGCAACAACAAGAGCATCCAGCAGCTAATAGGTTTTTTTACTAATACCCTAGCATTAAGGGGCGATCTCTCTGGTAACCCCAGTTTTGCTGACTTCTTAGCGCAAGTGCGACAAACCACATTGTCAGCATACGCGCACCAGGACTTGCCTTTTGAGATGTTGGTAGAAAAGCTACAGCCAGAACGAGATTTGAGTCGTAATCCCCTGGTACAAGTAATGTTTTCCCTCCATAACACCCGACAGTCTTCTTGGGATTTACCAGGTTTAACTATCCAGGATATGTCCTTACCAATGGATGAAATGGTCAGGTTTGACCTGGAAGTGCATTACTGGGAAGTTTCAGGAGGTCTGGAGGGTATTTGGAATTACAGTGCTGATTTATTTGATGCAACGACAATTGCTCGTATAGCCCAACATTTTCAAACTCTACTACAAGCAATTGTTGCCAATCCTCAAGAGCGAATTGCAGAATTACCATTGTTGACGATCGCAGAACGTCATCAATTGTTAGTGGAGTGGAACAATACTCAAGTAGACTATTCCTCTAATAAGTGTATCCATCAGTTATTTGAGGAGCAGTGTTTAAGTACACCCGATGCTGTAGCAGTTGTATTTGGCGATCGACAATTGACTTATCAGCAGTTGAATACTCGTGCAAATCAATTGGCGCATTACTTACGTTCTTTGGGTGTGGGAGCCGATGTACTAGTTGGGTTGTGTGTAGAACGCTCTTTAGAGATGATGGTAGGACTACTTGGTATTCTCAAGGCAGGTGGGGCATATCTGCCACTTGACCCAGAGTATCCCCAAGACCGCCTTAGTTTCATGTTAGAAGATGCTCAAGTTAAGGTGTTGCTAACTCAGCAGCAATTAATAGAATCTCTGCCCAAACATCAGGCGCATCTTGTCTGCTTAGACACCGATTGGGAAAAAATAGCTCAAAACAGCCATTCAAACCTGGAGAATACCGCAACACCCAGTAATCTGGCATACGTCATCTACACATCAGGTTCTACAGGTAAGCCCAAAGGCGTTTTAGTCAACCACGCGAATGTAGTGCGTTTGTTTGCAGCCACAGACTCTTGGTACAACTTCAATCAAGATGATGTGTGGACAATGTTCCACTCTTATGCATTCGACTTCTCTGTATGGGAAATTTGGGGTGCATTGCTCTACGGTGGACGACTAGTAGTAGTGCCATATTTGGTGAGGCGAGATCCCGAATCTTTCTATGAGTTACTGTGTCAACAGAAAGTTACAGTTCTCAATCAAACCCCTTCAGCCTTCCGCCAATTAATTCAAGCCGAACAGTCAATGGTAACTGTTAGCGACTTGAACTTACGCTTAGTAATTTTCGGTGGGGAAGCCTTAGAACCCAAGAGTTTACAACCTTGGTTTGAACGTCATGGCGACCAATTGCCCCAGTTAGTAAATATGTACGGAATTACAGAAACCACTGTACATGTCACTTACCGCCCATTGAGCAAAGCTGATTTGCATGGCACGGCAAGTGTAATTGGTCGTCCAATTCTCGACTTACAGGTGTATGTGCTAGATGAACATCAACAACCAGTACCAATTGGTGTCGGGGGTGAGATGTACGTTGGCGGGGAAGGCGTAGCGCGTGGTTATCTCAATCGTCACGAATTGACACAACAAAGGTTTATCTCTCATCCTTTTAGCAAGAATCCCCAAGGACGACTATATAAAACAGGGGACAAGGCGCGTTATTTACCCAATGGCGAGTTAGAGTATTTAGGGCGCATTGACCAGCAAGTGAAAATTCGCGGCTTCCGCATCGAACTTGGAGAAATCGAGGCGGCGCTAACACAACATTTGGCTGTAGGCGAAACTATTGTAATCGCGCGAGAGGACGATCCTGGCAATAAGCGTCTGGTAGCTTATATTGTCCCTGACCAAAAGTATGCTTTTCCAATTTTACAACTACTTCGTTTTCAAAATAAAAGCCTGTCTGATGAAGGGTTACTCTATAAGTTGCCGAATGGCATGATGATTGCTCATCTGAATAAAAACGAGACAGAATTCGTCTACAAAGAACTTTGGGAGGAACAGACTTATTTAAAACACGGCATCACTATCAATGAAGGGGATTGCATTTTTGATGTTGGTGCCAATATCGGTCTGTTCACACTCTTCGTGGGTCAAATATGTAAAGATGTTTCTATTTACGCATTTGAGCCAATTCCGCCTGTTTTTGATCTACTACGCACAAATGCTGAAAACTATAGCTTAAATGTGAAGCTATTTAATCTTGGTCTTTCCAGCGAGACAAAGAGTGATACCTTTACATATTATCCTCAAGTTTCCGTCATTTCTGGACGCTTTGCTGATGCCGATCAAGAGCGAGAGGTAATTAAATCCTTTTTGCTCAAACAACAAAATATTGTAGAAAATGAGGCAGAAATATCTAGTCAGGCAATTGATGAACTGCTAACAGAAAGATTGCAAAGTCAGCAATTCACTTGCCAGTTAAGAACAATTTCTGATGTGATGCGCGAGCATGGCGTTGAGAAAATCGATTTGTTGAAAATCGACGTGGAGAAAAGCGAGCAGGATGTGCTTTCTGGTATCCAGCAAGAAGATTGGCAAAAGATTAAGCAGATAGTTGTAGAGGTTCATAACATCAATGGCAGGTTGGAGGAGATTACAGCCCTGCTTAAAAAACATGGATACGACCTAACTATTGAGCAGGATGCTTTACTAGAAGATACTGTACTCTACAATATCTATGCGAGACGGCCATTCATAAATCAGTACCTTTTAAAAGAACCTGATAGTGAGTTAGTCAGCGATCGTGTAAAACCAACCTGGATCGATGTCAGTTCATTACTCAGTGAGTTTCGCCACTTCCTACAAAAGAAGCTACCAGAGTACATGATGCCAAGTGCTTTTGTACTACTGGAATCCTTACCCCTGACTTCCAACGGCAAAGTAGACCGCAACGCCCTACCAAAACCAGACTTAGACAGCACACTGCTAGAAAAATATGTCGCCCCACGCACGCCCATTGAGGAAATACTGGCACAAATTTGGGCGCAAGTCCTCAAAGTAGAGCGAGTTGGCATTGATGATAACTTCTTTGAATCAGGAGGACACTCGCTACTAGCAACCCAATTGCTTTCACGCATCCGCAACATTTTCAAATTAGAACTACCACTGCATAGCCTGTTTGCAGCAGCAACAGTTGCCAAATTCGCACAAGAGATTAAGCAGTTACAACAACAAAACTTAGAATTGTCTACACCACCTATTTTAAGGCGAGCAAATGATGCTGAATTACCACTATCATTTGCTCAACAGCGTTTGTGGTTTTTAGACCAGTTACAGCCTCTTAGCGCCTTCTACAACGTACCCGTAGCTTTGCGTCTAGTCGGAACTCTCGAAGTTGCGGCGCTACAACAAAGCTTAATTGAAATTATTCATCGTCACGAAGCGTTACGCACCAACTTCATTAAAGTTGATGGAAAACCAATTCAGGTTATTAGGGGACTGGGGACTGAGGACTGGGGACTGGGAATAATATCAGTTATTGATTTAACACATTTACCTACCACAGAACAAGAAATTGCTTTGGAGCAATTACTGCAACAACAAGCGCAACGACCCTTTGACTTAGCCAGTGAATCATTACTCAGAGCGACATTAGTAGTGTTGTCACAGACAGAACACGCTTTATTAGTGTGTATGCACCACATTGTCTTTGATGGCTGGTCAGTGGATGTGTTTGTTCAAGAACTAGCAGCCCTGTACAATGCTTACTCTCAAGGTCAGCCGTCACTGTTAGCACCATTGCCGATACAGTACGCAGATTTCGCAATTTGGCAGCGAAACTGGTTGCAAGGAGATGTATTACAAAGCCAACTGAGTTACTGGCAACAACAACTAGCAAATGCACCAGCTTTATTGTCTTTACCCACAGACCGACCCAGACCATCTGTGCAGACTTTCGCCGGAGCATATCAACAGTTTGCACTACCAATTGAGTTAACCGATAGATTGGTAAAACTGAGCCAGGAGCAAGGTTGTACCCTCTTTATGACGCTGTTGGCAGCTTATAATACGCTGCTTTACCGCTATACAGGACAATCAGATATTTTGGTGGGGACACCAATTGCAAACCGCGATCGCTCTGAAATAGAAGGGTTAATTGGCTTTTTTGTCAACACCTTAGTCATGCGTTCTAACTTGGCAGGCAATCCCAGTTTTTTGCAGTTGTTGAGTCGCGTTCGAGAAGTAGCGTTGTCCGCGTATGCTCATCAGAACTTGCCTTTTGAAATGCTGGTAGAAGCATTGCAGCCAGAACGGGATCTCAGCTATACACCACTATTCCAGGTGATGTTTGCCCTCCAGAATGCGTCCACATCTCAAGTAGAGTTGACTGGGTTGAGTGTCACTCCATTGTTAGCAGAAGGCGCAACGGCAAAGTTTGATTTAAGTTTATTAATGCAGAACACTGCTACTGGGCTGGTGGGTTTTTGGGAGTACAACACTGACTTGTTTGATGCTAGTACTATTGAGCGAATGACTAGTCATTTTGTGACTTTGCTTGAAAGTATTATTACTAACTCAGAACAGCAAATCTCACAATTGCCCCTGCTGACACAAACTGAGCAACAGCAGTTACTTGTCGAGTGGAACGATACAAGCGTAGATTATCCACAAGATTTGTGCATCCATCAGTTATTTGAGGAGCAGGTTCAACTTACACCGGATGCTGTAGCTGTTGTGTTTGAAAATGAACAACTTACTTACCAACAGTTGAATAACCGTGCTAACCAGTTGGCGCATTACCTTAAGTCTTTAGGAGTGGGAGCAGATGTGCTGGTAGGCATTTGTGTGGAACGCTCATTAGAAATGGTAGTGGGACTACTAGGCATTCTCAAAGCAGGTGGAGCATATTTACCACTAGATCCTGAGTATCCTACTGAGCGTTTGCGCTTTATGCTCGAAGATGCTCAAGTTAGGGTGTTGTTGACCCAACAGCGACTCGTTGATAGACTGTCCCAGTGTGAGGCAGGGGAGCAGGGAGTAGGGAGCAGGGGGAAAGAGGGGGCCTTGAGTTCTCCTGCCTCTTATCAAGTAAACCTCGTTTGTTTGGATACTGACGCTGAGGTGATTTCTCAGTTTACTCAGGATAATCTCATTTCTGAAGTACAAGCAACTAATTTAGCTTATGTGATTTATACTTCCGGTTCCACCGGAATACCAAAAGGCGTGATGATTGCTCATCAAAGTTTGTTAAATTTGGTGTTCTGGCATCAACGTACTTTTAAAATCACTTCATCAGATAAAGCCACTCAATTAGCAGGGACAGCATTTGATGCTGCGGTTTGGGAATTATGGCCTTACCTAACAGCAGGCGCAAGTATCCATTTAGTTAAATCTCAGCTACTTAGCTCCCTAGTTAAGCTACGAGACTGGTTGATTTCCAACCAGATTACTATCAGTTTTCTATCAACACCACTGGCAGAGGAATTATTATCTTTGGAATGGGCGACTGAAGATTTGGCACTGCGAACCATCCTGACTGGAGGAGATAAGCTTCAGCAGTATCCATCAGATTCAATACCCTTCCAAGTGGTGAATAATTATGGCCCGACTGAGAATACTGTTGTCACAACTTCTGGGCTGGTAGTTGCCAAAGAGCAAGAACAGATATCACCGCATATTGGGAGAGCGATCGCCAATACACAAGTCTACATATTAGACGAAAATTTAGAACCCGTGCCTGTGGGTGTGCCAGGAGAGTTGTACATCGGTGGTGTTGGGTTGGCAAGAGGCTACCTCAATCGTCCAAAGTTGACACAAGAGAAATTCATCTCCAATCCATTTGAGGAGATAGGAGGGAGTAAATTATATAAAACTGGAGATTTGGTGCGTTACTTACCAAACGGTAATATCGAATACTTAGGACGCATTGACAATCAGGTAAAAATTCGGGGCTTCCGCATTGAGTTGGGAGAAATTGAAACAGCACTAAGCCAACATGGTAATGTGCAGACATCTTGCGTCATCGCCTGTGAAGAAACTCCAGGTAATAAGCGTTTAGTTGCCTATGTAGTGCCGCAAAAAGACGTGACACTCATAATGGGCGAACTGCGTCAGTTCCTTGCAGATAAACTGCCTGGGTATATGTTACCAACTGCTTTTATAATACTAGAGTCTTTACCCCTGACACCTAACGGCAAAGTAGACCGTCACGCTCTGCCTAAGCCAGATTTACAACAGGAACTATCAGATTATGTAATGCCAAATACAGAAGTAGAAAGAATCATTGCTGGCATTTGGCAAAAAGCATTAGTAATAGAAAAAGTGGGAATTTACAATAATTTCTTTGAGCTAGGAGGCAATTCATTACTACTAGTAAAAATTAATCAGCAATTACAAGAAGAACTTAGGTTAGAACTGTCAATGGTTGATATGTTTAATTACCCAAATATACATAGTTTGAGCCAATATTTGAATACTAAATATCATAAATTAAATGCAATCAAACAAAGTAATTTTCGCACTCAATCTCATAACAAATTTAAAGTTTTAAAGAGCAAACAATTACAATCCAGGCAACAACATCGCTCTCAGACAAAAGGTATAAAATGACAGTAGATTCAGTACATATCAATAATGAATTTAACGGTTCTGAAATAGCAATAATTGCTGTTGCTGGTCGATTTCCTGGTGCAGAAGATATTGAATCATTTTGGCAAAATTTACGAGATGGTATAGAATCTATCTCGTGGCTAACAGATGAGGAATTGATAAAATCTGGTGTTCCTCAAGATTTACTGAATAACCCTAATTATGTAAAAGCTAGTGCAGTTATATCAGATATTGAATTTTTTGATGCAAATTTCTTTGCTTATAGCGCCAAAGAAGCTGAGTTAATAGACCCACAACAACGTCTATTTTTAGAATTGGCTTGGGAAGCAATAGAAAAAGCCGGTTATGACCCGCAAACATACAGTGGTTTAATCGGGGTTTATGGTGGTGTAGGTATGAGTAGGTATTTGCTCAACAATCTGATTCCTCATCATCAATTATCAGAAACAATCGATCCTCTGCAATTAGCAATCTCCAACGATAAAGATTTTTTACCGACACGAGTTGCATATAAGCTTAACTTGACTGGGCCGGCAGTAAATGTGCAAACAGCCTGTTCTACTTCTTTGGTTGCTGTTCATGTAGCTTGTCAAGGTCTGTTAAATGGTGAATGTGACATAGCTTTAGCTGGTGGAGTTACTCTAAGCATTCCTCAAAAAATAGGCTATTTGCATCAAGAGGGAATGATTCTTTCTCCTGATGGACACTGCCGTACTTTTGATGCTAAAGCACAAGGAACAATTCCAGGGAGCGGTGCTGGTATTGTGGTATTGAAAAGATTGAAGGATGCAATTGGCGATCGCGACCACATCCATGCAATCATTAAAGGCTCAGCAATTAATAATGATGGTGCAATAAAAGTCGGCTACACTGCTCCTAGTGTGAGCGGTCAAGCAGCAGTCATTGGCGAGGCTCAAGCTATAGCTGGTGTAGATGCCGAAACAATTTCCTACATCGAAGCTCATGGCACTGCTACACCTTTAGGAGATCCGATTGAAATTGCAGCTTTAACTCAAGCTTTTAGGCAAACTACCGATAAAAAAGGTTTCTGCGCTATTGGTTCGCTAAAAACCAACTTAGGACATTTAGATACAGCAGCAGGTGTGGCAGGTTTGATTAAGACGGTATTAGCACTCGAACATAAAATGCTGCCTCCCAGTTTGCACTACCAGACACCTAACCCCAAAATTGATTTTGCTAACAGTCCTTTTTATGTCAATACAACTTTGACAGAATGGAAAACAAACAACAATACCCCTCGTCGTGCTGGGGTTAGTTCTTTTGGTATGGGGGGTACGAATGCTCATGTAATTTTAGAGGAAGCACCAACTCAATTCAAAATTCAAGTTGCGCTTTCAGCGCACCAAAGGTGCGACTCAAAATTCAAAAATAAATATTTATTGTTATGTTTATCGGCTAAGACTGCAACTGCGCTGGAGAAGGCGACGGCTAATTTAATTACGCATTTAAAAGAGCATCCTGAGCTTAACTTGAATGATGTCGCTTATACCCTCAATAGCGGTCGTCGGGGTTTTAACTACCGACGGATGTTAATTTGTCACTACTTAGAAGATGCTGTTAAAGGTCTAGAGTCAAAACAAGTATTTACCAACTATACAGAGATTACAGAACGCCCTGTAGTCTTTATGTTTCCTGGTCAAGGTTCTCAATACGTCAACATGGCGCGGGAGATTTATGAAACCCAGACAGTATTTAGAGAACAAGTTGATTATTGTTCAGAAATTCTGAAACCCTTACTAGGGCTAGATTTACGTCATATTATTTACCCCAGCGATTCCAAAATTGATGAAGCATCAAAGCAACTTCAACAAACAAAAATTGCCCAAAGCGCTATTTTTGTAATTGAGTATGCCCTAGCTAAATTATGGCAGTCTTATGGAGTGGAGCCACAAGCTGCGATCGGTCACAGTATAGGCGAATATGTTGCAGCAACTCTAGCAGAAGTATTTTCTCTAGAGGATGCCTTATCGCTGGTAGTAGCACGCGGACAGATGATGCAGCAACTACCTACTGGAGCAATGCTTTCTGTTCCCCTACCCGCAGACAATGTAACATCTCTATTAGGTTCAGAACTTTCTGTTGCTGCGATTAATCAACCCTCGCAATGTGTAGTTTCCGGTTCCATAGCAGCAATAGATACACTGCAAAATCAGTTAGCTGCTCAAGGGATTGAATGTCGCCGTCTGCATACATCCCATGCCTTCCATTCGCAAATGATGGAGCCAATTTTAGAGGCATTTGCAGAAAGAGTCAAAAAAGTTACTTTAAATAGCCCAAAACTTCCTTATATCTCCAACTTAACTGGTACTTGGATTACAGTTAGCCAAGCCACAAATCCTGAATATTACGCTCAACATCTGCGTTCAACAGTGCTGTTTGCCTCTGGTGTAGAGAAATTATTGGCAACACCTGAGCAAGTTTTACTAGAGGTAGGGCCAGGAAACACACTAGCTACATTAGCTAAAAGACATCCAGACAAAGCACTTGCACAAACAGTGTTGACTTCAGTACGTCATCCTCAAGAAAAGCAATCCGATAGTTGTGTTTTATTTAACACATTTGGTCAACTCTGGTTGGCTGGTGTCAAGGTAGATTGGTTTGGATTTTATAGTCAGGATGAGTATTATCGTCTTCCCTTACCAACTTATCCATTTGAGCGCCAACGTTATTGGATTGAACCACCACAACAAGCAGCTTGGGAACAATCGCAAATGCCCACAACTTCACAACTGTGGACATTGCTCCTACAAGCAGGTCAAAAGCAAGCGAGTGTGAGAAATGCAGAACTCAACGAGTTAACATATCAAGAGAATAAACAGTGGCTAGAGCGTTTATCTACAGCCTACATTAACTTTGCATTTAAGCAATTAGGAGCTTTTGGCAATCCCCAAGAAAAATATTCTTTGGAGAGTTTGCTGGCGCAATGCAGTATTTCTCCTCGCTATCAGCAATTAATGTCTAGGTGGTTGCAAATATTGGTTGAACAAGGACAATTACAGCAGCATCAGGGAATATTTACTGGGCTAGTGCCATGCTCACAAGATTATATCAATGAACATTTAGCAGAAGTTAAAGCGAGGTTTGCTGCTTCATCTTTAGTAAATTTAGATTTAGTGCAACGCTGTGGTGAAAATTTAGCTGCTATTGTTGCTGGCGAACAAGAACCATTAGAGATTTTCAATGAACTGATTTATAAAAAAGAAAACAACGGTTCACATCCAGAATCTCCCTTAAATACTTACTACAACTCTATCTTGTCCTCCAGTTTAAAACAGGTGGTCAAGTCATTGCCATCATCCGTTCATCTGAGAGTTCTAGAAATCGGCGCAGGTACTGGTTTATCTACAGAAGTATTACTACCTGTGTTGCCACCCAAACAAACCGAATATACTTTTACTGATATTGGTAGCGGCTTCCTGACTCAAGCCCAACATAAGTTTCAGGACTATCCATTTGTTGAATATCGATTACTAGACATAGACAAGTCACCAACCCAGCAAGGGTTTGAGAAGTACAGCTTTGATGTCATCATAGCCGCAAATGTGTTGCACGCTACTCGTAATATAGAGCAAACCCTGAACCATGTACGCTCTTTATTAGCTCCTGGCGGTTTCCTCTTATTGTGGGAAATAACTCAGCCTAAAATAGACTTTGATATTAGTTGGGGTTTGCTGTTAAAACCTTTAGATGATAAAAGACGCAGCCCAGGTCAACCTTTTATTATTAAAGACCAGTGGTTTGAAGCATTACGCGCTCAAGATTTTGTTCAAGTTGCTGCTTTTCCTGAAACTGAAGCTTTTGAGTATCAGATTATTATGGCTATTGCTTCTGCATTAACCGCATTTAGTAAAAAATCTGGGCAAAAAGAAACTGACTCTAAATTAGAGAGTTCAGTACAAAGAAAGATGGATATTGTTCAGCCAGAAAATTTAACTGCACTCCACTCAAGACCTAATTTACCCAATTCTTATGTAGCTCCTCGTGATGAGATTGAGCAAAAAATTGCTGATATCTGGCAGGAATTATTGGGAATTAAACATATAGGAATTAATGATAACTTTTTTGACTTAGGAGGAGATTCTTTAATAGCTGTTCAAATTTTATCCCGATTAAGACAGACTTTTTCTATTCAATTAACTGTAGCAAGTTTACTTGAGTCTCCTACAATAGCTGAAATAGCACCAAAGCTAGCAGTAAGGCAACAACTAAAACAAAATACTAAGAGGGGTGCACTTGGTAGAGAAAAAATAGAAATATGAGCAATTTGAAAGAGTTTTCATATGAATATTGAATATAACAAAATAAGTTGTGATTAGCTCACACATTCTGCTGAACTTGTTGACAATATGAAGGATATGATTCTATGAATCTCAAACAATTTATAGTAGAACTCTCTCATCAGGATGTGGAGCTGTGGGTTGAAGGTGATGCCTGCGGCGGGCAAAGCCTACGCTTGTGCATTGATGCTCCAGAGGGAGTATTGACAGCAGAAACTCGTAACTTATTAGCTCAGAATAAAGCAGAACTTATTTTGTTGCTGAAAGAGAAAAATGCAGATACCGATACAGATTTACCCCTAATTAAAACTGAGCGTCCTCAGAACATACCTCTGTCTTTTGCCCAAGAACAACTCTGGTTATTAAACCAGTTGGAACCAGACAACCCCTTCTACAACGAACAAGTATCTCTGAAACTTCACGGACGCTTGAACATCGTAGCGTTAGAGCAAAGCTTCAACAAAATTATCTCTCGCCACGAAGTTTTACGTACCAACTTCTGGCTCATCAACGAGCAGCCAGTCCAAGTAATTGCTGACAGCTTAGATTTAAGGATGACAGTAGTAGATTTAATAAATTTACCTGAATCTGAGAGAGAAATTGCTTGCCAAAAATTAGCTGCAAAACAAGCTAATCAACCTTTTGACCTGGCTAATTCTCCTTTAATCCGAGCTTACGTGGTTAAAATCACTGAGGTAGAACACGTCTTTATACTCACAATACACCACATTGTTTTTGATGGTTGGTCAATGGGTGTAATCATGCGGGAATTAGCAACTATTTACTCCGATATCTGCAATAATAATTTGTCCCCAGAGCTACCCGATCTGCCAATTCAGTATGCCGACTTTGCTATTTGGCAACGGCAATGTTTGCAAGCAGAAGTCCTGCAAACGCAGCTTGACTACTGGAAGCAACAACTCAAAAACGCTCCCACCTTACTAGAATTACCCACAGACAAACCAAGACCAGCAATTCAAACTTTCCAGGGTGCAACTCAATATATAGAATTTTCCAGCCAACTGAGTCAAAAGCTTGCAAATCTCAGTAGGCAAGAGGGAGTTACCCTATACATGACGCTGTTGGCAGCTTATGTTACCTTACTTTATCGCTACACAGGCTCGGATGACATTGTAGTAGGTACGCCTCTTGCTAAACGCGATCGCTTGGAAATTGAAGGGTTAATTGGCTTTTTTGTCAATACCTTAGTGCTACGTACCGATTTATCGGGCAACCCCAGCTTTCAGGAATTACTGAAGAGAGTCCGGCAGGTGACACTGGAAGCCTATGCTCATCCAGACCTCCCCTTTGAGGAGTTAGTCAAAGCATTGCAGCCACAACGCGACCTCAGCCATACACCACTGTTTCAGGTGATGTTTATCCTCGAAAGTGCGCCCACGTCTGAAGTAGAAATGAGTGGGTTAACTGTAAGTTCATTTGCGGCAGAAAGGACAATTGCTAAGTTTGATTTGACTCTATTCATAAAAAACACTGCTAATGGGTTGGTAGCTGCGTGGCAATACAACACTGACTTATTTGATTCACCTACTATTGAGCGCATGGCAGGTCATTTTGTCACCTTGTTAGAAGGTGTAATTGCCAATCCCCAGCAGCCAATTTACCAATTGCCCCTGCTGACAGAAGCCGAACAACGAAAATTACTTGTCGAGTGGAACGATACTCAAACAGAGTATCCCATTAATAAATCTATCCCTCAGTTGTTTGAGGAGCAGTGTTTGAATACACCTGATGCAGTGGCGGTGGAGTTTGGTAATCAACGACTGACCTACAATGAATTGAACTGTTGTGCTAACCATCTGGCGCATTACCTTAAGTCCTTGGGAGTAAAAGCCGATGTGTTAGTTGGGTTATGTGTCGAACGTTCCTTAGAAATGGTTGTGGGACTGTTGAGTATTCTGAAAGCAGGTGGTGCTTATGTACCACTCGATCCAAACTATCCTCAAGAGCGTTTGGCTTTCATGTTAGAAGATGCTCAAGTTCCAGTATTGCTAACCCACCAGCCACTTGTTGACAAACTACCCCAGCATCAAGCACAACTTGTTTGTTTAGATACTGATTGGCAACTGATTTCCCAGTCGAGTCAGGACAATATTATCTCTGGTGTGCAAGCGGATAACTTAGGGTATGTAATTTACACTTCTGGTTCTACAGGTAAGCCCAAGGGTGTAGCCATGAATCAGCTTCCTCTTTGCAACCTGATCTTATGGCAACTGCAAAACACGACAGTTTCTCATGGGGCAAAAACCTTGCAATTTGCTCCTATCAGCTTTGATGTCTCCTTCCAAGAAATGTTCTCTACTTGGTGTTCTGGCGGCACATTACTGTTGATTACAGAGGAATTGCGCCGTGATGCCTTGGCTTTGTTAGGTTTTCTCGAAGAAAAGGCTGTTGAAAGATTGTTCCTTCCCTTTGTTGCGTTACAGCAACTAGCTGAAGTCGCTGTTGGTAGTGAATTAGTTGTGAGTCATCTACGAGAAATTATTACTGCTGGGGAACAGTTGCAGATTACTCCAGCGATTTCTCAATGGTTGGGCAAACTAGATGATTGTATTCTACATAATCATTATGGGCCATCGGAAAGTCATGTAGTTACTAATTTTACACTAGCTGATTCAGTGGAAAATTGGTCGTTACTTCCTCCAATTGGAAAACCAATTGCCAATACACAAATTCATATTTTAGATAAATATTTACAGCCTGTACCTATCGGTGTGCCAGGAGAATTGTACATCGGTGGTGTCTCTCTAGCTAGAGGCTACCTCAACCGTCTAGAGTTGACACAGGAAAAATTTATATTTAATCCATTTGACAAGTCAGGAGGGAGTAGATTATACAAAACGGGAGATTTAGTATGCTATTTACAAGATGGCAATATTGAATACTTGGGACGCATCGATAACCAAGTAAAAATGCGCGGTTTCCGCATCGAGTTAGGCGAAGTTGAAGCAGCTTTAAACCAACATAGTGATGTACAAGCCGTTTGTGTCATTCCCCGCGAAGATACTCCTGGTGATAAACGTTTAGTCGCCTATGTGGTAGCACATCAAGACTGTACACCTACAATTAACGAACTGCGGCAATTCCTGAAAGCAAAGTTGCCAGAATACATGGTTCCCAATGCTTTTGTGATACTAGAGTCCTTGCCTCTAACTCCTAGCGGTAAAGTAGACCGCCGCGCTTTACCTGCACCAGATTTACAAAGCGAAAGACAAGACAAATTTGTTGCTCCGCGTAACCCAATTGAAGAACTGTTAGCACAAATTTGGGCGCAAGTGCTGAAACTAGAGCAAGTAGGTATTTATGATAACTTCTTTGAACTAGGGGGACACTCGCTACTAGCAATGCAACTGGTTTCACGTATCCGCAACATTTTCAAAGTGGAATTACCATTGCGTGAGTTGTTTGCTAATGCAACAGTAGCCGAATTGGCGCGATCGCTTGAGCAGTTACAGCAACATGACTTAGAATTGTCAGCACCGCCGATTTTACCAAGAGCCAAGAATACAGACATCCCACTGTCTTATGCTCAACAGCGTTTGTGGTTTTTAGACCAGTTTGAGCCGAACAGTCCTTCTTACAACATTCCTTTGGCTTTGCGTCTAGTCGGAACTCTGAATCATACAGCCTTGGAGCAAAGCTTACAAGTAATTATTCATCGCCACGAAGCGTTACGCACAAACTTCATCACAGTTGATGGAAAACCAATTCAGGTTATTAGGGAACAGGAAATAGTATCAGTTGTTGATTTAACGCATTTACCCGCAACCGAACAAGAAAGTGCTTTACAGCAAATAGCGCAACAACAAGGCATTCAAACTTTTGATTTGGCCAATGAAGCATTAATCAGGGCAAAATTATTAGTTCTGAATGATACAGAACACATCTTGTTAGTGTGTATGCACCACATTGTCTCTGATGGTTGGTCGATGGGTGTGTTTCTCCAAGAACTAGCAGCACTGTACAATGGTTATTCTCAAGGTCAAGCCCCATCGTTGACACCACTGCCGATTCAGTACGCAGATTTCGCTATTTGGCAAAGAGAGTGGTTGCAAGGTGATGTACTGGAAACTCAACTCTCATACTGGCAAGAACAGCTAAAAGATGCACCAGCTTTATTGTCCCTACCTACAGACCGAGCAAGACCTGCTGTGCAGACTTTTGTTGGCTCACATCAAGAGTTTGCACTTTCCTTTGAGTTAACTGATAGATTGGTAAAACTGAGCCAGGAGCAAGGTTGTACCCTCTTTATGACGTTGTTAGTTGCTTATACTACCTTACTTTATCGCTATACAGGACAAGAAGATGTTTTAGTGGGTTCGCCAATTGCTAACCGCGATCGCCTGGAAGTTGAAGGGTTAATTGGCTTTTTTGTCAATACCCTAGTTATGCGTTCTAACTTGGCAGGTAATCCTACTTTCAGCGAATTATTGGCGCGTGTTCGAGAAGTAGCGTTGGGAGCGTATGCTCATCAGGACTTACCTTTTGAAATGCTGGTAGAAGCATTGCAGCCAGAACGGGATCTAGGTCATACACCACTATTTCAAGTGATGTTTGCACTTCAGAATGCGCCGATGTCTCAACTAGAGTTGAATGGCTTAAGCGTCAGTTCCTTCCTCATAGAAAGTAAAACAGCCAAGTTTGACTTAAATTTATCCATGCAGAACACCCCTACTGGGTTGGTGGGTGTGTGGGAATACAATACTGATTTGTTTAATGCCAGCACTATTGAGCGGATGACTGGGCATTTTGTGACATTGTTAGAAGGCATTATTACTAACCCGCAACAGCAAATCTCACAATTGCCACTGTTGACAGCAGTAGAACAACGACAGTTACTTGTTGAATGGAACAACACTCAAGTAGACTATCCCATTGATAAGTGCATCCATCAGTTGTTTGAGGAGCAAGTTCAGCGCACCCCAGATGCTGTAGCAGTTGTATTTGAAAATCAACAACTGACTTATCAACAATTAAATTGTCGCGCTAACCAGTTAGCTCATTACTTGCAGTCCTTGGGTGTAAAACCAGATGTGTTGGTGGGGTTGTGTGTAGAACGTTCCTTAGAAATGGTGGTGGGACTACTAGGTATTCTCAAGGCGGGTGGTGCATACTTGCCACTCGATCCGAATTATCCTCAAGAACGCTTGAGCTTTATGCTAGAAGATGCTCAAGTTAGGGTGCTGCTGACACAACAGCCACTTCTGGAAAAGTTGCCTAAGCATCAAGCAGAGATTGTATGTTTAGATACAGATTGGCAATCTATTTATCAGTCAGGTCAAGATAATGCAATTGCTAATGTGCAAGATAATAACTTGGCTTATGTGATTTACACTTCTGGTTCTACAGGTAGACCCAAAGGGGTAATGATTCCACATGGAGCGATCGCCAACCACTGTTGTATTATTCAACAAGCTTACGCACTTGAAAACAGCGATCGGGTACTCCAGTTTGCCTCAATTAACTTTGATGCTTCATTAGAACAGATATTTCCTACACTTATAGCTGGTGCAACCTTGGTACTCCGAGGCTCAGATGTATGGACACCGACAAAGTTCCAAAAAATAATTTCTGATTTTGGACTTACTGTTGTCAATCTACCGACAGCCTATTGGCAACAATTAGCTCAAGAATGGGTCAAAACACAAGTCTTAGATTCCAATAGCCAACTGAGACTTGTGCTTGTTGGTGGAGATGCAATGTTGCCTGAATATGTTGCCACTTGGCAACGCAGCCCGATGTCTTGTGTTCGTCTGGTTAACGCTTACGGCCCCACAGAGACGACCATCACTGCCACGCTGTTTGAAATTCCTCCCCAGTGGAGTGAAGACGGTAATCTGAGAAAAATGCCTATTGGCCGTCCACTACCTAACAGGACTGTGTATATTCTAGATAAGTATTTACAGCCTGTTCCCCTTGGCGTACCAGGAGAACTGTACATTGGTGGTGCGTGCTTGGCAAAAGGCTATCTCAACCGTCCAGAGTTGACACAGGAAAGATTTATCAGTAACCCCTTTGGTTCTGGTCGCCTCTATAAAACTGGGGATTTAGTACGCTATTTACCGGATGGTAATATCGAATACCTTGGTCGCATCGATAACCAAGTGAAGATTCGCGGCTTCCGCATCGAACTTGGAGAAATCGAGGCAGTCCTCAACACCCACACCCAAATTCAACAAGCTGTAGTTATTGTCAGAGAGGATATTCCAGGTAACAAACGCTTAGTTGCTTATGTAGTTTCTAGTGATGAATCACTCACCACTAACCAACTACGTCAATTCCTTAAGCAACAGCTACCGGAATATATGGTTCCTAGTGGCTTTATCACCTTAGACAACCTACCTTTAACACCCAACGGGAAAATAGACCGCAAAGCACTACCAACACCTGATGGAGAAATTACCCGAGAAAATGAATACGTGGCAGCACGTACACCTATAGAAAAAACTTTAACTAATATTTGGCAACAACTTTTACTCAAAGAGAAAATTAGCATCCACGATAACTTTTTTGAAATTGGTGGTGACTCCATTCTGAGTATTCAAATAGTTTCTCGTGCCAAAAACTCAGGAATACAAATTACTCCCAAACAAATATTCCAAAACCAAACTATCGCTGAACTTGCTAAAGTTGCTAATACAACAGTAAGTGTTGAATCTAAACAAGGTGTAGTGACAGGAGTTGCACCTCTCGCACCAATTCAACACTGGTTCTTTGAGCAAAAGAAGTCAGAACCCCACCACTATAACCAATCAGTTTTATTGCAAGTTCCAAATCATCTGCAAAGTGAATTAATTGCAATAGCCGTGAAAAAATTACTAGAGCATCATGATGCTTTGCGTTTAAGATTTACATCTGTTGCCGATGAATACAAACAAATAAATCAAGGGTTAGATGATAGCGTACCATTTGCCGTAGTTGACTTATCATCAACACCCAAACACGAACAACCACAAGCCCTAGAAAAAATCGCTACCGAATATCAAGCAAGTTTAAACTTGTCAACAGGGCCAATAATGCAAGTGGTAATGTTTAACTTAGATGATGATAGTGATGCCAGGTTACTACTTATTATTCATCACCTAGTAGTAGATGGTGTAAGTTGGCGAATTTTATTACCAGACCTAGAAAGTATTTATCAACAATTAATTACTAAAAAACCGATTGAACTAAGTGCTAAAACAACAGCATTTATTGATTTGGCAGAGAAATTAAACAATTATGCCCAATCGGAAATTATCAAAGTGGAGTTAAACTATTGGCTAAACCAACCTTGGGCTAAGATAACACCACTACCATCAGATTGTGCTGACATTCAACAAGAGAATACAGTCAGTAATACTGCTTCTGTGTCAGTGAAATTAAGCCAAGCAGAAACTCAAACTCTCCTGCTGTCAGTCAACGAAGCTTACAACACACAAATTAACGATATATTACTAAGTGCATTAGTAGTTTCAATAGCAGATTGGACGAAAAATTCAACGGTACTAATTGACTTAGAGGGACATGGCAGAGAAGAACTATTTGCCGATGTAGACTTATCTCGGACGGTAGGTTGGTTTACTAGTTTATTTCCGGTATTATTGCAACTACCTTCTATCAATCAACCAGGAGAAATCGTCAAATCAATCAAAGAACAATTACGAGCAATTCCTAATCGTGGGATTGGCTACGGTATATTGCGTTACTTGTGCAAAGATAGGACTGTTAAGGAAAAAATACAGACTATTCCTGCTTCCAAAATTAGCTTTAATTACCTGGGACAATTTGACCAAGTACAATCAGAAACTGGTTGGAAATTTGCGCCTGAATCTGCTGGAGATATCCACAGCTTAAAGCAAACTCGTAACCATCTATTGGATATTAATGCTCTGGTAGTAGCAGGTGAATTACAAATTGATTGGACTTACAATAGTCATATACATACTCGTGCCACAGTAGAGAAATTAGCACAGAACTTTATTCAGGCGATCGCCTCAATCATAGAACATTGTCAGTTAGCAGAAAATAGAGGATATACGCCGAGCGATTTTCCTGAAGCACAGTTGAATCAATTACAACTGGATGCATTATTAACTCAGTTCTCAACTAAAAATATTGAATCAATTTATCCACTGTCTCCTTCACAACAGGGAATGCTCTTTGAAACTCTAGCTGCTTCTGAGTCAGGGATACATCTTGAGCAGTGCATTTTAAACTTGCAAATTGCACAATTTGACTCCTTAGCCTTTAAAAAAGCTTGGCAGCGTGTGGTAGAGCGCCACTCGGTTCTCAGAACAGCCTTTATTTGGGAAAATCAAGATCAGCCACTGCAAGTTGTACTTAAGGAAGTAGAGATTTCATTAGAGCAGCAAGATTGGCGTGGAATTTCTCTGTCCCAGCAGCAAGAAAAATTCGCAACCTATCTGAGTGCAGACCGACTACGTGGTTTTGACATGACTCAACCATTATTGATGCGTTTTGCACTTTTCCAAGTAGACACGAATTCCTATCAATTCATCTGGACTTCTCATCACATTCTTACAGATGGCTGGTGTGTGCCTCTCATCTTCAAAGAGGTTTTCGCATTCTACGAAGCATTTAGCAAAGGTCAAGATTTATTACTGGAACCCAGTCATCCCTACAGAAATTATATCGCCTGGCTCAAACAGCAGGATTTGTTGCAAGCTGAGGCATTCTGGCGGGGCAAACTTCAAGGGTTCAAAAGCCCAACCCCATTAGGAATAGAAGCTGAACCTATTGATTTTGAGGAGCAAGAACGCTACGGCGAACAAACAACCAGCTTACCAGCTTCAGCAACAGCAGCTTTACAGTCTTTGGTACGACAACATCACTTGAGCTTAAATACTTTGGTTCAAGGTATTTGGGGTTTGCTGTTGAGTCGCTATAGCGGTCTTAAAGATGTAGTATTCGGTGCGACATTCTCTGGTCGTCCGCCGGAATTGGTAGGGTCTGAATCCATGTTAGGTCTTTTCATTAACACCCTACCGATGCGGCTTTTGGTTTCTCCCCAAGCATTATTTTGGTCTTGGCTAAGAGATATTCAGGATCGAGGCTTTACCCAACGCGATTATGAATACTGCTCTCAAGGACAAATTCACGAATGGAGTGAAGTTCCTGGCTCATTACCCCTTTACGAGAGTCTTCTAGTTTTTCAAAATTATCCAGTTGATTCATCAGTACAACGGTCTGCGAACCATGAGATAAATCAAACTCAGGTTAGTTCTATCGGCGCACAAACAAAATATGCTCTTACTATTTTGGTTAGCCCAACATCACAGCTAGATTTTCGCATTATTTACAAGCGATCGCGTTATGACAATTCGGCGATAACTCTAATTCTGGAACATTTTCTGGCTTTATTGAACAGTATTGTTGACCTTCCAGAGCAGTCTTTGGAAACACTGATAGAAAAAATTGCGGCAGATCGAATTCCGCAAGTTAGACCGCCCCAGAAACTTGTTCAAAAGGAATTTGCCGCACCACGAAGTCTTCGAGAATTTCAACTCGTTCAAATTTGGGAAGAGATTCTCAACATTCATCCTGTCAGCATCCGAGATAACTTCTTTGAACTTGGTGGTCATTCGCTGATAGCTGTTCGACTCATGACCCAGATTCAAAAATATTTCCAGATAAATTTACCTTTAGCTATTTTGTTCCAAAATCCCACCATTGAACAATTAGCGCATTTTCTCGATTCCTCAAAAGATTCTTTACCTTGGTCTGCCCTAGTTCCTATCAAAACTAATGGCAATCAACCACCTATGTTCTGTGTTCATCCTGGTGGAGGAAATATTATTTGCTATCACCATCTTGCTGATTGTTTGAGTTCAGAGCGTCCATTCTATGGACTACAATCAGTTGCTTTAAATCCCAAAAATCAGCCACATACTAGCATTGAACAAATGGCAACTCACTATATCCAAGAGTTACAAAAGGTTCAACCTCATGGCCCTTATTTTTTCTCTGGTTGGTCTTTTGGTGGCTTAGTAGCTTTTGAGATGGCTCAACAACTTTCCCTGCAAGGTGAAGAAATAGCTCTATTGGCGCTACTAGATACTACTCCTCCTTCTCTAAGTTATACAGGAGAAGTAGACTATGCTTTTCTATTAGTAGAGTTATTCAAAGAACATTTAGACCTTTATTTAGAAGAACTGCGGCAATTTGAACTAGAAGAACAGATAAATTATGTCGCGGAACGAGCTAAACAGAAAAATATCATTCTAGAAGGTTTTGACTTCGAGCAAGCACCTCTAATTCTGAAAATTTCCCAGATTAACGCTCAAGCTATACAAAATTACAAAGCTCAATATTACTCAGGCTCAATGGTTCTATTTAAAGCCAATGAAACTGATGCTGACTTTGAATTTGGCTGGGGTGAACTTGTAGAACATATAGAAACTGTTGTAGTGCCTGGTAATCATTTAAGTACGATAAAACCCCCTCATATCCAGATCCTAGTTCAAAAACTCGAAAAATTTCTCACAAAAGCAACAGACTTAATAAACATCCATTAAAAAATTATGTATCAACGCGCGGCGTTCTACGTTGTAAAATAAGCACCCTGAAATAGAAATCAAATTTCAATATGCCAACCCAAGTTGTTCAAGCTAAACCCTCAACAAATGCTATTTCAGAATTTTTTCAATTTTGGCGAGATATAAGAGCGATCGCAGGCCCTTACTGGTATCCAACCGAGCCAGGAGAAAGAGCTTTTTCAGACGTTATTCGCGCCTGGGTAATGCTTATTCTCCTAATATTGCTAATACTCGCTCTTGTAGCTGCAACTACTTATAATACTTTTATCCATCGCTATTTAATTGATTTCATAATTCAAGAAAAAGATTATTCTAAATTTACTTATACTATATTACTTTACGCTGTTGGACTTGTCTTAATAACGCTTTTAGTAGGATTTACTAAATTTGTTAGAAAACAAATTTCTCTTGATTGGTATCAATGGCTTGACGATCATCTTTTAAATAAATATTTGAACAATCGTGCTTATTATAAAATCAATTTTAAAGCTGATATTGATAACCCAGATCAACGTTTATCTCAAGAAATTGAACCGATTACTAGTAGTGCGCTCAGTTTTTCAACTACTTTCTTAGAAAAAGTGCTGGAAATGGTAACTTTTTTAATAGTTGTCTGGTCAATTTCCCAACAAATAGCTGTTGCTTTAATTGCCTATACAATTATAGGCAACTTTATTGCTATTTACTTAAATCAAGAATTGATTAAAATTAATCAGGCAGAACTTGAATCTAAAGCTGATTATAGTTATTCTCTAACTCATGTTCGCAATCACGCTGAGTCAATAGCTTTTTTTCAAGGAGAAAAACAAGAACTGAATATAATTCAACGCAGATTTAGTATCCTTATAAAAAATATTAAATCAAAGATTAATTGGGAGAGAAATCAAGCAATTTTTAACAGAGGATATCGGGGTACTGTCGAATTTCTCACACTATTAGTACTTGCACCTTTATTTATTAGAGGTGAAATTGATTTTGGACAAATTGGACAAGCTACTACAGCTTGCTATATGTTTGCTGGTGCTTTGGAAGAATTAATAGCTGAATTTGGTGTTTCTGGGCGATTTTCTAGTTATGTTGAGCGTTTATCTGATTTTTCAGATGCGTTAGAAGCAGTGGCAAAACAACCCGAAAACGTCAGTACTATTAAAACAATAGAAGAAAATTATTTTGCTTTTGAGAACGTCACTTTACAAACACCAAATTATGAACAGGTAATCGTTGAACACTTGTCACTTGCTGTTCAACCAGGAGAAGGTTTATTAATTGTAGGGCCAAGTGGTCGAGGAAAGAGTTCTCTGTTGAGGGCGATCGCAGGTTTGTGGAATGCAGGAACTGGTCGTTTGGTGCGACCTCCCCTGAAAGAAGTCTTATTTTTACCCCAACGTCCTTATATAATTCTAGGAACTTTGCGCGAACAGTTACTTTATCCTAAAACTAATCGTCAAATGACCGACGCAGAACTCAAAGAAGTTTTGCAACAAGTTAACCTGCAAAACTTGCTAAGTCGAGTTGAAGGCTTTGATACTGAAGTTCCTTGGGAAAGTATATTATCGCTTGGAGAACAACAACGCCTAGCATTCGCACGCCTGTTAGTGACTAATCCAAGGTTCACTATATTAGATGAAGCAACAAGTGCCTTGGATTTGACGAATGAAGGAAATTTATATCAACAATTACAAGAGACGAAAACAACGTTTATTAGTGTTGGACATCGGGAAAGTTTATTTAATTATCATCAATGGGTTCTGGAACTTTCACAAGATTCTAGTTGGCAACTTGTGACTGTGCAGGAATATCGAAATCAAAAAATAATAAATATTCAAAGCACGCCTAATAATGAGTCGCAAAGTCAATCACAAATATTGACGCAAACAGCTATAAATGAAGGACTCTCTCATAAAGAAATCAGCGAATTAACTAATTATTCTATTAGCACTATTAGAAGTAAGGCAAGCAAAGGAGATGCTGTCACTACTAGGGAGGGCTTGACGTACCGCTATGACAAGAACCCAAGTGTGTTGAAATGGCTGAGAGTTTAGCGGTTAGACAATAAACACAGGCTTCTCAACAAAAAGCTTCTTTTGAAAGCTACCAGCTGCAATCTGTTCAGTCTGCTGAATTATCGCCTGTGAAAGAATAGTTTTCTATTTTAATTTGTAAAAATCGAGCTTGCTTACATCCCCGACTTTTTTAAAAAGTCGGGGATCTTGTTGTTCATGAATGAATGATTTATAACTGATATGTGTAGGAATCTAGTTTATTAAACATAATTATGTATGAAATAAATTAACAGTAAAGAAACAGGTAAGAGTAGGAGAGGGTTTCAAAATATTAATACTAATGATAATCTCAGTGAACCCGCCTCTACTTGTTCAATAATTAAATAAAATTGCTATATTTTGAGATTGGTTACTTAATATCAAGAGTTATTAAATAATATTTTCTTGAGTATCCGCTTAACTTTCTTAACTTTCTTAACTTTCTTAACTTTCTCAAATACATTAATTCTTAACTGTCTTAACTGACCTTGAACACATATTTAATTACTGATATATCTTTAGTTGCAAAAATAATTTCCTTTAAGGAAAACTCTATGTCTACAAATACAGCCAAAACAGTAGATGTCGTAGCGGTACCATTTTTTGCGCGTTTCTTGGAAGAGCAAGCTACTGAAGGAACAGATGTTCCTTGGACTTACAAGTTTCCTTCAGATTTGGAAGACAAATAATTTAGTCTTCTGCATCTAAGAGTACCTTTTTAATCCGGAAGATACCTTGTAATTGGCTTCATCAGAATTTAAGGGAGTAACAGTTATCAAATAACTGAAAACTACTCTTGTAAACGCGATCGCTTTCATATTATCTTATCCATAACATGGAGGCGATCGCCTTTTCCACATCCCTAAATTTTTCAAAAGTTGTGGATGTAAGAAGCAATTTGTCTAGTATTCATTAATATCTAACCCTTAAAAATTTAAAAGAAAATATTTTATGCACCTGTCTCGTGATGTTGTTTTATTGATCGCCCACAGTGGTGATTTTTTCACAATAGATAGAGTGGCAGAAGCCTTATCAAAAAAAGGGGCGCAACCATTTCGTTTAGATACTGATAAGTTCCCTTTAGAAGTGCAATTAGTAGCACATTTTGACAAATCTAAAAGCTACCACACTATAGAATATAGCAACCACTCGATCGGCACAGAGCAGGTGCAAGCTGTGTGGCTGCGCCGCATTTGGGAACCAAAACTGAGTCAAGAATTAGCGCCAAAGTTCCGAGAAGCTTGCATTAGAGAATCACAAGCAACTTTATATGGTTTTTGGGACAGCCTCAAGGGAGCTACTTGGGTAGATAATTTAGAGCGGATAGATTATGCAAGTAACAAGCTGCGTCAACTACGGATTGCATCTGAGGTAGGTTTTGTTATTCCTAAAACTCTGATCGCCAATAAGGCGGAAGCAGCACGAGAGTTTTTCGGACAAGTCAACGGCAAAATGGTGAGCAAGCTTTTAACTCCTCTTTCCCGCAGTATGGAAGCTAACTCCTCATTTTTTCTGTACACCAGCATCGTCAAAGAAGAAGACTTACAAGATGCCGAGTCACTGCGCTATTGCCCAATGGTTTTTCAAGAGCAAATTCCAAAGCAACAGGAATTACGGGTAGTGTATGTGAATGGTAATGTATTTGTGGGGGCGCTAAATGCAGAAGTTTATGCAGCAGCCAAAGTTGATTGGCGTAAACCAGGTGTTGAGGTTGGCGTATGGCAACACCACCAGCTTCCTGATGAAGTAGTTCGTTGTCTCAAAGCCTTTATGGGAAGGTTTGGACTGTTGTTTGGTTGTTTAGATTTTATCCTCACACCATCAGGTGAATATGTGTTTTTGGAAGTTAACCCCGTAGGAGAATGGGGAATGCTGGAGAAGGATTTGGACTTGCCAATTGCAAATGCGATCGCAGATGCCCTACTTCAAAGAAATAATCAAGAATTTAATAGTTGATACTAGTCTGCGGCAAGCTACCCAAACAGTGTCTACATACATCACATTTCATACTTTTTATGACCGTATTAATAATCACGTTTAGCCAAGACAACGAAAGCATTCCTCTAGTCATCAAAGAAATTGAAGCTAAAGGAGAAAAAGCATTTCGGTTTGATACAGACAGATATCCCACCGAGGTGAAGTTAGATATTTACTCTGGTGACATTGAACGGGTAATTATTACTGATGGCGAACAGAAGCTCGATTTGAGTGAGGTTTCCTCAGTTTGGTATCGGCGGATGCGCTACGGACAAAAAATCCCCGACTCAATGGACAAGCAATACAGAGATGCGTCAATTAATGAATGTCGTGCCACTGTCAGGGGTATGATTGCCAGCCTTCAAGGATTCCACTTTGATAAAATGTTTCATGTGGATCGGGCTAATAATAAGCAACTACAGTTGCAAGTCGCGCGAGAAGTTGGGCTTTTGACTCCGCGTACCCTAACTTCAAACAATCCAGAGGCAGTCAAGCAATTTGCTCAAGAGTGTAAGCAAGGTATAGTTACCAAGATGCTTTCTTCCTTTGCTATTTATGATGAGCAGGAGCGAGAAAACGTTGTGTTCACCACTCCAGTTACAGCCGACGATTTAGAGAACATGGAAGGGTTGTGTTTTTGTCCGATGACATTTCAAGAAAATGTGCCGAAGGCGCTGGAGTTGCGGACAACTATTGTTGGACACCGCGTATTTACTGCCGCAGTAGATTCCCAAAGCTTGAAAGGATCTACTTACGACTGGCGCAAAGAGGGCAGAGCCTTAGTTAAAAATTGGCAACCATACAACTTGCCAGAAGATATTGAGAAAAAGCTGCTCAAACTAATGGCTTATTTTGGCTTAAATTATGGAGCAATTGATATTATTGTCACACCCGATGGTCGTCACGTATTCCTCGAAGTTAACCCAGTCGGGGAATTTTTTTGGATGGAGATCTATTCACCACACTACCCCATTTCGCAGGCGATCGCAGAAGTATTGCTGACTAATAAAAATTATGTACTCAATTGAAAAACCCTTTTGTAATAGCGTTCTGTAGAGAAAAGTAGATGCGATCGTACCTAAATTTTCTACCGCTTTAAAAGTCAATCGTAAGATTTTTATATTAATTTTTTTGATATTAAATTCTTTATTTAAAATTATGAATTATTTATATTTGGAGATTAAATATTTGTGACAAACCTAGTAAATACACGAACAGTTTTGACATTTGATGGAGTAGATGATTATATAGATTTTGGTAGAAACGATATTGGTGGCGTTTTCGCTCAAGGGAGTTCAGCTTTTACGGTTTCAGGATGGGTAAATCCATATGAGCTAACAAATAAAACCACTAGTTACGGAACGCGCAATGTATTTTTTGCTCGTTCTTCAGAGAGATACAGTGATAATTTTGAATTCGGCATCAGTGAAACAGGAAACCTAGATGTCTACATAGATGAAAGTGTTAGCAAAGGTATCAAAACCTTCGGGCAAGGAGAACTAACTATAGAACAATGGCACTTTTTTGCTATTGTTTTTAATAGCGGTCAACTAACCATATATCTTGGCGATCGCGAATACAACGATTCTCTCAGAGGTTCATCTTTAAACAAAGCTACAAGTTCTGTAACTCTGGGTGCAACGTTACACAAACAGGTTTATTTCAAAGGACAATTAGCAAACATTAGCGTTTGGAATTATCCCTGTACTCAAGCACAAATCCAGACTCATCGTTGTGGCCTAATAGTTGGAGATGAAGCAGGATTAGTGGCTTACTGGAAATTAGATGACGGACAAGGAACAACAGTTAAAAACCAATCTGGCAAGTCCTATCAAGGAAATTTTCGTGGTAATCCTAGTTGGGATTTAGCAGAAATTCCATTTGCAACACAATCATCAAATCCAGTTCCATTTGCAGCAGAATTATCCAATCAAGAAGATACTCAAATTGAGACAGCAGTTATTCCCGAAGAAAATATCTCAACAATAACCACAAATTTATTAGCAGCAACAGTATCGTTAGTTAGCAACGACGAAGACCAACCAAAAGAAACTCAATCAACAGAAACAAATAGCGAAGAATCCGAGATTATCCCAACCCTGATAACTCTTCAGTCAGATGAAGAGAAAACTAAAACAGACCAAACCGAAGATCCCAAAAATATCGAACAAGCACAAACATTAATTCAGGAGGAATCGCCAGAAACCATGAATACAAAAGCGCAGCCCAAGTATAAAATACTTGCCATTGATGGAGGCGGTATTCGGGGCATTATTCCTGCATTTCTTTTAGCAGAAATTGAAAGGCGGACACAAAAGCCCATATTTAGCTTGTTTGATTTAATTGCTGGCACTTCCAGCGGTGGAATTTTGGCACTGGCACTAACTAAACCGCGATTAAGTTCAGAGCTATCTGAGAACTTGTCGCTAGCTGAATACACTGCTGAGGATCTCGTACAACTATTTCTTGAGTATGGAGTGGAAATCTTTTACGAGCCATTTTTTGAAAGAATACTTGGCCCGATAGAGGATATATTTCTCCAACCCAAATATCCTTCTGAAAGCAAAAAAGAAATTTTAAACCAATATTTTGGCAACGCTTTTTTAGAAAGTAATCTTAAAGAAGTTTTTGTAACTAGTTACGATATCGAGCAGCGAATTCCAATATTTTTTACAAACAAACTAGAAAAAGAAGAGGTAAAATCTAAAAGCGTTCGCAAGTTATCTAAGGGTTTTTCGCTCTTAGATGCAGCATTGGCAACTACTGCCACTCCTACTTATTTTGCTCCTCATCGAATTATAGATCCTCACAATAGCAGCATTGCCTATACTTTAATCGATGGTGGAGTGTTTGCTAATAATCCAGCCCATTTAGCTATTTTGGAAGCACAAACTAATAGTAAAAGAAAAGAAAAACAAGTCCTCAACACAGAAGATATTTTAGTAGTTTCTTTAGGTACGGGTTCGTTGACGAGCGCCTACCTTTATAAAGAAGTCAAAAATTGGGGACTCTTACAATGGGGAAGACCGCTTTTAAATATTGTATTTGACGGTGGCAGCGAAGTGGTGTCTGGACAATTAGAACAGTTGTTTGAATCTAGCGATGGAGAAGCTAAAAGTTTTTATTATCGTTTTCAAACATTTTTAGATGAGGAACTAGAAGAGATAGACAATACCAAATTACAAAATACTCGTCAGCTACAAGCTGTAGCCCAGCGCCTAATTTCTGAAAAAAGTCAACAAATTGATGAACTCTGTAGTCTTTTGTTGGGCTAAATCAGATTGCTTGGATGTTACACCAGGCAACTGGCGTACATTTTAGAATCGCCAAGCTTAGGTGCAACAAGTAAAATTTTTAATTGCTGCAAAAAAGAAATTAGTAATTAATTTCTGAGTCATGTTTTCACCTTATGAGGATTGTAGGTAAATACAATGGATGAACTCGTCAAAAAAATTGCTGGTTTAGGTCTTCCTGGCATACTTTTCGTGATTGCAACGTCTGCATCAGGAGGTAGTGTCGCCGCCGTTGTTGCTATGCTTTCATCGCTGGGCGGCCCGTTAGGCCTCTTAGGAGGTTTAGGGCTGCTTGGTCTAGTAGCCATTTTAGGGGAATATATAACATCATTTGGGATTGAAAGCATTCTCAAGCTCATTTATACAGAACGTAGCAAAACCGAATCTGTGAGATTTCTTCTCAAAGAAATTAAAGAATTACCCATTACAGATGACCTAAAACTTAAACTAAAACATCATATTAGCCCAGTAGTCGTTACTGAGCCTAACGAAGGCGGTTTTCCGAGAACAGTCGAAATTGTTGATGAGGATTAACCTAGTACATTCAAGAGGAGCTAAAAATTTTTAATTTCTAAAAGTAAAAATGGCCTCTGAGTCAGTCTAACTAATCCTCAAAGGCCATTTCAAAATCAATAGTCTAATTAATAACGGCTACATCTTTAGAACATGCAAACTCCATCTGTACGCGAGCAAAACACAATAAATCCTTTTTCAGCATTAACTCAATTTTGGGAGGATGTCAAAGTAGTTGCTCAACCTTATTGGTATCCAACAACAGCAGAAGGACGAGCATTTTCAGATGTAATTCGTTCATGGGGAATGCTTATCGTCCTAGTATTATTAATAGTCGTAATTGTAGGTGTAAATGCTGCAAATAGCTACTGGAATCGGTATGTAATTGATATTGTTATTGAAGAAAGAAATCTGGAGAAATATAATAGTACTTTATGGCTGTCCAGTCTCATTATTGTCGGGATAGTTTTGTTAGTAACTCTTTTGAGATATGTCAGAAAAAAAATAATTCTTGACTGGTACAAGTGGCTAAACATTCATGTTTTAAAAAAATATTTAAGCAATCAAGCTTATTATAAAATTAATTTTAAATCTGATGTAGATAATCCAGATCAACGTTTATCACAGGAAATAGAACCTATTACTAGTATTGCTGTGAGATTCTCATCTTCTCTACTAGAAAAAACTTTAGAAATGGGAAGTGCTTTGATAATTATCTGGACAGTTTCTTCACAAATTGCAATTTATTTAGTTATTTATACAATTATAGGTAATTTAATAGCTGTTTACTTGAATCAAGCAATAAATAAAGTTAACCAAGAAGAACTTGTATTTAAAGCAGACTTTGCTTACTGCTTAACTCATGTTCGGAATCACGCTGAATCAATCGCTTTTTTTCAGGGTGAAGATGAAGAATTAAACATAATTCAGCGGCGATTTGATAATGTTTTAAAAACTGCTGAACGCAGACTTAATTTAGAGAGAGGACAAGACGCTTTTGGCAGAGCCTATCAGTCTGCTATTAGTGTATTTTCGATGTTCATACTTACACCTTTATTTCTTCAGGATCGAATTGATTATGGAGAAATTAATCAAGCTAGTTTTGCTTGCTTTATGTTTTCTAATGCTCTAGGAGAACTAATAGCTGAGTTTGCGATTTCAGGGCGATTTTCTGGCTATGTAAAGCGTTTAGCAGAGTTTTCAGATGCGCTAGAGGGTGTTAGTAAACAACCAGAGAAGGTGAGTACTATTCAAATTCTAGAAGAAGAACGTTTAGCTTTTGAGAATGTCACTTTGCAAACCCCAAATTATGAACAGGTAATTGTTGAAGATTTGTCAATTGCTGTTGGGCCAGGCGAAGGGTTATTGATTGTTGGCCCTAGTGGTAGGGGTAAGAGTTCTTTGTTAAGAGCGATCGCAGGTTTGTGGAATGCTGGAACTGGTCGTCTAGTGCGTCCTCCCCTAAAAGAAGTCTTATTCTTACCCCAACGCCCTTATATCATTTTAGGGACTTTGCGCGAACAGTTACTTTATCCGCATATAGACCGGAAAATGAGCGACAAAGAACTCGAACAAATTTTGCAACAAGTTAAGCTGCAACACTTACTTACCCGCGTAGATGGCTTTGATACAGAAGTTGCCTGGGAAAATATACTGTCGTTAGGAGAACAACAACGCCTCGCTTTTGCACGGCTATTAATTACACATCCTAGTTTCACTATTTTAGATGAAGCAACGAGTGCTTTAGATTTAATTAATGAAAGTAATTTATATCGACAGTTACAATCAACGAAAACAACTTTTATCAGTGTTGGGCATAGAGAAAGCTTATTTAATTATCATCAATGGGTATTAGAACTTTCACAAGAATCTAATTGGCAACTTGTTTCTGTACAAGATTATCAATTACAAAAAGGAATTGCTGTTAACCCATCACCAAAGGAGCAAACTACGATAGATATTTACCCTAAAATTAAATCAGAATCACCAGCGAATAGCACAATTGTAGGGCTTTCTCATAAACAGCTTCAGACATTAACCCACTATTCTCTTACTACTATCAGGACTAAGGCTAGTCAAGGAAAGCCTGTGACTACTAAAGATGGTATAATCTACCGCTATAACAAAAACCTAGAGGTATTGAAATGGATAACAGATTAAGACTATTTATACTTTTTAAAATCCAATTATTGAGAGGATATTTAAAGAATCAGAATACAGCTTGTAGAATCATCAGAGAAAATGCTGGTATGGAAATTATGCAAAACAGCTATGATAAAGTAATTTTATCTGCTTGAACAAGAATAACTTGATGAATGTAATCACAAAAATCTTCAGTGTTGAATTGAGTAACAGGTTAGTAACTATTTGTATATTTTATAATCAGTGATGCTAGCTAGAAAGCAAAAACAATTAGTTACTTATAAATCTATTACGATTTATAAAAAACATTATAAATTTCCTACTTTAAAAAATCCAAAACTAAAAAAAGCTCAAAGAAAAATTAGAAAATGCCAAAGCATAATTAAAGAAGGTACTCAATATTATTCTTATTTTTGGGGAATAATCAGACTGAGAAAAGAAATTACTCAAGAACAAATTTTAGCAGAAGTTAAATTGTTAATTAAAGATTATACTCAACTTTTTGATTTTTTAGAAAATTATAAAGATAGTTATCAAGATTTTTTATTAAAATTTATAGATGACTGGAAAAATTTGTTTAACCAAAAGTATCATGAAATTAAAAAAGTCAATGAAGAAAGAAATAAGCTAGAGATAAAGAATTATAAAAATCTTCAAGTAATTAACCAATTAAAATGGGAAAAAGAAGAAAATATAAAATCTATTGTGCTATTAAGTAATACTAACTTATTAATTTTAGAAAAGGTTAAACTACTTAGTGAAGGAATTAAAAATTTAGCTGAAGATACTAAAAATCAAAAGCAAGCTATCGGGCAAATACTTAAAGATATAGAGGTGTATCAAGAAATTTATGAATACAAACTCAGAGCTACAAAAATTCGTCAAGAAATAGCAAAAATAGCTGAAACAGCAATTAATCTTGAAAACTCACTACAAGATTACTTTAGCCCGTTTCAGTCTTTAATAGATGAGGTAGTCAAAGTAGATGCTGATTTTTATACAACTGTAGGAGAAATTCAAAATTTAGCAAGTAGTACTCTAAATTCTCAAGTTAATTTATTAACGATACAAGATACTAATATTAATTCTCATGACATCCTCAATTTATTAGTAGCAAGTTATGAAAAAAAAGATAGACTGCAAAATGCTTTTTTTCAATCAGAACTATTAAATTTGCAAGTTCATGATTTTGATTTAACTAAAGAGGAGATAACTTTAAATCAAGCGATTGACCTAATATCTGATTATATGTCTACTCAACTGCTTGCTCAAAAAATAGTGCTAGGGATAGTAGAAACAGATATTGTTTTTGATTCTCAGCTTTCTATTGAAAAGACAGAATTGGCGGAACAACGTAATAATGATATTGAGTTTGCCATAGAAATTAAAAGTAATTGGAATATTGATTACAGTAAATTGCAAAATCTGCTTAGACAGTACAAGTGGCAAGAAGCTGATATTGAAACTGCTAAATTAATGCTACAAGTCATGGGTAAGAATGATTGGAATGAAGTTTATAAAGAAGATATTCTTAACTTTTCATGTGAAGCTTTTCATAAAATTGATCGACTTTGGCGACAATACAGTAATGGTTACTTTGGCTTTAGTGTTCAGCAAAGTATTTGGAACGAAATAGGCGGTCAAATAGATTATGAAACAGAAAAAAGACTTGCCGATCGCCTGGGTTGGCGAAGAGAAGGAAACTGGTTAGACTATGAGCAACTAACTTTTAAATTATCCCCAGCAACACCAATTGGACACCTACCAGCCAAATGGTTACACTACGACCCATATAGCTCTGACTTATCTCCATCATCTACAGAATACCTTTCAATGGGAGCTTGGCGAGTAAAATCTTGGTTAGTCTGGCAGATGCACCTATTCTTTTCTCGTGTAAAAAGTTGTCACGAAACTTTTATAGTGCGTTAATCGCACATCTGTTCATAATCAGAAAAATTAGAACTAAAGCTAATTTGAGGATAGATATGACTAGTAAGCATTCTGATATAGAAATAGAAATTTTACTTTTGGGAAAATGGCGTTTTAATACTGATTCAGAGAAAATTACTATTGAATTTAAAGATGATATGACTTATGAACAAACTAGGATTCAAACATTGCTTTTTTCTAAACCTAAAGAACTTATGACAGGTAATAAATTTACTGGAGTATGGTACGTAAATAAGAAAATATTGTATTTAAATGTTAAAAATCTGCCAAAATCATTTTTGAATTTAAGGATACCACTAGCTTTTAAGATTTCGCTTGCAGATATAATAGCTACTTTAGGTTCAGTGTTTATGACAGAAAATTACGAAGTGGTGAGAATTAATAGTTCTAAATTTCTTATAAAGGATAAGGAGCAATTAATTGTTGGGACAAAAATTAATACTAGGAAGTACTAGACCTAACGGGGCGATATGAAAGATAGGATGCATTTATAATCAGTATGACCTCGTTAAATATTTCGCTGCTAAAGAGAATCAAGATTTAGGAGTAGTCAAATCTCTCTGAAAGCTAGTCTCAAAGATCGATTTATTTCCTTTCCCTGCTCCCTCTTGACAAATGACAAATGTGCCATTGCCTTAACCTCTCACTGATACCCATAAATGGTGGATTCTCTACAATTGCATCAAATCCTAACTTTTGATTATCCCTCTTAGTAAGCACTTTAGTACTTTTCTTGCTACCTTTATCAGTTATAAATTTTGATTTATATAGCAATCCTAAATCATTTGTGAAAAATCACAGTTGTTGATATGGTAAAAGTTGGAAGTAATGATATGGTGCATGGCAGCAGTACAGATGGAAGAGTTGATAGAGTTCATTCAGGCGAACCCAGACCCCAGAGAACTAAAACGAGCACTAGCTGTACAAATGATGATACAAAACTATAAACATTCAACAATTGGAAATATTTTGGGAGTGTCTGTAGGTTTTGTAAACAAATGGAAATATATTTTTTTAGAACAGGGTGTCGTCGGACTGAAGCTGAGATATAAAGGCTCAAAAAGTTATCTTGACCCTGCACAAAAAGAAATTGTATTAACCTGGCTTCAACAGAAGAATTATTGGCATTTATCAGAATTACAAGGGTATCTAGAAGATAATTTTGATGTAGTTTTTGAGTCGAATCAAAGCTATTACGACTTGTTTAAGCAGGCTAATATAAGTTGGAAGAAGACACAGAAAAGTAATCCCCGCAAAGACCCTGAAATAGTAGCAAAAAAAAACTAGAAATAGCAGCGTGGCTTTCTGCACACCAGCATCAGATAGTATCTGGGGAACTCGTAGTTTTTTTTGAAGATGAATGCCATCTGTTGTGGGGAGATATTTGTGGTTATATTTGGGGTAACACCAAGGAACGAATTGAAGTTCCAGTTCTCAATGAACGGCAACGACAAACTTATTTCGGCGCTCTAAATTATTACACACAAGAGTTTTTAATTAAGCCTTGCAAAAAAGGTGATTCTAGCAATGCGTTAGCGAAGCGGGGCGGAACGCACGTCGCTTTCGTAGAATATTTAATTTCTCAGTACCCAAAAAGCCGTATTGCTTTAATTTGGGATGGAGCTAGTTATCATCGCTCTGCTGAATTTAAAGCTTATCTAGATAATCTGAATCAAGGCTTAAATGAAGACGAGTATCAAGTTACTTGTCTCTTATTTGCACCTAATGACCCAACGCAAAATCCTGTAGAGGATATCTGGTTGCACGCTAAAAACTTTATTCGAGAGTTTTACCACTTATGTAAATCATTTTCTCATATCAAAAGATTATTTGAATTCGTTACTCATCATCAGTTTTTTAACTTTCCGAAAATATTTATGTATGGTTAATTTTTTCACAACTCATTTAGGATCGCTATAGTTCTTCTAAACGTTCAGGTGATTGATTTTTTATTTGATATAAACTCGCGTGGAAAAACTTACTAGAGAAGAGTGGAAATCCTGTAATCTTGGCTCGAATTACGCTCTCAATTGCAAAAACACCACAAAGCCAGAATTGAACAGTATCGATTTCGCACAGACCCCAAGGCTTACTTGGCTAATCTAGAAAGTCGTCTTCTCTAGTAAACTTTACCACACTAGACTTTAATTAGGCATTTGTTGAGTTCTAGCAAAACCAAAAATTATAAGTGATTAAATGTAAGTTTCTTAAGATTAGGCTACCTCAAATGCACCGATGTCGACTTTAGAACCCAAGATGCGATTGAAACCAACACCCCGCTGGTCAAATGGTATTGGCTCAGTAGTATTACCGTCACCATCCAGATCTATAGTATCACGGGGTATATCTGCATTTTTGCCACTGTTGATGGCAGGGCTACCAGCGACTAGGGCATGGGTGTTGACCAAACCGCCGTTGTTTTGCAACTTCAGATCGAGAACCTTGGCGATCGCAACCTTTAGTTCTTCGCTAGCATAAAAGCCTGTACTGCCACTGCAGCGGCCAATCAGGTTATAGCCGTTGCTGGTGAAATTACCTACAACATCGGGGTTGATGGGGTTAGTTGCAGACTTGTTATTGCCAGCAATGATGCTGTTTTTAATCTTGGCGGTACCGTTGTTGATGATGCCACCACCGTTATCGGCAGTGTTGCCAATAATCTTGTTGTTGCCTAAGGTGAGGACACCACTATTATAAATAGCACCGCCGCCTCCTAATTGGTCGTAGCTATTGGTAATAGTCAGTCCGTTGATGGCAGCAGTAACACCAGTACTAATATCAAAAATACGAGAAGCACTGTTTTTACCAATAGTTAGTAAGCTTGGGCCTGTACCTTCAATCGTGAGGTTATCTGTGATGGTGAGACTACTGCCAGTCAAACTAATGGTATCTGCAATGTTATCTGTAAATAGCCCACCAAACTTGATAATGTCTCTTCCTGTAAGGGCATTGGCATCTAGAATTGCCTGCCGCAGTGAACCAGCACCGCTGTTGTTGGTGTTAGTGACGGTAAATGTAGGCATTTAAATGACTCCTGTTTTCGATCGGGTGTATGAAATTGCGCTCAAGGCTAGTGCTTGCTACCACTCTTAAGTCTTTTTTGTGTTACTCACTGAGTACTCCAAAGTGAGTTTTGTTAAAATGCGTCAATTGTGACGCTGCTACAAACAGCGCTGTATTATTTGTGCCAAAAAGCGATCTGTTGAGTTCTAGTAAAACCCGAAATAGAGTTAAACTTTGCTATTACTCAAGACAAATTATTGATTCTCTTAGCCAAATCTTTAGGGAGTTACTCTCCAACAATATGGAAAATTATAGAAACAAGCTTAAAATCAAAAAGCTTATTAGCATTTAGTATATACAAATACGAAATTCTCATTTAAAATTTATTGAGAGTTTATTTTTATTTCATTTTGGAGAAGATTCCGTAAAGATACTGTAAATTAATTCTTGAGAAGTAACCTATATTAATCCTATTTGAGTTGTTAAAAATATCACCTTTTGTCTGCTAAATCAATACATTTTTACTATAATAAATATATAGCGTTCACCAATCCTAGTTAAGTGTAAAGCTTCTGTGTGAGAGCCTTTGAGAAAATGGATTCCGGGGTTCGTTTTATGCTTAAACATTAAATTCTTGAACCTTAGAGGAAAATTATTAGATGATCCAACTGAGTCATTATCCAGCTGCGATCGCTCAAGCTGCCCAACGGGCTAACGAAATAGACTCTCAGTTGATGGCAGTGCAGCACCAAATTAACCGATTTGAAGGCAATGCAGATCGTGTCGCCGCTTTTGAAATGGATTTGAAAAATGATGCTCAACGCAAGGCGCGGCGTTTTGAAGTGCTGCTTGTGAATCAGGAATATCAAAAGGCGATGGATACTTTAATTCGCTTGACTGGGGAAAAGGCAAATGCCATCGGTCATTTGGAATATCTGCGTAACCAGTTTAGTGTAGCAAAGTTGGAAGCCAGATTAGCGATCGCTCAACAACTTACTGATTTTGAGTCTCGTGAATTAGTCGGTTTGTAGTCACACCTATAAACTCTAAATTTTCAGCCAGGGCGTTGGATAGTTGAAGTATAAATTATGCGAGCGCGGATTTCAATTCTTTTTAGTCAGCTCGAGCTTTATAAGAATCTCTAGACTGACGACCACAATACACACATATATCATTCGCTCGAATTTAGATTACAATTATCTAACGCCACGAACCGTAGTTTGATTAGATAACTGCTAAATTAGTCAAGTTACCTTTATAGCCACTAATCTCAATAACGGCATCAGTGAGAGCAGAGAATCCATTAGTGTTATCATTGAGTGCCAGAAAAGTTTGCTGATGATTGCCTGTACCCAGGGTAAAAGTTGCCGCAGCTTTAGCCACAAAAGCAGTTGCAGTTAATATCTGCTGTACATCGGAGAGATTTAAACTCGCAACAGTGCCAAGTTGAACTAAATTAGCAGCACTAACTGCATACAGCCCATCAATTTTATCTTCACCAATTTTTAAGTCAGTAATTCTATCAAAGCTAGATAACAGCGAATCACTTAGACTGTTGAACACAAATTTGTCAGCGCCACAACCGCCTGTGAGAATATCACGCCCAGCGCCACCGTTGAGGATGTCATTACCTTTATCACCAACTAGTTTGTCATTTCCGGCTAATCCAAACAGTTTATCATCACCGTTTTTGCCGGAAATTTTATCATTACCAGCCCCACCAGTAAGTTTATCTACACCATTACCACCGTTTAAGGTTTTATCAGGTACGCTTCCTTGCGTAGTAGTCTTGCTCATGAGTTGACCATTGGGATTATATAAATGAGTAGCAACTGCATCTGTAGTGCCATTCCTATTGTTATCAATATCTGCGGTAATTAATTTACCATTGGCATCGTAGTTATAAGTGGTAATTTCGTCAGCAATGCCATCATTATTGAGGTCGGCTAGCTGTGCAGCTAGTCTGTTGTTAACATCATAGCTGTAAGCAGTCACTTGATCGAAGATACCATCATTATTGTTGTCAATCTTTTGTGAAATCAGCTTGCCACTCAAATCGTAGCTGTAGATACCAACCGCATCAGTTACACCGTCGTTGTTGAAGTCATAGCTGGCGGATGCGCGTCCATAAGTATAGGTTTTGACATCATCACCTATACCGTCGCCGTTAATGTCAGTGCTAGAGGATGTCTGGTTGCCATTGGCGTCATAAGTATAGGTTGTGACACGATCAATTATGCCGTCGCCGTCGTAGTCATAGCTTAGGGATGTCTGGTTACCACTGGTATCATAAGTATACGTGATAACTAGATCGACTATACCGTCGCCGTTGTCGTCATTGCTTTGGGATGTCTCGTTACCGTTAGCATCATAAGTAAGGGTAAAGATCTCATCAACTATGCCGTCATTGTTCTTATCAATGCTAGAAGATGTCTCATTACCATTGGCGTCATAAGTAGAGGTTGCAACCTCATCAACTATACCGTCGCCGTTGAAGTCATAGCTAGAGGATATCACGTTACCATTAGCGTCATAAGTAGAGGTTGCGACATTATCAACTATACCGTCGCCGTTGAAGTCATAGCTAACGGATGTCTGGTTACCATTGGCGTCATAAGTATAGGTTGTGACACTATCAAATATACCGTCGCCGTTTAAGTCTTCGCTAAAGGATGTCTGGTTACCATTGGTATCATAAGTATACGTCAAAACTTGATCGGCTATACCATCATTTTTGTCATCATAGCTTTGAGATGTCTCGTTACCATTGACATCATAAGTAAAGGTAAAAACACCATCAACTATGCCGTCGCCGTTGTAGTCATGGCTAGAGGATGTCAGCTTACCATTGACATCATAAATAGAGGTTCGGACATCATCAACTATGCCGTCGCCGTTGTAGTCAGTGCTATTAAATGTCTCGTTGCCGTTAGCATCATAAGTAGCGGTAAAGACATAATCAACTATGCCGTCACTGTTGTCATCACGGATAGCAGATGTCTCGTTACCATTGACATCATAAGTAGCAGTTAGAACTCTATCAACTATGCCGTCGCCGTTGTCGTCAGTGCTACTAAATGTCTGGTTATAGCGATAGGTAATAACTGAGTCTATTATCCCATCACTATTATTATCTATCTTTTCAGATATTATATTGCCAGCAGCATCGTAAGTGTAAGTTGTAGTTGAGGTCATAATATTTACGCTCCTTATCTGTTAAATTGCAGTTTCCTATTGCAATGTGTTTTAATAACACAGCCCTAGATGTTGAAAAATCTTTTTATCTACTAAATCTGGGTAGTTGAAAGTCGTAGTAGATTCTTATATGTATTTTTACTGTATCATTCGTCTAGATGACGATACAATATAATACAAAAGTTTTTCTAGTCAGTGTTATTGATTATATAATTGATGTGATATGGATCATTACGCACTTGAGTAACTTGGTGTAAAACCTCACAGAAGTGCAAAGTTTTTGAATTTGATTTGCTACTAACTTGTGCAAGGCTAGACTCACTCTAAATCAGGAAAACCTCTATTCCAAAAGGTCACAAAGATATTTTCAGAAAATCAGATAAAAACTTTGTACAATTAGAGTCGATAACTCATATCATGTCCGTTCAAACAAGCCTCATTGCAAGCGTAGGGAAGCAATCGCGGAAATGTTGTAATTGATGTCGTTTCAATCGCTCTGGACATATTACGGGTGATTTGCCGGACATGATATCATTTCTGAAGATGCCCTATAATAATGTGAAAAATTAGGATTAGATGATTAGTAGACATCCCAAAAAAGAATGTAGAGATATAGCACTCCTTTATCTATAAGAGTTGTAGATAACATACATTTAATTTATGGAGCTGTCTAGCACTGATTTGAGTAATCGGGCAATTTGCCGATTAATAGTTGCGATATCAAAACGCTCACTAGCAGTAATCTTGGCATTATTAGCTATACTTGCAGTTATCTCTGTTTCCTGTAAACAAGTAGTAATTACTTGTGCAAGTTCTTGGGGTTCTCCTGGTGTAACTAAAAAACCATTAAGTCCGTGTTCTATTAATTCCATTGCACCCCCAGCTTTTGCTGCAACGACAGGTTTACCACATAGCATCGCCTCAACAATGACTCTACCAAAGGGTTCTGGGGACGTGGAGGTATGTGCTACTAAGTCACAAGCTGCCATTAATTGGGGAATATCGGAACGAAATCCTAAAAATTTGACGCGGTTTTCTAGCCCCAATTCAGTAACTTGTTGGTGTAACTGTTGAACGTAATCTTGTTCGCCAAATAGTGCATCACCGACTAAAATTGCTGTGACTTCTTGCGGAGATTGGACAAGCGCAGCAATTAAAATATGCTGTCCTTTCCAAGGTGCAAGACGGCTAAAGTGTCCAACTACAAACTTTCCTTCTAATTCTAAGTGTTGCTGCAATTTATTAATGTCAGACTGATGATTTTGAGAAATTTTTGGTTCAAATCCGTTATAAACAACTTCAATGATGTCTTTACGTCCTCCTGCTTGGATAAAAGCTGTTTTACTAGCTTGAGAATTAGCAATTACTAATGATGCAAAATGATTAGCTAAGTTAACAGCAACATGAATATTAGTTTGGCTAAAATGTTCTTGGGAAAGAATATCATGTAAATGATAAACCAGAGGACGATGACTCAAAAAACTCGCTATTGCTCCCACAACTAATGCTTTTTGGGTGTTAGCGTAGATTAAATCGTATTCACGCGCTTTTTTAACTACTTTAGTAATTAAAGGTATAAGTTGTCCCAAACTCTTTAATCCTTGGATTATACTGCTTTCTTTATGAACTCGAATCGCTTGATTTGTAAGAACTTCTACTGGAATACTATTTTGCTGTAGTAAATGTTTAAACGCTCCATCTGCAAATAAACCTACCAAAGCATCATGTCGATAGAGTTTAGCAATATCTATTAAACACAATTCTGCACCACCTGGTTTACCACTTTGGTCTAAAAAAAGAATTTTCATAAAACTTATATTTTTTCAGATAATTTTATTCATGCTGCTACTGTAATAGAACATTCCGTACTTGCTGGGCAATTTCATTCCAGTCATAGTGTGTAGTGGCATACTGGCGACAGGCTACTCGTGATGGAATGTAAATATTTCCTAGTAGTATTTGTTCTAACTTTTCAGCAATAGCTGATGCATTAGTAGAAGTAGTAATTAAATCAGGTGAAAACTCTGCTAAAATTTCTGGCATTCCCCCAACAGGAGTACATAAAACTGGAGTACCACAAGCTAGAGATTCGATGATTACTAATCCAAAACCTTCAAAAGATTGACTAGGCATAACAGTTAATTCAGCAGCTTGGTAAGCTATGGGTAATTGCTCATCAGGTAAAAAATCCAAAAATTTAACGTTATCCTCTAGTCCTAATTCTGTAGCCTGTTGTTGTAGTGCAGCTTGGATGTGACCGCGACCAGCGATCGCTAGCCAAATATCTGGTATTCTAGGCTTAATTATAGCGAGCGCTTGTAATAATTTGTCAACCCCAGTTCGATGTACTAAGCGGCGTGATGTAAATAGAATCCGACGATTATTAGGCCAGCCTAATTGTCTACAAGCTTCTTGAGGTAATAAATTTGGTTGAAATGAGTTAATATCAACTCCACCAGGAATAACATTAATTTTATTCCACGGTACTTGATATTTTTGATGTAAAATATTGCCAAATGCTTTGCTGAGAACAATAAAGCGATCGCAGCGATTATAAGTCGTTTGTTCTATCAGCCGATGCTTTATTGTCAGACTAAGATTTTTATTAACCACTTCCTGCTTACTCTCGAAAGCCCAAGGGCCATGAAAGTTAAAAGTAACTGGTACTCCCTTGGGTAAAATATCTAAAAGAGGAAAGCTGTATAATGCAAAGTGCAGATTAATTGCATCTGGTTTAGTTGTTCTAGTTTTCTGAAAGTTTCTGCGAATTGACCATAATCTTTGACAAATATTAGTATCAACAGACGCTAAGTTAGTCAGCTTAATTGGGCAATTTAGGTCAGCCTGTGGTAAACCAACTCCGCATAATTCAATCCGGTCTTGTACTGCTAATTTATGAGTTAGTTCATAAATATACCTTTCTAATCCTCCGGGATTTTTCGGAAACCAACCTAATCCCAAGGTGAGAATAGATGCAGATGTAGAAGTAAAATTTTCTTTTTTATTTTCCACAGATACTTTTCCTATAAATGTCTTTAAACAAGATATACATTTTAAATAAGAGTTTATTAGAGAACACCAATTTATAAACTATTTATATCTTTTCGTCAACAAGCAATTTAATTATGTGTTTTAATTAACTAAATTACACTGATGATAAATCTGATACCTGTTATTTAGACAAGATAAATCCTAAATAGTAAAAGTAAAAAGCCACTATAAATTAATCAATACTTTAAAATTTAGTATTCAATTTTACTATTTTTTAAATTAAGAGTAATTATTAATACCTTGATGATTTTTCAGACAGATATTATCTGTATTTTTAACAATTCAAACTAGTTAGTTTTTTTGGCTGATTTGCAAAAAAATGATTGTATATACAGTTATTCTATTTAGATTGGGAACATAGATTAGAAAAATATCATGTATAGACGCTTGTGGTGCATCTGAATGGCAAAAAATAGGATTTTTGTAAAAAATTAAATAAATTTACATGAAAAATCAATTAATGATGCAGTTAAAGAGACTCTATCAAGGGTTAAAGCAGCAAATTCAGAAGTTATCTAATTTTAGATATTTGCAAAGAAATAAAGTTTTTAAATTTTTACTCAGTTTAATTGTAGGAGTGGTAGTTACTACCATCGGCATTACAACAGATTGGGCGATAACTGGAACATCCATACTCACTTATAAAACGTCATGGATAGGTAATAGTATTGGTAGTGGAAATCTGCGGATACAAAATAATATAGAAGCAATGTATGTTGCCCCTGATGGTACAGTGTATACGAATAGCCATTGGGATGAGGCGGCAACAGAAGCGGGAATATATAAGGATGGTAAAATTATTGGTGCTGTTGGTGATACTCACGGTTGGGGGCGTGGTGGTGGCAAAGCTGTAACAGCAAATAGTAAATATATTTATATTGCCATGTCTCAAGGAGCGACAGGCAATACAAAAGAAGATTACCCAACAGAAGGAATAGCTTGGCACTGCGTTAGACGCTATGATTTGTCAGGAAAACCTGCACCGTTTCCTGAAGGACGTGGGTGGGATAAAAGTATGTTAATTATCAGTACTAAAAGCGAAGTTGCTGGATTAGCAATTGGAGGAAGTGAGTTATATGTAAGTGATTTTGCTGCTAACCAAATTCGGGTTTATGATACTGAGACAATGAAGGAGCTTCGCAGCTTTAGTGTTGCTAATCCAGGAGCAATAACTATTGATAAACAAAAAAATCTCTGGATTATTCAAAATAAAAATGGTAGTAATCCGGCAAAGATTTTACATTATTCCGCAACTGGAAAGCAATTGCCCCAACAGATTGCAGATATCACCGAACCAACAGCGATCGCCATCGATTCTCAAGGTAAGCTGTTAGTAGCAGAAAATGGTTCGCGTCAGCAAATCTTAATTTATGAGATTAAAGAGCAGCCGATAAAAGTAGGTAGTTTTGGCTGTAAAGGCGGTATCTATGGAGGTATTCCTGGTGAAGTTCGAGATTTGAAACTTTACGGACTTACCGGAGTTGGTACAGATGCATCAGGTAATATTTATATAAACAGTAATGGTTTCAACAAATCAGGAACAGATTTGCGTAAATTTGCGCCATCAGGTAAACTACTGTGGCGATCGCTAGGTTTAATATTTGTCGATAATGCAGATGCCGATCCGAAGACTGATGGTATAGATTTATTCACCAAACAAGAACAATATCAGATGGATTATAGTAAGTCTGCTGGTAAGCAATGGACTTACAAAGCCTATACTTTAAATCCTTTTAAATATCCTCAAGATCCACGTTTGCATACATCGGCTGATGGAACATTTGTGCGCCGCATTCAAGGCAAGCCGTTTTTGTTCCTCACAGACATGTATAGCAGCTTTCTTTTAATATATCGTTTCAATCCAGCTACAGATGGTAAAATTGCCATCCCAGCCGGCATGTTTGTTGGCACTAATACAGATAAAAAATTTCTTGCAGGAAATTGGCCGCCACAGCAACCAGAAAAGGGAGAATGGATCTGGCGGGACAGCAATGGCAATGGCAGATTTGAAAAGAACGAATATGATACCAGTAAAGATTATCCTTATCTCGGTGGCTGGTGGGTAGACAGCAAAGGAGATGTTTGGAAAGCTTTGCGAACTCAAGATGGTACTGCTATCCGACATTATCCTTTAAAGGGAATAGATGCTAAAGGTAACCCCATCTACAGCTACAGCTCGATGGAAAAGCAAACTACTCCTAAGATATTTAACGATTTGCGGCGCATTGAATATTTTCCCCAAACAGATACGATGTATTTGTCAGGCTTCACAGTAGACCGCCCTGCATCCGGTGATGATACCGGAGTTGTGGGATCTGAGATTGCGCGTTTTGACAATTGGAGTAAAGGAAATCGCACTCCCCGGTGGCGAACTGTGATTCCCTATGACACCACCGGCAAACGCGAAGTTTCTACAGCTGCGATGAGTGTGGCGGGAGATTATGTCTTCGCTGTCACAGTTAAAACCGCTGAGGTATATGTCTACAATGCAACCACAGGAGTGGAAGTACAAAAGTTAAAACCAGGGCCAGAAGTTGGCAGTGAAAGTGGTTGGATTGATATACCCTACGGTATCCGCGCTTTTCGGCGTTCCAATGGTGAATATTTGGTATTTGTGGAAGAAAATTGGAAAGGAAAAGTAATTATGTATCGACTCACAAGGTAACCATTTAAGGGAACTCCAAGAAATAAATTATCCCATTTGAAGTTGCTGACTGATGAGTGATGACTGTTGAGTGTGAGGGGGGAGATATTTTTATTTGTCAGTCCCTGAAAGCAATATTGCCAGATAAGTTGATTTCGATTTGATGTTTACAAGCGATTAAACCTGCCTTAAAGGAGAATTTAGAAGTCAGAACAGAATGCTATTTTAAAGTAGAAAGTAGTTTACTTGAAAGCATTTGTTATTACCAATGAAAGTTTTAAGGTTAGTCTTGTCAGGCCTGTTGCTAGTAAATACCCCGGCTATGGCTGTTGAGTTTAAAGGACAAAATATTGACGGTCAAAAGCTGCCTGCGAAAGCTTACTATTATGCAACTGGTGGTGTCTACAAAGTTCAGGTACGCTTTCATCACAAACGAGCCACAATTTACTTTAACGACGGCAACCAAGTAACTATACAGTTGAAGGGGCAGGTAATCACTGACTCAAACAATATTGAAGGCTTTGGAATACTAGGACAATATCCTTTAAATGGAACATTCAGTGTTGGGTTGGTGTATGGCGATAATTGGCTTGGCAGCAGCGATAATCAATTACAACAGTCCAATCCGCTCTCTGGTTTGTGGAAAATTACTTTAGAGTAAATACCAATGTTTCCTAATTTTCTACCATTACAAGTTAATCAACTAACAAACTCAAAAGCGATCGCTTTCGTCCAAAGTATTCAGAGAATTGCCCTTACAACGTCCTTCAGTCAATACCCAATCCTCACAACCTACATCCACAAGGGTAAGGGAGGAACACCAATTGTGCTGCTACACGGCTTCGACAGTTCAATTCTAGAGTTCCGTCTGCTGTTGCCATTACTTGCTACTCAAAATCAAACATGGGCATTAGATTTGTTAGGTTTTGGCTTTACACAAAGGCAAAAAGAAATAACCTACAACCCAACTGCAATCCAAATTCACCTTTACAATTTTTGGAAAACTTTAATTAACAGACCGATTACACTAGTAGGTGCATCAATGGGAGGTGCAGCTGCAATTGAGTTTACTCTCACTTATCCTCAAGTTGTCAAATCGCTAGTATTGATTAATAGTTTAGGTTATACTAATTCTCCCGCCTTTAGCAAACACTTGTTTCCTCCTTTTGACTTCCTTGCTGTAGAATACTTACGTCAACGCCACATTTTGGCATTAAATTTTGGTAGTATTTTAGCTAGCTTTAATCCCGAAATCCTTTTGGCTATTCAGTGTGCAATGCTACATCAAGAAATGCCTAATTGGCATCATGCTATGATTTCTTATGTTAAAACTGGTGGTTATATTAACTTGGCAAATAGAATTACCCAAGTTGATAAACCAACACTGATTTTATGGGGAGAAGCTGATGATATGCTCCCATCTGAGGATGCAGAAAAATTTCAGCAAGATATCGCCAATTCGCAGCTAATAAAGCTCAAAAATTGTGGTCATGCCCCCCAAATTGAACAGCCCCAAATGACATCTCAATATATTTTACAGTTTGTAAATAATAGTAAAATTTAATTGTGTTTAAAATAAATTTTTAACCTTCAGTAATAAGTTTAAGCTATTAAATTTGCTGAAACTGGCACGGTCGATTACGATAACATAAATGCTAGAAATCTCTTAGCCAAAGAATTTTATTTAGGTTGATATCTCCACAGGTCATGCCAGAGCGATCGCTCTTGGTTAATGTTGCTCTCAGGTTCTGCACTAATGCAAATATCAAGTTGTTAACATGCATACCACAACGCTGAGTATTGAAATTAACTTGATATTGAGAATTTAGGTGACATTTTTTCTCAGTGTGCTATAAGTATATAACTGTACAAATAAATTTGCTAACGACAGGTATTTAATTAACTAACTATTAAGGATAAATCCATAAAATGTATCACCCATATTTTAAATTTGTTACATTTTCTACATTATTTACATCAAGTTTGCTTCTTTTAGGACTCAAACCAGATACAGCAGATATTACTAATACACAGCTAAATGAACAGTCCATACTAGCAATTAATTGGGTACAGCAATCAGGGGAGTATCAAGCCCTGACATACCAAGCTTTCAATGTAGGCAAACTCGTATTTGAGCAAGCCAAAGCTAAAAAAGTACGCAACCCAGCCGTTATTGTTGATATTGATGAGACAGTTCTTGATAATAGTGCTTATCACGCTGGTTTGATTGATACCAATAATAGTTTTGAACTAACAACATGGAATAAATGGGTAGCAGCTGCTAAAGCTAAGGCTGTCCCTGGTGCAGCGAAGTTTGTAAATTATATTAATGATAATGGTGGTAAAGTTTTTTTTATTTCTAACCGAGATAAAAGTAGTAAAAAAGATAGCCAAAATAATGATTTAGAAACAGCAACTATCAATAATTTAAAATCAACTGGTTTTAAAGGAGTTAATAGTACGACAGTATTATTAAGGGGTGAGTTTAGCAAAATTATTGATGCTAAAGAAAATAATTCAAAACAATGGCGACGAGAAGCAGTAGAAAATGGTAAGGCTGACGGTAAAAAATATACTGTGATTGCTCTAATAGGCGATAATCTCAATGATTTTGATGAGACAGCAGGCAAAAATAATCAAGAACGACGCAATCACGTAGATAAGAATCGTCAACATTACGGAATATTTGATGCAGATTTCAACAGTAGAGTGATTGAACCTGCATATATTGTTCTTCCCAATCCTATGTATGGTAATTGGGAAATAGGACTATATAATCCCGAAGTTTTCAAAAAGCAAAGTGCTTTAGAATTGAGTCCATCTGAAAAAAATCAACAACGTAAACAGGCTTTAAATTCTTGGTCATCAGGTCGATAGCTAATGACTATCAATAGCAGGATATTTTTTTATTTGTCAGTCTCAAAGGCAAAAAGCGTGCTATATATGGATTTGTACAATAGATCAACAGTAGGCGATGCCTACAGTGGGCTACGCCTACACTACTATTAATTGAAAATTAACCATACCACTTGCTCAGTCACGAGTCGATGGGATGAGTTGTTGAGTTGTTATTTATGATTCACCCTGTTCTCCTAAACGCTCAGGATTTTGTACGCCAATTAAGCGATTCCAAAGCTGATAACTAACCTCAGTCTTCGGTACATACCAGTTATTAGAACCCGCTTCCATACCACCCATTGCTGTAAACTCGTTACGTTGCGGGTCATTCAGGTCAATGTACTTTGCACCTTGTTCTAGGCGACTTCCAACTGGTAACAATGTAATTTGTTTCAGTTCTTCGTGTGTATACTCTCGGAGTTTGTCATGCAGTTCTTTAATCTCATAGGCATTTAAACCTGCTTTCTCTGGATGCATTCCTGACGAGCCATAATTTTGACCAGCCATAGGTTGTGGATTCAAGTCTTGCTGCCACTCGTCTGGCTGACCATCCGTTGGTTTTCCTTGTTTTTGAGTTTGAGCCATTGAACATTTCTCCCTTTGCCTTACTATCAGTACACCTAATTTTCGTTTAGATGCCGACTACTAAAAGAAAGAGTTGAAAGAATATTTTTTGTTGCAAAATTATTGATAGCTTGTTAAAAAGTTAGCCCATAGATAGATTTAATCTCAGTTTTTTAGTGGACTAAATAAGTCCAATTCAGGTATTTCCTGGTTATGTGAGTAAGCTGATTCACCTCCATAATGTGGGAATTCTATTCCCTTTTAGGCTACAGACGATGAGAAATTTATTAATTTCTGTGTAGTCATATCTTTCTTAAATTGTTATACTCTGTAAGTTCATAACTAATCCTCAGCGTATATCGCCAAAAGCTATTTATTTTAAACCCTAGTTGGCTCTGGCTCTAGATAACCTTGAATATTTTCTGGCTCAAAGGAGCGTAGGATACGCGTAGCTCGGCGGGTTAACTCCTCTGTTCCTTTAACCACTATTAAATACTTACCTGCATTTAAACGATTGCGATATGCCAAAGCATCACCACTACCTTCGGTTATACCAACTCCACCACCAACTAAATAAGCACCTAAAACACCAGAAGCTGCTCCTAAAAGTCCACTAATAATATGATTGCCAATATCACCGATCGCAAAGATTTCAATCCCAGTTAGATAATTAAAGGCATAACCAGCAATAAATCCAAAAGGTACTAGCCAGTATAATAATCGCTTTGCTCCTTTGCGAGCTTGTTGATTTGGGTCAATCAGATTGTAATCATCAGCACTTTTATAACCACTTCCCAAAATATCTACTTGGTTTGGAGATAAACCTTCCTTTGTTAAGGCAGAATAAGCTGCTTCTGCTTGTGACTTCTCTGATAAAACTGCAATGAGGTAATTCATAAGGCAAAATCTAACTCTACTATTTTCAAAATTACTATTAAAATTAAACGATTTTATAATTGATAGTTAATTATATTTATTTGATGTTATTTTCTTCTATCACCGAGCCAAATATAAAAATAAAATCTAGCACTTTAAAAACTCCTCAAATAAAATTGCATATAAGAACTATGACACCAAAATAAAAGCGATGAAACATCTTTCTAGAGAACCAGCTATCAAATATATTTTTCATACTTTAGAAGTAACTCTTTTTGCTTGTTTTTTATAGAATTTATACCTATAGTAAACAATTAAATTTGTTAGTTTGGCTACAAGAGTTTTTATTATAAGTTCACCTATTGATGGCTACGTTCTCTTCCTGATGAAAGAGAACGTAGCCATCAATGTTTTCTAAAGTGAGTTTAAAGAATTAATCTCGATGCGATCGCCATCACTCGATCGCATTCTGTTTGAAGTGGGAATTTTAGCATTGGTTTTAACAGCAGAGGGCAGTCAATGGAGGTTTCACGAAAAGGAGATGATTTATGGAATATCGGCACTTAGGTAAACACGGCATTCGTGTCTCGGAAATTTGTTTGGGGTCATGGCTCACCTATGGTGGCGCAACGGCAGAAGACACCGCCCGTCAATGTATTGAGCAAGCCTATGATTTGGGAATTAATTTTTTTGATACGGCAAATGTCTATGCTGGGGGAGAAGCCGAAAAAATTGTGGGTAAGGTGCTGCAACACTACCTGCGTGAATCCTATGTTGTGGCAACCAAAGTTTATTTCCCAGTGGGCAATGGCCCCAACGATCGCGGGCTATCACGCAAACATATTCTCGAGCAATGTGATGCTAGCCTAAAGCGATTGGGACTGGACTACATTGACCTCTACCAGGCACATCGTTATGACCCGACCGTACCACTGGCTGAAACCCTGCTCGCATTCGATCGTTTGGTGAAACAGGGAAAAATCCTTTATTACGGGGTTTCTGAATGGAGTGCTGGACAACTAGCCCATGCGACTGACTTGACCCGGTTGGCAAATCTCGCGCCGATCGCATCCGACCAACCTCATTACAATATGCTCGATCGCACGATTGAAAAAGAAGTATTACCCCTATGTCGTCGAGAAGGGATTGGGATAATCAATTACTCACCCTTAGCGCAAGGCTTGCTGACTGGTAAATACAAACCCGATCAATCCTTACCCCAGGGTTCCCGTGCAAGTGACCCCAAACAAAATATGTTTTTGAACAATGGGGAACTGGATCGAGGGCAGTTGCTCAAGGTGCAGCGACTTTTGCCCATTGCCGAGGAGGCAGGTTTGAGCCTGAGCCAATTGGCGCTGAGCTGGTGCTTACGCAACCCCGAAATTAGTAGCGTCATCATCGGTGCAAGCAAACCAACACAGGTACAAGAAAACGTTAGTGCATCGGGTAAGCAACTGTCTTTGGCAACCATACAACGCATTGAAGAAGTTCTGGAAATGGAAATCAGCGATCGCAAAGGGCAGATGGCTACGCTATCAAAGTAGCACAGCTGGCGTAGCAGCATCAGTTTAGAATCCTGTGATTCTGCCTGATGAGTGCGGGGTACGCCAGTTACTGACTTGGAGAACAAAGATCCGATCGTCGGCTCGTCGAATTTCATCTTCAATCCTGGCATCCTGCCAGTTATTCCACAAGTCAAGGCAGATTCCGACGTTGCTACGATCCACTGCATCCACAATGTCTAACGCCTGACTGATAGTCCAGATAGCGGTCTCGGTGTTCATTGCCGTGGCATTGAGCGGCTCTAACGCAATCCGAACGCTGTGGCTGGCGGCAAAGTCGGACAAGTTTCGCAGCTCGCGGGTAATTATGTCGATCGCTCCGACAACGTTGCTCTTTGGAGGAACACCAGTATTGACGATAAACACCGTTCCAGATGCGAATGGTGCGATTTGCTCGATGGACTGCCGCAGCCTTACAGTGCGGAACTCCAAGCCAGATGCAGTCTCAGCTGGCTGGAAAAAAATGTACGCACCAATGGCTGCACGGCACTAATCGTCAATTGCCGCTCGGCAACCAAAGCCAACTGCTCGCTGTAGCGGCGATGGTTGAGTTTGATTTCGCACCACTACAATGTCGCAGACGCGAGCGCGTCCGAACAATTCCAGGTAATTCCAAATCACTGGTGCGCCAACAGACCAACCCAGCAGGGTAACATTGCACAAGTCCAGTTCTTGCAGCAGATCGCGCAGATCGGCAGCTAACCGTGGAATGCGGTAGCCATGATTCGGCTTGTCAGAGCGCCCATGACCGCGCAGGTCAACGGTGATAATCCGGGCATTTTTTGCTAACACACAGACGTTGCGATCGAAAAACCGTCGGCTGAAAGTCCAGCCGTGAATTAGGACGAGGGGTCGTCCTTGACCGATGTCATCGAAAAAAAGTCGAACGCCGTCATTACATGATGCAATAGGGCATCTATGAAGTCCTTATCATCCTACTATCGTCGTTTTGATGGTTAGGCATTAAGGATTCCCGCTTCCGCCCGCCGCGCCGTACACTTGCCCGGTAACGTAGCTCGACTCCTGCGAAGCAAGAAGCACGTAGATGGGGGCAAGCTCTGCTGGCTGTCCGGGACGTCCTATCGGTGTGTCGCCGCCGAACTTCTCAATGGTACTCTGCGGTTGACCGCCGCTGACCTGGAGCGGTGTCCAGTAAGGCCCAGGGGGGATCGCATTCACACGGATACCCTTTTTAGCCAGCTGCTTTGCCAGTGACTTGGTAAAGGCGACGATCGCCGTCTTGGTCTGGGCATAGTCGAGCAGGTTCTCGCTAGGGTCATAGGCTTGGACTGAGGAGGTATTGATGATACTGGCACCGGGTGAGAAGTGCGGCACAGCAGCTTTGACGATCCAAAACATCGCGTATACGTTCGTCTTGAACGTTGAGTCGAACTGCTCGGTAGTCAGATCGAGAATTGAGTAAACAGATTGCTGCTTACCAGCATTGTTGACCAGAATATCGAGTCCGCCGAGTTCGCGCACAGCGGATTCGACGAGCTGATTGCAGAATTTCTCGTCTCGAATATCGCCGGGAATCGCCACCGCCTTGCGTCCTACCGCCCGAATTAGTTGGATTACCTCGCGGGCATCCGGCTCCTCGACAGGCAGATAGTTGATCGCAACATCAGCACCTTCACGCGCAAAGGCGATCGCTGCTGCCCGACCGATGCCGGAATCACCGCCTGTGACGAGCGCCTTGCGTCCTACTAGCCGTTCGGAACCCTGATAACTTTTCTCACCGCGATCGGGTCGCGGGGTCATTTGGCTGGCAAGACCGGGTGGCTCTTGCGGTTGTCGAGAAAAGGGCGGACTCGGATATTCGTTAACTGGGTTCTGTTTGACAGACTGGTTGGGTGTCCCCTGTCTGGGTGTTTCCATGCTGGGTGTCTCCTGTCGATTTGCCGGAGTAGATGACTGTTGTGCCAAGACTGGTACCGCTTGCGCTGCGACAACGCCAATGGATAACCCACCGAGAACTTGACGGCGTGAGGCTTTTTTAAAGGTATCTTTTTGTTCCATACTGGGTTTGTTGAGTTGGATTCCGCTCTACTGAATTGATTTGAAAGCAGGTTCAAAGGCAGATCCGCAAATGCCAGGACTGGTTTAGCCGAAGCATCTGCAATCAGACTGATAGAAATTAGCAAAACCTACCTTTACAATTTGGCGAGATCGATCTTATGAGCGCGTTAGGCTGGAAATAAGAAAGTATTTACGGGTAAGCGATAAGCCGGAGGACTTCGGCGTGAGCGCTCAGTCGAACGCTTGACGCAAAGCGTATCACGTGGGTATGTGGAATACATACATGTTCGTCAACAATCACCCATTGTTCGTACTTCTCCTGCCTGAGGACACCCTTGACGTTATATTACTGACCTCCTGGCAAAGCGTTATGGAATCACCGCACCCGAAATGTAACTACCATCCTGGGAAGCAAGCAGCACATATACTGGCGCGAGTTCTGCTGGCTGCGCTGGGCGCTGCATTGGAACCTGCTGCCCGAACTGTGTCACCTGTTCATTTGGCATCGTCGCTGGTATCAATGGTGTCCATACCGGACCAGGCGCGACACTGTTAACCCGAATGCCCTTTTCAGCGAGGGACTGCGCCAACCCCCCAGTGAAGTTGACGATTGCTGCCTTGGTAGCTGAATACGCCAGTAGCTTCGGCTTCGGCTCGGCTGCGTTAATAGAGCAGGTGTTGATGATGGCACTACCAGGCTCCATATAGGGCACAGCGGCTTTGCACAGGTAGAACATCGCGTAGATGTTAGTTTTAAAAGTGCGATCGAACTCCTCTGACGAAATCTCCTCGATGCTCTCTCGCGACATTTGGAAAGCGGCGTTGTTGACGAGGATGTCGAGTTTACCGAACTCGCTTTGCACGCGCTTAACAATCTGTTGACAGTGAGCTTCTTGCTGAATGTCGCCTGCAACTGCCCGTCCGATGCCAGAGTCGCCACCCGTGATGATGGCAGCTTTGCCTTGCAGTTTTCCAGAACCATGATAGGAGTTTTCGCCGTAGTCCGGCTTGGGGTTCATTTGTGACTCTAATCCTGGTGCCTGTTGCTGTTGTTCGGGAAACGGTGGTTTCGGTCTTTGTGACTGTAGGTTCTGTGAAGTCATAAATTCTCCTTTCAACCAGGTCTTGAGTACAAAAGCGCGCATACGCATAGCGTTACTCGAACAAACTCATTACCGTTGTTTTTATCTGCGCTTGGGTCTGTCTTTGTGTTCTAGCTGTCACTGTTAACTTAATTTTTTGAGATTTAAGGTCAGTTTCACTTGGTTATGTGACTTCTGCTTCTGACTGGTTTGTTCTTGTGACTCCAACTGCTCGCACCATACCTAAATCTAAATCTTTGAGAACAGAATATAGCGTTTATAACCATCAAAACGCGTCCTCTGGTGCTTGTTATTCGCCAAGTCAAGCATTTCACCAAAAACAGGCGAAAAAGGACGATTGGTATCCATTGCTGTATATTCTTCTAGCGATTACTAGTAGCCATCGTTCCTTTTAGACTGATTACGAAATATATTGAGTGGTAGTTTCTTTTGGTTCCACAGACTTCTTTAACGTAAATATATACCCCAAAGAAGTACCCTACCTTTTGGCTGAATAAACTTCTATAGGAAAGTGCGAGTGCTGAGTGGTGAATGTTGAGTATAAACCAAGTTAGTTCAGGGTTTTGAGCAATCTACACTGTCCTAATTTCTATGACTACGGTTGTACTTTGCAGAGTAAGTGTTTGATTAAATACCCTAAATCTACAGTTGTCATCCTTCAGTAGGAGGACGCAATCAGACAATAGCTTTCTTAAGATAATAACGGTTAAAAATTTATCATCGGCTCAAACTGTCTGGTAACTACATACAATTAAGGCATTGCAAGTGAGTATTAAGCAGTTACGTAAGAGTTTGACATTTATGAATCATTCGTTGACCCGTCGGCTGTCCGTTGTAACGTGTATCTCTAGTGCTATCGGCTATCAAGTCGCTAAACAGCTTTTTTGCATTCGCATTAATGCTCAACCTGAGCGGCTGCGATGAATTCTTCGATGCAGCTGATTGTTGTTAAAGGAAATAGACAATGGGATTAAATATTAAGGATTTACGGATTCACAGCCCTGCATTTACATCTTTAGAACATATTCCAAAACAGTATACTAGTGACGGTGAAAACATCTCTCCTCCTTTGGAATGGAGTGGACTGCCCGCCGGAACCCAACAACTAGCACTCATCTGCCATGATCCGGATGCTCCTCTACCACAGGGTTTTACTCACTGGTTAGTCTACAACATTCCGCCAACAATTAATCAGATTGCCGAGGGGGGTGGTAGTAAATTTACTGAAGGCTTGAATAGTGCTAATCAGCCAGCATATACCGGGCCCGCTCCACCACAGGGGCATGGACTTCACCATTACTATTTTTGGTTGTATGCCCTGGATGCAGAGCTTAACCTAAAGTCAAATATGAAGCGCGAGCAACTACTTAATGCGATCGCCGACCATGTGATTGAACAGGCGCGACTAGTTGGAGTGTATGAGTCCTGACATCTATATAGTTGATGTTAATACATCTGCTTTTTGAAATTATAGAAATCTACCGAAGGTACAAGTATGGGGGAGATGGAAAACAACTACACACCGCAAGAGCAGAAAAACATTGAGCTTGTTAAAGAGTATATGCAGATTGCCTACAATCCTAAACGTGCCAGTGCTGAGGCAGTGAAGCATCTGTGTGCATCAAATAACAAATTTATCGCCCCGACTACGTTTCCCAATGCCCATACATTGGAGGAATATGCTCAGGAACATGGTGAGGTGATGAAGCAGGTGAACGATCTCCACTTTGTCAGTTTCGATGTTCTGTTTGCCAAGGAAGACAGGGTGTGTCTGAGGTACACAGCCGAGGGAAGCCATAGCGGCCAGCCGCATGGGAATATTAATCCTACTGGCAAGAAGGCACAGTGGACAGCCACCGCCACATTCAGGATAGAGAACGGGAAATTAGCTGAGTTCATTAAGGACTGGAACAAACTATCTATGTGGGAGCAGTTTGGATGGCCGATTGAGGAGTGTTTAATTCACAAAAGGTAAGAATGATGGGTATCGAGATGCGATTAATCACAACAGTATGACATCAACAAATTTGTTTCGACCAACCGATCGCCTGCTGACAGGAACAGTCTCCGTTACCCTGCAAATCAACGATCGCCCTTACACGGTCGAAATTGAACCGCGTGTGACGTTGCTCGATTTATTGCGAGAACGATTAGAACTGACGGGAAGCAAGAAGGGCTGCGATCGCGGTCAATGTGGAGCTTGTACGGTGTTAATTGATGGACGACGAGTAAATTCTTGCTTGACGTTGGCAGTAATGCAGGTAGGGAAAAACATCACCACCATCGAAGGACTAGCGTCAGGAGACGAACTTCATCCGATGCAGGCAGCATTCATCCAATACGATGCTTTTCAGTGCGGCTATTGTACGCCTGGGCAGATTTGTTCGGCAATTGGGTTGTTAACTGAAGGCAAGGCAGACTCGGATGCAGACATCCGAGAACTGATGAGTGGCAATCTCTGTCGCTGTGGAGCGTATCCCAATATTGTAGCAGCGATTGGGTCCGTAGCGGCAAGTGTGAGGACACCGGATGCAACCATTTAACTATCTACGTGCATCAGACGCAGCGATTGCGGTAAGAACTGCCAATCAAGACAATCAGGCAAAGTTTATTGCAGGTGGTACGAATCTGCTGGATCTGATGAAGGAGGGCGTGGAAACTCCGCAGCAGTTGATCGACATCAATGATTTGCCGCGATCGCAAATTGAACGCTTGCCCAACGGCGGAATCCGCATCGGCGCACTGGCGCGAAATAGCGATGTTGCATACGACGCGAATATTCAACGACAGTATCCGGTGCTGTCTGAAGCACTTTTATCTGGAGCATCTCCCCAACTGCGAAACATGGCAACCGTCGGGGGAAATTTGCTGCAACGAACTCGCTGTTATTACTTCACAGATACCGGATTTTCTGCTTGTAACAAGCGAATTCCCGGTTCGGGCTGTGCTGCCATTGCAGGCTATAATCGCATTCACGCGATTTTTGGCACAAGTGACTGCTGTATTGCTACCCATCCTTCCGATATGGCGGTGGCATTGACTGCCTTAGATGCTGTGATTCATACACAGAATGCAAATGAAACTCGGCAGATGGCGAGCGCTGACTTTTACTTATTACCAGGAGACACCCCCGATCGCGAAACTGTATTGCAACCAGGCGAACTGATTACTGCCGTTGAGTTGCCGCCACTGCCCTTTGCGGCTGGCTCACACTACTTGAAAGTGCGCGATCGCGCCTCTTACGATTTCGCGTTAGTTTCGGTGGCGGTGGCGTTAGATATCCATAATGGCACGATCGCCGATGCGCGAATTGCCCTCGGTGGAGTTGGGACAAAACCCTGGAAAGCATCCGCAGCAGAACAAGTGCTGATTGGTGCGCCTGCGAATCAGTCTACCTTTGAAGCTGCTGCCCAAGCAACAATCCGGGATGCCAAACCCCAGGAACATAACTTTTTTAAAGTTGAATTATTACGACGGACGTTAATTCAGGCATTGGCAATCGTTGCGGGAGGTGAGCTATGAATCCAGCAATCGGCCAAGCAATCGATCGCGTAGACGGACGGTTGAAAGTGACCGGAGGCGCACATTACTGTGCTGAGATCCCGATTTCTAACTTAGTTCATGCCGCTTTAGTTGAGAGCGCGATCGCCAAAGGACGTATTGTCGAAATTGATACCAAGTTAGCTGCCGCCGCACCTGGTGTGCTAGCGATTCTGACGCATCACAATACTCCCCACATTGCTCCCTCACCCGTTACTTTGGGCTTCGATGGTGAGAACGGCTCGGCAGGAGAGCAACATCTGCCGCTTCAGGATAACCAAATTCATTATAGTGGGCAGCATATTAGTATTGTGATTGCCGAAACCTTTGAGCAAGCAACTTATGCTGCAACGCTGGTGCAGGTTCGCTACGAGGTAGAAGCACCCATAGCAACGATGCAGGCAGGAATGGAATATGCCTTTCCCCCGGATAATGTTTGGGGAAAACCACCTGAGACTCAACAAGGAAATGTGGCTAAAGGACTAGCAGATGCCGCCATCAAGATTGACCGGATTTATACGACGGCAATGCAGCACCACAATGCCATCGAACCTCATGCCACGATCGCTGTCTGGGAAGCAGATAATCTGACTTTGTATGAGCCGACAACGTGGGTTTACGGTACTCAAAAGGCAGTAGCTCGCTGGCTACAAATGCCGCTTGAGAAAATCCGCGTGATTCAGCAGTTTGTGGGTGGCTCGTTTGGCTATAAAGGCCCTGCATGGACGCATGTGGTATTAACTGCGATCGCTGCACGTCATGTGAATCGACCTGTAAAGCTGGTACTGACTCGCCAACAAGAATTTTTTGCTGTGGGTCATCGTCCGCAGATTCAACACCAGATTCAATTAGGCGCAACGGCAACCGGACAACTGACGGCACTAACGCACCATGCGATCGCCTGCACATCCACCTTCGATCGGCGAGTTGTTGCCCCGGTCACCCGCACCAGTCGCAAAATGTACGCTTGTCCTAACGTTGCCACTACATACCGTCTGGCTCCCACTAATATCGGCGGCCCGTTTACGATGCGCGGCCCTGGAGAGACACCAGGGTTGTTTGCGCTCGAATCGGCAATGGATGAGCTAGCTTACGCTTTGCAAATCGATCCAATTGAATTGCGCTTACGCAATCATGCCGATGTCGATCCAGAAACCGGGAAACCCTGGTCGAGTAAGTCTCTCAAGGAGTGCTATCGGCAAGGTGCGGAAAGGTTCGGTTGGAAAGAGCGTGACCCGCAACCTGGTTCGATGCGAAATGGCGATCGCCTCGTGGGTTGGGGAATGGCAACGATGGCGTATGATGCCCGTTTTTCTCCCACAAGTGCCTCCGCGCAACTATTTGCCGATGGTAATGTTTTGGTGCAGAGTGCTACCTGCGACCAGGGTACAGGTTCGTACACGATTATGCGGCAAATTGCTGCGGATACATTAGGAATACCAATCTCAGCGATTCGCTTTGAACTTGGCGATACCCAGATGCCCGAAGCTCCTGTTTCAGCTGGGTCTCAGACAACGGCAAGCGTTGGCTCTGCGGTTAGTGCGGCGACGGCTTCCCTCAAACGCAAACTGCTGGCTTTGGCGTTCAACCATCCTTACTCTCCCCTTTACGGATACACACAAGCTGATGTGACTATGCACAATGGGCATTGCTACCTCAAGGACAATCCCAGTCAAGGACAGACTTACACAGAAATTTTGCAGCAACACCAAATGAAATCGATTTCGGCACAGGAACAGGTGAAGCCTGATGACGACAGCGAGAAATTTACCCACTACTCATTTGGCGCGCATTTTGCCGAAGTGCAATTCCATCCGGGATTGGGGGAACTGCGAGTTACTCGCTATGTCGGCGCATTTGCTGCCGGACGCATTATTAACCCCAAAACAGCTTATAGCCAACTCATCGGTGGCATTATTTGGGGTATTGGAATGGCGTTGCTGGAACAAAGCGTCGTCGATGCAAATTTAGGACGAATTGTCAATTCTAACCTCGCTGAGTATTTGGTTCCAACTAATGCCGATATTCCCCCAATTGATGCATTTTTCATTGAAGAGGAAGACCCGCACGTTAATTTAATTGGTGTCAAAGGAATTGGCGAGATTGGCACTGTGGGATCTGCCGCTGCGATCGCCAATGCAGTTTATCATGCGACAGGCAAACGCATTCGCGAGCTGCCCATTACGATTGACAAACTCTTATGAACCAACAGCCAGCTAGAGAATAAACAGGGTGTAGGGTGTAGTGACCTCTCCTTCAAAAGAGAGGTTTCGCTCTAAGGACGCGGTGTTTCGAGACGCTTCGCGCGAGAAACACATATTTTTATTTGTTTCTCCTTAAAAAAAGAGGCTTTTACCAAGTCTTTGGAGCAGGTTCACTACACCCCACACCCGCTTCAAAGGAGCTTGGTCATATCATGTTCGGTTGAAGACCGATCGTTAGGACTGACACAAAGAGAAGTCTGAGCGCCGACTTGGGGCGATCTGAACTTCACAAGTAGCTTTGTGACTATTAATAAATATTAAAAAAATTCGAGCGATCGCCAATAACTATATTTACTACAATCTTTATGCTAGATCATTTATAGAGGCTCTATTTTTCCTTCAATAGAAACAAACCTTAATTTTTTGTTTCACTGCGTAATTCCTACTTTTTGCCAGAGCTTTACATCAATTGGCATTCCCTATCTAAGCCAGGGAACAAGAAATTAGGAGCATGAAACAATGTTTTGGAAATTTGTAATCAGTATTTTATTATTGCCCAGTTGCCTGGGATTGGAAATAGCCGCAGCTCTTGAAAAAAATGAGTTGCATATGCTACCAATTTCTGAAGAATTAAGCGCCCCAGTTATTCAGACAAACGCAAATCAAAATCTCCTGAATTCTTTATATTCCTCAGTTACAAAAGATTTACAAGCTGATACTAAAAATTTAAAACATCGAAAATACCGACGCCATTATCACAGGTTTCGTAGACAGTATCATCAAAGGTATAGAAATTATTACCATGAAAGACTTTATTCTCCCCAAAATATTTATTATCGGAGACGGTATCACAATCAATATATAAATTCCCATCAAGGAGTTTATAAGCCGCTATACTATCATTATCTCAAAAACTATGACTATCTGCATAGAAATTTCCATCACCGTTGCTATTAAGCTAATGCGCTGAGAAATTGCACTCTTGTTTATGAAGATTGTCATTAGTCATTTCTCATTTGCAAATGACTTAATGACAATTACATATTTATAGCAGGAAGCAGGAGCTAAAACTATTACTGCTCCTAACATTCACGCTTGTCATTATGTCCTAACTTATGTGACTACGGCTATATTCAAACTACCTTTTGGTACTTTTGAGTTAAATACATCGCAATTCCTTTTTCATAATAAGCTGCTTCATTAATAAAAATAGGATAAACAGTAGATACTCCCTCGTATAAAATATCTTTTCCTGCAAAATTTAGAAATATTGGCTCACCTGGATTCAGAGGTTGATAATCGCGAAACTGAAGCTGGGGATGAATCATAGCTTGAATCTCACCGTTTTCGTCTCTGGGATAATCAATAGTGTTAATGTATTGATAGAGTATAACTGTATTGTCTGTCTGGGGAATATTACCTTGATTGCACGATTCAAAATAGTCCAAAATTGAATAAATAAGTTGTTCTGTTTTTTGAAATAATTCAGCATTTAAGACATTTTGAGCCACAGTACCTACTTCGATTACAAAACCCAATTTGCACAAAGAACGCATAAATCCAACTTTTTTTGATTGTTGATTAACACAGACTCTCACTAAAGGGTTTTTTGAACTTAAATAAGCAGCCAAACGAAGTAAGAAAGGATGCAGTTCGCCAAAAATCAAACTTAACCCCATATTGGCAGTAGTGCTATGCAAATCAATGATTACATCAACAAAAGGCTGATTTTGGGGTTGCAGTATTTGTTTAATTTCTTTTGCTCGCGTATCTTCGTAACTTAAGAGATTTGGATTTTGTAAGTCTTGATGAGTGAAGCAACGATTTAAATCTTTGTCAATGTAACGTTTACCTTCTGCAATAGCTTTGGGATTACCAAGTAATACCAAAGTTTCTAAACTTTGTCTGTTAATTAAATTTGGAGATTGCTGAAATTTTTTAACTAAGTGTACTCCTGTTAATTCATTACCGTGCGTTCCTCCAACGATCGCTACTCGTTCAATCTGACTCATAAAAACCTCGTAATAAAAGCTTATAGGCTAGACATTATCATGCCCACCCTAGTGTGGTCTTTTTAGATAAAACCTACTAAGTGAATGGGGCATTGAGCAAACAAGGCATTGGTCATTTGTCATTCTCCACGTCCCCTTGTCCTCTAAAGTTCTGTTCGTCATTCGCGCAGTGTCTTTGCTCAAAGCGTATCCTAGACAATACACAAACACGGCGAATCGCTACTCTATCATCAAAATTCGGCGAGTTGTGACTTCTGTTTTTGTCCCCTTACCCTTTGCACTCCCCACTAAGTAAATAGGAGAGAATAAACTCAACCATGTTAAGAAACGTAAATACACTTGAAATTTTTACAAATGACTAACGACAAATAACAAATGACGATTCTTGCTAGTTAATTTTATTTGCATCGCTCTACTTACATCTCTTTGCTTCTTTCTAATTGGTAACTTACGATAACTGTTAAGTTGTCGCTCTTAGGAAAAAGGGAAGAAAATTTATGGAGTATAATTTTCAAGCACTTGCTCAACTTTACAAAAACGCACTCCTCAACGATGTCCTCCCATTTTGGGAAAAATATTCCCTTGACTGGGAGCAGGGCGGCTATTTTACCTGCCTCAATCGTCAAGGTAAAGTTTATGATACAGATAAATTTATCTGGCTGCAAAATCGTCAAGTGTGGACTTTTTCCATGCTTTACAACCAGTTAGAAAAACGCGAAAATTGGCTGAAAATCGCCAGTAATGGTGCTAATTTTCTCGCCAAACACGGTAGAGATAGCGATGGGAACTGGTACTTTGCTCTCACTCGTGAAGGCAAACCACTGGTTGAGCCTTACAATATCTTTTCTGATTGTTTTGCGGCGATGGCATTTAGCCAATATGCACTCGTATCCGGCGAAGACTGGGCGACAGATGTAGCGATGCAAGCTTACAATAACGTTTTACGTCGCAAGGATAATCCCAAGGGCAAATATAATAAAACCTATCCTGGCACACGCCCAATGAAATCATTGGCTGTACCAATGATTTTAGCCAACCTAACTCTAGAAATGGAATGGTTGTTGCCCAAAGAAACCCTAGAAAATGTCCTAGCTGAAACCGTCCGGGAAGTAATGACCAATTTTCTCGACCAAGAACGGGGACTAATGTATGAAAACATTGCTCCTGACGGTTTCCACATCGATTGTTTTGAGGGAAGGTTGATTAACCCAGGTCACGGTATCGAAGCGATGTGGTTTATTATGGACATCGCTCGTCGGAAAAATGATACCAAAACTATTAACCAAGCTGTTGATGTGGTGCTAAATATTCTGAATTTTGCTTGGGACAGCAAGTATGGCGGGTTATATTACTTTATCGATGCAGCAGGTCATCCTCCACAGCAACTCGAATGGGATCAAAAGCTGTGGTGGGTTCACCTTGAATCTTTGGTTGCATTAGCGATGGGTTATCGCTTAACGGGGCGTGAGGTGTGTTGGAAATGGTATCAAAAGATGCACGATTACGCTTGGTCACACTTTGCTGATTCCGAGTTTGGTGAGTGGTTTGGCTATCTTAATCGGCGGGGAGAAGTTTTGTTGAACCTCAAAGGCGGTAAATGGAAAGGATGCTTTCACGTACCGCGTGCATTGTATCTTTGCTGGCGGGAGTTTGAGGCGTTGCGAAGTTTGCGGCGGTAAACAATATAATCGGTTTAATCTCTGCTAACCTACAAGTAAAACTGGAATCAGTGCCATTATTAAGAATGTCTGATAAATTTTGTTACATTTAGACGATTTACGATCGCCAAATATCATCAATTGATTGAACTGGAATTTCTTACACAAACCAATCATATTGAATTACAGCAGTTTTTATCTATTTAGACCACATACTCATCTTCCTCTCTGCGACTTTGCGCCTGGAGCGTGATAAAAAAGCCGTGGTTGATTTACCTGAAAATAGCTGTAATTTGAGGAGAATTGATGATGACTAATGACCGTTGAGTGTGAACAGTAGGATATTTTTTAGAAACAAAGTTGCTGACTTGCTCCTGATGACCGTTGAGTGTAAACAGTAGAACATTTTTTAGAAAGGAAGTTTTTAAGCGCGATCGCCTAAAAAAGTGTTCTATTCTCTCAAGCATCTTATCTCATATTTGCTCGATTACTTAATTAACTCCCTTTAAGCCCACCCCTTAATCCTCTCTTTTAGCCCGGAAAGGAGAAGACAAAGCTACGCTTTGCCGGGGTGCAATGACTATAGGAATCATAACTATTTATCGGAACTTGATATTATACCTCGTTTTAGTGGCGTACTCAAGGGCGATAACACACCATACATATACTTTCCTCCCCAAAAGCGACTCAACCCAATCAAGATCCGACTTTTTTCCGACTTTTTTCCGACCGACAAACTTCCTATTTGGTAGTACAGTATTTCGATGAGCAGTATTCATATTCCTAACTTCTTAGAGGGGATAGATTGCCAATTGCACAATTACAGGCTAGTGAAACTCACCTATTTTTACTGGGTGAGTTTATTTCATCTATGTGCAAACTGCATATTAACTTGATTTACACATCAACCTGAGTTTAAGGAGAGCATTTTGTGACTTATTACTATAACGGAACTTTGGGTTCTGACTACTTCGACTATCTATCAGAGTACAACTATTCCAGCAGCTACTACTACTACGTGTCTGATGCCCTGGATGCTAGTGGTGATAATGGCAATGACATCATCTATGGTGGTTATTACTATGACGACACTATCTATGGTGGTGGTGGCAATGACTACCTTTATGTAGGGGATAGTAGCGGGAACACCTCGCTAACTGGTGGGTATGGTTCAGATACGATTTATGGTGGTAGTGGTAATGATGTCATCTCTAGCGATGAGGAAGATTACAATTACACCAATAACTATTTCACTAACTACATCTATGCTGGAGATGGCGATGACATTATCTATGGTAGTTCTGATAGTGCAGATTATGTAGATGCCGGGTTTGGTAACGACAACATTCAGTATGTCGACTCTTACAATAACAACACCATTTTAGGTGGAACTGGCGATGACTTCATTATCGCTGGAGAGGGCGATGACTCCCTTGACGGTGGAGATGGTGCAGATGCCATAAGAGGTGGTGATGGTGATGACACCATCTTTGGTGGGGCTGGCAATGATAACCTCGAAGGTGATGGCAACGATCTAAACGGCAATGACACCGTAAATGGTGGTAGTGGCAATGACACCTTATATGGTGGTCTTGGCAAAGACTTCTTATATGGTGGCACTGGCGATGATGTTTACTATGTCGATCTTGTTTATGACCAGAGTTTTTTTGATAGTGGTAAGGATGTAGTGACTGAGTATACTTCGGCTGGTACTGACTTAGTAAATTCTCCTTTCACCTACACTTTATCGGCAAACGTAGAAAACTTAATCCTGACTGGTTCTGCTGCTATCAATGGATATGGCAATAGCCTCAGTAACACGATTAAAGGTAACACTGCCAACAACATTATCTACGGTTACGACGGCAATGACTCGCTCAACGGTGGGCTTGAGGGCAATGACTACCTCGACGGTGGGGCTGGTAATGATACCTTAAATGGCGCTAATGGCAATGACACATTAGTCGGTGGGACTGGCAATAACGCCTACTATGGTGGCGCTGGCAATGACATTTACTATGTTAATAGTGTTAACGATGTAGTCAACGAGTATAGCTCTCCGGGCACTGACCTAGTAAATTCTTCTATCACCTACACTTTGTCGGCAAACGTAGAAAACCTGACTCTCACTGGTTCTGCTGCTATCAATGGATATGGCAATAATCTAAATAATACAATTACAGGTAACAATGGTAACAACTCGCTTACCGGAAGTGCTGGTAATGATACAATCAACGGGGGTGCTGGTAATGATACAATCAACGGGGGTGCTGGCAAAGACGTACTGACTGGTGGCACTGGAACCGATAAATTCACCTACACTGCTTTGAGTGACTCGTTGTTAGCTAGCTATGATGTGATTACTGGCTATACTAGTGGCGAGCAAATCGACCGTGTTGGTGGTTCGGCAGTAACGCTGACTACCTCTGTTGGTAAGATAGCTAGTTTAACTGCGGCAAATATCTCTACTTTACTCAAGAGCAGTGTGTTTACAGCCAACAGTTCTAAAGCATTTACTGTTAATGGTATTAGCGGTACCTTCCTCGCTTTCAATGACGCAACTGCTGGTTACAATTCTGCAAATGATTCCATTATCTTCCTCCAGAGTTATACGCTTGGATCTGTTTCCATTGTCTAAACCTCATTTAGACATTATCTTGGTATCAGAGGTTGTTTGAAAAGTTGTAAAGTATACTCAAAACCTCTTTCCTCCATAATGAGAGAGGCTTTGAAACTTCTATTCATTTGTAACAATTAGCTAGTACAGTTCGGCGTAAATAAACCACCCATTCAAAATTAATGAAACGCTTGCGCTGTATTAATTTTAAATTTTGAATTTTGAATTCCGCCTTGCGATACTAGGCTTACCAATTACTAGAGAATAAATCACAAACTAAATTCGGCTGCATTATCCTCATCTCCATCTGCATCTTTACCCACAGCAGTAAATTTAAATTTAGAGCCATGAATTAATTCACCAAACGTAATTTCTGAATTTTGGTAAAGAATATTCAGAACACTCATAAAATCTCGTACAATTTCTCCTGGCGTAAGTAATGCTTCTGCACCCAAGCGATTAACAATTTCTTGCACAAACTCTTTTAATTCACGATTTGTCAAAGTCTGTTCATAAGCGAAATTGAGTGCATGAATTTCAGCTAAACGTTGCAAAAGTATCAAAATTTCTGCTTCACTTAACGGGTTTAACCGAATTACTGGCCCTAAAATTTCTTGAACATTAGCTTGTGCGATAAAACGGCTTTCTTTCGTTCGTCTTCGCCAAGCTTGGTCTGCAAAAAGTCCTCTATTTGGGTCTTCTAAAAATTTAGTTGTTCCACCGACAACAATACCAAGATGTTCTGCTTTGCACTGCATGGTATCGTTAAACATTGTTAGAAGTCGATTATAATTTTTTTCCCGCGTAATGGTAGTAGATATTTGATATAAATTTACAGCTTCATCAATTATAATTAATAGTCCTTTATAGCCAATCTCAGCGACAAATTTAGCAAGCAATTTGATGTAGTCATACCAACTATCATCATCAATAATGATGCGGACTCCTAAAGCCGCTTTCGCCTCACTTTTGGTCGTAAATTCTCCACGCAGCCAGCGCATTGCGGCGTTTTTTAAATTATCATCATCCAATCTGTAGCCACGCCAATAAGCAATAATAACACTACCAAAATCAAAACCGTGAACTAAATCTTCAATATATTGAACTACTTCCCTAATTTTTGATTCAACTTGGTCATCAAAACCATCGTCATTCGGACGCATTTCAGTTTCTTTAACCACTTCTTGTTGAATTTTATTAATCCATCCTTCTAAAATCGAGACTAAAGCACCACCATCAGGACGAGTTTTTGTAGCTAGATGGCTGATTAATTCTCGATAGGTTGCTAAACCTTCATTCTTACTTCCTGCTAATCGGCGTTCAGAGGATAAATCAGCATCAGCTACGACAAAACCTTGCTCCATCCCTCGATTACGAATTAGTTGTAGTAAAAAGCTTTTCCCTGAACCATAATTACCAATTATAAACCGAAATGCTGCTACACCTTCTGCAATATCGTTAAGATTTTGTAATAGGCTTTTAAGTTCTTTTTCTCGACCTACTGCTATATGTTCAACTCCCACTCTTGGTACTACCCCCGCACCAAGGGAATTAATCAAAGCAGTGGATACTTTTTTCGAGATTTTGAGTTTTGCCATGTATTACACTTTAGTTGATTTTAAACGCAGAAGCACGCAGCAACTAGGTAAGGTATATTATCACCTGATTAATAATCTGACAACCTCAGAATTCAGAACTGGTCAATTCAAGAGTTAGAAGTTAGATTAAGAAGACTTTTATAATCAAGCTGAAGAATTTTCAAGAATCGAGGGTACTAGAGGTTATTAATTGAATAATCATTTTGGATTTTGACTCCTGACTCCTGAATTTTCACATTTGCTCATGTTTAGTCATAATATTGTCATACATTGCAATTATTTTTTTGATATAGGTTTTATACTCTGGATAAACTTCTGGAATTTCTAAATCTGAATCGATTATTAATTCACCAATAGTATCATTTGCTCGTTCATTAATAGAATCAATTAGCAGATTGGGCATAGTAATATTTGCTTCAGCAATTTTTTTAATAGTAGCTTTGGTATTATCTTGTTCAACTATAGCTTTTAATACTTGTAATTCATATTCTGGTAAATTTACCAAAAAATTAGTCCATTCTTCAGGGATACGTTCTAACATATCAACTTCTGAGAAATCTATTGTTGTTGAAGATTCAATTATTTCTGTAAAAGGAAACAATTCATTATTATCTTCTGTTGAATTACTAAGCAGAGGTTCTGGATTGAGCGTTTCTATTTGTTGGAGTAAATCCCACACTTGATTTTGCAACAAGTCTCGTTCTTCTTGCAATAATGAAACTTGTGCTTGTAATTGCTGTATTTCTTCTTTTTTTGTTGCTATTTGAGTTTGTGAAGAATTCAGTAACGCTTGAGTATTTTCTTTTTCAGTTGTTGTCGATACAAGTAGTTCATTTTCTTTGTTTACTTTGATTTCTAGTTCTTGAATTGTAATTCGCAATTCGTATAATTTTTCTTCTAATTGGGGTTTGAGTCTGCCTAAAAGAGTCAAATTGCTTTCAACTTCTTGTTTTTGGTGTTGGAGTTCGGAAATTTGACTTTGTAATTGGGTAATTTCAGCACGGGATACATGACAATTCGACTCTAAACGACGTTTTTCTGCTGTTAAATTAGAAAAAGTGTTATTCAATTCTGCTTGATTCTTTTCCAAGTTATTCAATTCAATTTGCAAATTGCTGATTTCAGTTTCTAACTGCTTTTTTTGCCCAGCAATTGTTCTTACTTCTCGATGCAAACTGTCCCTTTGGCTACGGTTTTCAGTTACTTGATTTTGGAGTTGTTTGGACTCTGCATATAATAAATTATGATGTTCTTCAATTTGATTAATTTCTCTAACAATACGAGCTTTTAACCCCTCCATTTCTTTAATTCGCTTCCGAAGGGAACCTAAAACAAACATTTCGTAATTTCTGCGTCGCTTATCTACGAATAAGGCTGTTGCATAGATAACAAGTCCAGTAATTACACCCGTGAGAAAGGCTTTATTAAAATCCCAGTTAGGAACAAGGCTAAGTCCAAAACTCACACTAAAGGCAACTATGCCTAAAATAAATCGATTACCGATCGTTACTGATTGCATATTGCTGTTTGTTAGCGTAGTTAACCGATTGGAATAAGCAGTTTTCATATTAATTTTAAATTTAAAATTAGAATTTTATATATACAATTCTAATTTTTGTTTTTTATCATTATAATTCTAAAATTTATAATTATTCGTGCATAATATTGTTAGGTAATAAATAAAAAAGTGTGATTATCAATAAATTAATATTAATCTTCAGTCTTCGATGTATTGCTATTTGCTGCATGAAGAAGTGTTAAATCTGCTTTTAAAAAGTCGATAAACTGCCGTGCTGTGCGTCCAGAACGACCATTATGATGAGTTGCCCACTGTAATGCTTGATACTCCAAATCTTCTTGGGTAATATTCATTTCAGCTTGTGCTGCTAGGTGGCGGACAATACTTAAGTAGGTTTTTTGATTGGCTGGTTCAAAAGTCAAGGTTAAACCAAAGCGATCGCTAAACGAAAGCTTCTCCTGCATCGTATCCCAAGCATGGATTTCATCGTTATCCTTGGGCGCTGGTCTATCCACGAAAAACTCCCGAATCAAGTGACGACGATTAGAAGTAGCATATACAACTACATTTTGGGGTCTTGCAGTTAAATTACCTTCTAAAACTACCTTAAGTGCTTTAAAAGCATCATCATCTTCTTCAAATGAAAGGTCATCGACAAAAATAATAAATTTTTGTGACACTCCCCGTAAATATTCCACAATTTCTGGTAAATCTTTTAAGTCAGATTTTGCAACTTCCAACAAACAAAGAGAGCGATCGCTATATTCATCTAACAAAGATTTCACTAAAGAAGATTTTCCCGAACCGCGACTACCATAAAGTAATACATGCAGTGCTGCCTCTCCTGATAATAAAAACTCTGTATTTTTAAGCAAAGTATCTCGTTGAGACTCGTAACCTACAAGCGTGCTAAGTTTAACCGGATCGGGATATCGGATACCGATAAACTGTCCACCTTGCCAGCGGAAAGCACGATACTGGGCAAATAAACCAGAACCATATTGCCGATAATAAGCTGCTAACTTCTCTACAGCATCACCCCAGTTATCTAACTCTTGGAGATATGCAGCAAATTTTATCTGTTTTCCTAACTTTTCTGATTCGTCATACCACACTACTGGTGAAATTGGCATATGAGCAACAGTTTGTACCCACTCGCTCAAAGAAGCGCTGCTACATTCATAGAGACTTTGCAATATTTGTAAATCATGCTGAACTGCTGCTACTAAAGCTGCGGGTATGTCCTCAAATTTCCGTTGTTGAGCAAGTTTTGTAAAGGGATTTTCACAAAAGAGAATTTGAGTAATTATATAATCTTCCCAGTTTTGATTTCTTGCAGCCAAAGCATAGAAATAACTGCCATAGGCTTGCAGACAACCGCGGGCATCGGCATCAATGTAACGTATAGCTTGCAATAGGTCAAGAAATGCTACCCCGACTTCGTCTTGGAGAACTGACTGGTACAGTAGAATTGACGCTGCTTGGCGTTGGAGATATTGAACTTTTGTATGGGAGGAAGTACTTACCATTGGCATCGCTTGATTATTAATCAACTGAGTGATATAGCTCAACAGCTATGGTAAATTGTCTGCTGACCATGGCAGCAAAATCAAAATCTACATAGGTTTTAACAATGAATTTAAGTATAATCGGTGCTTTTGCTTACGGCATATTGGCGATCGCTGGTGGCATCATTGGCTATATTCAAGCTAAAAGTCAGGTTTCGCTCCTCAGTGGCGGTATTAGCGGTTTATTACTAATTATTGCCGCTTATCTCCAACTCCAAGGACAAACTCTGGGTTTGATTTTTGCCGTGTTGATTACTGCTGTTTTAGTAGTATTCTTTATATTTAGACTAGCTAAAACGCGCAAGTTTATGCCTGCGGGATTGATGAGTGTTTTAGGTATACTCACACTGGGTGTAATGGTGAATCAAATTGTCTCCATCAGGTAGCATCAACCTTGAAGTCCCTAACCATCCTGCTGTTTTTGACATAGCATTACTCTCCCTGCTTTGAGTCCTTGTATTAGTACATTTATATTACAAGAGACTTGCTATCCTTGCCTAATATCTTCGAGTACTCTCAATAGAATCAGGTGTTGACTGATGACTTGAGTCAACAGTCATCAGTCATCAACTTCAAACGAGATAATTTATTTCTCAGAGTTCCCTAAGTTGACTCAATTGCGATATTACTCGCTCTTGGCTGTGCGGCTAAAAACTCGGTAGTATAGCCAAGTGCTAGTTTCCTTCAAGGGAAATAACAAATAAGTGAGAGGATTGATTGTCACAACAATATTTCGGAAATCTCGCCTTGCCAAAAACAAGATCATACGAGCAACCTGCTGTGCAGACATTACTCCATAAGGGTTAAGTTGACTCTTAAAGGGGCCAAGAATTAACTTGCGAATTATACAATTCCCATCCAAGCGCTTGAGCGTAACAATATCTCCTAGCGCTCGTTTGCTGAGTTCGTAAAGGGGACTCAGTGCTGGTGACACCTCAGCCTCAGAAGTGTTAACCCAAATTTCCTTAGTTGCTTTGGCTTGCGGCCCTGTAACAGTCGTCAAAAATATATCCATCAACCGCAATGCAGAAAAGGTATTCACTTCATAGGAAGAGTTGATGGCCTCTGGTGTGCGGCTGGTGTAGACGTTGACTCCGTGGTTGATAATTAAAATATCGATTTTCTGTAAACTCTCTTTTAGCTCGACTTCATTGCCCAATTGCCAAGGAATCACTTTTACCCCATTTTGCTGCTCTAATTTTTCTGGGTTTGTGGTTAATGCCACGACTTTAGCATTACACTTGACAAGTTCAGCCGTTAATGCTTGCCCTAAAGCTCCTGATGCTCCAGTTAAAGCCACGGTTTTACCCTTGAGAGATAGTCCTGTTCCTAATATTTTATCGACCAAGGGAAAGACACCACTGTAATAAGCGTTGACATCATCAAAATGATGCCGCCAATGATAAGACCGATTCACCCACCAAAGGGATGGAATTGTCTCTAAAGGCCCAGGTAGGTGATTGTAGTCTGTGTCAATTTTTCCCTGAAAATATCGTACAGACGCGCCATATAAGAAGGTGCAAGCATAAGCTACTCCCAGCCATAACCCTATTTGCGGGACAATTAAGGCAATTAACGTTAATACGACTACTAGTAAGCTTGATTCTAAAACGTCGTGATAAAGCTGGGATTCTTGGTAAATTTTTAAAGAAACGATCGATAAATCCCGGCGATAGGCCATGTGGTGCTTGTTGTGCCATTTAGCCAGCCAATTGACTTGGTGACACAATGCATGATAGCTGTCTCTTAAAACTTCGGCGAGTAAAAGTGAGAAAAGCCCCCAACTAGCAAACTGCAAGCAGGTGTTTACTAAAACCCAATTTATCTGTAATCTAGCCCCAATCTCAATTAAGCTCTCTGCGAACATTTTTATCATGTTTGTTAACACTCGTTTTTCTTAATTATTCTTCACGAACCGACAAAGAAGGATTAAGGTCGAGTCTAGAGCAAACAAAAGTCAAAGGGAATAGGGGAGTGTGGGGAGTGGGAAGAGATTATAAAAAAGCTTCCCATCCTTCCCACCCCTCCTACCCCTGCCAATGCCCTATTGCCTGTGTAACTTGGAACGAATTAAATAATATTTGCCTCTTGATTAATAGCCTTTAACTGTCACCATTGATTCATGACTCCAGTAGATATTCTCATTCTCTCCAACGGCCCAGGGGAAGTAAGCACCTGGGTGCGTCCAGTAGTGAAGGCATTGCGGCAAGAATTAGGGGATGACCGCTCTGTTGTGAGGATTTCTGTAGTTTTATCTCCCTGTCCTAATGCTACTGGTAAAGAAGCTGCGATCGCTCTTTCTTACCCAGAAGTAGACAGAGTTCAGTCAGCAGACCATTTTTGGCAATTTTTGCTTTGGGGCAAAACATTTGACAATTGGGAGTGGAGAAGTTGCGGTGTAGTCGTTTTCCTCGGTGGCGACCAAATTTTCCCTGTAGTCATTGGCAAAAGATTAGGATATCGCACAGTTGTTTACGCTGAATGGGAAGCCCGATGGCATAACTCGATTGACCGCTTTGCAGTTATGAAACCTCAAGTTGCTGCCCGTGTTGCCCAAAAATATGCCCACAAATTCACTGTTGTGGGAGATTTGATGTTAGAAGCTAGTAGTCATTCGTCATTAGTCATTGGTCAAGAGTTATTAACAAATGACAAAGCGCAAAGTCTCAGCCAAGGCTTCCTTGCATCAGAACTTGGCACCAGAGGACAAATGACAAATGACCAAGGACAAATAACTGACTTAATTGGTCTGTTACCAGGTTCAAAAGCGGCAAAATTAACCCAAGGAATACCTATAATGTTGGCTATTGCCGAACACATTCACGCCAACAGACCCGAAACCAAATTTGTAATTCCTGTGGCTCCAACGGTAGATTTACAAACCTTAGCTAGTTTTGGCGATTCCCAAAAAAACCCTTTTGTAGAAACTTTTGGTATTAGCAGTGTTTCCTTAATCATTCCAGAGGACGGAAAAAGTAAGGCATTATTTAAAACACAGACAGGTCTAACTGTAGAATTATGCCAAGAAAACCCTGCCTATGACTTATTATCCCAGTGCTGCATCTGCCTGACTACAGTGGGAGCAAATACCGCTGAACTCGGTGCTTTAGGGGTGCCGATGATTGTTTTGCTACCTACCCAACAATTAGATGCGATGCGCTCTTGGGATGGTTTACCAGGTTTATTGGCGAATTTACCAGGGGTAGGTTCCACCTTTGCTAAAGTGATTAACTGGCTATTCCTGAGACGCAAAGGTTTATTAGCATGGCCGAATATTTGGGCACAATCAGAAATCGTGCCAGAACTTGTAGGCAAACTCCAGCCAAAAGAAGTTGGAGAAATGGTATTAGATTTTTTGGCTCATCCAGAAAAATTGGACGAGATTCGAGTTAAGCTACGTCGGGTTCGTGGCGAAAGCGGAGCAGCCCAGAAGATAGCAAAGATTATTGCTGAGGAAATTGGCAACTAAGAAAAGATGGGGTCTCATCCTCTCTTACTTAATCCAAAGACCCGCCATTGCGTCTTCCCAGTTCAAAAATGCCACAACTAATACAAGCGAGTATACCTAAGCTGATTCCCCAGCTACGTCCTAAACTGATTTCTACACCCCAATTAAATAAAGCGCCAACTACCAAGAAAGGTATAATACTAAACAGTGAGGCGTAAAAAGCGTTTTGGGATTCTCTAGCTTTACGAGTCTTTTCAAATTCTGACTGGCTGGTATAAAGCGATCGCTCTGCAAAGTTAAACCAGCGGTTGAGTTGCTCGATAACCCATTCACTGGTTTTGGAAAAACCTAGATATAACGCCAATGACCACAAACTCGCTCCAGCGATGGCGATTGTGTCTAATTCAAAGCGGAAAGGTAAAATTTCAGTCAACATGTCTTGGGGGAGTCCTGCAAGGGTCAAGTTTAGCTTTTAGTAGATGCTAAATAAACCTCTTGTGCAATTTTAAGCATAAACGCTAACAATATTTCAACTGCTTTGCAACCTCTTACTGCTAAGCCTACTCCAGCTTTGTCAACTACCTTAGTGCATAATTTTATAGTTTAAGATGACAAATAAATATCCCACTGTCAAGAGTCATCAGGAGCCAGTGCGTTGCATATTTTCTAAGAGTTGTTCGCGCAGGGTCTTAGTCAGGAAAAGCAACCGGCTCTCAACAGTCATCAACTTCAAACAGGATAATTTAAGACTGCTATATGCATTGATTCCAGACTAGTAACAAAAAGGATTATTTAACTTACTAATTATTTTGACTTAGAGAATTCTCAAATCTAAACTTTTCGGAAATAGTATGGGAAGTTGCTGATTAAAAATATGAAAGAACTTTACGCTTTTAAGAAAAACTAGCTGAGAGCTTTATCTCAATAAGTTTTTGTAATCGTTCACATTCAAAATCAGCAACACGAAAAATCAGTTAAGTAGAACGGTGTAAAGAAACCGAAGTATGTGACCAAAAGTAAAGTTACTTAAAAACCTCTTTCCTTCTGCCCTCTGCCTTCTACCTCCTGCCTTGTGATAACGACAATTTTTAACACCGACCTACTTAGGATTACGGTCTATCAGCTTTGACAGTTGTGGTGGTCAATAGAAGATGTCTTTCACCAAGACTATCAAATGCAGGTGTTGGCCAGCGATCGACTACTTTACCTATAACTGACATTTCTTGAACCAAGCGGTCAAACTTTTCAGGTGTTAGAGACTGCGGCCCATCGGATAAAGCCTTAGCTGGATTGGGGTGAACTTCAATCATTAAGGCATCTGTACCAGCAGCGATCGCAGCCATTGCCATTGATGGAACGTACTCTGACCTACCTGTACCATGACTGGGATCGATCATAATTGGTAAATGGGTGAGCGATCGCAACACCGGAAGCACCGATAAATCTAAAGTATTACGGGCATATTTGCTATCAAAGGTTCTAATTCCCCGTTCACAAAAAATTACATTTGGATTTCCTGATGCCAAAATATATTCTGCTGCCATCAGCCATTCCTCGATTGTGGCAGACATTCCTCGCTTCAGCAGCACTGGCTTATCTTGAGCGCCTACTTTTTTGAGCAGCGAGAAATTGTGCATATTCCTAGCTCCGATTTGGATTATGTCAGCTACCCGCGCCACTGCTGGTAAATCCGCAGCATCCATGAGTTCTGTAATAATGCCCAAACCCGTAGCTTCACGAGCTGCTGCTAACAAATCTAAAGCGCTTTCACCATAACCCTGAAAAGCATAAGGTGAAGTGCGGGGTTTGTATGCTCCACCACGCAAAAACTTTGCTCCTGCTGCCTTCACACGCTTTGCTGTCTCAACAATCATCGCTTCATTTTCAACAGAACAAGGCCCAGCTACGACTACGATGGGATGATGTTCTCCGAAATAGACATGACCGTTAGGTGTAGGTACAACAATCTCGCTGGCTTCTCCATGTCGGAATTCTCGGCTAACCCGCTTGAAAGGTTGTTGCACCCGTAATACTTGCTCAATCCAAGGGCTGAACTCTTGGACTTGCAATTTATCGATGATAGAAGTATCACCAATTAGCCCCAGCACCACTTTATGAGTGCCGATGCTTTTTTCTACGGTGACTTTCCAAACCTCGCTCAGTTCTTGGCTGATGCGAGTAATTTCTTCAATGGGTGTAGCATTTTTCAGTACTATAATCATCTGTTTTTCCTTCGGTATAATTTTGGATGAACATCACGACTCCTCTCCAAACCTTTAAGAGGATGTTTGAAAAGTCGTTTTATTGGTAGTAAGTAGGTCGGTAACTGTTCACTGTTCACTGTTGACCGTTGACTGTGAACAGTGGAATATTTTTTATTTGTTAGTCCCTTAAAAGTGCAGGTCAATGCATTAAGAGTGTAGGTCGATGCATTCAAAGTGCAGGTCAAGAGAATTGTGTGTAAACTGTAGGTTATGAAGCAAAGGGAAGCTAGATGAGAGAGATTTGTCTAGCGTAGAAATTGTGCAAGTTGTTCTAGCTTTGTCCAAGCAGCACCGCTTTGGAGAATTTCTTTTGCAAGGGCAATACCTTTGACATAACCTGTCAAAACATCAGTTTCTCCATCAATAGCTTTGCCTACTTGTAGTGCTAGGGCTGTATTTAAAGCAACTACATCTTGTTGTGCTTGAGTGCCTTTACCTTGCAGAACTGCCTTCAAGATTTCGGCATTTTGTTGGACATCTCCACCGTGCAACGCCGCAGTTGGTGCAAAATTCAAACCAAGTTCTTGAGGATTGAGTGTTAAGCAATACATTTCCTTATCTTGGAGTATAGCCAAGTCAGTAACATCTGCCAAACCAGCCTCATCTAAACGTTCTCGTCCGTGGAGAGCGATCGCTTGCTGACATCCCAATTGGGATAAAGCTTGAACAATCTCTTCAAGTAAAAGCGGGTCGTTGACACCAATAATTTGCCCTGTCGGTCGCATCGGATTTACTAACGGGCCGAGCAAGTTAAAAATAGTCCGCACTTTCAAAGTTTGTCGCAAAGTGGCAACCGCCTTGAGTGCAGGATGCCATCCTGGGGCAAACAAAAAGGTGATTCCCACCTCACCCACCGCCGCTTGTACTTTTTCCTGAGTGGCATTGAGATTTATACCCAAAGCTTCCAAGACATCAGCAGAACCAGCCTTGCTAGATGCGGAACGATTGCCATGCTTAGCAACTTTTACCCCTGCGGCTGCGGCAACAAAAGCAACAGCAGTAGAAATATTAAAAGTTGAAGCACCATCTCCACCAGTTCCACAGGTGTCAATTAAAGGAGTTGGGGATTGAGTACTCGGTACTGGGGACTGGGAAAACTCTTGCCCAGTTTCTAGCCTTTGGGATTGCAAAACGCTGGCCATGCCTACTAATTCTTCGGCAGATACGCCTTTAGCTTGAATCGCAGCTAAAATTGCTCCTGATAGTACCTGGGGAATGGCATTTACTAGCCAACCTTGCATCAGATCCGCAGCTTGGGAAACCGTCAGCGATTGCCGATTTAGCAACTGTTGCAATAAAGCTGGCCAGTTGTAGAACTCAGAACCGATGGAGATGTTATCAGGTGGAATTTGAGTTAGAGCTATCATATTGGTTATTGGTCATTGTTCATTTGTCATTTGTCATTAGTAAAGGACAAGAACAGAAAATTAAGCAATAAGGACTTTGGCGACGGTTTGCACATCTTTGTCACCTCTACCAGAGCAATTGATGACGATGTGGGGACTGCCTTCTAACTGAGGACAAAGAAATTCTAGATAAGCGATCGCATGAGCTGTTTCTAAAGCCGGGATAATTCCTTCTAGTTGCGAAAGTCTCTGAAAAGCTTCTAAGGCTTGCTTATCGGTAACGCTGTAATATTCAGCGCGACCACGATCCTTTAAATAACTATGCTCAGGCCCGACACCGGGATAATCCAGTCCGGCACTAATCGAATGCGCTTCGATTACTTGCCCATCATCATCTTGCAGTAGATAACTCATCGCACCGTGCAATACACCTATTTTTCCTTTTGTCAAGGTAGCAGCGTGTTTTTCTGTATCTACACCTTCACCAGCCGCCTCTACTCCAACTAGGCGCACAGTTGGTTCATTAACAAACTCATAGAACAAGCCGATTGCATTGGAACCTCCACCCACACAAGCCAGTAAAATATCTGGTAGCCCTCCCCATTTTTCCTGGCATTGAGCGCGAGTTTCTACCCCAATTACAGCATGGAAGTCACGTACAATCATCGGGTAGGGATGCGGGCCTGCAACAGAACCCAGGATGTAATGGGTTGTTTCTACGTTTGTCACCCAATCCCGAATTGCCTCGGAAGTTGCATCCTTGAGGGTTCCCGTTCCTGCTTCCACTGGGCGCACTTCTGCCCCCATCAACTTCATCCGAAACACGTTGAGGGCTTGGCGTTCCATATCTTGGACGCCCATGTAAATCACGCATTTCAAACCAAACCTCGCGCATACAGTTGCAGTTGCAACTCCGTGCTGACCCGCACCTGTTTCTGCGATAATCCGTTGCTTGCCCATGCGTTTAGCGAGTAAAACTTGAGCCAAAGCATTATTGATTTTGTGAGCGCCTGTATGATTTAAATCTTCACGCTTTAAATAGATTTGCGGCCCCGTGCCATCTGGTCTAGCGTAGTTTGTTGTCAGGCGTTCAGCAAAATATAATGGGCTGGGTCGTCCTACATAATCACGCATTAAGTTTTGCAATTCTGCTTGGAAACTCGGCTCATTGCAATATTGATGATATGCGGTTTCTAACTCACTTAATGCAGGCATTAAGGTTTCGGGGACATACTTACCACCGAATTGTCCAAACCTGCCTAAAAGGTCAGGTAGCACTGTCATAGGTGAAATCGTAGTGTTGATATCTTGTGTGCTTACCATAGTCGAAAATCCTTTGATTTCAAGTTTTTTACTTTCGTTCTAACTTTTTTGCTTTTGATTTTTAGAGGTTTCGTAGGTATAGCCGAGTTTTCTGTAATTCAAAACGTCTATAGGCCGCACCAAATCGTCAGAGTCAAATTTTGGTAATAGGGGTACTAAATTTCCTAACGCCGTAGCTTTGGGTGTAGACATACCACCGTCCCAAGGCCACATTAGGTCTTTAAGATTGTGCCCATAAGGTTGACCGTTAGCAGGATAAAAATTGCTACCTTGATGACCGTTGTCTTGCCATTCAGCCCAGAGGCGATCTACATTGGCATGATGCAACCAAAACACAGGGTCATAAGGCGAACTCGGTATATTGCCCATCGTACCCAGACCCTTAAAGGTTATGGGTGTGGTACTCGCGTCTATCTGCACGCCACCGACTAAGCCATGAATGTAGTTGTGTAGGAATCCTCCGGGCGTGACTTTACCTTGCTCATCTACAGAGATAAATCCTTCTAAAGCAGGGCGAAATAGAGAATAGTTATTAAGAGTAAGGACACGCTGAATATCTTTTTTGGGCACAGGATAATCGCTGGCAGGAGGTACTCGCAGAAAGCGTACAAGTGATGTGCCTAAGGATGTTCCGGTATCTGGGTCAATGTTTAATCCTGTATTCATAACCCAGCCATTTGCCGCAGCAAAAGCCCCAGACTGTACAGGGCCGCCTGTAAAGTTTCCCTGGTTTGGAATTTTAATGGTTACTCCTTGACCGTTAGAACCAAGAAAGTCATCGTTAAAAATCACATCGAGTGCTTTAGCGTCAGTCCAATCCCAGTAGGGGAGACTAACAGTTGGATCTACTGCTTGCAGGGCTTGTTCAAATCTGCGGATATATTCTCGATGCCAAGGGAAAAATGCGGCATTTTCATGAGCAAGTTCTTGAACGGAACCATTAGAATGCCCTTTATGGTTATGAATCAAGCGTGTTGCCCCTAGATGTATGGCAACGAATTGGTCGTAAATACTGATTTTGCTACCTGCGGGAATTATCGTTTTTAAGGTTTTGATAGCCTTGACTAAGGCTATTTTCTCTGCTGGTGTCAGGTCATTTACGTTCTTTCTTACAGTTAGGTAACCCTGTTGTCCTGGTAAATTGTAATTCCAATGGTATTTGTATTGTCCGTGGTCAGTGCGATCGTGGGCGAAGACTGTAAGCGCACAGGTGCTAACTAGAAGTAAGCTATAAATTAATATTTTGACAGATTTCAGCAGAAGTTTCATTCTCTTAATGGAAGCAGGGGGCAGGGGGGCAGACGGGAGAAAGAGAAATTAATCCCCTATTCCCTATTTACTAAGTCTGCGGGTGAATTTATCTCACCTCTTGAAGAGATGGACTTTGGCGCTGACTTTCTGTAATGGCTGTTTTAAGTTCTTGACAAAGCTTTTCTAGTGCTTGCAATCCTTCAGTTGGGCTACCTTCGGCTAAGCGTTTGACAAAGGCACTACCAACAATCACCGCATCTGCACCCCATTCTTTTACTTGGTGTGCTTGTTCTGGTGCTGAGATGCCAAAACCAACGCCAATGGGTTTATTGGTAACGCTTCGCAAATCTGTAATTAAATGCTTTACGCGGTTTTGGAGTTGAGAACGGATACCTGTAACTCCTGTGACGCTCACCAAGTAGATAAATCCTTGAGATTGACGAGCGATCGCTTCAATTCTATCTCTAGAACTGGTAGGAGCTACAAGTAAAATTACTTCAATTCCAAAAGAAGCAGCAGTCTGGATTAATTCTTCTGCCTCTTCTAAGGGTAAGTCTGGTACTACCAACCCTTGCACCCCAGCAGCAGCAATTTCTCCTAAAAATGCTTTAATACCCCGGTACAAAATAGGATTGTAGTAAGTAAATAGAATTATCGGTGCTTTCAGGCTAGGACTCACCGCTTGTAACATCTCTAACACTTGCTCTAATTTCGTGCCTTTTTGCAAAGCACGAGTTGCTGCTGCTTGAATTACAGGCCCATCTGCTAGAGGATCGGAGTAGGGAACGCCCAACTCGATGAAGTCAGCACCATTGCGATCTAAAATGCGTAAAGCCTCGGCAGTAGTTTCTAAGTTAGGATCGCCTGCGGTGATAAAAGGGATTAAAGCACACTGTTGGCGATCGCGTAAAGTTTGAAAGTCAGCGGAGATAGAAGTCATCCGGAAAAATAGTTAATGATTGGTTAATAGTTCTGAAATAATCAACGATTAGCAATCAGCGATGTTCGCGCTAGATTTTTTGTTGTCGAGCTTTTAAATTCTGTGAATGAGTCTTTTAGCTCCATTAATGAGTCTTTGATACTCGTGAATGAGTCTTTTAGCTCCATTAATGAGCCTTTGAACTCCATTAATGAGTCTTTTAGCTCCATTAATGAGGCTTTGAACTCCATTAATGAGGCTTTGAACTCCATTAATGAGGCTTTGAACTCCATTAATGAGGCTTTGAACTCCATTAATGAGGCTTTGAACTCCGTTAATGAGTCTTTTAGCTCCGTTAATGAGTGTTTGAACTCCGTTTTTTTAGGTTCGAGATTCGAGTCATAGGTAATGCTTTACAAAAAGGCAAAACTTAATAACGAGTGATAAACCATAAACGTTAATTTATACAACCTGTACAACAATCTTGCCGCGTACATCCTCGCCGCCTTCCTCTAAGGTTTTATGTGCTTGGGCTAACTGATGAAACCCGAAAGTCTTTCCAATAACGGGTTTAATTTGACCCCGTTCAATTAAGGTTCTTAAGGCATCAAGCTTGGGACGGGTTTGGTCTAAGTGTGTAAAGTGGACAGTGATATTTTTGAAAATAGCGAAGTTGAGGTCACCCGTCACGCCTGTTATAGTTACAGCGCGACCATCTGCTTTTGTAACCGCTAAACTTTTAGCTAAAATTTCACCACTAACGGTAGTAAAAATTACATCAACTCCTTGACCATTGGTTTCCTGCATAATCATGTTGATAAAGTCTTGATTGCGGTAATCAATTGCTCTGTCTGCACCAATGGACTTGACAAAATCGCTATCATAAATACCACAGGTTGTATAAACGTAAGCGCCTGCTGCTTTAGCTATTTGAATGGCGAACGTACCGACACCGCCTGCACCACCATGAATCAACACAGTTTCACCGACTGTGATATTTGCCCTGGTAATCAGTGCAGCCCATGCCGTACCCCCTGCCACAGGTACGCTAGCAGCTTCTAAATGCGATATATTTCTGGGCTTTTTAGCAATAATTGATTCATTTGCGACATGATACTCCGCATTAGCACCGCCGCCTTCCTCATGGGGGATCGCATAATAAACTTCGTCACCTACCTGAAAATCTTTAACATTTTCGCCAACTGCTTCAACGACACCTGAAACGTCAAATCCAAGAATTGCAGGTAATTTAACTCTGGGGCCGAAACTTCCTTGGCGCATCCCGCAGTCGGCTGGGTTCACTGAAGTGGCATAAACCTTAACTAAAACTTCGTTGTTCCTTGGTGTCGGTTTATTCACTTCAGTTTCTACAAAGACTTCTGGACTTCCGAAGTTTGCGATCGCTATCGCTTTCATATAATAGCCTCAAAGCAACATCGGGAACAGATGACCAAGCCCCTTTGGGGCGGGTGTGGGGTGTGGGGTGTAGAGTGTGGGGAAAGACTCTGCCCCCTGCCCCCTGTTTATCAAATAATTACAAATTAGCAACTTGTACTGAGCGTAGCCGAAGTATTATGAATTAGCAAAGTACGTACAGCTTGCTCTACATCGCTTTGTTTAACTAAAGATTCTCCGATTAAAACTGCACGGGCACCAGCCTCAGCCACAAGAGATAAATCAGCAGGTGTATACAATCCAGACTCGCTGACGACGGTGATATCCAAGCTTTGTAATTTTTGTTGACGCTCTGCTAAAAGTTGCTGTGTTGTTCCTAAATCAAGGGTAAAATCTTCGAGGTTGCGGTTGTTGATTCCCACTAAATGTAAGTCATCAAGCTCTAACACTCGATCTAGTTCAGCCAAGGTATGCACTTCCACGAGTGCATTCATGCCCAAATTATGAATTAGTTGTAAAAAGTCTTGGAGTTCTTGGTTTGATAAAATGGCGGCAATCAATAAGACTGCATCTGCACCTGCTGTCCGTGCTAAATAAATTTGATAGCGGTCAATGATAAACTCCTTGCACAGTAAGGGTAATGCTACTTGTAATCGCACAGCCCGCAGATTATCAAAACTGCCCTGAAAAAACTTTTGGTCAGTCAGGACTGATAAACAAGCTGCGCCACCTCGTTCATAAGCTTGAGCAATAGCTACTGGGTCAAAATCTGCGCGGATAATTCCCCGGCTTGGTGATGCTTTTTTTACCTCGGCAATTAAGCTAGGTTGGCTAGAATTTTCCTGCAAAGCAGTCAAGAAATTTCGTACAGTCGGGGCTGTATTTAACTGTTGTCGCAAGGAGGTTAAAGGCAGTTCTTGCTGCATTTTTGCGACTTCTTTCTTTTTATGCAAGACAATTTCTTCAAGAATATGGCGGGGAGGGGCAACCTGTTTAATCATAAGCTTGGGGGAGATGTGGTTCGACTTCTCTACGAGACGCTACGCGTAGCTTGCTTCCCCGTAGGGGTACGCTCACCAACCGGGAGATGGGGAAACAATGACAAATGACTGATCGCTAATAACCAATACTTCGGCTTTGCTCAGTACGTATGACCAATGAGTCTTGAGTTTGCGTATATGCACTTACAACATTTTTAATGATTTCCAGCCCGACTTCTCCGGCTAAAGTCATGATTGATTCTGGATGAAACTGAACGGCGGCGATAGGAAGTGTCTGATGTTCAATGCCCATAATTACGCCGTCATCAGAAATCGCCGTCACCTTCAATTCTTTTGGTAAATATTGCGGTAGAGCGAACAATGAGTGGTATCTACCTACGGTAAAGGATTCCGGTAAGTTTTGGAAGGTTACGGAATCTGAATCAGTGACGAAAATTCGTGAGGATTTACCATGTTGAGGATAGTTGAGAACTCCCAATTCTCCACCAAAAGCTTCTACGATGCCTTGCAGTCCTAAACAAACTCCGAAAATGGGAATTTGGCGATGAAGAATAGCGCCGACAGTCTCCGGAACCCGAAAATCACTTGGTCTACCAGGGCCGGGAGATAAAACAACTAAATCAGGTCGTTGGGTGTCGAAAAGTGAGTCAGAGAAGCCATGACGGAGTGTGGTAACGCTTGCACCAGTTTGGCGAATGTAATTAGCTAAGGTATGAACAAATGAGTCTTCATAGTCTATTAACAAGATACGTTTGTCAGATTTTACACTTGGGATACGTTTACTTAATTTTATAGACTTAGACTCATCAATTTTCTCACTTGCTTGCTTAACACGACGAATTGTCTCAAATAAAGCAGCAGCTTTAGTAATTGTTTCTTGTTCTTCTGCTTGTGGTATGGAGTCATAAAGGACAGTAGCACCAACTCGCACTTCGGCGATGCAGTCTTTTAATCGGATTGTCCGCAGAATTAATCCAGTATTTAAATTGCCATTGAAATTTAAATAGCCAACTGCTCCACCATACCAACGTCGAGCGCTTTTTTCATGCTGTTCGATAAATTCGATTGCGGCTCTTTTGGGTGCGCCGGTGACTGTAACTGCCCAAGTATGGCTCAAGAAGGCATCTAAGGCATCAAATTGCGATCGCAGTGTACCTTCAACATGATCTACTGTATGAATTAAGTGGCTGTATAATTCAATTTGGCGACGCCCAATCACTCGTACCGAACCAGGTTCGCAAATCCGAGATTTGTCATTGCGATCGACATCAGTACACATCGTCAACTCTGCTTCATCTTTGTGGGAGTTGAGTAATAGACGAATTTGCACCGCATCGTCAAGAGCATCTTGTCCCCGGCTAATAGTACCACTAATTGGACAAGTTTCTACCCGTCTCCCTTCAACCCGCACAAACATTTCTGGAGATGCACCAATCAAATATTCTCCACCTAAATTAAAAATAAATCCATAAGGACTGGGATTTATTTCCTTTAAGGTTTCAAATAATTTGCTTGGTTGCTCTTCATAGGCTTCAAAAAAGTTTTGACTGGGAACAACTTCAAATAAATCGCCTCGGCGGAAGTAATCAAGTGCAACCTCAACTTTTTTGGCATACTCGCCTACTTTATGGTCGGCATTTTGATTTGGCAGAAGATGTTTTCCTCGATAATCTACAGACTCACCTGTTCGAGGCAGATTTTTAGTGCTACCATGCACTGTTTCAAATTCATATTGTAGACGAAATCCACGTTGCTGATAGTAGTCAACAACTATTAGTTCATCAGGTAGATAAAGCACTAAATCTCGCTGGTCTTTAGGACGTTCTAAGCGATGAGGAATTGGCTCAAACTGAAAAACTAAATCATAACCAAACGCACCATACAATCCTAAATGCTCGTCTTCTTGACTAGAGAAAGCATGTAGGATTTCGCGGATAACTGTAAACGCTGAAGGTTGTTTACTCCGGTCTTCTTCAGCAAATAATTTTTTTGCTGGTTTAACAAAGCCTACAAGATAGTTATTAACTTGGGTAATTTTATGAAGTTGTGTGGAGTTGGATAAGCACTCTAATAGTATTGGTAAAAGTACCTGACCGCGTTCATTTAAGGCTATCAGAGTGAAAGTATTATCCTGTGTAGTCAATTCTAATGGAGGATTAACAAATCCGATCGCCCATCTCTTGTATCTCCCTGGATATTCGTAGCTACTCTTGAGCAAGCCGCCTCGCTGAGAATTTAGATAGAAAAGAATTTCTTCGAGAGCAGTGTCCATCTTCACTTCTGTGATGGTGCGAGAAACACTTACATCGCCAAGAGTTGTGTATGAACGGGAATCAAAAATCATAGCTAATTTCTCTTAGAGATAGTTATTAGTCTGTCATCAGTCGAAAGCTATTAATCCTTATTAGTAACTATCTGCGGAACAAGGACAATTTTAGATAAGTCGATGTCTATCTAATTAAACCTGTATAAATCCGCATATTTAGGAATTAAAAGATGTAATTAAAAAGTTTTTGTTTCTGATTTAAGAGTACTAGATTTGCAGCAGAAAATACATTGAATAATTTTTCGATGAGGTGTCAATTTATTAGCTTTTTATCCCGCTCTTTAGTACTTTTACTGAAAACACTACTTGAAATTATCCGCCTCCCTCAAAGGGAAGAATAAAATGAAGCAGCAGCCCTACTGTAGTTGTTCCCAAGAGGTATTGTAAAACTCACACAACAACGATATTGCTTGCCCGTACAAAGACAAATCTACTTTGTGAACTTCTATTGTTTTTCCAATGCCTTGTAACAGTGTTAAAGTCAATTCTCCACCCAAATGTTCGCGGAACTCGGTTAAACCTCGAAATAGACAATCAGGATGTTCCGGTTGTGATAACTTCTGAGCTAGTTCTGGCACATACAACGTGAAACCTAAAGCCGATAAAGTATTCAGTATCCGTTGCCAATCTGAGCAATCTAGCAGTCCTAATAGATAGGAATAGGTGCTATCCAAAGCAATACCGATCGCCACAGCTTCGCCATGACGCAAGCGATAATTTGTCAAATGCTCCAGTTTATGAGCCGCCCAATGTCCAAAATCCAGGGGACGAGACGAACCCATTTCAAAAGGATCGCCGCTATTAGCTATGTGTTCTAGGTGTAACTGGGCGCAACAATAAACGAGGCGTTGCATAGTCTCCATGTCTCGCTGCCCAAGGGCTGTAGTGTGAGAGTGGATAAAATCAAAAAATTTAGCATCCTTAATTAGCGCCACTTTGATTGCTTCTGCGATTCCAGAACGCCAATCGCGATCGTCTAGGGTTGTCAAAAAGGCAGAATCATTTATAACTGCATAAGGTGGCGCAAACGTACCTAGAAAGTTCTTTTTCCCAAAGGCATTGATGCCGTTTTTGACTCCAACCCCGGAATCATTTTGAGCTAACACAGTTGTCGGAATCCGAATCAGGCGAATTCCTCGGTGAGCAGTTGCAGCAGCATATCCTACTAAATCCAACACAGCCCCACCGCCGATCGCTAACACGTAGGAATGGCGACATAGTCCGGCTGCTTCAATTAGTTGGTGGATTTCCTCTAATAAAGCGGGATCGTTTTTAGCAGCTTCTCCTCCAGAAATTATCATTGGTTGAGCGGCGATCGCTAGTATCTCTGCATAAAACTGGGTATAGGCTACTAATTGCTTAACTAATTCAGGTTGAAACTGCAATATTCCTGCGTCTATTACTGCGACTACTTTCTTTGGCTTTGTCTCTCCATCCGCTGTAATCGCTTGGGCTAAGGTGGGATTTTTTAATTCAAATAAATTTTGGGTGAAGTAAACTCCGTAGTTAAAAGTAACCGAAACATGTTGATGAATTGGTTGTAGATTGAATCTACTTTTTTGTTTGATGTCAACTACCATATTTTTGCTGATATCTCTAAAAGTGCGGCACGATTCAAAGCTTCAAGAAACATTTCTACCGAATGAGAACCATTTATTTTGACTTTATTATTGATAATGAAGAATGGCACGCTGTTGATGCCATTCGGGCAAGCAAATATCGATTCAACCACAAAAGCTTTAATTGCAGCATCATCGCTCAATTGCAGCCGTAATTCCCAAGAATCCATTTGATAAGCTCTACCTATGGCAATCAGAACGTCAATATCTCCGATGTTCAAACCGTCTTCAAAGTAAGCTTTATAAATAGCTTCTACGACATGATTTTTCACTTTTGGTGGTGCAAGTGAAATCAATCGATGCGAAAGCTTAGTATTGACAGCCAAACGAATTTTGTCAAAATCTAGCTTGACTCCAGCCGCCTTACCTGCATATTGTGTAGAATCAAACAGATGTTGCAGTTCTTTTGCTTTGATGCCTTTTCTATTTTGCATAAAACTGCGAAATTCGTACCCGTCAGCAGGAACCGTATTGTCGAGAATAAAAGGATGCCACCGGATATCTACTTCTTGTTTTTGCCATTGTGCTAGTGCATCAAACAAATGCTTTGTCCCGATTCTGCACCAGGGACAAACGGTATCGTGAAAGATGTCTATCAGCATAGTTTTTGTGCTTCAAATGCTAATATTTGTCTGTATTTGTGGTTGAAAATCTCGTGGAACTGGTTGAGAATTTTTATTTAAAGGTTGGAGAAAAGTTTTTATTTTTTCAGCAAAAAAGCTTTGAGTATTTTCAAATTCTTGAATTAATGCATCTTTATCTTTACTGACTACCAATCTTGCTAAACGGCTATAAGTATTAGCTAAAAAGCTAATTGCATTACACCTCTCCTCTGAAGCTAGCATAATATCCACACATAAATGAGGGTTTTGAGAAAACAAACGTTTAACAATTTCAATTTCTTGACGATAGTTAGGGGTTGACATTGTTAAACTTTGTTCTATATCAATTCTTGTATGTGCCAAGAAAACACCAAGACTAAATCTACAGAAGTGCTGCGTTGCTTGAACAATCACCATCATTTGATCGTGTTCTTCAGGTGTGCAAACAATTAACTCTCCACCTTGACTTTTAATCAAGTCTAAAAACCATTGAAATGAATCATCGTTACGTCCTGGACAGATTATCACTTTTTGTCCGCAGAAGGATTTGATATTTGGCCCAAACATCGGATGTAAGCCCATAACTGGGCCTGAATGATATTCGAGCATTGCTTGAGTTGGCTGTGTTTTAATGCTGGTGATGTCACACAATGCTGTAGTTGGGGCAAGGTATTTAACTGCACGCTTAATAACATCAACCGTATGTTCAATGGGAACACTTACTAACACTAACTCTGCCTGACTCAACAGTTGCTGTGCATACTCCCAATCTTCGTGTTCGAGAACGCTAACATTGTGACCTACTAACGAAAGTTGTTCTTTGAATAATCTTCCCATCCTGCCACGTCCACCGATGATTGTAATTTGTCGAGGTATGACAGGATTTACTGATACAGATTTAGGGGTAATGGCGTGACAACTGTTGAGTATACTTAGCCAAACAGACTCAGGAATACCAGCTTGGGCCAGTAGGGGAGCCACATCAGCCAGTTGTTTATCTAAAGAAGGAAATTCTGATGCTGCTAATAATGATAGGCGATCGCTAAGTAGAGCGATCAAGCTTTGGTCAGTTTTTTTAAGCTTCTCTAAGCTCATAAGTCAGTCATCTTGTAAAGGTCGCTTTGCTCTAGAATTGCGTATTGGGCATTATATACAGCAGTTTTCGTTTCTATGAAGTACACAATTACAGGTTTTCAGGCAGTCCTGATGAAAAAAGTTTCTTCCTCTATACCCCACACCCTTTTTCAAGTCAGAAGGTAGAAAGCAGAAACATTGTATATATGATGCGTGAGTCCTGCATTTCATACTTCACTTGAAAAGTAAACTGCTATAAATCTACATACTCCCAGTTCCTAGTCCCCAGCCCATAATTTTCAAATATCAACAAGTGATTCTTGAGAACTCAATTCAGGTAAAATATCCAAAGTTGATGTTTTATTGGCGATCGCATCAGAGAATAGTTCTTCATACCGATCCATCGCTTGCTCAAAGCAATAGTTTTCTACTGCAAACTTTCTTCCTTTTTGTCCTAATTGCGCTGCCAGTTTTGGATGATTATATAAATCCAGTACCGCAGTTGCCAAAGCATCTGCTGACTCTGGCTCAACAATCATGCCACCGCCACTTTTTCGGATAGCTTTGGCAGCAGTACCAGTGGCGGGAACTGAACCTACAATCGGGCGACCACTAGCTAACAGCAATGGTATTTTAGAAGGCATATTAAAGGAAATTACATTATGCTTTTGCACAATCAACCCCACATCTGCACCTGCTAACATTTGTGGTAGTTTTTCTCGTTCTTCTAATGGCAGCAGTAATACGTTATCTGCCCCACAAGCAAGACAATGTTTTTGCAACGTTTTCAGGGCTTCGGATTCTCCAGCTATGACAAAGGCAATTTCTTTGATATGACGCAAGCAAGCTGCTGCTTCGACTACTGTCTCTAAACCTTGCGTTAAAGCAATGTTACCTGAATAAAGTACAACAAATTTATCATCAAGTTGATGAGTAGCTCTCCAAGAGTTATTTTCCTTTGGAAAAGGGCGGATAAAATTTAAATTTACCCAATTTGGAATGCAGGCAATTTTATTAGCAGGTACATTTTTATTTATTAAATTATCTACAAAGCCATCAGCAATCACGCTAATAGTATGTGCAGTTCGGTAGACAAATTTTTCTATGGTTTCCAGAGTTCGGATCATCAACTTGTTTTTTATTAACCCAACACGCACAGCAGCTTCTGGAAGGATATCTTGTACATTCAACACTACAGGGCAGTTGTATAACCAACCAAGTAAGATTGCAGGTAAGGAAATCAATAGCGGCGGCACTGTTAAGAGAATGACATCAGGCCGTTTGCCTTTAAGGGCTTGTGGGAAACTTGTAAACACAAAACTCAACTCTAGCAGTAAGCGGTCTACGAGATTAGGTTTGGACTTAATTCGCAGATAACAACGCTCGATAATAACACCATTTTTTTCTTCAGTAACGTATAACTTACCTCGATACTCATCATAAATCTGACGCTGAGGATAGTTAGGCATACCCGTAATCACCCGCACTTGGTGACCTCGTTTGACTAACCCTTCTGCTAGTTCAGTCATCAAAGGTGCAATACCAATTGGCTCTGGAGAATAGTTGTATGAATAAATCAGAATGTGCATAAGCTCTTAATCCCCGGAAGCACCTTGATAATGTTGGCTTTATTGTGTTGCCCAGTTTTTATTTCCCTTATTTGTAATTCGTAATTCGTAATACTCACTTGGGCGTGAGAAGCAAGCTATATATTTTTCCTAATTACAATCAGTGGTAGCGGCTGAACTCTTTACTGTCTTGTTGACCACTGAATTACAAATGAGCATCTGAGCTGCTATACCCTTTTTAATTACAAATTACGAATTACAAATTACGAATTACGAATTAGTAATTATTTAGCACTGTTTTTGCAGTTCCTTCTCTAAACTCAAGACTGGCTTTTGTTGCCCACGTTTGCGTAATGTGACGGTAGCAGCCCCAAGTCCGAGTAATGCTAGACCTAACGCTGAACTAGGTTCAGGTACTTGAGTTGTGCCCTCTACATTTAACACTTGAACGCGACCTTGGAAGAAATCGCCCACATAAAGCTTGCCATCTTTAAGGGCTGTCCCACCCGTCCAGTTAAATCTGCCAGGAGTGAGGTCGAGGGGATTACCAAAAGGAGGACCAGTTAATGCTGGAGGTGGGACTGGGTTGCCTGATGCATCTAGGGCGGGTTGACCGTAGGAAGTCAGAAACTTACCGTTTTTATCAAATACCTGAACGCGGCTATTGATAGAATCAGCTACATAGACATTCTCTTGGTCGTCCACTTCGATGCCAATTGGCTGAAGAAGCTGTCCAGGTTCGCTACCTGCTGAACCAAATGCGTACAGAGGTTTACCATTTGGATCGAGTACTTGAACGCGGTTGTTATACTGGTCAGCTAGAAAGATATTTCCACTAACTGGGGAAATTCTTATACCTGCTACACCTTGAGTTTCTCCAAGTCCAGTGCCAACGGTGCCACCAATGACACCAAGTGGCTGTCCGTCTGGTGTGAATTTAAGGATTCTTTCACCGTTAAAATCACCAACGTACACGTTGCCAGCTTTGTCAAATGTCACACCAGATGGTCCAAAGAAAAGCCTATCATTTATACGAGGGGTAAATTCTCCATTTGCAAAGGATCTAATAAAGTTACCCTGAGAATCGAATTGATTGATGCGGTTGTTGTAAACATCACCTGCATACAGATCCCCTGTTACGGGATTAAAGTCTACAGTTGTTGGCTCATCAAATTGTCCGGGTCCTGTGCCGCCAGAGCCAATTGCTCCAATATACTCACCGCTAGGACTAAATTTTTCAATTTTGTCACCGAGGTTGAAATTAGGAGTACCATCCGGGTTAACACCGCGTCCGTTAGCTACGTAGGTATTCCCTTGGTCATCCACTGCTATGCCTTGGGGAACAAACAGCTGCCCAGGACCGAAGCCAGGGCTACTGATAATTCTATCTTGAGTTAATGTTACAGCCTTGGCTTGGGCTGCCGTTGCCAACACCATGAATCCAGTACCAAGAATGCCGATTGATATATTTTTGACTAGTCCCATGAGTTTTAAGTCCTGGTTGTATGAGTTATACTCTTTCCTAGACTAATTTCGTTCCCAGTCCCAGTTTGGGAACCCTGAAATTTGGGCTGCTGCTTCTTGTTTGAAATGCAACTTTCTGTGTAGAGGCAGCAGCCTTTCTGTGAGCATTCCCTGACAAAGTCAGGTAAAGAGGAATTAGACAGTTTCTGCTTTAGCTATAAATTCGCCCAACTTTTGTTGGCGTCTGCGCTTGGCGCGAGCAGCAGTTAGGCCTACACCAGCAAGTGCCAATAAGCCGACTACTGAACCAGGTTCGGGGACTACTTGTGTAACGAGACCATCCACTCGAACAACCTCTCCTCGTTCTGGACCAACACCGCGATTGGTAATATAAATCTTGCCGTCAGGGCCAATATCAATTCCATCAGCCGAATCTAAGCCTTGACCTGCTGCGACAAGTGTTGTGCGAGTGCCGTCAGCAGCAACTTGGATTAAAGAACCGGGTAGATTTGTGATGTCACCCCCTAATTGGGATGTGTCACTGAACTGTAAGACCAGCAAATTGCCATTCTCATCGAAGGTTAGGTCTGTAATGTGCGTAAACCCATCCAGATAAAGTTCTGGTTTTCCATCCTTACCAATGCGGTAAATCCGTGACTTACCTTCTGGATAGGGAAAACCCGTATATTCGCCAACGTACAAATCTCCATCGGGACCAATTGCACCACCTGTCGGTACTGCTTGAATTGCTACTTTTCCTCCTGGCAGCTCCTCTAATAACCCAGGAGGTAGTTGTAATCCAGGTGGTAAGTCGGACTTACTAATGATAGTTTTCGGAATTGGAATTGCTTGGGACTCACTTCCGTCAAGTTTGATTTTGTAAGCAGTGTTCCCACCCCCGTCAACGACATAAGCATTATCACCACTAATAGTCAGGTCATAGGGATTAGTAACGATATCCCCACCATCTGGATTTTTGGTGATTTCATTCTTAGCAAAGTCAAAAATACTGGTGAGAGCTCCTGTGTTCAAGTCAACTTTGGACAGTTGTGCTAAGAGCGGTGTATTCAAAACTTTATCCGGTGTTGATGGCGGGAAAGTAGCAAGTTGTTGCGGTGGGATAGGGTATTGAGAACCAAGGTTAAGTGTCTCTAAATCGCGGTTTCCTGGATAACCAGCAAACCCAGTCAGAAGATAGGCTTGTCCTGAAGAGTCGAATTGTATGTCTTGAATACCAGCGCCTTGGTTGCCAGTGGGTTGTTCTGCTAAAGACTGAAAGTTATTAAGTAGACGCTGTATGGTACCGTCTGGTGAAACTTTAACTAGTGAACCAGTGTTACCAGCACAGATAGGTTGAAACAACGTACTCGGAGATGGTTGGCAATTTCCGTTTCCGCCGATACCTGGCTCTGCTACATAGAGATTGTCATCAGCGTCAAAGCTAACACCCCGTGCATTACTAATTCCACCGACAATTGGCGTCAGGGTTACAGCTTGTACAGATGGGATTCCACAAATAGCAGTAAAACAAAATGTAACAGATGTAAAAGCAAATGACTTGAGTTTCATACCTTTGGAGATTGAGAGTTAAATAAGTGGAAATTTTTATGGTTTTAAAGACAACGAATCCCAGTGTTTGAGGAATGTATGGAAAATGCTGAGAGGTATTGGTATTGGTTTAAAGTTCTTTACTTGAGCGCCATGACTTTATTTATGGAAGGTTTGGGGGTTCTTGCGCTTGTGCAGCCAATAAACTCCCAAAGCACCGATCGCTAATACGCCTAAAGGAGAACTCGGTTCTGGAACAGACTTGACATTTTCAATTCTGAGAACTTGTCCCTGACCTGGGCTAGCGCCTCGGTTTGTGACGTATACTGCACCATCAGCACCAATAGTCAAGGCGCTAGGCGACTCTAATCCATTGCCGCTCAAAAGAGTTGTGCGTGTGCCATCGGTAGCTATTTTGATTACAGAACCATCAAAATTACCCTTCCAGGCTGACTGATTAGCGTACTGCAAAGCATATAAATTGCCCGCAGTATCAAATTGCAAGTCTGTGAGTTGGGTAAAACCATCTGCAAAGACTGTTGGCTTACCATCAGCGCCAATTCGATAGATTTTAGCCCCACCTTCTGGGAAGGGAAAACCAGTAAATTGGCTGACATAATAAGCACCGTCAGGCCCTTTGGCCACACTTGAGGGTACTGCTTGACTTGCAAACTGCGATTGCACCGGGTCATTTTCAGATGGCACCTGTGCAGGTTCGTTGGATGGCGTTCCAGAAGGGGGAAAGACTGGATTAGTCAATATATCTTGAGGAAATGTGGTAAGAGCGTACAAATTACTACCATCAGTATTCACACTCAGCAGGTCGTTTGCACCTGCATCAGTTGCAACTAACTTATTACCGTCAATTACAAAACCTAAGGGATTGCTATCGACATCACTACCATCAGGATTGTTGGCGAGTTCATAGTTAGCTAAATCAGCAACACTCGTCCAGGAATTGGTATTAAAATCGGGAGCGATAATTTTACCGAGGTCTGTGTTACCCAAATTGCGATCGCGAAAGGCTGGATTAGCCCCATATCCAATCAGAACATAAGGTTTACCTGTAGCATCAAATTGGATATCACGAGCGCCAGTCCCTCCAGTACCATCTGGTAGTGCTAAGGAAGGAAGTCCTGTAAGTATCCGCTTAGTCTTACCATTCTCAATTTTGGTAACTGCACCAGTTGTGCCATAGCATAGAGAATCGCCTTGACCACTTGGTGGTGGAACACAAGCTCCACTTCCCCCGATTCCCGCCTCTGTAACATAGAGATTACCATTGGGGTCAAAGCTCAGACCTCCAGGATTATATAGACCGTCAGCAATTACCGAAAACGATGTAGCTGAGGCAGCTTTCATCCCAGAAAAAGCAGCAATCCAAAAACTGAAAAAAGTAATAGTAAGTTGTTTGACTTTCATATTTTGTCTTTTGTCATTTGTCATTTGTTATTTGTTAACTGACTAATGACCAATAACGAACGACCAATGACCGATACTTCTCTACAAGAGGCTGCGCTCAGTACAAGTGACTAATGACTATTGACCAATGACTCTTGAGTTTTTGGCAGATAACTCATTCCGCGATCGAATGATTTGAGGTTGCCAGCTTTGGCTTCGAGTAAACGTTTAATGTTCATGCTCTCCGCTCCAAAGTCTTCAATTTGAAGTTTGCCGTGGGTGACAGTTCCATCTGCTTTCCAGAATGTGATTCGATGCAAGATAAAACCAGAAGCCTCAGGGTCAGCGAAAGCATAGGCAGTTGGAATAAGTAGTGCTACAGAACGCTGATAATATTCGTAATTTGGATAAAAATATTCTTGTTCGAGTAAGTAATATTTACTCAGACTATGAACTCGCACAGAAACTTTTACCTGCTGGTCATATTCATCTTTGAATTCTCCTGATTCAAGACCAATCTCGCCATTTGGTCGCAGTAAATGCGCCCACTGATCTATGTTTTGTAAATCAGTTAAATACTCAATGCCAATTTCAACAGGGGCATCAACATAGATAGTGTCTGTATCAATAAAGTAGCGTCCTTTGGCTGCTGTAGTCAGACCAGCCTTGCGTTCTAAATTACCTTTGAGAGAACGACATTCGGAAGTGTGTACTGTATGAATTCCCTGCATAATCATCTGAGTCTGCCGTTTAGGATCGACAAAGCTCAACCAGTGAAAGTACACACCTTTTTCATCTGTTCCCGGCTCAATGTAATCTGTAGGAAAGAGCAAGACAGGGTAAACCTGAAAATATTTCTGATACTCTAACCCGCAATGCCACTCGATACCGTAGAAAAGTGGATTCTCTAGTTTTTTAACGTGGTAGTAGAGATTATTGTGATAACCAGAGGCACTTCCCAACCAGGTATCTTCATCGATTTGCTCTTTCATCCGACTATAAAGCGTCCATTCATCCAAGTTTTTTAAACTACAAAGGTAGTCAAAAGCAATCTTTGGTGAAGTAGCAATATAAGCTGATGTTGCAAATGTATTTTTTTCCACTTTTAACTCCTGAAATCAACAGTTAATAATTAGCAAGCATTAACAATTAAGCTGCGACAGTCTTAGTTTGGTTTCGTTTAGCCTTGGCAATTCTGTCTTCTGCTAATCGTTTAGCAGCATCATTAGTAGTAATTCCTTGCTGTTTAGCAATATCAAAAATTGCTAGTAATGTGTCATAAATGTTATAGACTTGCTTCAAAGCTTTTTCTTCGTCATAGCCAATCATTTCGTTGTAAACATTAATTAGTCCTCCGGCATTAATTACATAATCTGGGCTGTAAATAATTCCTTTTTTAGCAAGCATTTGACTATGTAGTTGCTCATTCTCTAATTGATTATTAGCTGCACCAGCAACAATAGAAGCTCGTAGAAAAGGAATTGTATGGCTATTAAGAATTGCTCCTAAAGCACAAGGGGCAAAAACATCTACATCAAGAGAACAAATTTCGGATGGTTCTACAACAGTTGCACCATAAAGCCGTTTTACTTCTTCTGCTTTTACTGGATCTATATCGCTGACAAAAAGTTGAACATCATGTTCGTGCAAGTGTCGGCAGAGATTTTTACCTACATTTCCCAGACCTTGAACTGCTACTTTCAGTCCATCAAGTCTTTGAGTTTGCCAACGAAACTCGACAGCAGCTTTAATTCCGAGAAAAACTCCTAAAGATGTTATTGGGGCTGGGCCACCAGATTTTTCGGATACCCCAACAACATATTTAGTTTCTTGACTGATTGTTCGTACATCTGATGGGGTAATATTTACGTCTTGTCCAGTAATAAAACGCCCATTAATACTGTTAACAAAACGTCCATAAGCTCTCAACAAGTCATCTGTTTTATTTTCTGGATTAGCGATGATAACTGCTTTTCCCCCACCAGCTGGAATGTTGGCACAGGCAGCTTTGTATGTCATTCCACGACTCAGACGAAGAGCATCTTGTAAAGCAGCTTCTTCACTAATATAAGGGAAGAGTCTTGTAGCTCCCATTGCTGGCCCCAAACTTGTATCATGGATGGCAATAATTGCCTTAATTTCTGGATTTTTACCATGACAGAAAAGAACTTGTTCGTGACCCATTTCTCTAACAGTTTCAAATAGCAGCATTTTGGTTTCTCAATATTGATTTTGGGTTGATTAACGCAGGTTTTTTGTTGCCCTCTCTAGACGTATAGAGAAGTCGGAAGGGTAGCGTTAGCGTGTAGGTTCTCAGAAAAAAGTACTGCCAAGAGAAAGATACTAATTAGAAGGCTCTTAAAGTCAAACTAAGGGAAATGAAACTGGTTTGGTTGGAGTTTGAGTTGGGCTTGATTTGACTCCTTGTGCTGCCAAACTCTTATTACGTCCACCAGAAGGTGCTGAGCGATCGCCATCAATTACTACATCGATCAGAAAAGGAACATTTGAGTCAAGCGCTTGTTCTAATGCGGCTTCAATATCCGACTCTCTAACAACTACGACCGCTTCTGCTCCCATCCCACGAGCAATCATGGCGAAGTTTGTCGGTGGCAGTGTTGCGTCCGCACCTTTTAATCCCAGGATTTTCATCCCTTGATGGCACATGTTGTAACGTGCATCGTTGAGTACTATCCAAATAGCCGGAATTTTGTATTTCACAGCAGTGCTGATTTCGTTATTCATCAGCATTGCCCCATCGCCGACAATACCTACAGCTTTGCTATTGTTCGCCAACGCTGCACCCAATACTCCTGTGACAGCGTGACCCATTGCTCCAACTCCGGTGCTGACTCGGTAACGATTGGCTTGGGTAAATTGTAGTAGATGCGTTGACCAAGTAAATGAGTTACCACACTCTGCCATGACTATGGCATCGCTACCCTCAACAACAATCTTTTGAATTGCTGCCATCAATACTTCTGGTCGCACTGGATAGTCTACTTCCAAAGCAGGTTCGATTGCTTTGTTTTCTGGACGAGGTAGCGGTAAAGCTACAAAATTATCAGGAGCATCTGGTAAGCGCTGCAACAGTTCTTGAACAAATGTTTTGATGTCAGACCGAACCCCGAAAGTTTGGGCGTGTGGATAAGCTATTCCTGGCACTTCTGGGTCAATATCTACATGGATAAAGCCACCTTTAGGAACTAAGGCCGAACTCCAAAAGGAAGTCGGTTCGCCAAGACGAGTGCCTAATACGAGTGTGCGTAGTGGAGGTTGCTGTTCCATATAAGTTAAGACGGAAGCATGACCGCCTAAACCCGTGACACCGATAAACTGGGGATGATCTTCAGGAAAAATGCCTTTACCGCGAGGTGAGGACATCACAGCTGCTCCGGTTTTTTCGGCGAGTTGGCGGATTTCCTCTGCTGCGTCACGGGCACCGAAACCAACCCAGATGGCAAAGGGACCGGATGATAGTAACTCTACAGATTTAGCGATCGCTTCACTAGAAGGAGTTACCCGAAAACGAGAAACATCTAGTTGGGGTAAGGCTACATCTTGAACTAAACTTGTCTGCACAGCGGTAGGAATGCTCAAATGAGCAACAAATCCCTCTGGTTGCGCCAAAGCTAGGGCAAGTTTGCGAAAAATCTGTGGGAGTTGAGCGGCAGATTCGATGGTAATTGCATAGTTGAATAGCGCTCCTGGGGTAAAAATTCCCCCGCTCGGCAATGTGTAGGTGCTGGTTTCTTGAATTGCCCAGCGTCCACGCTGTGGTGCGGAGGTACAAGCCGACAGCAAAATCACTTTTGCACCTTCGCCACGAGCCGCAAATAAGCCGGTGAGGGCGTTGGTAATTCCTGGGCCTGCTGTGGTGAAGACTACGCTAGGGCGATTACTAGCAAAATATGCTTCGGTCGCTGCAAAGGCTGCTCCTGCTTCATGGCGGAAGTTTAACACCTCTATGGTGCTATTGGATAATGCGCCCCAAAGGCTTGCCATCGCCCCACCAGCAACACCAAAGGCGTAGTTTACTCCCAAATCGACTAACATCTGGGCGATGGCATCTGCAACTGAGAGTGTTGGGGTTGTTTCATTGGAGAAAAAAGGTTGAATTTCCCCATTCTTCTGTGATTCATCAAGTTGATGGGAGTTAGACACAGATTCTACGTATTTGTTTGGTGGAAATTCGTTGTATGGCTCAGTAGCAATTAGAGGAGAGTTTGAACCTGTATAGTTTTGACTCATAGGTTTCACGTAATTACATCAAGTTACACAAACGCTGCTTGGTTTACAATCACAGCAGTGAAAATATTTAATACAAACAACTATGTATTTTTTACAAGGATCGCTAAGTTTAGTTGATAGTAGAAAGTATCGGTCGCTATTGATTAATGCTTGTGAACGGATTACCAAAAAATTTTGCAAAGCCTATAGTAATCAAAGCTGTGCTTCCAGAAATTAGAATAAAGGAGATAAATAGAGATATGCAATCAAAAATCTTTTGATGAGCGTGTCAAATTTTTCGCTGATATTGTGATGATTACACTAGTTACCTAAGGCTCAGCGTATATAAAGTTTGACGAGTTGATGAGGTTTAATCTAATCAAGATTAGTGTGCAATGAAAAATCTTTCGATTAGCATGTCAAATTTTTCGCTTTTGTGATAATAGCTACAATATTCACTTAGCGACTTGGGAAGATTAGTACATTGCGATCGCAGCTATATCACTACATTTACAGTGAAAATATTTGAATTTTGATGCACATCAAAAGTGTTTTAGCTTACTTTTCACATCTGGCTAGGTTGTATGGCTCAATAAAGAGTGAAGCTAATAAGTTCGTTGATTTAACCGATCGCCAAAATCAGACAAAATTAAAGCCTGAGCAACTACAACAGGTTAGTAAGCGTTAAGAAAGTCGGTGGGAATAAACAGAACTATATTAATAAGATTAGAGTATAAGATGACGAAGAAAATAACCTTTATTTTTTTCATTACAAAGATTTACATAGTTTAGTTTAATCACGCTGATTTACTTATCGCTGTAAAATTACTCCCTCCAGAGTAAAATCATTAATTCTTGCCAGACAAGACTTTCAGCTAAAAAAGATGATTGTAGCAATATACTACAAAATAAAGCTTCTAAGCTAGGAACTCCAAGAAATAAATTATCCCATTTGAAGTTGCTGATTGATGACTGATAACTGTTGACTGTTGAGTGTGAGCAGGGGAATATTTTTTTATTTGTCAGTTCCCTAATTAGCGTCTGTTATTAAAAAGTTGCCTTTAATTTTTCGTTGCCCAGAATCAGCAAAAATTACAATGTATTTCTTGAGACAGATGACTTGGGACATTTGTCTATAGTTAAATCTCGTGAGAGTGTACATTAAGATAAATTAATAATACCTTTGCTAATTTTTTAGAACAACCCATAATGCGGGTTTTGGAGTATGGGTTTCAACAGCAATTTAAAAGCCGGAAACCTATATTAGCTAAGGATTTAGCTTTTTCATCTAGTTCCAATATTCTAATTTTGGCGAAGGTATTGATTAAAAAATGAATTGATGAGCAGATTTCTGCTTATTCAAGCTTATTTAACCAGGGCAAATTGATTTATGTCGATAATCAAACGACTATACACTAGTACCACATTTGTATCAATACGCTACCCTTAGCTTGCTTTTTTGCAATACTATGTGGGATTCAAAATCAAAAAGCTTAGATTATAAGTTTTTTACGAATTTTCTAGCTTGCTCTCAGGTACGGATGTGATTGGTGTATTTATTATGTCGTTAGCCAGTAGTTAGCTGTAATATTGGCGCAATTAAAATTTTAAATAGTTTTTAACTTAATAGATTAAGGGTTTTTAACTCTTATCTAATAAGCTTGATTGGCTAATCTTGATTTGATTAGTCTAAATTTCCTATATGGGTAAAAAGTTAATTTAGTCAATAATCAACTTTAATTATCTTAATTTTTTTTTTAGGATTTTTGGGTTAGATTATTCACTTTTGAGACTCTTTCTTGATATGATAAGTTTTGTAAAGTTAGTTAATAATTTTATTTCATTTGCAAAATAACTGGATTTTCAGCAGCCTAACACTGTATTAAGGATTTTAGGTGATTGGGATTATTAACTCATTAACAGCTATGGTGCTGATTGCTTACAAGGAGCAAGTAGAGATATGAATCCTGACGATTATACATTAACTGCATTTAACACACAGTGGCTCTTACAGCCAGAAGTAGAGATGAAATTTGCTCACTTCCTGATAAATCAGGCTGTAGATGCTGCCTTCTGTTTAGGAGCAAACGCACAGTTTCTCTATGTCAACGACGCTACATGTTTGATGACTGAGTATTCGCGCGAAGAATTACTCTCAATGACACTGGACGATCTAGATGTAGACTTTTCTCTACACAATTGGTCAGATATTAAATTGCAAAATTCTCTTACTTTTAAATCTCGGTATCGGACAAAGGGAGGTCGGATATTTCTAGTAGAAATATCCATTACCTATGTAAAAGACCAAAATATGGAATTTGGTTGTGCCTTTGTTCGAGAGAAAACTGATGAAATAGTAGAATTAAGCGTACAAAAGTGGACTGATGGATTCAAGGGTGCTAGAGACTATTTACAACAGGAAATTTGTGAACTCAAGGCCAAAGAAATAGAACTAGAAGCATCCCTATCTTTACTTCGCTCTACTCTCGAATCTACTGCCATTGGGATTGTTGTAGTTAACTTTGAGGGAGATATTCTGAGCTTAAATCAGAAATTTCTAGATATGTGGCAGATCCCAGAATCATTGATGCTATCTAAAAAATGTCCTCAATGCAAAGCCTTTTTTGAGAAGCAACTTAAAGATCCACAAGCTTTTAATCGGCTCGTTTGGGAAGTATCTAGCCAATCTGATTTCGAGAGCTATGACATTCTAGAGTTAAACGATGGAAGAGTCTTTGCACACTACTCTAAACCTCACTGGGTTGGAAGCAAAATTATTGGTAGAGTCTGGAGTATTTGGGATATTACTGAATCTAAACGAACTGAAGAAGCGTTACGCATGAACGAAGCTAGATTTCGGACTTTAGCAGAAACAACGGATGCTAGCACTTTCTTGATTCAAGGTACGCGGCTTTGCTACGTAAATCGAGCAGTAGAGCAACTGACTGGCTACACAAAACAGGAATTGCTAACAGGTTTCGATTTGCGCCGACTAATTAAGAGTAAAAAACGTAGACAGGTACGTAATCAGGGTGAAGTATCTAACTATGAATATCAAGAGATGAATATTCTGACAAAAAACGGTACGGAACGCTGGCTAGCCTGTGCAGTTGTAATGCTGGATGGAGTGCTGGATTTTGGTGGAAAACCAGTCGAAATGATTGCAAGCATCGATATTACCGATTACAAATATGCAGAAATAAACCTTAATCAAGCTTTAGAAAAAGCAAAACAATTGAGCGAACTTAGAGCTAGCTTTCTTTCTATGGTTTGTCATCAATTCCGTACTCCACTGAATATTGTTTCATTTTCTAATAGCTTACTAAAGGAAGAAGTAGATAAACGTACACAGAAGAAAATACAACCACTACTCGATCACATTCAAATAGCCACTGAAGAACTCAGCCAGATGTTGGATAATATTCTGTTCTTCTCTAAGGCAGAATCAGCAAAACTAAACTTTGATCCTAAACCGCTTGAGATAGTTCAATTATGTCATGATATAGTTGCACAAATGCAGATGAATGTTAACCAAAAGCAAATAAACTTTATCAGTCAAGAGAACTCTTTAATAGCTTGTATAGATAAAAAACTGTTAGAACCTATTTTGAAGAATTTGCTTGATAATGCAATTAAATATTCTCCTGGCAGTTTAGTAGTTGATTTGAAACTATCATGGAATAAGGAGAAAGTAATTTTCCAGGTAAAAGATAGAGGAATTGGTATTTCGCTAGTGGATCAGCAACGACTATTTGAGCCATTTTTTAGAGGTAGTAATATCGATCATATACCTGGTACTGGACTGGGGCTATCGATTCTTAAAACTCTTGTAGACTTACATCAAGGTCGAGTTTCTGTAGAAAGCGAAGTTGATGTGGGCAGTACCTTTACTGTGATGTTGCCAATAATTAAATCAAAGTTCACCAATTCTGAATTATGAGTGTTGAAATCAAAATAATTGTTATTTAATATTTTGACATTTCTAACTCTCAAAAAAAGTAATTAATCTCATTTCTATTTTTACACTTAGGAAAGACTCAAGCAATTTATCGCAAAAAGTTTTGGTGAGAGTAAATAATGTACGAATCGTCAAAGAAAATTCTTGTCATTGAAGATGATAACGTTACCCGCAATCTTTATTTAAAGGGTCTTAAAGCTAAAGGTTTTGAGCCACTAGGTGCTAATAATGGTCTTGCTGGTATTCAACAAGCACAAGAGTCTATACCAGATTTAGTAATTTGCGATATTACGATGCCCGATATGGATGGTTATAGCGTTCTAGCTACGCTACGCCAAAATCCTCAGACAGCGATTATTCCCTTCATTTTTCTGACTGGTAGTAGCACCAGAGCAGATGTTCGCAAAGCTATGGAATTGGGGGCAGATGACTATCTTACCAAACCCTCTACACTAGAGGAATTGCTCAGAGCGATCGCTACCCGACTGGAAAAGCAAGCTAATCTCCGATACTGGTGTGCGATTCAATTCGATAAACCTGCAAAATCAGTATTTGTAGATAATGATACTATAGCGGCTGAAGATGGTAATGTTGACGTTGGTGTTGGCGCAGCGTCCCCAAAAGAAGCCTCCGATCCAGAATCCATTATTTTTCCTTGCATTCCTGAATTAAAAGAAGTTTTTGACTTCATCGAAGCCCATTATCACCAAGGAATTACTTTGTGTGATGTGGCTGTTGCAGTTGGTTACTCACCAGCTTACTTAACTAACCGAGTAGCGAGGCAAACAGGAGAGACTGTTAACTGCTGGATTGTAAAACGTCGAATGGCAGGAGCTCGTTCCTTACTGCAAAATAATAATCAGACGATAGAGAAAATTGCTAAAGCACTGGGTTATCAAGATGTATCCCATTTCTCCCGCCAGTTTCGCCAACATCACGGTTTGCCTCCTCAGGCTTGGCGCAAAGAGAATCAGGTTGTATCGGAAAAACAGTTGAACTATTAGTCAATGAAAGTCACTTTCTCATACTTAGGCTAATGGCTTCTCAACATCCTCCTGCGTCTGTGTTGCAGCCTGTTCTCGTTGTGCAGACATGATTTGTTTTTGCTGTTCTTGTAGCCAAGTTTCAAACAGCTCATTCAGTAAGCGGGTTTTCATCAATTCATCCAATTGTGCGGGGATAAATTTTTCTAACCGCAAAATCACAAACCAATCAGCGATGCGGGTAGGGGGTAATATTTGACCTGGTTGACTGCTAGAGAGCATTTGCACCATTAGCGGATGTAGTGCATTCAGTTCAACTGGGCCTACTAAACCGCCAGTTTGGGCTTCTGGGCCGAGTGAATATTCCCGCGCCAAATCAGCAAAAGAGTTTTCTTTAGCTTGAATCCGAAAGTAAAGTTCTTGAGCAATTCCCACATCCTGGGTTCGCAGTAGAGAATAAATTACTTTGTCAAGTTTTGACTTGGACTGAAAAAAGTACGATTCCAGCTTATTACCCCAAGTCGCTTGCTTAAATTTTTCAATTTTCAGCTTTCGAGTGGTAATCCCTTCTAATTGTTCATAAGTCACACCTTGACGTGCCATCCAAGCTTGAACGTCTTCTTCATTTTTCAATTGTTTTTCGGCGTAAAACTGCTGTTTAGCTTGGGCTACTTCTTCAGGTGTAAACTCGATTACGACATTAGCAGAGCGTGAGCTTTGCTCGATCGCTTCATCAACGATTAATTCTCGCTGCAATTGTGGCAGCATTTGATAACTTGCCAGTAAAGAAATCAGTTCACTAGCTGCGATTGTACGATTACCGATTTGGAGCGCTTGAGTCATTACCTTTAGGGCATCTTAAGAATATCTGGTGTGTCAAAGAAGCTATACCGTAGCCGATGGGAACTTTTGCCTTAGTCCCACTGAGTTAGGTACGCTAACTTCAGTTTGGGAATAGTTAATATAGTGATTCGCTAACATACTTTAAAATATACAATTTATCTGAGTTTTTATCAAAGATTCTACGTATAGCCGTGGTCATATAGGTTAGGACATAATAACAAGCGTGAATGTCAGGAAGAGTAATGTTTTTACCTCCTGCCTCCAGCAAGAACTGCCCCCTGCCTCCTGCTATAAAAACCAGCAGATATAAACAAACAGTAAAGTAGATCTGGAGATTGTCAGAATTTGTTAAGATATATTAAAATTTATTAGATACCCAAAAAGATAACGTATTAAATACTACATTATTCATGAGGGGTTTACGTATTTCACAACCAAAGAATCCGATCGTTTACAACGACTCTAGGTAGCTCAAAAGGTCTGCCATTTCTTGGGCACTAGGCTGGAACTTTGGCATTGGGGGCGTTTCGCCACTAATAACTTGATGAATCAATCCATAGCGAGACTTGTGCTTAGAGACAGCTTGCAAACTAGGCCCCACTCGTCCGTCTGCTTCTAAGCCATGACAGCCAGCACAATTAATTTGAAAAATAGCGTGTCCTTGAATTGGGTTTCCTGTTAGGGATAAAACACTCTTAACATAAGGATCGGAGGCTTGAACCAAATGAACACCAAAAAAGCCCAAAGGGACTGCTAGCAGGATGGCCAGCGTCAACAAAACGATGCGTTGAATCAATATTTCAGGTTTGGTAATCTGGTTATTCAAAAGGTTTGCAGTGAAGGTTTTGGTGTGCTGAAAAGTTTTCATTTCCTACACATAGCTTAAAAGTTCTTGATTGTGTCTGCAAGCACAGAAGACAATTTTAATATAGAGGGTCGTCCTAGCAAAAGGTTATAGAACGCAGGATTCATACCGAATTTGGTAAAATCAAAAACGGGAAACAAATATTGAATAATTGCAAAGAGGAGACTTACAGTGGTTGAACCCCTGCTCTCAGGTATTGTCCTTGGTCTAGTTTTCGTTACCCTTTCTGGATTGTTTTACGCTGCTTATAAGCAATTTAAGCGCTTCAATGAGCTAGGAGGGTGAAAGAGTGGTGACTGGTGACTGGTGAGTGGGGAGTGAAGACTTAGGAGTTAGGAGTTAGAATTTTTGCCTTGCTTCCCCTGCTCCCGGTTGGTGAGTTTCGACTACGCAAAAATCGAGCGAAGTCGAGATTCAACTACCGCAAAGTCAAACCACATCTGGCTCATCCTCCTGACTCGAAATTCTGTAAAAAGTAAGTGATGTGTTGCCGTAAACTTTTTGGCGGCAAATTTCCCAATTGGGAATCTCTGGTAATGTCCAACTTTGTGAAGCGTGTTCAACTGCGATTTCGCCGCTAGGATCTAAAAGTTGATGGTGAGCAATCGCTTTTAAAACTGGCTCATACAATCCACTGGCATAAGGTGGATCGAAGTAAATTCTGTCAAATTGTTTGCCTGATAATGTCTTTAACTGCCCAATAATATCTCCCCGCATTACTCGAAATTCTTGTTCGGGATTAGCTAAGAGCTGCCAATTTTGTTGAATAGTGGCACAGGCTCGGCTCGATTTTTCAATTCCCACTACTAAGACGGCTCCTCTACATAAAGCCTCTGCGCCCATTGAACCAGTACCAGCACACAAATCTAGCCAGTGGCAACCTGTAATTTTTCCCTGCCAAATATTAAAGACTGCCTCCCTGACTCTAGCACTAGTAGGTCTAGTCTCTTTACCTGGTAAAGTTTTTAGCTGGCGGTTACCGTAAATTCTCAGGCTCATTGGTCATTAGTCATTAGTCATTAGTCATTGGTCATTGGTCAATATTTAATAGTCGGTGGTGATTTTCATTTATTCACAAAGGACAAAGGACAAATGACGAAGGACAAAAATATTATTATGCAGGAATTTTTTCCCGTACTTGAGCAACAAAATTAGACAGGATTTGCAATCCGATATTAGAAGATTTTTCGGGATGAAATTGTACTGCCATCAGGTTTTCATGGGCGATCGCAGCTGTTACAGTTTGAGTACCGTGGGTGACGGTTGCTGCACGCATTTGCTCTTCTATGGGGTCAACATAGTAGGAATGGACAAAATACACCCAAGGATTCGAGGGTAAATGCTCCCATAAAAGACTTTTCGGTTGAGTCACTTGCAGCTGATTCCAACCCATATGAGGAATAGTAATGTCTGGTTCTGGACGAAATCGTCGTACTTTTCCTTTGATAATTCCCAGTCCTGGTTGGATACCTTCTGCACTCGATTCAAAAAGAATTTGCAATCCCAAACAGATGCCCAAAAAAGGTTTGCCAGATGCGATCGCTTCTTTAATCGGTTGTTCTAAACCACGCGATCGTAAATGTTGTACTGCGGGATCGAAAGCTCCCACTCCCGGCAGAACTATTGCATCTGCTTGCTCTAATTCTTTTGAAGAATAAGTAACATTAGGAGTTGCTCCAGCTTTTTCCAACCCTTTGCAGACTGAATGCAAATTTCCCATCTCGTAGTCTACGACCGCAATCACTGGCATTTACCTGCTCCTTGTAAAATTATTATGGAGGGTTTTTCTATTCTAAATAATATTCCTATTTTAAATAATATTTGTTATGTTCAAAAGAATTCTATTAACTTCCTTTGACACTTGGCTAAGCGATCAACAGTCAAATTCATCTGATGATTTATTAATAGAAGTTACGAAACTTCAGTTGATTCCCCATGATTTAACTTTTTTGCGTCGGTTACCCGTAGATGTGCAACTGGCCAGTTCTCAGGTAATTGAAAATATCAAGTCTATTCAGCCCGATTACATCGTCTGTTGTGGTATGGCTGCAAGTCGCACACAATTAAGCGTGGAATTAACCGCTAGCTGTGGAGAAAGTGTTTTACATACAGATGTTGATTTAGAAAAATTAGTCGCCAAAGCCGCAGCAATTGAGATTAGCCACGACTGCGGTAAATTTATTTGCGAGGGTCTTTACTATTGTGTGTTGGACTACTTAAACCAAAACCAACTCTCAGCACGTTGTATCTTTGTTCACGTTCCGGTTCTCAATGGAGAAAATTTAAGTGGTATTCTTGCTGATTTCTTATTAATTATTAATAATTTGGCACTTTCATCTAGTTATTAGTGTCTCTATGTTCAAACTAATACTTAAATAAATGTTGCCATTGTTACTAATTTCTCCCATAGCCCAATTCACACCTGTTACACCACCGCCTGAAGAAGTGGTGCAATCACAACAAGTGCGTCCTTTACCAGGCAAGTTGGATACAGTGCCAACTTTTAATAGCAATAGTCCGGAATTAGTTTTAAGAGAAGGAATTTTACTTTCGACTTTTCCAGCAGATGGTAAAAAAGTGCCAACAGCACATTTGAATTTTCCCTTTCGAGGACGATTTGATATTTTTGCTCACCATGTTGCGAAAGCTGAACCACCAGAAAATTTACGTTCTCTTTATCTGGGGATAATTTTGCATAACCCTGGTGCGGAATCGGTGAAAGTAAATATTTTGCAGGCGGCGAGTTATTTGAGTCAACCAGATGCACCATTTATCGAATTACCATCCTTTAGCCAAAATCCTTTAGGTAAAGTTTTTGCTGGGCCGGGCGATCGCGTTATGACTGATATATTAAGAGGACAACGACAAGAAATTTTCCCTGCCCAAATAGACATCCCACCAGGGCAAAGTCGGATGTTACTAAATTTACCAATTCCGGTGCAGGGATTGACGCCACCTCTCAATGGTCGGTCTACATTAATGCGACTGCAAAGTAATGGTACTGTTTATGCCGCTAGCCTAGCGATGTTCGCCCAGGTAAATCCTGATGGTAGCGAACGTGCGCCGACTTTGGAAGAGTGGGAAAATTTATTAGATAATGGCGGTCTGGCTGGGCCGCGCGATAAAACTCCCACTCCCCTAGAAGAAACTAACAAGCCAATAATTTATGGGCGTGTTGCTGGAGTGGTTGCTGGTTCCCAGTGGAGAGCCTTATTAGTAGATAATCTAAAAACCAACTATTTAACGATTCCCCAACCTGGTGAAATGTTTTCCTATGCTTTGAGTACCCTGCATGGTGGTACTTTAGGAACTGGTCAAATTCAAAGTGCTAACATGCTGGTGCGCTATCCTGACACTGCATATCGCGCTCATGGTAACTATGGAATTCAATATAGTTTGAAGTTGCCGTTATATAACAATACCCAAAGTCCGCAAACTGTGAGTGTATCGATCCAAACTCCACTTAAAGAGGAGCAATTAGTTAAACCAGGATTACGCTTTTTGAGTATACCAGCTCGTGAAGTATTCTTCCGAGGAACAGTGCGGGTACGTTACAAAGACAAGCAAAATCAACCAAAAACAGAGTTTATGCATTTAGTACAAAAGCGAGGTCAGCCAGGAGAACCCTTAGTTTCATTAAATATGAAAGCTGGCGATCGCTCTTTAGTAGAAGTAGACTTTCTCTATCCACCCGATGCTACACCACCACAAGTATTAACAGTGTCAACTCAAGCTGAATCTCGGTAATCAGTTATGGGTAATGGGTAAGAGCTTTTCTTTGATTACCTGTTACCAAAAAATATTTGTCATTAATACTACAAAAACGGGAGCGTCAAAATATAAAATATGAGAAACAATATTAAGATATTTAAATTTATAAAGGTTATTTCAAGTTTTTCTCATTTAATAAGAAAGCTCGCTTTGGTGAGAGCAATACTTGTATAGTAGATTGCAAAGCCCTATACTTTAGCTATTAAAGAATACAGCACTTTGCTTCTAAATTCCTACTCTCTGTGCAAGGCAGCTAAATTCTGAGAAATGGCGTTGAGAAATGTTAAGTAGAATTATGAAAATCTTATTTTTATATGAAAATACACTAATGCTTAAATTATTGTTGGATACTAAGACATTCACTTACAGTGAGACTTCTAGTCATGGCGATTCCTGACACTTCTACACTCGATGGATTGCGAGTACTATTGGTTGATGACAATCTCGATTCCTGTGTCTGGATGACTTGTTTGCTTGAGTTTTATGGGGTCGAAGTTCATTCAACTTTCACGGTAGATCAAGCCTTAAGAGCGTTTGTCGAACTTTGCCCAGATTTAGTAATTAGTGACATTGCCATGCCCGATGAAGATGGTTATTCGCTGCTACGTCAGATTCGGCAAATCGAAGCGCGGCTGGAAAAATCTACTCCCGTTATCGCACTCACAGCACTCGACCAGTTAGAAGCTCGATTTTCAAAGCCGGAAGCAAGGTTTGACCAATGGTTCTTAAAGCCTGTGAACACAGAAAAGTTAGTCGCGGCGATCGCTAATTTAACAGGGCGGTCAATGTTAATTGATAAATTAATTTCTTCGTATTGATAAAGCTTTTCACCTCAAGTTTGTGTATTTAGGGTGAATACTTATTCTGCTCCATGCGCTGCAATAGAAATAGCAGACTATAGCAGGCAATAAAAGGACGGCATGACAACTGAGCAAAAATTCAACCAAGAAACTAAGTTAAATTTGCTACAGCAGCTTAGTGGAATTGCGATCTTACTGGTAGAGGATGAGCCAGAGATTGCAGATTTACTCATCTTTATTTTAGAAACAGCCGGCGCACAGGTGAGAGTTTTGAGTGATGCAGAAGCAGCCTTTGCCTTAATCGAATCGCTTCATCCCGATGTTCTGCTGTGCAATATAAAGTTGCCCGTTCGTGATGGAAATTGGTTAATTGAGCAAATTCGAGTGCATTCTAACCCATCCCTAAGAGAATTGCCTGCGATCGCTATTACTTCTTATACACGCGAGGTCTCAAGTCACAAGGCTTTGAACGCTGGCTTCGATAGATTTCTAGTCAAGCTTGAGAGTCCAGAGGAAATTGTAGATGAGATTGCTCACCTGTTATCTAGCGATCGTTAAATATATATAGCAATCCTATTTTAAAGGAACTTCAACAAATAAATTATTCCGTTTGAAGTTGCTGACTAATGACTGATGAGTGATGACTGATGACTATGAACAGTGGGATATTTTTTATTTGTTAGTCCGTAGAGAATATTTATCAAGTAAATTTTAAGTAGTAGCGTAGCAAGGCTAAATATGTTATGGCCGTAGTCACATAGGTTAAGACATAATGACTAAGCGTGAATGCTAGGAACAGTAATAGTTATACTTTTACCTCCTGCCTCCAGCAAGAACTGCCTTCTGCCTCCTGCTATACAATAAATTTGTTGGGCATCTTGTTCGCACTGGACGGGCTAGATGCCCATCTTAGATAGGTGATGAGGGGTTTTCTATATATCTGTTAACTTCTTTGAAAACCCTTTGCTGACTTTTGTTGTCCCTTACTTTTCGGCTTAGATTTATTAACTTCTGCTAATGCTTCTTGAAATAAGTTGTGTAGATGTATCGGCACACTGGCAATTTCCGGTAACTCTGGTTCAAGAGGTTTGTTGAATTCTTGCAAAAGTGCGTCCAAGTCACTTTCAAGGCGAAACTCTGGACGTTGCAGATATTTTTGCAATACCTTTTCTAATTGAGTTGGATACTGTTGTGCTAATCTATGCCAAATAAAGGCATTAATACTTTTGTCTTCAAGGTAGTAGCGAATTAGTTTTTCACCACCTTCAATACTTTGCCAATCCTCTGCCAATAAAATTGTTTGTACCTTAGTATACGTTGGTAAAAACATTTGTCCCCAACGAGGATGAGAAAGAGCCGTTACCTGTTCTGCTTTCTTAAGTTCAGCAGGTAAATCAACCTTGGGCATTACCATTTTAGTATTGCTCTTTTTGTTATTAAATATCTGAGCAACGGCGTTGGAGTCAGCACCAAATTCTGCTGCTGCGGCTTTGATTTCCTCATCATCAATGCCAGCTTCCTCTGCTACTTCCGCTAGAGATTTGGAAGTATCAATTCCTGCTGCTGCCAAGGTTTTTTCAGTAATTACTTCTTGGAATTCTGCTATTTTTTTATTTAGCTGGTAACCGGGTAACGTAATCTCATCAGTACCAAAAAAGTCAATAAACTGTTGATGATATTGTGCTACTGATTGCCAAGCTTCCTCTAGCAAGTCGGGAGCATCGCTGTAAAGATTACTTTTATAGTTTTCTTTGAAATTACCAATTGCCACAGCAAGTTTTGGTTTACCCAATTTACCCATGAGTGTGTAAGGGCCAGAGAACATCCAATAGCTGTCAGTAACAGGAGAAATGCGAGTTAATAAGATTTCTCCAACTTTCAAGCGAGATATTGCCTGCAATGTTTGAGGATTGTTTGGTTTGACTATGTAATGTTTATCTGTCAACCAGTTGGTTAATTCAAAGCCATCAGGTAGAATGTTAGTAATGGCAAATAAGCCAATAAAACTACAATGCCAACTGTTAATTAAGTTGCGATCGCTCTGGTCTAAATCTGGCTCGCTTTCAACGAACAACTCTAATGGTGAGTGTTCGCCGACTTTTCCTTCTGTGAGAAAGCGATCGATGATTAAGTCCTGCTGTGTACTGTCACCACTTCCACGACGCAGTTGTGCAGCTGCATAAGTTTCCAGTGCTTGCGCGAGTTCGCCTTCTGCATCTAGGACAAAATCAACTAAGGCTTGTTTTAATTCGTGCGATCGTTCTAATATAGCATCCACAAGTTAATCTCTCGGTGCAACAGATGTAAATTATAGCTTTTAACAAAATATAATGCTTGAATAGGGTATTTAGCCACTTTTTGTTATTTTTTTGGCAAAGCGAATCGCTTATGGGTTAAGAATCTCCTTTTTTACTGCAAAACTATAAAATACTTGGCCAGGAAAGAGTCAGCAACATGATTAAATTACTTGACCAAAACCCAAGCAGCAACCACAAAATACTACTAATTATCCTCAAATTCGCTTGAGATAAATTAGTAGTTTTAAGAGATTGCTGCTCGTGCCAAAGTTGCCAAACTCGAAATGCAGTGTAAAGCGTACCAATAATAACTACTAAACTTTTTAACCAAACGCTACTAACTATATTTTCAGTGAGAATTTGGATGACAATAACTAACAAATAGAAACCAAATATTTTCCGAATTTGAGGATTTTTTAACCAAACAAGAAATACAATCGTGGGAAGAACAAGTCCAATTGCGATCGCTAATAATATCCAGACATGAATAAATTTCACTCCCGCATCGCTATAGTTAATCACTGGACTAATTGGTAATATTCCAATTGAGGTCAACCAACCCACAACTACGGTAACCAGGGTTGCCAGTACGATAAAGATGAATGTCGTTCTCCAAGTCATTAATTGTTTGCTCCACAGTCCCCGCGTCATCATCTGTAATTCTATTTTGGAGAATTGGTATTAATTATTCAAAATTACTGTAAAAAATTTGATCCAAGGAGTGGTAGATATTATGAAAAATTCAAATTAAAAATTCAATAATTCCAAATTATCTTGGGGGATAATACTGCGGATTAATAATTGGAGATGAATAACCATTTGTGGGTACAGGACTGATAATCGGAGGTTGATAGCCGTTCATGGGTACGTTGCTTGTAGTACCGTTAGGTAAAACAGGATTGACAATCTGGGGTTGATAACGGTTGGCAGGTATAGTGCTTGTAGTACCGCTAGGTGTAAGAGCATTTTGGCTAAACTCTTGGTAAGCAGCCCGAGATATTGAGCTAATCAGTTTTTCAGCGCGAGGGTCGTTATTGGGGCGTCGTACCATCACAGCAGCTACATAGCGCTTGCCAGTGGGAACAACAATTAAACCTGCATCTGCCAGCATTGTGCCAATATCACCTGTTTTATGGTATACTCTAGCGCCTGTTCCCAAACCAGATGGCAGCAGAGTGTCTTTCTGGGTGCGCCGCAAGATATCAAGCATTAAATCGCGTGATGGCACACTAACTAAATTTCCCTGACTAACAATTGCCATCAAATTCCCTAGTTCTTTGGGACTAGTGGTGTTTGTCCCTTCCAAATCTGGCAGTTGATTGCGAATCACTGTCGTTGTCAATCCCCAACTGCGGAAACGCTGGTTTAAAGCGTCTATCCCTCCTAGTCGGGCAATTAGCATATTTGTGGCTGTATTATCGCTGATGGTAATCATTTTAGTGGCGACTTCCAGAGCAGCGTACTGGGTTCCGGCTGGTTTGTATTGCAGATTTCCCGAACCACCTGCGATCGCATCTTGCTGCATGGTCAGCATTTCATCGAGGCGAATTTTGCCTGCATCCACATCTTGGAAAAAAGCAATTAGAATCGGCAATTTGATTGTGCTAGCTGCCGGAAAACTGGTAGAGGCATCGATATCTACATAATTACCAGTATCCAAATCTACTAAGAAAACTCCAGGTGTGAGATTTGGGTTGCTAGCAGTCAAATTCTGTACCGCATTTTTTAAGGGAGTAATTTCCTGAGATAAATATAGGCTCGAAGACCCAGCTGGGGGAGTAGGGGTGGGCTGTTGTGGCTGCGATTGTCCCGCATTAGTATTAGTAGATTGCGGCACTGAATTTGTAGTGATGCGATTAGCCGGGTCTAATATAGACAACACAGTGCCCACGATTGCTCCCATACCAACACCCACAATCAACAACCGCAGAACATACAATATGGTTTTGGCCGTTGGCTTTAACTGCGTCTTCCGCGATGAACGCCTGCTGGTTTTTGGCTTTTCCATCCGCACTGTTTTTACTCTTGCAGTACCTGGTTGCAAGGGAGTTCCCTTTAGGGTCGGTATTGGTTTGACTGCCGCTGGCATGAGTAACTCCGATTTTACCTTGCGTGTAGCCGTTGGGATTGCCGGAGGACTGATGCGATTTTTTGGGCGTGCTAGCGCCGTTTTACCAGCAACAACTTGCTGCTGGTTATTAGCTTTTACTTTCTTGGGTGCCACTTTTTGAACCTTTTGTGGACGCTGGCGGCGGTTTAAGGGTTGACGCCGCGAGAAAGCTGTTAGTTCGTCACTCGACTCTGACACTGTTACTCCTTGTGACCCACTGGACTGTTTTCTTGCAGACTCCTGACCCAAAACTTAACCTTCAAGCAATAATAATCCTCAAATTCCACTTTGCCACTAAGTAGCATTTTTGTGTTTAATTTAAGCCATATTAAATATTTTGGGGGGATGATTGCGTATATATTAAACTAATAATCAGAAGTTTTCACCATCCCTCTCGCTTTTAAGCATCCATTCTACCTGGCGTAAAATTCCTCGCAGCATTGCTACTTCGCCAGTTTGCAGCCCAGCGCGATTATACAGTTGGCGGAATTTTTCCATGCGACTAGCTGCGGTATGTGGATATAAATAACCAATTTTCAGTAGCAATGATTCTAATTGCTGGTAGTATGCTTCCACAACATCTAAAGATGCGAGTTCGCTTTGGACTAAGGTTTGAGTTTCTCTTGGCTGGGCAGATTGTGACAATTCATAACAGCAGATTGCTACAGCAGTAGCTAAATTCAAGGATAGATAATTTTGACTTGTGGGAATGCAAACAAACCGCTGAGCATAATTTAATTCTTCATTGCTTAATCCCCGGTCTTCTCTACCAAATATCAAGGCTGCGGGTTTTTCTGGTTCCTCCAGTAGCCAGGGTAGTGCAGTGCGGGGGTTTTCTAAAGGTATTTCCCAACTACGAATGCGACCTGTGGTAGCGATCGCCCTGACACATCCATGCAATGCTTCTGGTAAGGTTGCCACTACTACCGCAGATTCTAAAATTTCTTTGGCATGAACAGCCATCATTAAAGCTTCCGCTGATAGGGGATCGCATTGGGGATTTACTAATACTAAATTATCTAGCCCGAAATTTTTCATTACCCTAGCGATCGCGCCGAGATTTATCGGCCCAGCTGGCTCTACCAACACAATTCTTAATCCAGCTAAGCTCATTTTTTGCCTCCGGCGATCGTACTTAAAAATATTTTTAGGCTAGTTCAAAGTATTCTTAAGATTATTCTAAAGGTAAGTTACCTGCTTTAATCTATTACCACTAAGTGTTCAATACGTTCATACTCATTTAGTTCTTGTAACTCGGTGGATGTGAGTGTACCTGCTTGAGAGCGTGCTAGCAAAGTACGCAACCGTTCTTGCATTTCGGGAGCTGGTTTAAATTCCACAATTTGTTCAGGAGTAGGATTGCTGACGAGAAAATCGAGGATACATTGGTAAACTTGTGCTGGTATCGCTGGTTGTTGGAGGCTCAAAGCAAGTAGTTCAGGTAAGCGATCGCCTACTTGTACTAGTTGTTGAGATAATTCCTCTGATATTTCTAGGGTAATTCTCGGCATGGGACGCAAAATTAGCGATCGCTCCTACGGCGGAAAATGGAGGTATTACACATTTAGGTAGAAGGGGCTAAGCAGAGTATTATGAAGAATTTTTACTTTGCTCAACACGAAATCTTCCCCAAATCAAGTAATTAATGTATATAATTATGCATCAGGTTTTGAAAGCTTGGAGGAGTGATGGCTAAAGTTGTTGCCTTTTTTAACCATAAAGGAGGTGTAGGAAAGACAACTATTTTATTTAATGTTGCAATTGCCCTAGCTCAAGTAGGCAAAAAGGTCATTCTATTCGATGCTGACTCCCAAGCTAACCTTACAGCTCTCGCTGTTACTGAACAGAAATATCAAGAGTCATTGGATAAAGAAATAACTATTTGGTCGGCACTTGAACCATTGGTCACTGGTGCTGGTGATTTCAATTGTGTTGAGCCTCTTTCATTACGAAGCAACTTATGGCTTGTCCCTGGTGATATTCGACTTGCTGATTTTGAAGGAATATGTCCAACTGGATGGACTGAAGCACTCGCAGGTGAAGCACGTGGATTTCGCGTGACCACAGCTCTCTACCGTCTTTTTCAACAGACAGCAAATATTAAAAGTGCTGATTTTGTACTTGTAGACTTAGGCCCCAATGTAAACGCACTGAATCGTAATGCACTCATTTCCTCAGATGGATTTATTATTCCTCTTGCAGCAGACTTATTCTCAGTAAGGGCACTTCCAAGTGTTGGATACAGTATTGCCAATTGGGTACGTCAATGGCATACTGCCTTAAAAAATAAACCAAAAACTGTTACTTTTGAGCTTCCCACCTGTGAATCTGTTCCTATTCCGTTAGGTTACGTAAGTCAACAATTTTCAGTCTTTTCTAGTTCTCCAGCTGAAGCTTTTCGAGTGTGGCAAGATAAAATTCCTGTTGCCTATCAAGAAGGAGTTGTCTTTCCTTTAAAAGCAATAAAATTACCAGTAAACGAGCAAGAAACAGAGCCTTTAATCGCACTCAAGTACCTCTCGTCCCTGGTTCCTAAAGCTCAACAAGCGCACAAAGCTATTTTTGAATTAAATGGATCTGAAGCTCGTGGGGCACATTTTAAACGCTCAAAAGACACTCGTGAAATATTTTTGAAGCTTGCAGAAATAATCATTGCTCGTCTTGAAAATGCCGTATGACTATTTTCCTTGATACAAATGTTGTACCGTATAAAAGTGGAATATCAATTCGCTTTGAAACCATTCAAGTTTTAGCACAGGAATGTAGTCAAGATATAGCGATTCCAGAGCTTGTATTAAGGGAGTCTGTAGCTCATCGACAACGGGAGATTGAAGATGCTTTTGGAACACTTAAAAGAGCATACGAAAAAGCAAGAATCTATTTGAATGGAATTGCAGAGCCAAACTTACCATGCTCTAAAGATTTGGCTGAATCATGGTGCTGTAATTTAAAGGAAAAAGTCAAGATTTTAGAGACACCTAAAAATGCTTTTGAGGAAGGTATTTTTCGAGAAATTCAACGTATTAGACCTACTCGTGAGGGAAGAGGCGCTCGCGATGCAGTTATTTGGCTAACAATAAAGCAAGCACATTTCTTGAGTGATAGTGTTAACTACTTTGTTTCAGAAAATATAAAAGATTTTGCGTCTTCTGATAAACACACTTTACATGAAGACCTTAAAATGGAGATTATCGAACATCCAATACCCCTCATCTACTGTAATTCTCTCGATAGTCTCTTGAAAAAAATAGCGAATGAAGTAAAACCTGGAATAAATATTACAGAGCAACTAATAAATTCTTCAGATAATTTACAAGAAGCTCTTCGTCGAGCAATTCGAGATAATCTAATTATTAGAGAAATGTTTCCTACATTACCCCTTGGTAAAGAATATATATCAAGTACTATAACTCCTTCACTATATAAGGTTAAAAGTTCAGCAACATACCGAATTGGTGAGCGCAATGTCGTAGTTGCAGAAATCAATTGTAATGCAAGCTTTACAATTGGAGTTCTACAACAATCGTCAGGAGGAGGTTTTTTGACACTTCAATATCCAGCAGATTTATCACTCTATATTCGTTTTTGGATGAGGTTTGAAAACCAAGAGGAACTACCAGTAAAAGCAGAAGTATCCTACATAAACATTAAATCTCCTGTTAACTATTAGTGTATTTAATAAGTAAAATTAGTCTCTAGTATTATTTGTACTAATAAAAAACAGTTCTTGTAGATGGCGACCAGAACCGTACTGCACTGGCTTGGTCAAAACGCAGCTCATTCACTTTCCCCACTGTGGAATGTGCAATTATCTTAACCTCTCACGGATAGAGTTAGTTCAAGTGATCGCTCATTAAAAGCTGACTTACAAATATTCGTGGCACTCATATTCAAAGATTAAGCAGTCGGATAAATGCTGCTTAACCCCAACAAAAACGAACCTGTAATGTTTTAAGCTGTATGATGTCGCTTGATTTCATTCAAAAATGCCACGGCAAGCCAAAATCAAAAGCTCCACCAAACGCTGGTTTCCTCAGATTCTTAAAATAACTTTGATTGTGTTATTAGTCCTGGGGCTATTATTAATGGGACTTGCTACTCACATTGTGCGCCAATCATTTCCCCAAGAAAGTGGCACAATTCAACTACCTGGATTGAAAGCCGAAGTAAGCATTGAGCGCGATAAATGGGGAATCCCCCATATTTATGCTGCTAACTCCCACGATTTATTCATGGCACAGGGTTACATTCACGCCCAAGACCGCTTTTGGCAAATGGATTTTTGGCGACACATTGGTTCTGGGCGACTCTCAGAAATGTTTGGTGAGTCTCAAGTTGATACTGATAAATATCTGCGAACAATGGGTTGGGCGAGGGTAGCGCAGCAAGAAATCCAGCTGATTAATGCAGAGATGAAAGCCTACTTGGAAGCTTATGCTGATGGTGTCAACGCTTATTTAGCAAAACATCAAGGCAGCACCTTGAGTTTAGAATATGCTGTGCTAAAATTCCTCAATCCAGGATATCAGCCAGAGCCTTGGCAAATACTACATTCTCTGACTTGGGGTAAGGTGATGGCTTATGATTTGAGCAGAAATTTCCAGAATGAAATTGAACGTGCAATACTGCTTAAAACCCTCACTCCTACTCAAGTAGAAGAACTTTTTCCGCCGTATCCTCAAGATTTACCAGTGATTTTGCCGGAGTTCGAGAAGAAAGAGAATAAAAAGAGTTCTTTCCCTGCCTCAGAGCGTCTCCCCGTCGCCGCGTCTTCTTCCCTCTTCTCTGCTTTAGAGGCAATTACTCAGCCGATGATGGCTTTAGAAAAATTAATTGGTTCTACGGGAATTGGCATTGGTTCAAATAATTGGGTGATATCTGGCAAACGCACGGCTACAGGGAAGCCGATTTTGGCGAATGATCCCCACTTGGGTGTGCAAATTCCTTCTATTTGGTATGAGGTTGGTTTACACTGTACGCCTAAGAGTGCAGAATGTCCTTATAATGTTGCTGGTTTTTCCTTTGCAGGAACGATTGGAGTAGTTATCGGTCATAGCGATCGCATTGCCTGGGGTGTAACTAATGTCCAATCTGATGTTATGGATTTATACATCGAGAAAATCAACCCAAAAAACCCCAACCAGTATGAGGTAAATGGTAAATGGGTTGATATGCAACTCGTTCCAGAGACGATTCAAGTTGCAGGAAGTCAGCCAATCGTGCAAACGGTGCGCTATACTCGACACGGGCCGATTCTCTCTGATGTTTCACCGAATCTCCAGCAGTTCCAACCCAGTCATAGTAAGTTACATTCAGAAATAGCATTTAAAAATAAAGAATATACCGAAGTAACATCCCCCTCATCTGCCTCATTTTCCCAATTGAATGTAACTCGCTATCAGCCCCTAGAATTACCGCCAAATTATGCCGTCGCCCTACGTTGGACAGCCTTAGAACCTTCCAAGCTAGGGTATGCTATTCCCCAGATGAATCGTGCCCAAAACTGGCAGGAATTCCGCACTGCTGCCAGTAACTACGATGTCCCGGCTCAAAATTTGGTCTATGCTGACGTTGATGGCAACATTGGCTACCAAATGCCTGGTAAATTTCCGATTCGAGCTAAGGGAGATGGACGTTATCCGGTTCCTGGTTGGACGGATGAGTATGAGTGGCAGGGCTATATTGATTTTGATGAATTACCTAAAAGTTTCAATCCAGCCGCAGGTTTTATTGTTACTGCGAATAATTCAGTTATGCGTGAATACCCTTATTTAATTACCGCAGACTGGGTTTATGGCTATCGGGCAAAGCGGATTGTCGAGATGATTTTACAACAAACTCAGCCGATTTCCCTTAAAGATGTACAGCGCATACAGGGTGATAATCGCAATCTGAATGCACAAACCTTAGTACCACTACTACAATCAATCGCAGTCGATACACCCCGCTTACAAACAGCCCAAAAACTGCTACGAGATTGGAATTTGCAGTTGGGAATGACATCGCCTGCTGCGGCTCTATTTGAAGTATTCTGGAAACACTTGCTAGCAGATACATTTGACGATGGATTGCCTCAAAAATACTTTCCCGATGGCGGCGATCGCTGGTATGCTGTGATAGCAAATCTGGTCAAACAGCCTGATAGTTCTTGGTGGGATAATCGCAACACCCCAAAAGTTGAGAACCGCGATCAAATCCTCCGGGAATCCTTAACTAAAGCTGTGGCTGAACTAGAACGTATTCAAGGTAAAGACCCAAAAAACTGGAATTGGGGCAAACTGCATACTGTTACTTTTCGTAATGCCACCTTAGGTAAATCTGGGGTTGCACCAATTGAAGCTTTATTCAATCGTGGTGCTTTTGCGACGGCGGGTAACGGCGAAACAGTAAATGCTAACCGTTGGCAGGCGAACAAATCCTTTGAAGTTACAGATATTCCTTCACTGCGGATGATTGTAGATTTGGGAAATTTGGATAACTCACTCTTCATTCACACCCCCGGACAATCAGGTCATGCGTTCCATAGGCACTACAAGGATATGGTTGAGCCTTGGCGTCAGATTGAATACCACTGCATGTGGCAACAAAAGAATGTTACAGCAAATACTACTGTGACATTGAAGTTAATACCAAAAATGGCAGAATAAATTTACTTATTTCAGTAAAATTACATACACACGTCTGCAAAAATGGAGTATAAAGTAGCAGGGATAAAGAAGTTACATCATCTGCGGTTAAAGACTATTGTTTAGACTGACACTCTCAAGCACAGAGATTTTAATCATCAGTGATTAGCCGCACAGGATATCAGAAGCAGAAATAGAGATTTTTGAGAAAAAAGTATTTTTGCTGACTATCAATTTCCTTTGCCCAACTTTCAAAGAAACATAGTCGGAGATAATAGAACGTATGCAATATAGATTTAAACAAAGTTTTATACTTTTAATCACAACTGCGATCGCATTATTATTCGCAAGTTGTGGAGAAAGTAAAGTTGCCCAATGTAACAAAATCATTAAAGTAGCCAATCAAGCATCTGCTCTCGGTCAGGAATTCGGGAAAAATCCCAATCAGCCAAAAGGTTCTAAAGCTTTAACTGAACTTGCCCAAAAGATAGACCCATTTGCTCAACAAATGAAAGCACTAGAAATTAAGGATGAAAAACTCCAAGGTTTTCAAGGACGCTTTCTGAAACTTTATCAAGACATTATTAAAGAATTGAATAATGCAGCAACAGCTATAGATAAGAAGAATTCCTCAGCAGCAAAGAACTCCTTGGTATCTCTGCAAAAGAGTGCACAGGAAGAGAATTCAATAGTCAGTGAAATTAATAGCTACTGCTCAGGTAAATAACAAAATTCAGACGAAATTTTAATAAGTAGAAGGCAGGAGGCAGAAGGTAAAACCCTCAACAGTAAAGGGTTTCAATAGTAAAGTTTGGATTTTATATTTTATTATGTCCGCTTAACAAATTTTGACATGCTTAGGTTTCAACCGCAGCCATTGATATTATTAAACTCATCAAGTCTTAATTCCTTAAGTCGGACAAGCACTTTTTGTTTCAGAGTTAACGTCAGCTAGATAGATTTTCACTCGAACCCCGCTTCCATTCCTCCCCCCAAACAGGAAGAGGCTGAAAAACAGTATTCTTTCGTTCTAAGTTGTAAATTTTTTGCTCCAACGCTACAAGGTTGGGTTAGGGTTTGGTTTGATTGAACTCAGCTACAGTTATAGATTCTTTACAGCGCGTTAGTCTAAGACATAAGCTGGATTTATCAAGAGGACTTACACAGGCGATCGCCCGATGTCTATTCCCCAAATTAGTGAGTTTACTATCCGCCGTCATGCCAACGCCAAATCTTTCCAGCGGGGCGAGGCATACTATCAAGCTGGTGCTGTCAATGCTATCACCCAACGTGGCGATTTGCTTGAGGCAGATGTTGTGGGCAATGAAGCCAGACCTTATCACGTCAGTCTGAGTTTTGATAGCAGTGGATTGAGTTCTGTAAACTGTACCTGTGCTTACAACTTTGATGGGTGGTGTAAACATATTGTGGCGACAATGCTCGTCTGTGCGCGTCATTCAGAACATATTCAGCAGCGCCCTACCCTAGAAGAATTACTCAATCGTCTAGATAGTGTCCAAACTCAAAGGCTACTGCAAGAGTTGGTAGCAGAATACCCGCGACTGATTGAGGCGATTGACCGACGCGTTAACTGGATGACTGCTGCTGTCGGGGAACGAATCATAAAACCTGTGCGACGCAGTACTATCGATGCGGCTCCGTTTCGGCGAGAAGTGCGGCAGATTCTCCGGGAAGCTGTGCAGTATTTTGAGGAGGGTTACGAAGAAGACCCGATTGCTGAAGAATTGCTGAGTGTAGTGCAAACTGCGGTAGATTTCAGCGAACGGGGAGAGGCTGAAAATGCGATCGCTATTTTAGAGGCGATTACTTCTACCTGTGTGGAAAATTGGGACGATGTTGCAGAATACGGTGCTGAAAATGATGAAATTGTCCAGGAACTAAATCAAGCTTGGTGTGATGCAATTCTCAGTGTCGAACTCACCCCAGAGGAAAAAGTTGATATTCAAATAAATTTAGAAGCATGGCAAGATGAGTGGAATGCTGATTTTGGGATGATTATGGAGGCTTTACGCCAAGATTGGGATTATCCACCGTTAGTGCAAGTTCTCCAAGGGGATATCACCGAAAGAGGAGCTTGGGAGGAAGATGTGCCCGACTATGCAGATGATTTAGCACAAATTCGCCTGAAAATTCTCGAACGTCAGGAACGTTACCAAGAATACCTGTATTTAGCCGAGGCAGAAGGGCAAACCCAGCAGTACTTAACAATGCTGGGGCGTTTAGGCAGAGTAGAAGAAGCAATTGATGCTGCTCAAACCCAGATGAACTCAAAGGAAGAAGCCTTTGCTCTTGCTAAAACACTCGTCAGCGTTCAAGGAGCATTACACCAAGCATTAGATATCGCGGAGAATGGATTAAATTTACCAGGTAATTGTCAGTACGAGTTGGGAATTTGGACAAGTAATTTAGCTCTACAGTTGGGTAATAGTGAAGCTGCTTTATTAGCAATCAAGGCAGCTTTCCAAGTCAAACCCTCGTTTTTTGATTACCAAAAGATGCAAGAATTAGCTGGCGAAAATTGGGAAAGTGTCAAAACAGACTTGTTGAAAATTATCCGTAATTATAGTGGTTGGGGAACAGAATCAGCCAAGGTGGATATTTTCCTGCACGAGGGGCTAATTGATGATGCTATTGCGATCGTCAGCAAACTTAGTTCTTATGATTCTGAATTAATTTATCAGGTTATGGATGCTGCTATTCTCGATAATCCTGATTGGGTGATTGCCAATGCTGGTAGCCGTGCTGAAAAAATTATCAATGCAGGTAAAGCAGAATACTATTACTATGCAATCGAATGGCTAAAAAAGGCACGTACTGCTTATTTGGAATCTGGCAGAAAGGCGGACTGGTTAAGCTATCGGCAAAATTTGATGCAAACCCACGCTCGTAAGCGTAAGTTGATGGCAATGTTTCAGCAAAGAGGTATGGAGTAATACCAATTCAAAGTTCAAAATGACGCTCTCTACAAGACGCTGCACGTAGCTTGCTTCTGTGTAAGAGTACGCGGACACAGCTTAGCTGCGCTAACAAAATTCACGCATTAAGAAAGCCAGACATAACTTTTCATCCTTCAGAGTTTGGTTTTGAGTCAAAAATTGGTTCCAAAATTTACGCTTCATTTCTTTTGTGACAGTTCTGGTGTGGAATTTGGGTCACAACTATAGCGAACCAGGCATTAAATCCTGGAATGGAAATGGAAGTTAAATCGAAAGAGAAAGTTATTCCCCAGTAGTTATCGTCCGATCGCTTAATACCCTAAGTGTCATTTAAAAGCTGAATTATATCTGTTGTTTTGAACCTATCCCACTAATGTAAGATTGTGGGAATCTACTTTTGATTTGAGTTGGGTGTGTCAGTTGATGGCTGGACGTTTTGAGGGATTGAGCG
>JBALDB010000021.1:0-62826 GCA_036918135.1 Nostoc sp.
TTACTGCTATGAATCAATTTAAACCCTATTATGTTTCTGGATGATTTAGCTCCTGAACTACTTACTTTCTCCGGAAACTGACACAAGAGGGGTAATCCCAGCTTTATCTGTGACTCTGCAAATGAAACTAGCAGACCAGTGGAACAAAAATATACAGTTAATGGTTGAATATTTGCCCAGTTATCGGGTAAAGCTTCCATTAAATTAATACTGAAAGTGAAGCACAATTAATTTAAGTATAAGAGCTAACATACTTTTCAAGTATTACTCAATACTTGTTAGTGCCTCCAGTTGAGCCAGCAGTTTTTCAATTAAAATCAGTTAGCTAGCTAAGATGAAATTGGTACATTTTTAAATGCGGCTGTATCTGGAACAAAAATGTCCAAATTATTGACACCATCTGGAACTCTTAGCCAGATATAAGCATCTGCGGAGGCTTGTGGACGTACTTGGAACAAAGAAACGGTTCCTGTTGAGCGATCGAGAGCTACTCCTTTGTAAGTTACGCTAGTGTCAGGATTACGGGCTGTTGCACTCGCAATCGATATGATATCACTACCAACAACTCCGTCTGTAGCAAGCCGACGAATACGCATTTGCACATTTATGACATCACGGTTTCCAGTTTCTGGATCTTTAATTCGCTTAGCTGAAAGTAACTCCACTTCTGCCTTTTTGCCAAAAGCAGGCTGCACAAATTGACCAGGTTGAATTGCTGAGGTAGTAGCAGTAGCTGGCAATGGTGATGCTGTTGGTTGTGTTGAAGAAGTTGTAGCTGTAGGACTTGGCACTTGAGTGGGAGTGGTATTGCTTAGTGTATTAGTGTTAGTGGCATTTAGCGTCTCCCGTAGCGTGAAAACTTCGTAAGCTACATAACCGCTACATCCTAATGCCAAAGTAGAGAGTAATACAGCCACACTAGATAAAAATGTACTCACACCGTTGCCTCGATTTCGTATTTCTGTAAATATAAATTAATTCACCTTTAGATTTTAGGATCCGATAAATTATGTTGACACACCCGCGATCGCATTTCTGTTCGGCAACTTGTCAACATAATTTGTAATTCATAATTCGTGAATTACGAATTAGTAATTATCTGGTCAAACCATTTGACAATTTCTAATCCCCAGTCTCCTAAACCCAGCTAGCATTATAGCCAAGCGCGGTCATATTGAACAGGCCAGAGTTTATCGTGTCCGAGTTGTTTGGCTGCTAGATGCGGCCAATAAGGATTACGGAGTAGTTCGCGTCCTAACAGGACTATATCAGCTACTTCTGTGCTAATCAGCTGGTCAGCTTGTTCTGGAGATGTAATTAACCCTACTGCTCCTGTATGGATATTAGCTTCGCGGCGGATGCGTTGGGCAAATTGAGTTTGATAACCAGGTTTCACTGGTATGTTGATCCCAGGTATAATGCCCCCTGATGAAGTGTCGATGAGATCGACTCCTAGAGATTTAAGTTTGTCACTTAAAGCGATACTTTGCTCAATGTCCCAGCCTTTATCTACCCAGTCGGTGGCGGAAATGCGTACCCAAAGTGGATATGTTAGAGGCCAAACCTCTCGAATTCCTCGAACGACTTCTGTTAACAAACGAGTTCGGTTTTCAAAGCTACCACCATAATCATCTTGACGGTGGTTAGAAAGGGGTGAGAGAAACTGGTGTAATAGATAACCGTGGGCAGCATGGATTTCAACTACCTTGAAACCAGCTTCTAGAGAACGTTTGGCAGCTTGGATAAAGGCATTAATCACTTCTTGAATTCCTTCAAGACTTAAGGCTTCAGGCACAGGGCTATCTTTGCTAAAAGCGATCGCACTACTCGAAACCAAGGGACGCCAACCTTCCTGAGATTCATCGAGTACTTTTCCTCCCTTACTCGGTTTAGCAATGCTGGCCTTTCTGCCTGCATGAGCAAGTTGAATACCTGCAACAGCTCCAAAGTTATGAATCAATGCCACAGTTTTGGCTAAAGCTTGTATATGTGCATCTGACCAAATACCCAAATCTTGCGGGCTAATCCGCCCACGTGGTTCCACAGCTGCGGCCTCTGTTAATACAATACCTGCACCGCCAACTGCACGAGAAGCTAGATGCACCATATGCCAATCATTAGCATATCCGTTTGTACTCGAATATTGACACATCGGTGAAACAGCGATGCGGTTGCGAAAAGTAACTTCACGAATCCTGAATGATTCAAACAGGTGTGGCATCGGTATTGATTCCTTCTGTTGCTAGCTGAAAGAAATTCTAAATAGGTTTGCAGCATTAACTCAAAAAGCGATCGTTATTACAGCACTTTTCAGGTATTTAGACCAGCAATCAGACACAAAGTAGGAAGTGATGTAGTTTAATTACTTGAAAAGCGCTGTAAAACGCTAGTTTCCTGCGTCCGGAGAGTGGCTATCTGTGATTAGGTCACTGTGCTTTTTATACCTTATTATCATGGATTGGCTATGGAGTTAAATGCTTTTTAAATCATTACCGCGATCGAGACTGACATGAATCGGCTTAGAATCAGGCTTTTCGCTTTGCAATTCCCAGATATCGTATTTTACTTGTTCTTGATCCGCCAATAACTGTATATGTTCTGGCAATTTAGTTGTTTGCCAAATTGACCAAATTTCTCCATATAGGCATTCTCTTTCAAGTTGTCCAAAAAACATTGGCTTATTCTCCACTAGTGTTGTAGTTAAACAATTTGATTGCATAGTATTCGTAATTAACTAAATCAGAGAAGATATAAAAAATAATAGATAATCAATAGGTATAATTTTCCAACTTAGTGATTCTTTAAATACCTATTTTTATACAGCAGAATTAATAACTATTATTGCAATGACAGTTATTAATTCTATAAAAAGTTAATAAAAATGATAGAATTTGAAATTAATGATTCCTATCGCAATCCGCTTTGATTTTTAAACCTGTTTATAAAGAAATGTAAAGAGCAAGAATGCGGTAATTGCATGATTAAAATAATGGTTTATGTGATTTTGAAACACCTTATAACATCAATTTTCAACTTCATAATTGTTTACAAATAAAGCTTTGACACCAAGATACTTATTAATTAACAGAAGTGAATTGATGATTGTGAATATAAAGTAGGTATAAATTAAGCTATTAAGCATTAAATTTGTACTGCTATGGGTGGGCTTTAGAGCGATCGCCTGTTTAGCGGTAAATCCCTCATGTCTTAGCGGCTGCACCTGATGGATCTAGCAGCAGTTCTAAAGCTGGACTGTGGTCGAGTATTTTCATGGTTGCTTTAGTAATCTTTTTATATATCAAGCGCATGTAATCATGAGCTTGCTGGAGCGATCGCCGATCTGGACGACCTTCGTCATCCAGGGAAAATGGATTTTTGGTGTAAGTACTAAAAATCGATAAATTTACCGTATAATACATTTATGAGATTTGCATAAATTGTGCTAAAAAACAAGAGAGCGCTGAAAATTTATTTATAGAAGTTAATAAAATTTGGTGCAGCCTGACAAAGATTAGAAATTCGTCTGCCACAATTGCAATGGCAGACAGAACTATCCCAAACTTGCTCAATGGTATGATGAATTTTCTGGACGGCCGTCCCTGCACGTGACTAAACCAGAGTCCTAAAAACTCAAACCTCGTCTGGTCTGTCAGTCCAGTAGTTTTAGCAATACAATCGGGTTTGAAAAAACCTTTTATAGTGTGTTAGGTATTCTGATAGTTCTTCTATCCTCCTTTGTTTTGGCGTTCCACAATGTTACTGTCCGAGTTTTATTTTCAGAACATCTCGTAGTAAGTTTATTTTTACTCGGTGGATACGTTAAACCGGATTTGCAAAATTCATTCTTGCTGATGTTCATGCGAATGCTACTCGTGGTTCCACTCATGGGATTTCTAGCATTCAAGCTATATCCATCTGCTTTTAAAGAATTTCAAGACTTATTCACTCGCCAATACCGCGATGTTCTGATTCAAGCGTTTAGCTGTGGAGTACTGATGTTTGTCTATATTGCCTTACTCTACATTGCTATTGGCTTAATTCCCACTGGAATTGCTACGACCCTTTTCTTTATCTATCCTGTGTTTACAGCGTTGCTATCCTGGAAGTTTTTTGGTCAACGCCCTACATTCTTCCGTTGGCTGGTGATGGGGATTATTTTAGTGGGCTGCGTTCTTGTTATTCCCAAATCTTCTGTAAACCACAGCAACCATAGCATTGTAGTTGGCATTTTGGCCAGTGTTAGTGCTGGAATTATTTATGCCTTCTATAATGTCATCGCCCAAAAATGCTTAGAAAAATTCCATCCAGTTCCTTTCACTTGGATCAGTTTTGCTTCTACACTGCTACTTTCCGGTGTTGGCTTACTGTTGTGGCCAGTTCCCAGCACCCAACTTGACTGGACACCTCTGTGGATTGGTAGCATCTTTTCAGGTTTGGTCAGCTTTATCGGCCACACTCTGAACAATTTAGGGATTCGCATGATTGGCGCAACTACCGCATCAATAGTCGGTTCAAGCAGTCCTGCGTTAACAGCGATAGTGGCGTGGGGAACGATTAGCGAAACCTTAAACTTGACTCAAATTATTGGGATTGGTATTGTCACATTTGGTATTGCTTTGCTTAGTGGAGAAAGCTTTTTTCAATCACTCCAAATTAGGAGGAGTAGGGACTAAGGATTGAAGATTGGGGACTAAAAATTAATATATTTATCTAAATTGGTAATAACAATGACTCCAGTAAATGACCTTAGCATTGTAGCTGAAGTGACTGATTTATATCTTCAATATGAAGAAGCCCTTTGTAATAACAATTTAGAAGTGATGGATGGGTTATTTTGGGATGCACTGGAAGTGGTGCGATTTGGGGTAACAGAAAATCTCTATGGTAGCGATGAAATTCGTAACTTTCGCCAGAATCGACCAAATCCGAAAATAGAGCGAGAAATCTCGAATCTTAAAGTTGTAACATTTGGAAAAGATACAGCAACTGTGAGTTTAGAGTTTCGCCGCATTATCGATGGTGTAGAGCGTTACGGGCGACAAAGCCAGACTTGGTACAGGTTTTCCGAAGGATGGAAAGTAGTTTCAGCACATGTTTCTTTATTACCTAAGTAAGTCGGCACAATAAAACCAAACCATGTGAAGAAAGATTAATTAGACTAAAACTCTCTTTCCTCCTGCCTCCTGCCTTACCTCAACAATAAATTTTCCTACCCACCTACTTATGTGAATTTTACGTGAAGAAACTCCTTTAAATAAGTTGGCTGATTAAACAAGAATCCCACAGCTTGAAGCCGTGGGAGTATCAAATCCATAGTCAAGCACCCGAAATTGTCTGTTTGCTACACACACTCAAAGTCGTCTTTTCTAGTGATTAAAAATTGTCATTTGACCTAATTTGTTGGGCTGAAACAGGTTTCATCCTTAGATATTAAACAAAGCTGGTTCTGACCCAAATCGGTTTTGAATTTTACTTGATAAGTTTCGTTTTCAGCAGGCAAAGTTTTCGTGTAGTTGTTCGCTCGATCGCACGAAAAGTCACGAGTGAAAGTTCCTCCAGACCAGTTAATTGTCATTGTACTACCGCTCAGATTGACTTTTCCTTTTCGAGATTGAAAAATTTGCTGGTTACAGCTACCGTTCATCACGTTCATAATTCCGGTGAATTCGGCTCTTCCGTTCGGCAGAAATTGATAAGTGAAACGCGAACCGTTCGATCCGATAAATGTGCCACTCGTGTTGTAAGCACTATTTCCAGTACGCGCCCAAACCCATTTTCCAACTAAAGACGAAATATCTCCAACGCTGCTGGATGAATTATCCGCATTATTTGCAGCGGTTTCATTTGCGTGGGCGCTGTTGTAAACAGACAGTAAAAGTTTGGCTTCCGGATCGTTCGGTAAATTCTGCAATTGCCCGACAAATTCTGTATTAAATGCTTGCCGAACTCGACTTTGTTCGTCTTCATTCTTACCAAGAACTTGCGTATAATTGGAAATTATATCGTCAATACTTTTTGTGGTTCCTGCTGGGTCTTTGCGATATTCATTTAATTTTAGCGACTGATATTGATTACGCTGTTCTGGAGTGAATTTTGCGGCAAATGCCCATTCGTAAAAAGCAATAACCTTATCAATATCTGATTTACTAAGAGGTTGATTTTCCGCCGTTACTAAAACTTTACTTCCGGCAGCTTTAGCAGGAATATTTATAGTCGCTCCATCCAGCAAAACGATAGATAAAACTAACATGGAAATATATTTTAGTTTGTTCATCATTAGTGTAATTACGCTGCTATTTAATCAATTTACTTAGTGAGTAGATAATTGATATCCAATGTTGCACTTGTAAATATGTAACTAAATAGTTAGATTACCATTAAATTAATTATCAGCACTCAAGGTTTACAAATAAGAATAAAAATATATAAGGTTAAATAACTATCGTTACATTAGCTATCTGTTAGAATATATCAAGAGTTAAATCAAGCTATTATAAATGCTCTTGATGCACTGTAAAAATACAAATTTGTTTAACCTCAAATATTAATAAATGTCTGAAAGCTTGGAAGCTTGAATATACAGGATAACCTGACACTACAAGAATACTGACCGCCAAAATGGTAAGGACGCTAGACCCAATAAGAGAATTTTGGTTGAAAGCTCCCCAGATCATTGCTACAGAAATTCGAGTTAGTGCCAGACATGCAGGAATTTTAAAAACTCTAAAAAATTGAATTTCTTGCGAAAGTCAATTTGCTAGCAAATAAATCAGCGCTTCGACTAAAACCTGATTTTGTTCATCAGTACCAACAGTGATGCGTAATTTATCCTCTAATCCTGGCTGTTTGAAGTAGCGGATTAAAATTCCCTGTTGCTTGAGTTTTTGATAAAGATATTCGGCATTTTCTATTGGCGGCTGTGCCAGTAAAAAGTTAGTTTGGGAATCCCAAATATGAAAACCTAATTGTTTTAAGTCTGCTGCTAGCTTAGTCCGCGACGCTTTAATTTTTGCCACACAAGCATTTTTATAAGCTTGGTCGGTAATTGCAGCTGTACCAATTGCACAAGCGATCGCATCAATGTTATAGCTATCTTTGACTTTAAACAATCCATGCAACAGCTTGGGATTCGCCACCCCAAATCCTAGTCGCAATCCTGCTAACGAATACCCTTTAGAAAGTGTGCGAATTACAATTACGTTTTCATATTCTTTTACCAAAGCCAATGCATTCTCTTCCGTAAAATCTACGTATGCTTCATCAATTACTAAAACTCCAGATAACTGGCTGGCTAGTTTTCGCAAGTCATCTGTTGCCACTACATGCCCGGATGGACTGTTAGGCGAGGCAATGAATGTTACAGAACCATCGACAGCAATCAGTTCTTCTAGCGGTAAACTGTAATCCTTGCAGTAATGAATTTCAGTAATATCCGCATTCTGCATTTGGGCTAATGTCCGATATAGCACGTAAGTTGGCATTGGATAGACTACTTTGCGTCCGGGTTCTGTACAGGCTCGAATCACTACGCTTAACAATTCGTCACTGCCATTTCCCACAATTATCCAATCGCTAGGAACTCCTAATACTTTACTAGCAGCTTGTCTAAATTCCTCCCCGAAAGGTTCTGGATACCGCCGTAACCATTCTCCATCGATATTATGCAGCACAGCTAATGCCGCAGGGGAGGGAGGATAAGGGTTTTCATTACTGTTGAGTTTAATAATCTGTGTACCGCGTTGAGGCTGCTCACCAGGAATATAGCTAGCCATTGCATCAACATTGGAGCGGAAATACTTAGTCATGCTAATTCATAATTCATAATTCATAATTTATACTTTGTTTTTAGATATAGACAATTAAATAAGCAGCGTTGCTGAATAATAAGATGATTGACGGGGATCCTCTTATATTTAGACCCGGTAATTATATATTGATACAAATTCTTTAATCATCCCGCAATGAAAGCAACATCAAATAAACAATCCCCAAGCTTGAGCTATGGGGAATACGTCAAAATTAGCGATCGCCACCAGTTATACCAATTCTCTCAAATCAGATAACAGATTTAAGCCCCAAACCTAGACGAAATCTGACTTTCTTAATTACGAATTACAAATTGGTATTACAGCTACCCGCACATGTTTATTAACGTAGTCTACAAATAGTTGCTTCAACCGAGGACTAACATTAGCGTGTTCAAAGAACCCAAAGCCTACATTTCGAGCTTTTGATAAAGTTTGCTCTGGCGTTAATCCCTCTTGAACAGCGACACTCAATAATGCAATTCCAGTCGAGCGCATTCCTGCTGCACAATGCACAACTGCTGGTTTGGGAATTTGTTCGAGTGTTGTCAGTATTTTGGTGATTAATTCTTCATTCAGCGCTTCCAGCTTGAGTGGGACATTTGTATAGTGCAGTCCCAATGCTTCCGCTACCCGTTGCTCATCTTGGGAAAATCCTAACTCATCAGGCGATCGCAGATTTAAAATCGACTTAAAACCTTCTTGACTAGCTTGCTCGAGCTGTTTTGGTATGACTTGTCCTGTCGTTGTCAAGTTTTCGTTAATTTGTATGGCGTTGATCACATTCACTCCTTTGAACTTTCTCGGATCTTCTAGCTTGATAAATGCTTTTTAGAACAAGCTTTCAGAAGATATTTAAATAAGCACAACAAAATTTGCCAAATATTAGAAGTTATTGCTTGATTACTTCTGAATTTGTCTTTTGGATTGATTATTTTATTGCTCTATCCATAATATACGGTTCGTCGATAGATTTACTGTAAATTTAAATATGTTATATATAATGAAAATAACTTTACTATTAGTTATAGCTAGGACGAATTTGATATTCTCAAAGGCATGTACTGCGCCAGACAATGGAGTCTGTTCTCAAAGATGGTGTGTCCTAACACTACTGGCGACGGCTATACCTCCTGCCTCCTGCCTCCTGCTATAAATGCCAACCTTAAAACTATGAGCAGTAATCAAATATCTCTTCGACCTGCCGATCAAAAAGATGTGTGGATGCTGAGCGCAATTCATATTGCTGCTATCAAAGCTCTTCCTGCAACTTTTTATACCGAAGAAGAACTTTTAGCTTGGCGTAATAACTGCAACCAGCCTGATGGTTCAAAAATATTAAAAAATATGAAACTAGAATCTTTGTGGGTTGCAATCGAGGGAGATGTTCTTATGGGTTTTGCTAGTTTCGTTATTGATGAACTAATTGGGTTATACGTCCATCCTAAACATCAAGGTAAAGGTATTGGGCGTGCTTTAGTCGAACATTTTTGTGAGCAAGCAAGCAAGCAAGGTATAGATAAGGTAATTACAACTGCTAGCCTTTATGCTGAAGGGTTTTATTTACGATTAGGATTTACTGTTATCCAAAGAGTGCCTCATTATTTAAGAACTGGGATAGTTGTCCCAGTTACCAAGATGAGTAAAATATTAACTAGCACTGAGTAAATAGTATAATAATCAGTCATTATAAGTTTAAAAAATGCCCAATTACACCAGCCAATCTATAGGTTTTGTTCTATTAACACACACAAAACCGCTACAGATTTACAGACTGATAAATACGTTAAACAGGATGTTCAATTATCCAGTAATTGTCTGTCATCATGATTTTTCCAAATGTGATTTATCTGTAGATGCTCTGTCAAAAAATGTTTTACTAGTACGCCCTCACGTGCAGACAGAGTGGGCAGGATTTACTCTCATAGAAGCTACAATTCAGTCACTTCAACTGATGTACAAAGCTACAGATGCACCTGATTGGTTTGTATTACTCAGTGGAGCAGACTATCCCATTAAAAGTGCAAGACAAATATTGGACGATCTAACTTTAAATCCATATGATGCTTATATTCAGTACGAGCAAATCACATATGAGACTTATAAACTTGATTTAAAACCAAACATGTTATGGCTAAAGAATTCCTATCAACGATACTGTACAAAATCTTTTTCTTTTAATTACTTAAAAAAATACTTTGCTCAACTGAATATAGAAATTTGCTTAGAACATCCTTTGTTAACAAAAGCTTTTCTGCCTTTTTCAGATAAACTTGCTTGCTTTAGTGGAAGTCAATGGTTTTGTGCTAATCGTAAAGCTGCTGAGTACATTATTGATTTCCACAGTCAGAAAAATGCTGTAACTTTGTATTACGAGAAACTGAAGTATACCGATGAGTCATATTTTCAGACTATACTTGCTAATGCACCTCACCTGAAATTAAAGAATGACCGTCGGCGATATATTGATTGGTCGAGAGGAGGTCCTCATCCAAAAGTATTATTAATGGAAGATTTGCCTAATCTGATGGGATCATCCGCTCATTTTGCTCGAAAATTTGACATTAATGTAGATAGTAATATTCTCGATGAACTCGACCGGATTACATCCTAGTATTTGTAATACAATATATCCAGTAGAACCCAGAAAGACATTTTCCTCTGTATTGGACTTGCCACTTAACTGGGCATTCAGCACTATTTCTGTAAATGCCCACATATCATCATATTTTCAAGCAATAAGCTGATTGAATTTTACTTATTGTCTAATAGTGAGGATTGCCTACTAGCCGTGTAGTTGAATTCTGGGAAACATATCACAGTCAATCGGCTCACCAGGTTTTTTAGCTTTGAATGAATTAAATTCTGGCAAATCAATTTCCTCATGAGGTTTGAAAGGCCACGCTTTCGGGCGGTGATAATAAGTAACATCATCGCCAGTCCAGTTAGTCACCACTGCACGTCGTTCTGTGGGAGACACATTAGTTACTGAATGATGAATTGTCAGAAAATGATGAATTAAGCAATCTCCAGGTTCCATATTCCAAGAGAGAAGTTCGTGGGGTTCTGGCTCTACAAACCAGGAGGGGTTCGACCCTTCGCGTAACTCTTTATCCCATCGATGAGAACCTTTGATATACTCTAATCGACCATTTTCTTGGTTGGCAGTATCTAGAGTCAGCCAAATTTTACAACACTGCCAGCCTTGTATAGGCCAGTAAGGTAGATCGTTATGCCACCCAACACGGCTATTCGCTTTCGGCTTCTTCACAAAAAAACCATCACCCAAAAAGTTGAGTTTTTCCGACTTTAAAACTTGAGCTGCGAGCATTGCTAATGGAGATTCAAAAACCAAAGCACGGAAATCAGTATCAACCAGCCATAGGCTACTAGCATGTTCTACACGACCTTCGGGCCTTGGAGCATTCTTCTCCTCCAGAGGACCAGCAATTAAAATATTCTTGTCAACTGCTGCTCGCATTCGTTTTACCCAGGTACCATCCACAGCATTTTTGACGCAGATAACGCCATCTCGCTCGTAAGCTTCAACTTGTTGAGGGCTAATTTTTTGTGTGTCTACCTTGAACATTTTATCTTTTTGCAGATTTTGAAATTAAACTATTTTGGAACGCAACTGCTAAATGCATATCAGCCGCTCCCAAAAGGATTTCTGGACTTGATTTTACTGAGGATCGACTTTCTCAGGATCTAACAAGCTTTTTCACTATAAAGTAGATATCGAGTTAGTAATTCTTTCTGTAGATGGACTATTTGTTGACATCCGCAGTTAAATAATTTCATCCTAACTACCGAGATCCTTTTTAATCATCAGTGGTATAAGTGAGGCTAGGCGTAATATACCAGATACAATGAAAACTTCCTGTATGCCAAAAGACCCAGTAAATTGAGCGATAAAGCCACCTATAGTTGCTCCTAAAGCACCACTTACCCCAGCAATAGCAGCTGCGATCGCAAAATAGATAGACTGATTTTTTACTGGTGCAATCTCTATTTGAATATTGTTGTTAGATAAATCAACTCCTCCCCAATTAGCACCAATGAAAATGTGTAACAAAGGTAACCATAGCCAGAGATCCAAAGGACTAGAACCAACTAGCAACCACAACCAGGGTATAACTGCAATTAGAATTCCTGTAGAAATTAGAATTGGACGATTGCCAATTTTATCTACTACTTTACCCCAGACAAGCAGCATCGCCATATGTGCCCCAGCTCGCAAACTGTTATAGAAAGTTACCCAACTCACATCCAGATTTAGTGTATCTAGCAAGTAAAGGTTAAAAAATGGGGCACTGAGGTTAACCGCAAGCGTCCATAAGCCTAAATAAACCAGAAACACTAAAAAATTAGAGTTTTTCCAAATGGTGCTAACTATATCGTTTTCTGGTGTCAGTATTTGCGGTAAAGAGACTTCTTGAGATGTTCCCTCAAGTTCATTTGGTGACGAGTCTACCTCAATCTCACTAGTTTGAGATGAGCTAGTATGATAGGTATTTTGTAATCGGGGATTCATATCTATCTGAAAATACTGACACCCCAAGCTAATAATTCCAAAGAAAATACCTACTAACAAAATTACTCCATAACCTTGGATAGGCCCCCCATACCAATGTGATACAGCTAAACCAGCTAAGGGCAAGCCCACCAACTCGGTGAGGTTAGCAAGGCTATTGCGTAGCCCGAAATATCTACCTCGCAATTGTCGTGGGACTAACATTGCTATCCAACTCAACCATGATGCAATTCCTAATCCTCCTAAAAGATGGGTGCATACGAGAATCGAGAGCGATAGTATTACCAATTGGCTTGAATTGAGCCATCCCCAGCTATAGCTAGCAATGCCAATCACTAAAATTAGCCACAGTAATCGAGCAATTCCGTGTGTCCGCAGTGAATACTGAAAGCGGCTACTACTGCGTTCAGACAAGTAAGCACCTATAGGCTGAAACAGATGTAGCAACATAGGAATAGAGGACATCATGCCAAAGACCACCGGACTGGCACCCAACCCCACCAAAAAATTACCCAGCATAACTCCACCAGTGGCAATAGAGAAAACTGCTGCGAAAATACCATCGACAGTGGAAGCCCTCAAACTAGTGCGGCGCGCATCTTTAGAAATACGAGAGCTGGGTATTGAGGTTGGAGAAAGTGTTGCTGATGGTGAAACAATTTGGGCGATTTCTACAGAAACAGGTGCATCTGTTTCAACCGGAACATAATCCATAAATCTAGTACTTAAGAAAATAATAGTGGAGCATCCCAATTAGAGCGTATCTATAAAATCCATAAAAAAGGAAGGGGAGAAAGAGAAAGCCAAAGGCAACGCAATAGCTTGAAAACAGGAATTTCTCATCAAAACGCCTGAAATTAGCCATATAAAGACTCACAAGAAAATTTTTCCTTTTCAAAAAGAAGTCACTTGCCTAAACCTTTATCCGTAGGTAGGATACTTCAACGGGATAAGGGGAAGAAATTGAACCAGTCAACTAGTAAACACTAAATAGTCTATTAAGTATATTGTAGGGGGTTTTAACCTACCAGTGTGACACCAATGAGTAAAAGACTTAAATTCTAAAGAATAAATCGATCGCTACTGAGTGTTAAAGATTTTACCCAGATGAGCAGCAACTTGCTAAACAACTGTGTATCTATGCGATTATTACATGAATGATGTCAGATTCTCCGGCCACCCAAAGATTAACTTTCTAAAAAACTTCCAAATAAAAAACATCCCAAATTTTCTTCTGGGATGGGTGTCCTCACCAGTCCAATATTCAGGGCAAGCTTCTTTGCCATAAAAGGGATAATTTATTCTCTCGAAATCCTTAAATAAAAATAAAATCTCAAGCTCTCTAATCCTCAAAATCTACTTTTTTTTTATTTGAAATCTACCTTTGGTGTAGGTGCAATATTTGAAAAATAGTGGTATGTTAAATAATGTAAATAACTGTCTAAGCTTCCGTGAGCAAGTAAAATCATTCTTCTAGCTTGCCTCTAACGACTATTCACCTACTCCAAATCCATAATTCTTTAGCTGGACATAGCGTTAACAGTCTGATAATCTGAGAAAAACCATCAAGTTTTGTTGCTTAAATTTGCAGTATCCTTAAGGTCAAGCGAAGACTTAAGGTCTTTTGTTGTCCTGATGAAATGACAGTAGATGCACTTTATTTTAATAGTGCTATATTTTGTGATTTCTAAATCTGCAATCTAACAAAACTTCATTGAGATATGCCTTTTTTCCTCGCGAATCACAGGCTATTTACTTGTGACGTAATTTTTGCAAGTTAAGTCATCATGCTTGAGAAGTACTTACACTTCTTAATAGCATCTACATCAAAGTTACAACTTATTTCAACTAGAGGGTAAAATTTGTGAGCATTGTTCAAACAAAACTTGAAGTTACTGAAACTAAATTTCACGTAGAGGCTTATGAAAAGATTGAGTACGACTTAGTTTATGTAGATGGTGTTTTTGATGTTGCTAATCCAGAGCTTGCAGAGATATATAGGAGTTTTGGAAGATGCCTAGCTGTTATCGATACTAATGTCAACAATTTTTACGGTACTCAAATTGAGAAATATTTCCGCTATTACGGTATCGATTTGAGGATTTTTGCTCTAACTATTAGCGAACCAAACAAATCTATCCAAACTTTTGAGAAGATTATTGATGTGTTCGCAGACTTCAAACTAGTCCGTAAAGAGCCAGTATTAGTCATAGGTGGAGGTTTAATTACAGACGTTGTAGGTTTTGCTTGCTCTACCTATCACCGTAGTAGTAATTACATCCGGATTCCTACTTCTTTGATTGGTTTGATCGATGCTAGCGTCGCTATCAAAGTGGCAGTTAATCATCGGAAGCTAAAAAATCGTTTGGGTGCTTATCACGCTTCCCAAAAAGTTTTATTAGACTTTTCTCTGTTGGGGACATTACCAACAAATCAAGTGCGTAATGGAATGTCAGAATTAGTCAAAATTGCTGTAGTCGCTCAAAAGGATGTGTTTGAGTGGTTAGAAAAGTATGGCAAAGAACTGCTTGACACTCACTTTGGGAACCTTGATGCAACTCCAGAGATTAAACAGATGGCTCACCGTCTAACTCACGAAGCTATCAAAAAAATGTTGGAGTTAGAAGTACCCAACCTCCACGAACTAGATTTGGATAGAGCAATTGCTTACGGACATACTTGGAGTCCGACTTTAGAACTTGCACCACACATCCCGATGTTTCATGGACATGCGGTGAGTATTGATATGGCGTTATCTGCAACCATTGCAGGCAATAAAGGCTATATCACAAATGCAGAACGCGATCGCATTTTAAGATTAATCAGCGATTTAGGGTTGGCTCTCGACCATCCTTTATTGGATGAAGAACTGTTATGGAAAGCTACCCAATCTATTACCCTAACACGGGATGGTTTGTTAAGAGCTGCTATGCCCAGACCAATTGGAACTTGCTTCTTTATGAACGATTTGACACGGGAAGAATTGGCACAAGGTTTGGCAGAACATAAGCAGCTTTGCGTTACCTATCCTCGTGGTGGTGAAGGTGTAGATATGTACCCCGTTTATCAGACAGAACTTGTTGGGAGTACAATATAATGTCTACTACAATTGCCAAGCCTACAGCTAGACCCGTCACGCCAGTAGGAATCTTAGCAAAGAAGTTAGAAGCTATTGTCCAAGAGATTAACCAACGCTCAGACTTACCTGCGGAGTTAGTTGCTAACCTCAATCAAGCATGGTGTTTGGCAGCTGGTTTAGATCCTTACTTGGAAGAATATACTACCCCTGAATCAGCGGCTTTAACCGCACTTGCCGAAAAAACCTCAAATGAAGCATGGCAAGAACACTTTAGTGAAGGAACAACAGTACGACCTCTAGAGCAAGAGATGCTATCTGGTCATGTAGAAGGACAAACACTGAAAATGTTTGTTCATATGACCAAGGCCGAAAGAGTACTGGAAATCGGGATGTTCACAGGTTATTCTGCACTGGCAATGGCAGAAGCATTACCAAAAGATGGAGTGTTAGTTGCTTGCGAAGTAGACCCCTTTGCCGCAGAAGTTGCCCAAGCGGCTTTTAATCAATCTCCTGACGGTCAAAAAATCCGCGTGGAATTAGGGTCAGCTTTACAAACCTTAGATAAGTTGGTAGCAGCTGGAGAATCATTCGATCTAGTGTTTATTGACGCAGATAAAAAGGAGTATATAACCTACTTCCAAATATTGCTAGACACTAATTTGCTAGCACCGTCAGGATTTATTTGTGTAGATAATACACTGCTGCAAGGAGAGGTTTATTTAGCTGGACAACAACGCACCGCCAACGGCGAAGCGATCGCTCAATTTAATCGTGCTGTAGCACTCGATCCTCGTGTAGAACAGGTAATATTACCACTACGGGATGGCTTGACAATTATCCGCAAAGCTGCGTGATTGATTATGGCACAATCTATTTCTGTTTCTGGTTCACCTGCTATACCGTCTTTTTCTCTAAAGACAAAAATAGTCGTAATTATCCAAAACATTTTGACTTTGGCTCTGCTATTATTAGCACTGCCAATCAATGCCACCATCGTTTTAGTAACTTTGTTGTGGCATACTATCTCCCGTCCTTTCCAACATTCAGCTACCAAAGCAGCAAACCCGAAAAATATTTTAATCAGTGGCGCTAAGATGACCAAAGCTTTACAGCTAGCGCGGTCATTTCATACTGCTGGACACAGAGTTGTGCTGCTAGAAACCCACAAATATTGGCTATCTGGGCATCGATTTTCTCAAGCTGTAGACAAGTTTTATACTGTTCCGGCACCCCAAGAAAACCCAGAACGTTATACTCAGGCTTTGATAGACATCATCAAACAAGAAAATATTGATGTCTATATTCCAGTAACTAGTCCAGTGGGCAGCTACTACGACTCCTTGGCCAAACCATCGCTGTCGGAGTACTGTGAAGTATTTCACTTTGATGCAGATATTACCCAGAAATTGGATGATAAATTTGAGCTTGCCGAAACAGCGCGATCGCTTGGTTTATCAGTACCTAAATCTTTTAAAATTACCTCTGCCGAACAAGTTCTAAATTTCGACTTCTCTGGGGAATCTCGCAAATATATCCTCAAAAGTATTCCTTACGACTCAGTACGGCGTTTAGACTTAACTAAGCTCCCTTGTACTACCCCTGAAGAAACAGCCGCATTCGTCAAAAGCTTGCCAATCAGCCCGGAAAAGCCTTGGATTATGCAAGAATTTATCCCTGGTGAAGAATTTTGCACCCATAGCACTGTCCGGGACGGGGAATTACGACTACATTGCTGCTGTGAATCTTCAGCCTTTCAAGTCAACTATGAAAACATTGAAAATTCTCAAATCAGGGAATGGATAAGGCATTTCGTCAAAGAACTGAAACTTACAGGACAGATTTCCTTTGACTTCATTCAAGCTGAGGATGGTACAGTTTACGCTATTGAGTGTAATCCGCGCACGCACTCTGCAATTACTACTTTCTACGACCATCCTAAAGTTGCCCAAGCTTACCTCGATGGAGAACCGATGGCTGAGACATTACAGCCATTATCAACTAGTAAACCCACCTATTGGACTTACCATGAAGTGTGGCGTTTGACTAGCATCCATTCTTTGAAACAATTGAAAAAATGGATTGCAAATATTTGGCGGGGAACTGATGCAATTTACAAACCAGACGATCCCTTACCGTTTTTAATGGTGCATCATTGGCAAATTCCTTTACTCTTGCTGAATAATTTAGGCAAACTTAAAGGCTGGACGCGAATAGACTTCAACATCGGCAAATTAGTCGAATTAGGGGGAGATTAGTACCGAGGCTGAGTGAAAGTGTGATTTCACGCAGAGGCGCAGCAGAAAGTTCCGAGCGGAGGTTTCCTCCACTCGGAACTTTCCAAGACAGAGTCGTAGAGGAAGAGAATGAGAGTTTGAACTATTTTGGTGTTGCACAAATAATGAAATCTCTCTAAAACTCCTCATCCTCTCTGCACCTTTGCACGACGCCAGTTACTACAACCTGGGTAACCCGCGCAATGCACTGGTTCCTCTGCGTGATATAAATTATCTAACGCTAAACAGTAGATAAGAACATAAACCATGCCAGTACTTCGTATCCTTCATTTAGTTGGCTCTGCACAGGATGATTTTTACTGCGATTTGTCACGGCTTTATGCACAAGAGTGTTTAGCAGCAACAGCAGATGCATCGCGCTATGACTTTCAGATTGCATACATTACACCCGATGGCCAGTGGCGATTTCCCCAGTCTCTCAGCCCTGAAGATATTGCCGAGTCTAAACCGATTCCTTTGTTTGATGCCATAGAATTTATCACAGGGCAAAACATTGACATCATGTTACCACACATGTTTTGTATTCCTGGAATGACTCACTACCGCGCTCTATTCGACCTGCTCAAGATCCCTTACATAGGTAATACTCCAGATCTGATGGCAATAACGGCTCACAAAGCCAGAACCAAAGCAATTGTCGAAGCAGCAGGGGTGAAAGTACCTCGTGGAGAACTGCTGCACCAAGGAGATGTTCCAACAATTACACCGCCAGCAATTATCAAACCTGTAGATTCTGACAACTCTCTAGGGGTGACTTTAGTTAAAGAGGCTACCGAGTATGACGCCGCCTTGAAGAAAGCATTTGAACATGCTTCGGAGGTGATTGTAGAAACATTCATCGAAGTCGGTCGAGAAGTCAGATGTGGGATCGTTGTTAAAGACGGGGAATTAATCGGTTTACCCTTAGAAGAGTATCTGGTAGACCCTCAGGAAAAACCTATCCGCAGCTATGCTGATAAACTCATACGAACGGACGATGGGAACTTGGGTTACGCTGCTAAAGGTAATAAAAAGTCTTGGATTGTAGACCCTAATGACCCAAGCACCCAAAAGGTTCAGGAAGTGGCTAAGAAGTGTCATCAGGCTTTAGGCTGTCGCCACTACAGCTTATTTGACTTCCGCATCGACCCAGAGGGACAACCTTGGTTTTTAGAAGCCGGGTTGTATTGTTCTTTTGCCCATAAAAGTGTAATTTCCTCTATGGCCAAAGTAGCAGGAATTCCTCTAGATGAGTTATTGATAATGGCTATCAATGAAACCTTGGGCAGTAATAAATAGAATTTGCCTGAAGTTGGGTGATAAAACTAGACCTATCTTTTTTACCAGAAATTGCTACATATTTTTTTAAATTAGTACTTATTTTTTGTGGATTGTCAATTGTTGCTGTTGACTTTCTGGATCTTCAATTCTTGCTAAATAATTCATGGTGAGTTCTACTTGACCTCAAAAGTCAATGCAAAAAGTACCATTATACTATTGATACTATTACTATCATCATTTACTGCTGCTGTAAATATTGCTCATAACCAAGTTGTTCTAGTTTGGTTTGCTTGGTGATTACTGATTCTGATAGTGTTTGGCGGTATTGTTGGACTTTTTCTAGCAATTCTGGTTGCGCTGTTGCAAGTATTTGTACTGCTAAAAGTCCAGCATTTTTGGCATTACCGATCGCCACTGTAGCTACGGGAATACCAGCAGGCATTTGTACTATTGAATACAAGGAATCCAGCCCTTGCAAGTTCCGGGTGGGTACGGGAACACCGATAACAGGAAGGGGAGTTAAAGAGGCTACCATTCCAGGTAGATGAGCAGCACCACCCGCACCAGCAATAATTACTTTGATACCGCGTTGGTGTGCGAGTTTAGCATATTCCACCATGCGTTCTGGGGTACGATGAGCCGAAATAATCGCCACTTCGCTTTCAATGCCAAATTCGTCACAAATTGCGATCGCGTCTTTCATAGTGGGCAAATCGGAATCGCTGCCCATGATAATACTAACTAAAGGAGTCATAGAATTTTGAATTAACGAGCAATTGTTCAATCTAAAATCAGATTTAGCTATATTCTCCTGAATGTGATGACTCAAGCAACACAAAGTGCCCTAGAAATTATCAATGCTAGAGTACCTGGTTACAAAGATTTACAAATGCTCTTGGTTAATCGAGAGGGGATAATCGAGCAAATCTTGCCAATGAGTACAGTAGAGATACACAGCGATGCAACCGTACTAAATGTAGCAGGTGACTGGATTTCTCTTGGCGGCGTTGATTTGCAAATTAACGGTGCATTGGGCTTGGCATTTCCTGATTTGAGGACTGAAAACGCTCATCTTCTGGAGAAAATAACGCAATATTTGTGGGATGTAGGAGTAGATGGATTTTTACCGACACTTGTAACAACTTCGATAGAAAATATTCAGCGATCGCTTGCGGTTATTGCTAATTTTACTGAAAAAGAGAGCTTGAGAGGGAAGTCGTGCGCCAAAATTCTCGGAGTACATTTAGAAGGGCCATTTTTAAATTTCCAAAAGCGCGGCGCACACCCAGCAGAGTACTTGTTACCCTTAACGATTGACGACGTAAAGCGGGTTTTGGGAGATTATGCTCGGCTGGTGAAAGTTATCACCTTAGCGCCAGAATTAGATTCCACTGGTGAAGTAATTCCATATTTGTGTTCTTTGGGAATTACCGTTAGTTTAGGACATTCCCAGGCAACGGCTGCCCAAGCACAACGCGCCTTTGAACTAGGCGCAACGATGGTAACCCATGCTTTCAACACTATGCCACCACTACATCATCGCGAACCTGGGTTATTGGGGGCAGCAATTATCCATCCAGATGTGATGTGTAGTTTTATTGCCGATGGAGAGCATGTTTCCCCCACTATGCTGCAAATTTTACTGCGTGCTAGCTATCAAGAAAAGGGGCTGTTTCTGGTTAGCGATGCCCTGGCACCTCTGGGATTACCCGATGGAGTCTATCCTTGGGACACTCGACAAATTGAAGTCAAAAACGGTACGGCACGATTACCAGATGGCACATTATCAGGAACTACTTTACCCTTGTTGGTGGGGGCGCAGAATTTAGTGAAGTGGGGAATTTGTGACGTAGAAAGTGCGATTTTATTAGCTACGAATGCACCAAGAGAGGCAATTGGCTTATCAGGAATTGTTTCACTTCAAACCGCCAACTTATTACGCTGGCATTGGGATCGACAGACAAAAGAACTATCTTGGCAACGATTATAAAATTTTTTGTTGGGAGCGATCGCTTGGCGTAATATTTGCCAACTATATTACAGCAACTTTACATTAATTTACAATCGTAACTCACTTTTTCTCACCGACACAGCGTTCGGTCTAAGAGTATAAATAATTTAATCTCAAATATAGCTGCCTCCTGCTATACCTGCGATTTCAAGCAATGAAAAATAATCATAGCAGTATTCAAATTACGAAAATTCTTATATCTCTAATAGGTATAATTTTCGCAGTTCTACACACTAGAAAAATCCTCTACTTTGATACTCAAGGATTAATTCTTGTCGTCATAGCTTTTCTGCCTTGGTTAACTGGCATTCTTTCAAAAGCAGAACTACCAGGAGGCTGGAAAATAGAGTTTATACAACAGATACAAGAAGAGCAAGTGAGACAAAAGTATGAAATTGAGCAACTCAAATTTTTAATAGAAGGTTTTGTGACTGAAAACGAGTTAAATATTCTTAAAAGACTCAACTCATCAGAATCTTATTTAGTCAAAGTTGATAATACTTCTATTTTCTTTTCTAATGAATTGGATAGATTAAGAAGGCTGGGACTAATTTCAAACCGTGAAGGTAAAGGTAGAGCAACCCTGCTAAAAAATGACGGTCAAAAACGAGAAGTTAAAGAACACTTTTACATCACTGACAAAGGTCAAAGCTACCTGAAATTTAGAGAGTCTGCTTAATGTTAAGGCAACTAAATAACTATTCTATTAAAGCAAGGTGGATAAATTTGATGTGTATTTGAATTTATCTGTAATTAGTGAGTTTATGTGAAGTTAGATAATTTAAATATTAGAGGAATAATGAACCAAAAAGTAGTTTCTAGAGAATATAAACTTTTACTCCAGAAAGATTTATTTATTGGTGACGAACAACAATTATTAAAAAAATCTCAGGAGTTTTGGCACGATTTTTCACAGGCTATTAATAGTATTGTCATTGGTGTTAAGGGCAATTTAGATGAGATTGAAGATAGGCGAATTATTAGATTTTATGACACTGATGAGTATATTATCAACTCCAATAGTTACATACTGCGTGAGAGACAGGATGTAACTAATGATGAAAAAGAAGTCACTCTAAAATTTCGCCATCCAGACCGCTATATTTCTCAAGACCGCGAAATGAATACAGGAAAGCCGAAATTTGAAGAAGATATTAAAGCTCCTTTTGGAGTATTATACAGCTTCTCTGATACTCAAAAAATCTTAACAACCAAAAAACTCAATAAAATGGTAGATGCTGCCAACTTATACCCAGATTTAGTAGATAAATTAAGTTATTTTAAACAAGAGGAAAATATCAGAACTATAGGAGTTACTATCCGTGAACTAGTAGTCAAAGGAGCGAAATTCAAAATCAGACAAGAACCCAGGCTAGACTCAAACTGTGCTTTGATTGTTTGGTATCAAAATGATGGCGATCGCAATAGTCCCGTAGCAGTTGAATTTAGCTTTAAGTACGAAGATGAAAACGAAAGATATACCAGAAAACTAGCTCAAAGAGCTTATGATGTATTCTCCAAACTGAAAAAACTAGAGCCTTGGGTAGATTTAAATTCCGATACAAAGACAGCTTATATTTATAAGTTAGATGCACTGTTAAAACAGGCTGGAACCAGGGTTTAAGACTGGATGAGGGACGATTATCCCCCTGCATAGTTGTGCAACTTGTCAAATACGCACGCCAAAGCACCATCAACATCAGTAACGTAATTTACTGGTGGTATGGCTGGACGATTCACCATCACAACTTTCACTTCAAGTTCTCGTGCGGCAATGATTTTGGCATAGGTTGCATTGCCACCGCTATTTTTACTAACTATGGTATCGATGTTGTGGTGAATCAGGATTTCTCTCTCATTATTCAGGGTAAAGGGGCCGCGATCGCACAATAACATCCCCTGTGGCACTAAGGTATCAGGGGCAGGAGGGTCGATCGTTCGCATGAGAAACCAAATTTCCTTGAGGTGAGCGAAGGCAGCGAGTTCTTGCCTGCCAACAGTCAAAAATACTCGCTGTGCCTGGTTTTGCAAGACTGCTGCTGCGGCTGTAACGCTGTCAACTTCAATCCAGCGATCGTCACTTACCTTTTGCCAAGGCGGGCGAATTAACATCAGATGGGGTACTCCCACTTTGGTTGCAGCACTTACCGCGTTCCAGGAAATCTGGGAAGCAAAAGGATGAGTTGCATCAATTAGCAAGTCGATTTGCATTACTTCCAAATAACTAGCCAATCCAGCCACACCACCGAAGCCGCCAACCCGCAAATCGCCCAAAGGGACTAATGGCTCACGCGTACGACCAGCTAGAGATGTGATTGCTTCTACCCCTTCGATAGTTGCTAGTCTTGCAGCTAGTTCTGCTGCATCTCCCGTCCCACCCAAAATCAAAATGCGGATCATAGAGGTGGAATTTTTGCCAAAATGCCCTTTTTCAAAGCTTCTGGACGCTGTGACCAAGGCAGTAAACCATCTGGTTTAGCATAGTATTGACTAGCACATTCCAGTACCGCAGATGCACTGCCATCAACGGTTAGATCCCCAAATAAATATGTTAATTTGCCTTTGGCAGCAAAGGCAACCACACACGAACGATTACAAGCACTCATGCATTCGACTTCTTGAATTGGGAATTCGTCTCGCAAGTCCCAATCTTGTGCCAGGTATTGAAGTTGTTGTAATAATTGTTCGCCACCACTTTCACCTAAGCGTTTTCCATCTTGCCAAACGCTGGCACAAGTTTTGCAAACAAATAAAGTGTGGTCAGGAACACCACAGCGATTAGTTGTCGAAATATTTGCAGTCGCAGTCATCCCTACCTCGCACAAATGTGGAACTGATAAATCTACTTCAGTGGGCATCCTGATTCACTCAATTAGGAATTTTAGATTACTGAGACAAGCTAATCTCGAATCTCAAATTAGTTCACAGTTGTTCCCAAGCGCCAGATTATATAACGAATTTTCCCCGTTACCTCTGGTAGCTAACCCCCACTAAAACTGAATAATTTTAACATCGTACACTAAGGTCTAATAGTACTAAATTAAGCTAGATTTACACCTTGTATCTTGTTTTTTGTGAAAAGTATGTGTTAATATTGTTCATTGTGTGGTTAAGGACGTATAGCTCAGTTGGTTAGAGCGCTACGTTGACATCGTAGAGGTCACTGGTTCGAATCCAGTTACGTCCATTTTTGTTGTACAGTGACTAATTATTTGTCGTCGGTAACAAATTATTGTCGTTGGGACTAATTATCTGTCATCGGGACAAATTGATGTCCTTAAACTACTGTGACAAATTAATGTCATTTATTTACAGAGACTATAGCGATAATGTCAACGTAGCGCTCTGTTTCAACCCTCGCTAATAAAAATTATGATAACCCACCCAGTAGCTGGAGGGTTATTGCGACTTCATAATTTACTACTGAAAAGTTTTGCTTAATTTTTTCAACCCACCCAGTTGTACAGTGACTAATTATTTGTCGCTATACAACAGCAGTTTTCATTTGCATGAAGTACATAGTTAGGGGTTTTGAGGCAGAAGGCAGGATAGCGGAGTGTTAGCGAGTCCGCGTACTCTTACAGAGAAGCAAGCTACGCGCAGCGTCTCGTAGAGAGCGTCGACAGAAAGCAGGAGGCAGGAGGCAGGAGACAGGGGGAAATATTATTGCTTCGACCTTTGAACTCGGAAGTTGAGCCTTTTTGCTTGAACGTTAAGCCTTTTTGCTTGAACCTTAAGTCTTTTTGCTTGAACCTTAAGCCTTTTTGCTTGAACCTTAAGTCTTTTTGCTTGAACCTTAAGTCTTTTTGCTTGAACCTTAAGTCTTTTTGCTTGAACCTTAAGCCTTTTTGCTTGAACCTTAAGCCTTTTTGCTTGAACGTTGAGCCTTTGAACTCAAACGTTGAGCTTCTGAACTCCAAACTTTAGCACTCGTAACCCAGCAGTCAAAAGTTAACACTCAACATTATTTTCAAGTTTAGAGATTCATGGCGATCGCTTCTACATCTTCTACAGTCAATGCCAAAGCGTCAGCTACTTGTTCTCGGTTTAATCCCATACTCAATAGTCGAGGTACTGCTTGTTGTAAGCGTTGTTGTGCTGCTTGAGCTTGTTGTTGTGCTGCTTGAGCTTGTTGTTGTGCTGCTTGGGCTTGTTGTTGTGCTGCTTGGGCTTGTTGTTGTGCTGCTTGGGACTGTGCCATTAATTCCCCAAATGTCATAAAAGGCTGACCATTTGGGTAAGAAAGTTGCCAGTGTTCGCCAGAGACATCAAAACCAATTTGCAGCCGTGGACTAACCCATTTTTCACCAAAATCTACCCAGTCTAAACCATATTCACCGCGTAACCAAACTTGTAGTTCATTATTTGTGAGATTGTACATATAATATTCCTCTACACCATATTGACTGTAGAACAGCAACTTCCGAGCCATTTCTACTGATGTGTTGACTGGCGAGAGGATTTCAAACACTACTTGGGGTGGTTGGTTTGCTTCTTCCCACTGTTTATAAGAAGAACGCCGACCTTTTGGACGACCAACAGCAACCATTACATCGGGTGCATATTTAATCTTATTATTGCCTTCAATGGGATACCAAAATAAGTCACCTGCGATGAAAATATTTGGTTCATTTCCAAAGAGAATATCTAAATTACCTTTAATCAGCACAATAACTTCAAAGTGTTCTGTATTATTTGCCATCGGCTGATCGTCAGATTCGGGGTAGAAAATCTCCGCAGGTGCAGAAGATTCGATTTGGGAAACCATCGCTATCACCTCCACTCGTGTTTTTATTTTAGGCGATCGCTTCACTGCAATCTTAGTTTGTGAGTTTTATCACTAATGAAAACTGCTGTAGGTCTTCCAACTTACTCAATTCCAGCGATCGCCTGTTGAATCAAAGTTTTTGCAAATGCTGCTGTTAAAGGTCTGTGCTTGAGCATTAAGCGATACCACATTGCACCGTATAACATGTCTATTACACATTGAAGATCGCAATTTGATCGTAGCTCTCCTCGTTCGACTCCCCGCTCTAGAATTTCAAGAACTATCGCTTGACGACTTGAAATAAATTTTTCTTGAAAAGTTTGGGCAAGTTGGCGATCGCTTTGAGCTTCAGACATAATGCCTGCCATAGCGGTTCCTGCGGGTGTAGTAGTCAATACCGCGAAAAGTTGAGCGAACAATCTTTCTAAGTCTGTTTGAACTGCCCCTGTATCTGGTATTAAAATTTCTCTAGTGGAATATGCGGTGTAAGCCTCCATCACAACCTCTGCTTTAGAAGTCCACCAACGGTAAATTGTTTTTTTACTTACTCCAGCCCGACGTGCGATCGCTTCAATACTCATGTGGGCATAACCTTCTTCTTCTAGCAACGCGATGGTTGCATTCAGGATTGCTTGATGAGATAGCTCGTTTCGACGTTTGGGATTGGGTGCTTGAGTCATGAGTCAGCAATGAAAAGCAGATGAATAGTACAAGGATATACGATACGAGCCGTTTACTAGAACTTGACGACACGATACGAGTCGTTTATGATAAAAGTAATTTGATTACAGGAGGTTTTCACCGTGAGTGAAACTGTGATTATTATTGGTGCAACATCTGGAATGGGGCTGGCGACTGCACAGTTGCTAAGTAGTGAAGGTTATCGCATTATCATATCGGGTCGTTCTCAAGACACGATTGACAAAGCACTCTCTCAACTAACTGGCGACTGCACGGGGTTTGTGCTTGATTTCACAGACCCTACCTCAGTCAATCACTTCTTTGTTCAAGCAGGAAGACATGACCATTTAGTTTTAGTAGGTAGTGGACAAGCGGCATGGGGTAATTTTCGTGACCTTCAGTTACAAGACCTCAAAACCGCGTTTGACCAAAAGTTTTATGGATTTTTCCTTTGCGCTCAAGCTGCACTTGGCACAATTGGTTCTCACGGCTCGATGACGTTTGTGATTGGTGGTGCGAGTCGTTCTGCAATCGCAGGTACAACCGGAGTTGCTGCGGTAAACGGCGCAATTCAATCAATGGCTTTCACAATGGCCAAAGAGCTTGCACCTTTGCGCGTAAATCTTCTCTCACCAGGACTTGTTGATACTCCTGCTTATAACTGGATGACACCTGAAGAAAAAGTAGGTTTCTTCAAAAAAATGGGAGGAGAATTACCTGTTGGAAGAGTTGGAAGCCCAGACGAGATTGCTCAAGCGATCGCTTTTTTGATTAAGAATGGCTTTACAACCGGAGCTATCTTGGATGTAGATGGTGGAGGGCGGTTGCATTAAAGGGCGGTATAACAAATTGCTAAACTGGATAAACTTTTGAAGCGTTATTGATTTCTACCCTGATTCTACTGCTAGTTTTACTTGTTAAGCTTTGTGCCTTAATTCTTACCAACTTTTTACTTACTATTGTTGTCTCTATCTGCCTACTTGGGTGCGGTATGGTGGTTGATATCCGTGTAGTAGAGTGATATTATTACAAACGAATCAAAACAACATCAACGAGAGAAAAAACATGGCAAATCTAGGGAATGTGCAGGGTGCTTTTGAAACTGCTGGGAATTTTTCAAATCTAAACGAGAGGATTTCCAAATTGGAGGAAAAGAATAAAGAGTTGGAGCAGAGGATTTCGGTATTGGAAAAAACTAAAAAGCCAGAGCCAGCAGCACCTAGTGCAGATGCCGGACTCGGTAATGTGGGATATAGCAAGAGCGATGTCGGATTTTAGAGCAGGGATATGGCACGATCGGTCAAGAGCGAAAGACACTATTATACCTAAGAGTGCCCATCAAATGCACATAGCTTTGTTAGCTTGCACAAACTTCTCTATCACAACTGCCACTTCCGGGTGACTCAATACCTGGCACTGCTCCTGTAAGTGTCAACTGACCAGGTGAGCGAAAGTGTGTATACTTATTCTGGCTAATTTTATGACCAGCCAGCAGGTGACTATCCCAGTTTGAGTTGCTGGGTAATTTTGCTTTCGGTTTATGTCGTTGACAAAAACCCTGGTACTTTTTGGCACATTCATCCATGTTTTACCTAGTTTGAGAAAAGCTGGATGCCATTGAGTCAGTCCATCTATTAGTCAATTTGTTGTAACTGCCAGAGTTACTGAAATCATAGAAAAAACTACGTCGCATTTGGGCGGATCTAGGATTGCCATGAATATAGCGAAGCGAATGATGGCCGATCTTTTATTCTATGGCGCTTCTTTTCTATCTTGCATTCAAAACCTTAAAATTTCTCGCTCATATCCATCTGGTGTTGGTTCAACTTCCCACACCAAACTCTCTCCTGGCTCTAACTCTACATCAACATAAAGGGCGTTGCTGAGTCAGGGGATGATTTCCCACAGTTTATAACGATTTTTCAATGGTTTCAACTGCTAATTCATCCGGCATTTATGCAGCGCCATATAAGGCTGAGATATTGCTTCTGTTGCTGTATCCTCATTATTAATAAAAGGTTGCAAATCTTCGGTTAATAGTCTGAGTTTAAATCCCACGGGAATCATTGCATCTAGATTCGCATTTGGCAACTCAAAGCGCCATACATTCTCTATAAAATTATAGCCATAGTCACATAGGTTAGGACATAAGGATGGGGTGAATGCTAGAGTTAGCAATAGTTCTGCCTTCTGCCTCCTGCCTCCTGCCTCCTGCCTCCTGCTTCCTGCTTCCTGCCTTCTGCCTTCTGCCTCCTGCCTCCTGCCTCAAAACCTGTGATTTTGTACTTCATGTAAACGAAAACTGCTGTAAAGTTCCTTTGGGAATTTTTTAAAAGCTGATGGTAGTCACACTGGAGGTACAGAAAGCAGAGTAAAAAAGAGTTTTAGGATTTTTGCACAGATGCTTAAAGTCAAGGAATTTTGAAAAGGCAAATCTGGGTAGAGATTCTGGGATATCCTTAAATAAGTGAAAGATTTGCCAAAAAAGTAAGAATGAAGCTGGCAGCAAGAGTAAGTCAGGTAACACCTTCATTAACCTTAGCGATCGCAGCCAAGGCTAAGGCACTGAAGGCAGAGGGTATAGATGTTTGTAGTTTTAGCGCTGGCGAACCAGATTTTGATACCCCAGCGCATATCAAAGCCGCAGCAGCAAAAGCTTTGGATGAAGGCAAAACCAAGTATGGTGCAGCAGCCGGAGAACCAAAGTTAAGGGAAGCGATCGCCCGTAAGCTTAAAACTGATAACGGTCTTGATTATAAGTCAGAGAATGTGATCGTCACCAATGGCGGTAAACATTCTCTGTACAATTTAATAGTGGCGTTAATCGATCCAGGTGATGAGGTGATTATCCCTGCGCCCTACTGGCTAAGTTATCCAGAAATGGTAACCTTGGCTGGTGGAGTTTCGATAATTGTCCGCACAGATGCAACCACAGGCTATAAAATTACTCCCGAACAACTCCGTAAAGCTATCACACCCAAGACAAAGTTATTTGTCCTCAACTCCCCATCTAATCCCACAGGGATGGTTTACACGCCAGATGAAATTAAAGCATTGGCAGAGGTAATAGTTGATGCAGATATCCTTGTCGTCTCAGATGAGATTTACGAAAAGATTCTCTACGACGGTGCAGAACATATCAGCATCGGTTCTCTCGGAAAGGAAATTTTTGACCGGACTTTAATCAGTAATGGGTTTGCCAAAGCTTACTCGATGACTGGGTGGAGACTTGGCTATTTAGCCGGGCCAGTGGAAATTATTAAAGCTACGAGTTCCATCCAAGGACATAGTACATCTAACGTCTGTACCTTTGCTCAATATGGAGCGATCGCCGCGCTAGAAAGTCCCCAAGACTGTGTTGAAGAAATGCGTCAAGCCTTTGCCAAACGCCGACAGGTAATGTTAGACAGACTCAACGCTATTCCCGGACTGAGTACCGCTAAACCAGATGGCGCTTTTTATCTGTTCCCTGATATCAGCAAAACCAATTTGAAATCTTTGGAATTTTGCGACGCCTTGCTAGAAGAACATCAAGTTGCAGTTATTCCCGGAATTGCTTTTGGTGCTGATGACAACATTCGCCTGTCCTACGCCACAGATTTGGCAACGATTGAAAAAGGGATGGATAGGTTAGAGAAATTTGTCAAGTCGCGTATTTAGTCATTTGTCATTTGATTTAGCAATCATCATGCCCTCTTTTAACAGGAGGGCTTTTCTTTATAACAATAGTAGCCGCAGCCAATTAAATCCAAATGTATTGGATTTTTTGGGGTTTCATATCAAGTTCAGATAAATAATTATGATTATAAAAGTTACAGTAAATTTTAAATTACAGCCGTAGTCACACTCTTTAGGACATAAGGATGGGGTGAATGCTAGAGTTAGCAATAGTTTTACCTCCTGCCTCTAGCATAGCTGCCGACGCTCTCTACGAGACGCTGCGCGTAACTTGCTTCTCTGTAAGAGTACGCGGACACGGCTTAGCTGCGTTATCCTGTCTCCTGCTATACTTAAGTGTGAGTATAAAATAGAGAAGAGTCTTTCAAGTTATATTTAGCGAGAGTAAAAACTAAATAGTAATTATATAAAAACTTGTGATTAAAATATCTGTGCATTTTTACATCATAGCTTCCCGGCGTTTCCACGTCCCCGCATCCCTATTTTTCTATATAGCTTTTCACCTTTAATTACCTCCTCATATTGCTGCTCATAAGGAGTGAATCTGATAGATTCTTGTTTTCCTAAACCCAAGACGCCAAAGGTACAAAGGCTATTATAAAACAGTTCATGAACGCGTTTTTGAAGTATCTGGTTAAAATATATTAGGACATTACGACAAAGGATAACATTAAACTCATTAAAAGAACTATCTGTTGCTAAATTATGCTGGGCAAAAACAACATTCTCTCTTAAAGATGCTCGAAAAATAGCATTGTCATAAGCTGCCGTATAATATTCGGAGAAAGACTTTTTGCCACCCGCTTTGAGGTAAAGGTGGGTATATTCTTGCATTAATTTAAGCGAAAAAATACCACTTTTGGCCTTTTGTAATACTTTCTCGTTAGTATCGGTAGCATATATACGGCAACGGTGATAAAGTCCTTCTTCTTCCAGTAGAATTGCCATTGAGTAGACTTCTTCACCACTGGAGCATCCAGCGTGCCAGATGCGAATAAATGGATAGGTTTGCAAGAACGGGATGACTTGACTTCTAAAAGTATTATAAAAGCTGGGGTCGCGATACATGGATGTGACATTTACAGTTAAAGCCAGCAAAAAACTTTCTAAATAGTTAGGGTTGTGGAGTAACCGCTCTTGCAAGGCAGAAATATTAGCTAAGCCCTCTGACTGCATAAAGCTCTGAATGCGGCGTTTAATTGAGGAAAGTGCGTAATTCCGAAAGTCGTAACCATAGTAGTAATACACCCCTTCCAATAGCAAACGTATTTCGATGTCCTCCAAGCTAGGTTTTGGCAAAGTCATAATAATTTGTAATTGATAATCAGTTCGTTGGCATAGTGTGTTTTAGATAAGACTCGCTAACGCTACGCTAACGTAATTCGTAATTATTACCTCATTTTATTAATGGGCTTGTTTAAATGATGCTTCGGCAATTTGGCTCGTTTATGTGATTAATATTTGAGGATTTTAGAGTTTTTATAATGCAAGTGAATCCTACACCGAAAAGAGCTTACTGGATCGATTAAATTTTAAATGCCATAATACTGCTAACTTGGGATTTCAGTTTAACCAAGTGACCGTTACTCCTAAAACAGCGATCGCAGTTATCGAAATCCCAGTCAGCCATCTCACGCGGGAACGCAGATTTTTAATCTCTTGGTTGAGACTTTGTGTCTGGAGTGCGGAATATGGTTGAACTGATGCAACTTCGATGGCTAATTCTTGGGATTTCGCTGGGCGACTTCCAAAAGTCACCTGGGAATGTAACCAATTAGCAATTAGTTGGGGACAGTTCTTTTTAAACCAATTGAAAGCCAAGATTCTAAAAACTGGTTTGGACATGCGGGCAATTAATTTCATTAACCTGTTTACAGGCCGTACGGGAAGCTTTTGGTTAATCAGGTTAACTGAGCCAACATCATAAAGACAATCCAGAATTAATTTCACAGTGGCTTCTTCACTGTTAATCAGGTTTTGCAGTAATAGCAGAACATCATGCATACGCTCTGCTTCAACATGTTTTTCTGCCAATGTTTCTGGACGAATTACTGATGAATTAGGGGAATTTTTTCTTACTATTGTCATATTAAAAACATAACAGCTATATTAATGTAAGTACACTATCCACCGAGATAAAGATATATTATCTAGAGAAATAACCGAAAAAGTTGCTTGAAACAGAGATATTTCCTTGAAAGACAGAAGTTATATAGATTATTTTATTACTGAAAGGAATTTCCTGTCATTGATATTGTTTTGACAAAAAATAGGGCATTGGGGATTGGGAACTGGGGATAAGGGGTAATGGGGATTTGAGATTGAGTATTGAAGGCAGGAGGAAAACTGCCTTCTGCCTCCTGCTGCGACCAATCAGGGGAAGGGTTTAAGACCCCCACCAAATTTTTAATTTGGTGGCTCCCGTTCAGGAGGGGTCACCAATCCCCAACTAAGGCGGAACCTTCAGCATAGCTGCCGACGCTCTCTACGAGACGCTGCGCGTAGCTTGCTTCTCTGTAAGAGTACGCGGACACGGCTTAGCTGCGCTATCCTGTCCCCTGCCTCCTTCAATTCCTAGTTCCTAGCCCCTCACCGATACAGCCAAACCCGCAGCAGTGAAAGCAGTTGTTCGGTATCTACAGGTTTGGTGATATAGTCAGAGGCTCCAGCTTCGATGCATTTTTCGCGATCGCCTGGCATGGCTTTGGCAGTTAAAGCAATAATTGGTAGCGAGCGAAATTCTGGTTGCTGGCGGATGGCGCGGGTGGTTTCGTAACCGTCCATTTCTGGCATCATAATGTCCATCAAAACCATGTTGATGTCGGGATTAGCTTGCAGTTTCTCAATGCCATCTCTACCATTTTCGGCAAACTCTACTACCATGTGATAGCTTTCTAAAAAGCTGGTAATGGCAAAGATATTTCGTAAATCATCATCGACAATCAGAATTTTCCGATTTGCTAGCACTGGATCGGTTTGATGCAACTGTTCGAGAATTTGCCGCTTTGGTGATGGCAGATTTGCTTGGACTCGATGCAAAAACAGGGCAGTTTCGTCTAATAATCGTTCTGGCGATCGCACGTTTTTAATAATAATTGTCTCTGCTAGTCCCCGCAGTTGGGTTTCTTCTTGGCGACTGAGTTCTTTACCGGTGTAAACAATAATTGGGAGTTTCATCAGCTTGGGTTCTAGCTTGATCTGCTCAATTAGGGCAAACCCGCTCATATCGGGCAGACCTAAGTCCAGCACCATACAATCAAAGTGCTGCGATCGCAATATTTGCAGTGCTTCTTTTCCCGTACCCACGGCTGTACTCTGGACATCATTATTACCAATCAGTTCGATAATACTTTGGGCTTGTATGGGGTCATCTTCTACTACTAAAAGATTTTTTACCTGACGCTCAATAAAGCCTTTTATCTCAGTCAATACTTGATTTAGGGCTTCTGGAGAAACGGGTTTTTGCAGATAAGTAATTGCTCCTAGCTTTAATCCGCGTTGCTGTCTTTCATCCACAGAAAGTATATGTACTGGGATGTGCCTGGTATCTGGGTTATGCTTGAGGCGATCCAAAACTGTCCAACCATCCATCTCTGGCATGTGGATATCTAGCATAATCGCATTTGGCTGGAACTGTTGCGCTAGTGCTAGACCTTGTTTGCTTTGTAAGGAAACGATTCCTTTAAAGCCCTGCTGACGTGCCATGTCTAGTAAGATGCGGGCGAATTTATCATCATCCTCGATAATCAACAAAACGCGATCGCTCGATTCAATAATTAATCGGTCGTCTGGGATTTCGTTGATGGTGGGAAGCACTTTCGCTGCTGGAGAAATCTCTACAGAGGTGCTTCGACTTTCAATCATTGGCGCTTTTGAGGTGGGGGGCGCTAACGTAGTGGGAACATTTGTAGCCATTTCACCCTTGCTCTCAACTTCACTTTGTGGTGTTGGTTGCTTTCCTACCAACGGTAAGTAGAGAGTGAAAGTACTTCCCTGATTTGGTTGGCTGGCTAGCTCAATTCTCCCCCCTAAAAGTTGAGCTAGTTCGCGGCTGATGGACAACCCCAAGCCAGTTCCGCCGTACTTGCGGCTAGTTGTACCGTCTGCTTGCTGAAATGCCTCAAAAATGATTTTCTGCTTCTCGACTGGAATACCAAGTCCTGTATCGCTGATTGCAAAAGCAATTAGCGGACTTTCGGCTGGGGGTGTTTGAGTTACCATGTTAATTTGTAACTTCACGCCTCCCTGTTCAGTAAACTTAAAGGCGTTAGCTAGGAGGTTTTTCAGCACTTGTTGCAGACGTTTGGAGTCAGTAGAAATCACTGAGGGTAATTTATTGTCTAGTTCAATGACAAAAGTGAGTTTTTGGTTCTCAGCAACTTGACGGAAAGTTTGCTCTAAAGATGCAAGCAAATCTGCGAAGGCGAATTGCTCAATGTCTACTGACATAGTACCGGACTCAATTTTTGCCAAATCCAGAATGTCGTTGATTAATTCCAGCAAATCAGTCCCAGCAGAGTAAATTGTGCGGCTGTACTCTACCTGTTTATCGGTTAAGTTCTTTAGAGAGTTATCTGATAGCAGTCTTGCTAAAATTAACAAGCTATTCAGCGGTGTCCGTAACTCGTGGGACATGTTCGCCAAAAATTCGGATTTATATTTGGAAGACAAGGCCAGTTGCTCGGCTTTTTCTTGTAATGATTGTCTCGATCGCTCAATTTCTTGGTTTTTGCGAGCAACTTCCCGATTTTGAATTTCTAAAAGTTCTGCTTTTTCTTCTAGTTCTTCGTTGAGTTGCTGTAATTCTTCGTTAGACTGCTTGACAAAGAATTGTGATTCCTCCAAATCGTGGGCTTGTTCTTCTAAGAGTTGATTGCTTTGCTGTAATTCTTCTTGCTGGCTTTGCAGTTCTTCTGTTAAAGCAACAGACTCGGCAAGTAGTTGCTGAGTTTGCGCTTGTGAGGCGATGTTATTTAAAAACACACCCAAAGTTTCACTCAATTGCTCTAGAAATATCAGGTGCAATTCGTTAAAAGGTGCAAAAGATGCAAGTTCAATTACGGCATTTATCTGGTCTTCAAATTGTATGGGCAATACAATAATATTTAGCGGTGGAGCTTCTCCCAAGCCGGAAATGATGCGAATATAATCAGTGGGAACTCCTGTTAAGAGGATTCTTTGTTTTTCTAAGGCGCATTGTCCTACCAATCCCTCGCCCAACCGAAATTGGTTTGCCAAGTTTTTGCGCTTTTTGTAAGCATAACTATTCAACAACTTCAATACTGGCTCGTCGTTGATTGATTCCATTGTATAAAAAACACCAGCAGATGCCCCAACCAGGGGAGCTAGATTCGACAAAATCGTGCGAGATACAGTTTCTAGATTTCGCTGCCCTTGGAGCATTTGGGTAAATTCAGCCAAATTAGACTTGAGCCAGTTTTGCTCGTCATTTTTCTGAGTTGTGTATCGCAGATTCACAATCATCTGGTTGAAGGTTCGCTTGAGGACGCCAATTTCATCGTGGCGATCGCTATTTGGTAAATTTACCGTTAAATCTCCATCTGCTACCTTTTGAGCTAAATCAGAAACTCGCTTGAGCGGTAATGAAATGTGTCTGGTAAGGATAATTCCAATTAAAACTAAGATCGCACCAAATAAAGGAATACTATAAACGGTGGTGGCAAGCGTTTGTCGAGCAGCTAGCTGTGCCCTCTGGGAACGCTGCTTTAGGAGTACATTCTCTTCACTTCTCATCTCCTCGATAACTTTGCGAATCTCAGCCATCAGTTGCTTGCCTCGGTCTGTCAAAACAACCTTCTGGGCAGCTTCAAAACTTTGATTTTGGCGCAAATCGATAGTTTCTTTAAGTTCAGCTAGCTTTTGAGCGATTAGTGACTGTAAAATATCAAGCCGATTCTGTTGGTTGGGATTATCTGCTGTTAACGTCTGGAGTTCCTTGACTTGTCGATCCACTACTTGAATAGCAACATTGTAGGGTTCTAAATAACGCTGTTCTCCAGTAACCAGGTAACCACGTTGTCCAGTCTCAGCATTTGTCAGTTGCAAGTTGAGACCTTCAAGCCTACTTAATACATCGTAAGTATGATTTTCTTGGCGGGAAGTTTCAATTAGCTCATTGGTACTTTGGTAAGAGATTAGACCAATGGCACTCAGAATTGCCAAGCTTAAGGCAAAACCTGCTCCAATTTTGGTTCCAATCTTCAAACGGTTCAACATTATTCCTGACAGTTAATTTAAATTTTTTGTGTTGCTGTTGTAAATCTTCTGAGAAACTTTTGGTTCTACAAATATAGAATATTGCCTTGAAGTTAAACTATGTTTTTTTCTATAAAGTAACATAAATATTTTTTGAATAAAAGTTAACATTTCACTCATAGATAGTATAACTTATTTCCAAAGAAGCAACCATCTTCTTTTATAATTAAATCTTACGATGGATAATTAGATTACTACTCTTAGAGTATAAACTTGATATCTAATTTAAATCCCAAAAACTATGTTTTTCTAAGTGCAATAATTAACCTAGCAAAACCCAAATTTATATGAAGGATAACAGGTAGAATTTATTGGGGGATTAGGAAGCATAATCAAATGCTCTTGTAATTATAGATATTGTTCGCATCTTGTAGAAATGGAAATGGGTGAAGAGCCAGAAATGGTAGAATTGGTTATGAAACTAATATTTTATTATTTGAAACAGATTTTTATCTCGCTTCCAGACTAGGCTCTGGCAGCTTATGATTTCAAGATTTGAGTGTCATTTTATAAGTTATAGATCCCCAATTTCTCAGAAAAATCAGGGATCTATATATTAAGCTTTATATTTATTTAAAATTTACTAAGTTACGGTGATAAATAGCATCTATAAATAAAGAATATAAGGAAGTAAAAATCCCCTTCCTCCTCACTCATCTTGCCCATTGAATTCCACTTTGTATTACCTGGCGATCGCTCTCAATTACATTGACTGGGGACTGATTATATATCCGAAAATTTTGAATCTTGTTACTCTCTAAAATAGCTCTTGCACCAGCCATATAAATATCAGTAGCATTTAAAAAAACGATAAAATTGCCAAGATTCAATTGATTTTCATAATAATTAGCTAAATCTTCAGCTACTCCTAAAGGATTATAGTTATCTTTAGTAATTACTGAAACTTGACTCATCGGAAAGCCAGCTTTCTTAAGTTCCGTAAGTGCTGTTTCTACATCTTGACGGTCAGAAAAAACACCAACTCCATGTTTATAGCGACTTTTAGGAGATAAATATGGTTGATAAATACCACAGTTTTCAATGTTATAACGATTAAAAATCCTTGTAGCAAAATTAATTTCGCTTTCTATGCCAGTTATTATCACCAGATAGTAACCTTGAAAGATTAAATCGCTATAAACCTCTGCTCCATCTTTTGGAATTCCTAAACATAGCAACGCACTAGCCAAACTACCTGCTGCTACACCGATCGCACCACCTGCTATAGTGGTAGCGATCGCTCCTGCTTCTGCTCCGGCTACCATGATTGGTTCTATACCAGGAATTGCTAACATACCTATACTTATTGATGAGTTAGCAAGACCACCTAAAGTATTATGAGTATAATCCTGAAGTATATTGCTAGCATCGTCTTTAACTTCAATACCAGCAATATCACTTTGTTCTTCCGCCTTTCGTGCAATTACAGAAACTTTGTGCATTGGAAAGTCTAGAGCTTTCAGTTCCTGGAATGCCAATTGTGCATCCGAATATTTAGCGAAAACTCCTATAAATTTTCGCTCTTTTTCTGATGTCATTTTACCCGCTTATTCCGACTTAAAATGATTCCCAAATTTTTAATTAATCTGAGGTAATTACACAGCACTACGAGTTAGTAAACCCCAAAGGAAAATTAATAGCATTGCACCCAGAACAGCAAATAAAATACTTCCAAAAGATAAGGCTCCTACAGATGCGGCTGCTGCTGAACCACTTCCTAATAAAGTTTGACCTAGATAGCCACCAACTACAGCTCCGAGAATTCCTAATACAATTGTCGAAAGAATACCGCCACCTTGGGTTCCCGGATAAAAGAATTTAGCTAAAGCACCCGCAATTAAGCCTAAAACTAACCAAGCTATGATGTTGCCCATAATATCTCTCCTCTGTTCAGCAAAATGCTATTTACTTGCTTTTGATTACTTTTATAGTAAGTTTTTCGACAAAATTCCCGATCTACCTAGAGAACTAATATCAAAAATCTTCAGACATTATTTGATGTTTAGAAAGTCATCTTTGAGAATGAATATACGGAATAATCTAGACTTGGGAAATAAAACAGGCTTGAAAGCTGGCTTTGAGACTTGCAAATTTATACTTAATCAAGCTAGGAAAATTTGTAACAGTAACTATATAGTATTTAGCAATCTTATTTGATTTGCTTCAATTTACAAGGCTCAGCTCTTTGACTTCTTTTATAAGTCGGAGAAAAAAATACTATTACTAATCCAACAATGCTTTAATTTTATCTACAGATAGAAGAATCAAATTATTCTTTTCTCTCTTTTGGATATTAGTTAAATTCTTTTAGATGAACTTATTTTATAACTAACTATACAAAACGGAGAAAAATATTTATTAAAAAAACATCTAAAGATAGAAGAACTTTTCAATGGTTCAAACTAATGTAAATATATTGCAATCCAGATTTGGTAAGCAATAACACATAAGTAGTTAACTAGTTTTGGAGTAAATTATGAGTCTTGAAGATAGAGCAAAAGCTGTTGCTAAAAACATCGAAGGCAAAGCGCAAGAAATAGTTGGAAATGTAACTGGCGATCCCGAAGATAAAGCTGAAGGTCAAGCTAAGCAAGCTGAATCACAGGTTCGTCACACAGCTGAAGATGTCAAAGATAAAGTTAAGGAAGGTCTAGAGTAGACTGAATTTTATATTGAGAGAAGGTGAAAGTAAAATCATAATTAACTAGACCTTCTCCTAATTAAAATTTCTGATGTCTCTATTAAGTTTAAGTTTTGATGCAGTAGTTTGCAACTGAATTTAGTAATAAGTTAAAAAATCAAACAAAATTTTAATTATCCAAAAAAAATCTTGAAACCATTGATAAATTCTGTTTCTGTCTACCTCCTAAGTCTAAGTGTTTTTTCAGTGTTCGTAGGATTTTACCTGTGAACACCATTTTTTTATGATTCTACTTTGATTTTTAAAGACTTCCGTTGTTTAGATCCTCGACTTTTTGGCAGAAATCGGGGATCTCACTTTTCAGAAACGATTTTAAGTATCGCTTGATTTTTACTTTATAAACAAATAGCCTTTGAACTTCTAGTTTTCATCAGCCACAGGTAGATGTATTGTAAATGTACTACCTTGGCCTGGTTCAGATATCACATCGATTGTGCCTTGATGTGCTTCAATAATGCAGCGAGATAGATATAGTCCTAAACCACTACCAGAACGCTGGTGTTTACCTTGGCGAAATCGCTCGAATAATATTGCTTGGTCTTGTTTAGAAATTCCCGAGCCTGTATCTTGAATATTAATAGTTACATCTGGCAAATCAAGATAGCAGCGAATATTTACAGAACCTTTGTCTGTAAATTTGATGGCGTTACCAATGATGTTTGTAAAAACTCGCCGCAGTTCTACGCGATCGCCCATCACTGTAATTGCAGTTTCACCTCTATCAATATTCACAACTAATCCTTTTTCTTCGGCCAAGGGAGTTAATTCTTGAGCAACTTCACCAACTAATTCCTGAATATCACAAGGAGAAATTTTTAATATTTTACACCCTGCCTCATGACGATAAACTTCTAACAAAGTATTTACCATTTCTAGCAGGTCTTGGTTACTGCCAATCATGGTATTAATTATTTCTTGCAATTGTGGCGAAACTTCGCAAAACCTGCCTTCTAGCAATAATTTTAAAATCCGGTTTGAGGCTACTAGTGGTATACGTAAATCGTGAGTAAAACGCGAGACAAAATCCGCCCGCAAGTTAGCCATTTGATCTCGTTCGTCGATACTATGCTTGAGCCGCAAGAGCGATCGCACTCGTGCATCTAGTTCATCTGGATCGAATGGTTTACGAATAAAGTCATCTGCACCTGCATCAAGTCCTTGAACAACGCTTGACTCATAATGAGCTGTAATTAGCAAAATCGGGATAAATGGCAACGCTTGATTTTTTCGGATGCGTCGAGTGAATTCATACCCATCGATCCCTGGCATCATCACATCTAAGAGAATTAAGTCTGGTGGCGACTCTTCAACCATACTCAGAGCAATTTTACTATCTTCCACTAAGCTAATTTCATAGTCCTTATCTTGTAGGACTGCTTCTAAGATGAGTAAATTGTCAAGAATGTCATCGACAACAAGAATTTTATCTTTTTTAACAGTTTTAGTTAAAGACATGGCTAAATAAAAAAAGATGTGCTTGGCTATCCCTCGCAAATCTAGTAATAGCTTACTTCAACAGCGGTGAGATTATTAAATATTTCACTTTTTCGTTTAAAGTTCCTGAATTTATGATAACTATTTCAGCAATTATACTTATTTTATTCGTATAATATATATTTAGCAGTGTTAAATTTAGTTTTTATTAAATATATTAGCTAGTTGATTATCCATAGCTGCGAGTAAAGTGCTAGGTTGAAGTAGTTTAGTCGATTTTGCGTGCATTCTTCTTAGTTTAGCAAGAGTAACTGATTGAATAGCCCTAGACTGAAAGCTTGCTACCAGATTTTAGAATTCACTTGTACGCCATAAAACATCTATCTTCAAAAGAATGTATAAAAATATTTTTTGATCTAATTATATTGTTCAGATAGAAACTCTTGCCTCTTGAAAAACTTCCGATATCGAGTTATTTATGTCTAATGGTAGATGCCATTCAGGAAACAATACCAAAGATATTGCTTTTTGTATAAAATCCTGAATGTGAGAACAAGATTATTTTAATGTGTACTTTAGATAGATAACAGTAAAGTTAAGTAACTATGAGTGAAATCAAGATCCTCGTGATTGAAGATCATAACCTTACGAGAATTGGTTTACGGGCTGCCCTGCAAACCCAGCCAGAAATAAATATTGTTGGTGAAGCGGCCAATGCAGCAGATGGAATAGAACTGTTGAAAACTCTCAAGCCCGATGTTGCTACTATTGACATTGGTTTGCCAGATATGGATGGTATCGAACTGACACGGACTTTTAGGCAGTATCAAGCAGAGAAGGAAGATTATACAACAAAGCTGCTGATTTTAACAATGCAAAATAGCGAGCAGGCAGTTTTAGCAGCATTTGCAGCAGGTGCAGATTCTTACTGCATGAAGGATATCGAAAGTGAGAAACTAGTAGAAGCCGTGCAAACGACCTATGCAGGTAGCTCGTGGATCGATCCAACGATCGCAGACCTTGTACTACAGCAAATACGTCAAGATTTCCCCGATGCCAGCAGAGCAACCGCAGGAAAAAGAGTATTGATTGAAGGTATTGACCCAGATGTTGAGAAAACTATCGTCAGCTATCCTTTAACTCAACGCGAAATGGATGTTTTAGAGTTGATTGTCGCTGGCTGTGATAATGCAGAAATCGCCAAAAGACTTTATCTAACAGTTGGTACTGTCAAAACTCATGTTCGCGGGATTCTGAATAAACTCTGTGTTGCTGACCGTACACAAGCTGCTGTGCGTGCCTTGCGTGCGGGGTTAGTACCTTAAAAAATTAAAAAAATAAGTACAAAGTCAAAATCAATACTAGATTATGATTTTTGCACTTGACAAAAATCAAAAAATACGCAAGAATCGTAAATTGTGGATAAAGATAATTGCCAGCGGAACTGGCGGAATTGGCAGACGCGCTAGATTCAGGTTCTAGTGCCGCAAGGCTTCCGGGTTCAAGTCCCGGGTTCCGCATTTTTAGTTATGACTAAAGAGTTAGGAGTAGAGAGCTGATTTAGTTGTTTTAATTCCTAAACTTATTATTCCTGAGTCCTAACTTTTTGATGTTAACCAGCTTACAAAATCCCCTAGTCAAGCAAATCCGCAAATTACACTCAACCAAGGAGCGACATAAGCAGCAGTTATTTTTGCTAGAAGGGACGCACTTGTTAGAGGAAGCTTGTGCGGTGAATTACTCACTACAGACAGTGTGTTGTACTCCAGATTGGCAAGCAACCCATTCCTTCTTGTGGGAAGAAGCTTGTAAGCGATGCGAGCGCGCCGAAATTGTTAGTAGAGAAGTCTTGGATGCGATCGCCACCACAGTCCAACCCGATGGTATCGTAGCAACAGCAAAACGAAGCGATGCTCAAACTCAAGTACCTTTTACTGGTATAGTCCTAGCTTTAGAAACAGTACAAGATCCTGGTAACCTGGGTACAATGATTCGCACTGCGGCGGCGGCTGGGGCATCAGGATTGTGGCTAAATGGAGATAGTGTAGATTTAGATAATCCTAAAGTTCTACGTGCTTCGGCAGGACAATGGTTTCGCCTACCAGCGGCAGTAACCGAGGATTTAAAAGCGACAGTGCAACAAAGCCAGCAAGCAGGAATGCAGGTAATAGCAACCTTGCCAAGCGCCACATCAACTTATTGGCAAGTGGATTGGCGAAAACCGAGTTTGATTTTACTGGGAAACGAAGGTGCTGGTTTGTCAGCAGATTTAGCAGCGATGGCAGACAAGCAAGTGAGAATTCCTTTAAGTCCTGGAGTAGAGTCTTTGAATGTGGCGATCGCAGCAGCTTTAATGTTGTACGAAGCTCAGCGGCAAATGAGTCATTAGTCATGGGTCATAAGTGAATAATAAAGGACAAAGCGCAAAGTCTGTAGACGCTTCTGCGGCTTCCCGCAGGGTGCGTCGGCTTCCGGCGATGGCTTCGCCAACGTCTTCTCCTTCGGAGACGCTAACGCGAACGACGAACAGAACTTTGTAAGAGAGTGACAAATGACTAATGACAAACTTTTATTTTGTTTTTTGCTCAAAATATTGTTCAATATCGGCAACGGCGTCTTCAAAAGCTGCTAAATCGATATCTGTCAAATCATTAGCTTCGAGTTCATTAGCACTCTCAGGATGCAATTTTGGTGTCTGTTCATCCTCAGTAGAATTTTCTTGTAAGATATCCTCCAATTGGTCGAGGGCTTCTTGAAACTCTCGATCGGGGTCGTAGTGCTGTGGTCGGTGACTTTGCTCCATAGGTTAACTTGAAAATCCTAATTTACTAGCGTAATTTCTATAAATTTAAATTTTGCATATATGACATCATAATTTGTGCCTATCTGCTTTATCAACTTTAGAGCGATCGCTATTTTTGGTTAATTGCTTACATCCAAGTCGCCCAGAGCAAGCAACGCCTACTCGAAAGCGCTATGCAATCAACCTACCAGCCAGCAAGGGAGAGTGCGATCTGCTTCACTACTACCTTTATCTAGCAGGGTTAGCACATCTCAAATGCTATTCATAAGCGGGTTTACATACCTCATCATGTTGCAACAAGCAAGCAGCAAGAATACTCAGCCTTATTACGAAACTCGGTTTAAATGGAGAGTGGGAAGCGATCGCCTATTATCTCACTAAGCTTAAAGATTATACGTCTCTATGAGAAGCGGTTGATTTACCATCGAAATTGATATAGCAAGCGAATTAAAGGTTAGGACATCTTGAAAGCCTGGATGCTAGGAATAGTAATGTTTTACCTCCTGCCTCCAGCATGGCTGCCTTGTCTTCGACACGCTACGCGAACTGCCTCCTGCTATATTTGAAATTCTCCCGATCGCTCCTAGACTACCTGCAACTGCTTCAGCAGTCAAATCCATGTGAGCTTGGGTATACACCCGGCGGGGAATAGTCAATCTTGATTTTATATGGTTCTGCCCAAGAGCGATGGCGGCGCAGGGAAGTATGTTTAGCCTCAGTCATAGATTAATGCTCCTTAATGTCCGTTGGCTAAATATTGCACCCATTTTGGTTGCTAAAACCTGCTGTTGCCAAGACTCTGATTTCAAGTCTGGCTAAATACTTATTATTAAAACTGACGGAAAGATGCGAGGACGCTGTGACGAGAAGAATTATTTTTAATCAGCCAGACTTGAGATGAGAAGTGATTTTAATGCTTCGGCGCACACCAATGAGCTACTGCTTCAATTCGCGCTTGTTGCATCAATTCCCAAACTTGCGATTGATTACAACCATAGGTAGATGTTAACAATTTTTCACCTTGATTTTTTGCTTCATCAGCAGATGCACCAAAGGTGATAATTTCTTCGTCTTGGTTACCTGTAATTTTCTCAACTGGAATTATACAGGTATATTGAGGTTCATTATGTCTGATTTATTGTACCATTACTTACCAACCTTACTGAGAATAAATGTCTATTTTTAATATATTTCTAACTCCAGATAAATATCACTCAAAGAGAAACAGACTTCATATTTCCGTAATTACAATTAAAAAAATACAATTTTTATACGTATTCAAGGTAATATTAAGAATTTTCTCAAAATTCTGCTTATCTGGAGTCTAAACAGTTACCTATGTGAAAATTAAATCAAGCATCAATAAATATCTTTTTGTAAACTTTTGTTTGGTTTTTAGCTCGTAATACATTCTGAATTCTGTATTGAGTCGTTAAAAACATTATAAAAATTGGAGGTTATAAAATGGCATTTCGGAATAACTCAGCTATTAATTTCTGGCAGAGATTACGACAAGATTCAGTTGTTTGGGGGTCGTTAGGTCTTTGGATTAGTGCATTAATTGTAGTGTTAGTAATGCTAGCAGTGTTTTCTAACGCTTAATCTGGGCAAGATTATTCTAGTTCCTAGGCAGCAGCCTGGGAACTTAAATTGGGTAAACTGCCACCACTAAAAAACTAAAATTATGAACTATAAAATTCTGGCAACCCTTATAGTACTAATTACTACTAGCTTTGTTACTCCTGCTAAATCTCAAGAACCTGTAACTAATACTCCAGCATCAAATCAAGTTTTGAATGCTTGTGTTCAAAATCAAGCCCAAACTTTACCAAATCCCTTTACGGATGTTCCATCAGACCATTGGGCTTTCAAAGCAGTTATGACTATGTATTATTGTGGTGCATTTCGTAAAGCTACACCACCAGCTTTATTTGAAAAACTCCAACCAATTCAACGCCAACAGCAACCGCAGCAAGAACAGCAGTTTGAAAAATAATAAATATAGCAACAAAAAGTAAAAGTTAAAATTTAGGAATTTATAAAAAATAAAATATCCCTCTTGTAGAGTGGGCAGGAAAGTCCGCCCTAAATATCAGACGAGTGAGGAAAACCATCCCATCAGAAAATTTGGAATATTTTTATTTGCAAGTCCCTAAAAAAATAAAAGGTATAGCAGGAGGCAGAGGGCAGGAGGCAGGAGGTAAAACTATTGCTAACTCTCTTCTTTCACCCTTTTAAAATGTCCTAAAGAGTGTGACTACGGCTATAAAAGCAAAAAAATTAATATTAGTTAAAATATAGTCTCAAATTGAGGTCGAAAAAACTATTTTAAAAATATCGTTCATCTTTCTCTTAAAAATATACCAAAAGGTTTAATTCGATACTCGATAATATCAATAATTTTCAACTTAATTACTAGTAAAAAATTAATCTAATTTTATTAACAATCTTGTCTACCAGACAAAAAACTAAACTCTGATTTAAGATTCCATCGCTTACCGTCGTGAACCAGTAGAGTTAATTTCTCAACCGTAAACTCAAAATTCAATTGACGTTTTTCAAATTCTGGCCAAGCATCTCTAAAATTCTGCTTTGTTAAATCTCGAAATGCAACTGTCATATGGGGTGCAAAAGGTCGGGTTTGAGAAGTTTTGTCAATAATTCCTAACTTACTTTCTACATAAGCCATTAAATCAGCTTGCAAAGTCAAAAGTTCTTGACTTCTCACCACATTAATATATATAACGCGGGGTGGAAAGGCAGCAAATCCACTAAGTGTAATGGGTACTGACTTTTGTTCGCTAGCAAATTCCTTCAAAGAAACTTCTAGCAATGAGACGTTAGCATCTGCCCATTCAAAGGGGGGTTGCAAGGTAATATGAGGCGGAGACTTTTGTGCCCCGCGACTAGCATAATTATCAGCAAAATACTGCTTGATTTGATTAGCGTAGTTTTGAATGTCTTGTGATGGTAAAAGGGCAATGAAAAAACGGCTCATTCAATTTTAAATTTGGAATTAGACGAAGAAGTTAAATTTAATCAATTACAGTACTCACAGGAGAATTTAGAATTCAGGTCTTTTGTAATCGGAGCTAGCAAGCAAATGCCAACATTTGTCAAGATTGAGCAAGGGAAAGTCGATAAACCTACCTTTGACCAATATATACCTGCTCATAAAGCCTACGTTCAGGAGTTGATTGCTAAAGGACACAAAGCGCGAACAGGCTACTGGGCAGAAGCGCGAGGTGGAATGTTGCTCTTTGAGGCAGCCTCAAGGGCTGAGGCTGAAGCAATTATAGCTAGCGATCCGTTGGTAGAACACGGTTGTGTCAACTATCAGCTATATGAATGGCGGATTGTTATGGAATAAGGCACACTTACTGACTTTTGATGTTATGCTTTTATAAGACCTGGATCTATGCGACTGCAACACCCAAACCTTGTCAGAACCGGAAGGTAGCAGCAACACGGGAGGCTTGTGGTAGGCGTAGTCTCCGGGTCGCCCTATTTTAGGAGCGTTCAGCAGCAATGCCTGGTTTTGGAGATATTGTTCAAAAAGCTTTTTATCTTGGTGTGGGACTAGCTTCTTACGCTGGGGAAAAAGCAGGGGGGAAATTAGCCGAACTGCGATCGCAAGTCCAAAAACTGGCAGACGAAATGGTAGCTAAGGGCGAAATGAATACAGAAGAAGCCCGCCGTTTTGTCGAAGATATGATGAGGCAAGCCCAACAACCCCAACAATCTAGCGCAACCCCCGAAAAAACGCCTCCTTCAGAACCTCGCCGCATCGAAATTTTAGAGGAAGATGAAGAGCCAACAGTGAAAGAGGCATCAACTGAAAACGTCGATCGATTACGCGACCAAGTGCTAGAACTGCAAGAAGAGTTAAAACGATTGCAACGCGATTAGTCAAAAACATTGTTTTAGCCCTAAATTCACTAAAAACTGGCATTTTGACATGGCGCTACATATACAATACTTGATATAATACATACCCTAATCTGTACATTAGTGTTTCAAATTAGACAGCGCAGAACGTCCTGTTTATAGCCTCTAAAGGCGTCAAGTTTATGGAGCAATGGCAAAAAGATTTAATAGAAATCGTAGAAACAGTGGCAGATGAGGTAGAGCGTTTCTTCCTGGGAATGGGTGAAATGGTAGACGCCTTTTTTGAGCTAACGGAAGAAATTAGCGAGCAAGTACACAGTAGCATTGTCACTGAAGTGGATCAGTATTTACAGGATGCTTACTGGGAATTGGAAGACGTTGTAGCAGATCTAGATCCGGGTTTTCCCTATGCAGTTGAACCCACAGCGGAAACAAATCCAGCTTGTATCGGTTGTACTCACTACCACGGTCAAGTTTATGGCGGTAACTTGTTAGTTTGTGCCATGCATCCCCACGGTTATGAAGATGAGAATTGTCCAGACTGGGAGAAACAGGAGTGTTGAGTGGTGACTGGAGACAGGGAAAGATGAAAAGAGAATTTCACCCCACCACCCCACTTCTGCTGCACTCCCCATACCCAATGACCAATGACAAATCACAATTAACAAATGACAACTAATAATTTACCTGAAAGTCTATCGCAGCAAAGTCAAGAAATGAAGTATGGCGAGCGTAATATCGCAGAAGGCGAACTAATTACGTTTCCTAATCCGCGTGTGGGAAGGCGATACGACATTAGCATTACTTTGCCAGAATTTACTTGTAAATGTCCCTTTTCCGGCTATCCTGATTTTGCTACTATTTATATTACCTATGTGCCTAACGAACGAGTAGTAGAGTTGAAGGCACTCAAGCTTTATATTAATAGTTACCGCGATCGCTATATTTCTCACGAAGAATCTGCTAATCAAATAGTGGATGATTTTGTCGCAGCTTGTGACCCTTTAGAAGTTACTGTAAAAGCAGATTTCACGCCTCGCGGCAATGTTCATACTGTAATTGAAGTACGTCACCAAAAAAGTCATTAGTCACAGGTCATTTATTAAGTAAAAATAAAATTATTGTAGGGTGTTTCAGGCGCATATTTTTAGATGATTTGTCAGGAAAAAGATGAGCGAAGCGCTATTTGGCAGCATGTAAATAGTGGGCATTAAGCTAAAGCCATAACACACCCTACCTTAAGATTTATTTTATAAATAGTCTCTCATTGAGCATTGGTCATTATTTATTTGCAAAGGATAATGACAAATTACAAATCACAGCTGACATTAGCAGCCAAGATGTGTAAAGTAGTTGAAGATCGGTAACTAATCTTTAACACATCCATCTATGGATAGAAAAAGTAGAAAAACGCGACGCCTTTTGCTGCTAGTTGTTTCCTGTAGTATTACTGGTGTAATTTTAGGAGGTACTGCCAGTTGGGCAGAAAGCAATCTGTGTTTGCAAGATAGCAAGCTTACAAGTGATTGCCTAACTCAAGATCCAATCCAAAAAACTATCGAAGGAATGAGTACAGGATTGTTAGCTGGAGCTGGAGCCGCTTTTGGTGCAGCATGGCAGTTACGCCATGAAGATTAACTTGACATGCGCCCAAGTTAGATATTTTTTAGTTAAAACCGTCATTGGTCATTAGTCTTTTGTCCTTTGTATTTCCGAAGGACAAAGGAAAAACACAGTAACGTGATTTTGTGATATTAGACAAAAAACCCGTTTTAGTAGAACGATCCTTTAGTAATAATTAAAAAAATTTAAAGTCATTTGAGTAACTTAACTTGCATACGCAGCAGAATCATAGAAAGCAGCCCGAACACCTATCTGACTTTTCACCAGATGTGGAAAAAGAGGATTAATTCGTGATTAGAATCTGCGAACCAAACTTAGTCCTTCTTCGTATTTAGAACTTTCTTCAAATCTGATTTTTTGTCTTAATATTATATCCGCTCAAATAATAGTGATTGCGACCGTAGGGAAGTAATCTCGAAAACGTTGTGATTGCGTTGTTTTACTACCCTGCGGCGAACCCCTTAGGCGAACGTTTCACTCGCTTGAGACGACATATTACGAATGATTTGCCGAACATCATATTACATGCATAGACCCCTAAAGGTTATATAATTGTCATTCTCTGTAGAAGCTCGCTTCCTTGCTGAAGTTTTAAACAAAAAGCGATCGCCTAACATAATACAAATCACTTCACTTTTGGTAACCCTCTTCGGTTATAACGAACTATATTTTATAAGCAAAGATAACTTCAGTCTCCGGGCAGGTATTTTCCGCTAATATTTTTTTTACTATTCGAGCTACTACTATAAATCTAAAAGTTACAGAGATGAAGCTGAGGTTAAAACACCCTAGTTTAGACTGCTGCCGATCGCAATGAGTCTGAAACTTTTGCTAGAAAACAAGCAAAGGAATTGAATTATGGAAAGAATGATTCCACTCAGCACTACTGAAATTAATAGATTTTGTTTGTAGTTAGTGATTGTACTCAAATGGGCGATCGCTAAGTTGATATTCTAAATCGCTGCAACTGTAGGTTGCAAAATACAACTTTATCCAAGGAGAACATCGCTCGTGCCTAATTTTAAAATAGTCTCTACTGGTCTAGTGGCAATCGCCTTATTGGCAACTGGTTGCACACCAACTACTCCCCATGACCAGACTACATCTGAAGCTCCACCAGCTCAATCAGTGCAAACGACCGAAAGTCCATTACCAACTACCTCACCAACTGCATCACCAACTGCCTCACCAACTGCATCACCAACTGCCTCACCAACTGCCTCACCAACTGCCTCACCAACTGCCTCACCAACGACATCTGGGCAAAATAGCCTCAGTTCTTCAGACAGACAGTTCATGACTGAAGCTGCTCAAGGTGGTTTAGCAGAAGTCCAACTAGGACAACTGGCATCAAAACGTGGAACTAGCAATGCGGTAAAACAGTATGGACAGCGCATGGTTAAAGATCACACCCCGGTGAATAATCAACTCAAACAGTTGGCGAAGAAAAAAGGTGTAACCCTGCCAACTAAGCTCGACAGCACAAATCAGCAAGTCAAGCAGCGCTTATCCCAACTTTCTGGTACTGACTTTGACCGCGACTATTCGGATCAGATGCTTCAAGATCATCAAAAGGATGTTTCTGCATTTCAAACTGAAGCTCAACAGGGACAAGATCCAGACGTGAAAGCATTTGCGGCTCAAAAACTACCAACCCTCCAAGCCCACCTGCAACAGGTTAGTTCCCTTGTTAATTCTGGAAGTTCAACCAGTACCCCAACTCCAACCAGTACCCCATAAGTCCAAAATTCGATCGTTAAGGAAACACAATGTCTGAATTGTTTAAAGGAGAATTTTCTCGTCGTCAGATTTTGACCACTGCTGGATTAGGAGCGATTTCAGCTGCTGCGCTTGGTAGTATGGGCGAACAGGTTGCTGCCCAGCAGCCAACTGGGCAAGCTACCCCACATGGAGGCACTTTGCCCCCTCAGATTCAGTTTCCACCCATCTCGGAAAAGACTGAGGTTGAAACAGGGGGGCCGCCGACTGCATTGCCTCCAGAGCGACGCTTGGGGTTTGCGATCGTTGGACTGGGGAGACTGACATTAGAAGAAATCATGCCTGCGTTTGCAGAATGTAAACTAGCAAAGCCAACTGCATTAGTTAGTGGCGATGCAGCCAAAGCTAATCAAGTTGCCCAACAGTATGGCATCAAACCGCAGAACGTTTACAACTATCAGAATTACGACAATCTCCGCAATAATTCAGACGTTGATGTAATTTATATTGTACTACCCAACAGTATGCACCGGGAATATACGGTGCGTGGTGCCAAAGCGGGAAAGCATATTCTGTGTGAAAAGCCAATGGCAACCACAGTCGCAGATGCTCAACAAATGATTGACGCGTGCAAACAAGCCAATCGCAAGCTGATGATTGCTTATCGCTGCCAATACGAGCCACACCATCGGGCGATGATTGGGATGATTCGCAACAAAGAATTGGGAACCATCAAAGTGATTCAAGCAGATAACGGACAAAACCAGGGTGGTGACTTAAACCAGTGGCGGTTAAAACGCGCTTTAGCTGGAGGTGGCTCTTTACCAGATGTGGGAATTTACTGCTTGAATGCAACCCGTTATTTGACAGGAGAAGAACCGATCGCGATTAACGCCCAAACCTTCACCACTCCCGGCGATCCCCGCTTTAAAGAAGTAGAAGAAAGTGTCACCTTCCAATTGCAATTTCCTAGTGGGATACTAGGGATTTGCTCCACTAGTTACGGCTTTCACGAAGCACGGCGGTTTCGCGTCTTTGGTTCTGATGCTTGGGCACAACTCGATCCAGGGTTCTCCTACAACGGTTTGCGGATGATGATTTCGCGTAAATCACCAACAAATAGCATGGCTGAAAACATCAGTGAAGTGCGGATCGGGGAGAAGAACCAGTTCGCCTTAGAAATCGATCACATGGCGGATTGTGTAATTCAAAATAAGCAACCCCATACCCCTGGTGAAGAAGGTTTGCAAGACCAAAAACTGATGGCGTTGATTTACGAAGCGGCACAAACAGGCAAAACGATTACCCTACCTCGTGTGTCGGGACTAGATACTACTCGCGGCCCTGCTCCGAGAATGCTCAAGTAAGCATTTGTTTAAATAAACTTATTTACACCATTAATGACAACTTCTGCTTGGAGTCCGCTTCGTACATCTTTGTTTCGCGATCGCTGGATTGCCTCGATTGTCTCTAATGTTGGGGGCTGGATGGAGGACACAGCCGGAGCATGGCTGATGACTTCTCTGACTACCTCACCACTATTAGTGGCACTGATGCAAACAGCAGCAACTTTGCCAGTGCTGATGCTAGGACTACCAGCAGGAGCGACGGCAGATATTTTCGATCGCCGTCGGTTACTGATATTTTGGCAAGTTTGGATGCTAGTTGCCGCACTCATCTTGAGTGGATTAATTTTTGTAGGTAGTATTCAACCTTGGTCGCTGCTCGTACTGACATTTCTCCTCAACTTGGGAGCGGCAATGAATGGGCCGGCTTGGCAAGCGATTGTGCCTGAGTTGGTACCGCGATCGGAACTCGTAGCTGCCATTGCTTTAAATAGTGCTGGATTTAACATTGCACGAGCAGTCGGCCCGGCGATCGCTGGCTTGATTTTGGTAGCAAGCAATGCGGGAGTCGTCTTTTTTCTTGATGCTCTTTCCTTTGTTGGGGTGATTTTCATCCTTTACCGTTGGCAGCGCAAACCGCTTTATGAAAGCGCCTTGCCCGCAGAGCGAGTATTAGGTTCTGTGCGGGCTGGTATTCGCTATATTCGCTTTTCCCCTGCCTTGCAAGCTGTATTAATTCGAGCTGCTGTTTTAACCACTTGTACAAGTGCCTTGCTGGCCTTGTTGCCTTTAGTAGCACAACAGGATCTCAAGCAAGGAGCAGGCGGGTATGGCTTACTACTCGGCTGCTTCGGATTGGGAGCAATCGCTGGCGCAGTTTTGCTGCCGAGAGTACGGCAACATCTCACAGCTGATGGAGTGGTGATTGCAGGAACTGTTGTCTTTGCGATCGCCACATTGATTTTGGCATTCATCCACAATACGCCTCTGGTATTACTGGCATTGCTAGCGGCTGGGATTGCTTGGACAAGTATGACATCTAGCTTGAATATTACCGTGCAGCTTGCTGTTCCGACTTGGGTACAGGCGCGGGCTTTGGGAACGTACCAGATGGTATTTCAGGGAGGCTCGGCAATCGGTAGTATTGTTTGGGGGGCTATGGCTGAACATTGGGGAACACCGCTTGCTTTATTTACTGCCGCCATCGGCTTACTGGCAGGAACGCTAACAGCACGGCGTTACCAGTTGATATCCGGAAAACTCGATTTAGCTCCTGCATTACGGCGAGCAGAGCCGATGGTGGCGATCGAATTGCAGCCAGAACAAGGCCCAGTTTTAGTTACGATTGAATATTGCATTGACCCTACCCAAGCACAAAAATTCATGGCGGCAATTTCTTCTCTACGAATAGTACGGCTGCGAGATGGTGCTATTCGTTGGGGTATTTTTCAGGATACCGCCGAACCGACTCGTTATCTGGAGACGTTTATAGTTGAGTCTTGGGTGGATCATTTACGCCAGTACGAACGCTTTACAATCGCCGATCGAGAAATTCGCAACCAAGTATTTGCTTTTCATCAAGGCGATGAACCTCCAGTTATTTCTCATATGATTTATGCTCATCAATCTCGGCAAGCCAGAGGTTATACTAATTCGTAATTCTTAATTAACTTATATTCTGCACTTCAAAAAGCAATACATTTCCAGGCCTGGACTGCATCGCCTGCTTGTCGGGCTGACAAATTACAGACTCCACTAATATCATGTGCGGTTGAATACTTATGATATCTGTGAGGGTTAGTAATGGGTAATGGGTAATAGGTCATGGGTAATCGGTAATGGGTAACGGGTAATTATTTGTTTCCAATTACCTTTTTCCCAATTCGCAATTACCTTTTTCCCAATTTGCAATTACCTTTTTCCCAATTACTAACAACACCAACCACATCGTAAGTAATTAGCCGAATTTGATATCATCAGCCAGCAACTTCAAATGGCATAATCTATTTCTTGGAGTTCCCTTAGCTATTAACTAAAGCTGCTCCCGGTACTAACTCCACCTTCACCCACCCTGGTTGGCGTTTATCAAATGCCTTGTATGCATCAATAACTGACATTAGCGGTTCGACTTGGGTCAAAACTTTTGTTGGGTCTACTGTACCATTACGAACCAAATCCACCAAAGTAGGAATATACTTGCGGTGATTACAATTCCCCATATTGATTGTGAGATTTTTATTCATTGCAGTGCCAATGGGAAAGAAATTGTGAGTTGGTGGATAAACTCCAATAATCGAGAGTGTCCCAGCTTTAGCTAACGCTTGGACTGCCCATTCCAATGCTTGAGAAGGAGCATTACCTGGATGCCAATTGCCATTTTGAGGATTAGTTTTAGGAGCAATCTTTTGTAGCTGTTGCTGAAATTCTTGTGCTTCTTTTTGAGCTTTTTCGGCTGCTGGGCCACTGTCAGGAGTATTAGCATCTACCCCAACTGCTTCAATCACTCTATCTACACCAACTCCTCCAGTCAGTTCGCGGATCGCCTCAATTGGGTCTTCGGCATTATAATCGATAACTTCTGCACCCAAATCGCGCGCCATGTCTAAGCGTGAGGGAATTGTATCCACTGCTATAATACGTCCTGCACCAAAGAGTCTGGCACTGACAATTGCAAACTGGCCAACCGGGCCACAACCAAAAATGGCAACTGTATCTCCTGGTGTAATCTCTGCAATATCGGCTCCAAAGTAAGCTGTAGGGAAGATGTCAGAAAGAAGAATTGCTTGGTCGTCTGTCACTTCTTTTGGTAACTTGACTAATCCGGCATTAGCATAAGGAATCCGAGCGTATTCTGCTTGCAAGCCATCGAAGGGGCCTGCTGCCTCTGGGCCTCCAAAAAAAGCTGTCCCGGCGTTATGTCCGTGGGGATTGGCGTTATCACATTGAGCCTGATAACCGCTACGACAGTAAGAACAGTAGCCACAGGCAATTGTTGAGGGAACAACAACGCGTAGACGCGAAGCGGCTTGCCGTCAGGCATCGCCCACTTTCAGATTCCGGACATTAGAACCAATTTCTTCAATAATGCCAACACCTTCATGTCCTAGAATTGTTCCGGGTTTCATGCCTGTGAATGTTCCCCGAATCATGTGTAAATCTGTGCCACAAATCGCACTAGAAGTCAGTCTAATTATGGCATCTGTTGGTTCTTTAATTTTTGGATCTAGTACGTTATCCAGTCGAATATCTCCGATTCCATGAAAAACTACTGCTTTGATTGCAAATATACCTTTATTATTTGGATTGTTCTAGTTAAATTTCATCAAAAAATTCTTAATTTACTTCAACCAAAGGTGTAAAAAATTAATTGAGCTAACTATGCTTAAGGTTGATTTTTAACAATACAAATTTTTTCGCTTTTAAAAAACAAATCAAATAGTAATTTCTGACAGTATTTTTCTCAACTTCTTTATTTATACTCTCAGACGTATTGACAAAAGTTACTCACTTTCTAATAGTTGCAAACATCTTGAATTAATGCTCTAAAAGACAACTCTAGTTAGATGACTTGCACCCCTAAAAAATTGTCTAATTTTCTAGTAAATTCATTTGCAGTTTCAGCAGGGTTTGTCCATTGAATCTAGGAGCGCAGACATCATGCATCAGGGAATCGTGATTTCCCTCGGTAGCGTTAATGCCGATTTTCAGGTGCGGGTCGATCGCCGCCCTGACTTGAGTGAAACGCTACTGGCACACGACTTTCTTCAACAGAGTGGTGGTAAAGCAGCAAATGTTGCCTACCTGGCTCGCAAACTGGATGTGACTGCATTGCTGATTGCTCGTGTGGGTGACGATCCATTGGCTCAACAAGCATTACAACCTTTACGAGAGATAGGCGTTGACCTGCGCTATGTCCATACTGTTGCAGGCAAAGCTACGGGTGTTTCCATGATTACTGTTCCACCCGATGGCAAGAAGGGAATTATCTTAGCTGGAAATGCCAACGACGACTGGGCAGAGGAAGATGTGGCTGAAGTGGGTGCAGCAATTAGGGATGCGCCATTAGGCTCAGTCCTGGTAGTTGATTATGAGATTCCACCTTTTATTGTTCAGCACGCGATCGCCGCTGCCCATAAGCGAGACATGCCGATAATCCTCGATCCCTCGCCTGCACAACGAGTCGATGCTAAGTTGTTTCCCCAGGTAACTTACATCGTCCCAGATGCGGGTGAGGCAAAGAAGTTAACAGATATTGCCATCGACTCTGTGGATAATGCAGTCCAAGCCGCCCATTACTTTGTAGAACAGGGGGTAAAGAATGCCTGTGTCAAACTAGAAGATGGTGGCTGTGTTCTGGTGAACCGAGACATGACGCTGCATGTTCCCCCTATAAAGATAGATGTTGTTGATGCGACTGGTGCAGGCGATGCCTTTGCCGGGGGGCTTGCTGTTGCTGTCCTAGAGCGTCGCTCATTGCAAGATGCTGCCTGTTTCGCTACCGCCGCCTCACATGCTGCCGTGACTAAGTATGGTTCCCAACCCGCCTACCCAACGCGATCGCAGCTCAACCCCTTATTTGAAAAACTCACCCAACATACCCATGTCCTCTCCTAGCAATTCTCACCCCTCGGACGATCCCTGGAGCATCGTCTTTGAGGGCTACAACCCTGAAGAAGAAGGTCGGCGGGAAGCCATATGTGCCTTGGGAAATGGTTATTTCGTTACCCGTGCAGCTGCACCGGAGGCCACAGCAGACAAAGTTCACTACCCTGGCACTTATCGGGCAGGTATTTACAATCGCTTGGTCAGTCAAGTCAATGGCGAGGAGGTAGCTGATGAGTCAATCGTCAATCTGCCCAACTGGTTGTCACTGACGTTTCGGATTGATGGTAATGAGTGGTTTTCGCTCGACGCAGTTGAGATTCTTGCCTATCGCCAGACTTTGCAGTTGCGGCAAGGTCTTCTCAGGCGCGAGGTGCAATTTCGCGATCGCCACGGACGGCAAACAAAGTTGGAAGAACAGCGTTTTATCAGCATGGATCGACCGCATCTTGCTGGACTGCACATTGAGTTAACGGCAGAGAATTGGTCAGGCGATTTAGAAATTCGTTCGGCGATCGATGGGCGCGTTACTAACAACAATGTCCCTCGCTATGCACCATTCAATAACAAACATTTAGAGCCAGTTGCAACCGGAACGGTAGAGCCAGCTCACATTTGGTTGACAATGCGTACCTGTCAATCTCACATTGACATCGCAATGGCAGCAAGGACTCGCATCTTTATAGCTGGATATGAGATTGATGGAGTGAGAATCTGGGACAACAATGAAGCTGAAGTTGCAGAGCAAATACACGTGCAGGTTGCTTGCGGTAAAACAGTTGCGATCGAAAAAATTGCTGCCCTTTACACCTCACACGATCCAGCAATTACTGAAAGCACAGAAGCCGCAAAACTGGCAATCCAACACGCTCCCAGCTTTGCCGAGCTGCTCAAAGCACATCAGCGAGCTTGGGAGCGGCTCTGGCTGCGCTGCGACTTTGACCTCGACCCTGTAAAATATCTGGAAGCATCCCGCCTGCACATTTTTCATCTGCTGCAAACCGTCTCACCCCACACCGTTGACTTGGATGTTGGTATCCCGTCCCGCGGCTGGCACGGGGAAGATTATCGCGGACACATTTTCTGGGATGAAACTTTTGTGCTGGCATTTTTATCTTGTCGGTTTCCGGCGATCGTCCGCTCTATTTTGCTCTACCGCTACCGTCGTTTAGATGAAGCCCGACAATTGGCACGAGCGCACGGTTATCGAGGTGCCATGTTTCCTTGGCGTAGTGCCAGCACTGGGCGCGAGGAAACCCCCCGCTTTCAGTTCAATCTCCTGTCAGGCGGTTGGGCACCAGACAACACTTTTTTGCAACACCATATTGGGATAATCATCGCCTACACGGTTTGGCACTACTACATTATGACCAACGACCAAGTATTCCTGAGCGATTGGGGTGCTGAACTGCTGATTGAAATTGCCCGTTTCTTTTCGAGTTTTGCCACCTATAACCCTAAACGCGATCGCTATGAAATTCTCAGTGTTGTTGGGCCAGACGAGTATCACACAGCCTATCCAGAGGCAAAAACTCCCGGTATCAATAATAATACTTATACTAATTTAATGGCAGTCTGGACTCTTTGCCGCGCCTGTGAAGCACTCGATCGCCTGTCGCCTTCTCGTCGCACTGAGCTTTGGCAAGTATTGGAACTAAGCCAAGATGAAATTGACCAGTGGGATGTCATCAGCCGCAAGATGTATGTCGGCTTTGTTAACAATGGGATTCTCAGCCAATATGAAGGGTTTGAACACCTGCAACCATTCGATTTACAACAATTCCACGAGCAGTATGGTAAGCAGCGAATTGAGTGGACACTACAGGCAAAAGGCGATGATATCAATCGTTATCAAATTAGCAAGCAAGCCGATGTTGCTGTTTTGTTTTTTCTGTTGAGCCAAAGCGAACTTAAAGCCCTTATGGAACGGCTAGGGTATTCCTTTGACTGCGAGCAGATGCAGCGCACGATCGCCTATCACCTCCAATACACTGCTCATGAATCGAGCTTGTCCCGTCTAATTTATGCAGGGGCAACGGTAACGCTCGATTGCGATACTTCCTGGCAGCTATTTACGCAGGCACTATTTACAGATTGCTCTCATAGGAACAGTTCGGGTACAGAAACGGGAATCCATTTAGGTGCAATGGCGGGTACGCTACATATGCTACATCACTGCTACCTTGGCTTGAGTGCCTGTTATGGAACTCTCTACCTCGATCCATCGTTTCCGGTACACCTCAATCGGTTGTGTGTTAACTTGAATCATCAAGGTAACGATTTGCAAATTGAGATTACGCAAAAGCATCTGGTGATTACAGCCACAGCCGAAAACAGTGAATCTGTAGAGCTAGTCTGCCAGGGAAAAACTGCAACTGTGCAACCTGGTACATCGGTTGTGATTTCTCTATAATTCCAGATATTTTGTTAATTAGGTATAAAATTGCAGTGGGAAAGAATACTAATTTGTAATTCGTAATTAAGACACACTTTAAAAGACATGATACAGACGGTTTTCGACACTTTACCCGAATTGTGAATTCTTCTTGAAAGCTGCGATTAGCCCTTTGTCATTTGTATTCACAAAGGGCTAAGGACTAACTTTGCGAGTAGACATGCAAGTTTATTTGCATAAAAACTTAAAAGCGATAGTTGCGATCGCGTACCCACATACTAATCGGTACTGCGCTTCCCTGGGGATCGACTTTCGCCTTCACCACAATCGGTGGTACTTGTCCTCTTCTAGCGCGTTGGGCTTGCAAGTCGTTTCTAATCTGCTGCCGTTGGTTTTCTGGAATATAATATGTTTCTAAACCGTAGTTGACGGAACCATCCTCATAGACACCTCTTAAGGCTGCTTGATTAGCTCTTAGGGAAGTGGGGCGCGAGCTACTGACTCGTAATGGTCTCCAAGCTCTAGGAACACCACCACCAAAAGATGGTTGCTCTTGTAAAGTCACGTAGATGTTGGTTCCTTCGGGCAATCTTCTGCCACTTCCACGACCTTTGCTGACTAACGTCTGCCAACCAGGCAGTCTACTCAAGTTAGCAGTCCGAGAAATGTTATAGTCTAAGGCGAGGCTATTTCCTTGTAGGGCATCATTAGGATTTACGGGTACGGTTTGCAAAATCACCGTTTTACCCGTCACGTCTGTGTAAAGCGCTTGAGCTGGTACTGCCATAATTAGCGCTGTTTGCACCGCCAATGGTGCTATTAACCGCCAAATAGGTAAGGGCTTATTCGATTTTTGTTCAGTAGCAATCAAGTAATCCCGAAAAGTCACTGTATTGGAAAATTCAGCTTCGGGAGACAAGGGTTTATTTTTAGATTCAGAAGAATTACTTGCCATGAGCGTAGTCCTAAAAAGCAGGGGGTAATGAGGAGGAGAAAAGTAACGAGATTAGGACTGACGCAGAGAAACTTTCACAATTTGAGATTTAAGTCGCACCTTTAGTGCATTGCTGCTACTTAGATTTTGGATTGAAATAAAAATCTCAAATCCAAAATTTGTAGAGTTAGAAGTCATTAAATTTTAGATTTGGAATTTTCGATTGCAGGAAAAATTGAAACTCCCAAATTATTAACGAATTGGTGAATTCTGACTTCTTCGATCGTTTACACTACTTCTGACTTATAGACTTAGATGCACTACTTTTGACGGCGTTCAAACCAAAGTCCAGCACTGATTAAAGCTGAACCGCACAAAACAAAGACCAGGGACTTAAAAAGTAAGTCGGTATCGTACTCTTGTACCCGACTGATAATTTGCAGTGTTAATAACAGCATACCGCCCCAAAAGGAACTTCTGCTTTTTAATTTCAATCCTTCTTGAATTAGTCCCCAGGCTAATGTTGCTAGAAGTACATTGAAAATAAAAATCCCAAGTTCATCAATTCGGCTGATAGTTTGATGCCAAAAAGGTACTAAGACAATAAAGACAAGAAAAGTAGTAATCACAGCAGTCGTAAAAATCACTTCGCGGCGGGGAGGATTATTTCTTTGACGCAGTAGAAACAACCATTGGAACACCGCCAAGCCGCTGAGAATTCCCAAATCAATTATCGGCAGAGACTCGAATAAGTTTGTCAAAGTCGTTGGTTGATTATAACTATAATCTGAAGATTCCCAGACCCAACGAAAAGACAAGACATAGAAGACAACACCAAAGCTTACCAACGCTAAATTACGAGCCAGGAATTGAAACAACCTGTAATTTATGGTTGGAAACAGCAAGTCATCATAACTCCAGAATAATGCAGGTGGAAGTGCAAAAGCAAAAGATGCCACCCAAGGGGCTATATCAGCATAATTTAGCAGTGGGAGAGGATTGAGATTGGCTTGCAAAGAACTAGCAAAGACAAAGGCTGCTAGAGCGAAAATCCAACGCGATCGACACAAGTAAGCTAAAGGTACAAACACTAACCATGCCAACAGAGGCATGTGCTGCACTACTAGTCGCGACCAAGTTACTTGACTTGAAGAGTACCACAAATCTTCTAGCCCCGTCCAATAGCCAATTTCCACAAGGATAATAGACAGAATTCCTAAAGAATTTAAGAACAGACTATAGGCCATGACTACAACACCAAAGCCCCAAGCGAGAAACAGTTGGGAAATTGAGCCGCTAATATTGAACATCTGGGCCATCAGCAGTAGATTTGCACCGAAAATGAAAGCACTTAAAATTAGCAAACCCTCTCCCAGCGAACGTTTGCTTTGTTGTGGCTTTTTTGCTCCAGGTTGTCTCCAAGCATAAAAACCAACGATCGCCGTTGCAAAAAACAAGCTCATCAGCAGAATAAACTTGACTTCTCGTGAGCCTGACTGCCAGTTTGCTGCTACAAAAGTAATTATGCCTAAGCATAAAAGGATGCTGCCCATAGCAATTACCATTGCAATAAAGCGATCGCGTGCAGCAGCTTCCAGGTTTTTAAATTGGTAACGTTCTGCTATTTGTTCGTACTGCGAAGAACTAATTATTCCTTCATCCCTCCATAATTGTGCTTCTTTACGTAATTTTTGCCCAAAATTATCTGAGAACATGACCTTCTCCGGTGCAGTGGGGTAGCTTGGCCATTGCATTCCCAATGGCGGTCATTATATTTTGAGTATGAAGCTAAAAGCCTTAATTACACTGTTCTTGTGTAACAGTTTTACTTGTATTCTGATACAACCAAATTAGTAAGAATTCAGAACTCATAATTTTGACCGCATTTATTTATATATCTACATGGAAAAACCTTCTAATTTATTACTTAAACTTTCGCGGCGTTTGTTTACTAATCTAGATGAACAAGAAAAATTTATTCAGGCATTAATAAATCCTCAGCCATTTCCATCTAGTATTCTTTGGTGTCAGAAAAAACCTGAATTTTTACCTTTTGCAGTGGAAACACCAACATATTGGCAACCACAATTTATAGACCGTTTACAGTTAGGAGAAAAACCTGGTCAACATTTACTGCATGAAAAAGGATATTTTTATTGTTTAGATTTTTCTTCAGTGTTTGCAGCTGCTACTTTGTTAGCTATTCCTCAGCCGATGGATTTGGTTTTTGATATGTGTGCTGCACCCGGAGGGAAAAGCATTTTTGCTTGGAAAGCTTTGCAACCTGATTTCCTGATCGGTAATGAAGTGATTGGCAAACGTCTGGGAATGCTAATTTCTAATTTGAAGCGTTGCCATATTAGTCCTAGTGCTGTAGTTAATAGAGATTCGAGTATATTTGCCGAAATTATCCCAGCTTCTAGCAACTTGGTAATAGTAGATGCTCCTTGTACTGGACAATCGCTACTTGCTAAGGGTGAAAAAGCACCTGGTTGTTTTCATCCAACTGCTATTAATAAAAGTGCAAATCGGCAAAAACGTATTATAGCTAACTCTGCCAAACTTGTCTCACTACAAGGATATCTAGCTTATATGACTTGTACCTATTCTCCAGAAGAAAATGAGCAAGTTTGTGAGTGGTTTTTGGAACGTTTTCCTAATTTTAAAGCGATAGAAGTTAGCCATTTAGCGAAATATCAGTCTCATTTAACTACAATACCTTGTTATCGAATGTTTCCTCAATATAGGTTAGGGGCTGGTGCGTTTACAGTACTATTTAAAAATACTAATCAAGGTGAAAGTAAAGAAATCAATTTAGATGCAATGTCTTCGTTATATATCTACCAAAATCTGAAGAATTCAACTGCGATTAGTTAGTGGCGATGTAGCTTGCCAAATAGTACAGTAATCCTAAATAGGTTGTGAACAGTTACTCGTACATAAAAACCTTATTGAAGGAAAAAACTTGGTGATTAACAGCGAACTCAAACAAGAA
>JBALDB010000022.1:0-30477 GCA_036918135.1 Nostoc sp.
ATGCACGAGCGCAATGCTCACAACTTCCCTCTGGATTTGGCTGCTGGTGATGAAGCTAGAGTCGCAATAACCGCTCCTGCTATCAATGGTTAATTGCCACCTAAGTCAGGTGAAAGTTAAATAGAACACAATCAAAAGCGCTCTCCCAAAACGAGGGCGCTTTTTGTACGTAATATCATGTCCGGTTGAATACTTATGATATCTGTCAGGGTTGGTAATGGGTAATAGGTGATGGGCGATGGGTAAACCTTCTTTTTCCCAATTCACAATTCCCGATTACCTATATAGCTATTACCAATTACCAATTCCCAATTCCCATCGATCTCAGTGTTTGTAAAGCGCGGTTTTTAAGCAGCTTGACCCGGCTTCAGCACGACTTTGATGCAGTTGTCCAGCTTATGCTTAAAGATTTCGTAGGCGTGCGGGGCTTGCTCTAGCGGCAGACGGTGGGTGATGACGAAAGACGGGTCAATATCACCGTTTTGAACGCGGTCGAGTAGTGTCTGCAAATACCGATGCACGTGGGTTTGTCCTGTTTTCATGGTTAAGCCTTTGTTCATGAAAGCACCCATCGGCATCTTGTCTACAAAGCCCGTGTAAACACCGGGAACCGAAACCGTGCCGCCCTTACGACAAGCAACGATCGCTTGACGCAATACATTGGGGCGATCGGTTTCCATTCGCACCGCTTGCATTGCCTTGTCATAAAAGCCTTCCAAACCCATGCCGTGAGCTTCCATTCCCACCGCATCCATCACTGAATCGGGGCCTCGACCCCCAGTCATTTCTTTGAGGGCTTCACCCACCTCGATTTCTTCATAGTTCAAAATTTCTGCTCCCCCATCTCTTGCCATTTGGAGCCGTTCGGGAACGCGATCGATGGCAATCACACGCCCAGCACCCAGCATGAAGGCACTTCTGATCGCAAATTGTCCAACAGGGCCGCAACCCCAAATTGCAACTGTATCTCCTGGTTGGATGTCACAATTTTCTGCTGCCATATAACCAGTAGGGAAAATATCGGTAAAAAATAGCACTTGTTCATCTGCCAGTCCATCAGGAATCTTAAATAACCCGACATCAGCAAAGGGAACACGGGCATATTCCGCTTGACCTCCGGCGTAGCCCCCGGTTAAATGGGAGTAGCCGAAAAGACCCGATGGGGAATGACCCATCATTTGCTCCGCCATCCAAGCGTTGGGGTTGGAGTTATCGCACAGCGACCATAAATCCCTTTGGCAAAAGAAACACGAGCCGCAAGAAATCGTAAACGGGACAACAACGCGATCGCCAACTTTTTTATTTTTAACACCGCTGCCCAGTTCAACAATCTCTCCCATGAATTCATGCCCCAAGATGTCCCCCGCTTTCATTGTCGGGTTGAAGCCGTTATACAAATGCAAATCAGAGCCGCAAATTGCTGTTGAGGTAATTTTGATGATTGCATCGCGTGGATTAATGATTTTGGGATCGGGTACGGTTTCAACTTCTACCTTGTGCGTACCTTGCCAACAAACTGCTTTCATTGCTAAAGTCTCCTAAAGTTAAGTTAGGCGTTGCCTAAATGTGGGATGAATTGGCAGTTGAAACCATTGAAAAATCATTATAAATTGTGCAAAATCATCCCCTGACTCAGCAACGCCTTAAGTTGTTCTGAATTTCTGTAATTCCAAGCGCGATGCCTGGGTTAGGCTGCTACGTAATAAATATCAGCAGCAAAAACAGCAAAGACTACATCAGAATCACTCAACTGGCAACCAAAAGTTCGCTTACAGATTGGGGAACCAGAACGGTATCAATAATATGGATAACTCCGTTATCAGATTCGATATCGGGTTCTACAACTCTGGCATCATTAACCTTAATACCGTCAGAAGTATCGATCGCCAACGTTGAACCTTCCACTGTTGGGGTTGAACTCAAGGTATTAATCTTGCTGGATGGAATGCGATCGGCAATCACATGATACGTCAACAGTTTCTCTAACTCAGGGGGATTGTCGAGAAAAATTCCCATTGTTCCTGAAGGCAGCTTGGAAAATGCTTCGTCAGTCGGGGCAAATACGGTAATAGCAGCAGGTTCCATCAGTCCTTGCAATAAACTAGCTCGATTAATGCCTTCAACTAAAGTTGTAAAGCGACCGTCATTTATGAGTGTATCTACGATGTCAGCCATGAGTTATGCTCCTGAAAATATTAAATGTTCAACTTTAATTAGCGCTAGCGCAGCTGATACTGGGCATTGTTACTGAGGTTACTCTGTTTTGAATCTAGTTGTTCTGGTTAACACAGAAGACCAGCGCAAACACCCACGCCGATAATCACAAAGGTATTGCCTAGAGCATTATCAGCGAAGCCAATATTTATCCTTTCCCCTTCGGTTGACCTTCGGTTGTCGCAATCTCGCCCGTTTCCATCAGCATCTTGAAGCGGCGCAAATCGTCTCCTAGCTGCTGTTCGGGTGCTTCACCAAAGAGTTTGGCAATAGTATCTCCAATCGCTCCGCCGGGTGGTTTGTATTCGGCAATGACTTTCACCTCAGTGCCGCGATCGTTGAGTGTTGGCTGGAAGCGAACAGAACCAGAGTTCTCAATATTTGCACCTTCAACTGAAGTCCAACTAATCAATTCATTCTCGCGATCTTCAATAATGTCTGCATCCCATTCGATGCTTATGCCTAAAGGGCCGCTAGTTATCCAGTGAGAGCGCTTCTCGTTATATACCTTCACGTCTTTGAGATGCTTTGTAAAACTGGGCAAGTTCTCTAAGTTATGCCAGAAGCGATAGAGTTCCTCTGCTGGCTTGTTGATAGTTAGAGTTTTTTCAATTTTAATGCCTTGATTCATAGCAATTGTCTGATTAGGATATTGTCTTGTTGGCTTAGCTTGTCTCTTCTGATTAATATTGAGATCGGCGAGCGATGGTCATACTGTGAGCTTGAGAAGACGTAACAGCTTAAAGTGAGTACAACAGCTTCGTGCAGCTTACTTGTTAGCCGATCCGGGTTCGTTGAGCTGGCGATTGAGTTCAGCAGTGACCGTATCAGGCAGAACACTGCCTATAGCACCCTGAATCTTCGTCTTCAGCGATTCTGCAAGTACACTATCCTTACCTGCCATCAGAGCCTCAAACCCCTGCTTGGCAACTTCGGCTGGGTCATCCTTTTTCTCTGAACCGACTTTTGTGTTGTCCAGCCCTGCACGTTGGAAGAAGTTGGTTTCAGTAGCTCCGGGCATGAGCGCGGTGACGGTAACACCCGTGTCTTTCAATTCGTTGCGGATTGCCTCTGCGAAAGAGTGAACGAATGCCTTTGATGCTGCATAAACTGCCTGAAACGGAGTGGGCATCTGGGAGACAATGGACGAAGTAAAGAGAATTCTACCCTTACCGCGATCTACCATGTCTTTAACGACTCGTTTGGCAAGATGAACAGTTGAGGCGACGTTTAGCTCAATTAAATTGAGTTCTTCCTGCAAATCGGTCTTAGTAAACTCACCACCAACACCCACACCTGCATTAATGGCGATCGCATCCACGGGTTGCCCGATCGCCTTAATCTTGTCGTAAAGTGTCTCAACTCCGTCATAGGTCGCAAGATCGGTTTGTACCGTCTCGACCTTAGCACCCAATTCCTGAAAAGCAACAGCCGCTTCATTAATGCTCGAACCAGTAGAGGTTACTAACAGATCAAAGCCGTTTTGAGCAAATTGTTTGGCAAGTTCGTAACCGATGCCGTTGGAGGCACCCGTCACCACAGCCAAGGGGCGGGTCAATGAACTGTTCATGATGTTCTACTCCTTTGGTTTTACTTCTTGTATACCTGTGCTGAATCCTTGTTTCAATCCTTCAAAGGCATTTGGTAAAGATATCTTGTTGAAGTTACATACTTCATTTGCTCGTTGCCCCGATCCGTTAAATCCAGAGCGCAATCTGGCTACCGCTTCTCTTCTTAGGCTGCACCAACGCTGACAGCCTGCTTTTCCCTGTTAATCAAGGCTGCCATGCCAAAGAATTCATCTATCTAATTAAGTATAAATCGTGAATTTTTAATACAATCTTGCATCTGTGGATTTACATGGTGCAGTTGAGCCTGGGTCATAACATTTATCTCCTAACGATGCTATTTCATCTTAGGAAGACACTTGGTTCATTACCTCTAGCGTAAGGGTGTTTGTAGCGATGCCTATCTATGTTGAAGGGCTGATTACGTGTCTAGTTGTATGCTTAGGACTCACTCAAAAATAACATACATGATAAATTGACAAAGAAAGGTAAATATGCAATGAGTGAGATATCGGCAACAAATAGTCTCAAAACTCTGGTGGCTGTTGACTTCCAATTTTTCTTGTGAGGTAAACCGGAAAGTCCGCTTTAAGCCTTGGGCAGGCGAGATATCCACAAGTAGTAGTAATTTATTTGTTGGTAATTCCTTAGCCAACAACAAATGACAAATGACTAATAACTATGTAAATTAGAGACTTTCAAAAATTTTTAGCACTTCTGCTGCTGACTGATATCGTCGAGTAAAGTCGAAATGTACCATTTTATTTAAAATAATAACTAACTCGTTTGTAACATCAGCTAATTCGCGCCAACTGTGCCAAACGTCTGTATTAGCATTAGGTTCAGTTTGGATAATTACTTCACCAGTATTTGTATCTCTGCGAAACACCCTTGGGTCTACTCCAGTTAAAGCTTGTATACCCATAATTCCTAATGCATAAATATCACTGTTTAGTTTTGGCAACCCACTCATTTGTTCAGAAGGTGCGTAACTAGGAGTACCAATTGAAATAGTCTGATTTTCTTGTTGTTGGGGCTGAATTTGTTTAACAGCGCCAAAGTCAATTAAAACAATGTGCCCATCTGATTCTCGTCTAATTAAGTTACTGGGTTTGATATCTCGATGAATTACACCATAGCCGTGAACAAAAACAAGTACGTGTAAAACTTCTTTGAGTATCTCCACAACTTCAGTTTGTTTTAGTCGCACACCAGAGGTTAGCTCTTTGTCCATAGCGTGCCCTCGGATAAATTCTTGCACTAGAGAAAATTGACGATTTTCTTCAAAAAAAGCTAACAGTTGGGGAATTTGTGGATGCTTACCTAAAGTTTCTAAAATTTCTGCTTCAGCATTAAATAAGCGTCTGACAACATTTAAATATTCTATATCTTGGCGGGGAGGTCGTAATTGTTTAACTACACACTGGGGATTACCAGGGCGCTTAATATCCTCAGCTAAATAAGTATTACTAAATCCTCCAGAACCCAACCCTTGAGTAATTCTGTAGCGATTATTTAGTAGCGTACCTAATGCAATTTCTTGCCCAATAGAATCAACAATTACTGTTGGCGCTTCATTGGAAGTATCGCCGCGTTGCCGTAAAAGGGCTTGTAATTCGATAATTAATTGTTGGTGTTCCTGAACTCGTTGGGCAATTTCTTTTTGCTCTTGCTTAGTTTGATAAGAAGTATAGGTAAGCACACTCCCGCCAGTAAATATTAACCCCAATATCGGAGGTATTATTGGCAACCATCCAGCTTGAGTAAAAATGAGAAAATTACTTCCAAATAATACAGCCAAGGCTGTTGCTGCTGCCAATCCTAAAGCTAGAGGATGCTGAATTCGCCATACTAATAAGCCACCAACTAAAGTCCATCCCCATATCCACAGAACTTTACCCCATTCAGGGATAGACCAAAATAAAGGCTGTTGGTTAAGAACAACACTGAGAATTTGACTAACACTGTGGGCATGAATTTCAATTCCTGCCATCTTGCCAGAATTATCTGACTTACCACTAGTAAATGGGGTATTAAAAATATCATTTAAAGTATTTGCTGTTGAACCAATTAAAACAATACGGCCTTTAACCAAATCTGGTTTAACTTGGTCTGCAAGCACTTGTGTAATTGTTACCTGCTGGGCAATTTGATGACTAGAACGGTAGTTAAGGAGGATTTGGTAACCGCTTGTATCGGCTTTTTCATACCCGCCAGCGTTACCTTGTAGAGGTTTAAATACAGTATTTCGTAATTTTAATTCTTTTTTTGGGGTAAATTCTGGTTGGATGCCAGCAACTTCTAAATATTTGAGTGCTAGTTGCAAACTAAAGGAATACGTACTTTGACAAGGGTCAGATTTCTCGGTACTTGCTAATAATAAATTGCGACGAATTGTAGAATCAGTATCTTCTACAACATCACTAAATCCCACTCGTTCTGGTTCAACACCTTGAGGAGGAGCAGTTCCGGGATTTTTAGAACCAGAATGTTTACAGATAGGAATGATAATATCACTTTGTTGTAAGCGTTGCAGTAGCTTGTCATGACCGGGTTGGACTGGTAAATCGCGAAAAATATCTAGACCAATGGCTCGCGGTTCGGATTCTTCAAGTTTGCCCAACAACCGATCTAGAAGTTCACCAGACAGCGGCCAATTCCATTTTTGGATATCGTTATCAGTTAAAGCAACAATCAACAGACGCGAGTCTGGCCCTGGGTCAGAGCGTAATTGCATCATCTGGTCGTAGACTCTCATCTCCAGAGGTTCAAAAACCCCAAGTTTTTGAATGCCTATTAGTAAAACTGTGGCGATCGCACTTGAAAATATAACTGGCTGTCTCAATAAACTTTTGAAGTTGGCAAACATTTTTCTACATAAGTTTTATTTTAAAATATACGTATGTTTTTATACAAATTTTCTTGATTGAAATTATTCTATGCAATTTGCAACTTTTCAAAAAATAATTTGGGGACTGGGGACTGGGGATTGGGCAAACAGGAAGTGTGGGAGAAAAAGGAAGTGTGGGAACGGTGGGAGGTGTGGGGGGAAAGATTTCTTCATCCTCCTATACTCCCCACACTCCCCTCTCTCCCCTCTATCATCTTTGCAACCCTAATTTGCAGTCCCCACTTACTACTAACGGGACTGACAAACAAAAAAATATCCTACTGTTCACAGTCAACAGGAGCCAGTGCGTTGGACGGGTTACCCGGCTTGAAGCAACTGGCTCTCAACACTCATCAGTTATCAACTCCAAACGGGATAATTTATTTCTTAGAGTTCCCTAATGTACTACCTGTTTTAAATAATGCACGATCGCCTCTGCGGTTGGTACATTAGTTGCTAGTAGAACTTGATTAATAGTGCATAATCTCAGCAGTGCATCTTCATTGGCTTGACCAGGCTGAGGTTGCAGCAAATCTCTCAAGAAAATAACTGCTACAATTTCTCCTGAGCCAACTAATGAAGCAATTGTTTGATATCCTCCAGAAGTTGGTGCAGGAGTTTGTTGACTAATAGTTATACCCTTTTGTTGTAAAACTTCGCTCACAGATGGCCAGGTAATTGTAAAGTTCTGTGAGAAAAATTCTTGATGCTGAGCAACAAATTCCGCAAGTTCTGATTTCTTGCTTTCGTGAGCAATCAGTACTATGTTTCTTAGAGCGATCGCTTCTGGAGGCTCACTAACGTTTGTTGGTTGGGAAATTTCTTCAGATTCAGTTGCTTCTACTTCAGATGAAATTTCATCAGATTTAGTTGCTTCTACTTCCGAAACTTCTTCAACAGTTTGACTGGTGATTTGAGGAGCTTCACTTTCTACTGGCTCTAGAGATTGAATCTCGCCTGAGTCTGAGACTTGATTTACATTAACTTCTTCTGTACTCGTATTACTCAAATCAACGTATTGATTGTTGAAAACTGGAACGTTCTCATCAGGTGCAGTCAAGGCTTCAGGAACTTCACCAATCTTTTCATCGGCTTCTACTTCAACATCTGCGCTGTCTTGTTGGAGTGGCGTATCTAAATTGACTAAATCCTCACTAGTTTCCTCTAGAACTTGACTTGATGTGTCCTGATGTTGAATGTCTGCGTTTGGAGCAATTTCAGTAGTTTCTGGGGTAACATCATTGACAGGGCTATCAACATCTGCCCTGCCTCCTTCATAAAATGGCGTGCCCAAATGTACAGTTTCTTCAGAGACAGTTTCTTGAGAAGTAGCTTCGGGAACACTACTCTCTTCAGGTACTAGGGTAAATATGTCACGTGCCTGAACATAGGTGACTTCTGCCTCTAGCGCTGCTTCTAACTCTGCATCGCGCTCCTCTGTAGTTTGAGCTACATTTTCAGAAATATCACGCGGCTGGACATTTGTGACTTCTGCCTCTAGTGCTGCTTCCAACTCTAAATCGCGCTCCTCTGTAGTTTGGGGAATGGCACTTTCTGTATCGCGTCGTTGTACAAAGGTAGCTTCTGCTGCCAGTGCTGCGTCAAAATCTGTAACCCGATCGTCAGTAGCTTGTTTTGGTGTACTTTCTTCTTCAGGAGTCTCAATGAGATTTTCAGGTGTAGCTATTGCTTCCTCAGGTTTGGCTTCGCTAACTTCTGGAACTTCTACTTGTGCAATTTCTGGGGTAAGTTCTTCTTCTACAACTAATGTACGTAAATCTACAATATCGTTACGGACATCGTGTGGAACTTCGCTGACAGCTTCTGGTGGTTGAACTATATTTTCAGAGCTGCTTATTTCAATAACTGAGATTACATTATCAGTTGGAGTAGAAGCAACTTCTGATTCACTGATTTCTGGGGAAGCAGCATTAATTTCTGGTGTTTCTACTTCGTTACTAATTGGCGTGATAACTTCGTTAACAACCTCTGGAGCTGGATTAGCAACGCTGGGAGTGCTGACATTTTCAGGCGATCGCGACCGAGAAAACAGAGAAGGATCTATAATTCTGAAGACGGTCTCTGGTAATTGATCGGTCAAAGGAGCGATCGTTTCCATAATCAGAACATAATCTGCAATTCGGATCACGTCTCCATCATTCAAAATGTATGGTCGATCCTTTTCAGCCTGTTTGCCATTAACTATTGAGCCATTTCTACTACCAAGGTCGCTGAAGTAGTAAGTTCCACCTTTAATAAAGAACTTAGCATGTAGGCGGCTAACATCAGGGCTGTCCAAGACTAAATCAGAATCAGGAGAGCGGCCTACTATCCATTCTCCCCTGGTTGTAGTGTCTGTGGTCAGGTCAACTTCATTGACTTCACTTACAGTTGGTGAATAGCTAACTTTTACTTTCATATTAATTTTTGGTTAATTTTATTGATTTCCGCTACCCAACGCTGACGGGTAGTATGTTCTAAATTTAAAATATCATCTTGTGACCAATGAAAATGATAAGCAATAAAAGCTACCTCCTCATATAAACTATCAGAGGGGTAGCTTATGACTCCCCCGCCAGTTCTAGCTCTACTGAAAATTGAGCATTGCAGTGGGGACATTGTGTCGGAATATGTACATTACCTTGCTGGTTAATTCGATTGTAAAATTCTCGCAGATAGGCAATGTCATGTAGGAGTAGTCCTTCGAGTAATTCTGGGCTAACAGAGTTGAAACTACCCAAGCGAGTGATAACACGTGCAAGCATTACCAAGACGCCGTAAGCTGAATTTTCTTGAACTTTGCGCTCTTGTTGCACCAAAATTTCATCTTTAGCAGTGGCTAAACGCATCACTCCTTGACGATGTACTCGGTTTTCACCATCACTCAACCCTCTAGGAAGAGTGAAAGCAAATTCAGTATAGAGATTATCCTTTTTACGGGGCATAGAGACTGGGGATTAGGTATTGGGCATTGGGCAAAACAGGAAGTGTGGGAGGGGTGGGAGGATGGGGAACAAATGCAGGTGTGGGAGGTTTTGGAGGTTTTGGAGGTGTGGGAGGATGGGGAACAAATCTTGCCCCCCTCTCTCCCCACACTCCCCCATCTCCTCATCTCCCCACACTTCCCACACTCCCCCATCTCCCCAGCCCCAGTCCCCAGTCCTCAGTTCCTAGCCCCTCAATTTTGAAGCACTGGTTCAGGAGAATTTACTGTATCTTGTGATGAAGAACTTTCGCCTTCCAAGCCATTTATTCGCCGATAAAAATCTTGGAGATAATTTAAATCCTGGGCAAAAAATTTTTCTACTATTGCAGGACTAATATCAGATAAAGCACCCAAGTGGGTAATCACACGTGACAAGATAATAATTGTGGCATAAACCGGATTAGCTTTCACTCTTGGGTCGCGCAAGGGTGCAATCTCATCTATCGCCGTTGATAATCGCATCACACCTTTGCGATGGAGGTTGCCTTCAGAGTCTAGATATCCTTTAGGCAGCGTAAATTCAAACTCTGTGGGAAACATATTTCTCCTAATTATTGTGTGCGTTGAAATTCCTCAAAAGCAATCTCCAACTCTTCAATTTCTATTTCATGACTGTTAGCGTTGAGGTCGGCAATTTTGTAACTTGTAGGCCAAGCGCCAGTTAATTCAAATCTAGCTTCTTTTTTTGATGCCTGATCGTAAATAGATAAAGAAATAAATTCACGTTTTTGGGCCCACTTCCCGTCTTCAACATCTTCAAACCACTTCCACAAATCTTTCGAGGCACTTAAACCTTTACGTAGAGTAATATTACCACTTTTAGAATTGCTAGGAAGTTTTGTTCTCACCGCTTTACCTTTTGAAGCAGTTCCCCATTTTTGAGAAGTAACTTCACAAATTTCAATTACTTCCTGGGTTCTTTTAAAGCCTTGGCATTCTAAAAAGTAGCCATCGCTATCATTTTGACCTATGTCTAATCTTAAAAAGAAACGATAATTTGCCAGAATTTCAGGTATAGCAGCCATTGTTTTTTACGCTAGAAGGGACTGGAGACTAGGGACTGGGACGATGGGGAAGAAATGCAGGTGTGGGAGGTTTTGGAGGTGTGGGAGGATGGGGAAGAAACCACCTCTCTCCCCACACTCCCCCATCTCCTCATCTCCCCATACTCCCCCATCTCCTCAGCCCCAGCCCTAGTCCCCAATACCCAATCCCTTTTACAAAAACTGAAAAATTAAGTTCTATGCTTTGACTTCTTTTTGTTGTGCGATTATTTCATAACCTTCAATAGATACTTCAATTTTTTCTGTTGCCGGGTCATTTTTTGTGACATCAAATTCTGGTCCTGTATATGATTCGGGAAAACAAGCTTTCAGGTTATAACGAATAACTTCAGTTTTCTTATCTTGGGTATAACCAACAACTGAAATTGCTTTCCGGTTTTCATCCCATTGACGAGGTTTTCCATCTTCGCTACAGGCTAAAAACCATTTGTGCAGGCTCTCATCACCATTGTAATTCATGGTGATTGTGACATTATTAAACTCTGCCTGTCCGGGAAGATTTTGCCGTAATGTCTTACCATTTTTACTTGAGCCTCTAACACCTTTGGTAGCATTATTTTTTGCCCCTAATCCTGTTACTGATTGAACGAATTTTTCAGTGATCCCGTCTGCTTCAAAATAGAATACAGAAGCAACTACATATTCCCCAGGCATATTTCATCTCCTAAATAAGTTAAAAATTGTTATTAGTAGAGACGCAATTAATCGCGTCTCTACAATATCGCGTCTGTACAATTGTCATTAATTCAATGAGCAATGGTTTATTGCGCCTCGTCAAGTGCATTCCATTGACTGATGCGGAAGATGACAAACTCCGCTGGTCGGACGGGACAAACGCCTATTTCAACATACAAACGACCCAAAATTATGGTTTCTGGTGGATTGAGTTCGGCATCGCATTTCACATAAAATGCTTGTTCTGGCGAATCGCCAAATAAAGCACCTTCACGCCAAATTCGCTCTAAAAAGTTACTGACGGTACGTCGGACACGTGCCCATAAATCTTGGTCGTTGGGTTCAAAAACTACCCATTGAGTGCCTAGTTCAATTGATTTTTCTAGGTAACTAATCAACCGCCGGACGCTGATATAACGCCACTCTGTTTTATCTGGCTCAACTAAAGTCCGCGCACCCCAGATGCGGATACCTCGATTTGGGAAGTTGCGAATGCAGTTGATACCAAGGGGGTTCAATAGTTCCTGTTCGCGGAAGTTGGTGTCGTAACCCAAACCAATTACGCCTCTGGGTACTTCATTTGCAGGTGCTTTGTAAACTCCTCTAGTTTCGTCGGTACGTGCCCAAACACCCATTACATGACCGCAAGGAGGTACTAAAATCGGATTGCCGCGATCGCGTGGATTGGGAACTTTCACCCAAGGATAATAAAGAGCGCCAAACATCGAACGACGGTTAAATCTATTCAACCAATCCACTACTTGTTGAGGTTTAACAGCGTCCGGTGGTGCATCAAGTACAACCATGCGGTTGGGTGGATTAGGAATATCGCCACTGGCAGAACCCTCGCACATGCTAATCATCAGTTCCATGATGCCGTGGACTTGATCCAAATTCAGCACTTGCTCTTGATAAGCCCGCATCAAGTCAGGGCAGGCCAGCATTGTGATTTCATCGATTTCAAAAATACCGCGTACCCCTGTGCGATCGTCGCGTATCCCTTCTAAATCTCGCGAAAATCTATCCGGTGGAGTAGCTACAATTGGCGGTGCTAGTTCGTACTGACCATTAACTGGACGGCGAGTTAAAGGTTGTCCGCTTTGAGTAATGTCTTCTAGGGTGACATACATAGAATTTCTCAAAGCCCCCAGCGCATAAGTTGCTACCTGAGCAGCAGCCTCACGGTTCATGGTCAAGTTTTGGTATTCCTCTAGCAGTTCATCTCCTCGACGAATCTGAACGGTGAAATATTCTCCCGTATTTGGAGGGGGTTCTCCTTCAGTACCTTCAGGTAAAGCACGAGGAGAACCATCGATAATTATAATATTTACTAATCCACCTGCTGCTTGTTCGGGGCGCAAAGTAAAGCGCAAGGCCGGACGATTGCCACGAGAGTTGATTCTCAGAGTCGCAGGTTCTGGAGTTGCAGGTTTGGGTGCACCTGGTAATTGAGTACCAATGCTTGTTACCCAACAGCGACCGCCACCATTCATAAAGTAGCCATACACTGCAAAAGGTAAGTAAGCGTTGAAATCGGTGAAACCATCAGAATTAGGACGAGCAAAATAGTTGAGATATTGCGTCCAATTAGTCACCAACATCGGCTTAAATAGCTCAGCGTCATCCCGAACATCTTCTGTAAAACCGACAAATCCGGCAACTGCTGTACTAACACCCTCAATCGGTCGGCTCCCTCGGTCAAATTCTTCAATGTAGACACCAGGAGCAAAGTAATCAAGTCTAGCCATGAAAGTCTCTCCAAGTCAGAAAAAAATTAATTATTCAGGAGTTAGAAATATTTCTTTGAAAGTATGACTTTGGTCATCTACCAATGCATTGATATTCTGGGGTAAATAGCCAGGACAATCTATATTTAAAACATAGTTACCCATCTCAAGGTTTTCAAAAAAGAACAGCCCTTCTTTATTGCTTTCCATGAATTTTTTACTTCGCAGCAGAGTAACTTTTGTTCCCATTAGTGGCAGATTTGTCGTTGCACTTTTGACAACACCTGCAATTACTACGCGCTTACTCAAAGTTTGGGTGCTACCATTACTATTCCCACGCATTTGATTTCGTAAATCAAAAATTCGTTCCCAAACTAAAGGTACTGTAGTAGCCTGGGTATCAAGAGGCACGGTAATTGTCAAATATAACGCTGAGCGTAAAGGTACATTCAGAGCGCTCCATAAGCCGCCAGGCTCAACTGAGGGTTGTAGTCCAACCATCATTGGTAAACTACCATAGCCCCGTAATTCCGGAACTAAAAACTCCTCCTCTAAAGCTCGATGGCGCATAAGTAGCGTCAATGCTTCACTGAGGAAGTGATGCTCGCCTAAAGTTGTCCGATCCCAAGCTGTTAATACTAGCGAAACATCAAACCAAATAGGCGCCCAATTGACAATACCGGCTTGTAGATGGCGTGTAATATTACGTTCAACTTGCCTTCCGGCCTGTTGGAACTGCTTGCTCTCACGAATGTCATAAATATATAAATTGAGAGTCGGCCCGGCTCCTTCTTCCCTGCGATTACTGGGATGGCTGAAGTCAATCTGCTCTGTACTGGTGAGTGAAGTTCCTCCAGCTAGAATTTCAGCTAAAGTTTGAAGAACGAAGATAAGCATGAAGGTATTGTGCTGGTAGCTAAATCCAGATGCATCTAGGGTATCTGTATCACCCTGCTAAAGTAATTAGACTTTTGTCGATATTTTTAGATGGGGATTGGATACCATTTCAAGTTAAACAGCGATCGCTTCGGTGCAAACGATGTCTGCGACGGGTTACGCCTACCTATTTACCCAAAATTCTTTAAGTAAAGCGATCGCTCTGACTGGACTTTCCAACCACTACCAGATTAGAAAATCTCTAATTTAGCAAAAACATTTCTTAAAAAATCCGAAAAATAGCAACTCTAGTGTGTAGATTAGTCTGAAGGAGTTTTTCTCTCAATTCCGCAAGAAGACTGAGCGCTTATCCCACAATTTTTATCAAATTGTTACAACTTAAAAGTGCTGTATACTTACAAAAGCGAGATCCATTTGTGAATAATAACTTAATATTTGTTTGTAAAAGTTATTTTCAAAGATAACTTAAGAAAAAAATAAACATTAGTGAAACTGCATAAATTTATACTAAATAAGAGAACAGTAAAAAAATTTACTACAAAAAGCGAGTGAAGCTATGACACTAAGCTTTTCTCTACACAAACAACAAAATGGCTCTAACAATTTAAATTCCTCAGATATCCAAAGTTTTTGTCAACTTGAGTCTGAGCAATTAACTAGTCAAGAGTCAATTTTTTTCGTTCGGATTGTCTATTTTGATTGCTTGCTGAAAACTCATCAGGAGGTTATCAATTATCGGCAAGACCAATCTCCTTTTTTAGGAAAAACTTTAGCTTATTTCCGCTCAGAAGTATGGCTGACGGATTTTCCGCCTGTTTTTAGTTTAAAAAAATTTCAATTAAAAGATTTTTCGTCCATTTGTTATGTTTGCCCAATAGGGTATAGGAATCAAAAAGCTGAATACATTCAAATCATTACTGATGAACCTCTCTCAGAGAGTTTGCAATTATATATACAACGCTCTGCCATGCTCTTAGGTAAGTATGTAGATATTTACTTAGACTATGGAAGACAAAAAACTGAAATTCAACTGTTGGAAGATATTTTGCATCGAGTCGGTCACCAATTACGTAATTCTTTAGGACTGATTGGGCTGTATGCACATAATTTATGTTTAGGGTTAAAGGAGAATCCTTGGCAAGAACAAGCAACAATCATTAGCGAAAGCATCCAAGATTTGGATACTAATTTAAGCGAACTTCTTGATTGCGGTCAAAGTGTAAAATTAAGGGTTGGCCTTCAAGATTTAAGAAGTTTAGTAGTTGAAAGTGTTAAACATTTACAACCTTTAATTAATGATAAAAAGCTGAAAATTACGATTCCTAATACATCTACTATCTTGAAAATAGACCGACTACAAATGAAGCAAGTATTTGATAATCTCCTGAGTAATGCTGTTCATTTTAGTCCTGATTCAGCAACCATTACCTGTAACTGGCAGATTTTTCAAGATGAAGTTTTAATTAAAATTTCTGACCAAGGGCCAGGAATATCTCCAGAAGATATGCAAAAAATATTTACCCCTTTTTATTCTCGTCGTCAAGGAGGTACAGGGCTGGGTTTAACCATTGCTAAAAAAATTATTTTAGATCATCAAGGAAGTATTTGGGCACAAGTTTTATCAGAAGGGGGGGCACAATTTTCACTAATTTTGCCGAGACCAAGGAGTCGATAGATAATTCGTAATTAAAAAGATGGTTAGCAATCAAAAACTTTCAGTTTTACTTGTCGATGATGAAGAACGCTTTCGCCAGGGTATACGTACTCTGCTTAATTTCTATAATATCAATTCTGCATTACCTGTAGAAGTTGTGGGTGATGCAGATTGTGTAGAACAAGTTTTAAAATTCACTAATCAGAAAAGTCTAGATTTAATCTTGTTAGATATGCAATTAACAGGATGTGATGGAATTACAGTTCTGGCACGTCTGAAAGAAACTGGGTTTTCTGGTAAGGTTTTAGTATTATCTGCTCATCAAGAAGATGACTGGATTTTTCGAGCAATGCAGGCGGGAGCCGCAGGTTATGTATTTAAAAATCGTTTGGCAACTCAATTGTGTGAAGCTATTAATACTGTGACTAGATCTGAAATTTATTTACCTTCAGAAGTTGCAAGTCGATTTTTTCGGTTTTTTCAAGCTTATTCAGATTCTTCTATTAGAGCATGTCAGCAAGTGCATTTAACAGAAAGAGAGCAAGAAGTTTTACACTGGTTAACTCAAGGTGCTTCTAATGAGGAAATCGCTAAGCATTTATATGTGACGGTTGCTACTATTAAGGCGCACCTCACCAGTATTTTTGAAAAATTGAAGGTTACTAGCCGCACTCAAGCTATTGTGGCCGCACTCAAGTTAGGATTAGTTAAAGCTTGAGCGCAACGCAAGTAATCGGCGCAATTCACGAAATTTCTCTATGGCTTCATTTGAATCTTTTTATCAACAATATCCCTGCTCGTACAATTCTCCCTTAAATTGCGATCGCCCTTTTCAAACGGCGCAGCAAATCAAGGGTGCTAAGTTTTGCTTGGAATGTGGTTTCCCAGCAACTTTACCGCAGGAGGCTGAGATTAAAGGAAGTCAAGGTACTTATCAAGTAGGTAGTTTTTCTGGTGTGCGGGGTTTGGGCCGTTTATACTCAGGTATCCAACTCAAAGACAAACAGCCTGTAATCATCAAAGAATACCTCCTACCCAACCGTTGTTTTAATGAAAACGAAACGATAAAACGCAAAGAAAGTTTTAAAAGAGTCGGTGGTGTAAGTTTAGCCGATAGTCGAATTCAAAACTTTCGGCTTGTGGAAACAAAAGAAGCGATCGCTGACGATAAAGGAGAACGCTGCTATCTCATCGCTAAAGGAATAGACTCATCTCAAACTTTAGCTCAATATATCACCGAAAAGGGAGCAATGACACCTGTCCAAGTGCGGGAAGTACTCAATCAAGGACTACAAACTCTCCAGTTTCTTCACACCCAAAAACTGCGTTTTCCCTCTAATCAAATACAATTAGGTTTAACTCACGGCAACATCAATTTAGATAGTACTTTAATTCAACTCGAAAATCAGCAAAAGTTTTCTATATATTTTTGCGATTTAGCCATCTGGGAAAACTTATTTATTCCACCTGTTATTCCTCAACCAAGCCCCGCCAGACCGGAACAAGATTTACAATCTTTAGGAATGGTAGCCTTTTATTTATGGGTAGGACGAACAACTAATTTATCTACTAAGCAACCTTTAGATCCTAGAGACAATCAACAATGGCCAGATACAGATAACCATTTAAAACAATTTATTTATCGTTTGATGGGATTGGAAACTCCCTTTCCAAGTGCAGAAGCGGCTCGTCAAACACTGTTGCAACTTCCCAAAGAAGATAGTACCAGTACTTCAGTGCGTGATGCTTCTCAAGTAATCAAAAAGCGTCTGCCAATACCTTTAATTTTATTATTAGGAATCCTAGCTTTACTACTACTTAGCGGGGGAATTTGGTATTTCATTTTACGTCACTTAAAAGATACAGATAATAATAACTTTATCGAATGGTCTAAACTGGTGCGGAATTTCTCAGAAGTTCCCAACGTTCCTTCAGGACAATTTACTTATACAGGAGAAAAAGATAGTACATGGAGTTTTATTTTAACGCAACCAGTAGATAACAGTCGTTTAGCAGATTTATTGGCTCAACCCAAGCCAGATGCAACAGCAACATATAACTATGAATCTGTTTTATCAGCGGATGTAAATAATCCAAATAAAAGTATCCAAGAAGTAGAAACAAATAAAAAAGACTTTGCAATTACTAGTTTGGAAAATAATATTACAAGTAAACTAGCAAAAGAACGAGTTGCCTATGATGGATTAATTGTTTTTGTCGCATTTAATAAGAGAGACTCAAATCTAGCTAATGCTCTGGGAGGGAAAATCAGTCTTGAGCAATTGCGTCAAATTTACACAGGTAAAATTACTAATTGGCAACAAATTAATTCTCAACTGCCAAATCCTCTAGAAATCAAACCTTTTGCTCCTACCGAACCGGAAGCGATCGCTAAATTTCAAGAAATAGTTTTGAAAAATAACCCTCAAGACAAAGCTTTATTTGCAGCGAAAGTAACTAAACTGGATACCACAAAAACCCAAAACCAGATACGCAGCGAGATTTTAGAGGGACGAACCACTGGGATTATCGGTTTTGGCATTATCAGTAAAACATCAAAACAGTGTACTGGTTATCCCCTAGCGATTGTGGATGGTAACAAGCCAGCTAATCAACCTTTGTTTCAAAGACGCGATCGCCGCTCAATTAATCCCTCAGATGATTTGTGTCAACATGATGATTATTATGTTGATGTCACAACTTTCCAAAGCTACCCCTTGGGATACCCTGTTTTTGTAGTGTACCCTCAAGACAGTAACCGCCTGACTGGTGGTTCTACATTTGCCCAGATGCTAACTACTCGTCAGGGTCAGTGTTTACTTAGTAAAGTAGGTCTTGTCGCTTTACAACCTATGCCTGATGATATAAATTCCTATGCCTGCAAATCGGTGCCCTAATCCTAGTTGCGAATATTTTAACCGCGCTCTGCCTAACAATGCTAAGGTTTGTCCCTGGTGTTCCACTCCCGTGGGTAATGTAGTTTCCTCTACACCACAACCGCCTATTCAGCCACAGCAAAGTCAACCGCCTATTCAGCCACAGCAAAGTCAACCGCCTATTCAACAACCACCTAGTCAGTATCAGCGCCCAGTAACAGACCAACCTAATTATCAAGTTCCTCAACAAGCCCCGGTAGATTATTCAACAGTTTATCAGCCACGGGTTTCTTATCCACAAACACCCCCTCAATATACCCCCCCGCCTCAAAGAGCGCCAGTCTTAAAACTGATTCATAGCAGCGGCAGAGAATTTCACCTCATGGGGGAAGGAGGTTATATTGGGCGTCGCAGTCAGAGTCCAGGAATAGCGCCGCCAGAAATTGACTTGACTGGCATTCCGAATGAAGGAATAGTCTCTCGTCGTCATGCACGAGTCGATTGGGATTGGTCGCAAAATGCATATATGATTGTTGACATGAGTACTAATGGTATTTATTTAAACAACAATATTTTGACTCCTGGTATGCAATATCGTCTGCTTAATGGCGATGCAATCAAATTTGGTCAGGATAATCTAGTTAATTTCACTGTATATGTGATGTAGTAAAAAGAAGAGTTTTTTGGGGAGCGATGCCTTCGGCAAGCCGCTTCTCTACGAGACGCTTTGCGAACGCGTCTACGCCTTTCTTCTCAATCCAAATCGTCTCTAAGGGACTGACAAATAAAAAAATCCTACTGTTGAGAGTCAACGGTTAACAGGAGCCACTGCTTTGCGTATTTTCCAAGAGTTATAGCAACTGGCTCTCAACAGTTAATAGGGAAGCAACTTCAAACGTGATAACTTATTTTTTGGAGTTCCCTAATACCAATTCTGTATGAAGATGCATAGAAAGAACCCCACCACCTGCGACACCTCCCTAAACTCGCGGGGAGGTTGGGAGGGGTCAAAATAATATACAGCTTCACAGAGAATTTGTACAAGTCGGATAGCTATTTCAGACGAAGATACAAACCAGTAATAATTAAGGATAGCTAGGACGTATGCCAATTAAACAAATTGAAAAACTTAAAACTCCTAAATTTCTCCAACAAATCGAATCAACCTTAAAACCATTGGATTTTTTGGAGCGCTGTGCCAAAAATTATGGAGAGCTTTTTTTTACTAATTCCTTCGGGAATTTAGAAACTTTAGTTGTTAGTCATCCCCAGGATCTTCAAGAGTTATTTAATCCCACAAAAAAAATTCTTGATGCTCCAGGTGCAGCTAATGAAATCTTCAAACCTCAACTTGGAGAAAACTCATTAATTATACAAGATGGAGAACACCATCAAAAACAGCGAAAGCTAATCATGCCTCCATTTCATGGGGACAAAATGCTCAATTATGGGCAACAGATTTGTGAGATTACCCAACAAGCGATCGAACGCCTCAAACCAGGTGAAACCTTTATTGCTCGTCATCTAAGTGAAGACATTACGATGACGATTATTTTAAAAGTAGTCTTTGGTATTGATGAGGGATTAAGATTTGAAAAACTGAAAAATTTAATGGCAACTTGGCTGGGTTTGACTAGTTCACCACTCAGCGCCAGTATTTTATTGCTGCCATCTTTACAGAAGGATTTAGGTGCTTGGAGTCCTTGGGGAAGATATCTCCGTTTGCGACAACAGATTGATGAAGAATTGATGGCGCAAATATTGGAGCGTCACCAACAAGTGCAACCCTTGCGTTTAGATATTCTGAGTTTGCTAATAGAAGCAGAATATGAAAATGGAGAGACTATGAGTGATGCCGAATTAAGAGATAATCTGTTAACTTTACTCAATGCTGGTCACGAAACCACTGCGACTGCGATCGCTTGGGCTTTGTACTGGATTCATCAACAACCAGAAGTCTATCAGCTCGTGTTGCATGAGTTACAAGGCTTAAATACTCGCGATCCGAGCAAAATTGCTCAACTTCCTTATTTGACAGCAGTTTGTCAAGAAACTTTGCGGATTTATCCTATAGTTCTTTTTACTTTTCCTCGAATTACTCTACGCCCTGTTAATTTAAGGGGATATGACGTTGCTTCTGGAACATATGTAACACCTTGTATTTATTTAACTCATCGTCGAGAAGATTTATATCCCCAGCCAGACAAATTTCAACCGGAAAGATTTATTAATCGTAAATACTCATCTTATGAATTTTGGCCTTTTGGAGGAGGTTCTCGTCAATGTCTAGGTCAAGTATTTGCCTTGTTTGAAATGAAATTAATTCTGGCGACGATTCTGTTAAATTATCAGTTTAAATTAGAGGAGAAAGCCCCTGTTACTCCAGCACGTCGAGGTTTTTTATTGGCTCCTCAAGGTGGAGTAAAAATGAGTCTTGTGGGAAATACTGCTTGTTAGACGAACCTATCGGCTTAATAAAATTCTTTGAATCTAGGTCTGACGCTCTTACACCTACTGTGTACACGCAAGTCTTGTAAAGTTGCTGTGTAAGGTAAAATGAGTAAATTTTTATACCTATTTTAAAAAAGAATGTAACAAATAGACCATCTGTAGAGACGCGATTCATCAGCCAGCGCGTTGCAAAGAGAAGTCTGAGCGGAGGTTTCCTTTGATCGGAACTTCGGAGGATTCCCCCCGTTGTACGACTGGCGTCGCGTCTTGAACCAAGGATATGTTGCAATCATTAATTGAATTGGTATTATAAGCCGATGCATTTTTTAGTTAGCGAGAGTCATCTATCGTAAGCCCATACGCAATGTTTTCTGCCTCAATTGCAGTAATTCTAAATTTGACGGTACTAGAGGCATCAGCGACTAAATAACCTTTACCCAAGGCTGGCTTTTTGGGTGTTGATACTACTGAAGATGTAGGTTGCCCTTTGTCATCCAGTAATTCAAGACAAACAGTACCCCGCCCAACCTCTAGCGTGACCTTAGTATTTAAGCGGCGATTGTTAACGTCTTTGAGTTTAATGGTTTCAGTAGTAGAACCATTGGCTTGCAGGATAATGCCCCCAAGTATTGGAGAGTTACCAACAACAACAGTATCAAACGTGACGCTCCTAGCAATCAAAGCGACACAAGCACCCAGAATCATCATTAAAGTCAGAACTAGTGCAACTTTGTTCACAACGACTAGACTTAATCTACTCTATTAAGAAAATTCTACTCTTCAAAGATTCCTAAGTATGACAGACCGATAAATTTTACTCAAGAGCAATCAACGGTGGATCTAATGCATACACAGGACTGCATTAAGCTATTCACGAACTGCGGTACGACTCAGTTAACAAAGCGAAATAACTGCTGGCGAGACAGATAGGGTAAAAGAGCGAATTGCTGTAGGGTTACAGGTACAGGAAAAGTTTTGAGAACAGTAGGAGCATTTACGCGCTTTTACATATGACATCAAAAGTGAGGTTAATCAATCGACTACCCTTCAATTTTGGTATAAATATCATAAAAAACATACTTATTCAGTATAGTGAGATACTTGTTGTTAAACTTTTGGTATTATTTCTAAAGCAGTTGCAAGTTAGTTTTCATGTCCTGTATTCAAGCTGATGTCAGAATTCCACCTCATCTTCATCAAAAGCTAGCTGTATACGCTACTCAGGCTGAGGCATTCAAATCTAAGGTGATTATAAACACTCTTATTCGTTACCTAGAGTGTACTGAGGATAAATCACATCCTGACTCGAATTTTCCCGTTGCAGTTATAGATAGGCATAAGCAGCCACTATCTCTGGCAGCCAACGAGCTGAACTATTTTTATTTCTACGCCACAAGTTAAGATTACTTGATTGAAGAGGAATTTTAATCCGAATTTGTCACAGTTGTTAATACTTGCCACTGCCTACAAAATGTAGGTATAAAAATAGCTGCTGATTAGTTAATAATTCTCAGTTGATTTAGTTTTAATTATGATTGCAAACACTGTTTTAGATCCTTTAATAACCAGTATTGGGCGTGCAGAAATTTGTCAGATTTTAGGAGAGACTTACAACCAGGAACGTTGGAACGATTGGCGCTGGCAAATGCGGCATCGACTGACTAAGCTGGCTGCTAAAGCTTGACTGTTAAGTAAGCCCATCATCACCCCATCCAATAAAGGAATCCCTGCTTCCAATATTTGAGCGATTATCAAAGGAACTGCTAGTTGTAAGCAGGCTTGGATTTCCAATATAAACTCTGATTTAAGTTCTTTTGAGGTTAACTCCATTCTCGAACAAACACTAAGTAGGGCAACAAAAAGGTCACCTTAGTATATTAAGATAAGTTAAGGTCAATAATCAAAATAAATTTTAGCTTTGACAGCAGAATTACTGAATTCAGAAGGGAAACAGGCTTTATATCTGGTTTAGAGAGGAATCGTTGTCTACTTCAGTTTCCTTGAAATTTGCTGTAACTGTAGGTTCCCCCGATCGAAAGTCACGGATTATCTGACGAGATCCGTGATTTTTTGTTACGGTCAAATAATATCATGTCCGCTCAAATAACCGTCATTGCAACCGTAGGGAAGCAATCTCAAAAACTTTGATTATGATTGCGTTGTTTCATTATGTTTCACTCGCAACTTCGTATTACGGTTAATTTGCCGAACATCATATAGCAATCCTTACAGGAGAAAGTGAAAAATATTAGTGATGGCTGTTGACATTCAATAGTCAACTGTCAACAGCAGCAATATTTCACAAATGATTTAAGAATGCTATATAAGTCGTTGTTGTACATCTTAAAGAGTTACTTTTGTTTATAAATTAAACTCGCCACCAGTAAATGGGGTAAAACCACGAAACTTTAAAGATTGAGCGATCGCACTTTCGGCTGAATGCTGATAATCTTGCTTTCTCTTTTCTTCCAACTGCTTCTCTTCATCAATAAATAAATCTTTGCTCAAAGATTTAATCGCCTCATCAATTTTTGACCCAACTGTATCAGGTTGCTCAATTTCTTTGACTAAATCCTGTAGTTTAGAAAAAATTTCTTGAAGATATTCTTCAATGCTTGCTGAGGAAAGCACGTCTTGTAATTTATTAGGTAGTTCCTCAATTTCTTCGCTGATATTGATTCCTTGTGCTTGTAGCCTTTCTCTTAGGGAATGTAGGCGCGATCGCGCACTCTCAACTTGAGTAGAATTTTCAGAGGTTGATTCAGCTAAAAATTCTTTTAACTGGCTATAGATATTAATAAAAGCAGTTTGGGCAGCTTCAGGATTATTTTGCAATTCTTCAGGAGTAACACCCAAAAGTGAGGAAATGATGTCTGAGACTGATGGAGTTTCGTTAGATGGTGGAGTGGCTTTTTCTGAAGTTTGTGTTGAGAATAACATCAGGTTAGAGACAGCGATTTTTGCTTGCGCCATCGCTTGATTCATTTCAGTTTGTAGGTATGCTTTTGCTGCTGACTCTGGAATTTCAAAGTTAGCGATCGCAGTTTGCGTGACTTTCTTTTGGATACCAGTAAGAGTAGAAATGATGAAGCGACCTCTAGACAGCTTTTGGTTATCGGGAATGAGGAAGTAACGCTGATGGTTTGAATCAGTCCAGAGAGAAAGTTTATCTTGATTATTCATAAATTTATTCTATATAAAACTGCTCTGTGACTTCATCTCCATCCTCTGTCACTTCAACATATTCAAAGCTACTAGTAATATTTTGCTTTTGGCACAACTGCCATAGTTGCTGTAACAATACTTTTACTTCTTCAAGCATCCTGGACATATTACCTTCCAGTAAAAAACTTGGTGGTACTCCTTCAAGAGTCACCGAATTGTAAGAATACAAGTAAATTTGCTCATTTTCATATACTATTTCTTCACCACTGAGCCGAATTTTAATATTTAAATCTTCTGTTTTTAGCCAATTTTTTAATATGACGGCTACAACCTTGTAATCGCCAGAATATATTGTTCCATAGAAGGCTATTTTATTCATTTTTATTGATTGTCTAAATTTCCTGTAACGGGTAAGTCAGGCTTCACATCAAATCGTCCGCCTCTGATTAAAACGGAGATAGATTCAACATTCAAATGAGGATATTTATCGTTAATTTCATTAGTGGTCTTTTTCAGCGGTTTGATAATATCAGTCTTGGAACTTATAATGCCATTTAGCAAGGCATTCCCGAAAGTCCTGGCTTGTCCATTATATTTTTCCCGGTTAGCTGGAATCATAATATCATTAGCTAATTGAACTAGCTCATCGTGGGACTTGTCATTCAGAGAAACTGTCTCAGGTTTTTTGCCAGTTTCTCTTGTTGTTATTTTTCCATCGTATCGCTGAACTAGTAGTCGATCAAAACTAGGTTCATCGACAAATGCAGCAATATCAACATCTTGAGCGCTAGTTTTGCGGAGTGATGAGCCTTGGATTCTGATATCATCGGCAGGAATACCTGCTGCTTTTACACCTTTAAGTAGGTCTTGGCTGAATTCTTGAAACTCATTTTTATCAGCAAATTTCTCTGGGAATCCGCGCTTGCTGATGACATTAACCCAATGTTCCATTTGGCCAATAAGTTCATCAGCTGAGATCGCCTTAGCCTTTCTTGACCCTGTGTAAATTAAATCCTCAATAACTTTATCACTCAGTCCCAGTTCTTTCCCTTTCTTGATGATGGAATCTAATTGGTCTTGAGTGTAAGTAAGCTCAAATTTATCAGACTGGCTAGCTATTCTGCTGTTAACAGAATCCAGTATTTCCTCAGGCTTTCCTGTTTGTCTAGTCTGAGATGATTCATTTTCCAACTGCTCAGATTTAGTACTGCTAGGCCTAGTTGTCTCAGGGCTTTGTGCGTCTGCCTCAGGCTCTTTAATACCAGGCATATCCTTAGGTCTAGTGCTGCTAGACTCACCTATTTCTTCTGGACGAGTACTTCTGGTGCTGCTAGATTCGCCTATTTCTTCTGGGCGAGTGCTTCTGGTGCTGCTAGACTCACCTATTTCTTCTGGACTGCTCCTTGGCGCTTCACTTTCAGGCCGTGGAACATTTGGCGCATCCACCCCAGGACTATCAATTGTCGGTGTATTAATTCTCCCACTAAAGCCCGTCTTAATTCCATCTCCCAGCGAACTACCAAACCGCTCTCCAGCTTGGAATGTCCTGGTTTGCATACCCTCAACACTGCGACCAAATCTACCAAGTCTACCCAGGTTTGCTGTAGAAATCTGCACAGCAGCACCGATCGCAGCACCAATGAGAACTGCTTCTAAAGTGATCGGCTCTCCTGTTGCTAAGTTGCCAAAAATACCACCAGCGATATCAAAGGCAACATCAATACCAAACTTCAAGAACGATTGAGTCAGCCCTGCACCCAGTTTACCCGCTTGACCCAAGACGTTACCTAAGACACCACCAGCACCACCCAAGGCACCACCGATCGCTCCAGCCAAGGCTGCCTTACCCACACCGTCCAGCAGGTTCTTACCGTCGATGGCGTTGTTGCCTATCTGAATCACAGCGCCAGCCACAGCGCCAACGATTGCCCCACCAACTACTGCACCAATCCCCCCTGCTAAAGCTGCACTTGCTCCCAATGCCCCAGCTAGCGCGCCCACTGCCCCAATCACGGCTGGTGCAACGATAATTGCCACAACAATTACAGCAATCACTAGCAAAACTTTCAGGACTGTTTTCCAGCGCGGTTGTTCTTTATCTGCTGCTTCTTGAGCGTATTTTTGAATATCTGAGTCGAGATTTGGCTGTTTGTCTCCTTGGATTGAACCACGCAACCCTTTCTCCAAGTCAGTAACACTCTTTTGGAAGTTAGTGTCCATGTTTTGGTTACTTTGGTCAAAAGCAGTTTGAATTCCTTGAGTAGTTTGACCAAAACCTGTAACGGCTGTTGTAGTCGTATTAGTGACTGTGGTTGTGAAGGTTTGCTGAATTTGATTGAAGGTGTCTGTAGCGCCTTGATTGAGATTAGTTAAGGTAGTCTTGGCTTCTTGAGAAACACCACTAGACTCTTCTAGCCCACTTTGGGCAATACCATTTACCGCAGTAACCGCTTGCTGTCCTCCTTGGGCAATACCTTCTTGTGACGCTGTAATCCCCTGTTCGGTTTGCTGTTGGACTTTGGCCACAGAGCTATCAAACTGCGCCAAGATTTCTGCTAAAGTAGCACTCAACTCATCTGGATTCGGCGCTGGCGTTCCCTGGAGTTGGCTTTGGGTATCTTGAATGGCAGTTTGCAGACTGTTAGCAGCTTGGTTGATGCCATCTTGGATGGAAGCGATCGCCTTTTGAGCATCCCGTTCAATTGCCGATACTTGCCCTTGACCGTAAACTGACAACAATTGTAATTGAGCAGCTTGCTGTTGGTCTAAAGACTGTAATGTAGATTGCAGAGTTTGGTTAGCTGTTTGAGTCAACTGGGTTTGTGCTTCTGCCAGCTGAGACAAAACTTGCTGCTCAACAGAGTTTAAATTGCTTAGAGTTTGTTGTTGGAGAGTTTGCAGTTGTTGGCGAGACTGATTGGCAATGTTATGGATTCCTTCAATGTCCTTCGGTTTCCCTTGAGCGACAGCATCAGCTTGTTTGTTGCCTTCTTTAACTAAACCGTCTTTGTATTGTTTTGCGACTTCTCTGGCTGCTTTGGCTCTGGCTTTGAGTCTGTTGTCAGTAAGTGGCCCTTTCAAGAAGCTATCATCTTTACCAGTAATTTGAGATTCCCATGCAGTCGCTTTTTGTTCGCCAAAGGCGATCGCTTCGTCTCCTACTTTGACGCCAGCAGCACGGTATTTCTCTCTTGCTTGGGTATAAAATTCTTCAATCTTCGCCAGTTGGTTGTTCTCACTCTCGTCTACTTTCTGGAGAGAGGTTGTATATTCTGTAGTAACTTTTTGACGTTCTGTGGCAGTTGTTTGAGAAGTTGTCGCTGCTGCTGCCTGGTATTGTGTCTGAATTTGAGCTATGATTGCTTGTGCTTCGCTTTGCACTTGCTGGCGCTGCTGGTCAATTTCGGCTGTAACAGTTGCTTTTTGTTGCTCAACTGCTGCCATCACAGAAGTTTTGGCATTTTCAGTCGAACCTTGGATGCGTGCCTCAATTCCTTGCCCCAGTTGCGTAATTGTTTGCACTCGCAAAGCTGCTTCAGCCAAAAAGTTATTTGTGACATTGACAGCCTGAGCCTGCTGCTGTTCTTGGAAGATAGCATCATCGTCTCCTTGAGTCGTCTGTTCCTGCTCAGGAGGTGCAAAGTTAACTGTTGTTGCCGCCAATTGGGAAGTTTGAGTATTTACAGCATTTTGCTGAGTTTGTGCTGCTAAAACGGCAGTTGTGGCTTGTTCTTTCTCTGCCACAGTTTCCGGGGTGACAGCTTTGACCATGCTTTCCGGATTCGGGTTATTAACCTGTAATTGAGGTAACTTTTCTAACCCTTGACCTTGAACAGCATTAGCTTGCTGTGTAATCTGTTCGCCTTTATCTGCTTTCGTTTGCGGACTAACAGCTTTCTCCATGCCATCAGAATTAACCTTACCAGCGGAGGCTGTTTCTAGTGTCTGTGATTCGGGTAATTTTTCTTTGGCTTCATTGGTTTTAGGTTTATTGTCTTCAGTTTTCGGCTGCTGATTTTGGTCTGCTTTTGCTTCCTTCTCTATGCCTTCTGGATTTGGCTTGCCAGCCATACCTGCTTGGACTGCTGGCGATTGAGGTAACTTTTCTTTACCTTCACCTTTGGGTTTGTCTTCCTGAGCTTTTGCTGACTCTGGTGTTGGACTAGCTGCATCTGCAACTGTTGCTGATGAGTCGGTTTCAACTACCCCTGAAGATTTATCTTGGGGTGTAGCCATTTCAACTGAATTACTATCAGGCAGACCTGATGAGACCTTTTTTTTAGCTTCCTGCTGATTTTTTGTAGACTCAGCTTGTTGAGAGAGTTTATCGTCCGGTGGTGGTTCTGTTGTTCCAGTTGCCAGGGGAGATTGAACGCTAACATCTGGTATTGGGCGATTATCCTCAAGTCCCTGACGTACATCATTCTCAACTTCAGTAGCGTCTTGCTCTGTAGTTTGTTGAGATTGAGTATTGATAGCTGCTGAATCAGAAGCAAGTTCGATAGTCTGGCCAGGAACTTCTTTAGCTTGCAAAAGCTCCTCTTGCTGCTCGCACCCAGAGCAACAAAGCCGCTGAATATCTATGTCTGCGGTCACTGCCTCTGTTGCAGAAGGATCTGTTTGACGGCTAATTGTCTTACTATTTTGTTGGACAACGTGAGTTAATTCATGGGCAAGTAATTCTTTGCCTTGATAACTCCCCGGACTATATTCTCCTTGACGAAAGAAAATATCTTGTCCTGTGGTAAAGGCACGAGCTTGGATGGACTGATTGAGTTGGTGAGAACGGTTATCTGTATGGATTTTAACACCGCTAAAGTCAGTCCCAAACGCCTCTTCCATTGGTTGGCGAATATCGTTTGAGAGTGGCTGCCCATTTTGGCGTGCGCGTTGAATTGAAGTTTCTAGATTGGATGTACTTACCACACCACCACCCTGACGCTGGACTACAGGAGTAATGGAACCAACTAGAAATTTCCTTTGTAATTCTGTTTGGGGTAATCCCGTTTCTGGCAATGCCTGGTGTTGGATAAACTGCTGATTTCGAGGTTCACTTATCCTCTGCATCACCTGCCGTGCTACTGTATCAGCTTCCTGCTCGTAAATATCTCCTGGCTGGTTAATTGTGAGTTTTGTTTGCAGACGCAGTGACATTCGACTAATGTCGTGGGTGAGAGGTTTTAGGGGTTGCTCCTTAGTAGCCGCTTGGGGAGAAGAATCAAGAGGCTTCATTTGTAATTCTTCTTCTAATTCCTGAGATGGAAATTCTGCCTCTGTCCGTTCCTCTTCTTCTGGCAGTTCTTCCCGTTGCACGGGTTGCTGATTTTCTGGCTCGCTGATGCTCTGCGCCACCTGTGGTGCTACTGTCTGGGCTTCTTGCTCCTCAACATCTTCCGGCTGGTTAACTGTGAGTTTTGTTTGTGGGTGTAGTGATATTCGACTAATGTCGTGCCCCAGAGGTTTATTAACCAATGGCAAATCAGCAGTTGTTTGGCGTAAGACACCAGGAGAGTTTAGACCAAAACCGCGCCCCGGTTGCCTGAGTTTAGGTATTGAGAAGAAACTAGTGCTAGCTTTTTTGGGCTTGGCTACGCGTTCTCTCATTGGCTTCTCCTGATGCCCGCCGAGCAGTAGGGTGGATAATTATTTTGCCTATACTATATATGTAGAGTAGTACGATCGCACTTGTAACACAATTAATCAAAAGTCTACAATCAATGCAAAATCCAGTTGGTCTATTGTGAAATATGCCAATGCGATCGCACTACAAGATTAGCAATCGCGGTTTTCGGTTCGGCATATTGGTTGGTAAAGGCGCATCAGATTGTGGCAACCCCTTGGATTGTAGGGGCGCAAGGCCATGCCGAATCAATATCTGTCGTAGTAATGCACCATTAGATTGGTTCGGTGCGTTACTTAGTTAACGCACCCGACAAGAGCGGCGATCGCATTGTTAATTTTAACGACGAAATTCTCTGCTCAACCGCCTCTGGTACCGATACGGTATCGAACGTTTTTCTCACTGTATTTTATTATTGTGAGCCGCATTGGACCAATATTAAATAGTCGGATATTCTTTGTGATAAATAATTTAAAAGCTTTATCTGGCAACGATTTCCCATCCCACCCTGTTGGTGGTTCAATATTCATAACAGTTGAAGAGCCTTCTCCAGTTTTATGATTATACTTTTGCTTTTTCTTTTTCTTTTCATCTCTCTCCTCTTCCTCACTTTCGCTTTCAGAATCTAATATTTTCTTGGTGGTATATGTATGATTATACTTTTGCTTTTTCTTTTTCTTTTCATCTTTC
>JBALDB010000023.1:0-57562 GCA_036918135.1 Nostoc sp.
ATTTGCCTAAAAAACCCTCGATTGACATTTACCCAAAAGATTTGCCTGCACTACCTCCTACCATTTTTTAGTTCCGTCGAACTCACGTTATTTTATTTATTTTTTGACTTTTACCCTGATTTTTACTGCTAGCTTTTTTTGTATAGCCTTACATTTTAATTTTTACCAGACTTCTTGATTTACTTACTGCTGCCTCTGTGTGCCAGTTTTGGGTGCAGAATGTGGGTTCATAATAAAGTTGACAGTTATCAATTAACAGGAGCCAGTGCGTTGCAGGGGTTCCCCCCGTTGAAGCAACTGGCGTTCATCAGTAAACGCTTAACCATTTTGACGGAAGCAATGCTTTTCGATATAGTTTAACCGCCTGTGTTTGATTAGTTTCACAGCTCATTTAAAAATAGACAACTTAGCTTAATAATATGATTATAACCAAATAAAAATCCGAAACTGGCAACATAGCTCTTGTAGATAAATATCTACCCGTTTTTATTTGCAGCAAATGAATAGTAGAGCTAAATTATTAACTTTTGCAACCTTAACTCTTGCTTTTTCATCGATGACTGTTCCTACAGTCATCGCCCAGACAAAACTTACAAATCAATCAAAATTATCCATTAATAGTATTGGTTCGGTTCAAGTTGGAATGACTGCCTCTCAAGCAAGGAAAGCTGCTGGTACTCAACTAGTTGGAGATTCACCGAATAACAGTTGCTATTACCTGAAGCCAGAATCGGAACCAAAAAATCTTGGATTTATGCTGACAGAAGGTCGCATTTCTAGAGTAGATGTGTGGAAAAATAGCAAAATTACTACTTTAAAAGGTGCAAAAATTGGCGATACGGAAGCACAAATCAAGTCCCTCTACCCAGGACAAATTCAAGTTACTCTCCATAAATATGTTCAAGGTGGCCACTACTTGACATTTGTACCAAAAGAGCAATTTGACCAAAAATATCGTGTAGTATTTGAGACTGATGGCAAGCGTGTGACTCAGTTTCGGTCTGGTAAACTGCCTGAAGTTGAATATGTGGAAGGATGTAGTTAATTTTAGACATCACCAGACTCAAACCATATAAGTTGTCACAAAAAACATGATATGAGCGGCTAATGCACGTTGTATTGCTCTTGTGTCACTCTCCGAAAAATTTTGCCATTTCTGAATTCTAGAGCTTTTGTATACGAAGCGTAGGTGTAGCCCGCCGCAGGCATCGCCAGAATTTTTTTAATAACAAATACAATAACCAAGTTTTTGTAATAGGATAGCTTGTATTCATTGACTGATAAAGCTTCTAGAGATTGCCTTCCCAGAGAGTGACACAAGCTGTTTACAGACGCGCTTACTTCCGTTATGGATGGAACAAACAAGTCAAATCCTCTTCCCTTCTGCCTCCTGACTTGAAAGAGGGGTGTAAGGGTGTAGGGTGTGGGGTGTGGGGGAAAATACATTTTTCATGCTTGGTGGTGAAACTTGTTTCATCGGGACTGCCTTATTTCTTAGAAGCAGGCGTACAAGCGGCACACCACCCGCTACGAATGAAAGAAATAAGTCAAATCCTCTTCCTTTGTGCCCTCTGCCTCCTGCCTTATTTCTTGAAAGAGGGCTAAAATCGAGTTTCATACTCGACTGAGAATAGACTTTCATCATCCAAATTAGTTGAGCCGCGCATCAGAATTTCGTCATTGAGACGATAAAGCACGTTGTAACGGAAAGACTCATTGGTAGAAAAAGCCCGTGATAAAGAAACAGAAAAGTTCCGACTGACATCAAACACACCCTCTGCTGATAAATCAAGAACCGAAGATCTCCTTGATTCTTCATTTGTGGTAGGGGTAGGATATATCCGAAATTCGCTAAAACCAACAGTTCGTCCGATCGCTGTTATAGTTCCTTGCAGACTTCCTAAAATAGTAGAACTGGCGAAATTAGTCAATCCTTGTGTTAAATCTCCTGGTTGACTTAAAGAACCTAGAATCGAACCACCCAGCAAAGCAACGATTTCTCCTCTGCTTCGGCTAGGTTCGCTCGTCAGTTCCAGATTATCTGCTAATTCACTAGCTTTTCCTGTCGCCCTTGCTTGCACGCGAACAGTACGTAAAGTCCCAAAGTTATTCACAGAAGCATCACTGATTTCAGCAGACAAAGGTGATTCCAAAATTCGATTGCTCGTTGCCGATGCCTCAGGTACAATTGCCTCTAGTCGAACATCGAGGGTAGGGTCAAGTCCTTGACTGGGAGTAAACCGCGCTGTTTGTTCGTAGCCCCGCGCCAAGGTAAACTGAGTTGTAAATAAGCTGAACCGTCCTCCTGTTAAACGGATGAGTCCTTGGGGGAGGGGCTTGGCTAAAGTACCATTGATAGTCAAGTCGCCTTTGGCGTCAAAGCTGAGTAGAGGTTGACTCAACGCCGCTCCTCCGGGTACAAAGCTAAATAGAGACTGACTCGTAACCCGAACATTTTTGGCCAAAATCAACTTTAAATTTGCAAACTCTATAGGTAACTTAGGTATAGCCTCTGGTGTAGTTGCTGGATTACTGCTAGCCTCTGGTGTAGTTGCTGCATTAGTGTCAACCTGTGGTGTATTCAAAGTAATAGAAGTAGGCTGTGGTGTAGCTGCTGCTTTTGAATTATCACTAGCAGATTTTCCGATAATCACTTGACCATTACTCAGTTCAATCTCTCCACCAATTATCGGTTTTAGTGCTGTTCCGCGAATTACGGCATCACCGCTGACATCACCTTGATATAATCCTGGAACTTTAAAATTGAGTTGTTTTTCTATCGATACAGTCAGTGGGTTAGATGCACCTTGCTCAGGAGTAAGAATCGGCAAGATTCCTGATGCAGCCACTAGTCCTTGATTATAATTACCTTGAATACCTTGCACATTTACCCTATCACCATCAAATAGCAATGTTCCTGTGACATTTGTTAAGGGATCGGATAAAGCTTGAGAAGTAAAAGTCGCATTGTTAACTCTGGCAGTTCCATTAATAATTGGCTCGTTTAAAGTACCTTGAACGTTGACATCGACTTCACCTTCACCATTTATCCAACTAACTTGATTGTTTGTAAATACATTTAACAGTGACAAGCCTTCATTATTTACCTTGGCGTTAATGCTGATTTGCTCGTTATCCGGTTTTACTGCCACAAAAGGTAAGGGAGCGGGGATGCTACCTGTAATTGCCAGAGGTTGGGTTCCAGTCAACAGCAACGCACTATCAAAATTGACGCGAGCATTGTTATAGTCAAACTTTACCTGTGCTGTTTGTACGGGTTGCTTATTTAAAGTCGCATTAGCTAGGGATGCCGAGCCGTTAACTTTAGGGTCTTTGAAACTACCTTGCAAATTAGCTGTAGCATTTAGTTGACCGGTAACATCTATCGGGTATTTTGCGATAAAAGGCTGTAAAAGTGACAGGGGTAGACTTGCTATATTTAAATTTCCAGAGAGTTGTTCGGTTCCTAACTCTCCAGAAAAAGCGACTAATCCTTGATTGATGCCAACACTTAACGGTGAGAGTGTGACTACACCATTTGCAAAACCACCTCTAGCAATAACTTGATTAATCGAGTATTGACCCCATTGCCAATTATCACCTTGGAAATTAAAGTCGGCATTCAGCCCAGATTTTAAGGAACCACTGGCTGTAATTCCCCCATTCAAAACACCTGTTAATTCTGCAAGGCTGGGTAGAGATGGTACTTTTTGGATATTTGCCTGCTTTTGTTGTGCTAAGGATGTTTCAATCTTGGAGAAATACTCTAACTGGGTTTGCAAATCTGCATCTGGTAAACTCACAGGTGTGGTGTTGAGTGCTTCTGCTCCAGCTAAGGTTGGAGATTTCAAGCCACTACCGAAGTCTTGAAAGTCGAAGATATTAAACGCTTGTAAGAGTTGCTCGATTCTAGTTTGGTTTAAATTAGCTTGTACTTGAAATTTGGGGTCATTTCCGGTTTGCAAATTTCCACTTAAGGCTATATTGCTGCCTCCTAACCGCAATTGACCGTTAGTTAAACTAGCAGCTCCATCGGCATAGCTGATATTACCGCGAAATTCATCTGCCCGGACTCTGGCAACACGAGGATTGGCGATCGCTACGTCCCCAGCAACTGCATAATTATTGAGATTAACAACTAAATTTCCCGATAATTGCCCTGCTAAAGGTTTCAATCTATTATCAGGTAAAAAGCTGCCAACAAGCGCTATGGGGAACTGTTGGGCGTTGATAATTAAGTTATCTCCCTCGGTTGTGCCTGTGGTAACCGCTCCACCGCGTTTGACTAAAAATGATGTTGGGCGATAATCTGCATCCAGATTTACCGCTATTCTGTCTTGTTTGCCTGCTAGTTGCAATCTTGCGCCTTGTCCGCCTTGAAAATTCACGTCTCCGGTTAAAACTGGGTCGAATGTCAAGTTACTAACATTGAAATTCCGCAGGCGAATATTACCCGTGGCTTGAGGAGTTTCTAGAGTGCCTGTAACTTGCCCATTAAAATCTAGTAATCCTGCTATTGCTACATCTCCAGGAACTTTAAAACCTGTGTTTTTCAGGTTAAAGTTCTCGGCGATGACATTGAAATCAAAGCCAGCAATTTGCGGTGTACCCGTTTGCGGTAATTGTACAGCGATCGCCCCACGAGCGATCGCCCCTGGAGTTGTTGCCCGTTCAACTATAATCTGCTGTCCATTCCAGAGAAATTGTGCTGTCACTGGTTGTGCTAACTGTGCTAACCCTTGTGAAGCCCTAATTTGTCCGGCGGCTCGAATATCTGCAAGCTGGAAGGATTCTGTTGTGCCTGTCAACTTGACATTACTACTAAGCCGTCCCCGCAGTTGGGGTGAGAATCGATTGAGTTGAATTTGAGAAGCATTAGCAACTGTTTGCCAGCGACCGCCATCCAGGTTAATATTCCTCAGGTTAACTGTACCTCCCGCCACATTCAAGTTTGCTTGTCCTGTGGCTTGAATGTTTGAGGGTTGAAAAGAAGTAGTAGTGCCTGACAAATTCAGTGCTGCATTGCTGAGAACTCCCTGGAACTGGGGTGGTATCTGCTGCAAACGATTTAATTGCAACTTTTGGGCATTGACAAAAGCTTGCCAGCGTTGTTGTGCAACTCGACCTGTGGCTGTGATTCTACCGCCTAACACGTTGAAAACAGCACTTGGCAATCGGATATTCTGTCCTTGTTGAGCAATTACAACTTGTCCACTAGTGGGATAGCTAGCAGTAGGCGCTTGCAGTTGCACTACTGTCCGCAGATTGCCGAGAGTACCAGAAACTCTAGCGTTTGCCGATATCGTACCAATTTTCAGGGAGGATGAAGTATTGTTTGTATTGGCAATGGCATCTCCTGGTAAATTTTGGGCTTGAATGTTAAACAAGACATTGCCTTGGGGTGCAAGCTGAATTCGACCACTGCCCACGATTTGCCCACCGGCTGGAGGCCGCACTTGAACGTTGGAAACGTTAAGTGCTAAAGGTTGTTTACCCAATGAACCAGTAATTTCCGCCTTTGCCGAGACATTGCCAACACTAATTGGAGGAGTCAAGCCGTAGCTGCGTGCCAGTACATCTCCTGATATTCCGTCAGCTTGAATATTAAATTTTACTTTATCGTTGAGCGCTGCTTGACCGCCTCCAGTAATTTCTCCACCTGCTGCGGGGACTAATTTGAGATTGGAGACGGTAATCTGAGATGTCTTTTTAGATACGTTTAACCGAAAATCAGTGTTAACGGTTTTGAATTGAATGCGGTCAACTTGAATTGGTTTGGTGTTGCTTGCAGTACCGCTAAGAACAGGCTGCTGAAGTGACCCCTGTAACTTAATATTTGCTTGCACTTCACCAGTAGCTACCACTGGCGAATTTATTTTTAGCGTCTCTAAGAGATTTTTAGCAGTGACTGGTTTTACCTGGGCTAAGATATTGAAACCTGTTTGGGTATTAACTGCTCCATTGGCGATAATCGGGACTTTGCCAAAGTTCGCAGTTAGATTATTTAAGGCGATCGTTTGACCTTGAAATGTTATTTTGCCATTAGAATTGACAAACTTTTGGGGAAGATTTTCAATTTGAGCAGTTACCTGATTAGGAGTAGCTGTACCAGTAATAGCTATTTGCGAAGCTTTTGGTGGAATTTCAACTCCTAAATCAGCATCTATTTGCCCAGCTTGCAAGGTAATTGGCAACTCAATTAAACGAGTTATATCAGATGCTTGTAAACTTTGTGCTACAACTTTGAGATTAGTTAGTTGAGGTTTAAATTGTGTTTCACCAGAGATTTTAACTGCACCTCCTCTAGTGAGTTGACCATTTATTTCATAACCAGCCCCTTTATTTTCAGGTAAAAATCTAGCGATCGCACCAAATTGATTTATGACTACAGAACCTTTGGGTTTAGTTGGTGCGGAGGCTGGTAATAATTCTACATTTCCATCAACTATCTGAAGTGTTTGTAACTCGGTTTGAATCGCACCTTTGCCTTCTCCACTCTTAACTTGAGCTGTAACCCAGCGACCATCTCGATCCTGTTGGATAAAAACATTAGGCTGGATTAATGTAACGTTTAATGGTAATTTTCTACTTAAAATAACTTCTAAAACTGAAAACTGCACATCCACAGCTTTTGCTGTCAATTGGTCTGCATCGGTAGGAGTTGCTGGAATTGCCAGCGAAGCAAATCTCAAACTAGAAACTGAAAAACTTTCGACTCTCCCTAATTTTATGGGACGCCCAAGTAATTGTTCGAGATTTTGCTCGACTAAAGGTGCTAGGTCTTGATATACATAATTTCTAGCCCACCAAACACCAGCTGCAATTCCTCCAAGCGAAATAATTCCTAAAACCAGACCGGCACGTTTTAAAATGAGAAAATTCAAACGACGATTCCTTGGTTCTTGGTTATTTCCTGGATTTGGAGAGCTAGTCATTTTCGTTACTAGTAGTGCTATTGAGTAACAAACAATTTCTTAACGAGAATAACATAGTTGCTTATAGTAACTTCTAAAAACTTTCCCTAGCATAAATTAGTAATTTATTCTCATGAGTAGTAATATGCAGTTGTGGTAAATTATTACACAAGAACATAATTTGAATTACATAATATACCTCAAAGTATTGATACTTCCCTAATTTTGGCAATAAGATCTGCGGAAATATGATTTGATTAATAGAGTTTAAAATATTTCTATCCACCTACTTAGTGAAGATAAAAAATAGATATGTAAATATCTTAAATAAGACAAAAAACAATATAAAAAAGGATATTTTATGCAAAGAACCGTTTTCGTCCAGCAGTTACAATCTGCCAAAAATCTCAATTGGGTCAGTTTGATTGCTGACATTATGCTAGCGGGGATGGTTGTCGGGCCTGTAACGGCTCCCTTTTTGGCTGCGTCTGGGGTGTCTTTGCTTGGGGGAATTGCCAACATCATTTACTTCATGGGTAATCATGTATGTCCGCAACCCACTATGGGCTTAGATTTGGCATACCCGTATATTATGGCTGTGTGTATGCGCTGCTATGGTACTGTAATTGGTTTGCTGATTACTCGTCTTTTGTATGGGGTAACAGGTAATAAAGGTTTTTACTGGCTAAGTCAATATGGTTGGAATGGTGCAGCATTAGCTAGTGTGCTAATGATGGCTTATCCTTTAGAATTGGCTGCACAGATTTTGGGTTTGTGGAGTTTTAATAATTATCTGGTTACGCCTTTTGGGTTGATTACAGGTTTAGCGTGGGGATTGTTTACCATGCCGATTTTACATGGGTGGTAGACTGCTAAAACCAGATGAAATCGATTGTACAGATGTAGTAATCAGCTTTGATTTTTGAATTTATTTGTATAGGTAGAGAGTAGAAAATCAGCGTTTTTGAGTTGAAAGCGAGTTTTTTACTGCAATAAAATAGAAGTTCTAGATAACTATTTTCTAAATAGTTTGATACACTTTATATTACTTTTGGACATGGACAACAAACTTTGTTCGCAGAAATATTCCGCGAACAAAAAGAATAATTAACCTTATTTATATTTTTCAAGCTCTTCTATCAAATCTGCTGAATCTTGGAGTAAGCTATCTATAGCTCGTTACAGTGCTTCAATTTTGGCTCGTGTCGCTCTTACCTGTTTCTAATAAAGATTGACCGAGATAACCATCCTTTGCCGAAACTCCTGGTAACGCAAAGAAATATCCTCCGCCAATGGGCTTGATATACTCTTCTAAAGGCTCTCCATTTAGACGTTCCTGTACTGTAATAAAACCCTTCTCCAAATTGGACTGGAAACAAACAAATAGCAATCCCATATCCAACTGTCCAGATTTATCAAATCCACGCGAGTAATTAAAACCACGACGTAATATTAAACTCGATTCTGACTTCCGAGGATTCGCAAGACGAATATGAGCATCTAGAGGAATTTGTTTACCTTGGGCATCTTGTTGATAGTTGGGAATATCGTGCTCGTTTTTCATTCCTAAAGGTGCGCCAATACGTTTATCACGCCCGATAATTTTTTGTTGTTCTTGCAAAGGTGTTCTGTCCCAACGTTCGACAAAGTTACGAATCACCCGTATAACTTGATATGTACCACCAGTAGCCCAAGCAGGTTCATCAGTGTTTGGTTGTACCCAAACTACTTTATTCATTAAACGATTGTCGGTAACATCCAGATTTGCTGTACCATCTTTGAAACCTAAAAAATTACGTACCGTATCTTTGCCAAGTTTTTTGATTGTGTGGGGTGGGAGAAACCCTTCCATTTTCCAGCGTAAACTTAGTAAATCAGGAAAATTTTTGATAATATCACGTAGTGCGTGAATATTAGTTTCTGCTGTATTTGAACAAAACTGAAGCAGTAAATCTCCATGACACAAATTAGCGTCCAAAGCATCATTACGAAAGCTGTTCATAGTTGTTAAATACTTTGGTTTAAGATTATTTAAACCATAGCGGTTATCAAATAATGATGCTCCTACTGCTAGTGTGATAGTGAGATTATCCGGAAAAACTTTCGTACCTAAAACACCAGAGTCGGGAGGTGGAAGTTTTGGATCTACAGTTTTAGGAGTTCCTCCAACCATTAAAAATTCAATTCGTTCGGTGAGAGTTTTAAATAGCCTGACCAAATCTTCTTTGTTACTGGCTACTACATCAAAGCTAACCATTAAAGCCGAAGCAGGTGCGGGTGTGAGAATACCAGCTTGATGAATGCCAAAGAAAGGTTGTTTTTCTTGGGTAGTGTCTTCGCTATTTCCTAAAAACGAGCGAAAAGTAAGTGTTGTTAAAGCTGCGACTCCCCCGGCTGCGGCCATACCAATTAAGAGGTCACGACGACTAATGCGGGAGGTAATACGTAAATCAGGTTTTTTTATAGTAAATGACATTATCTGCATTCCTTATGAAAATTGAGTATAAAAAAGTCAAAAGTTAAAAGTAAAAAGTAAAAAGCAAAAGATTATTCTTTTACCTTTTACTTTTTACCTTTTTACTTCCTTACTGCTAAGTTTTAATCAACGCCAAGGGTTCCCCGTAGTTGCGAGAGGTCTTCGGCTAAGACGGTAATTGCTGCTTTTAAATCTTTTTTATCGGCTTCAGTAACTTTGTCATAGTTAACAAAACCACCTCCGGGAGCTTTGTACTTCGCTAATCCCTGATTGACTTTAGCAAAATTATCATCCACACGCTTAAGTAATTCTGGATTAGCTTTTTGAATTTCCGGACGTAACAATTCAACTATCTTTTGAGAGCCTTCGACATTAGAGTTAAAATCCCATAAATCAGTGCCACTGTAGCGGTCTTCTTCTCCAGAAACTTTTGTTTTAGCAACTTCTTCAATCAAAGCAGCAGCCCCACCAACCATATTCTTCGGTTCAATAGTTAATGTAGAGAGACGCTTTTGCAACACTAGAGAATCGTTTCTGAGTTTTTCGGCAACTGGCTTCATACCCTTGGTAGTTTTATCCTGGAATACCGCCTTTTCTATACGATGAAACCCTGTAAATTTAGGGTCAGCTTCTTTCTTTTCAAAGTCATCTGCACGGGAATCCATACTACCATCAAGGTCGGAGAAGAGTTCGGCAATTGGTTCTGTCCGTTCCCAGTGGACACGAGCAGGTGCGTATAATTTTTTCGCTTGTTCGAGGTTGCCTGCAATTACGGCATCAGTAAAGGTTTTGGTTTGGTCTACCAATTGGTTAGTTTCATTGGTGACGTAGACTTTGTACTCTGCTATAGCACCGATTAGCTTGTTCTGGTCAACTGTGGTACTTGCCTGAGTGGCATTGTCTGCAACCTTGACTGTGAGTTTGCCTTTGGGGTTGCTGCGTAAACCACAAGTCATTTCATATTCGCCTGGGTCTAACTGTTCTTTGAGTTTCTGTACAAACCCAGGTGCAATATTTTCTCGCTCACCAATAACCTTGACGCCAGATAAAATTTCCCACTCTAGAGGTTGGTTGGTTTTATTGGTAATCACAAAACTATTTTTACCCGCTGCAACTGAAAGTTGATTGGGTTCGCAACCTTTGTCTGTGACTGTCACCGCAGTTTCAGGAACATTTTTGGTATCTGTGTTACTGACATTTTGTGCTTGAGAAGAATTATTGCTCTCTTCGCTTGCTTTGTTGGAATTACAAGCAGTTGCTGTTAAAGCAATTAAACAAGCGATCGCAGGCAAACACATCCACTTCCAACTATAATTAATTTGACTTTTCATGATTGTATTTCTAAGTAAAATTACTAAAACTTCAGGTTTGAAACCGATAGCTCAAAACGCCTCTGTTTTCACCTAACAGGGGTTGCAGGAGTTTTCTGTCTTGCCTTACTTCCGGAAAAGAATAGCACCATCGTGGGAATCAAATAGCCAAAATAAGCGATCGCTTCACCGACGGTAGGAGCCTCGTTATAGCCAAAAATACCTGCTAACACCGAACCAATAACTCCATGTGTCGGAAGAGTGCGACTGGCATCAAAAACGGTATTTTGTAGTGAATTCCAAATTCCAGCTTCGTGAAAAGCCCGGACTGCACCTGCAAAAAGTCCCGCAGCCACCAAGATAATAAAAGCTCCCGTCCATTTAAAAAATCGTCCGAGATTGATGCGAACACCACCTTGATAGATCCCTACTCCAACTGCGATCGCCCCTGCATATCCCAATACCGCACCCAATGGTACGCCAAACCCTAAGTTTTGTTGAAAACTAGCAAGGAGAAAGACTACTGTTTCTAATCCTTCACGTAGGACAGCAAAAAACGACATCCCAACCAACGCCAAACCCCAGCGATCGCCTTGGGAAATTGCGGTTTCAATTTGGGAGTGCAACTCACCTTTAATCGAACGTGCAGCACGTCGCATCCAGAAAACCATCCACGTAAGTACCCCAACTGCAACGAGTGAGATTACGCCTGCAAATAATTCCTGTTGTTGCTGCGGAAAATCGCCGCTTGTTGCTTGCAAAATTATTGCCAATGCCAAACACAGCAGAGTCGCAAGGATAACTCCAATCCAGACGGCTTTCATCAGATAGGTACGTCCAGTTTGTTTGAGATAACTGGCAATAATACCAACAATCAAAGCCGCTTCCACCCCTTCCCGGAACATGATTAGAAAGGTTGCAAGCATAAAATACTTTTGTTGATAACTTTTTTCTTTATAATTCAGAACTTACTTTAGAACTAATTGATATTTTTTGTCAAACCTTTAACAATATGTTAAAGATAATTCTTTCGCCGGACACCACATCAGATTGATTGGGAACGCGGATACAACAAAGGTTTTAATAGTTACATTCTTCTGGGAATCTGTATAGGATTAAATTTATTTATCAAAAAATAAAGGTACGGCATTGCCGTACCTCTATGAAAATCTATAATTCAATTAACTGAGAAAATCGCTTTATACTGCCTTCACTTTCTTTGAGCGCTCAACAATTTGATAGAGTTTGTCTTCAAATTTTTCCATACACGCCGACCAATCAAAATCGATTATCGAGGGGCGAGCAAGTTTTGTCATATCTGCCTTCAAGTCGGGATTTTCTAGAATCGCAATTACCTTTTGGGCAAAGTCTGTTGGATTGTTGGGTTGAGCAAGGAAGCCGTTGCGACCAGGAAATACTTGTTCTGAGGTTGATGGTGCAATAACAGCAACCACAGGGGTTCCAGAAGCTAGGGCTTCGTTATTTGTGGTGCAGAAGTTTTCGGTAATTGAGGGGTTAACAAAAACATCTGCTCTAGCAAACCAACCTAAAAGTTCTGTACCGTGGGACTCACCCCAGATGGTAATGCCCGATGCAAACTTTCGGGCACGCTGACGGATTTCTTCATCCTGGGGGCCACTTCCAACAATCACCAAATGGACATCAGGGATTTTGGCAGCGATGAGCGGATATATATCAATTAGTTGGTTAACATTCTTTTCGGCAGTAATCCGTCCGACAAATAGCAAAGTTGGCCGGGGGTCGTTGGGAATTGGGTCATAACAAATATTTCGCGGATGAAATTTTTCGCAATCTATACCTTGATAAGCGAGATATTCAGCACGTTGGCATTTGAGATCCTTGTATTTATTTAGTTGTTCTTGAGAAGAAAAGAAATTCAAGTCATAAGAGTTGCTAAACTGTTTTACCAAGATGGGAATGATTGGACGAATCAAACTGAAGAATTTCTTCCCAAAGTAATATTTTATGTACTCAACAATATCAGTATGGAAAAGTGATATGATTGGCGTACCTGTTCGCCTTGCGTATTGCGTGCCCACAGCGCGACCGTAACCTTGCAAGAAAAGTGAGTATAAACCTCGCATTTGTGGTGCTTCTTCAACCACTATAATATCGGGCTGAAATTTTTCTAGCAGCTTCGTATCACTCCAATGTCGATAATGCAATGGTTGGGGAAGAGACTTGTAGAATATTAATGGTTTTGTGGGGAATGCATAAGTAGACAAATTAGGGAAAGATTGAATTTCATTTAATCCTGGCATGGGACGAGCGCCAACATTTTTTGGGTAGCGATCGTTAATTTGGGGATGAATCAAAAAAACCTCATGTCCCTGTTGCAGCAACCAACGAACTCTTTGATGTACTGCCACAGAAACTCCAGTTAAGAAAGGAGCGTACAATCCAGTAAATAGGGCAATGCGGAGTCGTTGTTTAGTCATATGAAAAAGTAGTTATTTCACAAAAGTGCTGGCTTGGAATTTAGAATTTACGCAGCAATTTTTCATGAGTAGTTAGAATTCAGGATTCTGAAGCTTTACTCCAAATATGCAAATTTATCGCTCACAATTCCCCTTCATATATTTTGCTAAACCCTTAATAAGGCAAAGATATGTATTGAAAAAGGGTATAGTTAATCTAGTTTAATAAAAATAAAGTAATATAAATTCAGTAACGCCGAATGTTTAGTCTGATAAGTTTTATGCCATAGTTCAAGCAGGCAAAAAACAAGACTTCAAAGCAGATCGGTTTTTAGCGATCGCTTCAAAGAGAAACCTTACTATCAACAGGCTGATCCAACCATTGATAAGGACGATATTCCACTAGGCGGATATTCCAAGCCCCTCGAACCCGATAGCTGACACCACGCCAGGTAAGTGTTGAAATCCACAGAGATGAGAGCATCGCTAACCCATAAACCCATTGTGTTAACGGAATTCCAATTAACATTTTAAAGATTGTAAAGACTGATAGTTTGACTATTGCTTGGTCATTTAAGCGAACTACTTGCTGTATGCATAATTCTAAGACGAGCATCAGCAAAAGTAATCCGACAATAAAGACGCCATAGCAAACAAACAATAGAGTTGCAGCTTCCCATTTAGCCTCTAACAATGACTCTAAAATTAACATCACGACTGTAGTCGGGAAGACAATGCTAGAAACAGCTTCACCAACTATAGCCAACCAACGTGGGTGATACAGTCGAGAACAAAGTATCAAGCGCTTGAGAGAGTCTAGTAAACTGACTAAATCAGTTTCTTCACGATTAACTATTAATAAAGAAGGTACAAATTTCACCTGTAACCCGTGTATTTTTAGAACATCATGAATCATGAAATCTTCGCTTAAAGCTTGTGCCCACTTATCTAAAAGTTCTGTTTTGTGAAGCACTTCTGTTTTCACAGCCAAAGTTCCACCCCAAGGAATTTGGAAGAGAAACATTTGCACTACTGTGGAGACATTGCCTATGTATCGTACTAAAGATCCCCAATACTTACCTGTGGGTATATACCAACGGTTACCAGTTGTTGCACCGACATTAGCATCGCCTAGAGGACTGACTAATTCTCGCAGCCAATTGCGATGAACTATAGTATCAGCATCTACCAAAGCAACCACCTTATAGGAATCGTCCAACTCACGAACACCCTGCACTAAAGAACTGCATTTGAGACTACAATTATTGCGTACTATTCTCAAAGGACTGAGTTGAACATTGGTCGCTTCCTGCTCGATAATAGTTTCACTAGCAATTTTCCAAGCAGGATCTTCTTGACTATCAATAATTAACTTTAAATCATAATGTGGGTAGTTCTGATTTATGAGCGATCGCAAACAGCTAGGTAAAAACGGATCGGCTCCCCGCAAGCAAAGAATTACTGCTGTTTTAGGCAACTGCTCATCTGACAATAAAGTTTTTGGAGATGAGCGCAGATACCAAATAAAGATTAGCGTTAAACACACCTGAATAACTAGCCAACCCATCAAAGACTTAGACAGAAATATTGCCAAATCTTCCATTAAATTCTCCGGAAATAGGGGAGTGGGTATTAGTGATTGGGGATTGGGTATCGGGGATTGGAAAATTCTTCCGTAGTCCCCAGTCCCCAATCTCTTTTAAGAATCCAACGAGTATTTCATCTTAATGTTGATAGTGGTATTTTTGTTGACTACAAAACTGGCATCACGAAACTTAGGTGTGCCTGTTTGTATTGACACAGTTGGATTTTTAGAAATACCAAAACCTTCTGTGGGAATACCAAAAAAGTCTTTATTGAGTTTGCGATCGCCATTTTGATCGTCAACTACAGCAACAGCATAAGTTCCTGGTTTTATACCAGAAAATTCTTTTTTTACAGAAGTGCCTGTAATTTTAGCGCAGCCACTTTGAACTTCACTAGTATTATTCATAGGGAATCCTTTTTCACCTCCAAAAACTCGGAAGCAAATCTCGCCTTTTTGGTGATCGATTCCATTAACTACAACAGTAAGTTTTGCAGTTGGCTCAGCGTTCACTGTTTTTACAAAGCTAATGCTTAGTAAACTAGCAAGCAAAAAGTAAGATAATTGAGATAGTTTCAGCATAATTTTGTGATGAAATAGGTAATTTTGACACAATATCGTTCAGTTCAACTTAAATGGATAGATGCAAAACTTTCATGTTTATACATGTCAAAATCAATACTAATAAATTCTAAACTGTATTGAATTTTGACACTCAGATAAAATTCTGTAATTGTAGCCCTTTGGAAACATTATTAGTGAGCTTTTACAGTAGAATTCAGGTATCAAAACTGAGGATTTCCAAGTGTAGCTTTTTGTTTTGAAAAAAATGCTTTTTGCCAATTTTTTACAAACATTTGCAACACTTTTATGAAATCTTTCACTAACAGATATTCTCTACCTTTTAACTTCTGGTATAAACTTCTATGACAACATAACCGCTCATACAAACTTAGGGGATTATGCCAGATTGAGAAAATATACTCCCATAAAATTCTCCAATGTGGTAATAAAATCTTTCCTTGCTTTGCTGAATCAAACCACACTGTATATGCATAAAAATCAGGTAACACCCTCAATGATGATGCTTGATTATTGTTTGTCAACAATAAATAATTGGGAAAGAACATACTCATTGATTGTTGCGGATGGCTTCTAGCAAAGAACAAGTATTCTGGAATTTCATAAAACCTACCCAGAAGACCAAGCCTTAACAATAAAATTCCATCTGCATTACCGTAACCACCCATAGGCGGTATCTTTTTCAGAGCGCTAGCGCGAATTACCCCATAGCACTGATAACATAAATGTTTAGTCAGTAATTCGTCAAAGCGAGTCTGTGGTTTGAGAGAATCTGCCTTAAGTTTGATATCATAATTTTGGAGAAATTTTCCCTGTTCATCAATAAAATATACCTGAGTATGGCACAAAATAATCGTAGGGTCTTTATCGAGTACCTCAACGCATTTACTGATAAAATCAGGAGCGTGTAGGTCGTCATAAGCTGCCCATTTAAAATACTCACCTGAAGACAATTCAAAAACACGATTAAAGTTACGAGCGCAACCAATATTATGGTCGTTGCGGTAGTAACGAATACGTTGGTCTTGCTTGGCGTATGCTCTGCAAATCTCTTCAGTTTTATCTGTAGATGCATTATCTGAAATAATTAATTCAAAATCTTCAAAGGTTTGAGCCAAGAGTGAATCTATAGCTTGTCGAAGAAATTTTTCCCCATTGTATACAGGTAATCCAATGCTCAATCGTGGCTGATTGTTACTCATATTAAACAAGTGTTTACGCAATCTTTGAATTATTTTAGGCACAATTGCAGTTAATTGTTAGTCAAATGCAACATCAAAAGTCAAAATTCAAAATTCAAGATTCAGAATTATGAACTCGGAAGAATTTGATACCAAAATTGAGTAATTTACTGGAAAATATTAAGCTATAGCAGTCCTAAATCATTTGTAAAATATTACTTCTATTAACAGTCAGCAGCCACCACTGATATTTTTTAGTTTCTATTTAGGATTGCTATAACTCCTCACTCCCAAGAGGATGTTATTTCATTAAATTTTGGATATCTGTTTTTTGCAGCCATTCATGTGTACGCTGCATACCTTCTTCTAGGTCAATTATTGGCTTGTAATTTAACAGACTTTGGGCTTTAGCAATAGAACAAGCGTAAGGACGAGTCATAAAATCTACAGATTCCGGTAAAATATCGGCTTTTTTGCGAAAAAGTTTTTGTCCTTGAGCGCGGAGCTTGAGAAACAATTTGATTTCATCCTTTGGTAATGAAAGAGGTGCTGGCAGACTTTCCATTGCTGCTAAGCGCATAAAATACTCTTTCCAAGACGTTTGTTGTCCGTCAGTAATATTAAATATTTCTCCGTAAGTCTGTTTTTCTATTGCCAGAAAGATGCCATCAATTAGGTTATCTATATATACATGATTAATTACTCCTTTACCATCATTGGCATAGGCGAATAATTTTTGGCGCATCATCAGAATTGGTTTGACAATCCAAGGAATACTTCCAGGGCCGTAAATATCACCGGCTCGAATGATAATAATGCCGAAATCTGGCAGAGTATTTAATTCTAAAAGTGCTGTTTCTGCTTCTATTTTCGTTTGACAATAGGGATTATTTTCGCCCGAAAGTAGCCCAGTTTCTGTAACGCCATCAGGATAGTCGAAACCATAGACCATCACACTAGAGAGATGTACAAAAGTCTTAACACCTGCTTGCTTAGCAGCTTTAGCGATGTTAACAGTACCACCAACATTGACATCACGAAAATGATTAATTGAGCCAGCTTCTTGAGTAATTTGCTCTGTATGTAAAACGATGTCTATTCCCTGACAAGCTTTTTGGGCAATAGTAGAATCGATAATACTACCAGTAATCACTTCAACACCTAAATTTTGTGCTTTTTGGTTCTCTGTAGAACTTTGCAAACCACGAACTTTCATTCCTTGTGCTATTGCTAACTCAGCTGCACGCAAGCCGACAAATTCATTAATTCCGGTAATTAGGAGAGTTTGGTTTTTCAGATTCATAGAATAAAAGTTATACCAATTTTAGATTTTGGATTCAAATTTTGGTCTGAGTTCATGCAGAGACGCAAAGGCAAAGTAGCGTAGTATTGGGGTCTCCCGCATGAGCAACTGTCGTACAGAGAGAAGAGAGGAGTAATTGTTTAAAAAATTTCTCCTGGGTCTGCCAAGCGGAGTTTATTGATAGCGAGTCCTCCAGAAGTTATACACATTAAAATTGTTGAAGTTAAGACCAGCACTGCATTATTAGTGGTCATAACTATTGGCAATTTAGTTGCTTCCATTGCAAAATCATATAATAAGACAGCAGTCAAAAAGCCGGGAATATAACCTAAAATTGCTAAGATTAAAGCTTGTTGAAATACCACATTTAATAGATATGTGTTGGGATAACCTATGGCTTTTAATGTGGCATAAGCAACGAACTGTGTAGCAATATTGCTGTAAAGAATTTGATAGACAATCACTACACCAACAACAGAAGCCATTGTCAACATTAGGTTAAGTATAAAACCAATAGGTGTTCTGGCAGACCAATATTTCTTCTCAAAATCAATAAAGCCTTGACGTGTAAAAATCTGCACATCATTTGGCAAACTTGCCTGCAAATCTTTTAACACTGCTTGTGCATCAGTACCAGGTTTGAGGGTAATCAAACCAACATCTATCATATCTGCTGGACGAGTATTGGGATTTATCCTCAGGAAAGTTGAGTCACTGACAACTAAGTTACCATCGACCCCAAAGGAAGGCCCCAAGCTGAATAAGCCACCAATCCTTACTTTATAGCCAATTAATGAATTAAAAGGAAATATTTCAATTGTTTGGTCTATATCTCCGGCATCAAATTTTTGAGCTATTGGCCCAAACTCTGGGCGAGAACTTCTGTCAAAAAGCATGACATCCGGTATTTTGAGTTTATCTAAATTTTGCTCAATTTCTGCAATATTCATCACAGGTTTACCTGGGTCGAAACCAATAACATATATTGAATATTTTTCACCAGTTACCGGATTTTTTAGTTTGGCAAATTGTAAATACATCGGGCTAACTGACTCTACGCCATTAAACCCCAAAGCTTGATACAAACGAGTCCGCGAAAAGCTTTGATTTGAAGTCAAAGATTTATATTGCGAACTAACTAAAAATAAATCTCCTTTGAGATTTTGATGCACTGCGGTTGCACTAGAATAAAGAGCATCTTGAAAACCAAGTTGTACAAACATCAGCAGCACAATAAAAGCAATCCCAGCAACAGCTACTAATAAACGAACTTTTTGCTGGGCTAGCTGTAGCCATGCTAAAGGAATTTTAAAATTCATGGATTTATTTGTTGTTTGTTGTTAGTCATTAGTCATTAGTCATTAGTTATTAACATAATTACCAATGCCCAATGCTCTGACTAAATATGAATGGCAACATCCACTTGTAAGTTAGTAAAACGAGCCACCTGTTTACTATCTGCGGGATTATCAATGGAGATTTTTACTTCAACTATTCTGCGGTCTGTATCTGAGCTGGGGTTGAGGCTGAAGATGCTTTGTTTGTCAACTTGCCAACCAATCTCTTTGACGGTTCCCTTTAATGTCCCAGGAAATGCAGTGCTGGTGATGGTGGCTTTTTGTCCGACACGCACTTTCTGAACGTCGGTTTGATACACCTCTGCAATCACATACATTTGCGATGTCTTACCTATCTCAGCAAATCCTGTGTTAGTGCTGATTACTTCTCCGGTTTTGGCGTGAATTTTCAATATTTTGCCATTGATAGGAGATTTAATGTAACTTAAATCCAAGTCTGCTTTTGCTTGTTGAACGGAAGTCGTTGCACTGTTAACCTCAGTTTGTGCGACTTGAACATCTACGCTACGAACTTCGCTAATACTTTTAAGTTGGGCTTGTGCTTGCTTGAGTTGTTCTTGGTATGTGTCTTGGGTACGTTGCTTGGTGGCTTGAGCTTCTGTGAGTTGCTGTTGTGTAGTGTTGAGTTGCAACGTTTTACTGTCTGCTACCGAAGCTGCGATCGCACCTTGTTTATATAATTGCTGATAGCGATCGTTCTCCGCTTGAGCATTATCTACCTGAGCCTGCACGCGGGCAATTGACGCGTCTTGGGTAGCAATGTCTCCTTTATATTGTGACTCTAAACCGGCGATCGCTGCTTTTTGAGCATCGATGTCGCCGGTTTTCCCTCCAGACCTCACCTGTGCTAATTTAGCTTTACTAACTTGTAGTTGGTCTACAGCCTGTTGCAAAGCTGTTTTAGCCCGGCCATAGGTTTCTAGATATGCCAATATTTGCCCAGCTTTAACTGTATCTCCTTCTTTAACTAACAGTTTTTCGACTCGCACACCGTTATTAGCGTTGGGAGCATTCAAGGAAGTAACTTCACCGTCTGGTTGCAAACGTCCTAAGGCGGTGACAGCAAGTTTTGTGGGGGTAGCAACTTTTGGAGGATTCGCTACTTGTGTTTCAACTTTAGCTTTCGGCCAAAATGCTGCCAAACTATATAAACTGATTAATCCGGCCGCCAACGCCAGAGAAGTTGCTAAGATTACTTGCGATCGACCTGCGGGTTTTGTGAATAATCGGCTTTCTTTATTTACTGCCATATTTTCATTCCAATTCTTACTAGGGGATAGCTCTGATGGCTACATTTAGTCGATAACAATAGACTCTTCCACCAATTAACTTCAGACGGCTTTTCCTGTTGTTGATGCTGTTACCCTAAGTAGACGGATAAGTCTAAATGGTTTTATATGAATTGTTTTAGGAAGATGAATTCAAAACTCAGGAGTCAGAATTTAGAATTTAGAAAGAGTTTAGTCTGATTGGTATATTGATTAATCAAATGTTTTGCTGATTCTTTTACTATTCTCAACGGCAGTTGCTTCACTTGGAGAGACCCAAAACTGCACTGCCTCCTCCTGAATTCTGAATTATTATGATTGTATTACTTGAAAGCTTCTTTAGTTATATCGTCATTTGTCCTCAAATCTAGTAGCGTAAAATACAATAGCGCTAACCAGACAATTTCGCTTTCAAGAATAATGAAGCGCCGATAAATAAACTCAAAAAACTTGCATTAGCTTGCTTTTAAGTATGCCTAATTTTTTTTTGTTTGTCAACCATTTGACTGGACATAAATCTTGATTCTATCACCAAAATATTTACTATCTTACGTTTTAATCATCATAGGTATACACTACAATAAGCTGTAAGAGAAAGCTTTTCAGCCTCAGTAAATAGTAATAAGGCTACAAAACTATTAATAAATTATTGTTAGTAATGTTGTGTAATATCAAACATTATTATCAATTTTGCTAAGAATATTCTAATTTGATTGTACTAATCAGTTATCTAAGGCGATCGCTTATATCATAATGTATCTAGTTAATAGCTGCGTAGATTGGTGAGCCACTATGCGCTTATGCTTTCCTGACTTTCACTCCTTCCCTATAAGAAGCCAGCAAAGAATTCGACTACAACCTACGATTATCTTCCTCTTGATTTAAATAAGCCGCTAACTTCCGTCTAGCGCAGTCATAATTATGTTTACTGTGCAACATACTCAAAATTAACAATTGCTCTTTAAATAACTATTTTCTTTTTTATTTACATTTATATTAATAAATTATCAAAAACATTAGTTAAATTATGAAATTTTCCTGAAAATTACTTGTATTTATTTCATTGAGCATTCATATAATCCTTTCTTAATAAGAAATAAATTAATACTGTAATTTTTAGAGATAATTTCTCTTTCAGCCGTAGATAGTTTTATTATATAGATATTCTACACGTATTTAATTATACTAAACTACAGTAAATTCTGCAAAATACATATTAAAAACAACCTATTTGTTTATGAAAAAAGTTTAAAGTAATCATTTAGTTTATATAAAGTATGCTATTGTTTTTATTAATTCAATGTTTAAAACTTGTGAGGTAAATTAGTTATTTAATTAAGATTTTGAGGAAAAATAACTAAATCTAACTGCTTGGCAATCACCTTCTGAAAATTTTATTAGTTTTTTATATGAGATAAATTCAGATTAAAGGTGATTTCTGTAACGAACTTGTCAACTTTTCTGGGTCAAATTCCATAGAATGTATTATCCTGGACGTTGAAACTGGCTATGACATTTATCAACACACAGAACGTTGTCATTAATACTAGCTACGTTGCTGCGGTAAGGCTAGATAATCAAACTATTGCAGGCAAAAAAAGCGTTTCTGTTCTCTTAGCTACTCTTCAGTTTCTATTGTTCAAAATATTAACCATTACCAATGGTTTGAATTTACTGGTCAAGCAGCTATTACACTCCAAGAGTATTTTACCAGTCTCTACAAAGGCAATTTTGGATTTGGAATTTTGACTGACTTCTCATGAATGAAATAAATCTCAAATTGTAAATCTAAAATCCAAAATTAGTTAAGCGATTGCTACAATCTCAAAACTCAAGCGCTGCATAACATTTTTACACGATCGCTGTGTACCAAAATTGCCTATAAACCTAAGGCTTTATTAGGGCAGTATGTGTCGTGTGGTGTTGATTTGGAGAAAAGCATTTAGCGCAGATAAGATAGCTAACTGCTAACAAAACAAGACATTTTGATTAATTAGTAGGCAACAGAAATTACTGTATCTACACAATCCACAGTACTCACTATGCCCTATGTCTGCTCAAATTGATACTGCCTTAGCAGAGTTAGAGAGCCTGATTAACAATTGCGAACAGGCTGTAATTAGGTCTATAGAGGAAAAAAAAATGAACTCAGACAAATCAATTTCTATCCATAAAATTAACAGACAATTACAACACAATCCTATAGCCATTGTTGGCATGGCTTCTCTATTACCTCAAGCCAGAAATTTACGGGAATATTGGCAAAATATAGTAAATAAAATTGACTGCATTACTGATGTTCCTGCCACTCACTGGAGTATCGAAGATTATTACGACCCAAATCCCAGAACCCCTGAAGATAAAACCTACTGTAAAAGAGGTGGATTTATTCCAGAGGTAGATTTTAACCCGATGGAATTCGGCATTCCCCCTAGTATTTTAGAAGTTACAGATGTATCGCAACTATTAAGTTTAGTGGTTGCAAAAGAAGCGATGGAAGATGCTGGCTATGGCGAACAACGCGAATTCAACCGGGAGATGGTTGGGGTAATTTTAGGCGTAGCTATGGCCAAGCAGTTAGGAATGCCACTTTCTGCGAGGTTGGAATATCCGATTTGGGAAAAAGCCCTCAAAAGTAGCGGTTTATCTGACGAAGATACACAAAAAATTGTTGAGAAAATCAAAAGTGCATACGTAAAATGGGACGAAAACGCCTTCCCCGGAATGTTGGCTAACGTAGTTGCGGGTAGAATTGCCAATCGTCTCAACTTTGGCGGCATGAACTGTGTTGTTGATGCTGCTTGTGCTAGTTCCTTCGGTGCTTTAAAAATGGCAATCAGCGAACTAGTCGAGCATCGTTCTGATATGATGCTGACTGGTGGTGTTGACACTGATAACACCATCATGGCTTACATCTCCTTCAGCAAAACACCAGCCGTTTCTCCTAGTGAAAAAGTCAAACCTTTCGATGCTCAATCTGATGGGATGATGCTGGGCGAAGGTATCTGCATGATTGTCCTCAAACGTTTGGAAGATGCCCAACGGGACAACGATAAAATCTATGCTGTGATTAAAGGTATTGGTACCTCCAGCGATGGACGCTACAAGAGCATTTATGCTCCCCGCAAGGAAGGCCAAGTCAAAGCCTTAGAACGTGCTTATGAAGATGCAGGCTTTTCTCCCGCCACCGTTGGTTTGATGGAAGCGCATGGCACCGGCACAATGGCTGGAGATCCGACAGAATTCGGTTCTTTACAGGACTTCTTTGCTCAGCATGACTTGAAAAAGCAGCATATCGCTTTGGGTAGTGTGAAATCCCAAATCGGACACACCAAAGCAGCTGCGGGTGCGGCGAGTTTGATTAAAACAGCTTTGGCGCTACATCACAAAGTATTACCGCCGACAATTAACATTACCCAGCCGAACCCCAAACTTAATATTAAAAATTCTGCCTTTTATTTGAATACCGAAACCAGACCTTGGATTCGTGCTGAAGGCGAAGCACCCAGACGCGCAGGTGTGAGTTCCTTTGGTTTCGGCGGCACCAACTATCACGTCGTCTTAGAAGAACATCAAGCCGACCAAAATCACGCTTACCGCTTACACAGTGCGGTTAATGAAGTGCTGGTGTTTGCTGCTACGCCGTCGGAATTGCTAACTAAATCCGAAGAGATTTTAGCTAAATTGCGTTCAGGAAGTGACGCCGCAGGAGTATCGCCCCAAGCAACAACATATTATGCACAGTTAGTCAATGAGTGCAAAACTCTAGAGATTCCCCTCTCTGCTGCCAGATTTGGATTTGTAGCCCAGAACCTCGAAGAAGCTTGCAAACTACTGCAAATTAGCATTGACTGGCTGAAAAACAAAGGGTCAGTAGCAGCTTGGGAACATCCCCAAGGGATTTATTACCGTGCTTCTGGTATGGAGTTGGGTGGTAAAGTTGTCGCCTTGTTTTCCGGTCAAGGTTCCCAATACTTGGAAATGGGACGGGAATTAGCGATGAATTTCCCACTCATGCAGCGTTTGCATGGCTATATGGATAGTTTGTTGCTCAAAGATAATTTGCAGCCGCTATCGGAAATTGTTTTTCCGCATCCTGTGTTTGAAGAGGCAGAGAAAAATGTCCAAATCGCTGCCCTACAACGCACAGAATACGCTCAACCAGCCATCGGGGTGTTGAGTGCAGGGATGTACACCATACTGCAACAAGCTGGATTTAGATCCGATTTTGTGGCCGGACACAGCTTTGGCGAACTGACAGCCTTGTGGGCTGCGGGAGTTTTGAGTACCGAAGATTACCTGTTTTTGGTAAAAGCTAGGGGTCAAGCAATGGCGGCACCTGAAGATCCAGACCATGATGCAGGTAGTATGCTGGCTGTCAAAGAAGACATCAGCAAAGTTGAAGCAGTAATCAGACATTTTCCGCAAGTTACGATCGCCAATCAAAATTCTCCGAGTCAATTTGTCTTGGCTGGCCCCACCGCAGAAATCGCCAAAGTCCGTCAAGCATTACAAGACAAAGGATATACGGCTGTATTGTTGCCTGTATCCGCAGCATTCCATACACCCTTAATTGCGTTTGCTCAAAAATCCTTTGCCATCGCTACCAAGTCCGTCAAATTCCAAAATCCGAAACTCCCAGTTTACAGCAACGTTACTGGCAAGCAGTATCCCAAAGAACCGCAAGCGATTCAAAAAATCCTGGAAACGCACCTTTCTAATTCCGTGCTGTTCAAACAGGAAATTGAAAGCATCTATGCAGCTGGCGGTACTTGCTTTGTAGAATTTGGCCCTCGCAGAATTTTGACCAACTTAGTTAAAGAAATTCTTGGCGATCGCCCGCATCTTACCGTATCTTTGAACCCCAGCACCCAAAAGAATAGCGATCGCTCCTTGCGGGAAGCAGTTGTGCAGTTACGGGTAATCGGTATGGCTTTGAGTAACCTCGACCCCTACCATCTTCCCCAAACCATACCTGCAATTGAGCAGAAGAAGGCTTTAAATGTACGTTTAAACGGCATCAACTACAGATCCGAAAAAACGAAAAACGCCTTCGCTCAAGCTTTGCAAAACGAGCATAAAGTTACATTACCTGCTGTTTTATCTGAGAATTCGGTGAAACCAAACCTTGAATCTGAAACTGCGGCTCCTTTATTTACCAGCCTAGATGTGGCTCTAGCTCTGCCAGTCACAGAGATTAACGGACATCAAAAAACACCACCCATCCCTACCCCATCAATCAACGGTCTGACTTCTGACGCTACCCAACCAGAGCAACAAATGAATCCTGTGACCCTTTTAAGTCAACCAGCCCAGGAATCTAAGATGCAACCAACACCCGAAAAACTTACAAATTACCAAGAACTTTTAAAAAGTTTAGAATATCTGCTGACACAGTTCCAGCAAAATCAAGCTGAGAATTTACAAGTTCACGGAACTTATCTCAATCATCAAATGGAATACGCCAAAGCGTTTTTCCAACTGATGCAACAACAAAATTCTTTATTGAGTGAAAGTAAATCCACAGCCGAAACCACCAAGCTCAAGCAAGTTGTCATGGAAAGCTTAGAGCGCAGCATGACACAATTTCACTCCCAACAAGGTGAAACCTTACGCATCCACGAGCAATATCTCCAAGAGCAACTGGAATATACCAAAAACTTTTTCCAACTCATACAGCAAGAGTATTCTCAAATCATCTCAGAAGATGGAGTGGTTCAACTCACAGAGAAACTCAGCAACGGGGTAGGAAATCATTTTATCCCCTTCACCACAGAAACAACTGTCACCGAAGAGGCACCAGTACCCGCCAGTACCAAGATAGTAGAAGCTTTACCCTCCCCTGTAACTGAGCCAGTAGCGAAAAACGGTTCAACACATACCCAAGCACCCCTACCCGCTCCCAAGGTAGTAGAGCCTGAGCCTGTAGTCGAAACTCCTGAAAAGACTAGGGTTATCGCGTCTCTACCTACTCCCCAAATAGTAGAGTCTGTAGTCGAAACTCCAGTACTACCACAAATAGTACAGCCTGTAGTCGAAACCCCCGTAATTGCCACTCTGCAAATAGTAGAACCTGTAGTTGAAACTCCCGAGTCCCCAGTCCCCAATGCAACTATTGATATTGTTGACTTGGATAAAAACCTGCTAGCCATCACCAGCGACAAGACCGGCTACCCAGTCGAAATGCTGGAAATGGATATGGACATGGAAGCAGACCTAGGGATTGACTCCATCAAACGGGTGGAAATCTTGGGAGCGCTACAAGAGATGTACCCCAACCTACCCAAACCCAATTTAGAAGAACTGGCAGAAAAACGCACCATCGGTCAAGTTGTAGAATATCTGCAATCCTTTGCTTCTAAAAGTGTTTCTGTAGAAATTGCAATTCACGAAGTACAACAAGTAGTAGAGACTCCAACAGACGAAGTACAACAAGCAGTAGAGACTCCAGCAGAAGTTACGCCGGAAGTGAGCGTAGTTGTTGCATTCACTCCACAACCAGAAGCAGAACCCGCAGCCGCAACTAATGAATTTCCAGACTTAGCTCAAACCCTATTAGCCATCACCAGCGATAAAACCGGCTACCCGGTAGAGATGCTGGAACTAGAAATGGACATGGAAGCCGACTTAGGGATTGACTCCATCAAACGGGTAGAAATTTTAGGGGCGATGCAAGAAATGTACCCCGACTTACCCAAACCGAATATCGAAGAACTGGGAGAACTCCGCACCATCGGTCAAATAGTCGATTACCTACAGCAGCTAGCTGGAGGTGAAAAAAAAAAGTATGAGTTTGAGTTTGTCCAACCACCAGAATTAGAGTGTAGTATCCAGCGCTATCCCGTCAAACTCAGAACTTTACCAAAACCAGATTATTTGGATTTCACATTACCAGAGGGACGTATCACCTTAATCACTGATGATGGTTCCCTCACTACTGCCAAATTAACACAATCCCTAATCGCCCAAGGCTCCAAAGTAGTAGTTATCAGTTTTCCCCAATCGGTGATTTCCCAACAATCGCCCTTACCCGCAGGAGTAACCCGCGTCACCTTGGCAAACTTGAGTGAAGAACATCTCCAACAACAACTACAAGCGATCGCCACTCACTGCGGTACGATTGGGGCTTTCATCCATCTACATCCGATTTTTGTCGCAAATAATACTGGAAAAATTCCCTATATCGAACAGGAAAAGGCGATCGTCAAGCATGTATTTTTGATGGCCAAACACCTCAAACCTTCTCTCACCGAAACCGCACGTCATGGACGTAGTTATTTCTGCACAGTAGCTCATCTCGATGGTGCTTTCGGCTTAGATTACAAAGTCAACTTCGGAGCGATTGGCGCTGGTTTATTTGGACTAAGTAAAACCCTGAGATGGGAATGGCCAAAAGTGTTTACACGGGCGATCGACTTAAGTCCGAGAATTGACGCCCAACAGTCAGTAAACCACATTATTGCCGAACTTCACGACCCCAATCTTTACATTGGTGAAGTTGCTTACGGCTCTCAAGGACGAGTCACCTTAATTGCCAATCCCAAAGTAGTCTAATCCCTTCATCCCTCCTCTCTGCGCCTCTGTGTGAGGTTCCCAGAGACGCAGAGTTAGAAAAAATTAAATTTATAAACTTTTTTACGAGGATTTATGACCCAAACAGCCCAGCTTAGTCCATCATCTGTCTTTGTCGTTAGCGGCGGTGCAAAAGGGATTACGGCTGAGTGTACTATCAAATTAGCCGAGCAGCAACCTTGCAAATTCATTCTTCTCGGTCGCTCTGAATTATTAGAAACTGAGCCAGATTTTGCTCAAGATTGTGAAGAATCGGCATTGAAAAAACGCATCATGGAAAATCTTCTTGCTCAAGGAGAGAAACCCACACCCATGAATGTGCAAAAAATATATAACAAAATCACCTCCAGCCGCGAAATTCAAAAGACTCTCGCAGCAATTGAAAAAGCAGGAGCTAAAGCCGAATATATTAGCGTTGATGTTACAGATACACAGGCTTTACAAGAAAAGCTGGCTAATGTTGGCTCAATTACAGGCATTATACATGGTGCGGGAAATTTAGCCGATAAGTTAATTGAAAAGAAAACAGAAGAGGATTTTGAAAAAGTTTACACTGCTAAAGTTAGAGGATTAGAAAACCTACTTACTTGTATCAATCCGCATCAACTTCAGTATTTAGTTTTGTTTTCTTCCGTAACAGGATTCTATGGAAACATTGGTCAATCTGATTATGCGATCGCCAATGAAATCCTCAATAAATCAGCGCATATTTTCAAACAACAATATTCCTCATGTCATGTAGTAGCAATTAATTGGGGAGCTTGGAATAGTGGGATGGTTTCACCAGAACTCAAGAAGGCTTTTCTTGAACGCGGAGTTGAAGTGATTCCCGTAGAAGCTGGGACACAAATGTTAGTCAACGAATTGCATCCCGCCTATCAAGAAAATACACAAGTTGTCATTGGTAGCCCCCTAGTACCGTTAGCTAGAGAGTTAGATCCTGAACTGCGTAACTATCGTCTGCACCGCCGGATGACATTAGAAGAAAATCCATTTTTATTGGATCATGTGATAGCTGGTTCTCCAGTATTACCCGCTACATGCGCTCTCTCATGGATGATTGACTATTGCGAACAACTTTATCCAGGATATAGATTTTTTGCTGCCCAAGATTTCAAAATTTTGAAAGGAATTACTTTTAACGATAGTTTGGCAAGTGAATATATTGTAGACGTTGAAGAAGTTTCTAAAACCAATGACCAACAAATTACATTCAACACGAAAATATCGAGTAAAAGTTCGGCTGGGAAAATATTTTATCATTTTAGTGCCCAAATCCAACTTTTACTAGAAATTCCCACTGCCCCAATTTATGATGCAGTTAATCTAGAACCAGATAATATCATCACTCTCACTGGTAAATCTTTTTATCAAAATGGAGAAGATACATTATTTCACGGCAAAGCTTTTCAAGAAATCCAAAAAGTTCTAAACATCACCACAGAAAAAATCACAACACAATGCCTATGGCAACAAATCTCACACGAACAACAAGGACAATTTCCAGTCCAATGGGTCAACCCATATACAACTGACCTAAGTATGCACGCCCTGTGGGTTTGGACGCAACATTTTCATCAAGAAGGTTGCCTACCCGGACAAGTTGCAAAATACGAACAATTTGCAGCCACACCACACAACGAACCCTTCTACGTTTCTTGTGAAGTAAAATCTAAAACCCCTAGTAGCGCAACCGCCGACATCATCATCCACAACCAACAAGGACAAATCTACTCGCGCCTCTTGGGAGCCAGAGCAATTATTTGGTCAATGAAACTACTGAGAAGCTAATAGTAATTTGTAATTCGTAATCAAGAAATTCAGATTATATTTAGTTTTCAAGCTTTGAATCTGTTGTCAAATTTTCGAGAATTGATGTAACTCTCTTCTCCTCCTTTGCGCCCACCGAAGTTTTGATCGGCGGAAGCCACCGCTCAAACTTCTCTCTGTGTGATATAAAACGTCTTTCAAGTTTGGGGAACAGCGTAAATCCTTCTGTCCGCTCGTCATCTCTAGCCTAATACCCAAACCTTGAGGATAAAATAATGGAAAAAATCGCCATTATCGCATTATCATGTCTATTTCCCGACGCCAAAAACCCCGAAGAATTCTGGCAAAATATCATCAATGAAAAAGACTCGACTTCATCTGCAACAATCCAAGAAATTGGAGTAAATCCAGAAATCTTTCATCATCCCATCAAAGGCACACCAGATAAAACCTATTCCCTTAAAGGTGGATACATCCGTAACTTTGAATTTGACCCATCTGGCTACAACCTACCACCAGAATTACTTGCCAATTTAGATAACACCTTCAAATGGTCATTGTACGCCGCTAAACAAGCAATTCTCCAAAGTGGTTATTGGGGTAATCAAAGTGTTCTCGCCAAATGTGGTGTAATTTTGGGAAACCTTTCATTCCCAACAAAACTTTCCAATCAATTATTTTCTCCCATCTACCAAAAAACCATCGCACCTGCCCTTAAAGAACTTTTACAACTTCCAGATTTAGATTTACCCACTCTCCCAACTGCCAATCAAGCATCTTTATATAATGCGATGATTTCCGGCTTACCAGCAGCGATAATTGCTCAAGCTTTATCTTTATCCCGTATTAATTTATGTCTCGATGCTGCTTGCTCTTCATCATTTTATGCCATTAAACTTGCGTCTCATTATTTGCGATCGCACAAAGCTGACGTAATGTTAGCCGGAGCAATCAGTAGTGCAGATTCCCTATTTGTACGGATGTTATTTTCTGGTGTTCAAGGATTTCCAGAAAACGGTATCAGCCGTCCCTTAGATAAATCATCGAGAGGGCTAATTCCTGCCGATGGTATTGGCATGGTGATGTTAAAAAGATACTCTGATGCAGTCAGAGACGGCGATAAAATTCTCGCTACTATCTGTGGCAATGGACTTTCAAATGATGGTAAAGGCAAGCATTTACTTAGCCCCAATCCTAAAGGACAAATTCTCGCTTTTGAGCGAGCTTACAATGAAGCAAAAATTAATCCTCAAAGTATCGATTATTTAGAGTGCCATGCAACCGGCACATTATTAGGAGATACAACCGAATTCAATTCTATCGAAACATTCTTCGGCGAACATCAAGCCGCACCTTTAATAGGTTCTGCTAAGGCAAATACTGGTCATTTATTAACTGCGGCTGGGATGGTTGGCTTGACCAAAGTAATTTTGAGTATGTCCCACGGTGTAATTCCGCCAACTTTGAATGTTACTGAACCGATAGCTAGTGAAAATAGTACAATTTCCGCTGATAAAATTGTTAAAACTGCTACTGCATGGCCGAATAATAACGCTGCAATCAAACGGGCTGCTATCAGTGCTTTTGGTTTTGGCGGCACTAATTCGCATCTGATTTTAGAACAAGGAACTACAACCGAATTAGATAATTCAATTGAACCTATTCCACCTGTAAAACTGGCCATAGTCGGTATGGATGCCTTTTTCGGCAACTGTAATGGCTTAGATGCTTTTGAACGTTCGATTTACGATGGGATTCAACATTTTATTCCCTTGCCGCCCCAAAGATGGCACGGTATAGAAAACCAAGAAAATTTACTCAAAGAGTATGGTTTAGCAAATGGTAAAGCACCAGTAGGAGCATACATTCAAGATTTTGAAATTGATACTTTAGCGTGCAAAATTCCACCTAATGAAGTAGACAAACTAAACCCACAGCAATTACTACTTCTAAAAGTGAGCGATCGCGCCCTCAAAGATGCGAAAATCTCAGAAGGCAGCAATGTGGCAGTTATCATTGCTGCGGAAACAGAGTTGTCTGTACATCAACTACAGCAAAGGTGGAATTTGCCTTGGCAAGTTAAAGAAGGTTTACTCGCTCAAGAAATCTCTTTGCCTAACCAACAGCAAACTCAACTAGAAACCATTGTCAAAGATAGCCTTCATCACCCCGTAGAAATCGGCGAATATGTGAGTCATATTGCTAACATTATGGCGAGTCGGATTTCTGCTTTGTGGAATTTCACTGGCCCAGCATTTACGATGACAGCTGGCGAAAATTCTGCCCTCAAGGCTTTAGAAGTAGCACAAATGCTACTGGCTACTGGAGAAGTCGAAGCTGTAGTTGTTGGTGCTGTTGATTTGGCTGGCGGTGTAGAAAACGTATTACTGCGAAGCCAAATCGCTAAGGTGAATACTGGTACTACTACCTTGAGTTACGACCAAAACGCAGACGGCTGGACGGTTGGCGAAGGTGCGGGTGCAGTTGTTCTCAAACGTCATGACAACGCCCTTGAAAATGCTGAACGCATCTATGCAGTTATCGATGCCGTTAGCATCGGACAAGCCCATTCCAACATTGTTGATGGTGAAACTATCAGCCAAGTCTGCAAACAAGCTTTCGATATCGCAGGTATCCAAGCCACACAGGTGAACTACCTGGAAGTTTGCGGTAGTGGTATTCCCCAGGAAGATGCAGCAGAAATCACAGGTTTATTGCAAGCTTATCCGCCAGTGGGCGATGGGTTGCACTGTGCAATTGGCAGCGTCAAAGCAAATATCGGTCACACCTATGTCGCTTCCGGAATTGCCAGCCTGATTAAAAATGCTCTTTGTCTGTATCACAAGTACATACCCGCTACCCCCAATTGGTCTGGTGTGAAAACGCCCCAAGTATGGCAAGGCAGTCCTTTTTATGTGGCTACAGAATCAAGACCTTGGTTTTTAGGCAAAAACGGTACATCCAGAGTCTCGGCACTTAATAGTATTGGGTATGATGGCAGTTTTGCTCATGTCATCTTATCGGAAGAAGGTAGCCAAGAAGAACGCAGCAGCCGATATTTAGCAGAAAAACCCTTTTGTCTTTTTCCTATCTCGGCTGATGATAGCTCAAGTTTATTTGCAGCTTTAGATATTTTCCAAAAAACCATTGAAAATTCTGCTGCTTCTCTCAAAGCAACTGCAAGCGAATATTTTGAGAACTTTCAAAAACAATCAACTGCAAAATATGTCCTATCAATTACAGGACGTAACCAAAAAGAATTACTCAAAGAAATCGAGTCTGCGCGTAAAGGTGTAAATAACGCTTTTGAACGTGGAGGAGATTGGCAAACACCTAATGGTAGTTATTTTACTGCTAAACCACTGGGTAAACAAGGTGAAGTTGCTTACATTTATCCAGCAGCAGTCAATTCTTATCTTGGCATCGGTCGCACGCTATTTCGCTTATTTCCTAAAGTCTATAATGACTTAATGGTTAAAAGTATTTACAAACGTGCTGCTGATGTTGAACTGCTAGTTTTTCCTAGAAGTTTGAAGAAATTAACTACTAGGGAACTAGAAACGCTAGAAAAGAAATTGCTAGATGATTCTCTAGCAATGTTTGAAGCCGAAATGTTTTGCACCAGATTACTGACTACAATTATTCGTGATGATTTTCAAGTTAAACCTAAATATATTTTCGGGTATAGCTTGGGTGAAACAAGCATGATGGTTGCCCAAGGAGTTTGGAGCAATTTTTATGAAGGTAGTAGTAGTTTCAACTCATCAGCTTTATTTGGTGATAGGTTATCCGGGCCGAAAAATGCTGTACGTGAGTATTGGGGACTACCAAAAATTTCCTCGGCTTCCGACAATAATCTTTGGGGTAACTATGTTTTAATGGCTAGCCCGGAGCAAGTTAGGGAATGTCTAAAAAATGAACAGCGCGTTTACTTAACTCAGATTAATACACCGGAAGAAGTATTAATTGCTGGCGAACCAGAAGCCTGTCAGCGAGTTATAAAAACCTTGGGATGTAATGCTTTTCCAGCTCCCTTCGACCATGTGATTCATTCTGAAACAATGCGATCGGAGTATGGTGAATTGGTGAAATTAAACACACTACCATCAGAAAATATTCCTGACGTTGTATTTTATTCTGCTGCTGAATATCAACCAATTACACTTGAGAGCGGTGACATTGCTCGTAGTATTGCTACAGGTCTTTCTCAACAATTAGACTTTCCCAGGTTAGTTAATTGCCTCTATGCTGATGGTACCAAAATATTCATTGAAGCTGGTGCTGGTAATGTCTGTTCTCGCTGGATTGATAAAATTCTCCAAGGTAAAGAACACATTACAGTATCTCTAAATCGTAGAGGTATGGATGACCATGCTTCTATTGTCAAAGCACTGGCAAAACTTGTGAGTCATCGGGTAGATGCAAATTTATCACCACTGTATAGTGTTGCACACAGTAGCAATCAAAATAAAGCAACTCTGAGAATTGTAACTTTGGGTGGACAGTCGATTACTGATATTATTTTGACTGAGGAAAATCGGCAAATCTTTAAAGATGCGGTAGAGAAGTGTAAGAGCGATCGCATCGAAAAACAACATCAAATTCTCCCGAATTTAGGTGAATCTTCGTTAGAAAATTCTGGTGCGATGTTCTCAGAAACAAGTAGTCATAATAACATTGCATCTTTCCACCTCAAACCTGAAAAAGTTACAGCGAAAAATATCATTGATAACGGTTTTGAATTCAGAGAAGAAGTAAAATCTTCTGAGTCAATTGCAATTGAGCAGACAATCACTCAACCTAGCTTTTCTCCTCCAACCCTCACTCGCAACTTTCGTAAAATTATCCACATGTCTGATTTAAATAAATCTCAGTATCAAAAACTCAATGCTAATAATTCAAAGATAACTAAAGCACACACAGCTTTTCTGCAAGCTAGACAAGAATTTAGCCAGCAAATGAGTGAAATTATTCAATTGCAATTAGCTTGCGCTCAAAATTTACTTGACGAAGAAACCAAATAACACCCTGACTTCAACTATCAATAACTTTGTGTAGGGGAAAACTTCCCCTTCTTCCTTTTTCTTTTTGTAACGCTTATACTTTGAGGGACAACTGCTGTGACAACCGTAGATACGGTACTAAGTAAACACGATAATGGTCTAAATTTCTCTACTTGGTCTCATACTCAAAACCAAGTTTGGAAAGGTTCTTTAGAATCTATATCTTTTGACCAAGAAGCCATCAAACATAAATTGATGGTATTAGATAAACCTTGCTACATCGTGAAAGTTGCTGGAAAAATCGGTGTCACAAATGAGGGGTATTTGTCCCCAGTTGATAATACTACAACAGTACAAGTAGAACTGTTGACATTTGTTGCACCAGTTAAAATTCAACAGTTAGGAGATCCTAATTTTCTCTCCTTTCATGGAGTCAAATATGCCTATACTACTGGTGCAATGGCTGGCGGAATTGCTTCTGAAGAAATGGTCATTGCACTGGGAAAAGCACAAATTTTGAGTTCTTTTGGTGCAGGTGGTTTAAGTCCAGACCGTTTAGAAGCAGCGATAAAGAAGATTCAACAAGCCTTACCTCAAGGGCCTTATGCATTTAATTTAATTCACAGTCCCAGCGAACCTGCAATTGAACGCCGTGCTGTAGATTTATACCTCAAATATCAGGTAAGAACGGTAGAAGCATCTGCATTTCTTGATTTGACTCCCAACATTGTCTACTATCGTGTAGCTGGCTTGGGATTAAATGACGCCAATCAAATTGAAATCAAAAATAAAGTCATCGCCAAAATTTCTCGCCGAGAAGTTGCTACTAAATTTATGCAGCCAGCACCACCCAGAATTCTTAAAGAACTTCTGGAACAAGGATTAATTACTGAATTACAAGCAACTCTCGCAGCTAAAGTTCCGATGGCTGATGATATTACCGTCGAAGCTGATTCTGGCGGTCATACAGATAACCGTCCCTTAGTTTGTTTGCTACCTTCTCTTCTGGCGTTGCGGGACGAAATTCAAGCCCAATATCATTATCAAATACCCATTAGAGTGGGAGTAGCAGGTGGAATTGGTACACCACAATCAGCATTAGCTAGTTTTATGATGGGTGCTGCTTATATAGTAACTGGTTCTATTAATCAGTCATGCATTGAATCTGGAGCTTGCGAACATACCAGGAAATTACTAGCTCAAGCAGAAATGGCTGATGTAATGATGGCACCAGCCGCAGATATGTTTGAAATGGGAGTCAAATTACAAGTCCTCAAACGGGGTACAATGTTCCCCATGCGAGCGCAAAAATTATTTGAACTTTATCGCACTTATGACTCAATTGAAGATATTCCACTTGCAGAAAGAGAGAAATTAGAAAAACAAGTTTTTCGCAAAACTATTGCTGAAGTTTGGGAAGTAACTGCGACTTATTTGTCCCAAAGAAATCCAGAAAAACTGGGTAAAGCAGTCAATAATCCGAAGCTGAAAATGGCATTGATTTTCCGCTGGTATTTAGGATTATCTTCTCGCTGGTCTAATTCTGGTGAAAAAGGTCGAGAAGTCGATTATCAAATTTGGTGTGGGCCGGCGATGGGAAGCTTCAACGATTGGGTACGAGGTTCTTACCTCTCTGACCCAAAAAATCGTCGGGTAGTTGATGTTGCTGACCAAATGATGAATGGTACAGCCTTTTTATATCGCATCCAAAGTTTGAAAATTCAAGGGTTGCAAGTCTCTGATTATTACAGTCAGTATCACCCAGTACGTTCTACATTAATGGAGATTTAAAAATGACTTTAAAACAGTCTTTGACAGCAGCAGATATTCAACATTTTTTAGTATCTAACTTAGCCCAACTGCTAGAAGTAGAAACTGCTGAAATAGATATCGAAGAACATTTAGAAAACTATGGCTTGGATTCTGCCCAAGCAATGATTTTAGTAGGCAAGTTAGAAAAATTATTAGGGTTTCAACCATCTCCACTGCTGCTGTGGCATTATCCAAATATTGCAGCACTTTCACAGCGTTTAGCTGAAGAACTACAAGAAGATTCACAGGTTCAAGATACAAAAGTAGCATCTTCTAACGCCAATACTACGCCCTTGGCTTTAAATTTAGGTGCCGAAGCTCTTCTTGACCCTACCATTAATCCTGGTGCTGCTGCTAATTTACCTCTAGTTGAACCCAAAAATATCTTTTTAACTGGAGGAACTGGCTTTTTAGGAGCTTTCATCATTCGAGAATTACTACAGGAAACCAGTGCGGATATCTATTGTTTAGTCCGTGCTGATAATCTGGAAGCAGGCAAGACCAAATTGCAAAATAATCTCGAACAATATGCAATTTGGCAGAAAGAGTATAATTCGAGAATTATTCCTGTTATTGGCGATTTATCTCTGCCATTGTTAGGTCTTGGCTTGGAACAGTTTCAAATCTTAGCTACCAAAATTGATAGTATCTACCATAGCGGTGCTTTGCTAAATTATGTTTACCCCTACTCGGCATTGAAGGCTGCTAACGTTCTAGGAACTCAAGAAGTTTTAAGATTAGCATGTCAAGTTAAGGTCAAGCCTGTACATTACGTTTCGAGTGTTGCAATTTTTGAATCACCTATTTATGCTGGAAAGGTTGTTAAAGAACAGGATGAATTCAATCATTGGGAAGGTATTTATCTTGGCTACTCTCAAACAAAATGGGTAGCTGAAAAGTTAGTTAAAATCGCCCGCTACCGAGGACTTCCTGTAACTATCTATCGCCCACCTCTGATTGCTGGAGATAGCAAAACAGGCATTTGTAATACCCACGACTTTATCAATTTAATGGCAAAAGGCTGTCTACAAATGGGAAGTTTTCCTGATGTAGAATATATGTTGGATATGTCTCCTGTAGACTATGTTAGTAAAGCCGTTGTCTATCTATCACGCCAAAAAGAATCCATAGGTAAGGCTTTCCATTTACAACATCCCCAACCTGCACCTTTAAAAATCTTAGTTGACTGGATACGCTCTTTTGGCTATTCAGTTGAGATGATTCCTTACGAAAAATGGCAAGCAGAGTTAATCAATAATGTGTCTTCTGTAGACAATCCTTTATACACTCTGCGACCATTCTTATTGGAACGCTGGTCTGACGAACAACTGACTATTCCTGATTTATACCTGCAAGCTAGAAGACCTCATATTAGCTGCCAAGATACGCTCCATGCTTTAGCAGGAAGTTCTATTGCTTGCCCCACTATTAACTCTCAATTGTTTATGACTTATACCGCTTATTTAATTCAAAGTGGTTTCTTAAATCTCGCTTAGTAGCCTAGCAAATTTCAGATTTGAGATTTTGGTTTTTGGATTTTATATTCAAAATCCAAAGTTTCAAAATCTTTAAAAACAAGCTAATTTATACTTTCGATTTTTTAGAATAAGTATGAAACATTACTGTTCTGAAACCTTACCTTTTTATGGGTAGAATTTCAAAAATTTTGAATTTTGAAGTCTAACTGCTGTTTAATAAATGTAAATTTTAAAATTTACCTCTTGACAAAAAAACAGTATACAATGGTTATTAGAGAATACAAAATTTGAATTACTTACAAAAGTAAGTAGTTCAAATACATGTTGTAAATACAGGGATATTTCTTGACCAAGTAATTACTAATTCGTAATTCAATGGCTATAAGCCCTCACTAAATTTTTGATTTGGTGAGCAAGCGTCGTCTTGGCTATTTTCCCCATGAGTGACTGGCAAATCCATAGGGTGGTCAACAAGATAGTAGTGGGTTCAAGCCTCCACCAATTGTAATTACGAATTACGAATTATTTTGATTTGCTTTTAAGCATCAACGGTTAATTTTGAATTAACAAGCAAATTAAAGATTGTTTTGACTCAAGACGTTTTTTGTAGTTTGAGATATTACGCATACTTAATTGTAGATGAATAACCACTGTCAATGGAAAACACTTTTATTCATTTAAATTCACCAACATTCTTACATGAACACAACACATCAAAAACCAAGCAAAAAAACAGCTCTCATTACTGGAGCAGCAAGTGGAATTGGCTACCAACTAGCATGTCTTTTTGCTGCTGATGATTACAATCTTGTATTAGTAGATAAAAATGGAATAAAGTTATTAGAAATAGCTGAAAAATTTCAGTTAAAATTTGGAAATTTTGTCAAAGATATTGTTAAAGATTTATCTATATCAACCTCTCCAGAAGAAATTTTCACAGAACTACAACAAGCCAATATTAAAGTTGATGTTTTGGTAAATAATGCTGGATTTGGTACTTATGGATTATTTAATGAAACAGATTTGACTGCTGAACTGGAAATGCTACAGGTAAATTTGGTGTGTCTCACCCATTTAACTAAGCTATTTCTCAAGGATATGGTTAACCAAGGTGAAGGAAAAATATTAAACGTTGCCTCGGCTGCTGCCTTTCAACCAGGCCCTTTGATGGCAGTTTATTTTGCGACTAAGGCTTATATCTTATCGTTTTCAGAAGCGATCGCCAATGAATTAGAAGGTACAGGCGTTACTGTGACAGTTCTTTGTCCAGGTTCAACAGAATCTGCCTTTCATCAAAGAACCGGAATGGCAAACTCTAAAATGCTCAAGAGTAAAAGGATGATGGATGCACAAACAGTAGCCGAAATCGGTTATCGTGGCTTAATGAAGGGCAAAATCATTGTCATTCCCGGTTTTATAAATAAATTACTCGCAAAAATTGTCAGATTCGTACCCAGAAAAATAGTAACAAAAATTGTCAGAAATATGCAGGAAGAGAAATAGGCTACAGGGGCAAACAAGAGAATAATTAATGACTAATGACTAATGACCAATATCAATACTGCCAACATTTTAAGTTCCAGCCAAAGTTCGCCACAGCAACAGCAGCAACATAATTGTTAGCAGGTACTAATTCAAAAAGACTCCAGTCTTGAGTTATCTGTAACTTGGCTGGTTTTGTCGGAGTCAGAAATACTTCAACTTCTTCTAGCTGGGATAGTCCGTCTCCGGTTGCTTTCAAATAAGCTTCCTTGCAAGTCCAGTAACGGAAAAAGACCTCTTGCTGTTGGTTTGAAGAGAGCGATCGCAACATTTCATATTCTCTCGGTAAAAAGAACCGTTTGGCAAGAGCTTCCAAGTCTGAAACCGGACGAATATATTCTAGGTCTACACCAATTTCACGCGTACAATTCACCGCACACAAAGCTAATTCTTGGGAGTGAGACAAATTAAACTCCAGTCCCCGATCAGCAAATGTCTTTGCTAGCATTGGTTTGCCACGCTGTTGATAATTAAACTGAACTTCTAATGGCTTGATACCCAAGTAACGGCTTAGTATACTTCGCAGAATACCGCGACCGGCAATGAAACGCTGCTGATGTTGCTGAAAATGAAATCGTTGAGCGCGAATCATTTCATCATTGGAAAGAGTTGCTGCCAAATTTTGCAGTTGTGCTTCTGGTTGGTCGAGGTCTATGCGCCAAACATGAATCTCATCCGGTAATAGAGTTAAATCTATGGGTGCAGGTTGCCAAATTTCATTAACAGCGGTCATTGAGTCAAAAAGTTAAGGGAGTTGTACTTTAGTAGTTTGTTTAATTACGACGAATTATTATCGGGGGCTTGGTTTGAGGCTTTAGCGCTACTATACTATACGCTAGCTCAGGCGATCGCTTCGCGGGTTCAACGCAAAGTCACAACTTTTTCGCCTATAATCTGGCAGCGTTGCAGCTAACCGCACTCGAACAATCACGCTTTTGCTATCTTAAATCCTTTGAGCGAGCTTTAGGAAATTTGCAAACAAGATATAGGAGCTATATATATCTCGGCAAAAATTCCAATCTCCTCAAGGATATATTTTTACAAAGATGTACTATAGCCAATTCGATTAAAGACAATTATCTCTCAATTTCTAGTCCAACTAATAGTCAACAAATAAGTAGGTCGGTGTAAATAATTATCGTTGGGATAAGGCAGGGAGTAGGGAGCAGAGGGCACATGAAAAAAGGGTTTGAGCTTTATTTATTTTTTTCATACAGTTTAGTTTTATTGTATCGACTTACTCAATTAAAAAACAAATATAAAACCCAATATTTCACACCTCTAGCAGAAGCGCTTGTCCTTAATGTCTATACAAATACGTCTATTTTTCCTAAAATCTGCCCAAGGAGTTTTTAAATGTTAAGTCTGGCTGTAAACATCACTACTTAATACAAAGTTACAGATAGCTGCGATTGCTTTTGCTAATTAATATTGTAATTTATTAGTCTATATGTACGTGCGCCGTTTATTACTCTAGATGTACGATTCTTAACTCCAGCTTAAATCCTCTGAAAGAGAGTATGTTAAAACCCTTGACAGAGAATTACAAATTTTCTATTGGCTACAACATTAGCTATTACAGTATTACTCAAAGGAACTACGAGGAATGTCTACAAGCGTTTTGCCAGTACCTAAGTTTTGTAGTGGTCAGATAGTCAGTTTTATTGGTGGAGAAGGCATCATCAAAAACTACCGATTTAAGTCAGGTAGCTGGGAATATTTGGTGGAAATGCCTATGGGGCCAAAGCCACAAATGGGTCGGGTTGGTTGTGAAACTATGATTTGGCTATCTGAAGTAGATATTTCTTCAGTAGTTAATAAGTATTCCGAGAAAGTGTTAAATTGGAAACAAAAAAACCTTGCCAAAGCTTGTTAAAAACCTATTAGAACTACTTTTTTATAGAGATAGTGAGGATGAATGCTCGTTAATTTGGAGTACTTTGCTTTCTTTGTGCTGCTACTGACAGCCCTATTATTAGCAATTAAGCAAATGAGCATTGCTTTGGATGAAGTAGATATTGAGCGCTTTACTCTCTGGACAAGTATTGCTTCTGTCATTGCTGGTTTACCAATAATATTGTGGTAGCTTCTCAATTAATGCCATCTTCTTGATTAGAGACTGATATCATGTCCGGTTGAATACTTATGATATCTGTGAGGGTCGGTAATGGGGAATGGGGAATGAGTGATGGGTAAACCTTCAATTACTAATTCCCAATTCCCAATTCCCAATTACCTATTACGTTTTTCTCTATTACTCTGTTCGCTTTTGCTCCAGCCATTGTAAAATCCGATTCCATGCCCACCAAGGGTCAGGGTCTTGTAATTGACGTTGGCAATTTTTGCTACTCATATAGCCAACATGACCCCCATAACGGGTGAGCAACAAATCTATTGCTGAATTGCGATCGCAAGCAGCTTGCAATTCAGGTATGATGGCTGGGTGAAAAAGTGGGTCATCGGCAGCATAGATAATCAAAGTCGGTTTTGATATTTGCGGCAATATTTGTAAAGCGCTACTAGCTTGGTAATATGCTTCCACTGAAGGAAAACCTAGTCGGTTAATCACTAGTTCATTGTCGAAACCCCAAATACTGTTTGCCCGCTCAATCGCTTCTGGGTCAAAGCTTTCAGGATGAGCATCATGGAGTCGCCACGCCAGCTTTTTTAAATTCTTTGTAATCTCCCTTTCCAAATATCTGCCGAAAGGTTTTGTGACTAGATAAGATAGCGATCGCTCAGAATCCAAACTCGGACAAATTACCATACCACCGCCAATGTCGCTATCTTCAAGTCCTAAATCTTCATGCCCTCTAATCACTTCACTAGCGACTTTTACCCCCCATAGTGCCAATTGCCCTCCTAAAGAAAATCCTGTAAACCAGAATTTTCCCGGACATCCCATTGCCTTAGCAGCAGCGGCAATGCGAACATAATCTTCCCCCTCATACAGTCCATCAGAAGTCAAAGTTGGCGACAAGTCAGCAGTTTTACCGTGGGCACGCCAATCAAATAATACTATGGCGTAGCCTTGAGCATAGGCTTTACGTCCCAGCACTCTCAAAGACCATTCTGTCTTTAACTCTCCGGTAATACCATAAGTTCCAATAATCGTGCTATGAGCATTTTCAGGTATAGCAACCAAGCCAAAAATTGGCACACCTTGCCCACCTATAAAGATTTTTTCGTGATAACACGGTTCTGGATTTTGATTAGTACTTTCCCAATAACGGCTTCCCCACAAAGCGGTGTGTACAGTCATAATTACACCGTTTTGTAAAAACCAAGACGGATTAAAGGGAGGAGTATAACACATCATAGACTATAAGATTTCGTTTAGTTAAGTCTTGATTTCACAGTCATTTAATCTTAATATTTATGTAAGATTTAAAATCTTTTTTTGAAATGATTTAAAAATCTTTGTATCTATCAAAGGTTCTTATTTATCCTTAATAAGTAGTAATAATTTTTTAAGAATGCCGAGGATTCTTGTCATAGACGATGACCCAGCGATTTCAGAACTAGTTGCCGTCAACTTGGAAATGGCTGGCTACGATGTTAGTCAAGCTGAAGACGGCATCAAAGGTCAAGCGCTGGCTCTCCAGCTACAACCAGACTTGATCATGTTGGATCTGATGCTGCCCAGAGTAGATGGATTTACAGTTTGCCAACGCCTGCGTCGTGACGATCGCACCGCTGAGATTCCTGTGTTAATGTTGACGGCGTTAAGCCAAACTCAGGACAAGGTGGAAGGCTTTAATGCTGGCGCAGATGACTACCTCACTAAGCCTTTTGAAGTTGAAGAAATGCTAGCGCGGGTGCGGGCACTTTTGCGCCGTACTGACCGCATTCCCCAAGCAGCAAAACATAGTGAGATTCTTAATTATGGCTCACTCACCCTCGTTCCCGAAAGATTTGAGGCTATCTGGTTCAACGAAACAGTGAAATTGACTCACTTGGAATTCGAGCTACTTCACTGTTTGCTGCAACGCCACGGTCAAACAGTTTCTCCCAGCGAAATCCTCAGAGAAGTTTGGGGCTACGATCCTGATGATGACATCGAAACCATTCGCGTCCACATTCGCCACTTGCGAACCAAGCTAGAACCAGATCCCCGCCATCCCCGCTACATCAAAACAGTATATGGTGCAGGATACTGTCTTGAGTTACCGAGTATACCTCCAGCAGCCGAAGGAACTCCTGCAACAGTGGTGGAATGAAATCACCGTAGCAGTTCTGAGTAGTAGAGTAGTACAAATTTACTACTCTACAAATTTTATGTATAGCCGTAGTTACATAGGTTAGGACATGTGACAAGCATGAATGCTAGGGATAATTATAGTTCTACCTCCTGCCTCCTGCTATACTTTAGGGGGATGAAGTTTTTGGGTATGGGGTATGAGGAAGAATTACCAATGCTCAATGCTCAAAGCTGCGGGTAACTATCCCATTCAACCCTCAGAGCATTGAAAGCTACCAAATACAAAGGTTTTACTAAATTTAATCTAGCCGGATATTACAAAGCGCAAATATCGGGGGAAGCTGGAGCCTACTGGCTAGTTTTTACTCACTAACCTTGAAGGTCTTTTAGATGCCATAAAAGCATCTAAATTGGGAAGTGGGATTGAGCAAAGCCAGAGACGCGAAGCTGCTAGTGAAGACAGAATATAAAACAATACAGTTCAGAATGAACACCAAAACCCTCATGTAGAGACGCGATTTATCGCGTCTTCAAAGACCAATAATCGTTAACTGAACCGTATTGAAATATAAAACAGTATAATTTTGCAATTAGAATTAACCTGCTTTCACCATCCATACCAGAAAGCTCAAAATTAACTCCACAGGAGGAAGGGAATAATCCATCAAATCAATTGTTACCGTTTGTCCCTCTAACTTCAGAAATCGCCATTGCGTTCCACTAGTCACAGTACCGTAAACTGCTGTAAAAACTTGTTTTTTAGCTTCATTAAATCGTTGTGCAGCCACCATTTCCGCAATGCACTGTCCAAGTCCTGATTTTAAATCTGCTTTTTTCGCTTCAACAATCATAATTGCAGGTGCTTCCACCGTTAATTGTTCTGGCGAACGACAAAGTAGGAAGTCACATACGCCGTTGAGTCCAATACTCGTATCAACGTTAAACTCCTCACCAGAAAATACACTAATTGAGGAATTAAGGATACGCCGTACTTCCAGAAGTATAGGATTGATAATTACCTCTGAACGTGCTTTTTCAGTATCAACTGCGATCGCCCACGGTAAATTCTCTAAAATAGTTTGCAGTCTAGGACTTGACGTAACTGGTTCAATTGAGTCTGGAAAAAAGCGAACTCCCTCTACAGTAGTTAAGTGAAAATCTTGTTTCACTTTATCGATGGTGAATTGACTGTAGGGCATAGTAATTCGTAATTAAGAAGCTCAGAAAAACCCTTGATACAGTTCAGAAAATTACCGAACATTGTAGGGTGAGCGTTTTGCCCACCCTACTTTCTCAATTAACCTTTCAATGCCTCAGCAGTCTTCTCCTTATCCAACTTGAGAATCAAAACACCCAAAGGTGGTAGACACAAATCCAAGGAATAAGGACGACTGTGCAATGACCAATCATCTGTCCACTTACCGCCTAAATTGCCCATATTACTGCCACCATACTTACGAGCATCACTATTGAACAATTCGGTATAAAATCCCTTTTCTGGGACACCGATACGGTAGTGAGAATGCGGTTGCGGCGTGAAATTGCAAACCACAATTACAAAATCCTCAGAATCCTTGTCACGGCGCATAAAGAAAACCACACTATGGCGGTTATCGCTACAATCAATCCACTCAAATCCCTGTTCAGTAAAATCCTGGCTGTACAAAGCTGGTTCGCTGCGGTAGAGATGGTTCAAATCTTGGAAAAATGTTTTTAACTGTTGATGGGCTTCATGCTGTAGTAAGTGCCACTCCAAATCTGCCCAATCATTCCACTCACTCCACTGCCCAAACTCCATGCTCATAAACATGGTTTTCTTGCCTGGGTGAGCGAACATATAGGTAAACAAACAACGCACATTAGCAAACTTCTGCCATCTATCCCCTGGCATTTTGCCGATAATATTACTCTTACCATGCACCACTTCATCGTGGGACAAGGCCAGCATGAAGTTTTCACTGTGGTTATACCACATACTAAAGGTGACATTGTTTTGGTGGAATTGCCGAAACCACGGGTCCATGCTGAAGTAGTCCAGCATATCGTGCATCCAGCCCATATTCCACTTTAAGTTAAAGCCCAATCCGCCTGTATAAGTAGGCCAAGATACCATCGGCCAAGAAGTGGATTCTTCAGCAATTGACAGAACCCCAGGAAAATAGCTAAAGATAATGTGATTTACTTGACGCAAAAAATCTGCTGCTTCCAGGTTTTCTCTGCCACCATACTGGTTGGGCAACCATTCTCCTGGTTCGCGGCAATAGTCATTGTAGAGCATCGAAGCCACAGCATCGACACGAACACCATCAATGTGGTACTTGTCAAACCAGAAGAGGGCATTTGCTGCTAGGAAATTACTCACTTCATGGCGACCGTAGTTGAATACTAAAGTACCCCATTCCTTATGTTCGCCTTTGCGGGGGTCAGCATGTTCGTATAAATGACTACCATCAAAGAATGCTAAACCATGTCCATCTTTGGGGAAGTGACCAGGAACCCAATCCATAATTACCCCTATATCATTTTGGTGACATTTGTCAACAAAATACATCAAATCTTCGGGGCTGCCAAAACGGGAGGTGGGGGCATAGTACCCAGTTACTTGATAACCCCAAGAACCATCAAAGGGATGCTCGGCAATGGGTAGCAATTCTAGGTGGGTGTATCCGAGTTCTTTAACGTAGGGAATGAGTCGGTCTGCTAGTTCCCGGTAAGTTAGGAAGCGTGCGCCAGGTTTGAGTCCCGAAACAATAACTACAGGCTCGGTTTCACCGTTGGGCAGTTTAGCTGGTTCGGCACTAGAAGCGTGTAACCACGAGCCTAAATGCACTTCATAGACAGAAACAGGTCCCGCCAGGGGGTCAGTCTGACGCCGTTTTTGCATCCACTCTTCGTCATCCCAACTGTAAGCATCTAAGTCGGTGACAATGGATGCGGTTTTTGGACGGAGTTCCTGCTGGAAACCGTAGGGATCGGATTTTTCGTAAATGTGCCCTTCAAAATTTTTGATTTCATATTTGTAATGCTCGCCCACTCCGATTTCGGGAACGAACAATTCCCAAACTCCGGTGGAACCTTTTCGCATCTGGTGTTTGCGCCCATCCCAGAGGTTAAAATCTCCCAAGACTGAAACATTGCGGGCGTTGGGTGCCCAAACAGCAAAATAAACGCCCTTAACACCACCGATTTCCGTAGGGTGCGCTCCCAGTTTTTCGTAAATCCGGTGATGATTGCCTTCACTAAACAAATGCAAGTCAAAGTCTGTCAAGCGGGGAGAACGGAAAGCATAAGGGTCATAAATGACACGCTCCTGTTCACCTTCTTGAATCCGTAACTGGTAGTTTGCCAGTTCTGCAATTTCAATCGTGCATTCAAAAAAGTGGGGATGATGCACTGTTTGCATTGGGTATTCTTTGCGTTGTTCTGGAAGAATTACCCAGGCTGCGCTGGCATTTGGCAAGTAGGCTCGCACAGCCCAAGCAGTTTTACCATCTTGTTCTATGGGATGAGAGCCTAGTATTTCAAAGGGATCGTGATGTTGATTCCAAACGATACGATTAACCTGTTCAGAAGCGATCGTGGTCATGGACATGAAGCTACCTACGTGTAATAACGTGATTGACTAAACGTACTTTTTTAATATCTATATATATTCTTTACATTTATTTGCAAATTTGTCGCCACCGTTATCCTATCTCAGAATGAGCGATCTGTTTTTTGGGGTATTGGGCACTGGGAGAGTGCAGGTAATGAAGAGGATAAGGGAGATGTGGTTGACTTGGCGGCAGTTGAGTTTCGACTTCGCTCAACTACCGCCAAGTCGAAACTCACTAACCGGAAGATGAGGGAGTAGGAGAGTGACAAGGCTCTTGAGGCAGGAGTAAAAATACTAAATAACAAATGACAACTTCTTAAAAATTTAAAAATGGAAAAAACTGAAGTAAGGTTTTCCGGAGGCGAAGCAAGAAAATTTGATCGCGAATTTTGGGGTCTAGTTTTCGCGGTGGTGCCTGTTGCAGCTGTGCTTCTAACTGGGCATATTCGGCAGCAGTCAAGAATCTGCCATCAACAGGCGATCGCGCTTCTATGATAATCTGTGTCCGTAATATCTCTTCTGGTGTATCCTCAGGTGGCGGTAATGCTATTACTCCCAATCCCCAAATACTACTTAAAAATATTGATGTAACACTAATTACGAATATACAAAATAATTTTACTTGTTTTGTGACTTTAACTATTACCATCTCTCCAACTGCATTTACAACGCAGCATGAAATCTGTTTTCAGACATCGGATTCCCAATACCCCATGCCAATAAAAATCTGGCAATATCAGCAGACATCACCAGGTCTTATTTTTGATATAAATGATTTGTTTTACCGTTTAAAGTCGATGACTAGTGACTACTAACCGTTGACTGCGAACAGTCAGATATTTTTTATTTGTCAGTCCCTTAGAGTTCATCATTCCATACCTACAATATGGACATTATATTTTTCTTTTTGAGATGTACTCTCATAGACCAACTGTATGCCTATTATCCTTAATCCTATTGTTTTAAGGGATATGAGGATTATACTTACTTTTTTCTAATTGTGATTGCTTGCTATCAACGCGCTTGTACTTGAAACTACTGGTTTGGCTGGCCAACCAAAGCAGAGTTGAAAATTTTCTACATCCCCCGTTAACGCAGTGTCTTTAAAGGAGAAGTTCTCTTCACCGCAAACCGACGAGTCGTGACTTCTGTTGGCATCAGCCTCGACCAGGCAATTTTGGGTTGCCAGACTACTACTGGTCTGGCAAGTCAACCAAAGCTGAGTTGAAAATTCTCCTTGTCTGTGTTACCCCTACCGGGAAGCAAGCTAACAAGAGCGTCTTTGCAGGAGAAGTTCAGTTCGCCAAATGCCGACTATCTGAACTTCTCTACGTGTCAGTAAGTTATTCTGGACTGATTTCAACTCAATTTTAGAGTGCCTTATCTAGGAGTAGCAGTGGGACTAGCACTAGGAGTAGCTGCGGGAGTAGCTGGTGTAGTAGTAGTAGGGCTAGATCCAGCAGGAGGTGCATCTGTTGGTTCACCTGTTGCAGCTGGAGTAGTAGTAGTAGTACCACCATTATCACCACCTTCACAGGCTCCAAGAATTGCAGCCAGACTTAACATTAGAGCCAAACCAAAGATTTTTGTTTTCATAACTCCTCTTTCACCAATTGTGGCTAGAAAAATTTTTCGCCTGTTGAATACGATACCGTATTTATCGCTTTTTTTTTAATGGTGTAAGATTACATACTTAAAAAAAACAACCTTTTGGGGTATTCTTTTTCAAATTACATATCATCCAGGCGTTTGATTAGTTTCTCTTAACTCAAAAGCAAAATCACAAGTATTAAATTTTCTTGTCAATCAAACTATCATAGCAAAAATTTTATTCTTAAGAATTTAGGAGTCAGTCGTCACAAACCAGAATGAATTGGAGTATGAGTGATGATGAATACGGAGTTGAAAATCACCTTTTAATCTATAATTGAGAGGTTTTACAGAAATTTTAGTATAAAAAAGTACTAAATTATCGGACTCTCCAAACTTCTGAGCAGCTTCCACCACTCAGAAGTTTAGTGTGAATTCTGACTTATTTTTTATTTTTTTGATAGAGTATTGCACCTTGCTGCCTCGCATTGCCATACTTTAGATGCAATATCTAATATGTAGCAAGCTGTCCAGTTTCTCATCGCTGATTGCAAACATTGCAATATCTAGCTATTAGAACAGTTAAAAGGGTGTAGTCTGTTATGTGTGTTTAAGGAACTCCCACAAATAAATTATCTCGTTTGAAGTTGATGACTGTTGACCATTGACTGCGAAAAGTGGGATATTTTTTTATTTGTCAGTCCCTTATTGTCTAGAAGGTGATTTGAACCTTAGCAAAAACAAACAATTAATTCAAAGTACAGTATTAGACATCTAAAAAATTTATGGTTATTGCTCGTAAATCAGCTGTTTCTACAAAGGATACTTGGTTTTCGCGAGATTCTATTCTTTCCTTAAGGAGGCGACGACGTTCTGTCGGTTTGGAGTCAGCAGCGCAGAGTGTTTCTATACCTATTCCCCAAGCTGCACCAGTATCCTCCGTAAAACAAAAGTCTTCTTCAAAAAATTTATCAGCTTCTTCTACAAAGGAGGCAGTTATACCTAAATCGACTAAAGAAGTGGGCAAACAACAACTGTCAAAAATTAATTACCAGTCGAATGAAACCAATAAAAGTCCGGAGGTAGGTTTTCTCGGTCTTCCCATCATGCCCGGTTCTGGAGCAACGCCATTATGGTTGGTACGTTTGTACATGTTTCATCGTTATTCGTCAGTTTTAGCGTTCTTGTTAGTAGCAGCAACACTTGCAGTTTATGGTTGGACAGTATATTCTCAAGAGCTTTGGAGTCAGTCATATCGGAGACTACAAAGTCTCCAGCGTCATGAGCGGCAATTGACGACAACTAACGCGACGCTGACAAACAAAATGGCACAGGAAGCTGAGCAGCCAACAACAGGGCTAGTATCGCCAACCCCTGAAGGAATGATTTTTTTACCTCCAACTTCCTCTAATTCTGAATCGGCATCGTCTAATACAAAGCCAAATTCTGAGCAACAAACACTCTCGCCGCTGGGATATTAAGGTTAATAGTCATTTGTCATTGGTCTATTGGTCATTGGTTATTAGTCATTGGTTATTAGTCATTTGCAAAGGATAAACGATAAACCACGAACGACAAAGGACAAAAGACAAAAGACAAAAAACAAAGGACAAACCCAATGCAAAAGTCACCAAGCAAAACAAAATTCGCCAAGTTTCGTAATCCAGCTTTCACAAGGCGACAGAAACGCTCTCAAACAGGGTTTTTGGGGAAATTAACCTCTAATATCCAACGGCAAACATCTAGCACCAAGTCCCGACTTTTTGTTGTCTGGGGCGCACTAATGCTCGCAGGGTTGGGATTGAGTATTAACTTATACAACCTACAAATTATCCGGGGAGCAAAGTTAACAGAGCAGGCACGAAATCAGCAAATGGTGAATTTGCGACCTTTTATGCCCCGTCGGCCTGTGATAGACCGCAATAATAATTTGTTAGCGATTGACCGTCCTGTATATACTTTGTACGCTCATCCTAAGCTGTTTGATAAGTCTAATGAAGAGATAGCAGAAGAACTTTCTCCTATATTGGGGAAAGATACTGCTGATTTGGTGAAGACTTTTGAAAGCAAAAAAAGTGGGATTGTGCTTGCCCCAGCTATACCAGAAGAAATTATCGATCGCATCACTTCTTTGCGTTTAAATGGCTTGGAGTTAATTCAAAAATACTCCCGATTTTACCCGTCAGATGATTTGGTTGCTGATGTGGTCGGCTACGTGAATATTGACCGCCGCGGTCAGGCGGGTGTGGAATACTCTCAAGAAAAGTTGCTAGAACGTTCTGTGCAAACGGTGCGGCTGAGCCGAGCTGGTAACGGTGCTATAATGCCAGACCGTGCCCCCGAAGGTTTTTTACATTTTGATGATTTGCGATTGCAACTGACTATCGATAGCCGTTTGCAACGAATTGCCCGCACTGCTCTTAAACAAAAGATGGACGAGTTTAAGGCTAAACGTGGGGCGGTAATTGTCATGGACGCATTGGATGGTTCCTTACTTGCCTTAGTTTCTCAGCCCACATATGACCCTAATGAATACGCCAAAGCTAATATTTCACTTTTTAAAAACTGGACGGTGGCGGATCTTTATGAACCGGGATCGACTTTCAAGCCTTTGAATGTGGCGATCGCTTTGGAAAATGGCGTCATTAAACCAGATGATATGTTTAATGACTCCGGTTCTATTCACGTAGCTAATTACACCATCAAAAATGCGATGAATAATGCGAATGGGCGAATCAGCATCGCTCAAATCCTGCAATATTCCAGCAACATTGGCATGGTGCAAATTATCCAACGCTTAAAGCCTGCAATTTATTACAACTGGCTAGAACGCTTAGGTCTAGGACAAAAGGTTGATACAGATTTACCTTTTGAAGTTGGCGGCCGACTCAAAAGTCAAGAAGAATTTATCGCTTCCCCAATTGAACCAGCTACTACTTCCTTTGGGCAAGGCTTTTCCATGACACCCATACAGTTAGTGCAAATGCACGGTGCTTTAGCCAATGGCGGTAAGTTGGTCACACCTCATGTAGTTCGGGGTCTGATTGATAGCAAAGGGCAAATGCATGATTCTCCCACTCGCACCGTACCACGCCAAATTTTCTCAACCGCAACAACTCAAAAGGTAGTGGAAATGATGGAAACTGTTGTTACTCAAGGCAGTGGAAAGGCGGCACAAATTCCGGGATATCGCATTGCTGGTAAAACTGGTACAGCTCAAAAAGCTAGTCCCTCTGGCGGCTATATTAAGGGTGCTAGAATGACCAGCTTTGTAGCTATTTTGCCAGTAGAATCTCCTCGCTATGTAGTGTTCGCAGTAGTGGATGAGCCAAAAGGAGAAAGTGCCTATGGTTCTACTGTCGCCGCCCCAATTGTCAAGTCAGTGATCGAAGCGCTGATTCCTCTGGAAGAGATTCCGCCAAGTAAGGCGATGGAAGCAGGGAAATGAGAGAGATGAAGAGATGGGGAGTGTGGGGAGTGTGGGGAGAGAGGGAGGCAAGATTTCTTCCCCATCCTCCCACACCTGCATTTCTTCCCCATCCTCCCACACTCCCTACACTCCCTGTATATCCCATGCCCAATGTATTACTGAGGTTGTTGTTAGAGTAGCGATCGTAAAAATTTTTCTTAAATCATAATATAGCTAGAGAGTCTCACGATCGCAACTGCTTTAAGATGTATCAAACTGACCCACCACGATCCCCAAAAGATGTGTTGCCAACCATGTACGATCTTCCTAGTGAAGACCCTGAGGAGCCTGGTTTGCCCGATCAGTTTCATATCTTGCAACCTCGTCTGTTAGACGAAACATTTCGTCCTCTAAATTACCCCAGTGACGAGATATTTGTTGCTAGCGACTTGAATCTTTATTATGACCCGCGCCATCCACTGTGGTATAAGCGACCAGATTGGTTTGCTGTTTTGGGTGTTTCCCGTCTCTACGAACAACGGGATTTACGCTTAAGTTATGTGATTTGGCAAGAAGGAGTTCATCCTTTTATTGTGGTCGAGTTACTATCCCCCGGTACTGAAAAAGAAGACTTGGGACAGACATTGCGGGATATCGAGCAACCACCAGGAAAATGGGAAGTGTATGAGCAGATTCTTCGTATTCCTTATTATGTAGTATTTGACCGCTATAAATATCAGTTAAGAGTGTTTAAGTTAAACGGCGGTCGTTATACTGAGGTTGCACTTTCAGATTCACGCTTTTGGATACCAGAATTAGAATTAGGCTTAGGCGTATGGCAAGGACGCTATCAAGATGTTGAACAGCCTTGGTTACGCTGGTATGATTGGACAGGTTGCTGGGTATTGACTTCTACTGAACAAGAAAAGCAACGCGCCGAACAAGAAAAGCAACGCGCCGAACAAGAAAAGCAACGTGCCGAACAAGAAAAGCAACGCGCCGAACAAGAAAAGCAACGTGCTGAGAAATTGCTCGCACAATTGCGATCGCTTGGCTTTGAACCAGATATAGACTAGTTTTTGACGAGGATTAACTGCTCAAACTATTCGGGCTTTTTGTGCCAATGTCCATCATCGCCTTTTTCGTAATCACGCTTCATTGCACTCCAAGCAACACGAAAAGCACGTTCTTCTTCACCATACTCTTCTTGAGCGCTATTAAAAGCAGCCCGAAAAATTTCTTGGGCGTGCTTGGGTAAGTTATCTTTTACTGAATCTGGTAAATCTTCAATTTGTCGATAAGGCATAAATCATAACTAATTTGCAATTTAAGTGAGTAGATGAAAAGTCTAGTAGCAAGTAAATGAAATTTCTCGCTTAGTGGACTTAAAAGAATATTTGGAGCGATCGCTCTGGTATTGTTAAATTAACAAAGTAAATAAAAATCAAGCCTAGCTTGCTGTGGTGAATAATAGTATCTATTTTTACTTTGCAGTACTCTTCATATTCACAGCACACTATGCATCTTGGTAAATTTTGTATTCGCGACAATCCAGACCGGAATTGTTATTAGCTAGCTTGTATAAGATACTCGTAAGAATTTAACCATTAACCACAGTTAGAGGTTGAGAATGGCGAGTACATCCAATGTCCAGATTACCATCGCCCTCCAAGAGCCTGATTTAGATGACGATGAACTGCAAACACAAACGCAGATACTATTGCAACAAATGCTGGAACTGGATGAAGTAGAAGACGCTAGTCTTTTGCGTCCAGCAGAAACACCAGTAGGAAGCAAGTCACTTACAGGGCTGGCTGTAGGTTGGCTAACAGCCCAGGTGAATGGCAAAAACATTAAATCACTGATGGGATTTTTAGGCGATCGCCTTGGTAACAAGACTATTGAACTAGAAATTGAAGCCGATGGCAAGAAACTGAAAGTCAAAGCCAGCAGTCGGCAAGAGTTAGAAGCAGCAATTGAGGCAGCCGAGAAATTTGTAGCAGGATAGAGTTTTTCAAATGGCTAAAGTAGCATTACTGATTGGGGTGAGTGAATATGAGCCTGGGTTGAACTCGCTACCTGCAGCTGTCAAAGATGTAGAAGCAATGCAGCAAGTGCTGTCACACCCAGAAATGGGTGACTTTGCCGAGGCGGATATTATCGTACTAAAAAATCCGCTGCGCCAAGATATGGAGGAAGCGATTGAAAATCTATTTGCACATCGTCAGAAGGATGACCTGCTGCTTGTGTTCTTCTCCGGTCATGGCATTAAGGATGACACTGGCAGACTGTTCCTAGCAACCCGTACCACACGCAAAACTCCAAAAGGAGATTTAATTCGCTCATCCGCAGTTTCAGCTAGTTTTATACATGAAAGTATGAGCCGCAGCCGTTCTAAACGGCAAGTGGTAATATTGGATAGTTGCTTTAGTGGTGCTTTTGCTGAGGGTTTATTAGCCAAAGATGACGGTATAGTAAATATTCGCGAACAATTAGGCGGTGAAGGGCGAGCTGTTCTCACATCATCTAGCTCAACTCAATATTCTTTTGAGCAGCAAGGGTCAGACCTATCAATTTATACCCGTTATTTGATAGAGGGAATAACAACTGGGGCGGCTGACTTAGACGAGGATGAAGTTGTCTCAATCGATGAATTGCATGATTATGCCAGCCGGAAGGTTAGAGAAATACAGCCGACTATGAGGCCAGAAATCTACACGAGTAGAGAGGGCTTTAAAATTCGACTGACAAAAGTTCCACAAGGCGATCCCAAGCAGAAGTATCGCAAAGAGGTGGCGCGATACAATACCCGTGGAGAAGTTACTTTTGTGGGTCGCAAGATTTTAGATGCACTAAGAAGTCACTTGGGATTATCTGAGGTAGAAGCAACTGCAATTGAAGATGAAATGTTGGCAACTTCTCGTCAGGAATTTAGAGAAAAGTTACAGCGATACGAAACAGACTTCACTGAGGCACTCCAGCAGATAATAGCTTTAAATGAAGACGAACTTAATTTGCTACGACAGAATCTTCAGCAAATTTTGGGGCTGAGAAATGAGGATACAATACCAATAGAGGCGCGGGTTACCGCACAAATTGAAGCCTACAAGCAGCATTTACAACACTACGAACAGACATTAACTGAGGCAATGCGACAGGAATATCCTCTAAGTCAAGCTACTTCCTATCGCTTGCAACAGATGCAGCACGAACGGCAAATTAGCGATAATGATATAGCTATAATTGAAAGCCGTGTTGCTGCTGTAATAAACGCTTATCAACAAAAGTTGCAGCAGTATGAACAGGCATTTACAACAGCTGTGCAGCAGAAATATCCACTCCCTGAACTTAAGCGCTATGAACTACAACAGCAACAACAAATCTTAAGTTTAAAAGATGAAGATATTGCCCCAATAGAAGCCAGAATTACGGCTAAGATTGAAAACTACCAGCAAAGATTGCAACAGTATGAGCAAGTGCTAAGTCAAGAAATTGAGCATGAGTACCCGCTTGGTGAGGAGATTCGGAATGAATTGAAGCGATATCAGCAAGTTTTGGAACTCAAGGATGAAGAAGTAGCAGGAATTGAAGAAAAAGTTATTGACCAAAGAGATATCAATCTATCCCCGACCCAGATAATAGGTAAAGCTTCTAAAGCAATTCCTATAAACTCCTCCAATAAATTACGCTTATTGGTTGGTGGGAGTATTTTTGCTGTGTTTGCTGTAGTTCTAATAATCTCTTCTATACCAAAAACACCCGAGTTATCACAAAATAACGAATCTCAACCTAGTGCTAGTCCATCCATCTCTTCTACAAATTCTCCGATGACTGCTGAGGATTTTTTTAAAGGAGGAAATGATAAATATCAAAAAAAAGACTATCAGGGAGCAATAGAGGATTTTAATCAAGCTATCAAAATTAATCCCAACTATGCTAATGCCTACAAGTACCGGGGTGATGCCCACTATTATCTTGGAGATAAAGAGGGAGCAATAGAAGATTACAGCCAAGCTATCAAAATTAATCCCAACTATGCTAATGCCTACAACAACCAGGGTTTTGTCCGTTCTGAGCTTGGATATAAAAATAGTGCTATAGAGGATTACAGCCAAGCTATCAAAATTAATCCCAACTATACTATTGCCTACTACAACCGGGGTCTTGCCCGCTTTAATCTTGGAGATAAAAAGGGTGCAATAGAGGATTACAACCAAGCTATCAAAATTGATCCCAATTATACTGATGCTTACTACAACAAAAGCTTTGCCCGCTTTAATCTTGGAGATAAAAAGGGTGCGATAGAGGATTTAAACCAAGCTATCAAAATTAGTCCTAACAATGATAAACTCTACTACAGCCGGGGTATTGCCCGCTATTATCTTGGAGATAAAAAGGGCGAGATAGAGGATTATAACCAAGCTATCAAAATTAATCCCAACTATGCTGATGCCTATAACAACCGGGGTGCTGCTCGCTTTGATATTGGAGATAAAAAGGGCGCGATAGAGGATTACAACCAAGCTATCAAAATTAATCCCAACTTTGATAAGGCTTACAACAACCGGGGTGCTGCTCGCTTTGATATTGGAGATAAAAAGGGCGCGATAGAGGATTACAGCCAAGCTATCAAAATTAATTCCAACTATGCTGATGCCTACAACAAGCGAGGTGCTGCCCGCTATTATCTTGGAGACAAAGAGGGCGCGATAGAGGATTACAACCAAGCTATCAAAATTAATCCTAACTTTGATAAGGCCTACTACAACCGGGGTATTGCCCGCTATTATCTTGGAGATAAAAAGGGCGAGATAGAGGATTACAACCAAGCTATCAAAATTAATCCCAACTATGCTGATGCCTACAACAACCGGGGTGCTGCCCGCTCTGATATTGGAGATAAAAAGGGAGCGATAGAGGATTTTCAGAAAGCGGCAGAGCTTTATAAGAAACAAGAAAAGACGGCAGATTACACTGATGCAATAAACAGAATCAAGAAGCTTCAGTAATAGTTGTATTCTGACAAAAGAGGAATTAGATGATGAAAATAGTTATTAAATTTGCGATCGCAACTCCTAATTTAACGTGAGTTCGACAGAACTAAAAAATAGCAGGAGGCAGTGCAGGTAAATCTTTTGGGTAGATGTCAATGGATGGTTTTTTGGGCAAATAGGT
>JBALDB010000024.1:0-32000 GCA_036918135.1 Nostoc sp.
GATTTGTAATTCTACATCCATTGCCCTGCCTACCTGAAGAGAGTTTTTTCTTTTAATCCTTTTATTCAGAATACTCGGAAAGTGACAGAAAAGGGCTATGAACGTTTGCCGTTTCGACTCATCCCGTTCGAGGTAGCGAATGGTCTTTTTTTTCGCGTAAATCCAATTTTCTTCAGAGCTCGTGAGATTGTGCGTTAGCGTAGCTCGCCGAAGGCATCGCTAATCTCACCCTGCCATAATTGCGCCATCTCCACCTGGGTTTTATCTCCATGAGTCAAGGCATTCGCCCGAAACTGCTCCCAGTCTGTGATTTTATGGTTGTTGCCTCTTGGTCGGTTAAGCAATGCCCTTACATCTCCCGTTTGGGCTTTACGTTGCAACCACAGGTTGATCGTGTTGCGGCTGATATTGAACAGTTCACTCGCTTCGCTTTTCTTGAGTCCATCTAACTCGATCGCTTGGATCACTTTCTGACGGAAGTCGTAACTGTAGGGTTTAGGCATGGCAGAGCAGACGATAGCAGTTCACGATAACACCTTTAGTTTACGTCCTAACCATTCTGGCGGTTGCTATAGCTTACCTTACGGCTATAGCTTCCTAAATTTAAGATTCCCAAAAGAATGGGTAAAAATACAAATGCTATTGGTTATTAATATGAATATTTGTTTCACAAAAAATACGCAGAGGATACATTCCTCTACGTATTAAGACGGTTAAATTGTTTTGCACAAATATAGGCTGTGGGGAGATGAGGAAAATTTCTAACTCCTCACTTCACAGTCACCAGTCAACCGTCAACACTTTACAACTTCGTCCCACACTCAGCACAGAAGTTATGTGTGGGAGCATTTTTTGCATCGCAATGGCTACAATAAACTGGCTCTGCTGGGGCTTTCGGCGGTTGCTTAGGCAAACCAACCATTTGAGCATTGCTTTTGCCAGGGGCTACCATTGGATAGCAATTTTCGTCTCTGGTAACGTGGACATTCATAATTACCGGGCCGTTATGTGCCAGCATTTCGGCGATCGCATCTTTTAATTGACTGCGATCCTTAATTATCATGCCCTTAATCCCGTATGCTTTTGCCAATAACTCAATGTCTGGCATCCCGACTTCCATATTTGAGCATGAGTAACGTTCGCCATAGAAGGCTTGCTGCCACTGACGTACCATCCCTTGCCAACCATTGTTGATAATTATGGTCTTGACATTGATACCATACTGTGACAATGTCCCAAGTTCTTGCAAACACATCTGGAAACTAGCATCACCGCTAATACAGATGACTTCTTCATCGGGAAAGGCGACTTTCGCGCCCATAGCCGCAGGTAAACCGAAACCCATCGTTCCTAAACCTGCGCTAGAAATCCAGCGTCTGGGCCCGTTTTTCAAAAATTGTGCTGCCCACATTTGATGTTGTCCGACATCTGTGGTGTAGAAAGCGTTGGGTGCTTGGCGACTGGCTTCTACGATTACTTCTTGAGGTGAAATGCTATCAGCATGGTGGGGTACTACTAGAGGATACTCTTCCCGCCAACGGTTAACTAAATTTAACCACTCTTGATTCTGATTTGGTGTAGCTTTGACGCCTAATTCTTTGCAGCGACGCAACAAGTCAATCAATACGTTTCGCACATCCCCGACGATGGGCACTTCGGGAACACGGTTTTTGCCGACTTCAGCCGGATCGATGTCGATGTGAATTACTTTGGCGCGGGAGGCGAATTCGTTTAATTTGCCTGTTACGCGATCGTCAAATCTCGCACCGACGCAAATTAACAAGTCACAATCACTCACAGCAAAGTTAGCGTAAGCAGTGCCATGCATTCCTAACATTCCCAAAGCCAAGGGATGATGTTCGTCAAAAGCACCGATTCCCATTAAGGTTGTAGTGACAGGGATATTGAATAACTCAGCTAATTGCTTGACTTCTTCATGGGCACTAGCGGCGATCGCGCCACCACCTACATACAGTAGCGGACGGCGACTTTCAGTAATTAACCCAATTGCTGCCTGAATTTGTCGAGGATTTCCCTTGACTGTCGGACGATAACCGCGTAACTTCACTGAACCTGGTTTTACAGGTACATAGTCAAATTCTTCTAAAGCTACATCCTTGGGCACATCAATCAAAACTGGCCCTGGACGCCCCGTGCTAGCGATATGAAAGGCTTCAGCGACAATTCGCGCCATATCTTTGGGATCGCGCACTACATAGGAGTGCTTGACAATTGGTAAGGTAATCCCATAGATATCAGTTTCTTGAAACGCATCTGTACCGATCGCTGGACGTGAGACCTGTCCGGTGACTACAATCATCGGGATCGAATCCATGTAGGCTGTAGCGATCCCCGTCACCAAGTTAGTTGCTCCAGGACCAGAAGTACCAAAGCATACTCCTACCTTACCTGTGGCACGTGCGTAACCGTCGGCAGCGTGGGCTGCTCCTTGTTCGTGTCTCACTAAAATGTGCTTAATCGCACCAGTGGCTTCCACCTTGTACAGGTCATCGTAAATCGGTAGAATCGCCCCACCAGGATAACCAAAAATATAATCAACGCCGTGGCGATGAAGACTATCAAGCAGAGCAAAACCGCCAGATGCACGTTTGGGCACGACTGGCAAGTTATTACGGGACTGTTGGTGATTCTCGGTTTGTGGGATAGTAATTTGGGAAGGCAATTCTCCCACGGAGACACTTTGTGAACGCACGTTCAAACCTCAGACTATAGCTAAAGTTAATGCTGACTTCTGTAGTTAAGATTTCATTTTAATAGAAAACTTCAATTAAATCCCGATTATTTTATAGATTTAAAATAAAACCAGACTATTCGCCTAGAGTTAGGGACTGACAAATAAAAAATATCTCACTGTTCACACTTAACACTCAACAGTCATCAGTTATCACCTTCAAAAAAGATAATTTATTTCTTAAAGTTCCCTTAAATTACGTCTTGCAAGACTCTGCGGGTGTTTTGCCAAGCCCAAATACCCACAACTACCACAACAATACTCATGATTACAAGTACTGTTCTTAATCCCAAGGCATCAGTTAATGGCCCAGCAATCGCCAAGGGTACCGATAAAGCGATGTTGAGAGCATGATTTTGAAAGCCAAATACTTTACCATGCATTGTCGGTGGAGTTTGCTGTTGAATTAAAGTTTGCATCGGCACACCAATAAAGGCAGCACCGATACCCAAAATTGCACACAGACCAAGCGCTAGTAATAAGTTATGTATAAAAGTAAACACTCCTAAAACGAGAGCTATCATCAAAAATCCAATTAAAGGTAATGGCTTGCGGTGCAATTTATCGCCCCAGTTACCTAAAATTGCCGCACCCGATACCATACCCACCCCAGCTGCTGCTAAGAAAAAGCCAAACTGTTTTTCTTTGAGACCAAACTCTTCGGCTAATCGAATCGTCAACACGGTTAAGGCTGCAAACACACAATATAAGGTTGTTAGTTGCAGCATAGCATTCAAGACCAAACGGTTTTTCTTGAGATAGCGTAGACTTGCGGTAAATTCAGCCCAAGGGTGATTTTCGTTTCGATGTTCCCTTGGCGGTTTATGTTCTTTAAACTTTATTGGCTGCATAATCGCAGCTGATAAGATGTATAATCCTGCAACCACAAGCTCTTGACCGTATTTTTCTCCCATTAAGCTTTTTGCAAAACTCAAAATCGGCTCTCCGATCGCAAAGCCAACAATTAAAGCTCCCATCATCGTGCTGCTGAAAAGCGCATTAGCTGCCAATAAATTTTCTCGCTTCACCAACAAGGGAATGGCTGCTTGCTCGGCTGGTGCAAAAAACTGCGTTACTGTAGAAATCGCAAAAGTTATAATTAACAGAATTAGAAATTCTCGTGGCAAAAAGGGAAGACACAGCGTTAACAGCCCACGCACGACATCGGAGCCGACCATAATCAGCTTTTTTGGCAGACGGTCAACAAAGATGCCACCAGCAGAACCAAACAAAATCGCTGGTATTGTAAACGACAGCATCAAAGTTGAATACATTGAGTTTTGTGCCAACCCAGGAAGCGGTGAGTAGTTCTCCAAAAGAGCGATCATCAAAACAAAGAAGACTTTATCCGCTAACTGGGACACTATTTGCCCAATCCACAAGAGCATAAAATTACGGTTTTTTAGCAGTGCGCTAAACCCGTTATTAACAGCAGCAGGTTCTGTTGGAAACATCAGTTACTTTAGGATAGATGGGGCATGGGGCATAGGACATGGGGTATCTAGGAGGATGAGGTGGTCGGGTGATGGGCGTAATTTCACCCCATCTTCCAGTTAGTGAGTTTCGACTACCGCGAAGTCGAACCACATCCCCCTCATCCTCATTCTTAACTCCTACTTACTTAGTTCGTTGTCCGGATTAATTTGCTTCATAGCGTTTTAACAGCATACGCAAAAATTCGGCTGCACTGAGATGACCTTTGGGGGGAAAAATTCCAATGGATGAATCTACCCACCAACCTTGTACAGTTTCGGGCGATCGCCAAATGGATAAATGCTCGACAGATGGTTGTGCATAAAAGTTATTTTGCCCACCACCTAGCAAACTAGAACTCCAATGAGTGAAATAATCATGACTGATCCGATGAATCGGGAAATTACCCTGTAGTGGCACTCCCCATCCATCTATAGCAATAAACGCTTTCACACGACCACCCAAGTGTTGCCACAAATGCGCCGCCCCTATTGCCCCGACGACGCCAGCACTAAAGCTAATGAATATCAGTGGCGATTCAACAGAGTTATTGAGGCGAGCGCGCAAAAACTCCAAAATGTGCAAAGCTGATAAACTCAATAAATCCTTGCCTGGAAAAACCAGTATCTTAGCTCGATTTTCGTCTATTGAGCCATCAGAAGTATCTAATAATCCCGATACAAAGGATTCAGTCAAGGCGCGATCGTGGATTCCAGGGCAAATTATTATGAGCATGGGACATCCCTTCAGCTACTTCGACTTCGCTCAGTACAAGTTCGCTCACGGCAAGTGGACATGGGACATCAGGCATTGTAAAAGAAATCTTTGCGCCTGCACAGTTATCGATTTATATGGTGCTAGCAGCTTTTAGTATTAATCGCTGAAATCTGCGAGCGGTGTCTCATATTTTACCTTATTTTTACTGAAAAATTTATAGCTACTTCAGATATCTTTCCGAAGGAATACTATTTAAAAACCTGTTAATTTAGATTATAAATAATTTTTAATTATTTTAATAAATTCAATGTTTGTTTATCTAATTGCATTGATAATTATACTATTAATTTATTTTATTATTTTATACAATAGTTTGATTCAGAAAAAGCATCAAGTCGATAATGCATTTTCTTGCGTGGATGTGATTCTGCAAAAAAGAAGCGATTTGATACCTAAACTTGTTACTTTGGCTCAAATATATATGCAATTTGAGCAACAGATATTAATAGAAATTAGCAGGCTTATAAGTAGAGCAACTTCAAAAAAATTAAGCGATAACAGCCGAGTTGCTATTGAAGATCAAATCTCAATAATGTTAAGCAAAGTTATAGTAATAGTAGAAGCACATCCAGAATTAAAAACAAATAACCATTTTATCCAACTACAATATTCATTGAGTGAAGTAGAAGAACAACTTTCTGCGGCTAGAAGATTTTATAATTCTGCCGTAACTGAATATAATAATGCCGTAGAAATGTTTCCAACAAATATTATAGCTTCGTCGATGCAATATAAATTAAAATTGCAATTTCAGGCTAATCCACAAGCAAGAAACAATACAAATATTAAAATAGATAATAAGTAAAATTTCAATCATGTCACAATTTAATTCTGCACGCGACCGGGAATTATTAAATGAAATAGCTAAATTATTAAAATATAAAAAATACTATAATTTAGCACTTCAAGAATTGGAGATTTTCTTTCAAAAGAATATAGAAACCAACAGTAAAGAATATTTATATGCACGAGTATTACTTTTAGACGCATACCTCTACAATGGATACTCTGATAAGGCAATTGGTTTATGCCAAGAATTGAGCAGGAGTAAACATCAAACGACTCAAATATTAGCACAGTACTATCTTACCGAAATATTTCTTGAAACTAAAACTATAGAACAAAAATCATCACTAAATATAAGTAAAAGTTTGCTCATCCCTGCACAAGCGGCTGAACTTTTAAATACTGGGTATGAAGCTATGACTAAAAAACGCTATCAAGAAGCAATTCGAGCATTTAAAATTTTTTTTCAAGCTGCTTCTCCGGCTACAAAACAATATTTACAAGCACAGAAATGGCTAATAAAAGCATATCAAGAAAATGAAGAAATTAATCAGGCGATCGCTCTTTGTCAAAAACTCCTGATTCATGAACACGAAGCAACAAGAAAATGGGCTAGACAACTGTTATTTACAGACCTATTTATAGATGATCTCAATCTCAATGTATCTGCGACTTCACTAAACCCCAATGAATCAGAAATTAAGCCACAATCACCAAGCAAAATCTTGCCAGGAGAACCCGAACCAGCTATTGTAAAATTTACACCAAAAACATTAAAGGAATTCAAAGTATTTTGTCAGACAAATTTATTGAGTGAATTAAAAGTATTTGAATCTCTTAGAAAACAAGTTTTAATATCTATTTTTACTACTCATCTACTTTTTTTATATCTTGTAATTGCACTACTTAAGCTTTTTCCGGTTGTATCTTATTTTTTGAAAAATCCTACGTATTTTCAAATTGGCTCTAGTATAATATCTATACCATTTTTGTTTATATTTTTCTTGTTTTATTATTTATTAGTTTTTTTATTACTTTTTGGAGTTTGGATATTTTTTATGCCGCAGCATTTGAAACATTTTTTACAGGTTTTAAATATAAAATTTCTGAACAAATATTGAGTTATGTAAATTCAAATAAAGATTTAAAATATGTAATAAATTCTTCTGAAAAAGATATAAAAAATAGCCTAGAGTTTTTTCAAAATAGCCAATTATTTCAAGGAATTATCATCCCGAACAAAATTGTCCAAGATGATTATATTCATGGTAGGATAAATGGTGTTGATATCTGGTTTTCAAATATTTGTGCAGAATTAGAACTAAAGCATTATTGGAATAATTATTTAAACATTACCTTTTTTATTAATTTGAGAAATGCACCCATAATGATCTCGTACTTTTCAAGTTTTTTATTACCGTTCACATTTTATATTTGTTTTGTAATTGTCCGATTAATTAAATTAATTCCATACATATTTAAGAATATTTTATGTGGTAAAGCTATAGAATCCAAAAGAATTGAATCTGAAGTCTTAAAAAATGAAGCCACTCGTACAAGTTTAATATTTAAAGGTTTATTTTTTCAAGCTAAATTTAACAAAAATCTCCGAACTGTCACAATTGTACAGCCAAAAGTTATCAATGCTAATATTCATGCTCTTAATCATGCTAAAAAACAGACAATTAAATTAGAAGATCCAGAATTTGCTAAATTGTTCACTGTTTATGGTGATGACCAAATAGAAGCACGTTATGTCTTATCTACTAGTTTAATGGATAAAATAGTTAATTTTCGTAAGAAAACCAATAGAAATATTTATATTTCCTTTGTTGATGACATGATATATATAGCCATTGAAGAAGCGGTAGCAAATAATATATTTGAACCTAATCTATATAAAAGTATGTTAAGCTTTGCGCCTTTAAGAGAATATTTTGAAACTCTCAACTTGATGCTGGGAATTGTTGAAGACTTAAATCTTGATAGGCAGATTTAGCAAAAAGCTGAACCAAATTAACTTTACAGAGAAAGCAGATTTTCGGCATTTTAATTGCTTTCGCTACTCCAGCGATATGTAAGATGGCGCATTGGTTCAATTTTTTATACCCAATGCCCCACATAAGTATTACTTTTGATATATTATTCTGATTTTTACAGCAATCCTATCCCCCCGGATGGGATAATAATTAATTAGTAGGGAAAATGTTTAAGCTATTCCCTAAGTTTAAATTCTCTGCACTCTGGTTATATTAAGGAAGTTATTGTGGTTGCAACGCCGGAAAAACTACAACATACTCACGAGCAATTATCAGGTAAAGACCGTGTAGCCGTATTGCTGATGGGCTACGGCGAAGTCGAAAGCTACGAAGATTTCGCCAACTATAACGAACAGGCTTTAAATCTACTGACAGCAAAATTCGCACCGGTGCCAACCTGGATTTATCCGCCTCTGGCACGACTTTTGGCACTATTTGACCGCCATGAGTGGGGACACACACACCACGATTTTATCTCTCCACACAACGCCATCTTCGAGCAGCAGCGTGCTGGAATTGAGAAGCATTTACAAGAAAAATGGGGCAATAATGTCCAAGTTTTCAAAGCTTTCAACTTTTGTGCCCCTTTCTTGCCTAAACAAGTTTTAGCAGAAATCAAAAACCAAGGCTTTGATAAGCTGCTAATTTATCCACTGCTGGTTGTTGATTCTATTTTTACTAGTGGAATTGCGATCGAGCAAGTTAACAATGCTCTTACTGAGTTAGTTGATGGTGAAGAACACTGGGTTAAAGGACAGCGCTATATTCCTTCTTTTTTCAACGAACCAGCATACATCGATTTGATGGCTCATTTAGTTGAGGAAAAAATCACCGCTGATTTAGCAGTAGCTTACCTACCTTCTCAAATCGGTATTGTGCTAATGAATCATGGTTGTCCGCACAAAGCCAAAGGATTTACCTCTGGAATTACCGAAAGTCAGGCGCTATACGATTTGGTAAGGGATAAGTTGATTAACCGCTATCCTTTAATCTCGGTAGGTTGGCTGAATCATGACACACCTCTAATCGAATGGACACAGCCGAATGCACAACAAGCAGCAAGTAACCTAATTCAATTAGGTGCAAAAATAGTGGTATTTATGCCAATAGGCTTTGCGACAGAAAACCACGAAACTTTATTAGATGTACACCATATTATCCATGCTTTGGAAAAACAGCATCCTGGTACTAACTACATACAAATGGCTTGCGTCAACGACCATCCAGAATTCTTAGCGATGGCCGCCCAATGGGCTGATGCTCATATTGTACAGTTATTGTCAGAGCAAACTTTGGCAGTTAATTCCCAACTAGCTGACCATCACCATCACCATCACCATTAAGTTTAGTTTTTTAGTGTGGGCAAAGCTTTGCCCACTCCAAATTTAGGGTTAGTTTCAAGCATAAATGTAATTCAAATTTTGTCTATAGCAGCGTTGCAGATGCTCCTCAAACTTTAATTTTCCTCTGCACTACGGCACTATGACATACAATTATTTTTTTATTTATATTTATTTTAAGTAAAATTCTGTTTTACTCAGTATTAACACTCAGGTTAATCATAATAGATAAAGTTATTGTGTAACCAGTAATATCACATTCACTAGCTGTTAAAAGATTACATGCTCTTGATATCAAAACCCAGGTAATCACTTATAATTAAAATTTTTGTGCGTCAAAGTATCTACTGAAGTTCTGATGCCTGTCTTGAAAAGTGACGCTCCTGCGTCGCTAACACTGCGCTAACAGAGCGGAGCAAACCTCTGCTCTGACTTTTCGCTACGGTGGCTGCGCCAATGGTAAAAGCCGCCCTCAGACTTCTCTTTGCGTCAGCCCTAATCATAAGTCTTTAACTGGGCATGATATGACTGGTCACACAGTAATAATTTTTAGCAGCTTTCGGCATTAATTATCTCATACTAATTTTCTAGAAAGATGCGCCAAAATCTAAACTAATGGCAATGAAACTGTAGACCGATACAAAGTATCAAAAGGTTGTAAATAACACTATCAGTTCGCCACCTGAGTGTGTATCCAAAAGGATTTATTGGCGAAATATTTGCTGGAGACGGCAGTAATTTTAAGTAAAAAATAGGGGTGCTGTATCTAACAGTAGCCTACATTTTTATGGAATTAATCTACTGTTTTCCTTGTTCTTTTAATTACAATTAAACCCTGAGTCAGAAGGATTCACACATGCCACAAACATTAGCCGGAACTTCTTTGACCTACTATTTAATCGCTTTTGATGCTAATGGCAAAGAACGCGAAAAGCATGGACAGCTAATCAGCCAGAATGTAGTAGATATTCTATCTAACTCTAGACAGTCTCAGCAGCCAATCACAGATGTTTTCTTGATGAGCCACGGATGGCAAGGTGACATCCCTGCGGCAACAAGCCAGTATGACAAATGGATTGCAGCTATGGCTAAAAACCAGGCTGATATTCAAAAAATGCAACAGGTGCGACCAGGATTTAATCCACTGTTAATTGGTTTACATTGGCCTAGTAAGCCTTGGGGAGATGAAGACCTGAATGAAGTGTCGCTAGGCAAAAGAATTGTGTCTTTTGACACTACAGATAATTTAGAAGAAGAGTTTGTTAACCAGTATGCTCAGAGCATAAGTGATACTGAAGCTGCTAGAGAAGCGCTCAGAACAATTTTTACAGCAGGGGTAGAATATGATGTTGCACCCGATATATTACCATCAGAGGTGCGGCAAGCTTACGAAGTTTTGATTAAGGAAGCATCTTTGGGCAATGGAGGAGAAGATGCAGATGAGTGGAGCAAAAACGAATCATTAAATTTACAACCTGAAACTTTATATCAAAGTCTTTTGATAGAGCAAGAAAGCCAAGATGTCAGCTTCGGAATAGAAGATAATGTCAAATCGGCAAGGGATGTATTTTTGAGCTTTCCAAGATTGTTATCTTTTTGGATGATGAAAGACCGCGCTCGAAAAATCGGTCAAACTAGCGGCTTCAATTTATTAAACAGACTTCAACAGGTCACAGATAATACTGTGCGATTTCATCTGATGGGGCACAGTTTTGGATGTATTTTTGTCTCAGCGTGTGTAGCAGGTACCAAAAATAACAATAAATTAGTCCGTCCAATTAATTCTCTTGCGTTAATACAAGGCGCTCTATCACTCTGGTCTTTCTGTTCAAATGTTCCTTATAGAAAAAATCTTCCTGGTTACTTCCGCTCGATTATTAGTGAAGGTAAAGTTGCAGGGCCGATTGTTACTACTCAGTCTAAGTATGATAACGCTGTGAAGAATGCTTATCCTATGGCGGGGACATTAGGAATATTTGGAGGTCAAGATATAGACTTTGACCCTAATAGTGGAAACACTCCGAAGAGATATCCCGGTGTCGGTGGTATTGGTTTTTATGGAATTCAGGGTGATGGTTTAGAAATTATTAATGATGAAAAAGGTATGCTCACCCTAGAAGAATCATACAACTTTCAATCAGGTAAAATTTACAACTTAGAAAGTAGTAAATATATTGTTGTTCCTCATAGCTTACTAGACCTTTTCATCGGCGCTCATAATGCCATTGACAAACCTGAAGTAGCTCATGCCGTATGGTCAGCAGCATTTGGTAGTTAATTAAACATTGTCAGTGAATTCAAAATAGAAGGATTACGTAAGATGAGCATAGAACAACTAACTGAAGAGTTATATTTCAATGGAATTGATGGTGCATCAGGAGAATATTTGTTGCCTCCGTTGACACCTGAACAGCTTTCCAAGATTGCTCAGGGCGAAAAGTTCGATCCTATAGAACTTAGCGAACTTAGGAGCAAAAATTCACAAGTCAAAAAAGAAGATACTGACTTTGCTCCGATGGAAGGGGTAGATCCAAAAAACCTCGCAGAGACAGGTTGGGGAGTTATCTTCACCTATAATGCTGACCCGGCAATCAAAGAAGCGCTCAAGGAACTGTTAGAGCATCGGCAAAGGCAAGCGACGAAAAATCACGAGAACTACTATAAGGAATACGTCGGCCCTAAAGGTTATCGTCCAGGGGAATCGAAGAATCAATTTTTGTCGCGTCATGGAGTTGGCCCTGGGCCTGCTGACCCAGATAAAATGCCTTATTATCTGTTGATTGTTGGCGACCCAGAAACTATTCCCTATCGTTTTCAGTACCAACTTGATGTCCAGTATGCGGTGGGTCGCATCTACTTTGATACGCCCCAAGAATATGCTCAGTATGCTCGCAGTGTCGTACAAGCTGAAACTACTAATTTAAACTTGCCTCGCCAAGCTAGCTTTTTCGGTGTGTGTACCAAGGGTGATGCGGCTACTGAACTTAGTGCTAAGAACTTGATTCAGCCTTTAGCTGACTGGATGCTTGATGAGCAGAAAGAGAATAGTTGGGCAGTACGAACCTTACTAGCAGAAGAAGCCACCAAGGCGCGTTTAGGGAAACTGTTAGGAGGCGAGGAAACACCCGCTTTGCTGTTTACTGCCAGTCATGGTATGGGTTTTCCGAATGGGGATGAGCGACAGCTACGCCATCAGGGTGCTTTACTCTGTCAGGACTGGCCTGGTAAAGAACAGTGGGGTAGAAAACCAATTCCTGAAGAATTTTACTTCTCTGCGGACGATGTTGGTGATGATGCTAAGTTATTAGGGCTAATTGCCTTTCACTTTGCTTGTTATGGTGCTGGTACGCCGCAATTTGATGAATTTGCCCATAGAAAAGGCTCCAATGAAAGATTAGCCATCGCTCCTAATGCCTTTATTGCGCCTCTACCCCGACGGCTTCTGAGTCACCCCAATGGTGGTGCTTTAGCTGTCATCGGTCATGTGGAGCGAGCTTGGGGTTGCTCTTTTGTCTGAGGACGCTCTGGCAAGCAATTGGCAGTCTTTCAAAGTACCCTTAAGAGACTGCTAGAAGGTCATCCTGTGGGGTCAGCTGTTGAGTATTTCAACGAGCGCTATGCTGAGCTTTCTTCTGATTTGAGTAGCCAACTAGAAGAAGTTACCTATGGGGCAACGGCCAATCCCATAGAATTGTCTGACATGTGGACGGCAAACAACGACGCCCGGAGTTATGCGATTATTGGTGACCCCGCAGTTCGGCTAGTTGTGGGCGATCATTCCACAGGCGATCGCTCGGTGATTGCAACAGTGAATTTACTTACTGCGCCAACAACACCCGAAACAACTGATACATCTACTATCCAGCAAGCCCAGACAAACTTAAACCAAGCGCTAGAGCAATTTGCTAAAACAGTCGAGCAAGCTTCATCTGACCGTACACAAAAGCTTCAAGCAGCGCTTTCAGCTACAGTCAGTTTACTTGAAACATTGAAGAAATTAAGCTAGGGACTGGGGAGTTGGGGAAAATTCCTCTTCTTACCTCCCCATCTCTCGGTTGGTGAGCAAAGTCGAACCACATCTCACATCTCCCGAATCATGAACACCTTCGAGATTACCATCCAACGCAAATTAGGAGATAGCTGGCCAATTGTAGTGGAACACACTCAACCAGGTGTCCTTCTGCCGTTGCGATCGGAAGGTAATTTCCGGCTAACTGATGAAGATTTGCAGCATTTGACGAGTCTTTTAAAACAGGTGCGGGATTACGGTACGTTTTTGGGGAAAGCACTGTTACAAGACGACGTGCGTGATGGATTTGTCAGGGCACTCAGTCAGAATCAAAAAACGTTGCGGGTGTTGCTGTTTATTGAAGCCACAGACAAAGAACTCAGAACTTTACGCTGGGAAAGACTATGCGCTCCCATTGATGGCGACTGGCAGATGTTAGCCATTAACCAACGGGTGCCTTTTTCCTTTTACATTCCTGCCATTACTGACCGACTCTTTCCACCCATTGGACGGCGGGACTTGCGCGCGTTGGTACTGGTGGCGAGTCCCGCAGATTCTCCTCGGTATAAATTAGATATATTTGATGTGGAAGCTACTGTTAAAAGTGTGCGTTCCGCTTTCGGAAATATTCCTACAGATATCTTAGCAACAGTTGATAATGCGATTGGTTTACCCACTTTAGATGAACTTTGCACTCACATAACTGATAGAAGTAACAAGTATACAATATTACACATTATTAGTCACGGCAGAGTAATGGATGATGGCGAAACTCTCCTTTACTGGTCAAAAGCTGATAATACAGTGGAGGTGGTAACGGCAACAAGGTTACTGGAAAGAGTGCGCGTGTTAAGGGGAGCTAGAGGGTTACCCCACTTTACTTTTCTTTGCACCTGTGAAAGCGCTAGCCCAGATGCCGAAGCAGGATTGGGGGGATTAGGACAGCGATTGGTGCGGGATTTGGGTATGCCTGCGGTGGTGGCGATGACTGAGAAAGTGACCATCAAGACGGCTCAGGCGCTAGCAGAGAAATTTTACTACCAACTTCGAGAGTCTGGAGAGGTGGACTCAGCTTTACATGAAGCGACTGCTGCTTTAGCAGAACGTGGCGATGTAACTGTACCAGCACTGTTTAGCCGTTTGGGGGGACGACCTTTATTCAGCGACCAGCTTGACCGACAATTGACCAATGCCGAAATAGAATATGGTTTGGGGGAGATAGTCAAATTATTACCAGAGCGATCGCCTGTTCTGGAAAAGAAGTTCGCAGACATAGCACAGCAGCTAAAGAATACGCTAGGGGCAGATGTCGCAGCCTTGAGCAAAGAAGCCGTCAAAGAACGAGAACAGGCTTTAGAAGAAATTAACAACTTCTGTGAGGAAGTACTCGACCTCAACTTTCATGGTTTGGCATTAGGTCACCAACCACCCGTCTATGATTCTCGTTGTCCCTTCCGGGGCTTGTATCCTTTCCGGGTGGAAAACCACGAATTTTTCTTCGGGCGAGAACAACTGATTACCCAACTGCAACAAAAGTTGAGTGAACACAACTTTCTAGCTGTGTTAGGCGCATCTGGTAGTGGTAAGTCATCGGTAGTTTTAGGGGGTTTAATACCGCTGCTACAGGAAAAACAACCTGATTTGCAGTTGGCATACATGACACCAAGCTCTCATCCGATAGAAAAACTGCAAACTAGTCTTTCCCCAGTCCAAGGCCAATCTTCAATATTAGTAATTGACCAATTTGAAGAATTGTTTACTCTGTGTGCTGATGAAACTCATAGGGTAACTTTCATCGAGAAATTGTTAAGCCTGATACCATATCAAAAAGTCATCGTCACGATGCGGGCAGATTTTTGGGGCGAGTGTGCTACCTACCGCAATTTGAAAGATTTGATGGAAGTTAGGCAAAAACTCATCGGCCCGATGGATGCAGTGGAATTGCGGAAAGCGATGGAGATGCAAGCAGCCCAAGTCGGGTTACGCTTTGAATCAGGCTTAAGCAACTCAATTCTGGATGATGTGCAAGGCGAACCAGGAGCCATGCCACTACTGCAACATGCATTGTTGGAGATGTGGAAGCGGCGACATGGTAGATGGTTGCGGTGTGTCGAGTATCGAGCGATCGGTGGTGTAAATATGGCGATCGCCCAAACTGCCGATGATTTTTACAATACTTTATCACCTCCAGAACAAGACCAAGTTAAGAATATCTTTATTCGCTTAACCCGCTTGGATGAAAGCGCTCTCCAAGGAGAGAAACGTCGGGACACCAGACGACGAGTTTGGCTAGATGAACTAGTGCCTGGGGGTGGTAATTTAGCAAGTACCAAACAGTTAGTGCAGCAGTTAGCTGGTGAAGGAGCGCGATTAGTAGTTACGAGTGTAGACGAGTCTAAAAATCGTCAAGAGGTGGAAGTAGCCCATGAAGCCTTAATTCGCTATTGGCCGCGGTTGCTCAAATGGTTAGATGAGAATCGCATTAATTTACAATTGCGTGAAACTATCCGTCAAGCGGCTTTGGAGTGGGAAAAGCGGCAAAAAGATGAGAATTATCTGGTACATCGGGGAGGAAGATTAGAAGATGCTCAGGCGTTAGCGAAACATACTAGTTTTCTTAACCAGTTAGAGGCTGACTATGTTACTGCTTGTATGGAACTGCGCCTGCGCCAGCAAAAAGAAAAAGAAGCGCGTCGCCGTCGCGAAATCAGAATAGCTTGGGGAACAACTGGGGGAGCAGTTGTAGGTTTGATAGTTGTTGCTTATTTTTGGTTACAGGCTTTAGATCAAAAAAAACAAGCGCAAAGCACTAAAGCTGAAGCACTAGGTTATTATTCTTCATCCCTGTTTAGTAACCATCAACAATTGAACGCACTCATTCAAGGGATCAAAGCAGCGAATATCTTGAAAGAACAAAAAATAACCCAGCCCCTAGTTACTACAGCCTTGTACAAAGCAGTCTTTGGAGTCAGAGAGCGTAATAGTTTGACTGTGCATCAGCAACAAGTTACAAGCATTGTCTTTAGCCCAGATGATAAAACTATTGCTTCCAGTAGTTGGGATAAAACAGTCAAACTCTGGAATTTGGATGGTAAAGTTCTACACACCCTTGAGCATCAGGAAGCAGTCAATAATGTTGTGTTTAGCCCAGACGGTAAAACTATTGCCTCTGCTAGCGACGACAAAACAGTCAAACTCTGGAATTTAGATGGTAAAGTTCTGCACACTTTTAAACATCACAAAGCAGTCAATAATGTTGTATTTAGCCCAGACGGTAAAACTATAGCCTCTGCTAGCGACGACAAAACTGTCAAACTCTGGAATTTAGATGGTAAAGTTCTGCACACTTTTAAACATCACAAAGCAGTCAATAATGTTGTGTTTAGCCCAGACGGTAAAACTATTGCCTCTACTAGCGACGACAAAACAGTCAAACTCTGGAATTTAGATGGTAAAGTTCTGCACACTCTTAAACATAACGATCGCATAAACAATGTTGTGTTTAGCCCAGACGGTAAAACTATTGCTTCTGCTAGTAACGACAAAACTGTCAAACTTTGGAATTTAGATGGTAAACCCTTACATACTATTCACCATCAGGATCGGGTTAAAAAAGTAATCTTCAGCCCAGACGGTAAAACCATTGCCTCTGCTAGTGATGATAATACAGTCAAACTCTCGAATTTAAAGGGTGAAACTTTGCATACTCTTAAGCATGATGATGAAGTCAATAGCGTCACCTTTAGCTCAGATGGCAAAACCCTTGCTTCTGCTAGTTGGGACAAAACCGTGAAACTCTGGGATTTAAATGGTAAGCTCCTGCATACCTTTCAGCATGAAGATATTGTTGAGAGCGTTATTTTTACCACAAATAACAAAATTCTAGCCTCTGTTAGTAATGACAAAATCATGAAAATCTGGGATTTAGAGTCTAAAAAACTAAAGATCCTTCAGCATAAGTATGATGTTAGAAGCGTTGTTTTTAGCCCCAACAGCAAAACCCTAGCCTCTGCTAGTCAGAATACAGTCAAACTTTGGGATTTAGATGGCAGGCTCCTACATACCTTCTCACATCAAGATAGGGTTAATAGCGTCGTTTTTAGCCCCAACGGCAAAACCCTAGCCTCTGCTAGTGATGATAATACAGTCAAACTTTGGGATTTAAATGGCAAGCTCCTACATACCTTCTCACATCAAGATAGGGTCAATAGCGTCGTTTTTAGCCCCAACGGCAAAACCCTAATCTCTGCTAGTGACGATAATAAAGTCAAAATTTGGAACTTAAATAACTTAAATAACCAACCCCTCTACACTATCCAGTACCAGCATAAAAATCAGGATACACTTATATTTGATTTCAGCCCTGATGGCAAAACCTTGGCCTCTGGTAGTTACGATGGTACAGTCAAAATTTGGAACTTAAATGGCCAAGCTCTACATCCGATCCAGGATCGAGATAAGCATCAAGATATAATTACGAGCCTTGTTTTCAGCCCAGACGGCAAAACCTTAGCCTCTGCTAGTAAGGACAAAACTATCAAAATTTGGGATTTAGATGGCAAACTCCTACATACTCTTAAGCATCACGAAGCAGTTTTAAGCATTGCCTTTAACCCTATGGACAAAACTTTAATTTCTAGTAGTTCGGACAAAACCGTTAAAATTTGGGATTTAAATGGCAACGTTCTGCACACTCTGCAAAATCAAGATATAGTTACGAGCCTTGCTTTTAACCAGGACGGCAAAACTCTTGCCTTTGCTAGTAATAACAGTGTAATTATCTTAAATTTGAGCGATTTTGCTCTAGATCCGCTTCTGGTTCGTGGATGTGATTGGGTGCGAGGCTATCTGAACAATAGCCAAGAGGTAGAAGATGATGATAAGCATTTGTGCGACGCGATCGGCACTGCTCAATAGTCAATTTGATAACGATATGACTTAAGCAAGAAATAGACGCAATCCTAATTTGTGTCTAACGACAATTGATAAATTAATAGCCTAACATTTAGTTTTACTTAACTTGTAAATCTGCTATTTTTACTCAAGATATCGATTATTAAATAAGCAGTAATTACACAAAGTATTTAGTCTTCTTAGAAATAAAACTCTTAATTAGGATCGGGAATTAGCTAAATATATCTTATAAACAGTAGTTTTAATTTTTTGACATATTTTACTATTATAAGTAAACTAAAAATATAAACAAAATATATCTACCCTCAGATATATTTGGTAATTGCTAGTAAAAACTTTCTCAAAAAATAGGAGTAAAAATGTCTCTAACTTCTCACGTAATTTCTTCTTCTTTAGGTATTTCTAACCTAGATTTAAAAAGTCTTTTGATACTTTTATATAAATTGGTAAAACTTAGTAAAGCCTCATTGCAGTATATGCAATATGAATACAATTATAATTGTATTCCTCCTCTAGCTATGACAGGGGCCCTTCCATTACCAGTAATTAAAATACAACTACCGATTCAAGAGTTACCTAATTTAAAATGGGTACTTTTGGTAGCTCAAAAGATAACATTAATTTTGGTAAATGATACTCTAATTAACTTTTCAAATTTACTAAAATCTGATGTTTCTTACGGACTTGATGATGAGAATAATACTTCAGGTATTGACATTAAGGTACAAGTGTTAGAAAATTTTGAGCAAAATATTCAAAATGCTGAAAGTTACGAAGAACTAGAACTTGCTGCTTTAAATCTAGCCTCATTAACTCAAGATATTACTAAAGAAATTGTTGACAATGATACATCTGATATGGTTTCATTTGACACAGATGAAATGTCTGAATTTGAGGAAGAAATTAGTCGGATTGATGAAGAATTTGAATTATATGAATTTCAGAAAGATTCAGGAGATGTAGAATTTTTATCATCATTTAGTTTAGAAGATTCGTTCACAGATTTGTTAAGCTCTGCTTTTCAAAAAATCTTGAAATCTGATGCGAAATTATTAGAATTAAAAACCACTCAACCCTTGTCGATAGAAGTAGATTTCTCTCCACAATCATCTCCAATGACACCAAGTCTTGAAGACTATAAGAAACTATTTAGAAAAATACCCGTACCAGAGATTAGCTCTAGATTTCAAGAAAATTCAATTTTTGGCTATATGCAGGTTGCTGGGCCAAATCCGCTGATGCTGCAACAAGTATCAGAACAGGAGAAACCTTTACAAATTAGCAACGAACAATACCAAAAAATTATCGGTATTCCCAATGATTCTCTGGAAGCTGCAAGACAAGAAGGTCGGCTTTATAAAGCTGATTATTCTAAATTAAAAAATATGAAAAGTGGTAGTTTTCAGAATCAACAAAAGTATATTTACTCGCCTTTAGCATTATTTGTAGTACCACCAGCCGGCAACCCATCTCGGTCTTTGGTACCACTGGCTATTCAATGTCAGCCTGAATACCCAGTCTTTACACCTCTCGATCGCGAAAACTGGCTGGTAGCCAAAAGCATTGTGCAAATGGCGGATAGCAACTACCATGAACTGGTTAGCCATCTTGGTCGCACTCACTTATTTATCGAACCTTTTGTAATTGCTACTAAGCGGCGATTACCAGCAAATCATCATTTAAGGATTTTACTAGAACCTCACTTTGAGGGAACTATATTAATCAATTATGGCGCTCATAAAATTTTGATTGCCGATGGGCGTGAAGTAGATGCAATTTTAGCTAGTACAATTGAGAGCGATCGCCAGCTCACTGTTCAAGCTGCCCAAGATTATCTGCATCATTTTAACGATGCAATGTTTCCCAACACTCTAACAAATCGCGGTGTTGACAGAGTTTCTCAGCTACCTGAATATCCTTATCGAGATGACGGACTGCTGATTTGGAATGCTATTCATCAATGGGTGCGTGCATATTTGAGTAGTTATTACACCATTGGACAACAGCTACTAGCAGACCAAGCTTTACAAAATTGGGCAAAGGAATTAATTTCCGAACAAGGAGGTCGCCTCCAGAATTTTGGTGAAGATGCTTCAGGCACAATTAAAACGCTAGATTATCTAGTTGACGCTGTATCTACAATCATTTTTACTGCTAGCGCCCAACACGCTGCGGTTAATTTTCCCCAAAGTGAACTCATGACCTATGCACCAGCTTTTCCTCTAGCTAGTTACTCCCCAGCGCCGACAAATCCTCACCAGCCAGCGGACTTGATGAATATGCTACCTTCCTTAGAACAAGCCCAAACTCAACTTAAAGTATGTTATTTACTTGGTTCAGTTTACTATACACGGCTAGGGCAATACTCCAACTCATACTTTAAATCGAAGCCCCAAATAAGTTCAGCCCTACAGACTTTTCATAAGCAACTTGAAACTATTGAGAAAGAAATTACTCAAAGGAATCGTACAAGAATCATGCCTTATAAATTCTTGCTACCTTCCCAAATTCCACAAAGTATAAATATCTAGTTCGACTTTATCAATTCAGTTGAGTAAGTGTAGGGTGGGCAAAACTTTGCTCACCCTACAACTAATTTACACCTCGCAGCTTGCGAGTGTTATCAACCAAACTCTGGGCAAATTGGTCAAATCTTTGGGAAAGTTTCTCATCTAATAACTTGCCTTCAGGACTGAAAGCACCCCAAGCTTGTCCGATCGCAATTTGTTCTGGAATTACCCAACCATGTACCCAACGGACGATTAATCTTAGGTCATTCAAAGCGTTACTATTAGACTGACCACCCAAGACACTAATTAGTCCTGTTACTTTATCCGACAGTTGGTCAAAGCTCATCAAATCTAAGGCATTTTTGAGAACACCACTCACGCCACCATGATACTCAGGTGTCGCTAAAATTAGCCCATGAGCATTACTAACTGTATCTTGCAACCGCTTCACATCTGGATATTCTGGATACTCCTTTCCACCATGACAAAATGGTAGCTGCAAGTTCCGTAAATCGAGAATCTCAACCTCTGCACCTAAAGCTTCTACTCTTTGCATTGCAACTTCCAAAGCCACCTGAGTATAGGAATTAGCTCTCAAACTACCGCCAATGCCAACAATTCTCACCATAATTAACTCACAAATTACTAATTAATCACTATCACTCACAAAAATTGTTGAGAAGTGAAGTCGTTATGACTATGTTTATTTTAACGATTTGTGTCGGAATATGTCAAATTGATATCGAAGGGAGTGGGGATGAGGGAGATGGGGAAGTGTGGGAAGTGTGGGGAGTGTGGGGAGAGAGGGGGGCAAGATTTCTTCTCCATCCTCCCACACCTCCTTTTCCTCCCACACCTCCCTATCTCCCTGTTTGCCCAATACCTAATCCGCAGTCCCTAGTCCCCAGTCCCTTGTCCTGAAGTTAAACTAGATAAGAAAACCGTAATTTCCAGTTATGGAATTTTTGTTAAAAGAATAGGCATAAAACCATAGCTCAACTTCTGCCAGCAGACAAAGGGTAATTATTATGACAAATTTGCAAAAAAAAGCGTTGCTCAAACAGGGGTCATCAAAGCGTGTTGCTTGGATTGGTGGGCTAGCAGCTAGTTTGATTATGTTGCCAGGAATTTTTGGAAGTACTCCTGTTTTGGCACAAAAAGCAGATAACAACTCTCTAAATTATGGCGAGTTGATTGAGAAAGTGAAGGCTGGAGAAGTTCAAAAAGTTGAGCTTGACGAAACTGAACAGATAGCAAGAGTTTATCTTAAGGGTCAAAAACAGAATACACCACCACAACAGGTGAGACTTTTAGCGCAAAACACGGAGTTAATTAACACCCTCAAAACTAAGAATGTTGATTTTGGCGAAATTTCTTCTGCCAACAGTCGGGCTGCTGTTGGGTTGTTGATTAATCTGATGTGGATTTTACCACTAGTAGCTTTAATGCTATTGTTCCTCCGTCGTTCTACTAATGCTTCTAGTCAGGCGATGAATTTTGGCAAATCCAAAGCTCGCTTCCAAATGGAGGCAAAAACTGGTGTAAAATTTGAAGATGTCGCTGGAGTTGAAGAAGCAAAAGAAGAACTGCAAGAAGTTGTTACCTTCCTCAAACAGCCAGAAAGATTTACTGCTGTGGGCGCACGTATTCCCAAAGGAGTGCTATTAATTGGCCCTCCTGGTACAGGTAAAACTTTACTAGCAAAAGCGATCGCTGGTGAAGCAGGTGTACCATTCTTCAGCATTTCCGGCTCGGAATTTGTGGAAATGTTCGTGGGTGTAGGTGCATCCCGCGTGCGCGACTTGTTTAAAAAAGCTAAAGACAATGCACCTTGCCTGATATTTATTGATGAAATCGACGCTGTAGGTAGACAACGGGGTGCTGGTATCGGTGGCGGTAACGATGAGCGAGAACAAACTCTTAATCAACTACTCACCGAAATGGATGGTTTTGAAGGTAACACAGGCATCATTATTATTGCTGCCACTAACCGTCCAGATGTATTAGATGCAGCATTACTCAGACCGGGACGCTTTGACAGACAAGTGATGGTGGATGCACCAGACCTCAAAGGGCGGCTGGAAATTTTGCAAGTCCACGCGCGCAATAAGAAGATAGATCCTAGCGTATCATTAGAAGCGATCGCTCGTCGTACTCCTGGTTTTACTGGCGCAGACTTAGCCAACTTACTCAACGAAGCTGCGATTCTCACAGCTAGAAGGCGCAAAGAGGCTGTCACTCTCTTAGAAATTGATGCTGCTGTGGATAGGGTAGTTGCAGGTATGGAAGGTACCGCTTTGGTAGACAGCAAGAGCAAGCGCTTAATTGCTTACCATGAAGTTGGACATGCCTTAGTAGGCACATTGCTCAAAGACCACGACCCCGTACAAAAAGTCACACTCATTCCACGGGGACAAGCACTGGGATTAACTTGGTTTACTCCTAATGAAGAACAAGGATTAATTTCGCGTTCGCAACTCAAAGCACGCATCACCGCTACTTTAGGTGGTCGGGCTGCCGAGGAAGTTGTCTTTGGTAAACCAGAAGTGACAACAGGTGCAGGAGATGACCTGCAAAAGGTAACAGGAATGGCACGCCAGATGGTCACACGATTTGGAATGTCAGAATTAGGTCCATTGTCCCTAGAAAATCAAAGTGGAGAAGTATTTTTGGGACGTGACTGGATGAATAAATCAGAATATTCTGAGGAAATTGCTGCCAAAATTGATTCGCAAGTCCGTGAAATTGTCAACAATTCCTATATCAAAGCAAAAGAACTGTTAGAAGAAAACCGCATAGTTTTAGAGCGTTTAGTAGATTTGTTAGCTGAACAGGAGACAATCGAAGGCGAATTATTCCGTAAAATTGTTGCCGATCGTGCTCAAGTAGTTGATGAAAAGTTGGCTGTATCTCATTAAGAGATTAGTCAATAATTGCTAGTCAATAGTTGGGATTTGTCAACTCTTGACTAGTAAAATATAAGATTGAACCTAGAAAAACTAAAATTACCCAATTTAGAGAAATTTCCTTTCATTAAAAGAAAAAAGAGAGATATCTAGGTAAAAATTATTTTATAAATTTAAAGTAGGGTATGTTGTGGCGCAGCGCAACGCACCTTTAATAGTTAAAGGTGTGTTATACGGCATAATATACCCTATAAACTACTGGCTGAAATTCCGAAGATGTATAGCAGGAGGCAGTTCGCATAGCGTGTCGAAGACAAGGCAGTTCTTGCTGGAGGCAGCAGGTAAAACATTACTATTCCTGACATCTAGACTTTCAAGATGTCCTAACCTTTAATTCGCTTACTATAAAGAGATTTTAACTACAATTGATTAGCTGAATATAATATTACAATTAATGCGAAATACTCCAGGTTTTTGTTAATAAATTTATGAAAAATGAAACAACCTCCCCTTGGACTTTCATTCCCACTTTATATTTCACCTCCGGTATACCTTACATCATCATCAACACCGTTTCTGTAATATTTTATAAAAAACTCGGAATAGATAATGCTCAAATTGCCTTATGGACAAGTTTTCTCTATCTACCTTGGGTCATCAAAATGTTTTGGGGGCCAATTGTTGATATTTACTCTACCAAACGCAAATGGATAATTTACACTCAATTAGCCATGTTCATCTGTTTAGGTTTGGTAGCTTTTTGTTTACAACTACCAAACTTCTTCTTCATCTCTCTAACAGTATTAACAATTGGAGCCTTTATTTCTGCAACTTATGATATTGCCACAGATGGTTTTTATTTGCTAGCTTTATCTCCAGAACAACAAGCCTTTTTTGTTGGTATCCGCTCACTATTTTATAGACTTGCTGTCATCTTCGGCTCTGGAATATTAGTAGTCATAGCAGGTCAGCTTGAAGTATCTCTTAACAATATTCCTCTGGGCTGGACGCTAGCTATTGGCTTCTCAGCGTTAATTTTAGCAATTTTGTTTGTTTTCCATCGCCTAATATTACCCCTGCCTGAATCAGATAGTCAACGACATCTACAAGCAACAGAAAAGATAGATTTTTGGAAAATTATTAGTTTATATTTTGCTCAAAATAAAATTATAAATATTATAGCTTTTATTTTGCTATACAGATTTGGTGAAGCAATGCTTGTGAAGATAGCTTCTTTATTTTTGTTAGACAAACCAGAAGTAGGAGGCTTGGGTTTATCAACATCAGAGGTTGGATTAGCTTACGGAACATTAGGTGTAATTTCTCTAATTTTTGGAGGAATATTAGGAGGCTTGGTAATATCCAAATATGGCTTAAAAAAATGTCTTTTACCTATGGCTTTAGCCTTAAATCTACCTGATATTTTTTATGTATATATGGCTTATATCCAACCTCCATTGATATTAGTATATCCCTTAGTTTCCCTAGAGCAATTTGGATATGGTTTTGGGTTTACAGCTTTTAGTGTTTATTTAATGTATATTTGCCAAGGAGAATATAAGACTTCCCATTTTGCCATATCTACTGGCATTATGGCTTTAGGCATGATGTTACCCGGATTAATTAGCGGTTATCTGCAAAAAGCACTTGGCTATCCACTATTTTTTATCTTAGTCTGTTTGCTAACCATTCCTGGAATGATTGCTCTGTTTTTTATACCTTTAAAATCAGAATCGAAACTTAAGATTAATTAACGCTTTTAGATGTTATGCGTTATGTTTTGGGAATAGATGGCGGCGGTAGTAAAACTGTCTGTGTGTTGATGGATGATTCGCGCCAAGTGGTAGGATGCGGTGAAGCTGGGGCATCTAACTATCAGACTATGGGTATTGAAGCCACTCTCAAATCAATTCAATCTGCAATTTTCAATGCAGTCAATCAGGTAGCACTAATTCCAAATACTATTACCATTAAAGGAATATGTCTGGGTTTAGCAGGTGTAGGGCGTCTCTCAGATATCGAAGTAGTAAAAAATTTAGTTCAAGAATTGCAGAATAGCAAATTACCTATTGCTTGGGCATTACAGCCAGCGAATATTGTAATTTGTAACGATGCATTGATTGCTTTAGTTGGTGGAATTGGTGATGATGTAGGAATTGTGGTTGCAGTAGGTACTGGTTCTATAGTTTTTGGGCGAAATCATCAGGGAAGTACCAAGCGAGTAGGCGGCTGGGGCTATATTTTAGGAGATGAAGGTAGTGCTTATAAAATTGCTGTTGCTGGGATGAATGCAGCATTAAAATCCTATGATGGCCGGGAGATGCCAACCAGTTTAGTAGAGGCTTTTAAACAGCATCTTGGCTTGAATAATATAGAAGACTTAATAGAAGTAATATATCGGCGAAAATGGGAAGTAAAACAGATAGCTGCTTTAGCGCCAATTGTCGATTTAGCAGCAGCTTCAGGTGATGAAGTAGCAAATAATATAATTGATGATGCTGTCAAAGAGTTGGTAAAAGCTACATCCACAGTAATTAATACAATTTTTAGCCGTGACTCAGTTTTGGAAGTAGTCACAGCAGGAAGTGTGTGGAGGGGGAGATCCAAAATACACCAGAGATTTGCAATATGTATTATTAATAAGTTTCCTTCTATTAAAGTAATTTATCCAAGGCATGAACCTGCTTATGGTGCTGGTTTGTTGGCATTGCAGACAACTCAAATTTGATGGACTACTAACTGTCAAATTAAGAAAGCAATAATAAAAGTTTTTAGTCTGCAAATATGCGCTCCAAGAAAGTTACTATTTCAGACCAAGCAGAGGTGGTTGCACTAGAATCATAACGATAACCGTCATCGCGCATAAATGTATGTTCTGCTTCACTCTAGTAACCTGTGAAAGATTTTAAAACCCCACTAAACTAAAGTGGGGTTTAGCATCAAGTATTCACGTTCGTTAATTAGCGATCGCCGCCACTAACTCATCAAACAGCAGGTTAGCCACCTTCGCCATTAACTTCCCTTGCAAATGCTTACCGTTGAGCAGTTGCTTGCCAGAGTTATCAGTGATGGCTTTGAGATCGCTTTTAGTATCCAAAACAGCGACGGTGGTATCGTTTGTTGGCAGCTTGTCAGTTTCAACCTGGCACAAGACATACTGCCAGAATGACATCCGACACAATGCCGAGCCGCTGGGTTTCTCAACCAAATCATCACCGGACTGCTCCAGCACAGTACCCATACCCAAGCAAAGCATCCCTTGAACGGTTACGCTTGACCCGCTTGACATCACCAGGGGAACGTTTGACAACAGTCTGACCATCGCGGCGTTGTTTCTCTACTCGCTTGACTTCCCTGACCTCATACTCAATTAGCGGTTTGCCATTGAATAGGAAGGCCTCAAACGGATAAATCCGACCGAGTAACCGGGCGCGAACCCGCAAACCGAACCCGAATGAGTCAAAGATGCGGTTGTAGGTGGTGAAACACTCATCAGCTAATAGCTTTTGAATTGCATTCTCAATGCGCTGTTCCTCTAAGGCAATGTCGCATAACCAATCAGCGTGTTGTTGCAAGATTGGGTCTATGGTAATGCCGTAACTGGTGGCAACTGACGACTGATGCCTTTTCTCCATTGATTTCCAAGCCTGGGGAGATACTTCAAGCTGGCGTTGGGCAAGCCAACCCCACAATGGCGGAACGTTGCCCAATTTAGTATTTTTAGACCGAACATGAGCCACTTCTGGGAACTGCCACGCCAACAGCTGACGAGCATAATTGACAATTGGGCTTTGCACCCGGTTGAGATGTTCGAGCTGTTGGCACAGTTCCCGCAGATGGTCAATTGCTTGTGGACGGTGCATCAGGAAATATCTGGTGTTTAGTTCCCCGTCTTCGGTGTGGTGTTCGACATCGAGGGGGTAAGCAGCCATCGCCAAAGCATCAGCAGCATCACTTTTATTCGGTAGATTTTTACCGCCACGGTAACGCCGTAACTCTATGTGACCTACCCAAAGGATTTTAATACCCAAGCTTTCAATTATTTTTGCCCAAATCCGAGAATAATGATTACCAGTTGGTTCCAAAATAGCAATATCCGGTTGATGTTCTTTAACAAAATCAGCAAAGTCAAATGCTGATTTTTGTTTCTTTCTTGGGTCAGGGTTACTGTAGAAAACTGGGTAAAAGCTTGATGCTTTATTTCTAGTTTTCTCCCAGTATGTCTTTAGTCCTCCTTTGGGATAAGATGAGAAAACATGGACTGTGACACTGGATTTAGAAACTCAACTGATACCTGTTTTTGTACAAGCATTCGCTGTATGTCATGCTGTCTGAGTGCTTGCTCAAATACAGCTAAATTGGCCTCATCTGCAACGGGAATTCTAGCGACTTCTCCACGTGGGGTTTGGCGAATCGCATCTTTGATAATCTCTTTACCGCGGCCATATTTATCCAGCCAGAAGTAGGCGTTTTGCAGGTAAACACAGATGGTGCATTAACTATGGTGTGCATTTTGGTAAACTAATGCTGGTGTAATTTGAATTGCGATCGCTAAGCTTGTGAGAGAGAAGTGCGATCGCTAAAAAATCTGACTAAAATCCGTCGGGGATACTGCTACTCTTAGGCGTATCCCCAGCTTCAAAAGGGATGTTGTCGGGGTCAGGCTCAACAATTTCTGCACTCACAGACTCTTGTTCAACCTTCGCAGCACCTATTAGTTTGTTAAATTGGGGCATTGAAGGAGCCGAGGGTTTAATACCCTGCGCTCTTAAGAATTCTGCTGTAGAATCCCACTCAGAGCGAAGCTGGCTTAGTTTGGTTTCAAGTGTGCGGTAATCTCTTTCTAATTGCCATTTGTAGTCATACAGTTAGTTCTTTAGCTTTAGGCCCAACTGCTGTCACTGCTTGTTGTCTCAAAGTAGCAACTACATCCTTAACTGTTTCGCCTTCTTCTAGTTCAACCGTAAAACCTACTCGCTCGTTGCTATAGTCTCCAATTGAGATTAAAAAATGAGCATGGACTAATTTAATTTTCATAATTTGTGTGGTAATTTTGGCAAGTCAACGTTTGATAGTGTTTGAATCGTCATCGACCGCGTAGCGTTAACACGGTCGATGCATAAAACACCCTATCCTTCAACTTGCTGTGGCTGTGGTTGGTCAAAAATCACCTCAAAAACCCCATCACCTTGGCGGAGAAGGCTTGCATAAGCATCGGCGTCTGTTCGGGTACGAAGTCGAGCAACGCAAGCATTCTCACCATTGGGCATCAGTCGAAAAATTACCCACGGTCTAATCTCATCACGGTAAGTCATAATTTCAAATCCAAAAACATTTCAAAAAACACCAGCGCAAGCTTTACCAGTCCACGCTGGTGGATTTTCTATAATCCATAAAAACGTCTAAGTGAGAGGGTTATTGTTGCATAGGCAATTCTCCCTTAGTAACAAACAAGTTTTGGTTAAGTAGCTGCCAGCAATCAGCTACTGGCAGAGCAAACAATAATTAGGTGGTTCACAGGGAAAATTTGTATTTTCGTCTAAATTACCTCCAGCTAAACAACATGATTTGCGGCGGAACTCGTGTAGGGATGACGCCAAAATTTTAAATTTAGAAATCAGAATTCAAAAGTTTATGTCACTGTTATGTGACTGAACTAGATTTATGACTCGTCGTCGTCATCAATTCTGTTTCTCTCATCATTTTCTCCTTCAATTTTGATGACCAGTTGATTATCAACAATATCTAGAGAGTCGAGAGAAAATTCCTCTCCAATCTCATCTTCTAGGACTATGACTGCATCTGGTGGGAAGGTTTGCAACTTTTCAATTAACTGTTTAACTGTTGTTCTCATTTTGACCTCGAAGGGGGGGAAGGGGAATTTATTATTTTTTCTCTTCGTATTCGTATTTCTCGTCGATAACGATCCCATCAATAACAATATTCACGATGTTGCCTCCAGGGTTGAAACCAACGATTCTAAATTCCACATCGTCTACATCTGTAATGACTACCTTGGTGTCATCACTGTAGTCTTTTAAGTTTTCAATTAACTGTTGAACTGTTGTTGTCATGCGGTTATCTCCTGGGTAAGTGTGCAGTCGAAATAATCACCGCGCAGACAACGCGTGTCTGCACTCCGTCAAGCGTGATTTAGTTGAGGGTGTTTCCGCGCCGGGGAACAATGCCAAGTGGCGCGAACGAGTTTCTTTCATATATAACTACTGTTAATATATTATATGAATGAAACCTGTCAAGCATTTTATTCATACAAAAAGGTTTTATTCATACAATAAAATGAGGGTATTGTTGTGACATGCAAAAATGGCCAGACCCAAGAAACTAGCAGAGGACTCAATTCGAGCGACATTTTTGATCAGTCAGAAAGATTGGGAAGATTTCAGGATTCAAGCCGAGTCAATGGGATTGAACAGGTCAGACCTAATCAGGTTGATTGCTCAACGCAAGATAACTCTAGGAGAACAAGTAAACACGGAGACACTACTGCTGGGAAAATCCTAGAGCGCCTCAAACGCCTTGAAGATAAACATATTTTACATCTCAAATCGCACCAAAATCTTCTGAAGTCTCAGTTTGATCAGGTTAAAGACGAAGAGGAAAGCTTCCGAAAAGAGGTTCAAGAACTTGAGGAGGAAATTTACAACTTAGTCTCCAGCGAGGATAAGTCTCAGTCAGCCAGCGAAGAACGCATTGAAGACTCTTAAAACCGTCCAGCCTGTAAGGGTTAGGGCGGTTTTTGCTATTTGAGCGATCGCGCTTCATGAAGGTCAAGTGTAATTGTGCAGTGCTTATGAAGTGCGTTAGCGTAGCTCGCCGCAGGCATCGCGGTGATTTTCTTTTAATGGCGATCGCCACGTGATTATGTACGAAATCATGTACCGCCGTGGTGGTGGGGACTGGGGAAAGAGCGTTAGCGTAGCTCGCCGCTGTTCCATCGCAATTGACCAATGACTAACAACTAATGACCAATGAACAGAGAACAAGCAATCCTTGACGATGAAAGCCTAAGCTACGGAGTAGAAATTTTAACAGAATCATTCGAGCGTTCTTTACGTAAGCGAATAGGAGAACTCAAGCAATATCCCGACCCCGAATTAATGGCTTGGAAAAATGCGCTTAACTCGGTTGCCGCAGAAATACAGCAGATATTAAGCACTGAGTACTAGGTGCTTACCCAATTGACCAATGACTAATAACTAATGACCAATGACTACTCGCCGTAACAGCAAAGTAATAGCCATCAAAATTTACTTTTGCTTCCGTGCTGGGATGACACCACGTCAGACATTCCACCATTTAAAAATCAATTACGTCACCTGTAGAAAGTATTTTCGTAAGTTTCGAGAAATGACAAATGATAAGTGACAAGTGACTAGAAAAACCAAAAAGCCATCAAAAGATTTCGCGCTCGTGATGGCTTCCAGGATAATAACTGATAGTAATCATGACACAAAATACATTTAAAAACAATCTTCCGTGGTCGGAAGAACACGAAGCATTCTGCTATTTGCATCATATTCCCCCGGCTGCGAAATCACTTTGGCAATGGCTAATCAGGCAAGGGGAAATAGGGGACGAGATAGAGCCAGACTTATCAGAATTTAATGCCACAGTTGCAAAATTTAGAGGCAAAGGTTACTCGCACAACTACCTCAAAAAAATCTTTGAGATACTGGTATCATGTCGAGTTTTACAAGTAATTAAACAATATTCTTGGAAGATAACCAAGTTACTTGTTAGACCATTGTCATGGTTAAATCCCCCCAAAAAACAGTCATCAAAAAAGTTACATAACCATAACTCTAGTTACACTTTAGACTCCTCAAACGAGCAATGTGCTGTCGAGACGGATAACAGCAGCAGCAATACTCTTACTCCTACCACAGCCGAATTTTGTGAGTTAGAAAAACAACACGAAATACTGACTAGTTGTGCTGAGTATGAAATATACTTTGACCCAAATAAATCATCAACTAGGCATTTATTTGAGTTTGATATTGACTACATCAAACAAGCTTTAAATCACTTTGTTAAAAGCGGAGGGCATCAAAAAATCAAAAAACCTCAAGGATGGTTGATTAACTGTTTACGTGAGTGTTATTGGCAGGATGAGATGTTTAATTTGTCCCAATTCATCCAAGTTTTGAAATCTTGGTTTCCTAGTACCCTGCCAAGGGATTACTAGCAAATAACTGCATATAAAAACTGTCTCCATCGCTGGAGACAGCGAACATTAAACCAGTCTGACACAAAAATTTAGCGGACAACATATATGTTATCCGGCTGGAAATAATGACTCAAAACACCTGCTATGACTGAAGTGTAGATAAATACACAACTTGATGAAATACTGATATGAGTAGACGTAAAAGTGCAAAAGAGCTAGAAGAACAATTAAAATACGCCAAAGCACGTGAAGCATATAAAGCACCAGCAACAAGAGAAGAAGGTGCTGCAACTCGCAGACGGCCAA
>JBALDB010000025.1:0-65448 GCA_036918135.1 Nostoc sp.
GAAGTGATGCACGAGCGCAATGCTCACAACTTCCCTCTGGATTTGGCTGCTGGTGATGAAGCTAGAGTCGCAATAACCGCTCCTGCTATCAATGGCTAATTAATAATCGCTAGTAATCACGTCAAATAAAACAAAAAGCGCTTTCAGAAGGGGAGCGCTTTTTGATGTCAATATAAATTCGTATGCTATATCGGCAGGGGCAACTTGGTATTATCCTACGACAACTACCAGCCCATCGCATCTTAAGAGTAACCCTAGATTATCTAGAGTACCCTAACTTCCTTGCTTAGATTACTTGTATTAGTGTTCTTGTCCTGTTGGTCGGATGAGGATTTCATTGACATTAACGCGCGGTGGTTGAGTAACAGCGTAAACGATGGCAGCAGCAATGTCTTCGCTTTGCAGAGGTGTGATTGACTTGCGTCGTTCTTGGATGCGTTGTTTGCTAACCGGATCGGTAATATGGTCATCAATACCTGTGTCAACTAAGCCAGGTTCGATAATGGTGACGCGAATATTATCCTTGTGGACTTCTTGGCGTAATGCTTCTGAGAGAGCATTTACACCCCATTTAGTAGCGTTGTAAACACCTACACCTGCCCGTGCTGTCCGGCCTGCGACTGAGGAAATGTTAACTATATGTCCTGATTGTTGCTGTTTCAAAATCGGCAAAGCTGCATGAGTAACATACAGCACTCCTAAAACATTGATATCAAACGACCGCCGCCAGTCTGCCGGATTTCCTGTCTCAATAGTACCGAGCAAGGCAATACCAGCATTATTAACTACAATATCTATGCGACCTAACTCTGCGTTCGCCTTGCTCACTAAATTATTTACCTGATTTTCATCGGTAACATCAGTGACAATGGGCAGTACCTCACCACCATTAGCTTTGATGCGTTCTGCCAACGCCTGAAGAAGCTCGCCACGCCTAGCAGCAATGACTACTTTTGCTCCTTCTGTTGCCAAAGCGATCGCTGTTGCTTCTCCAATTCCTGATGAAGCACCAGTAATAATTGCTACTTTTTCTTTTAATTTATCTGTCATGTGTCATTTGTCCTTAGTCATTAGTCATTGGTCATTCGGAGTACTGAGTGAGGAGTTAAGAGTTATTCTTCCCCTGCTTCCCTGCCTCCCCTGCTCCCCATCTCCCTACTCCCCTACCTCTTCCTCAACCTCAAAACAGATGCAACTGTTGCCACACAAAGTATTAGGGCTGCAAAGCGAAAAGTTCCTTGGAAGCCGACAACAATCGCTTCTGCTGGAGCAACGGACACATCTGCACCCCCGGCCATAGTCGCGATTAAGCCTCCAAATACTGCCCCGAACAGAGAAACTCCTACGGTGTTACCTGAGGTGCGTGATAAAGACAGCAACCCAGAGGCAATGCCTAGCCGCTCCCAAGGCACTGCTCCCATAACAGCGCTGTTGTTGGGGGATTGGAATAAACCCAGTCCAATACCGTAAATGAAATAGCGGCACACATAGCCTAACTCAGTGATTTGAGCATCAAAGGTGCTAATCCCCAAACAGCCGCCAATCATCAATCCCAAGCCAATTGAGCTAATCAGTTGAGTGCCAAAGCGGTCTGCAAGTGTTCCAGCCAAGGGAGCAATGAAACCACTAAGTACAGGCGATACTGCTAGTAGTAATCCTACTTTTACCGTCGAATATTGCTTTACTCCCTCCAAAAAGAATGGCACGATCAGTAGCGAACCACCAATGACAGTGAATGCTAGCCAACCACTGAGCAAACTCATACTCAACTGAAGATTGCGAAATAAGTGTAGTTCTAGTAGTGGCTGCTCGATCATCGTTTCAACTACCAAAAAAATCGTCAAACTGAGGGCGGCGATCGCTAGTAATATCAATGCATTGACACTAGTAAAGCCTTGGCTTTGTCCTAGTGTCATACCTAGCCCAAAACTACCCAAAGTTAATAAAGCCAATATTGCTCCAAAAGGATCGAATTTCTGTTTCCCCTCAACGCGTACAGAAGGTGGCACTACGCGAGCTACTAAGAAACTAGCTACGATACCCAGTGGTACATTGATTGAGAAAATACTATGCCAGCCTGACCAACTCAGCAGTAAGCCGCCAGCCGAAGGGCCAAAAGCAATACCGAGTGATACTACACTACCGATGATGCCCACAGCTCGACCTCGTTCGGAAGAGGGAAAAACTTCTGTGATGATTGCCAAACCAAGGCCAGAGATGAACACGGCACCGAGTCCTTGAAGTGCCCGAAAACCGATTAACCACTCGATACCAGGTGCAAGACTACACAACAGCGAACTGAAAGTAAACAAAACAAGTCCGCCTTGGTATAAGGACTTCTTGCCCCACATATCCCCCAGGCGCGTTGCTCCCAACACTAAACCGGAACTAACCAACTGATAACTTAATACAGCCCATTGGGTTATGGGAAAAGTGGTGTCAAAGGCTTCTACCAAGGTGGGTAAAGCAACATTGATAATGCCCACATCCAGGGTAGACATGAACACCCCAAGTCCCACACCAACTAAAACCCAATTTTTTTGAGAGCTTGACAAAGCCAGAGGTTGTGCTTGCAATTTTGCCAACGTTTGTCTCCGCCTTTAACTTTACGGTTATGAATAGTTTGCATACGTATATTAATTGTAAGTTGCTACTATTACTGCCTAACTTGAGAAACTATTATTCATTAAATACGGTAAATAGATAGATTTAGTGTATTTTATGCTAAAACTCAAGCGTAATACCAATTGAAAAAAGAATGCGACAGATACATACGGACATACCTTTGTTCTGTCTGGCTTTCTTGATGCGTGAATTTTGAATTTTGAATTGGTATAACTTCGTTTTATTTTCGGGAATTGAGCTTTACCTTTGGGGAAAACTTTTTGATTTACCGAAATTAGGCAGAGATTTCAGTTCAGATGCAGTGAGGTCGCGCCATTGACCTGGTTGTAAGTCATTTAATTGTAAGTGGGCGATGCTGACTCTGACTAATCGCAAAGTCCCAAATCCTACAGCCGCAGTCATGCGGCGTACTTGGCGGTTTTTTCCTTCTGTCAAAGTCATTTCCAGCCAAGCCGTTGGTACATTTTTACGAAATCTAATCGGTGGGTTGCGTTCAGGTAGCTGTGGTTCTTCTAGTAACAGTCTAACTTCTGCTGGTTGAGTGCGGTAATCTTGAATTTCCACACCTGTTTGCAACCTTTTTATTGCCTCTATATCAGGAATTCGCTCTACCTGTACCCAATAAGTGCGTTGATGAGCAAAACGCGGATGGGCGAGGCGATGTTGCAATTGCCCATCGTTGGTTAACAACAGCAAACCTTCACTGTCCCAATCTAAGCGTCCCACAGGATACACATCAGGCACATCAATATAATCTTTGAGAGTGCTATGTGTAGGAGTCTCTTTTGTAAATTGGCTGAGAACTCCATAAGGTTTATAAAAAATAATATATCGATGGTGATTAGTCATTAGTTACTCGTCATTAGTCATATCATGTTCGGCTAATCACTCGCAATGACGGGCAAGCTGTCGTTAGTCAACAGAAGTAGGGGGGAATGAAAGGAAGTTGTTAAATTATCCCCCCAACGGAAGCAACTTTTCAAATATCCGCTTAAAACTTTCCTGCTAAGGCTGCAACACACCGTTCGCAAATTAGCGGATGCTCTGCTGATTCTCCCACGTGAATGGAATAGTTCCAACAGCGATCGCACTTTTCCCCGTCAGCATTCACTACACCAATTACCCAATCTTCCGTCTGCGCTGTATATTTTAGTCCTTGCATTGCATCAGCAGAATCTAATAATTCTACTTGGGAAGTCAGCAATAAATAGCGCAGTTCGTCAATACCGTTACCGTTAACTGGGTTAAAGGCTTTGATTGCATCTCCTAACTGTTTGTGAGGTATATGAATCAAAGCTTTTGCTTCTAAGGAAGAACCAATCAGTTTTTCGATTCTGGCTTGTTCTAACACCTTGTTAACATCGGTGCGGAGTTTTCGCAAAGCTTCCCAAGATTCGGCTAATTCTGGATTACGCCACTTCTCGTCCACCTGCACCCAACCTGCTTCAAACACTGATTTGTAAGGTGTTTTGTAAGGGAAATATTGCCAGATATCTTCAGCAGTGTGGCATAATACTGGAGCGATCGCTCGTACTAAATTCTCTAAAGCTATCTTCAGCACTGTTTGACAACTGCGACGGCGGAAAGCATTAGTAGCACTGATGTACAGTCTATCTTTGGCAACGTCTAAATAAAAGTTGGATAAATCCACAACGCAGAAATTTTGTACTGTTTGGAAGAAGCGGAAGAATTGGAAACTTTCAAAAGCTGCTGTTACTTCTTCAAATACCTCAAGGATGCGGTGCAGCATGTATTTATCAAGTTCTGGCAATTCTTCAAAAGGTACTGCGTCTGTTTCTGGGTCAAAATCATCGAGACTACCTAACAGAAACCGTGCCGTATTGCGAATCTTACCTCTGACATCGTTCAATTGCTTGATGATGTTTTTACCAACGCGGACATCGCCGGAGTAGTCTACCGATGATACCCACAACCGCAGTACATCTGCACCGTAGGGCGGTTCTACTTTTTGATTTTTCCCACCTTGGATGATTGTATTTGGGTCAATCACATTTCCTTCTGACTTACTCATTTTCCGGCCTTGTTCATCCAAAGTAAAGCCGTGAGTTAGTACAGTTTTGTAGGGTGCAATCCCATTTACTGCTACACTCGTGAGCAAACTTGACTGGAACCAACCGCGATGCTGGTCGGAACCTTCCAAGTACATATCAGCGGGGTAGCGCAACTCTGGACGCTGTTTAGCTACAGCTGCCCAAGATGAGCCAGAATCAAACCATACATCCATTGTGTCTGTACCTTTGCGGTAAGACTTGCCATTTTGGCGATAGGATGTTGGCAATAACTCTTCAACTGAAAGTTCCCACCAAGCATCGGAACCTTTCTCGGCGATAATTGCTTGGACGTGGTTGATAATTTCCTCGTTGAGCAGTGGTTCCCCCGTTTCTTCATCATAGAAAACAGGAATTGGTACACCCCAAGCACGCTGACGGGAGATACACCAATCAGAACGTTCCGCCACCATTGGCGTGATGCGATTTTCACCTTGGGCTGGAATCCATTTTACCGAAGCGATCGCCTTTAATGCTTCTTCTCTAAATCCCTCCACCGAAGCAAACCATTGTTCGGTAGCGCGGAAAATTGTCGGTTTTTTCGTCCGCCAATCGTAAGGATACTTATGTTGATAAGGTTCTTCCTTCAACAAAGAACCAGCCGCCGCCAACGCATCAATTACCGCTTGATTTCCATCACCCAGCACATTCAACCCTGCAAATTCTCCTGCTTCTTGGGTAAAATTCCCGTTATCATCCACAGGTGCAAGGATAGGCAAACCATAGCGCTGACCAACAATGTAGTCTTCTTGACCATGACCGGGAGCAGTATGTACCAACCCAGTACCGGACTCAGTAGTAATATAATCGCCACCTACAACCACCGGACTTTCTCGTTCAAACAATGGATGACGGTAAGTACTATATTCTAAATCACTCCCTTTAACTGTACCTTTTACCGTCAACTCAACACCCAAGGTCGCAGCTAACCTCTCCACTAACTCTGCCGCCACAATTAAGTATTTGAAATTACTTTGCACTTCGGTGTCTTTGCGTGACACCTCCACCACTGCATAATTCAAATCCCCATTTACCGCCACCGCTAAATTCCCCGGAATCGTCCAAGGCGTAGTCGTCCACACAGCCACACCTAAATCCGGCAAATATTCTCCTAGCAGTGATTTCACTCCTTCGCCAAGACTGGTAACAGGGAAAGCAGCGTAGATACTACGAGAAGTATGACCCTCCGGATATTCCAACTCAGCTTCCGCCAAAGCAGTTTGAGAACTAGGACTCCAGTGAACAGGCTTTAAACCACGATAGATGTATCCTTTCAAGAACATCTGACCAAACACGCCAATTTGCGCTGCTTCATATTCCGGCTTCAGCGTTAAATAAGGATGATCCCAATCACCCCAAATACCATAGCTTTTAAAACTTTGGCACTGGTCATCTACCGCAGCTAGGGCATATTCTTTAGCTTTTTGTCGTAGTTGCAAAGGCGTTAAGTTTTGCCGTTCTGCTGACTTCATGTTTTGCAAAACTTTCAACTCAATTGGCAAACCGTGACAATCCCAACCAGGTACATAGCGAACTTTACGCCCTTGTAGCAGTTGGTAGCGATTAATAATATCTTTAAGAATTTTATTTAAAGCATGACCGATATGGAGTGAGCCATTAGCGTAGGGAGGCCCATCGTGCAGTATAAATAATTCGCCAGGGTTGTTTTGTGAAAGGCGATCGTAAATTTTATTTTCTAACCAAAATTTTTGGATTTCTGGCTCGCGCTTGATAGCGTTTGCCCGCATCTCAAAGTTAGTCTTGGGTAGGTTTACAGTATCTTTGTAGCTTTTAGTTTCTGTCACGGTGCTGATGTCACAAGGAATATAGGAGTCTAATTCTCACTATTATCCGTGAGAATTTCCAATGTCTTCAACAGAAATGCGTTTTTAGGCGCAGCAGTGTTGCCTACTGGAATAGCTAAGTTTTTTTATGGTAGTGCATCCTAGTTTTTTCAGATGTAGTAAGATGCACTATCTGTAGTATATTGTAACGTAGATTGTTGAGATATATATGGTGGGCTACTTTTCAACAATAAAAGGTTTGCACTTCTTTTGGCGATCGCTCAAATTTTGTGAATGATATGAGCGTAGTATATATATACCATTAGCCTCAGCTAAAGGCAGTAACTTGAAGAGTACTTTAACTTTATAGCTTCTTTATCCAAAATAACACTAATTATCAAGAGATTTGGACGTTCATAGTTTATCCGAATTACTACATAAATTATTTTTCTAGCAGATGTTAAACATGTTTCTAACCATTTCAGAATAATTGAAAACTAAATTGTTTAAATTTTTGAGTTTGGGAATGACGAAATCCTCTATATTTTTTCTTTTATAGTTTTAAAGAAAATTGAGAATGGGAAAGTATTAGCCATTTCTCAACTAACTTTTTTAATAGATTGTAAGAGATGAATTAAAATTTAGAGCAACAGATATTCTGTATGCCTAAGATGATTTGACGGGTATATTTCATCAAATCAAGGTAAATTTTAAAAAGTAGATCTAATTGACAAAATTATTTATAATTTTTTGATAAAAATTGTTACACACTTTACCAGATATGCTTTTTCGGGTATTCTGTCGTCCCGTCAGTTATCAAAAAGTTAGTCTTTAAGTATAAACACAAAAACTTCATCTAAAATTTACACTATTTTCATAATGCTAAGACTTATAATACTTACTTGTATAGATTTAATGTGTTTTGATTATGATATATAAACTACTAACAATCAAATATTAGAATAAAAATTTATTTTAAGGATTGATTTAACCAATAATATATCTTTATCTAAGCATAATATTTTCGTCAAATGCAACAAGTATCAATGATTTCATGTGAGCAATATATATAGCTAAATTGCTATTTTAAACTAAATCTTAATCTTAAAATTATCAAATAGAACTAATAATGAAAACCAAAGCAAAAGCAAAAAAACCAATAGCCAGTCTTTCTCTAGACTTAGATAATATTTGGTCTTATCTGAAAAATCAAGGCGCTCCGGGTTGGGAGAGTTTCCCGTCATACTTGGATATTGCAGTACCGCGTTTTCTAGAAATTCTCCAGCAATGGAATTTGAGAATCACAGTCTTTATTGTCGGTCAGGATGCAGCACTGGAAAAGAATCGCAAGGCAATACAAGCGATCGCCAATGCCGGTCACGAAGTCGGCAATCATTCATTTTACCACGATCCTTGGCTACATCTGTATTCTGAAAATGAGATTGAAGAAGAGGTGGCTATGGCCGAAGAACATATCAAGCGCGTCACCTATCAACACCCTATAGGCTTCCGGGGGCCTGGATACAGTTTTTCTCCAGCGGTGTTAAAAGTCTTAGCACGACGCGGATACGAATATGACGCTTCAACTTTTCCAACAATTTTGGGGCCTATAGCACGAGCTTATTATTTAATGACTTGTAAGCTCAGCAAAGAAGAACGCAAAAAACGGGAAGCTTTGTTTGGCAGTTTTAAAGATGGTTTGCAGCCTCTAAATCCTTACCAATGGCACATGGGTAAGGATAAACTGACTGAAATTCCTGTTACTACCATGCCAATTTTCAAGGTGCCAATTCACTTTAGTTACATCATGTATCTGAGTACGTTTTCAAGCGATTTGGCGTTATTTTACTTGAGAATTGCTTTGTGGCTGTGTAAAGTTACACGCACACAGCCTTCTTTGCTACTCCATCCCACAGACTTTTTAAGTCAAGAAGATGTACCAGAGTTATCATTTTTTCCTGGTATGAGCGTCCCCACCTATAAAAAGCTAGCAGTGGTAAACAAAAGTTTAGAACTTATATCGAGTCAGTTCAATGTTTTGACTGTTGGACAACACGCCAAGTCCGTAGCAGGTGTTCGTCAATTACCTGTACTAGTGCCTCAAAAGAGGTAAAAATACAATTTATTACCAATTACAACAAGCAACCAAATTAGCGACAATCTCAACTAATTCTTCTGGAAAGACTGGTTTAGATACATGAGTATGAAAGCCAGCTTCTAAAGCGCGAATACGACTTTCGCTATCGCCAAAGGCAGTTAAGGCGATAGCGATAACTTTTCCACCCATATCTGGCTTGAGCGCGCGTATTTTACGAATCAAGGTGTAGCCATCTTCCCCAGGCATACCTATATCACAAACTAAGACATCAGGTAGCAATTGGGGTAAAACTTCCAGTGCTGCTGCTGCTGATGGAACTGCTACAATGCTAGCCCCATCTGCTTCCAACACTGTACTAATAAAAAAGCGAATATCATCATCATCTTCAACTACGAGAATATTTAAGCTATCAAGAGCCAGAGAAGGTTGCATAACTGACATTTTAATTTTGTCTAACAACAGTGCTGACGTAAAATATAGAATGCTTAAAGATTTTTGAATCTAGCCAAAAGTGCAGCAATCTTAATAGATAGCAATAGCTCTCGACTATTTTATATTGTATCTCTATAGTACTTTGTATAATGTTACTATTTGTAAGGTGTTGAGAATCTAACGGCAACCATTTGTTACTCAAATCGAGTGAATAATTATTATTCCCAATTTATTCAGAGTAAATGGCTAATTAAATAGTCTTGAATATTATCCGAACTATATTTTGATTTAACTATATTTATGAACGAGTAAGGATAATTTATAGTCCTTAAAAACCTATTTGTTACTCAAAAGTTCTATTAAAGGTAAATTCTTCACTCGCACCAACGACTATTTTAGCAGTTGTATAAATAATCCATCCATAGTCGTCGAGATATCCATCGATAGTTGTGCCTTCTCGAGCTGATAGAGCGATATACAAATGCATACCTCTAAGTAAATAGACATGATTAAATCTAAGACGTCATTGCGAGCAAAGCGAAGCAATCACAAAGTTTCTGGGATTGCTTCGCTTCGCTCGCAATGACAGAAGATATTATATTTATTTATGTCCATTAACTTAGTTGCTATTCTAACATTAAGAGCAATGATTTCAAATTTTTCAGTTAATACTGTACTAATATCCTGAATAGCAAAACGAATTTTTGCTTCTTTATAGCACTTAATATAAACCCTGCTTTCATATCTTCTTGTTTGACAAAGTTCTTTCAGCTTGATTTCAAATGGTTATGGTGTTTTAATCTGATAGCAAAATACTTTAATTATTCAATAATGATTAATTAGTTATTTAGGTAATATCCAGCAACTAAACAGCAGCAATAGTATCAGAATTTTTACTGAGCCATTCCGAGAATAACATTAATAATATATACATAAATATTATTAGGATGCTGAATATGCCAGATCTACCGCTTCAGTGCAAAAAGTTGAAAGAGCAAGTTGAATCTATATTACAACTTTTACAGCAAGAACCAACGCTACGTTCTCAAGATATTACATCTGTACAAACTTCTTTAAATAAAGCGATTTGTCCAAAATTTGAGATTGTATTTGCAGGTGCTTTTAGTGCTGGTAAATCAATGCTAATCAATGCACTTTTAGAGAGAGAATTATTGTATAGTGCAGAGGGACACGCTACAGGTACAGAATGTAAAATCGAGTATGCAGAACTAGATAAAGAACGCGTTGTTTTGACTTTTTCAAGTGAAGCGGAAATTCGGGAACAAGCAGTTTTTTTATGTCAGCAACTAGGATTTAAGACAGTAGCTAATATCAACCAAGGTGATGTAATTAATTTGCTACGTCAAGGTTGCGAAGCCATTATTCAGCAGGAGGGTGGTGAGAGTAAATCAGAACGTGCAAAACAGGCGAAGGCGTTAATCTTATTGCTAGAGGGATATATAGCAAACCGCGATCGCATCAGTACGGTGATTAATGCTACATATTCAATGGAGCAATTTAATTTTTCTAATCTTAAGGAAGCTGCGGGATATGCGCGCCGTGGTAGTAATAGCGCGGTATTGAAGCGGATAGAATATTACTGCAACCATCCTTTGCTAGAAGATGGAAATGTCATTATCGATACGCCGGGTATCGATGCGCCAGTGGAGAAGGATGCACAGCTAACTTATGCCAAAATTCAACATCCCGATACTTCAGCTGTAATATGTGTGCTAAAACCTGCTTCGGCGGGTGACATGACAAAAGAAGAAACAGAACTTTTGGAATTAATGCGAGAGAATGGGGGAGTACGCGATCGCGTTTTTTACATCTTCAACCGCATCGATGAGACTTGGTACAATACTCAGCTACGCCAACGATTAGATGATTTAATTAGTGGGCAATTTCGGGATACAAGTAGGGTTTATAAAACTAGTGGCTTACTAGGATTTTATGGCAGTCAAATTAAACAAACAAGTCAAAACGATAGATTTGGTTTAGATTCTTGTTTTGCTGAAAGCGTCAAAAGTTTGGATGGGAAAGAAGAAACACCACAATTTGTCTATGCCTTTAACAATTATTGTGTAAATTCAGGGAAGCTATCTTCTACAAAATTCCGTGTTTCTGTCAACGGTTTTGAAACGCCAAATCAAAATTATGTGCGGATTCTGGGAAATTGGGGAAATGAACTAATAGAACAGCTAATTGAAGATAGTGGAATTGAGGATTTTCGTACAGCGATTACTCGTTATTTGACTGAAGAAAAGCGTCCCCAATTATTTAAGACTCTTGCAAACGACTTGGGAGATGTTTGTATCGAACTGAAGAAACATTACCAGAGTGTACAACGTAATTTAGAGAGTCAACCCCAAGAAATTGAGACGATGAAGGCGCAAGAATTACAACGCCTTAATCAACAACTTCAGCAGATTGGTAAAGACTTTAGTCAGCAGATCGCAGAAGAAGTTAACCTAATAATTACTAGTTCTTGTGATACTTTTGAAGGTGATTTTAAGCAATTGCAATCCGGAATGATTCGCCGTCTAGATGAGTTATTAGATACTTTTTCCGTAGCTTCTGCTTATCGACGTGCAACAATTAGTCACCCTCGCAATGCTACTGCACCTTTACTGGCGATTTTAGTCGAGGCATTTTATTACTTAGCAAATCAATTAGAAGATATTTTAATCGAATCTTCTCAACAAATAGTTGCAAATTTTTTCCAACGGTTGCTCGAAAAAATTCGCAAATCAGAATATTATCGCCAATTGTATCGCTTATTAGATAATGATGGTGGCATAGAACAAGAAATTAGAAATTTAGAAAAACGAGTTACTCAAGCTGTAGTGAGTGCGGCTAGTGTAGAGTGCGATCGCTTTGTCCGAGAAAGTCCCAGATTTTATGACGAAGGCACTTTTTCTATATATCAATTTCGCCAGACTTTATTACAAACTTCCCAAACTTACGACGCTGAAAGTATTGTCGAAGCAGAACCAGCAATTAGGCAATTATTGAAATTAGATTTTGAGCCAAAAGTTTCCCAAACTATTCGTAAATCTTTCCGTCAAACCATCAATCAAATCCTGAAAACTCAGTTATTACCAATGGCGGATCGACAAGCAGATGATATTTTGCAACAGTATCCACAAGCGCGTGCTTTTTTAGAGAAAACCCTCGAACAAGAAGCTGAAGCAAAAATTGCTACTAATCGGCGATTATTAAATGTTCTGGCAGAAAATATTGAAACGTATAATTCAGCTGCTTCTAGTATCAATCTTTGTTTACAAGCGATGCAACTATCTGACCATTTTTTACCTGTAATTGGAGATGTAGAATTTATCTATTTTACCCTTGATTTATTAGAAAATGATGGTCGATTTGCTACCAATGGATTTGCGATTTCAGACGGTTTAGTTGATGGAGTACAAGGGGTTTAACATAAATAAATTATCAAAAACTCAAAAATAGAGGTGGATATGCAAGATGAATTTAAGCCAATAGAGTGTAATGATGGTGATGTTTTAGACTTCGGAGACATGACGTATAAAATTGCTAAATTTAAACAAGCAATGAATGCCTCTTCTAACTCCACACTAACATATGCATTAAATCAAGAATTAAGTAGGCAAGGAGTAAATCTAAAACTGTTTCAGAATATGAATTGGTTTCAGAAGGGTATAGATTGTGAAATTTTAACACTCGGTTCTCAAAGCTGGAAAAAGGGGAAAGTGAAATTTCAAATAAGCGTTGAATTTTATGCTAAAGAGGAAGATCTACAAATAACTAATAGCAACAATTCAGAAATCACTGGAACAGAATCGCCTCTTGATGATCTTCGCCGCATGATTCAAGAGGTAAATTAGTCAACAAAAACTTACATGTAGCAATGCTATTTGATTTGTGAAAATTGAAAGGTTTAGATTCCTGACCTCTTAAAGAAGTCGGGAATATTTTTATTGACGAATGATTTACGCTTGCTATAACTACTTTGTATAAAACTGGATACTGGAGATTAAAGACTAGCGACTAAAGAAGAATTTTCCTAACCCAGTACTTTATCCCCAGTCGCCAACTTATGACTATCAAACGCCGACAATTTCTTACAACTTGTGGACTCGCTACCTTAGCTACCCACATACCACTACTTACTACTCAAGGTAAGCTATCCTCAAATACTGTCCTCAAGCCACCACGCCTACAAGTGGGTGATACTGTAGGATTAATCGCGCCTGCGGGTATTGTTGACGCCAAAGATATCGAAGCAGCGCAAAAATCAATTACACAATTAGGGTTAAAAGTCAAGCAAGGTAAGCATATTTTAGAGCGTTATGGTTATTTAGCGGGTAGAGATGGCGATCGCGCTGAGGATGTAAACTTAATGTTTAGCGATCGCTCCATCAAAGCAATAATTGCCATGCGTGGTGGTTGGGGTTGTAATCGGATTTTACCCTTAATAAACTATTCACTAATTCGCTCCCATCCCAAAATCCTCATCGGATACAGCGATATTACTACTTTGTTGTTGGCAATTAATGCTCGTAGTCAGATAATTACTTTTCACGGGCCCGTAGCCACATCTACCTGGAATCAGTTTACAATGGATTACTTCCAGCGCATCCTATTTAATGGTGAAGCCGTAACCATGCAAAATTCCAACACTAAGGAAGTGCGAGTGGAGATAATAGCACCAGGAAAAGCCAGGGGTAAACTTGTGGGTGGAAACTTATCAGTATTGTCAGCGATGGTAGGATCGCCTTATCTACCTTCCTGGAACAAAAGTATTTTATTTGTAGAAGAAATTGGTGAGGATATTTACCGTGTGGATAGGATGTTAACCCAGTTAAAAACTGCTGGGATACTTAACCAAATTGCTGGCTTTATCTTCGGACAATGTACTAATTGTAGTCTTGGGGATGAACCATCATTTACCTTAATGCAAGTATTGCAAGACCATATAGTTCCTTTGCGTATTCCTGCTTGGTACGGTTCAATGATTGGTCATATTAAAGATAAATTTACTGTACCAATTGGTGTGGAAGTAGAGATAAATGCTAATCTGGGAACAATACAAATGTTAGAATCGGCTGTCAGTGCCCAAGTGTAGTAGCGTTAGTGTAGCCCACCGTAGTATTGCTTTTTAGATAAATCACAAATGTGGTTGTGTCAATACCTTTTACTATTGATTGAAACTGACTAGGAAAAATTAACATGAAACTTAATCCCAAAATAACGCAAATATTCGTTGTAATCATTGGTATTATCCATGTAAGTTTAGCATTTGTAGAGATTTTTTTTGCAGCATTTTTCCTGCAAACGAGGTTTTGTTTTCCAGCAGAAATAGCTATTCAAGCAGAACCAATTGTGAAAAATGCAGGTATTTATAATAGTTTTATTGCAGCAGGGTTATTATGGTCAGCTTTCGACACTACTAATCAAAAGCCATTACGCATCTTCTTTTTAGTTTGCGTCATTGTTGCAGGGATTTTTGGAGCAATTACCTTAAAACCAACTACTTTAATTATTCAAACTATTCCAGCTCTAATTGCCCTTGTATTAGTTTGGAAAACTAAAGCTGATTCTACTGAACCAGCCTTATAAATAAACTCACAAGGTGCTGCTATCTATAAATTCTAGCATTATTATGAGTATTTTTACACTAGTTACTCCCTTTTTAAGTATTCTCTTAAATGTTGCGATCGGTAAAGCAAAAAGTTTTCTATAAGCTTAACCAATAGTTAATTTTAGCTAAGAAATACTTGGAAAATCAATCATCGTCTGACGATAAACATCTGGCAAACCTGTATCAAAACACTTACCTTTAACAACATATCCTGTCATTCCTTCTTGCTGACGTAATCTTTCAAGACATGATGTTAACTGAAATTCACCTCGTTCTTGAAAATTTTGGTTGATGTGTTCTGCTAGAAAGTCAAAAATTTTCGGACTCAGTAAATACAAGCCAAATATACCCAAAAACTCATTTTCTGCCATTCCTTCGATATGCAGATGGTTTTGTGCGTACTCAACCGTAGGTTTTTCATATAATTGTGTAACTTTTAAAATCGAGTTTAACTCCTGCCAAACTCCCGTTACACATCCTGCTTTATGAATAATTTCTGCTGGCATTGCAGTTAAACCAACAATACTTTGATTAACTTTATCATAAATATCTAAAACTTGATTAGCACAAGATTTTTCCAAATTAGATGCATAAATGTGGTCACCCAACATTAACAGAAACGCTTCATTTTGTACCCAATCATTAGCACAAAAGACTGCATGACCATAGCCTAATTGCTCCTCCTGCAATAAGATAGTGATTTTGCTGCCTAATTCTTCTAAGTATCGGCTGTATTCTTGATTTTCTGGGGAAAGTTTGGCTAAAAGTTCTTTTTTAGGTGGTTTTTTCAATAAATTTTCAAATATTTCTTTGTCATCTGGCTGCACTACTATTCCCACTTCTGTAATTCCAGCACTAATTGCCTCTTCAATAATTGCTAAAATCACAGGTTTTGCTCTACCATCTCGGTCGATAATCGGGAAAAGTTCTTTTTTGACAACTTTGGTAGCTGGAAACAAACGAGTACCGAAACCAGCTACGGGAATCACAGCTTTTTTCACTTTATCTTTTTGCATAAATTATCAGTCCTCGTCGCTTAAAATCTCCCGGTGTTGCTTCAGGCAAAGTTGCAGCAGAGGTTTCCTCAGCTCAGACTTTCCAAGACAAAGGCGCAAAGGTTTAAAGAATAATTCATCCCTAAATTTAGTAATATTAATCTCTCCTGTGTTCTGTACTCTTTGCGTCTGGAACAGTTCGTTACCCCAACTTTTCAAATAACTTTGCCAATACTACATTAGAAAACAAAAATCCTTGGGGATCGCTCAAACGCAACCTTCCTGCTGCAACTTCCACCCAACCTTTATCAAAATACAATCGCAAATACTTACAAATTTCCTCTACCTTCTGTTCCCCAAATGCTGCTAAATTTACACCCTCCGCTAAACGCAACCCCAACATTAACGTTTCTAACAATATTTCTTTTGGGGGAGTCACTTGACAATCAATCACACCGCCAGCTTGCACCCATTGGTAATATTCCTTAGTCTTACGCGGACGAGTGAAGCGTTTTTCTTCAAGATAACTCGCCGCACCCATACCGAAACCATAATAAGGGCGGTTTTCCCAATACACTCGATTATGCTGACATTGATGACCAGGTTGGGCATAATTAGAAATTTCATAATGCTCATAACCTGCATCGGTCAAAACCTGCTGCGCCATTTGGTACATTTTGACTGTGGTTTCATCCGTCGGTAAAGAACCCTCGCCAGGTTTGTAGTAACGACCAAAGGCTGTACCTGGTTCGATGGTAAGATCGTAGATAGATATGTGAGTCGGTAAAAGCGCCCTGGCTTTATTTAGAGAATCATGCCATAGATCCAAAGACTGATGCGGCAACCCAGAAATTAAGTCTAAGCTAAATTCAGGAATCTCAACTTGGTGGATTAATTCCACAGCTGCGAAAATATCTTCGAGTGAGTGCGATCGCCCCGCAATTTGCAATAATTCTTGATTAAAGGCTTGTACGCCCAAACTTACGCGGTTCACCCCTGCACTACGATAACCTGCTAAATGTTCTAAATCAAAGGTAGCTGGGTCCATTTCCATAGAAATTTCTACCCCAGAAGCAATACCGAAACGCTGCTCTAGCATTGTCAGTATACGTTCTAACTGCTCTATTGATAGCAGTGAAGGAGTACCACCACCAAAGAAAATTGTCTTCAGGGGTTGACCAAATGCTGGGGTGATGGCAATTTCTTGACATAGCACCTCAACATAATGGGAGATAGTACCAGATGTTTCGCCCCGCAAGCGATCGCCCACAACAGATACCGGGAAATCACAATAAAAACACCGCCGTCTGCAAAAGGGAATATGTATGTAAGCAGAACTTGCAATTTCAAAAATATCGAATTTTTGACTCATTTTGAGAAAAAATTAAGTTAGCCCTACTGCAAATTAGAAATTATCAAAATAACTAGTTTATTTACAATTTTTTATCGTTTTACAACGAAATAATGAAAAATATGAATATAAAAAGCTTTGGTTATAATAATTGCAGATATTGTTTACCTAAACCCTTAGTGTAAGTCAATATTAATTAATTTAGACTTACCGATGAAATAAAAAATACTTAACTTTATCGGTTAACACAGTCGCAGGAAAACAAGATAATCATGCTTGACGCCATTATAATTTTTTCATTTATCCTAGCAGCATCGGGAATAGGGTTCTATAGCATAGAACTGCTACCCAATGAGACATTGTCTAAGGTGACAAATCTAGAAGCCTTACGCTTAATTGTTGCTGTTTTTGCCGCCATTATTGGTGGTGCGATCGGATTGAGTTTCCAGACGAGATATCGTCGCCTAGAGGCACAAGTCAAAGAAATGCCCTTAGAAGCGATCTTAACTCGCGCGATCGGCTTAGTAATTGGGCTATTGCTAGCAAACCTCATGTTGGCACCGTTATTTTTGTTACCCATCCCAGCAGATTTTGGATTTATTAAGCCACTGGTGGCAGTTGTTGGTAGTATTATCCTTGCTGTGACTGGCATGAATTTGGCAGATACCCACGGACGAGGCTTATTGCGGTTCATTAATCCCAACCCTGTAGAATCGTTGGTTGTGGAAGGAACGCTAAAACCTGCTAACACCAAAGTTTTAGACACTAGCTGCATTATCGACGGCCGCATTGAAGCGCTACTAGAAACAGGGTTTCTCGAAGGACAAATTATTGTACCGCAGTTTGTCTTGCAGGAACTCCAACAAGTAGCTGATGCGAGCAAAGATCAAAAGCGGGTGCGGGGAAGGCGAGGACTGGAAATTCTCAACCGCGTTAAGGAAACTTATCCCGATCGTATCCTGATCAACCCAGTTGACTACGAAGATATTTCCACAGTTGATGCCAAGTTAGTCCGCTTTGCCCAAGAAATTAGCGGTACACTGCTAACCAATGACTACAACTTGTCTAAAGTCGCTAGCGTCCAGAAAGTACCTGTTTTGAATGTGAATGATTTAGTAAATGCTGTCCGTCCGAGTTATTTACCTGGCGACAACCTGGATTTGAAAATTCTCAAAGAAGGTAAAGAACCCAGCCAAGGGATTGGCTATTTAGATGACGGCACAATGGTAGTTGTTGAAGAAGGTAGCAGTTATGTAGGTGGTGAATTGCGGGTAGTAGTCACCAGTGCTTTACAAACGACAGCAGGAAGAATGATTTTTGCCAAACCCCAAGCTTCAGCATTGGCGTAAGGGGAATGTTCGGTGCAACTGAACCCAAACAATAATCGGTGCAGTCAACCTGCATCGATTATTTATTAATTAGACTCATCAGACTCTGTTCCTTGTAAATACTTTAACTGCTCAATTGCTAATCCTGTCACTGTTGCTATTTGTTCTAATGGCATACCAGTATTCAATAAATTTCTAGCCACTTCAAGTAAGGCTTCAGCTTTCCCTTCTTGTAAAATATCTTGATAAATTGGTGATTCGCGCATAATATCTGACCTCAAAACTCGTCTGATAACCTCTTTATCTAATACTAAACCAGCTAAAATTGCTGTAGAAGCAGCAATATTACTTTGAGTTCTTGATTCTGTAATATCGTTAATTTTCTCTGCCACTTCATTAAGTATAACTTCTGGCTGAAGTGAACTACTCAACACCGCTAGAGGTAAAAGTCCAGGCGTTCTCAGAAACACTTCAGTTGGTTGTTCCCAAAGTCTGATAACTCCAAATTCATGATGTGTTCCAGAAATTGTAAATGTATTTTGCTGCACCAAATCTGAGTTTGTCTGCTTGAGGTAAATTACAACTTGATGCATTGCTTTATGTGGAAAGCGCCGATATACTCGTAACCGATAATCAATCATCCGAAAGGGAATTTCTGCATCGACTTGGGTTTGAAATTCTAAATGTAATATGCTTTGCTCAGGCTGTAACAAAATCAATGCATCAGCACGAATCGGTTCGAGAGATAATTCCTTAGAACTTAGTTCGGTTAAAGTAATCGGTTCGCCTAATAACCAAGTGGCGAAGTCGCTGGAGAAATTTTCAGCTAAAAATTTGCAGATATTATCAAACATTTAGGAATCTCAGCAAATGGTATTGGCTTTTTCTACTTTTGCCTTTGACTACAACAACTGAGTAATTTTTTGGGTTTTCCTTAAAGTCAAGTCATAAACATTTTTCCATTACATAGTTTTGAAGCCAAACTCCTCGCCGTTCTACTTGCTGTTCCCTAACTATGCTAAATCCCTTGTTTTGAAAAAACGGCTTTGCAGTAATACTCGCTTCTGTATACAGTCGTTTAATTCCTTGTAATTTTGCAGTATTTTCTAAATGAGTTAAAAGTTTTGAACCAATACCTTTTCTTTGGTATTTACTATGACAATAAAAACAATCAATGTGACCATCTGCTTCTAATTCTCCAAACCCAACTATCTCACCATTATCTTCAGCAATGTAGGGAAGCTTAGTTTGTAACCTTTTGTGCCAAACTTCATAATCCATATTTTTTGGTGCCCAAGCATCAACTTGTTCTTGGGTATAGTCGCCAATATTAATTTCATGAATTGTATCGTAAAACAATTTAACAATCGCCTTGGTATCAGATAATCTGTATTCCCTGATTAACAACATATTAAACCTCAAGTTTCATAAATCTCTAAGGGCAAATTATCTGGGTCTTTAAAAAAAGTAAATTTTTTACCTGTAAGTTCGTCAATTCTGATATTTTCTGTTTTGACACCTTGGGAATTTAAATAATCAACAGTTTCCTCGATATCATCAACTTTAAAAGCCAAATGCCTTAAACCACAAGCTTCTGGGGTACTAAATCTTTGGGGAGGATTTGGAAAAGAGAATAACTCTATTTGAGCATTTTCTCCAACTTGTAAATCTAATTTATAGGAATTTCTCTCAGCACGAAAAGTCTCTGCAATAATCGAAAACCCTAAAGTTTCAACATAGAATTTTTTAGAGCGATCGTAGTCAGAACAAATAATAGCTATATGATGAATACCAGTGGTTTTCATGTGTAATTATCAACGTACTAATCATCTACCTGTAGCACTTTTAACAGAGTTTTGCTAGTTTTGACAAGACAAGGGCTTTCGCAAAGTGCTACTCCATTAAATGCACAAGTCTAGCTTAAATATCCAGATATGAATAATGAAGGATTCGATCGAGCATAGATTATAATGAATGCATAAATAGTGTTAATTAGAAATTTGCTTATCAAATTGGGTGCAAGTAAGAAACCAAAATAAGCAAAGGAACTTCTAACTCGCTCTAAAGTCTTATAAATAAAGTTTTTTGACAGCCACTGTGTACCTTTCTTGCACGATATTGGCTCAATTGGCTGTACGCAGTAGTAGCCTTTATGGACAGAGAACAGTGTAATAAGCTATTACGCTTTTAAATTGCAGGATGGTTGATGAGGTTTGTTGACTGTTGACGGTTAAGTGTCAACCGTCAACAGCCAACACGAAAAGATATGCTGCGTTAAATGCACGACAGCCTAACATTGTTCAGCTTGATTATCAGCGTACGTGGTCAACTACTATAACACTATCTATCGCTAAAGAGGTTACAGGTGTCACGCAAAAAAATAGGTTTCTGGTCTGTGTGGGCATTGGGTGTAGGAGGCATTGTTGGTGGACTTTTTCCAGCGCTGGGAGTTGCAATTTAAATAGCTGATGCAGGCGCACCACTAGCATTTGCGATCGCCGGGACAATAGCTTTGATAACTACTTATGCTTATGCAAAACTTTCGGTAGCTCATCCATGTCGAGGCGGGACAGTCACCTTCTTAAACCAGGCTTTTGGTTCAGGGCTATTTAGTGGGACACTGAATCTTCTACTATGGTTTAGCTATGTAGTCATGCTTTCGTTTTACTTGCAGGCTTTTGGTAGTTATGGAGTTAGCCTGTTAGCGGAGTCTACTCAACCTATTTGGAAGCATTTACTGATTAGCTTGGCAATTTTAGGGACAACTGGATTAAATCTACTAACTGCCAATTATGTTGGGAAATCTCAAATCTGGATTGTCAGCTTCAAATTGGGAATTTTGATACTGTTCATTACTATGGGAAGTAGTCATATCGACATCTCCCATCTAGAACCAGTCTCAGTATCGTCGCTACAGTCAATTTTCGCAGGAGCAATGGTAATCTTCTTGTCTTATGAAGGCTTTGAGCTAATCGCCAATGCAGCAGAGGATCTTGTCAATCCCAAGCATACTTTGCCACGAGTTTATTACTCAGTAATTGGGTTCGTTATTTTGCTTTACGTTTTGATAGCACTCGTCACATTGGGAGCAGAACCAATAGAACAGATTTTAGCAGCAAAAGACTATACTTTAGCTGAAGTTGCCAAACCAATTATGGGGCAATTTGGATCTGTTTTGATTACTATTGCTGCTTTGTTATCAACTATCTCAGCTAGTAACGCAACACTCTACGGTTCAGCTCGTTTTAGTTCTATTATTGCTAAATCTAGAGGGTTTAACTCTGGCAGCCAAATAAATGACTCTAACCAATCTTCAATTGGCTTATTTATTACTAGCGGTATTACTCTGATAATTGCCAATTTATTTGACATAAATCGGATCTCAACGATGGGTAGTGCTGGATTTCTCCTGATATTTGCTGCGGTTAATTTAGCTAATGCTCGTATGCATCGTTATACGAAAAGCAAGCAGTGGATTTCACTTCTAGGTGCTGGAATATGTTTAGTGGCACTAGGAATATTAATTTGGTTTGCTTTGCAAACAGATCCACAAACCGTCTGGGTTTTAGTGTTTATGGTAGGAGTAGCCATAGGTATTGAAGTAATCTACTACCTGTCAAACAAGCGACAGCTACACCTTTGAAGAAGCGAGGCTCAACTTTAGGACGCATTTGTGGTAGTCCATGTTTGCATTAATTTTCAACCTGGCAAGTTGTTAGGTAGTTGCGGCTGATGGGCAATCATCCATCACCCTTAGAAAAACAACCTCTGCCATGATGTCTAACCTTTTGCATATTTAACTTAAATGGTTCTTCAGTATGTGTTATGCCAAACTATTAATTAAAACTCAAAATCTAGTAACCAATTACGCTTTAAGCTTCTAAACCCTATAAAAACTTTTTAATTTGAGTTAAAAACTGATACTTTTGTTTTCCAGTACGGCTTTTGAGCTTTTTATAACGTACATTTAGCATACCAAGTACTGAAGAACCACTTAAATTTATATTCAATAAGCAAAAAGGCTTATTACTTTAACTATTACCAGTTATACAATAATTTTCATAAATACTATGCAGCTATTTTTTATAAAAGCTTCTATGGTTTTTGACTACTGGTCAATTTATCTAATAATTCAATAACCTTATTAGCATCTTTCAAAGTTTGCTTTGCCTTAGGAATGAGAAGATTAGAAGCTATATAATCTTCATAGTCAACTTCATTCCTCAATCCACGTAGACGAGATAAACATTGTCCTAAATATCTTCTATCTGCATTTTTACTACTTTCTAACTCTTTGATTACGTATTCATGTATACCAACTTTATCAGTCCTTAATTTACTGTCCCCTTCAATATCACGTAAGTAGTTTCTAGCTAGGCAAAAAGTTGAATAATACGCTCTACTAATAGAAGAGCGTATCTTTGCTTCATCAAGCAATGTACTATTTGCTTGTCTTAAAGAATTAGTTACTTCATCAAATAGAGTTTCTGCAAGCTTTAAATAACTTGACCAGTCGAATTTCATTCAAATTCCAAATTAATACAAAGATTTACAGCAACTCCTAATGAAGCTTCTATCCACCATTTTTGATCGAACTCGTCTAGTTTATTTAAAGCTTCATCAATATGTTCTGGACTAGAATAGATAGAAAGCAGTAATTTTTCCCATTGAGGAGATTCAGGATCAACAGACAGCTTTAATTGTAATTTTTCATATGGGAAATACTTTCTAATTTCTCGATGAGCTTTGAATAGAACATCTAGTAGGTTTTGATGCTTTCGCAAAAACCTCAGTATGTCAACAACATTGTCTATGGTGTAGAGTTGAAATATTTTGCTGAAGTTATCAGATAATTCACGATCTTCTTGCTGTCCTTGTTTCAGCCAAGTTTTTTGTTGCCCTATTCTATTTTCGTCAATAAACCAATCATTTGTTGATGACTTTTCAAGTTGAATAGATACAGTCAAAAATTCCGTATTGGGTAATTTATTTTTTCTTACTTGTAGATTATCTAGGAGCATTTTCCTCCCCCTTATTTTGAGTTATAGTTAGGATCTAAGTACAGAACATCTGCTTTATTTAGAACAGAGTTTATAACTTCTGTTTTTACTATAGATTCAGATAGTTGCTCTTGTAAATTCCTTACATCATTTGAGTCTAATGCTACATAAAACTCTCTCAAACCACTTGCATCTTGGTACTCGATTTTTAATGTGTGAACTATTAAAGCTCCAGCTATTCCTTCCTGAGTTTCTGATTTAAAAACAGGCCTAACATCAGTAATAATACGTGAATTTAACAATAGATGATCGTACTCTTGTAGCAAGTTTACAGCTTTAGAATAAATACTGATTGAGCCATCTATTGCCAGCAATTGAGTCAGCCTTTGCTCAAAACGTTTTAATTCTTCATCTGATAAAGCTGAAAATGTATTATCAATTAATACAGCGTTACTTAATCCTGCCACTACTTCACTACTTTTAATATTTTCTTGATTACTGAGAGCAAAAATTGAACTAATTGCTCTGATAATTTCTCGTAAATCATTGACAGAAATTTCTTCTAGTTTCGGATAAATCTCTAATACTAAGCTGTCTATACTTATAAATGGATGAATTTCTATAATAGCATTAAGTAACTTATGAAATAGATTTTCATCAATTTTTATAAGTAATGTAATACCTAATTGATATTGTTGTGGAATTTTTAGATTATTCATGTGTCTTAACGTTAAAATATTTTATTTCACACTTAAAAATTTCAGCCTATTTTATATAATAATTAATTTATAAGTTTAAATGAGTTTATTAGTATACATATTACATTATTAAAGTTTAATAAATCTTCTAATAGTATCAATTAGTAAATTTTCAATTAGCAAGTAAATACAAGCATAGAAGAGTTGTTCATTAGTGATAAGAGTTATAGCTATAGATTAGCATGAAAATGCCTTCTTTCTTTGAAATCTCTTTGAGCGTTCATAGTTAATAACAAGGATGCATTAAAGCTTAGCAAAATTAAGAGCTTGAAATCTGAATTAATAGTAAATTATGAGTTAACTACTCTTGTAAAACGGTCTTTGACACAATTCTAGTTTTCTTCAAGTCTGCTTCCGAAAGTTGTTCCCCAGCTTGCAGGCGCGTAGCGGAAGTTTGCAACACTGTCGCTGCACCTTTATCTCCAATTTGTAAGGCGGTTTTAGCGGCTGTTTGTAGCATTGTAGCTGCACCAGTGCGATCGCCTTGTTGCAATTTTGCCTCAGCTAACTGGGTTTGGCGATACTTGGCTAATGCTAGAATTGATTGCTGCACCTGAGGATTAGATGCTGGTTGATACGCCCTCACTACATCTGCATACACGGGCACAATCGGCGAAAGTAAGCCTTGCTGGTTAACCAAGGGGTCATCATAGCGGATTTGCAGATGCCCAATTACCTGTTTTCCTTGTGGCAACTGTCCTAAATAAATATTAGCTAAAACTACTCTTTCTACATCCTGCATCAAATCTCCCAAACGCACAGCAAAGCTGCCATCAGCTTGGGGTTCCACAGGTAACTCTATTGTGTCTGGGGAAACTTGGGCAATCGGTTTAAATTCTGCTAGTCGGACATTTGGTACTAAAGAAAACAATAAATAGGCATTGGTTAGCCCCACAGATTGAATGCGTCCAAACAAACGACTAAACTGCTCTACAGCTTGTTCGGCACGCTCAATATAAGCTAAAGTACCACCACCGACATCAGCAATTTTTTCTAACAAATCCTGATTCCATTTATTACCAAATCCAAGAGTGCTGATAGTTAAGTTGAGCTTGGCAGCTTTTAGTGCGAGTTCTAAACAACGCTTGTTGTCATCCGGGCCAATATCCCACTTCCAAATCCGCAAACTGCTTTCACCCTGCCCATCCGTGAGGAGAAAGGCTTGGGAAACAGCACCTCTTGTGCCCTTCATCAGTTCTGTAATTCCCAGTTCCAAACCTTCGGCAATTACCGTACCGCCGCTAGCACTCAGTTTCTTTTTAATTTGAGATTTGATGCTTTCGGGGTCTTCAATCGCTTGGTTGGGGATAATGACTTCCGCAGAACCCGCAAAAGCCACAACAGAGATGCGATCGCCAACTTTCAATCGGTCGATTAATCCTTCTACTGCTTGAATCACCGTTTTAATTGGTTGTCCATGCATGGAACCACTTTTATCTAGAATCAAGCAGAGGTTAAGGGGCAGATTTTGGTCAAACTCACCAGCGCTCGCCGAAATTGTCATTGCCAATTGACGTTGACTACTAGTTTGAGCCACATCAACACGATCGTCATTTAGCGCCGATAGCAATTTAACTTTCATTGGGGAGGGGTATCTTGCAAAACTGTTTTGGAGACAATTCTGGTTTTCTTGCGATCGCTTTCGGATAAATCTTGTCCAGATTGGAGCTGGGTGGCAGAAGTTTGCAACACCGTCGCCGCACCAGTATCTCCCATTTGTAGGGCAGTTTTGGCAGCCGTTTGCAGCATTGTCGCCGCACCAGTGCGATCGCCTTGTTGTAATTTGGTCTCGGCTAACTGAGTTTGGCGATACTTGGCCAATGCCAAAATAGATTGTTGCACTTGGGGATTGGGGTTTGGTTGGTAATCTCCCACTATATTGGCGTAAACTGCGATATTTGGGGTAAATAAACTTGTTTCGTTGGTAGCGGGGTCATCGTAGCGGACTTGGACATTAGCGATCGCTTGTTTCCCTGGTGGTAATTGTCCCAAATAAATATTAGCTAAAATCATCCGTTCTGCATCTTTCATTAAATCTCCCAAGCGTACAGAAAAACGTCCGTCAGATTCTTGTTGCAGTGGTAACTCAATCGTGTCCGGAGAAACCTGGGCAACGGGTTTGAGTTCCGCTAGCCGGACATTGGGTATCAAGGAGAATAGCAAATAAGCATTAGTCAAAGCTACTGCTTGAACGCGACTGAACAAACGGCTAAATTCATCGACTACGCGATCGGGTTTTTGAATATAAGACAAAGTACCCAAACCAGCATCAGCAATTTTTTCTAAAACATCTTGGTTCCAATTATCACCAAATCCCAAAGTATTTAAAGTCAAATTATAGCTGGCAGCCAGTTGGGCAAATTTTAAACAGCGATTATTATCACCGTGTTCGTTTTCGCCATCGGTTAATAAAAAGGCCTGGGAAACACTATCTTTTTTTGCTTTTGCCAACTCCTCAATCCCTAAGCGCAATCCTTCATCAATCGAAGTTCCTCCATCAGCAGCTAGGCGGTTAATTTGCTGTTTTATTTTTTCTGGATCTTCGATTGCTTGACTAGGGATTAAGACTTTAGCACGATGATTAAAAACTACAATACTCAGGCGATCGCCGGGATTTAATCTATCCACCAGACGATTCGCTGCATTTTTCACAGTTTCTAGCGAGCGCCCATTCATCGATCCGCTACGATCGAGAATTAAGCATAAATTCAGTGGCACATTACGGTCTTGAGTTTCGGCGATCGCCGAAATCGAAATTCCTAACTGACGTTGAGTGTTCAGTTGATTGGCGTCTAAATTACTATCATTCAAGGCAGGCTGTAAGCTAACCCTCATAACTCAAAGTTCCTATCCGGGATATAGATATTTGTAAATAACTTCAAAGCACTACTTTAGCGCTACGGAAAACCTATCCAATACATTAATATAATCAGAATATCTTAGAAGCCAAACATTGGTAGATGCCAGCCCCCGTTCGGCACTAGGGAGAAATCCACACCTTGAACAGAGTTGGCATCACGCTAGGATGTATTACAGTTAACGGCATACTTTCAGGCGATCAGTTGCTATGGACATTTCCGCCATCAAGGCTGTTCAATCCCCTTATTACGGCGATCGATTTTACCGGAAACCGCCGCCAGATTTACCGTCTCTATTATTAAAGGAGCGAATTGTCTACTTAGGAACTCCTTTAGTTCCCCAAATTACAAAACTGATCATCGCCGAACTCCTGTATTTGCAGTCCGATGACCCAGATAAACCAATTAAAATTTACATCAACTCTACAGGCACTTCTGGTTACAGTGGCGATCCGATTGGCTTTGAAACCGAAGCCTTCGCCATCTATGACACAATGAAATATATCAAGCCTCCGATCCACACAATTTGCATCGGTTCGGCGATGGGTATGGCAGCGATGATCCTCAGTGCTGGTACAAAAGGTTGCCGTGCTAGCTTACCCCATGCTTCGATTATTCTGCACCAACCAAAGAGTTACGCCCAAGGTCAAGCAACGGACATCCAAATTCGGGCAAAGGAAGTTTTAGTGAACAAGACAGCAATGATTGACATTCTGTCTCGCAACACTGAACAGGCACCAGAAAAAATTAGCAAAGATATGGATCGTCTATTATATATGACCCCCTATCAAGCTAAAGAATACGGTTTGATTGACCGAGTTTTTGAAAAAGAAGAACTAGCCAATCCTCCATTACCTGCTAGTGTCCTTTAAAAAATGAAGTGAGTCTTGATTTCTTGGGATTTCAACTCACTCTGCCCATAAGAGCGTCCAGGCTTCATCCTTGCTATAAATCATTGTAATAACGGAGCAAATTATGCCTATTGGTTATCCCAGCGTTCCCTATCGGTTGCCAGGGGGACAGATGGAAGAATGGGTTCACATTTATACTCGTCTTTCCCTAGAACGAATTATTTTTCTGGGAGAAGAAATTGATGATAAAATCGCCAACGAAATTATAGCCTTCTTACTATATCTGGATTCAGAAGATCCGGGTAAAGATATTTACATATACATCAATTCCCCTGGTGGTATGGTCACCTCTGGGCTGGCAATTTATGACACCATGCAACACATTAAATCAGATGTGGTAACAATATGCACGGGTCTTGCAGCCTCTATGGGGTCTTTTCTTTTAGCAGGTGGAGCCAAAGGTAAACGCTTAGCATTGCCTCACTCACGGATTATGATTCATCAACCTTCTGGTGGTACCCGTGGGCAAGCAACTGATATTGAAATTGAAGCTAGAGAGATTCTGCGGATTCGTAACCAGCTAAATCAAATTTATGCTGACAACACTGGTCAAACCATAGCAAAAATTGAAAAAGACATGGATCGTGACTTTTTTATGTCTGCCCAAGAAGCTAAAGAATACGGTTTAATTGACCGTGTGATTGAAGAGAGACCGTAGGAAGAGGACGCGGGGAGATGAGGAGATAGGGAAGTGTGGGGAGAGAGGGGATGGGGGAGATAGGGAAGTGTGGGGAGAGAGGGGGGCAAGATTTCCTCCCACACCTCCAAAACCTCCCACACTCCCTTTTCCTCCCACACCTGCATTTGTTTCCCATCCTCCCACACCTCCAAAACCTCCCGCACTCCCTGTTTGCCCCATGCTCAAAAAACTGTCAAAATTGAACTTTAAAATAGTAAATTAACCTTTATGATTAAAATCTCAGGCTTTTAAGCTCTCATAGCTGATAGCCGCTAGCTAAATATTCGATAGCTCATAGCTCAGGATGGATCTTGGAGATTGCTACCGTTTATTGGGTTTAAGGTCGGGAGCCTCTTTTGCTGACATTAAAGCGTCTTACCGACGACTGGCGCAGCAATATCATCCCGATATCAACCCAGATGACAACAAAGCCAAAGATAAATTTATTGCCTTGACAGAGGCCTACAAACTCCTACTGACAGTAGTACTGCCAGAAGAAACAGCTGCACATGCAAATCAGGTGTCAACATCTGGACGCGATCGCCCCAGAGCAACGTATCGGGAGAAAACACCAGCAACAAAGGTGACAACTCAGCCACCAGCGACACCAAAGCCGCCTAATCTGGTAGAAATAGAACAGCGGCTAAAGTGGAAGACTTATGAGCAGTTGCAGCGATTTTTGCAACAAAGACGATTTCCCCAAGCGATCGCTCTGGCTGAAGCTTTATCAGATCGGTTATCAGGGGATGCAGAAGTCCGCCAATGGCTAGCAGTTGCTTATCAAATTTGGGGACGGGCATTAATATCTGAAAACCAGCTGCTCAAAGCCAGAATTTATCTCAAAAAAGCTTTGAAGACAGACCCCCATAATAAAAGCCTCTGGTATGAAGTGCAGCAAGATTTTCAGCGTTTAGAACAAATTTTTTGAACAAGAATACAGAATTGAGAATTGAGAACAAATAATATCAAGTTCGGTTATTTACTTGTAATTTAAAACTCCCCGTGTTAAAACGTCAGCCTTAATTATAAGGATTCAACTAGACATATATTATCTGGTTATCAAAGAGGACAACAAACCAAGCGTTTTTTCTTACTGTGCCCTTCCAAGTGTCGCCCTCCTCTTGTTCTCTTTTAATTATCGCTGCCATTCGCGCAACACTGCTCCGAGGGTAGCGATTCCCTCAATAATCTTTTGAGTTGGTTGAAAGCTAAAAGCTAACCTAATGGCATTATCCCCCTCACCGTTGGCGTAACAACGAGTTCCTGGTAAGAAGGTAACGCCGTGTTCTGCACAAGCTACTTAGGAGTGCTTTGGCACTGATATTTTGCGGCAATTTACACCAAACGAAAAAGCCACCATCTGGTCGCAAAGGCACTATATCACTGGGAAACTCAGCAGCGATCGCTTCTAATAACAAATTGAATTGTACTTATGCTTGTAGCAGGCGATTAAGCCAGAATAGAGTATGGATTTTGTCTGTTGATGGATGTATTCTTTCTTATAACATCATGACAAGCATCGTGAATATTGACTGATAGAACAGAATTACTACAGTGAAATTGATTAACTGCAAGTGGCAACAGCTAATTCTGAGTTTAGGGTGTCTGCTACTAATTCTTGCTTGTAACAGTTTCAATCCCAGTACCAACCAAGATGCCAAACTTCTCAAGGTTGCTACAGATCCTACCTTTATCCCTTTTGAAATCCAAACAGCTAGTGGTAAGTTAGAAGGCTTTGATATTGATTTAATGAATGCGATCGCTCAAATCGCAGGTTTTAAAGTTAAGTTTGAAAATCTGCCCTTTGATGGCATGATCTCGACTTTGCAAGCCAAAAGAGTTGATGCTGCAATTAACGGAATTACAATTACCGCCGAACGTCTGAAAACAATTGCTTTTTCCCGACCTTATTTTAAAGCCGGACTAGCGATCGCTGTACGCCAAGACAACCACAATATTAAAGACTTTAATAGTCTCCAGGGTCAAAAAATTGCTGTACAAATAGGTTCCACTGGGGCAGATTTTGCTAAAACTATCCCCAACGCCAAAATTAGTACTTTTAATTCTGGACCAGAATTTTTTCAAGACTTGCTCAATGGCAATGTTGATGCTGTGGTTAGCGATGCTTTCGCTACTTTGTATGCGATTAAAAATGGCAAACTCAAAGGCATCAAAGTTGTTGCCAACTTACTCACCCAAGAATACTACGGTATTGCCACACCTAAAGATTCCCCCTACCTAAACACAATTAACACAGCCATAGCCACTTTGTTATCTAACGGCACTTACAAGCAAATTTATCAAAAATGGTTTAATGCTGAACCTCCGCAATTACCAGAATCTTGGGTATAGGGGATTTGGTACTGGGTACTAGGTATTTGGATATTGAGTATAAAGAATTTTATCCTAGTCCTTAATCCCCAGTCCTAAGTCCCTAATCCCTAATTCCCAGAATTAACTGCTAATATCTAAAATATTTTATGCGTCAGAATTAATACTGCCACTAAAATTCACTGTTAAAATTACAATCTATTGTAAGTCTACTGTAGTCAGGGGCAGCCAATTGTGGCACCTTGGATCTTAGTGGCTAGAACCACCTTGGAATGGGAATTAAGGAACTTCCACTATGCTGATTTGCCCTCAGTGTAAATTTGAAAACCCTAATACTAATAAATTTTGTCAAAAATGTGGCACATCCCTGACTCACAGAGTCTGTCCTGAATGCAGTACTGATGTTCCTTTGAATGCACTATCTTGTCACAACTGTGGTACGGAATGTGGAACAGTATTTTGGGCAATAATTGCTCAACAAGCAAGTGGAGATGAGAGAGATGGGGGAGCAAGGGAAGCAGGGGAAGTAGGGGAAGTAGGGGAAGTAAATTCTCTGTTATCTCCCTCATCCTCCTCATCTCCCTCATCTTCTTTGCCCCTTAGTCCTCAAATTACATTAGGCTCCTATTTAGATCCTCAGCAGCGCTATCAATTATTAGATACATTACCTAGTCTAGAAAATATTACTGAGGTAGAGGCGAGAGTTCTAGATTGTCAGCCGTATCAAATATCACCTATCGAAGCAATATTAGGAAATCAGCGATCGGATTTAGTAACGCCATCAGTGGCAGCAGATGCAATTCCTAGCCTTGCTCAAGTTTATATTGCCTTACAATATCAAGGTCAGCCAGGAATACCGCCGATTCACGATGCATGGCAGCAAGATGATATACAGATACTACTAATCGAAGACCGCTCGGATTGGCAGCTTTTACTTGATTTATGGCAAGAAGAGACAACTAGTTCGTTAAAAATTTTACACTGGTGTTATCAAATGACCCAACTTTGGGTGGCATTGGAACCAGTAAATTGTTGTCAAAGTCTGTTGGAATTGTCGAATTTGCGATTGGATGAAGACCAAACGTTGGCACTACGAAGATTGTATGTGGAATCAGGAAATACTCAGCCTACTGCCAACTCATCAGAAGATGCCCAAGCCCAAATATCTGCTATTCCAAAGCAACCGTTAACTATCCAAGCTTTGGGACGGATTTGGCAAACACTATTTAGACAGACCCAACGCACTCAATTTGGCTCTGTAGTGCAGATGTTAGGGGATTTAGAGGCAGGTAAAATTGAAACGATCGCCCAGTTGCGATCGCGTTTGCAGGAAATCTCCGTAGAACTGGAAGCACTAGGAACCGCAACTTTGCCCCCAATAGAGGAGAAACATACTGTTGTGCCCACTATCCTGCAATCAGATGAACCAGAAGATATCATTAGTAAAACTGATGATATGCCAACTGTTGTGCTGGCGATGCAATTAAGTAGCTTGGAAGATGCAGGACGCACAGATGTAGGGCGTCAACGTCACCATAATGAAGACTACTTTGGTATTGAAACTAAAATTGACAAGGTGGAATTGCCCAAAACTCGAATCCTTCAAGGGCATGGTTTGTATATCCTCTGTGATGGTATGGGTGGACACGCTGGTGGTGAAGTAGCCAGCGAGTTGGCAGTCAACACTCTCAAGAAATATTTCCAAGAACACTGGATTGCTAATCAACTGCCAACAGAAAATACGATTCGTGAGGCAGTTTATTTAGCCAATGAGGCGATTTACAAACTCAATCAACAAGATGCTCGTTCTGGAGTTGGGCGCATGGGTACAACTCTGGTAATGCTGTTAATTCAAGACACTCAAGCAGCAGTTGCTCATGTGGGAGATAGCCGCCTCTATCGCCTGACCCGCAAGCAGGGATTAAAACAAGTCACAGTAGATCACGAAGTTGGACAACGGGAAATTACTAGGGGAGTGGAAGCAAGTATAGCTTATGCCCGCCCCGATGCCTACCAACTCACCCAAGCCTTGGGACCCCGTGATGAAAACTCAATTAATCCTGATGTGGGCTTTTTCGAGATCAACGAAGATACGCTTCTAGTGTTGGCATCGGACGGTCTATCAGATAATGATTTACTAGAAACCCATTGGCAAACTCACTTAGAACCCTTGCTTAGTTCTGGTGCTAACTTAGAACGCGGTGTTACAGAGTTAATTGATTTGGCCAACCAATACAATGGCCACGACAACATTACTGCTATACTGATTCGGGCAAAAGTGCGCCCAAATCTCGAAAGTTAAAGAAGTGGCTGGGAACTGGGTATTGGGGACTAGGGACTCTTTACTAGGTAGTGAGGGCTGGGGACTAGGATAAAATTCTTTATACCCAATACCCAATCCCCATAACCCCTTATCCCCAGAAGGGGCCCCACCTTCCCCAATTGCCAGTCCCCATAACCCCTTATCCCCAGAGGGGGCCCCACCTTCCCCAGTCGCCAGTCCTCTTACCTTGTAGGTTGTATTGTGGTTACTCTGACCCTGTTAGAACCGCAACAAAAAACACCGCTCCATCAGTGGTGCTTTGAAAACTCTTCCATCATTCGGATTGGCCGAGCAGCAGACAATCATGTTGTTTTAACTGATAGCTTGGTTTCTCGGCATCATCTAGAACTCAGACAAGTTGATTCTGTCAAGAATGGCGGTGATTGGCAACTGATTAGCCAGGGTACAAATGGGACTTTTCTCAATGGTGTCCTAGTGATTCAAAGTCCGCTACCAGACAATTCCCTTTTGCAACTGGCACAGGGAGGCCCAATACTGCAATTCCAAATCCAGGAGGTAACACAACCGGAGGTTTGGTTGCCTTGGCATCAGATGCAGGGGACGGTAGAAAACGTAGCTCCAACAGTCTCTTCAGCAAAAAATCCTGGGATTTTATCTTACACCTGCACCCACGAGGGAAACTCTCCGAATAATCTTTTTTGCATCCACTGCGGTCAACCCCTCTCAGTGCAACAGACGATTCGTCATTATCAGGTGTTGCGAACTCTGGGACAAGGAGGGATGGGTACTACGTATCTCGCTTGGGATGCGGCTGGTTTGATTGGGGGTACGCCACAACTGCTGGTGTTGAAGGAAATGAATGCTGATATGGTGAGAATTGCCAAAGCTCAAGAATTATTTGAGCGGGAGGCGTATACTCTTAAATCTCTGAAACATCCTGGAATTCCCAAGTATTATGACTTCTTTGTCGAAGGTGGAAAAAAATACTTGGCAATGGAACTAATCCACGGACAAGATTTAGAGAAACGCATTTTTACCACTGGCCCAGTAACCCCAAGCCAAGCGATCGCTTGGATGATCCAAACCTGCGATATCCTAGACTATCTTCATACCCAAGAGCCTCCGCTGATTCACCGCGATATTAAACCCGCCAATTTAATGGTGCGAAGTTTTCAAAATCACATAGTGGTGCTGGATTTTGGCGCAGTTAAGGAAATTGGCACAGCCCCCGGTACTCGTATTGGGGCAGAAGGTTACTGCGCTCCCGAACAAGAGCGAGGACAACCTTTGACGCAATCTGATTTGTATGCAATTGGCCCAACACTAATTTTTCTGCTCACAAGCGAAAACCCCTTCAAGTATTACCGCCAAAGGGGACGACACTTCAGGTTTGATGTGGCAAAAGTTCCCACCATTAGTTTGCAATTAAGAGATCTTATCGATCGCGTTACCGAACCATTGCCACGCGATCGCTATCAGACTGCCAAGGAATTAGCTACGGCCTTAGCTGCTTGTCAATAAGGGGACTGGGTACTGGAGATGGGGTACTGAACTATTGGTAGTTAATTCTAGGGACTGGTGCTAGGGATTAAGTATTAGGAACTGGAGACTGAGGACTAAGGATTAAAAAAAGTTTTCTAATCCCTAATCCCCAGTCCCTATGCCCTACTCTTCATCCCAAGCTTCTACGGCGAGCAACTCGCTAATTGGGTCTTGCATACTAAAGCCAAAGTCGAGCAGTTCTTGTTTCCAATGCTGCCATTCGTTGCCGTAGAGCAAAGCGATTTTCCAGATACTATCGCTAGGCTTGATAATATTCGATTCTATGAGTGATTGCACGTTACGCTGCAATTTCACCATTGGGTGAATTACTTGCTGAGTCATAACCTCGATTGAATTCAGATTTTATTTGGTAAATGCTTAATTAAAACTGCTTTCCATTCTGCAATTGTTGCCGGCTCGTAGAGTGGTGTAATTTGGTAAAGCTAGTCTTAACTTTCTAACTATACCATAACAAACTCTACTAAGTTATTGAGAAATTCCTTTTTGTACGGTAATCACCACCAGAATACTCTAATTGTGCTATGTACACTTTGAACCTATTGCATAAGTTGAGCAAGGGTTAACAGATGAGGGGGATAAAGGGTAAGTTGCACTGCTAGCCTGAGTGAGGACGCCAGGGAAAAGTTTATTTATTTTAGTCACAAAAAATAGGTTTGCTTGTCGAATCAACGATGGAATACGGGCTAATTTCAAAGTTTTGACTGACTGTGAAGTTTGCAATTGAGTAGGAATGTCTACTCTTTGTACTTATTTAAACGTTATTTACAATATCGCAAACATCCATCGTTAAGCAAATTTATAGCAAATCTTCATATAATCTTAATATTTGCAGATAGAGAATAAAATCTGTAGGGTTACCCTATTTAAGTACAGGAGAGTATTTTGCTTTGAAGTTGAAGGGGTAATTCTCTATGGAGTATTGTCTTACCATAAACTTCTGTTAAATTCCAAGCTGGCTTTTGAATTTTGTGTGAAAAATTTTCAACCAAAATGTTAGTTTCTATTGAGCAGGTGGGTATCCTCATAACGGGAGGCTTGCTGATACCTAAGTATTTACCGCAGCAACTATTAAGACATGTCAGGAGAGGGGGAAGAATACTTAATTTCCCGCAAAAAGCAGATTGAGCGGCGACAAAGGATTTTAACGATAGTGTCGATAGTGTCCTTCGTTGGTTCTACAGCATTTGCAGCCATTCCAGCAATCCAACAGGCTATTCAAAGTCCTAAGCCAGCAAGTGCGTCTGTTTCTGCTGAGTCAGTGTTACAGCAGCAGGTGCAGGGCTACGAGTTGGTTTTACAACGGGAACCTGAAAATCAACTTGCTTTAGAAAAACTGTCCTTGTTGCGGTTGAAATTGAAGGATGCTAAGGGTGCGATGGAACCTTTAGAAAAGCTAGTGAAATTGCACCCGGAACGGCAAGATTACAAAGTTGTATTAGAGAAGATTAAGAAGCAAGATGGGATTGGCGATCGCTAAGTGATTAATTAGTTAACTTTGTTAACACTAAGATGGAATGATTTAAACTCTACACTCATCCATGAATAATTATTAATTCGATATTTCTATAAAAAAATATGTTTCGCTCCCGAATAGTTGACATTGCATCATATCTGCCCAAAGAAATTTTACATAATGATGATTTAGCCAAAATTTATCCTAGTTGGTCTTCTGAAAAAATTTATCAAAAAACAGGAATTCTAGAAAGACATATTGCGGCAGATGATGAAACTGCTGCTGACTTGGCTTTTAAAGCAGCCCGTAAATTTTTTAAAAAAAATAATGTTGCTCCTGAGGATATCGATTTTGTTTTTCTCTGTACTCAAACACCAGATTACTTTCTACCGAGTACCGCTTGTTTACTCCAAGCTCGTCTAGGAATTCCTAATACGGCTGGGGCTTTTGATATTAATCTTGGCTGTTCTGGTTTTGTTTATGGCTTATCTGTTGCAAAAGGACTCATCGAAACAGGATCTGCTCGTAGGGTTCTTTTTCTAACAGCAGATACCTACTCAAAATTCATTCATCCTATGGATAAAAGCGTACGCACTTTATTTGGTGATGGGGCGACAGCTACCTTGATTGAAGCATCAGACGAAGCAGATGAAGAATTTATCGGACCTTTCGTATTTGGAACTGATGGTAATGGAGCCAATAATATAATCGTCAAAACAGGTGGTTTCCGTTCTACACGTTCTGAACATACGGCAAAGGAAGAAGCCGATGATTCTGGTAATGTAAGGTCACAAGACAACCTATACATGAATGGTTCTGAAGTAATAAAATTTACACTTTCTTATGTACCGAAAGCAATAAATGATTTGCTAACTAAATGCGGAAGAAATTTAGATGATTTTGACTATATTATTTTACATCAGGCTAATTATTTTATGCTCGATGCATTACGAAAAAAGCTGAATTTATCTGAAGAAAAGTTTCCCGTTTTTTTGGATATGTGTGGAAATACAGTATCATCAAGCATACCTCTTACCCTAGAGTCTATGCTTAATGAATCTCGCTTAAAGCGAGGAGATAGATTATTGTTATTAGGGTTTGGAGTTGGGTATTCTTGGGCTGCAACGGTTGTTAAATTTTGATTTTTAGGAGTTAAATTATGCAAGCTTTTTACGAAGGTTTAGCCGAAATACTTGAGATTAATGTCAACGAAGTTTCTCCAAGTCTCGATCTAACTAGAATGGACTGGGATTCACTTGCATTTATTTCTACAATTGCACTAGTCGATGACTGCTTTAATATCATGCTGAGTGGAGACTCTCTTGCCGCATCTAAGACAGTAGGAGATATTGAAAAACTCATCTCGGAAAAGCAAAAAGGATAATTCATATATGAGTGTCATCAACACACCAGTTGGCAAGCAAGTTAGAACAAAAGGAGGTCGCATAGCCGGAGTCGTAGCTTGTCTGCCAACCCATCAAATTTCTAATAACTATTTTGCAGAACAGTTTGGTGCAGATGCTGTTAATGAAGTAGTTAAGATGATTGGTGTTGAGCATCGATGTTGGGTAGATGAAGGAGTTTCAACAGCAGATCTTTGTTACCAGGCAGTAGAATGTCTTTTAAGTGGTTTAGACTGGCAAAGAGAATCAATTGATGCTTTAATCTTTGTATCTCAAACACCAGATTATCGTCTTCCGGCAACTGCTTGTTCACTTCATGGTCGTCTTGGACTTCACCCTTCCTGTTTAGCCTTTGATATTAATCTTGGCTGTTCAGCTTATCCCTATGCTTTGTGGCTAGGCTTAAATATGATTCAAACAGGAGCTGCTAAACGTGTTCTTCTGGCAATTGGTGACACTAGTAGTCGGTGCATAAATCCTTTTGATCGGTCTACCGCCATGCTCTTTGGAGATGCAGGAACAGTTACTGCATTAGAGTATTCTGAGAATTCTACAAATGATGCTTTTTTTATACTTGGCACTGATGGAAAAGGAACTCATAATTTGATTGTACCCCGTGGTGCATCTAAGGATTACTCTCTTGCAAACGATCCAAGATTAGAAGGTAAAGACCCAAATTGTCTTTACATGGATGGTACCGAAATATTTACCTTCACTATGCAAGTAGTTCCTCCCTTGATATCATCAACAATTGAATTTTCAGGCTTGAAAGCGGATGATTGCGATGCTTTTCTGTTTCATCAAGCCAATTTATTTATGCTCAAACACTTGATAAAAAAGGCAAAATTGCCAATGGATCGGATTCCCATCAACATCAATAAATTTGGGAACACCAGTAGTGCTTCTATCCCATTACTGATGATTGATAATCTAGGTTCGTTATTACAAGAAAAATCTATCCGTTTAGCAATGTTTGGTTTCGGTGTAGGTTATTCTTGGGGTTCTACTGTACTTACTGTTGGTCCACTTGATGTTATTGAGATGATTGACTTTCAGCCATGAGTATATTTGCTCCCGATGCACTAAAAGGAAAAGTTTTCCTAGTTACAGGAGCTTCATCTGGTCTAGGAAAAGTAGCCGCAATTATGATTGCTGAATGTGGTGGACAGGTGTTGGTTTCTGGTCGCAACGAATCTAGACTGGCAGCTTGTGTTGAAGCTATGGCAGGAACTAATCATATAGCTTTGCCTTTTGAATTATCTAATGCTGATCAGGTAGCTGATTGGGTGAAATCTGTTGCTGGAAAATACGGTTCTCTATCGGGCATATTTCATTCAGCAGGATCAGAATTAGTTCTGCCAGCAAGAATGATTAAACAATCTAATTTAGAAAATCTATTGGAGAGCAGTTTTTTTGCAGCATTTGGTATTGCTCGCGCTTCATCCTCTAAGGGAGTGATAACCGATGGTGGTTCAATAGTGTTTATGTCTTCTGTTGCTGGTTCTCGAGGTCAGCTAGGTTTATCAGCCTATTGTGCCGTCAAGTCAGGAGTTGATGGTATGGTTCGCTCACTGTCGTGTGAGTTAGCATCGCGTAAAATTCGCGTTAATTCCATTGTGGCAGGCGCAGTAGAAACCGAAATGCACGCCAGATTGGTAGTAGCTAGTTCTACAGAAGCAATATCTGATTATGAACGTAAACACTTATTAGGTTTTGGACAACCTGAAGATGTTGCCAATGCAGTCTTATTTTTACTCTCCGATGCTTCACGGTGGGTTACTGGAACTAACTTAATTATTGATGGTGGGTACATGGTGCGGTAATGGAACAACGTTGCATATTAGTAGGAGCAGGGGCATTTGGGCGAGAGTTAATCAATTGGGTCTATGATGTTCAAACTCATGGCATATTTCCAACATTAGATGGATTTATTAGTGATATCCCCAATGTTCTTGATGGTTTTGACTATAAATTAACTTGGCTTGGTCAAATTAGTACTTATCAACCTGCCGAACAAGACTTATTTTTGCTTGGCGTAGGCGATCCTAAAGATAAAGAGAGTTTAGTAACTTCTTTAAAAAGTAGAGGTGCTAAATTTACTTCTCTGATTCACCCAACAGCAGTAATAGCAAGAACGGCTCGTCTTGGCGAAGGAGTTATTTTATGTCCATTCTCTGTAGTGTCAGCCGACGCTAGTATTGGTAATTTCGTAACTTTTAATTGTTTTTCAGGTGCCGGGCATGACGTTCATGTCGGTGATTATACAACAGTAAGTTCCCATGTAGACCTGACTGGTGGTGTCAAATGTGGTCATTCTGTATTTTTTGGAACTGGGGCTAAAGTTTTACCTCATGTATCTATTGGTAATTCAGCAAAAATAGGAGCAGGAGCATTAATCGTGAGATCAGTTACTGAAGCTTCTACTATGTTCGCGGTTCCAGCTAGGAAGCTCTAAAATGAATCCTCTTAGCCGAAAGTTGCGAAATAACTACTGGCACTTACTTTGCCATAGACAAGAAATAAAGGATTCTGGAGACTTTATCCGTTTTGATTGGCTAGGAGAGGAAGTTGTTGTTTTCAATGACAACGGTAGTGTCATAGCATTCAATAATCTCTGTCCCCATAGAGGTGCAAGAATATTCCTCAAAGACTTTGGTAATCAGCCATTCTTATGCTCTTATCATGGTTGGTCTTACAAAAACGGTCAGCTTTGTGTTCCTAAATCTCAATTCTCCTCAACTACCGATTTTCCATCAGTCACACTAAACTTGCTTGAGATAGATTGGTGTGGTGATTTCTTGTTTGCCAGTATTTCTCCTAAGTTTAGTCTTGCTTCCCAATTGGCAGAAGTCATACCTTTAGTAGAGGCTATTTCCCATTCAATTTTTGATCGGTATGATTTCAATCGGTATGATTATGATTGCAATTTCGCAATTGCAGTTGAAAATGCCTTAGAACCATTGCATGTTCCTTTTGTTCATTCTTCTTCTTTAGGGCTGCTTAAACTTGAGCATGAGACTGATACCTTTTCAGGTGTAAATTCTGCTTGTTATTTTTCCATCGGCGACACTCGGACAAGAAAGCATTTATTAAGTATGAATAAATATTTCTTGAATAATTTTCAGTATGAGGGTTATATGAGTGTGTATCTATTTCCATTTACAATGCTTTCCTCCACTTTTGGCTATTCTTATTCATTGCAGAATTTTTTTCCTACAAATGATGAAAATACTACTCATTTCACAAGTAGGTTACTTACATCTAAACTTAGTAAATTATCTAATAGGAATATTATTGAACCACTTTTTCTCTCCACTTCAAAGATGAACGGACAGGTTTTCGATGAAGATCATTTAATTTGTAAACGAGTACCTTTAGCGTCATGGTCTATCGAACCACCTCCTGTTGTTACAAGATTTGAGGAGAGGATAGTTCACTTTAGAAAAAGCTGCAAATCTGAATTAATTATGGATAATTAAAATTTGTAGATTAGCCATCTGTTTTTTTAGGAAGTACTTGTATAGTCCTAGATGTAATGTTGGAGTAATACTTCAGCAGGCTAGGCTGTATCTTGTGGTATCACTGAAGGTTTGCTTGTGGTAAATCATCGTCCATGCTTGAGGATCGTATTTAGAGTCTTGTGCATTGATTAAATAAATTCTGAATCACTATATAGTGTATTTTTTAGAAAATTGAGTACCGGATAATAAAGAAAAGCAATTTTTAAATGATAGTTTTTTTGGTGTTATGGGTAGCCTAATAACTAGGAGGATTGCTGATGTTTTGATTGCAGCAATTTTTGTAGCATGGCAAGTTCAGGGAATGATTATTTAGTCAAACGCAGTAAGCAGATTGAACGACGGAAAAGACTTGTAACATACATTTCTATCATGTCTTTTAGTGGTTCAATGCTATTTGGAGCAGTAAATACTTTACAACAGGCTTGGCAGAGACCTCAGCATTCAGTGGTTAATACAGTTGAAAATGAATTTCAGAAACAGGTAAAGGGTTACGAGTTAGTTTTACAGCGAGAACCAAATAACCAATTGGCACTGGAAAAATTGTCTTTATTACGGCTACGCATGAAAGATACTAAAGGTGCGATCGCTCTATTGGAGAAATTGGTGAAGTTGCATCCAAATAGGCAAGATTATAAAACTGTTTTGGATAATGTCAAGAGCAGAGAGAAAATAGTCAACATAAACCCCTAGTTCTGGATAAATAACAAATTTACATAACTGACTAAATTAACTTCAAATAGACTTGAATAAATAGCAAATTACTATTTTAATAATTTAACCAAAATACAAAAAAACATGATTAAGATAAAAAAAGACTTAAATGAATTAGCTTTATTTGGTGGAACACCAGCATTTATTGAAAAGTTACATGTTGGTCGTCCTAATATTGGAAATCGCGAATGCTTACTCACTCGTATCAATGACATATTAGATAGAAAATGGCTAACGAATAATGGTATCTATGTACAGGAATTTGAGCAAAGCATTGCTGAGTTTGTTGGAGTAAAGCATTGTATTGCTACTTGTAATGCTACTGTTGCATTAGAAATAGCCATTCGCGCTGTCGGGTTAAAAGGTGAAGTTATTGTCCCTTCTTTCACATTTATTGCTACTCCACACGCACTAAAATGGCAAGAAATTACACCTGTTTTTTGTGATATCGATCCTCAAACCCATAATATAGATCCAAACAAAATAGTTCAAAGCATCACCCCACAAACTACTGGTATTCTTGGTGTTCATTTGTGGGGTCGTCCTTGCAATGTAGAAGCTTTAAGTGAAATTGCTTATACTTATAATTTAAAATTAATGTTTGATGCGGCTCATGCTTTCGGCTGTTCACATCAAGGACGTATGATTGGTAGTTTTGGAGATGCTGAAGTTTTTAGCTTCCACGCTACTAAATTTTTGAACACATTTGAGGGTGGAGCAATTGTTACAAACAGTGATGATCTAGCGGAAAAAATTCGCTTGATGACGAATTTTGGTTTTGCTGGTATGGATAAAGTTATCTATATTGGTACAAATGGTAAAATGACTGAAGTATCAGCAGCAATGGGATTAACTTCCTTAGAAAGTATTGATAACTTTATTGAAACTAATTATCGTAATTACAAATGGTATCAACAAGAACTTGCTGATATTCCAGGTATTTATTTATTGAATTATAACGAAAATGAAAAATGTAACTATCAATATATTGTTTTAGAAATTGAAGAATCTGAAACTCAAATAAGTAGAGATAAATTGCTCGAAATTCTTCATGCTGAAAATGTAATAGCTCGGCGCTATTTTTATCCAGGTTGTCATCGTATGGAACCTTATCATTCATATTTTCCTTATGCAAGATTACTACTTCCAGAAACTGAAAAACTAGGCGATAAAGTTTTACTCTTGCCTACAGGAAGTTCAAGTAATAAAGAGCAAATTCTGATAATAGCTCAAATTATTAGAATTGCTATTACCGAAGCTAAAAATATATCTACATACATCAATGAACTATCATTAATAAGATAATGAACAACAATACTGAAAAATATCATTTAAACTTTATTATATTTTCTCCACCGTTTCAACTTAATGTTGGTGGAGTTATTGCTCTTTATAATCTTGCTCGGATTATCGATCGAGCAGGATTTTTTTGTAAAATTTTTGACATGAATGGCATGAATCTGCCTAACAATATTTTTGATAATTATGCAACAGAAGTTGATATAAATGATAATACAGTTGTTGTATATCCAGAGGTTATATTTGGCAATCCTTTAAATGCAAAGTATGTAGTTAGATGGATTCTTTGCGAACTTGGTATTAATTGTCCTTCTGATATATATACTACTTGGTCAAAAGATGACTTTATTTATCATTATAGTACATATAATCCTCAAAAAAAAGTAAAAAATTACAATATTATTTGTCCTCTATATACAAGTCCAACATTAAAAAATCATGGAAAATCAAGAGAGGGATATTGTCATATTATAAGAAAAGGTTATAAATTTCATCATCCATTAAAATATATTCATCCATCTGATTCTTTATTCTTGGATGATAATTTATCTCAAGAAATTCTGATTGAAATATTTAATAGAAAAGAATATCTCATTTCATACGATCCATATTCATATGTTTGCGTGATGGCAGCTTTATGTGGATGTATTCCTATCATAGTACCGATTACAGGAACTACGAAAGAAGATTGGTTTAAAAGTTTATCTACTTCAGTGATTTTAGAAGAATCTGGAGAATCTGAATTAAAGGGAATTGCTTATGGATTAGAAGAAGTAGAATATGCACGAAATACATTACAGGAGGTATCATATCAACAAGAAATCCATATTAAATATGGTCAAGAATCTGTTCTCCGTTTTTTAAACGATATTATTAGTATAATTTGTGGTCAAATAAACATATTACCTAAAAACGATCGCGTTTTAAAAGTTAGAGATGTATTTTATGTAACTGAGTCTGAAATTACTCTAGAAAAAATTCCAGACCATCTAAAAAGTTTATTTGTCAATGTTATACCTAAAATAATTCATAATTCTCAAGAAGTAGATTATTTAAAATTTCTATTATACCATAAGTCTTACTTACAAGAAATAGGTGAAGCAAATAATTACTACCAGTACTTAGAAAAATGTATTGAATATTTACACACGTCAATATTCAAGAATTCAGATTCTAAATTGTGGCATGAAATAGTTGATAATTTTGTTCAACGCACTAATTTTCTATTTGCATATTTCAATGAACTAAATCTTAAAAATATATATGTTAAACGTGCAGAGATATTAGAGTTTTTCTTGAAACTTAATAATCATGAACTTGATTATGAATTTTTAAATCGATCTATAAATCGAAAGAAAATCAGGCTTGGTATTTTAGCAACACATTTCACACCATCAGCCGAAACATTTGCCTACCTTCCTGTTTATGAATATATCAGTCGAGATTTTGAAGTCATTTTGTACTCTCTTAATAGGACTGGTTATCCACTAGAGCAGTATTGTCAACTTTCTGCCAACTGCTTTAAACTATTACCACAGAAATTATTAGAACAGGTCAATACTATTCGTGATGATGACCTCGATATATTATTTATTGCTACTAATGTAACCGCAGCAGCTCATCAAATCTGTCTGTTAGCAATCCATAGATTAGCAAGAATACAAGTTACTAGCGGTGGTTCAGTTACCACAACTGGAATGCGAAATATAGATTATTATATTTCTGGTACATTAACAGATCCATCACCAGCAGCACAAGACCACTATCAAGAAAAGTTAGTCAAATTAGAAGGAACTGCACACTGTTTTAGTTACGGTACTGAAGAAGGAAAATCAACAACTCCAGTTGCACGAAATAGTTTAGGAATTCCTGAAGATGCTGTTGTTTTTATCTCTGGTGCTAACTACTTTAAAACAATTCCAGAACTGATTGAAGTATGGGCAAAAATAATTGCTAGAGTAGTAAATTCAGTTTTAGTGCTTTTACCGTTTGGACCCAATTGGTCAAGTAATTATCCAAAATCAGAATTTATCAATCACTTAAATTCCATATTTTTCAAGCATGGATTAGTGGCTGAACGCTTAATAGTCTTAGATCCTCAACCTGTTCCGGATCGGGAGGATATGAAAGAATACTATAAAATTGCTGATATATATCTAGATTCTTACCCATTTGCTGGAACAACTTCTTTGGTAGAACCACTACAGGCTAATCTCCCAGTTATAGCTAGGCAGGGAATTAACTTTCGTTCTGCAATGGGAGCTGCAATGGTGCAAGCATTGGATATCTCTGATTTAGTTGCGGATAGTGAAGAGTCTTATATACGATTAGCGATCGCACTTGGTAACGATCCTAAATTGCGCCAACAAAAGAGCGCTCAAATTAAGGAAAAAATGCAGGATAATCCTAGTTTTCTTGATAGTCGTTCTTACTCAGCCAAAATGGGTAGCTTGTTTCAAAAATTCTTAAGTAAATATTTTGCAGATACTCTGAGTCAAAATTTGCAGCTAGGAAATATTAATTTAATTATTTTCCCTGACTGGTCACAGCCAGAAGAATCTCTTGGTTTAGTTTTAGAACAAGTAATTAAGACCTTAGTAATTCATACCAAGAGTGAGAAAATTACTTTAATTATTAATACGAGTAATATTACTACAGAAGATGCAGAAATATTTTTATCTAGTGTTTCTATGAATTTGCTACTTCAGGAAGATTTAGATATTAATCAAGGATTAGAAATTTCTCTGTTAGGAAACCTTTCTGAGATTGAGTGGCAAGCTTTGTTACCTCGTATTCATGCGAGACTTATTTTGGAATATGAAGATCGGGAAGCTTTAGCAAAAATACCAGTTAAAAATTTAGAATGTTATGAATTAAATGATTGGATTAATAGATTACCAATTAATCAATATTTACACGCAGGAATTTTGTAGTTAGTGGGAAAATCTAATTGTAAATTGTCCAAATAATTTAAAATTACATAGATACGAATAATAAAGTGGAATTAACTAACTTAACAGAGCAAAATTTAAATGTTAGAGAAAAATTTATAAAAGTTATAATTTTTCCTGATTGGTCACATTCAGAAGAAGCACTAATTCTAGAATTAGAACAAATAATTAAGGCGGTAATAAATCATCCTGATAACTATGAGATAGCGTTACTTATAGATACTGATGGCATTATTGAAGATGATGCTAACTTGGTCTTATCTGCTGTGGCAATGAATATACTTATAGGACAGAATTTTGATATTAGTTTAGAATGTGAAATTTCTTTACTGGGAAATTTAGATGATATTGAATACGAATCTCTAGCCTCTGATATCCATGCTCGAATTGTTCTAAAAAATGAAAATTCAAATAAATTATCATTATTATCAATAGCAAATATTCCAGCTTATGAAATAAAAACTTTTAGTAATATACACTTTATAGAGTTAGTTTTTGATTTAAGCAATAGATTATTTTTAGAGGGAAGGTGGGAAGCAGCAATTACCCAGTATCAAAAATTTATAGAAATACATTCAGGTGAAGCAGAAGTTTACTGGCGCTTAAGCGAGTGTTATAGAAATTTAAATTTACTAGATAAATTTTTTATTACTCTTCAGAAAGGCACTGAACTGTATCCTACAGAAGCTAAATTAGCTTTTTCATTAATTATTGAATTAAAGCGCCGTGGGCGAATTAAAGAGGCAATTTGGCTTACTGAAAAAACTTGTCAAGTATTACCTGATGATTACACTTTTCAACTTCTAAAATATTTAACAGTGCCGACAATCTATGATAGTCAAGAAGAAATCATATTTTATCGCCAACGCTATATTCAAGGACTGCAAAGTTTAATTGATCAAACATCTCTCACAACTCCACAAGAAATAAATAATGCTTTAGCAGGTATAGGTAGATTAACTAACTTTTACCTTTCCTATCAAGCCCAAAATGACATAGATTTACAATGTCAATATGGTAAGTTAGTACATGAAATTATGGCTGCTAACTTTCCTCAATGGTGTTCACCCCTATCGATGCCTAAACTTCAGCATCAAGAAAAAATTCGGATTGGATATGTTTCATATTATCTAGATTCTTATAGTGGAACACTTTGGTTAACAGGTTGGTTGCGTCATAGCAATCATAAAAGCTTTGAAATCTACTGTTACTATACAGGAAATGAGCCAGATCTAATTACTCAAAAATTTCAAGAATATAGTGATGTTTTCCACCATATTCCTGATAATTTATCAGCAGCCTGCGAACAAATAATTGCTGATAAACTGCACATTTTAGTTTTTCCTGAAATTGGCATGAATCCGCAGACTATGCAAATGGCAGGTCTGCGGCTTGCGCCTGTCCAATGTACGGCTTGGGGACATCCGGTAACAACTGGCTTACCAACAATTGATTACTTTTTATCTAGTGAATTGATGGAACCTGAAAATGCTCAAGAGCATTATTCAGAAAAATTAATTTGCTTGCCTAATATTGGCGTTTCTTATCCTAAACCATATATTCCACCAGTTATCAAAACCCGCTCAGATTTTCAGTTACCAGATGATGCAATCATTTATTTATGCTGCCAAGCACCTTTCAAGTATCTACCGCAATATGATTTTATTTTGCCAGAAATTGCTCATCGCCTTCCCCAAGCTAAATTCGTGTTTTTACGTGGTACTTTACTTCAGTCACGCCTCAAGCGTGCTTTTGCTGCTATCGGTTTGAATAGCGAGGATTACTGTGTATTTCTCAGTATTCCAGAGCGACTGGACTATTTAATGATTAACTTACTTTCAGACGTTTATTTAGATACATTTACATGGTCTGGTGGTAATACTACCTTAGAAGCGATCGCTTGTAATCTCCCCATTGTTACCTGTCCCGGAGAATTTATGCGGGGTCGTCACTCTGATAGCTTCTTGAAAATGCTAGGCGTGACAGATACCATTGCTGAAAATGAAGCAGAATATATTGAAATTGCTGTCAAATTGGGACAAGAACCCGCTTGGCGAGGCACTATTGCAGAAAGAATGAGCCAAAATCACGATCGTCTCTTTGATGATAAAGCTTGTGTTGCAGGTTTAGAAGCGTTCTATAAACAACTTTGTATTTAGCACTGAAGTGCTTAAATTTGTAATTACTGGGGAGGAGGGCTTCAGCCCTCACTACAAGCTTATTTTTTCTCAAGATAGTTCTGCCACATTTCCTTATAAGCCTTCTCCATTTCACGGGTAAATTGCTTAGCATTCCATAAGGGTGCTGTTTGTCGAGATGCTCTCAGCTTTAAAGCCACTTGCTGGCGTAAAGCTCGATCTTTCCCCAAGCGCACACCCCACTCTATATATTCTTCATCTGTCCAAGCGATACCTTCTGTCACACCTACATTCATCATCATGGTGTAGCTATTACGAGCCGCAAATTGTTGTCCAACTCTGGTTACTAAAGGGATACCCATCCAGAGTGTTTCTAGAGTTGTCGTAGCTCCGTTGTAAGGATAAGTATCTAATACAACATCAGCAATAGTTAAATTTGCTCTATGGACAGCTTCAGAGGAATCTTGAGGCAAAAATCGCAGGCGATCGCATTCTACCCCCTCTTCCTCTGCTAGCTGCATAAAAAATTTCTGCACGGCTTCAGAATCGGCTAATCCTTTAATTAAGAAATAGCTATTGGGAACTTCTTTGATAATTTTCATTTGTAGCCGTGCTGTATCAGGGTGGCGCTTAAATCCTCTTTGACCGCTAAGATAGATGACAGCATCATTAGGAATCTCTAAAGAATCCCGTCTGAGAGTTGGCACACCTACCTCAAAACCATCTACTGCAATATACGTTTGGGGTAATCTCCAGATTTTTTCTGTATAGTACTCTTGAGCAGATTCTGGCAAAACATAAGGATCGGCAATAAAGTAATCAACTGTTGGTATTCCTGAAGCATCCCAACCCAACCATGTTACTTGCACAGGTGCAGGTTTTAGCGCCATAATTTCACAACTTACATCTAGAGTGATGCTATCCAAATCGATTAAAATATCAATTTCATCTTGATAAATTTTTTCAGCTATGTCGTCACTATAAATTCCACCTTTATAGGCTTGAGTGACATTTTGAATATACCACTCTTGTAATGGATCGTTTACTTTTTTGTAGTTAACAAAATAAGCATAAATATCAAATTCTTCATGATTATGATGCTGAATTAACCATCGTGCCAGCCACCCAACTGAATGACGAGATAGGCAATAGGATAAGTAGCCAATTTTCAGCTTCTCAGTTTTCACTTTTAAAAGCCGCTGTTGATATCGCTGCACTTCTTGACTAGCATAATTTTCTATGTTTATCTGGCAAAGACGGGCAATTTTATTTTGAATAGATCTATTTGTTTGAAGATTATCTTGTAAATATGGTGCAAAATAGTTTGAGTTGAATAGATATAGAACCTGTTCTGAACGCAAATTTATAGGTTTTTCTTCTAATAGTAAATTCATCAAAGATTGCTGCTGTTGAAAAACTTCACAGGCTTCTTCCCAATACGCAGGACAATCCATTAATCCTCGATGTAACAAATGTATTGTAAATACTCGCTCGATTAATGTCTTTGCTAGCGAATAGCATAGCTTAGCTACTTCTATTCCCTTAGAATAATCATAATTTTTTAGATAAAAAGCAGCTAAATGGCGCAAAATTGCTAAATTATCAGGTTCGAGACGCAAACATAGCTCAAGGAGTAATGCTGCAAGTTTTGGTTGCCGCATTGAGTGGGCAATTTTAACTGTCGCTGGAAGCAAAATATTAATGAAAGGTTCAGGCTCATGAACGTGAGCTAGACAAGCCTCTGTAAATTCTAGAAGTGCGGGATGCAAAGGAGCATAATCGAGAATACTCTCCAACACCTGCAACAATAACTGAATATCTACAATTACTTCTGATTGAATTAACTCAATCACTCCTAGAGAAGTTAATTCATCATCAATAAGCATTTCCTGTTTGATAGCTAGCTCAATCAAATACAATAGATTATTAACATCCGTGGGATTTATTTCTCGGATATGGTGGCGAATTACCCAAGCCATTTTATAATCTGCTAGTGTCTCTCTGCGTTCAGCTTCGGTTTGCAGAACTAGCATTAGTTCACTTGTCCACTGTTCTGTCTGTTCGGCTTCTGCCTCACCCATACCCAGTAGCCAAGTCATCTGCGCTTCTGTTTCTTGTCCCTGCAATAGCAACATTAATCCTAAATTCCAGTAGTGAGATTTCACTTCTGGTTCTGTTTCAATAGCTTGCTCATAGCACCTAGCTGCTTGATTATAGTTGCCTTTCATGGAATGTTGTTGAGCTTGCTGTTCTAAGGAGGTGATATCTGTATGAAGTTGCACAGGAATCATAGCTAAGAATTTTTAGGAGAGTACTATTGCAAGAATTTAAAACAAAATCAAAGTGGGTAGTATATACTACCCACTTCATGAATATTTCAATCAATTCGATCCGGCTAAGGATTTTACTTAGACTTCAGTGGCGAGAAGTTTGATGGACAAGTAGGGTCTGTGTTGCTATATGCTGGGCTTTGAGTTGAACCAGTGCCAACTGCATTAGACTCACACAAAATCGCCAAAGTGGTTGCTTCACTAGTACCTGATTGTGTAGACAAATTCACAACACCTACGTAGGATTTTAGAGGTGATTTCAGAGACGTACCATTGTTAGCAACGCCAGTTGCACTTCCGGCAACTACGTACCTATAATTCTCGGTTTGACTTCTAATACCCATACCTAATGAATCCAGCCCGGTACTGAATTCACCATTTTCTAGGAAATACGCTTGTTGAGCGCGGTTCATGGAACCAGCATACTGTTTAGCTTCTGATTGCTTACCTTTGTTGGCTTGGTTCAAGAAAGAAGGTAAAGCAATAGCTGACAAGATCCCGATAATAATAATTACTACAAGTAATTCAATAAGTGTAAAACCTTCGTTTTCCTTCTTTTTGCCGACAATGTGTTGAAGAAACTTTGCTTTCAATTCGCTTTTCATAAGTGTTTTCCCAGAGGTAGGAAGTGCTTGGGTGTTCTGAATGTAACTTACCCAGTTGCGATCGCTTTCCTATCACACCAGCGAAAAATTTTTGACTAAATAAATATAGTGGTTTTAGTTCGGATATCAGAACTCTACAAAGTCGCCCTTGGTCTTCTTCAAGCGATCGCCTCTTACAAAAGACACATCAGGCGATCGCAGGTTTCTTTTTTCCAAATCGTCTTCTTCTATATTTGGCAAGATAAACCCAGTGCCAGAACCAGTCACACGTCCCAGCTTGCGGGACATCAGCCAGATATTAAGAACGTGAGTAGATTGAAATTAGCCCCAAAACTTAGTCAGAAAGGTATGAGTATTCAAGAAATAGCAGAATTGCTAGAAATAGATGTTGAAGTTATCAGAAAAATCTGCAAGAAAACTTTTAGCAGTTAACAGCATCTTTGATAAGTATTGAAGGCGTAGCGCTGTAGGCGTTTTCTGTTAGCTTTCTATCTAGCGTAGCCAATCCCAATTTATTATGCTATATTAAACGTAGTCGTTATGAGTTCGGATATATTCATGACTAACCCCACAGTAGAAAACTTAGTAATTATTGGTTCTGGGCCAGCAGGTTATACAGCTGCCATCTATGCTGGACGTGCTAACTTGAAACCCGTTGTATTTGAAGGTTTCCAAGCCGGGGGATTGCCCGGTGGGCAATTAATGACAACTACAGAAGTCGAAAACTTTCCTGGATTTCCCCAAGGGATTACCGGGCCGGAACTGATGGATCAAATGAAGGCGCAAGCAGAGCGTTGGGGGGCAGAGCTATATACTGAAGACGTTACATCAGTTGACTTGAGTCAGCGTCCCTTTACAGTGCGATCGCAAGAAAGGGAAATCAAAACAAATAGCATAGTTATTGCTACAGGTGCGACAGCAAAACGTTTAGGTTTACCCAACGAACACGAATTTTGGAGTCGCGGTATTTCGGCTTGTGCAATTTGTGATGGTGCAACACCAATTTTTCACGGTGCAGAATTGGCTGTGATTGGTGCTGGTGACTCGGCGGCGGAAGAGTCAATTTACCTTACCAAATACGGTTCTAAGGTAAATATGTTGGTACGCACCGATAAGATGCGGGCTTCTAAAGCTATGCAAGACCGAGTTTTGAGTAACCCAAAAATCCAGGTGCATTGGAACACAGAAGCCGTGGATATCTACGGTAATGGTCATATGGAAGGGGTGAAAGTCCGCAACACTAAAACTGGTGAAGAGAGTCAACTGCACGCTAAAGGTTTATTTTACGCCGTTGGTCACAGCCCCAATACCTCTCTATTTAAAGGGCAATTGGAACTGGATGAGATCGGTTACGTTGTCACTAAGCCCGGTTCTGTAGAAACCAGTGTCGAGGGCGTTTTTGCCGCTGGTGACGTACAAGATCATGAATTTCGCCAAGCAATTACGGCTGCGGGTACTGGGTGTATGGCGGCGATGTTGGCAGAACGTTGGTTGTCATCCACTGGCTTGATTCAAGAATTCCATCAACAGCTAGAAACAGCAGATAACGAATTAGAACATCAACCAGCCAAAAAGACTGAAGCTGAGGAAGAAGCTGGATTTAATTTGAATACAACGCGCCATCAGGGAGGTTACGCTTTACGGAAATTATTCCACGAAAGCGATCGCTTACTCCTTGTGAAATACGTCTCTCCTGGCTGCGGGCCTTGTCACACCTTGAAGCCAATTTTAAATAAAGTGGTGGATGAATTTAACAGCAAAATTCACTTTGTGGAAATTGACATCGACAAAGACCGAGACATTGCCGAAAATGCTAATGTTACAGGAACGCCAACAGTTCAATTGTTCAAAAACAAGGAACTGGTGAAGGAAGTCAAAGGCGTTAAGCAAAAGAGCGAATATCGGCAGTTGATTGAGAGTAATCTTTAGGGAATAGGGACGCTTCTCTACGAGAGGCTGCGCCAACGGCATAGTTCGACTCCGCTCGCTAGCCGCTCAGTGCATTGCTGGGGACTAAAAAAGTTTTCTGAATGCCTAATCCCCAGTACCCAATCCCAAAACCTCTATCTTGCATATCATCCCAATCTAAAGTCCCTCAATTTTATGGGACATTTTTACTAAATCCCCAGTCCCCAATCCCCAATCCCCAGTCGCCAATATGTAAAATGGTCAGCGTATCTTCCTCGATCCAGGCGATCGCTTTATGGCCATCACAAAACGGCAATTGCCAACATTTTTTCAGTTTCCTAAAAATCCTAATCTTTCCCAGAAACTCATGCTCGTAGGGTTAGCCATTACCCTATTTTTCATCTTCGTGGCATTCTTCGCTCCCGTATTTCAGGCTTGGGGATGGCTACAAAATCCGAAAGATTTCCTCTCAAATCCACCCCATCAGCCACCATCGGCTAAATATTGGTTTGGTACTAGTCGCCTGGGTTATGATGTCTTCTCCCGCACGCTGTTCGGCGCTCAAGCTGCTTTGCAAGTGGTGATTTTGGCAACCGCGTTGAGTATGATTATTGGCGTACCTTTGGGGATGCTCAGTGGTTATCTCGGTGGGAAATTGGATAAAGTATTGCTGTTTATTATGGATAGCATCTACACTTTACCAGGGCTACTGTTGTCTGTGACGCTGGCGTTTGTGGTGGGGCGTGGGATATTGAATGCAGCGATCGCCATTAGCATTGCTTACATTCCCCAATATTACCGCGTTGTTCGCAACCACACTGTAAGCGTCAAAACTGAAGTGTTCATCGAAGCTGCTCAAGCAATGGGAGCTTCTACTTTGACTGTACTTTTTCGATATCTATTTTTCAACGTCATTCAGAGTGTACCTGTACTATTCACCCTCAACGCCGCTGATGCAATTTTAGTGTTGGGCGGTTTGGGTTTTTTAGGACTAGGACTTCCAGAAGAAGTGCCAGAATGGGGACACGATTTAAAACAAGCACTAGAAGCTTTACCTACTGGCATTTGGTGGACTACTCTTTTCCCCGGTTTAACAATGACATGCATGGTAGTAGGGTTATCACTACTTGGTGAAGGGTTAAATGAATTTGTCAATCCACGTTTACGAAGAGAAAATAGAATCCGAAAGTAGTCATTGGTCATTAGTCATTGGCAAAGGACAAAGCGCAAAGTCTGAGCGCCGGCTTCCGGCGATCGGAACTTTGTAAGAGAGGACAATTGACAAATAACAATTAACAAATAGTAGAGAGATTTGTGTGAAAGATAACCTGACATTAATTGCCGCCGCTACTGGTGGGTTTATGCTTTCTGTTGCCCTTGCTGGTATCTTAAGAGGTACTCCAGTTACAGCTTGGCAGGAGCAATCAAATGTTCGTACCATGACGATTGCTGACTTACGACTCGCACCCAATAAGACGGAAAATTTAGAATTTTTTCGTGCCAAAATCCTAAAACCCTGAGGAATATGTTGATTTTGAACTGGAGACTAGGGAGTGGGGAGATGGAGAGATGGAGAGACGCTCTGACGCGGGGACACACAGAGAAGTCTGAGCAGCGGCTTCCGCCGATGGCTTCGCCAACGTCTTCTCTTCGAGACGCTACGCGAACGACGAACAGAACTTAGGGGAACGCGGGGAATAATCAATGCCCAATGCCCCATGCCCAAAGACTAATGACTAATGACTAATGACTAATGACTAATTACGTAATTGGCATTGATGTAGGGGGAACAGCAATCAAGCTGGGGCGTTTTGCGGTTAATGGTACTTGCCTGCAATCTTTGACTTTGACAGCTCCCCAACCAACAACACCCGAGGCGGTGCTGGCGGTGCTGGTAGATGCGATTGCTCAAATCGATCCAGATAATCAAAGTGTTGCTATTGGTGTGGGGACTCCTGGCCCAGCCGATGCGGCGGCGCGGATTGCAAAAATTGCCATTAACTTGCCTAGATGGATCGATGTACCTTTAGCAGACTGGTTAGAAACTAAGACTGGTAAACCAACTGTAATTGGTAACGATGCTAACTGCGCTCTATTGGGAGAAGCTTGGTTAGGAGCCGGTTGCGACTTTCAAAATTTGATTCTCCTAACTTTAGGAACTGGAGTTGGTGGCGCAATTATCCTCAATGGCAAATTGTTTGTTGGACATCAAGGAGCTGCTGGGGAACTCGGTTTAATTTCATTCAACCCTGACGGGCCAATGTGTAATAGCGGCAATCAAGGCTCTTTGGAACAATATACCTCTGCGACTGCGATTCGTCGCCGTACTCTCAAGGAACCCATCGAATTGGGTTTACTTGCCCAACAAGGAGATCCAGCAGCCTTGACTTTTTGGCAAGAATATGGTAAGTGTTTGGGTATTGGATTGACAAGTTTGGTTTATGTGCTGACACCAGAAGCGATCGTTATCGGTGGCGGTATTAGTGGTAGCTTTGAATTTTTCTTTCCAGCAGTAAAGGCAGAAATTGAGAAGCGAGTGCAGCCTTTATCACGAGAAGGTTTACAAATTTTGCCAGCTCAGTTAGGAAATTTTGCCGGGATGGTAGGTGCAGCAAAGTTAGCATGGCAACACTATTCAGGATATTAGATTGTGGTTCAAAAAATCTTAGCCAGAGAAATCAGTCTTTACTAATTAAAAAAATTTGGTTTGCAGCTTGCTACAGACACCAACTTATTTACAAAATAAATAGAGAACTTAGCAATTCTGACTGAATGGTGAAAAGTCAGTAAAAAGCACCCATGTGAACATGAATAAGCGCTATCTGTCTAACAAGAAGCGGTAAAGATGTTTTTCTGACAAAAATCATCGAAAATGAGTATATTATTCCGAACTAATACCAGTCCAATGGCTAAAGGCTTTAACACTCAGCAAACAGGGAAGCAAACCTTTACTGTAATGCCAATAAAAGCTAGTCATCGATATATACTCGTGGGATTGATACTCAGCTTGGTAATTGTTGTTTGCATTAATACCTTAAAATCTAACCAATCCTCAGTTACTGAATTTCCTATTAACAGTAGAGTACTGAAGATTTGGTCGGATAAAGGTTATACTTTGGAAGAAGATGAGGCCCTCAAGCAGATTATTAGCAATTGGGAGCAACAAAGCGGCAAGAAAATTAAGCTTTCTTTCTATACTAATGATGAGTTACCACAAAAGACTCAAAGGGCACTTCAGGCAGGCAATCCGCCTGATATCGTCATAAATAGCAGTGCTGAGAGGGAGCTGTATCCACGTCTTGCTTGGGAAGGCAAACTAGCAGATGTCTCTGATGTAATTGAGCCAGTCAAAAGTCTTTATTCTGAAGGTGTGCTGGAAGCCGTTCGTTTATATAACAACGTTGATAAAAAGCAAAGCTACTATGCAGTTCCAATTAATCAATTAACAATTCACATCTTCTACTGGCGAGACTTGCTACAGCAAGTAGGTCAGACTCAAAGCAATATTCCCAAAGAGTGGGATGCCTTCTGGGAGTTTTGGAAACAAGTGCAGGATGAACTTCGAGCACAGCAAAAACAGAATATTTACGGGTTAGGCTTTGCTTTCTCTACTGGATCTACAGATACCTACTACTTGTTTGAGCAGATTTTAGAGGCATACAATGTCCAAATTTTAGACTCCAAAGGTCAACTTCTCCTTAACGATCCTCAGGTGCGTCAAGGTATTGTTGAGAGCTTAGAGTGGTATGCGAAATTTTTCCAGCAGGGTTACGTACCACCAGATGCAGTAAATTGGTTAAATCCAGACAATAATCGCAGCTTGCTCAATCGTGGCGTAGTTATGACGCCTAACTCCTCACTCTCGATTCCTGCTGCTGTCCGCCAAGATCCTGACACCTATCGTCACAAGCTTGGTATCCTAGAATTTCCGAACAAACCCAATGGTAAACCAATGCGCTACTTAGTCTCGGTTAATGAAATAGTTTTGTTTGCCGAGTCTAAAAACCAAAAGGTAGCTAAGGACTTTCTCGCCTATTTAATTAAACCTGAAACAATAGGAAACTATCTCAAAGCTACCGGAGGTCGATATCTACCAGTAATGAAGTCTGTTTGGAAAGACCCTTTTTGGACAAATCCAGCAGATCCTCATCTTTTTACTGCAACTCAAACACTGACTAAAGGTCTAACTCGCCCATTTTATATTGTTCAAAACCCTGCTTACAGCCTAGTTTTAGAAGAGAATGTTTGGGGTAAGGCTCTCAATCAAATAGTTGTCAATAGCATATCTCCAGAAGAAGCAGCAGACATGGCAATTGAGCGGATAAAACAAATTTTTGAGGAATGGCACTGAGCTATAAAGCAAATACTAAATTTGTTTTTTAAGTAGAACGACGTGGAAAAATCAAACTATGTTAATAAAAATTAAATAGACTCAAACCCTCTTGCCTGCTACCTGGTTGTTGAGCGTAGTCGAAACACTGCCTCACTTCGACTACGCTCAGTGACCACCTGCCTTCTGCCTCATCTCAACGAGAAATATTTACACCGACCTACTTAAATTTATTGTTATTTTGTTCTGCTACACAAGAATTTCAAGATAAAAAATATCCTGTTGCTTTCTCAACGTATTTTACAACTTTTTGATATGATTCTGGATTACTTATAGAGCTGATGATGATCGGAATAGTAGCATCTGGCAACCAAAAAGTTATCCTACCGTTTGGCTCATGACAAAAGGAACTGATGCAGTCGAGGTTTATTATATATTCATTTTTTTCGTAAATAATTTCCACCCAGTGGGAGTAGTTTAATTCAAACTCCGTGACGCATTCTAAATAATTAAGAACCTTTTGATAGTCTTCTAGGTTACTTTGCGGGTTAATAACTATCGGGATAGCACTATCGGGTAACCAAAAAGTAACCCTGCCATTTCGTTCATAACAAAAAGCATGGACACGCTCAAAATTTACTACATATTCTTTCCTCTCGTAAAGGATTTTCACCCAGTACGTCACAACATCTCCTCAAGTCCGAAACTTACGAATAATGCACCCTGTATTTCAAATTTACCCAAGCCCTAAGTTAATGTTGCTATGCGCTAATTCAAAATTAAATTAATTTCTTCAATTATGAATTATGATTTTTTATCACACCTCCAATGGTGTTGGTGTAACAGAAGTCGACAGAGAAATCGCCGCTTGAATAAACCCTTTAAATAAAGGATGAGGGCTACTAGGGCGTGATTGAAATTCTGGATGAAATTGGCAAGCTAGAAAAAATGGATGCTTGGGTAATTCCACAATTTCAACTAAGCGTCCATCGGGAGAAGTCCCACTGATTGCATAGCCAGACTTTAACAACAAATCGCGGTAAGCATTGTTGAACTCATAGCGATGTCGATGTCGTTCATAAATCACATCTTCTTGATAGAGCTTAAAAGCTAGAGTATCAGGGAGAACATGACAAGGATATAGTCCCAAGCGCATTGTACCCCCTAAATCCACTACTTCTTGCTGTTCTGGCAATAAATTAATCACCGGATCGGTTGTATAAGCGTCAAATTCAGCACTATTGGCGTCTGTTAATCCCACTACATTCCTTGCCCATTCAATTACAGAACATTGCATTCCCAGGCATAGCCCTAAGAAGGGGATTTGGCGATGACGCGCATATTTAATGGCAGCAATTTTACCATCCACTCCTCTAAGTCCAAAACCGCCTGGAACAACTATGCCGTCAACACCCTCAAGGTGGGTTTCGGCTGGTTCTGTTTCCAATATTTCTGAGTTCACCCAACGCAGGCGTAGTTTGCCATAGGTGGAGATTGCAGCATGATTGAGTGCTTCGACCACAGATAAGTAAGCATCACTTAACTGCACATATTTACCGACAATAGCAATTTCTACTTCGTGTTTGGGACTATGTAATCGTTTTACTAAAGTTTGCCACTGCGTTAAATCTGGTGTACGTTGTTCCATTTGCAGCAAATCTAGCACTTGTTCTGCCAGTCCTTCCCACTCCAGATTTAGGGGTACTTCATAGATACTTTTGGCATCTTGAGAAGTGATGACACATTCTTCTGGCACATCACAAAATCCAGATAATTTCTGCTTTAATTTTGTGGGTAGGGGGCGATCGCTTCGACAAACTAAAATATCTGGTTGAATGCCAATGGATCTCAGTTCCTTAACTGAATGCTGTGTTGGCTTCGTTTTCATCTCACCCGCAGAAGCAATCCACGGCACCAGCGTTACGTGCATATACAAGACATTCTGGCGTCCCACCTCTTTGCGGAATTGACGAATTGCTTCCAAAAATGGCAGCGATTCAATATCTCCCACCGTACCGCCGATTTCTGTAATCACTACAGATGGATTTGTACTTTTAGCAACTCGGAGAATTCGCTCTTTAATTTCATTGGTAATATGAGGAATTACCTGTACTGTGCCACCTTCATAGTCTCCACGCCGTTCTTTATTGATGACTGCTTGGTAAATCGAGCCAGTAGTCACGCTGTTCAATCGCGACATCGAAGTATCGGTAAAGCGTTCGTAATGTCCCAAGTCTAAATCAGTCTCCGCGCCATCCTGGGTAACAAACACTTCGCCATGCTGAAAGGGACTCATCGTCCCAGGATCTATATTGATATAAGGGTCAAGTTTGAGAATCGACACCGAATATTCCCGCGACTTGAGCAAACGCCCCAGACTTGCTGCTACAATGCCTTTGCCAATACTGGAAACTACGCCTCCAGTTACAAAGATAAACTTAGTCATAGTAGTTTGAATTTCTAACAACTTCTAAAAATACATCCCGTCATTGTGCCATAGTCACTGTGGTCAAATCTTCCGCGATCTTGCCGTGAAAAACTTCTTAGGATTAGTAATATTAGGCTGTATTGTCACCTCCTCTGTAGCCTTGGCAGAGCCATCTCTTGTAGTAGTTTTTCCCCAGACAAACTACCAAACAAATGCCCAAAAAATCTTTTTTCTGGGCACAGCATCTCCCGATGGAGAAGTCTCGATCAATGGTAAGCCAATTAGCCGCAGCAAAGCTGGTCATTTTTCCCCAAGTTTACCCTTGCAGTTGGGAGAGAATCTGTTTACTGTACGTCACCGCGATCGAGAACTCCAGATTAAGGTGACAAGGCTTGCCACTCAACCCGAACTTCCACAAGGGTTAGCCTTTGCAAAAGATTCCCTCACTCCCGCCGCTGACATTGCCAGACTACCGGGAGAACTTATTTGTTTTAGCGCGATCGCACCCCCTAACGCCAGTGTATCTGTCCACCTGGCTAATCAAACTGTTACCCTTTCATCTCAACCCCAGCAAGCCGAACTGCCAGATAATTTGGCAGCTTTGACGGGGCAAAATCAGCCTCATGGCCAGTCTAGCGTAGGCAACTACAAAGGTTGCACCACAGTAGCGACTCCTGGCAATTTGGGACAACCCCAGTTTCAACTGACGCTCAATGGCAAAACGATAACTCAACCAGGAAGTGGTAAAATTCAAATCCTCTCAAAAGCAGAGTTAGCAGTTGCTGAGGTGACGGTAGATGCAGGTGTAGCACGCACTGGCCCTAGTACCGATTATTCTCGACTCACACCATTGCCCAAAGGTACACGAGCAACGGTTACAGGGAAGGAAGGTGAATGGTTGCGCCTAGACTATGGAGCTTGGATTAATAGTCAGGAAACCCGCACTTTACCTGGTGCAGTTCCGCCACAAACAATAATTCGCAGTGTCGGATACCGTCAACTCCCTGGTGCGACAGAGATGGTTTTCCCCTTACAAGTCCCCGTACCTGTGAGCGTGCAACAGAGCGATCGCGCTTTTACTCTCACTCTCTACAATACTACTGCCCAAACTGACATCATTCGCCTAGACGATAACCCCCTAATTGCTCGCCTAGATTGGCAGCAAGAGACACCAGAACGAGTAAAATACACCTTTAATCTCAAAAAAGCTCAACAGTGGGGATATAAGCTGAGATACGACGGTACAACCCTGGTTTTGGCTTTGCGTCATCCGCCTGAAATCGGGAATACAAGACGAAAGCCTTTAGCTAATCTCAAGATTCTACTCGATCCAGGGCACGGTGGTAAAGAATCTGGTGCCAGTGGACCAACTGGATATCTAGAAAAAGATGTCAATTTGGTAGTATCCAAGTTGCTCCGAGACGAGTTGGTAAAGCGAGGGGCGACGGTGGTGATGACGCGGGAGGACGACAAGGAAGTTTCATTAGCACAACGTCAAGCAATAATTAGTCAAGAAGAACCAGCGATCGCTATTTCCATACATCACAATTCCCTACCCGATGATGGCGATGCCGAAAAAACCAAGGGATTCGCCGCTTTTTGGTATCAACCCCAAGCCCATAGCCTGGCAGTATTTTTACATAACTATGTGGTCAAAAACCTCGGTAGACCTTCTTACGGTGTATTTTGGGATAACCTAGCGCTGACACGTCCAGCAGCCGCGCCATCAGTGTTATTGGAATTAGGTTTTATGAGCAATCCCGATGAATTTGAGCAGGTAGTGAACCCAGAAGAACAGAAGAAAATGGCAAATGCGATCGCTCAGGGGATTACTGAGTGGTTTAAGAGCGTTAAATAATAGAGGTAAAACTAGAGTTGTACCCTGATTGTATTTGGTGGAGTGCGATCGCTATTTTTTAGCTAGTTCCTGCTCAATATTGCGATCGGTGCTATATCTTGATTTCAGTGCTTGTACAGTGCCAGAATCCCTGGGACTGCGAGTAGAAATAGATGAAATCTGTATTTTTAAATTGTATGTCTTTAAAAATAGGCACTATTGTGGGAGCGATCGCTATTTTATTAACCAATGGTGTAGCCATCGCTGAAGATGGACAAAGGTATTTTACTGTAGGTCACGATAAATTAGGAAATGACATAGCCTTGGATACAAAAACTATTAAAGGCACGACCTACAAACTTTACGGCATGTATGGAGATGGCATCTTCGAGACTACATTCGATGCATCGTGTACAGAATCGCGGCTTTTTCTCAATCGCATCGCAATTTACAGTTCGGGGGGAGAGCTACTTCAAGAGGATAAGGAAAAAGGAGAAATACCTTTTGTCGCAGATTCTTCACCAGGCAAAGGAATGAAATTTGTCTGTGAAAAAATTGGCGCTCGTGGTTGGTAAGTGAGTAGGGAGTTAAAAGTTAAAATTGTTCTCCTACTCCTTACTCCTTATTCCCTACTCCTTATGAACAAAATAAGGTGTCACGCGTATCTCGTCTTGTAATTGGATTAGTCCCTTTGGCAACTTTGCACAATTTTTTTTGCTCATCCGGACGTAGCAGCACATTGGTAAAATCTGCTCCATCAATGATTGCACCATCAAATTTGGTGTTAGCAGCAAACGCCCCATCCAAAACTGCATTTGTCAAATTTGTTTTGATCAGGCGAGCTGAGTCTAAAGTGGCATTTGTCAAGTCGGCTCCTGAGAAATCCGCAGACTCCAAATTTGCTGCAAAGAAACTGACACCGCGTAAATTAGTATGGCTGAAGTTACTCTGGCGAAGATTAGCTTTAGTAAAGCTGGAGTCTGTTAAATCACGTCCTGAAAAATCAGCCTCGACCAAAATTTCTTTATTGTATTCGAGTGCCAAAGCTGTGGGAGCAAAACCCACGGTTGCAGTAATGCCAACTATTGCCCAAAGAAATAAGCCGAATATACTTGCCCAAATCCAATAACTTGTTTTACGCTCCAATCTCAACTGATTATGGAATGAGTTGAGTTTAGAAACTGTTATGCGATCGCTTAACTTAGAATTCGTGGAATTCATGATGTTTTTAGTCAATGACTAACCTTCCTCCATCTCATTATCCAAATATTGGTTCTCTTGGAGAAGACCTAGTAGCCCAATGGTTGCAATCTACAGGTTGGGTAATTCTACATCGTCGCTTTTGTTGCCGTTGGGGAGAAATTGATATTATTGCTCAACATTCTGGAGGGAGTGGGGAGCAGGAGAGCAGGGCAACAATAATAACTTTTAACTCTCAACTTTCTGCTCAACACTCAATACTGACATTTGTTGAAGTCAAAACCCGCAGTTTGGGCAGTTGGGACGCAGGGGGAAGAAGTGCAATCACGCCACAAAAGCAAGCCAAAATTTCGCGTACAGCAGGAATATTTTTAGCCCAGTATCCTGAAAAAGCAGATTATATCTGCCGATTTGATGTAGCCATTGTCTACTATCAAGAATCAAAAAAAATGACTGGGGTTACAGCAACTCAAGAAGCTCTCGCTACTTCATCGGCTGCCGGATATCAGTTTAGGCTGCAAGAATACATTCCGGCAGCTTTCGACTGTTTAATCGATAATGACAATGGTTAATCAGTAATAGATAAAATATTTTAATTACCAATAACCAATATAATTGTACTAGCGTGACAACCAAATTAGATTATGCCAAAGTTTCTGGACAGTAGCCTAAGCCTCGGACAAACTGTTGCCGGAAAGCCTCAATTTCATCTTTCTCTGGGCTACCATGAGAAACGATCGCTACCTGATAACGACGCATCACATCCACGGGGCACTGTCCCGCTTCCAAACTCCAAAGTGCCATTTGCACCCTCATTGGTGGCTCGTAGCTAATTCCTAATTCATTTAGAAAAGCGCGAAAGTCACCATCTTCTTGAGGGGAGACTTGACCTCTGAGTTTAATCCTAACCACCCAGCCATCAATTTGATGAATTACGGTGACGAACGAAACAGGTGTCTGGGGTCTGGCGTGCAGGTATTGAACGACCCTCAGAGTTAGACTGGCATTAGCCAAATAATACAAGTATTCCATATTTGTTGGTGCTTGGGATCAAAGCCAATCCTACATATCTATATTCGTAAATTTATGCCTGTTCTCGGTAGGGTAAAAGCCCCCGTTTTTAGATAGGGAGGTTTACCCAAATTTTATGTTGATTTTTGCGTGTTACCTAATAATATCTATCTTTTGGTCTAAAAATAAAATTGAGTAGGAATGTCTTAGAGTTGCTTATGTGCCTAAGCTCAAACTAATTTTTTAAAAAAGTATAAATACTAAGATATGAAGAAAAAAATAACACAATTAAATTTTCACAACAGCTTGAGTTCACAAGCAAAAGATTTGGAATTAGATTGTTCGGTAGCTGGGTATGACTATGAACTACCTCCAGAACTGATTGCTCAAAACCCAGTAGTTCCGAGAGATAGGTCGCGGTTATTGGTGGTTGATTCTCCGACTACAGGCGTCGAAACAGCACCCTTAAACCACATTTTCTCTGATTTGCCTACACTGCTGCGGGCTGGTGATTTACTAGTAATGAATAATACAAAAGTTATTCCAGCGCGACTTTATGGTCATAAATCCACTGGTGCCGAAATCGAGGTGTTGCTGTTGGAAGAGAGGCAGTATAACTGTTGGTTAGCTTTAGTCAAGCCAGGAAAACGCTTTAAACAGGGAGCGAGGATTATTTTTGAAGTCAGGCAATTAGGGATTGGAGATTGGGAAGAATCTTTGCTACCCACTAGTCCCCAACTCACAGCTAGGGTTTTGGAAACAGACCCTGCAACTGGGGGGCGTTTGTTACAATTCGATCTGCCAGAGGGAAAATCTTTAGTCCAACTGTTAGAGGTATTTGGTGAAGTACCGCTACCACCCTACATTACTGCTTCCAAAGCTGCTGGCGAACAGTATCAAACAGTTTATGCCCAAAAGCCAGGAGCGATCGCAGCTCCTACGGCAGGATTACACTTTACTCCAGAACTGTTACAAAAGTTGGGCGATTGCCAAATTAATCAAGCTTTTGTAACGCTACATGTTGGTGTAGGTACATTTCGCCCTGTAGAAGTCGAGGACGTAACTAGCCATCAAATGCATGAAGAATGGATTGAAGTTCCCGCCACCACAGTAGAGCAAATCCGCGCCACTAAAGCTGCTGGCGGTCGGATTATTGCTGTGGGCACAACAGCAGTACGTGCCTTAGAAGGGGCGGCTCAATCTGGTTATTTAGAACCATTTTGTGGTAAGACGGACTTGTTTATTTATCCAGGTTACCGATGGCGGGTCGTTGATGGTTTAATTACAAACTTTCACCTACCACGTTCTAGTTTGTTGATGTTGGTAAGTGCGCTCGTTGGCAGACAAAGGTTATTGAAGATATATAATCAAGCGATCGCTTCTCGATATCGTTTCTATTCCTTCGGTGATGCCATGCTAATTTTACCGGAAGCGACAACAGCCCCGACTCAGGGGTAAAAGCAATACTATTGGCTGAAATTCTAATTTGTAGACTGTAATTATCTGCGGTTTTTCTCTAAATGCTCATTGATTTTTAAGTATTAGGACTTACGCATTGACAGAATGATAAAATAATGCATTAAGAAACAGGTGTCGTCAAAAAATAGGTATAGGACAATTAGAGAAATCAGTAAACC
>JBALDB010000026.1:0-26994 GCA_036918135.1 Nostoc sp.
CCAATTTAAGTTTTGAGTACCTGCCACACTTGAAGCACGTCCCCTCTAAATGAATTTTTCCAACTTTGAGTTTTGATTTCATTTGCCGGGGATTCTACTGAGACAACTATTTAATCAAACTGCGCGAATCAAAGTACCTTGAGTTGGCGCTCCTGAAACTGCTTTAACTAAATTGCCCGGAATATTCCCATCAATTATCCAACAGTCAATTCCTAAACTGGAAATAGCTAAAAACTCCTCAACTTTCTTAGCCATTCCGCCAGTCACATCTACTGATTCGCTTTTACTCAAGAAAGGTTGAATCTGAGAATAGTTGGCTTGAGTAATATTAGAAAGTATTTGCCCATCTTTGCCGCGCACACCTGGATAATTGCCGGCATTGATTAGTCGAACTTGAAACTTATGTTGAAGATAGAAATATTTAGCTAGTTCTGCAAGCATTGTATCTGTGGAGAGTATAGTACCACCAATGGCTTTATCTAAAACAACATCACCAAAAACTAAAGGAATCAAACCTGCTTGTAGACTATTTTCTATTGCCAAAAAATTACTCTCCAATAGTTTTTTGTTATCAGTAACTACCATCGCAAGAGGTGATAGGCTGACTACTGGTAAACTCACTTGTAAAAAAAATTTAGCTAGGAGTAAATTTAAATCTAAAGCATCTTGGTGGACTAAGCAAAACCCTGATTTTTCATCCTCATAGAAAAAACCATCTATTGTATTGTATTTCTGAGCTGATTGGTGAGCGAAAGAACCAGCACCATTGCCTATAATCAATTTCAAATTAGGATTTTCATGTCTGATTAAGCTCACTTGTTCAACCAGTTGTGCCATAATTTCTGGTCGAGCAGTATAAGGTTTATCCTTATCAGTAATTAAGGAACCTCCGAGTTTAATTAATACTAGTTCCATAATCAAATCTTAAATAAGAGAAGATGAATACTTTTAGCAAACTTATTATTAGTGTTCACTAATAATTGTTGATTAGCTTCTCACCCACGGTAATAGTCTGAATGTACCTCGTTCATAAATAATAAATAGACCCAAGCCAATTAATACAAAAGGTACCACAGCCTTGCCGTAGCGACTTAAAATATTTGCGATGGTAGGTTGACGGCTTAACAAATAGGCGATCGCACACCAAACCCCTACCATGACAAAAAATATACCCAGAATTACAGCCAAGCTCTTAAGGTCATGACCAGCGAATAGGGGGATATATATACTAATATTGTCACCACCGTTAGCGATGGTTACTGCTGCAACCTTATAAGTTTGGGGATGTAAAATACTCAAAATCAAAGACAATATAGGGTTGGTAGGTGTAGAGTGCCTAAAATCAGTGCTTACTGTCTGAACTGTTATAGTTTCTTCTTTTTTAGACACTAATTGTTGAACACCAATTACTATTGGTAGCAGTCCTAGCAATCCTATCCATTCTCGCTCTATCGCTAAGCCGCCAAAAAATCCTGGTAAGCTAGCGATGATGATGGCTGTAAAACCTAAGTATTGACCGAGTAAGATATGCCGCCGCCGAAAATTAACATCTACCTGTGAGAAAAATACTAATAAGATAATGATGTCATCAATATTGGTGGCACTGAAGGCAATGAGTCCTTCAGTGAAAGCTGTTGCAAGCTTACTCATGCTGGATGCAAATAACACACATATCACTATACCAAGTTAATGTCCTGGCACAACTATGTTACTGCAATTAGTACAGGGGCAATTACGTTTATTGCCACTAACATTGATGATATTGTTATTCTGTTGTTGTTTTTTTCTCAAATAAATTCTACTTTTCGCTCTTGGCATATAGTTACTGGTCAGTTTTTAGGTTTTACAGTTTTGTTAATCCTCAGTCTTTCTGGTTTATTCGGTGGGTTAGTTTTATCAAAAAGCTGGATTGGATTACTTGGATTGCTACCAATTGCCATTGGTATCAGCAGTTTAGTCAATCAAGAAGAAGATTCATTAGAGGAAGTTTTTCCAGAAACGGAACATCAAGGAACAATAATTACTAATTTACTATCTCCTCAAACTTACAGCGTAGCAGCCGTTACAGTTGCTAATGGTAGCGATAATATTAGTGTCTACGTACCATTATTTGCTAGCAGTAACTTAGAGAGTTTTGTAATAACTATAGGATTATTTTATCTATTATTAGGAATTTGGTGTTATGCAGCATACAGATTAACTAACTATAAAATAATAGCCAACGTCTTAACTCGCTATGGCAGTAATCTTGTACCTTTCATTCTTATAGGGTTAGGTGCTTTCATTATATTAAGAAGTGGAGCTTTGAGCTTGATAAAGCTAGCTGCTAGTTGTTTGTGTTTGATGATTTTGGTAAAAAATAACAAAAGTCAGGATGAAATCGAAGAAAACTCAAGTAGGTAACGAAGCTGATTTTAAGTAATAACTCAGGAGTCAGAATTCAGAATGACTTTTCAATCAAATGTGATATAACTTCTTGATTATTTTAAACTTCTTAAGTTGAAGTATTAAGGTCTTCTGACTTCTGAATTCTTGCCTAAAATCTAAAATCTCAAATTGCTTTAGGGAATCAAACTTTGCTCAACCACTCATTTTCCTCTGGGTCTTTAAACAGTGAGGTACTAAGGTAGCGTTCGCCGAAGCTAGGCTGCACCATGACGATGAGCCGACCTGCATTTTCTGGTCGTTGTGCGACTTGAATGGCGGCATACAAAGCAGCACCAGTAGAAATACCAGATAGTAATCCTTCTTCTTTTGCTAAGCGACGACCGTAGGCGATCGCTTGCTCATCTGCAACCTGAATCACTTCATCTATCAGTTCTGAACGGTAAATTGCTGGGATAAATCCCGCGCCGATACCTTGGATTTTGTGAGGGCCCGATTTACCACCTGCTAATACCGGACTGTTGCTTGGTTCAACTGCGATCGCTTGAAAACTCGGTTTGCGTCCCTTTATAACTTCTGCAACTCCCGTAATCGTCCCACCAGTACCGACTCCCGCCACAAGAATATCCACTTGTCCATCAGTATCATCCCAAATTTCTTCTGCGGTGGTTTGGGCATGAATTTGCGGGTTAGCAGGGTTACGAAACTGCTGCAACATATAAGCATTAGGGGTTTTAACTACAATATCCTCTGCATGAGCGATCGCCCCTCGCATCCCTTCTACCCCTGGGGTTAACTCTAGTTGTGCGCCATAAGCTTTGAGCATGGATCGTCTTTCTTGGCTCATTGTGTCGGGCATCGTTAGAATAAGATGGTAACCCTTAGCGGCTGCCACCATCGCTAACGCAATTCCTGTATTCCCAGACGTTGGCTCTACTAAAACCGTTTTTTGGGGGTGAATCAAGCCTGCTTCTTCTGCCGCTTCCACCATACTTGCGCCAATCCGGTCTTTGACAGAAGACGCTGGATTCATGCTTTCTAGTTTCACCACAATTCGAGCAACCGCTCCCGAAGCTTGGGGAATCTTGTTTAATTGAACTAAAGGAGTCCGTCCAATTAATTCTGTGATATCTTTAGCGATTCGCATATAAGTACTCCTTTGGGACTAAATGTAATACATCGGACTCTGCTGGGCGCGACTTTCCCTTTCCTGGCACAAATCTTGGAGTGTATAACGACCCAAAACTTCAATTGAAGCAGTATTAGCCTGCTCCCAGACTTCATAAACCAGAGTCCTTTCGAGAGTCGCAGATTCAGAGGGATCTTTTTCTTTTCGCTCGCCTTCAACCAAAGTCACAATTTCCAGCAGGGTGATCTGCCAAGGTTCACGAACTAAAACGAAACCTCCTTTAGAGCCACGTTGACTCTGCACCACACCAGCACGCCGGAGGTTGGTCAAAATTTGTTCCAGATAGCGCTCAGGTATGGGTTGCTTAGCGGCGATTTCACTCATGGTTAAAGGAACTTTTTTCCCGTGGTGGCTTGCTAGTTCTAAAAGTGCTAGCAGCGCGTATTCCACTTTGGAAGACAAATCAAGGAGAGAGTAGTTTTGGCTATTCAAGACTGTACTCAATATACTACGGTGAATTGAGGGATTTATCGCAGTTTGTGCGAAATTTATTTTTTCCAAGTGTCGGATGTGATAGCATCCCACTTATGGCCCACAAAAACACTATAATCTATCGACTTACCGTAGATTATTATTTGAGAAAATTCCCATAAATGCTTGATTTTTGAGTGGGAATTATCTGAGTTTGGGAACTCCAAAAAATCAAACTAAAATCTCAAAAGAGTATGCTACTAACAGATTTGCGAACCATTTTTGAGCGTGACCCAGCAGCGCGTAACTGGCTAGAAGTATTGTTCTGTTACCCTGGATTTCAGGCGTTACTGTTCCATCGAGTGGCACACTGGCTGTATAAACTTGGAATTCCCTTTGTACCTCGGTTTATCTCTCATCTTAGTCGGTTTTTCACTGGAATTGAAATCCATCCTGGGGCATTAATTGGCAAAGGAGTGTTTATTGACCACGGTATGGGAGTAGTGATTGGCGAGACAGCGATCGTCGGTGACTATGCCTTGATTTATCAAGGTGTAACCCTTGGTGGTACCGGTAAAGAAACAGGCAAGCGCCATCCAACTATAGGTTCTCATGTAGTTGTAGGAGCAGGAGCCAAGGTATTAGGAAATATTCAAATTGGCGATCGCGTCCGCATTGGAGCAGGTTCAGTAGTGCTGCGAGATGTGCCCAGCAACACTACCGTTGTTGGGATTCCAGGCCGCGTGACTCGTCAGAACAATTTACCCGGCGAAGTTCTAGATCATGATAAAGTCCGGGACGTGGAAGCTGAAGTCATCCGCGCTTTGTTTGAACGAGTCAAAGCTCTAGAGAAACAGTTACAGGAGTTAGAAGACCAATCAAGCTCAGTAGAAAACGAGCTTGGCTACGAACAAACAAACAAATCTAAGAGCAATAATTCTGATGGAATGATTGAAGATTTTCTGGATGGTGCCGGAATTTAGGGAATAGGGCGCTTGTAGTAAGCGTCTACACAGCGTCTTGTAGAGAACCCGAAGTATTGGGAAGTGCAAAAGATGAGAGAGATGAGGAGATGGGGAGAATTCCTAATTCAACAGTCAACACCCCCATACTTCACTCTCTCTATAAAAACATTATTAATTTCAATATACATGAGCTTTTATAACCTGATATATATATACTACGGTTAGTTTATCCAATAACAGTATTATAAAATGGTTTCTCTATACACAAATTTTACTAATCTACCAAGTAATAATAGGCAAATTTTTGCACGTCGCTCATTTCTACCAGAATATCCAAACGGTCTGTGGAAGATTGAAACGGGTTTTGTCAGGACTTATACTTATTTAGAAGATGGTACAACCGTGGCTCTGGGATTGTGGGGGCCTGGAGATGTGGTTGGAAAAACTTTGTCAAAATTAGAACCCTATCAGATGGAATGCTTAACTAAAGTAGGGGCAACAGTCTTAGCTTTAGAGGAGTGGACTCAACTAACAGAAACTTTACTTAGCCATATCCAACAGGCTCAAGAATTGATGGTGATTCGTAGCTATAAAAAAGTAGATACTATGCTCATCAAGTTATTGGTATGGTTATCTAAAAAGTTTGGTTCGGAAGTTGAGAAGGGACGTTTAATAGATATGCGCCTAACTCATGAAGACTTGGCAGAAATGCTGGGTTCAACTCGTGTAACCATCACTCGTGTTCTTGGGCAGTTTGAGCAAGAGGGCTTAATCGATCGCCTCTCGTTGCATCGAATTGTGCTACGAGAAGAAGATATTTGGTACTACGAAATTTAAGTTTGGGGGAGATGGGGGAGTTCTGAATTCTGAATTCTTTAATTAGCGATCGCCATAAACGCTAGATAAATCCAACCAAATCGGTAGTCCGAGTTTTTCTAAATAACTCAGACTAGAGTAGAGTTGCTTTGTTCTACCCCATAAATCCAAATCAAACCAGCCGTCATCTTGGTTGTCGGGTCTAAGTATAGCACTGGTGATATTGACTGTTAATCCATAACAAGAAACTAACTTGGAAATCACGGGTTCTTCGTAGTAGGTTTTCAAGACACACAGTTGCAAGCGCAATCGATTGGTCTGACCTAGAGAAATCCATTGCTGAAATTGTTCTTGCCATTGATTTGTCAGCGATGTAGAGTTTCTAGGGCTGAGTTTATCAGCGGAATCTGGGAAGGGTAAGGAGTGTTGGGTAGAGTGAATTTGAGTAGCGATCGCTAGTTCTACTAAATTTACTCCTAATCCTTGCAAGTAAGATAAGCTATTTGTCAGCTTTTGGGGATTTCCCGAAAGTTCTAAATCAAACCAGCCATCGTTGTCAGTATCTAATGTCAAGGATGCAGCTTTGATATTGACGGTTAAATCATAACGAGACACCAGTCGGGAAATTACAGGTTGCCTGTAATATCGCCCAGGCACGAGAATTCGACTGTAGACTGAAGCAGGTTTTACGGATTTAGTGGCAGACATAACTTCATTCCCAATAGCGATGCCTATGGCGGGCTGCGCCTACGCAATTTTTGGTCAATAGACAATCTTGCTGATGCTGTACATCTGCAACTCAACTGTGCTGACTTGGATGCCAGCCTTACAGAGATTTTCATCTTTTTTACTCTAATCAAACTACTGTAAATCTATCAAATTAATGTATTTATTTATCATGTAAAGGAGGGTCTCATAAAGCCCAGAAAAAAACAATAAGTAAATTTACGTAAAATATACTTAATTTATGTAAATTAATTGAACATCAAATTGACAAATTATTTTAAATTTGATAAAGGTGTCATATAAGAATTAAGTGTTTCCAAAGATTGAAACGCAATTTTAAGGTTTTTTAATCGAAATTAATTGACTGGCTAGTGGGCGATCGTATTAATTCTGATAGGTTGCGAATTTGGCAATTTAATCATCCATCATAATTAATGATCGGTAAAAAACTAGGGAGACTCACGTCAAAACCTACTGGCAAAATTGGGATGCCTGATTTTAATTTTTAAGGTATCCGACGAATCAGTGTCACCCTTAAGTGTGCTTACTTTACAGGAACACACAGCAAGTCCCTATAGTTTTGAAAATTTGGTGTTGCAGGTAAAGTCTTGTACGTGCGAGTTTCAGAGTTGCCTGATGCCAGATATGAGTTACTCCCACAATTACAAAAAACATAGAAGAAAATCATGGCTAATTCAACATTTAATCTCTCAGACCTCGATGGGAGCAATGGCTTCGTCATTAACGGTATTGCTGCAGGCGATAATTCAGGCAATTCAGTCAGCAATGCAGGAGACATCAATGGTGATGGCATTGACGACCTGATTATTGGTGCATATACTGCCTCCCCTAACGGTAACTCTCGTGCTGGGCAAAGCTACGTGGTATTTGGAAGAAAAAATGTAGGCAGTGGCGGTATTTTAAACCTCTCGTCCCTGGATGGTACTAATGGCTTTTTAATTAACGGCATTGCTGTTGGCGATCAATCAGGCATTCGGGTCAGCAATGCAGGAGACATCAATGGTGATGACATTGACGACCTGATTATTGGTGCATATACTGCCTCCCCTAACGGTAACTCTCGTGCTGGGCAAAGCTACGTAGTATTTGGGGGGAAAAATGTAGGCAGTGGCGGCATCTTAAACCTCTCGTCCCTGGATGGTACTAATGGCTTTTTAATTAACGGCATTGCTGAAGATGACCGCTCAGGCAACTCTGTTAGCAATGCAGGGGATGTTAACGATGATGGCGTTGACGATCTGATTATTGGGGCATTTTTTGCCTCCTCCAACGGCAAGAGTTTTACGGGGCAAAGCTATGTGGTGTTTGGGAGAAAAAATGTGGGTAGTGGCGGCATCCTCAATCTTTCCTCCTTAAATAGCATCAATGGTTTTGCCATTAACGGTATTGGTGAAACTAACTTCTCAGGTAACTCTGTCAGCAATGCAGGAGACGTTAACGGTGATGGCATTGACGACCTGATTATTGGAGCAATTGGTGACTTTGGCAACGGCAATCAGTCTGCTCAACAAGGCTATGTGGTGTTTGGAGGAAAAAATGTAGGCAATGGCGGCATCTTTAATCTCTCGTCCCTGGATGGTACTAATGGCTTTTTAATTAACAACATTGCTAAAGATGACCTCTTAAATGTCTCAGTCAGCAATGCTGGGGACGTTAACGATGATGGCATTGACGACCTGATTATTGGGGCATCTGGTGCCTCTGGCAATGGCAATCAGTCTGCTGGACAAAGCTATGTGGTGTTCGGGGGAAAAAATGTGGGCAATGGCGGCATCCTCAATCTTTCCTCCTTAAATGGCATCAATGGCTTTGTCATTAACGGCATTAGTCAGTTCGATCAATCAGGTATCTCAGTCAGCAATGCAGGAGATATTAATAACGATGGTGTTGACGACTTGATTATTGGAGCAATTGGTGCCTCCCCCAACGGCAATAGTTTTGCGGGGCAAAGCAATGTGGTGTTTGGGGGGAAAAATTTGGGCAGTGGTGGCATTCTCAATCTCTCCTCTTTAGATGGCACTAATGGCCTTGCCATTAATGGGATTGCTGAAGATGACCAATCAGGCACTTCAGTCAGCAATGCGGGGGATATCAACAACGATGGTGTTGACGACTTAGTTATTGGGGCATTTTTCGCCTCCCCCAACGGCAACTTTCGTGCTGGGCAAAGCTATGTGGTGTTTGGTGGAAGTAATATCGGCCGTAGCCCTAACTTCACGGGAACTTCTGGTTCAGACACTCTCATCGGCACAATTGGCAACAACATCATCGATGGCAAAGGTGGTAACGATGTTCTCACAGGTAATGGCGGTCAAGATAAGTTTATTATTCGTCGGGGCGATGGTAGTGACACTATTACCGATTTTGGTGGCGTTGGTAAAGGCACAAATCCATCAGCGACGGTAATTGCCAATGTTGACACACTGCAATTTATTGGGGCTGGCTTGACTGCTCAAAATCTGCTGTTGACTCAAAATGGGAGCAACTTAGAAGTCACGTTTGACAATGTTTCCAATACCAAAGTCACTCTGAAAAACTTTCAGTTAGAAAACCTGGATAACTTGAAAGCTTCTGAAAGCAAACCAGCCATTGGTAATATCCTGTTTGATGGGCAAACTACCATCACCGACAACTTTAATGTCCTCGATGCCAACTCTACTGATACGAGTATCGGCATCAAGAACACAGTTACTTTCCTTAATGACCTCAATAACAAGATTACGGGTTTAGACAACTCCAATGATGCGATTAATGGTCAGGGAGGTAATGACAAAATCGACGGCAAGAGTGGTAACGACCTTTTGAGGGGTGGAACTGGTAATGATAGTCTTGTCGGTGGTGCAGGCAATGATACTCTTATTGGCGGTGCTGGCAACGATCGCCTCACAGGTGATGTGGGTACTGACTATTTCCTTTACAATACCAATGCTGCTTTTGTTAGTTCTGTTATTGGTCAAGATACCATTACTGACTTCAAACACTCCCAAGGTGACAAGATTATCCTGGATAAAACTACCTTTAGTGCTATCAATTCTACTGCGGGAAAAGGTTTCAGTAATGTCAGTGATTTTAAAATCATTTCTAATGGGGCATCCAGCACAGCGAAAATTGTCTATGACCCTGTGAGTGGTAATTTGTTCTATAACCAAAATGGCAGTGCGGCTGGTTTTGGTAGCGGTGGTCTATTTGCTACCCTTGCTGGTGTGCCCACTATCACAGCTAGAGACTTCATCATTCAAGCGTAGTTAATACCATTTTGGATCTTGAATTGAAAATTATCTTCTAAATCTAAGTTCTTAGGACTTACGCATTCACAGTAAATACCAAATGTGTAGTATAGATGCCCGAATTTTCGCCAGAATTCTTGCCAAGATTTTTTGGTATTGAACCGTTAGCTGTAGCTGTTTGTGACACTCTTCCACTTCGTGGAGGTTTGACTTTCTATAATCACTTGTTGTCATAAAATCAAGGGAATCATGAAATATCTACTTTCAGTGTTTCCAGTTTATTTTTGCGATTGCCCCTTGAACAAAAACTGATACAACTTGAGATTTTAGATTGGCAATAGCTTTAATTTTCGGCGTTGCAGAACAGTGGATGAAGCGTAATTCCTGCAATCATCAAATTACTTTACCAATCACTTGTTTTTGTATCGTCCCAAACTTCTAATTCCAAATCATGAAGATAGGTTAGTCCACTCTGAATTTGTGCCTGTGTTCCTTTTAGTTCCAGGTCAAACCAACCATCACCGATAGCATTGGCTCCGAGAATTGCTGCTGTGATATTCACAATCAGACCGTAATCAGATATCAGACGAGAAATTACAGGTTCCTGGTGATAGTTCTTAGGAATTCTAACTCGAATCCGTTTATGGTTAAGTGTATCGTCAATAGCCATGATTGTCACTCGCTGTAGAGGAGAGTGGGGAGCTTCAAGGGCACTAGGAGCAGGGGAGTAGGAGAAGAATAGTAACTAACTCCTAACTTTCAACTCTTAACTCTTGACTCAGCACTCCCTGTTTGGGCCAAACCTAACTAGTTAACATCTTTAATGCGGGTTTTCCGTTCTAAAATCTCCTTGAGGACTAAGGTGACTACTGCTAGCAACGCTAATAAGACAGCCGCAGAAAAGGCAGCTTCGGTTTCATACTGTTTGTAAGCGTCTTCCACAAACAGTGGTAAACTCTGGGTTTGGTCGGCAATGTTACCTGATACTACCGAAACTGCGCCGAATTCACCCATTGCTCTGGCATTGGTCAAAATTAAACCGTAGAGTAAGCCCCAACGGATACTAGGTAAGGTGACGCGCCAAAAGATTTGCCAATCTTTGGCACCTAAAGTTCTAGCAGCTTCTTCTTGGTCTTTGCCAAATTCCTCTAAAACAGGAATTACTTCTCGCGCCACGAAGGGCATACTTACAAAGGCTGTAGCTAGTACCATACCTGGAAAAGCAAAGATAATTTTGATATCAACTGCTTGCAGCCAAGGGCCAAACCAACCATTGCGTCCGTAAAGTAAAACAATCATCAATCCTGCGACTACAGGGGAGATAGAAAAAGGCAGGTCAATAATGCTCAAAACTATGGCGCGTCCGGGAAATTTATGACGTGCGATCGCCCAAGCTGCACACAAACCAAATACTGTATTTATTGGCAGAGCGATCGCAGCTAATAACAGCGTCAACCAAGCTGCATGGAGAAAGGCTGGCCTAGTCAAGTTGGATAGAAATGGCCCGACTCCTTTGCTGAAAGCTTGGATAAAAACGTTAATAGCAGGGATGTATTGAACTAAGGTTAAATAGGCGATCGCTATCCCAATTAAAACTATTGGCACCCACTTGTTCTGCTCTTTCGGCTTGGCTGTATATGTCTCATCAGATGCAGATGAATGAAAACTTGGCTTATCTACTGTCATATCGCCTTGCCCATGCTTGTAAGAAATTGATTGCTAACAGCAATATTAATGAAATTGATAGGAGAACTATACCAATTACTGTTGCCCCAGAATAGTCATACTGCTCTAGTCTTTGAAAAATTAGCACAGGTGCAATCAAATCTTGGAAGGGCGTGTTAGAAGAAATAATCACTGTGGAACCATATTCTCCAACTGCACGAGAGAAACCCAAGGCAACACCAGTCAAAATCGTCGGAAATAATGGTGGTAAAATCACTTTCCAAAAGGTCTGCCATTGAGAAGCACCCAAACACCAAGCGGCTTCTTCAATTTCATGTTCCATTTCTTGAAGCACAGGTTGTACAGTTCTCACCACAAAAGGCAGTGAGATAAAAATCATTGCCACCGCTACTCCCGTCCGGGTGAAAGATACTTTAATTCCTAAAGGTGATAGCAGGGAGCCTATCCAGCCGTTATCACTATAAACCGTTGCCAGTGTTAACCCTGCTACCGATGTTGGCAATGCAAAAGGTAAATCTACTGTGGCATCAATCAAGCGTTTTAAGGGAAAGTCGTAGCGAACCAGAACCCAAGCAATCAAAGTTCCAAATACGCCATTGAGCAGGGCAGCAAACAATGAAGTAACAAAAGTTACGTTATATGTTGCTAATGCGATATCACTGGTTGCGATCGCCCAAAACCTAGCCGGAGGTTCTGTACTCGCTTTTAAGAACATAGCAACTATCGGCATAAACAACATCACCGTTAGGTATACTATGGTGATTCGCCAAGTCCACGGAACTCGCTGCAATGTCTTCCAAAAAGGTGTTTTACGTTCAACTTCTACAGAAGGAGATACAGTCGTCATAGTCAAAAATTCAAAATTTTAATTTCAAAAAAGTTTTTTGCCAGTGGTCGGTTGTTTTTTCTACTGACCACCGACCATTGACTAATGACTAATTAACGTTTGACTTGGGCTTGAACCTTATCAAACACGCCCCCATCTGCGAAGAACTTTTTATCAATTGCGTCCCAACCACCCAAGTCTGCAACTGTACCTAAAGTTTTCAGCTTGGGAAATTTGTCTGTGACTTCCTTGGTTTGAGCTAAAGTCTCATCCACAGGACGGAATCCCAATTTGACAAACTCTTGCTGTGCTTCTGGGCTATAGAGGTATTTCACAAAACCTTCTGCAACTTCGCGGGTTCCGTGCTTATCGACGTTTTTATCTACCACAGCGATTGGATTGTCGATAGATATATTCACATCGGGAACGACATACTCAACCTTCTCGCCCTTTTGCTGTGCCAAAATAACTTCGTTTTCGTAGTTGATTAAGACATCTCCCTGCCCTTGCTTGGCAAATGTATCAGTAGCTTCCCGCGCATCTTTAGGCAAGATTGGCACATTTTTATAAACTTTAGTCACAAATTCAGTTGCTTTCGCCTCATCGCCACCTGTTTTAATTACAGAATCCCATAATGCTAAGAAATTCCACTTAGCACCGCCTGAAGTTTTAGGATTAGCAGTAATCAATTTCACACCGTCTTTGGCTAAATCTTCCCAGTTCTTGATGCCTTTAGGATTGCCGGCACGAGTGACTAATGCTGCTACAGATTTGGAGACAATGCCATTGTTGGGAACTTCTTTTTCCCATCCCGATTGAATTAATCCAGCCTTCTCAATTTTGGTGGTGTCTCCTGCTAATGCCAGGTGGACAACATCTGCTTCCAAACCATCGATAACAGCACGAGTTTGGGAACCAGAACCGCCATAGCTTTGCTTGAAGGTGACAGTTTGGTTATGGTCTTTCTTCCACTGTTCTACAAATTTAGGAATGATGGCTTCGTGAGCGGCTTTGGTAACCGCAAAGGAAACGAGGGTCAGTTGAACATCCTTGTTAGTAGCAGCAGCAGGATTGGCAGTAGGAGCTTCGGCCGAAGAATTACTTCCATCTCCACCAGAGCAGGCGGCAAGCGCCACACTCAATAAAGCCCCTGCTAAAAACAGCGATACAAAGCCTTTGAGCGAATTCACTCTGAACCGATTGATTGTATGTTCAGCGATCGCTTGTAATATTTTCAGTGGGCGCTGCCACAAACTCATTCTTTTTACTCCGCTAAATCTACGTTTACTAGATGGGAATACAGTTATATCCTGTAGTATATTACTAGATTTTTGCAGCAATTTGGTTACAAATACACAAAAACCTCATATTCTCGATAGAAAATATGGTGATTGTATCAGTTCTGCGAAGAATTACAAATACTTCGAGTTGAAAATATAAAATTACCATTACAATTAGTCACTGCGGGAATCAAGCAACTTGCTAGTAAATGAAGCATGAGCTAAACAGAACATTAGTGATTAATGGGTGATTGTCAAACATTACCCATTCCCCATTACTTATTACCTGCTAAGTAGAATGGTGTGGAAAAACAAAACTATATTAAGAAAAATTAAATAGACTTAAACCCTCTTTCCTCCTAACTTGAAAAAGAGTGTAGGATGTGGGGTGTAGGGGATATTCCTTTTTCATGCATGGTGGTGAAACTTGTTTCATCGGGACTGCCTTCTACCTCCTGCCTAAATAGAAAAATTATAAATATTAGTGAATAATAAGATTCCCGACTTATTAAAGAAATCGGGAATCTAAAGCTTGGAATTTGAATAAAATCAAATTAGGATTGCTAGATTTAAATATTTTAAAGAAAACTACCTAAATATTTGTTGAGTAATATTATCAGTTTACCCAACCTAAACCCACTGTTAACTGACGGCATATTTCATGGGTAACCCGTCCTGAAATACTAGCAATTCTCCGGGTTCGATTTGTGTCCAAACTTCGTTATCGGTGAGGGGGGTGGTAGCGATAACGGCGACGCGATCGCGTTCGGTAGTCACTTCCCGAAAATCTACGGTCATATCTTGGTCAATCAAATGGGCAGCGGCAAAGGGCGCTTGGCGGACAATATAGCTGAGTTTGGTCGAGCAATAAGCAAAAAAGTGTTCTCCATCTGAGAGCAAATAGTTAAATATACCTATTTTAGAAATTATCTCAGTAATTTCTTGCAGCACAGAATAAAGTTCTTTAATAGAAGGCTCACCTTTAGGAAAGCGTTGTCGCAATGTTTCTAACATTAGACAGAATGCTTTTTCACTATCTGTATCACCTACGGCTTGATAAAAGCCCATATTTTCTAGATAAAAGTCAGGTAAATTACCGTTATGGGCAAATACCCAATACTTACCCCATAATTCTCTGCGGAAAGGATGGCAGTTGTGTAAGGCAACTTCACCCTGAGTAGCTTTGCGGATATGGGCTATGACATGGGTTGAGTGGATGGGATAACTCCGCACAAACTCCGCTACCGGAGAAACAATAGAAGGTTGAGCATCTAAAAACATCCGACATCCCTTTCCTTCAAAGAAAGCAATGCCCCAACCATCGCTATGATGATCTGTTTTTCCTCCCCGTGCAGAAAAACCTTCAAAAGAAAAGCAAATATCCGTTGGGACATTGCAATTCATTCCAAGCAATTGGCACATACATGTTGCAGCTTTCAATTTTTGAATAAGCCCTCAGGATCAAGATACTTCAGAATCAAGCTTGATTCTGGAGCGATCGCTTCAATCTTGAAACTTAATATATCAATATTAAATAAAATAGCCTCCCAAAATCAGAGGCTAGAGCAAAAATCAACAGATAGCTAAGCTAATGAGCATTTAAATTGCATGTTGATATTAAGTATTAAGAGTATAAAAATTGCTCCTTACACTTATAAAGTTTGTCTCATGCCAAAAGATGGTAACGGCGGATATCTGGTGCAGCAGCCACCAAACCTTCGAGTTTAGCAATTCCGGTTTGCAGATGGGGTGAGTCTAGGTGAGTATTCAGGGCTTCATGAGAAGTCCACTCTTCCACAAAAGTAAAATCCGTTAGGTCAGCCTGATTTTGTAAAAGTTCATATTTGATTGCACCTGGTTCCTGTCTGGTTGGTTTGATGAGTTCCAACAACACAGCTTTAAGTTCTTCTACTTTGTCAGGCAAAGCAACAATACGGGCAACAACGCGAATAGTTTGGTTAGTCATTTGTTATTGGTCATTTGTCATTAGTTGTTTCTTTGCCTGTCTCAAGAGCCTCCCCATCTCTTCATCTCCCCATTCTCCAACTGGCTACCATGTAGCGAAAAATGTATTCTACCAACTCAATGTAGTTACGGGCAGACTCAGGGGAAGGTGCCCAAACTGTAACGCCGTGGTCGCGGATGAGCAAGGCTGGGACTTCGGGTGGAGTAATTGTCAAACGCTCTTTAATGTCGGTAGCAATTTGGGAAACCTGTAAATAGTTTGTGAAAATGGGAATTACACAATTGGGATTTTGTTGGTAAACTCCCAAACCTTTAAGCATTTCCAGAGGTGGTAACGGTAAAGAGTCTCCAGTTACCAAGCGGGAAACCAGATTTGCCTCAACTGAGTGGACGTGGTAGCAAGCTTTTGCTTCGGGAAACAAGGTATAAAGTACTTGGTGAATGGCGGTTTCTGCGGAGGGCTTTAAATTATTTGGCAAATGCTCCTTACCATCTGCATAAATACGGACAAAATCACTGAGTGATAATTCTCCTTTAGACCGACCACTAGCTGTAATCCAGAAGCTACCATCAGGTAAAAGCACTGAAAGATTGCCGGCAGTTCCTACCATCCAACCTTGTTGATAGAAATGACGGGCTGTAGTGATTAACTCAAGACGAGGGTCAGTTAGGGTTCGCTGTATCATGCTGACCTCCATGATTTTGCTAAATAATCGCGGATATCCGAAAAATTATTCCAGGGAATATATGGTTTTTGGTATTCATTAAAATACTCTGCTAGGCGATCGCGTGCAAATATTACAGATGCCTGAAGTCCCATGTTTAGGTCGGTAATTGAATCGCCAATGGCAATTTTCTCATCAGCGGGATACTCTGCCATTACTTGTACCTTCGCCACCAGTTCTGTTTCTCCCTGAAAATCAGAATGGACTTTTAAGAGAGTATCACTGGTATCCACATCAACGGCGTGAATAGCATAAACTCGCTGTTGTGTCGCACCCAAAACAATCTCTACCATCTCTCGCAGTCCTCCAGAAACTACCACTAAGGGTACTTCCTGAGAGTCGAGAAAATCCAGCAGTTCTATAAATCCTGGGCGCATTGGCTCTTTTCGAGTAAATTCTAAAATTTCGCTATAGCTGGAAGATGGGATTGATTGCAGGATTTCTCGGACACCTTCTCGGAGTGTGAGGCGTTGCGCGTACATTTCTGGTATTAATTTTGCCGACAGTTCTGGGGCAAACTTTTTCAGGACTGCAACAAAGGTTTCCTGAACTGTAATGGTTCCGTCAAAGTCGCAAAAAACAATCCGCTTCACTTTGTAGTCCTCCCAGTTCTTCGTTTTTGGGCAATTCTCAAGCTACTGCCCGATGAAGGCGAATTTGCTTATTGGTATACTGAGGAACCCAACCTTCAGTGCTGATAAAATAGCGCACCGCTTTAATTCGCCGTGCTGAGGTAAGATGAAACCAATGTTCTGTTCCGGCTGGTACGTTGATATATTCTTCTTTTTGGATTGTCAATTCTACCTGACTACTATCGGGACGCACAAACCCAAAAATTGCTTCTCCATCGATGACGTAACGTACCTCATCATCTGCATGTGTGTGGATTCGGTCAAACTTTGCCATTAGTTCCTCAAGGTTGTCCATTCCTGGATGGAGAACAATCAGATCCCGTGACTGATAGCCTGCTATTTGTTGCAGTTGGTGAAAATAGCCATCCAGTGTTTTTAGTACCTGTTCTTTTTCATCGTCGTTGAGGCTATCTTGTGCGAGCAAACGATGTAAATCTGGATTATTTTCTATAGTCCAGCGGTTGAGTTGGATATTTAAGGGTGTGAGTTCTTGACCAATATCATTGATATCCGTGAGGATTGTATCATCTTCTAATTTGAGAATCGCCATAGCTCACCTGATATTTTTTTATTTCACCCACAGATAACTCTCAGGTAAGGTTTCCTAAAATCGAACTTCTATAAGAATCTATCTGTGGTTTGATTGCTAAGATATTGATTTTTGTATTAAAAGTAACGCAGATTTGCAAGATTTTTTGAAAAATAACGGATTAGTAGATCTATTTACAAACAGGTTATCACAAGTGTACTCAGAAGCGATCGCTAGTTAAGAGATTAGACGTTGGCTACTGGGTAGTGAGATATTCCTAAGTATTCTTAAATATTTATTTTCAAGTCCCTAATCCCTATTCTCCACTCCCTACTCCCTACCCTCAGCCAGCAAAGTTGACTTGATAGACTACTAGTTTTCTCAACCAAAGCGAGTTTAAAGTACCTGTAATATGGGAGACTTGGCAATATTCCCTATCAATTCCGATTCCAGATGAGTAAGACAATTTCTGATATCCTGGTCAAAACCATCAACGACCAGGATAAGCAATTAAATGACTACGCAGGAAAAGTACTTTCAATCATGAATTTGGCTTCCTACTGCGGTTATATATCCCAAAACGACGAGATCAACCAAAAGTACAAAGAAGCTGGATTACGTGTTTTAGGGTTCTCCTATAACGATTTTGGAGCGCAGGAACCCAGAAGCAATCAAGAGATTGTCAAAATCTCTACAAGTCAATATAATAATGTTACCTTTGAACTATTCGGTAAAGTTGATGCCACAGGATCGCAGCAACACCCAGTTGATGACAGACTTACCGAAGCCGTTGAGCCGACGGTGACTGTTCCTTGGAAGTTTGAAAAATTTTTAGTTAATCAGCAAAGCCAAGTGGTAGCTCGATTTAATAGTAGTGTCCATCCTTCTTCACTAGAACTAATTACCACAATTGAGGGCGAGCAAATTAGCAAATTAGTTAATAGTCATTAGTCAATAGTTATTAGGTAAAATCTTTTCTACTATTAACTGTTGGCTGTGGACTGTTAAATTTATTTACGTGCAGTCTCTGAAATTGAGAATCTTCTCTCAATGAGTAGTTTAATTTATTTGCGTCTACTTTGCCATGAACGTTGCAATCATTGGTTGTGGTTATGTTGGTTATAAAGTTGCTCAATATTGGCAGCAAAATATGAATTTTGTTGTCACTGCAACCACAACTTCTCCTGAGCGTGTTTCTGTACTACAATCAGTAGCCCAAAGAGTTGTAGTTACTACAGGTAATGACCTAGATGGTCTAAAATCAGTTTTACAAAATCAAGATGTTGTACTTTTGAGTGTTGGTGCCAAAGGTGCAGAGGTTTATGAAGAAACTTATCTGCAAACTGCCAATACTTTAGTTTCACTCTTACGGCATATTCCCAATGTGAAACAATTAATATATACAGGAAGTTATGCAGTGTATGGTGACAGAAATGGTGTTTGGGTAGACGAAGAAACACCACTTGCACCTGCTAATTTAAATGCTCAAATTCTCCGAAAAACTGAGGATGTGTTGTTATCAGCTTGTAGCGAAAATCTTCGTGTTTGCATCTTCCGCTTGGGAGGGATTTATGGGACTGGTAGGGAATTGGTGAAAGTATTTGGTAGATATTCTGGTACAACTCGTCCCGGTAATGGTGAAGATATCACGAATTGGATTCACCTGGATGATATTGTTGGTGCGATCGAATTTGCGCGTCACCGTCGCTTGCAAGGGATTTACAATTTAGTGGATGACGCACATCTCACCAGTAGAAATTTGCTGAATAGCTTATTTGCAAAACATAATTTACCTAAAGTTATATGGGATACTTCTGTCACAAGTACTCGCCCATATAATGCCTGGGTATCTAATGAAAAGCTCAAAGAAGCTGGATATGAGTTGATTCATCCCCAGATGATTTTTTAGCAAGTATTGAAACTAGGAATTATGCAACCATCAGCTGTAGCTAACACAACCGATTTGACAGCATCTCCTAGCCAGTTTTACACTTGGCAAAATTATCGTTGCGCTTACGAAGTCCATCAACCAAGTAATACAATACCTGAGGGTATTCCTTTATTGTTAATTCATCCGATTGGTGTAGGATTATCGCGGCAATTCTGGCAAAGATTTTACCATGAATGGTACAATTATGGTCAGCGTAATTTGATTTACAACCCTGATTTATTAGGATGCGGTGAAAGTGATATGCCACACGTGGCTTACACTCCTAGTGACTGGGCAGAACAGTTGCAATACTTTTTACAAACAGTAGTGCAAAAACCTGTGATTTTAGTTGTACAAGGCGCGTTATTCCCAGTTGCGATTGAATTAGTCCAAAAGGCATCAAATTTAATTGCTGGACTTGTACTTTCTGGGCCGCCGGCGTGGGCTGTAATTACCAAGAAATCACCACAATGGCAGCGAAAAATCTTTTGGAATCTGTTAGATTCGCCTTTGGGAAGTGGTTTTTATCGTTATGCACGCAGGCCAAAGTTTTTACGCTCTTTCTCGACTCGTGAACTCTTTGCTGATGATAATGCTGTCGATACAGAGTGGTTAAAGACATTGGTAGCAGGTGCAGAAAATCTTGCTAGTCGCCATGCAGTGTTTTCTTTTTTAGCAGGGTTTTGGCGACAGGATTATAGTAATTTTATTACTTCTATCCAGCAGCCAACATTAGTAGTTGTGGGGGAAACAGCATCAAGTATAAGCCAAGAAGGTAAAAAAGAAACGCCAGATGAACGCTTAGCTGACTATCTGGCTTGTTTACCTCAAGGTCGAGGTACAAAAATAAATGGGCGCAATGTTTTACCATACGAATCAACCGCTGAATTTATAGCAGCGATCGCCCCATTTATCAATCAACTTTCTTAGCTAATTGACGGTTAGATGAAACCAGTAATTCGATTGTACGATATTACTGGTATTGATTACTTCAGGAAGCAAAATTATGTTGCCTAATTACGAAGGAAAAAGAGTTCCAACTGTTACTTTTCACACTCGTAAAAACAATGACTGGGTAGATGTAACAACCGATGACTTATTTGCTAATAAGACAGTAGTTGTTTTTTCCTTACCGGGTGCTTATACTCCCACTTGTTCATCAACTCATCTCCCTGGTTACAACGAGTTGGCTAAGGTTTTTCGAGAAAATGGAGTCGATGAGATTATTTGTCTTTCTGTGAATGATGCTTTTGTAATGAACGAATGGTCAAAGCAGCAAGAAGTAGCTAATATTACATTAATTCCCGATGGTAATGGTGAATTTACTGAAGGCATGGGAATGCTGGTAGATAAATCAGACTTGGGATTTGGTAAGCGATCGTGGCGTTATTCTATGCTAGTGAAAGATGGTGTAATTGACCACATGTTTATTGAACCAGATGAGCCAGGAGACCCCTTTAAGGTGTCTGATGCTGAAACAATGCTCAGATATATAAACCCGCAAGCAGTCAAACCCGAAGTAGTTTCTCTGTTTGCGAAAGTTGGTTGTCCCTTTTGCGCTCGTGCCAAGGCGATGCTCAAGGAACATGGTATGGATTACGAAGAAATTACTTTAGGTAAGGATATTACCACACGCTCTTTACGAGCAGTTACAGGGGCGACAACAGTTCCCCAAGTATTTATCGATGGCAAATTAATTGGTGGTTCTGAAGCACTAGAAGCTTACTTCGCCGCTAAGTAGATTTCAATTGGGTAGCACCAATGTGCTACCTTATTTAAGTATATTTACATAAATATGATAAAATTTATTTTGATTAAATTACTATTGATTAAAAACACAATATGTTTGCCAGCATCCGCCGTCTTTTAAATCAATTTTTTAGGAAATCAAGAACTATTAACAATGAACCACTGAATAAAGTGAGTTTGATTGTAATTATTTTAGTTGATATATTTATTTTAATTAATGTTTTTACAGGACTGGATAATATTAGTAGATGGCATATCAGTCCAACTGAGGCTTATCCATGTTATTCAGAGTGGCAAAATTATCGGGTAAAAAATACTAAAGATAAAGATTACGAAATTGTTAAGCTTTCATTTCCATATAGCCCAAACAATCAATTCAGCTTTCAGCAAAGCTATCAACAAGGTGAAATAGAACATCTCGGAAAAGTAAATCAAACATGCTTAAAGTATGGCGAGTATAAAGATAAAATTAACAATCAGCAAAATCAGCAAATTATCAAAACCATTGAGCAGAAACAAGAAAAAATAAGTAATCTCGAACAAACTAATCGCAATATTCGTACTCAATATGATTCGACTCTCTTAGAAAAAATTGCAGGTCAGTCTCGCGAACAATCAATTAATCAAGTCGGTGCAGAAAAAGCTAAACAACAGTTAGACCAAAATGACCACCAAATTTCTAGTCTCCGACAAGAAAATTCTAATCTTCAAAAGGAACTAGTTGCAAAATCAGAAAGCACTAGTTTTCTATCTTTTATTCAGGATGAGAATCAATTTATAGAAGTTGAAAAAGGCTATCAAAAAGCCTCATTCTGGTATCCAAGTATTCAACTTGGTTTTCAATCTCTCTTTCTTCTACCGCTGATTATCATTGCCTTATCAGTTCATCGATTTGCCCAAGTTAGAGGATATGGACTGATTTCGCTAATTAGCTGGCATTTGCTAGTTATATTTTTTATCCCGCTAATCATTAAAATCTTTGAATTTTTACAAATTGGAGCAATATTTAAATTTATTATTGATATAATCGCTCCTATTTTTGGCGGGTTGCTTTTCTTAATCAATTATATTTATATTTTGCTGATTCCACCGATCGGCTTTGGAATTATCAAGTTTTTTCAAAAATTTGTCTTTAATGCTAAAGTTCAGGCAGCTAACAGAGTACAAAAATCACTCTGTCTCAATTGTGCAAAGAAAATTCGGCATCGCGATCGCCACTGCCCTCACTGCGGTTATTATCAATATTTAGAATGCGAAAACTGTCATCTTCTGACTTATAAACATTTGCCATACTGTAAACATTGTGGATATTTCCAAAATTCCAGTAAAACTATTAACTAGCGATAAATAATATTTAATGCTTGATTGAAATAAAGTATTCAGGAGTCAGAATTTAAAATATGCAAAGTGTCAAAAAGCCCAATCAAGAAAGCCGCTCGCCCCTTGATTTTCTGAAAAATTTATTGCTTGCCCGTTGGCGATCGCTCTTACTCCTATTAATTGGAGTATACTTACCTTTGCAGATATTTGAAATTTTGGCAGTGAAGCTATGGAAAAATGAAGCTGGCTTTCCGTGGGATGTGCCGATTCTGTTAGCAGTTCACTCCACAGCAAACACTCAGCTCGATATTTTAGCAGTGATACTGGCTATCATTGGGTCGCCTTGGACGGCGATACCAATTGTAGTTGCGATCGCACTAATATTACTACTTCAAAAACGCTGGCGATCGCTAGCTTATGTACTCACTATTTCATTAGGAAGCTTGATTATCAACCTCATAGCAAAGGAATTCATGCATCGAGTCCGTCCGCAATTGTGGGAGTCCATTGCACCTGAGTCTAGTTTTGCATTTCCCAGCAATCATGCGATGACGAGTGTAACATTAGTAGCAATTTTGCTCATTTTCAATTGGGCTAGCCCTTGGCGTCGGCTGGTTTTTATCTTCGGCAGTTTATACGTAATAGCAATTGCTTGGTGTCGTCTTTATTTGGGGGTTCATTTTCCGAGTGATATTCTCGCTGGTTGGATGGTTGCATTAGCTTGGGCAATTGGTGTCAGTCTAATTATCAAACCCTATTTAACTATAGCTAAATCTGTAGATGAACAACCTGCTAAGGATGAAACGACATTACTACCTGAAGAAAAAAAATTGATTAGCTAATGTGCGTCTAAGTTGAATCCCTACACTCCCCCACTGCCCCATACAGACTGCTGCATAAATTAATAACCCCAAACCTATTGATTGAGTGAAGGGATTTAATCCTAAAAAACCTACTCAGATCAAAGGAAAACTGTGATGAAAACGCAAATATTCTTCAGCCTTGCCTGTTCTATATCTGTGTTGGGTTCCATCATCCTCCCAGCTAGCGCCCAACCAGTAATCATTCAGCCAGCTCAATCGGCTCAAGCAATCACTCAAGAGATTAACATTCCTCAAGACACAGCGATTATTGTCTCGTTTCCAGCGTCTATTACCGTAGATGTCGGGCAAAAAAAGGATTATCCTCTTACCGTTCCTCTAGCAAGCCCTATTCAAGATAGTCAAGGTAACGTTATAGCGGCAGAAAATACTCCTGTAACTATTATCCTCAAACCCACTGATGGCGGCGCTAAAATTATCGCACAATCATTAGTAGTCAAGGGTCGAATTGTCTCAATTAAAGCATCAAGTCAAATGATTCCCGGTACTACCATTACCCATATGCGAGCTAATGACAAAGCTGTTGAGAATGGCTCTATTTGGGGCAGAATTGGTGGAAGCACCTTAGGCTTTTTCAGCCAAGGCGATCCCGACCAGTTTGACCGGGGAGCAATGCTAGGAAGCGCTGTAGGATTGATTTCTGGCTTGCGTTCTGCTGAAAATACCCGGATTGTCCAGATTCCTCAGAGTAGTGTTTATGTTTTATCCCTAGAGGCTCCGATTCAATTGTCTGCTCGTTAGTCCATTTCTCGTCCAACAAAAACTAACTTTTAATTTATTACTCCCGAAAGTGGGTGCAGTATTGTCAAATGAAAGCTATGTCTGGTTTCAGTTTTTAAATATCTTTCTTGTAAGGGTTGCCACTGCTGCCAAGCCTGGTAACGGTTTTCAGTTAACAAAGTAGTAAGGGTAGGTAGCTGAGTTTGAATTTCTGACTTGAAGATATCTTCTAGCCAGTCAGCTAAAACCACACTATCTTGCATCGTACCTAAAATTTCTTGGATATTTTTTACTTCTGTAATGTAAGCCGCGTAAGACTCGCCATATAACTCAGTAAATAACTCCATCTGGTAGCGTATACGTTTAGCTTCTTTTCGCAAACTGTGCAGAATTTCGCCTTGGGTTAACAATTGTTGTTCTATCTTTTCTCGTTCCCAGTTTTTCTGGACTTTTACTTCTGATTCCACAAATTGCGTGCCAATTAGCCAGCCTGGATGCAGTAAGAAATTACTCACTTCCGGTAAAAGTAAATCAGGTAGCACTTGCCCAATTGTCACAGATGCCAAAGGTTGATAACTGGGTTTCTCTAACCAATTTTCCAATGCCTCTTTTAGAGACTTGTAAGGTTCATCCTTTAGCGTCTTTTGTACACTTGAGAGTACATCTTCACGTTGTTTAGCCAAAGCTGCAAAAGCTGTTTGTAGAGATTCCTGTTCTTTGCGGGGTAAATTTGGTTTATAGTTGTTTTTTAAACTTTCTTTAAGTACATCTAAATCTCTCAGACTACCAAGACGACGAGCTATTTTACCAATATTTTTATCGCTGACTGGCTTGGACAGATCTACTGCTAGCCCAAACCTAGTTACAGCCGTCCGTAAGCGACGCATTCCTACTCGCATTTGATGCAGTGCTTCTGGATCTTCATCTTTCTTTACCGATTTTTCCCACTTCAAAGTTTTCTTAAAGTGTTTTTGAATCGCTTGGTAAGCATAGTCTCCTAGAGTTTTTACTGTGGGATGTGTGGCTAATTTCATAATGGATTATTAATTAGATGCAAAATCTAGTTATTGCATAATAACATTAGTCAAAAAACTACATCTATTTTTGATATTATTAAATTACATTTGTAAATTATTATACTCTTGAAATAGTTATATTTTTGGGAAAAAGTCCTATACTTATCAGAGGTGTAAGCAGCAGATTCCTGTTAAAATTCGATATAAATAATAGTTTTTATATATTTTTCAAAAAATCAAATTATACATTGTAATAATATGATTAGTATTTTTGTAACCAGATACACGAGCCAAAATGCCAAACTCAGATTTGCTTAATCAAGTTTCATTGACTTTTGTAGAAAATTTTAAAGAACACAAAGAAGATTTGTCAGCAGTCCTACTAACAGACCAGAAGTATTTATGGTTGGGGTCAGATGAAACTTCAACTATTGAACGTCTGTCTTTGGTTGATACTAATAAATTTGCAGACCATCAACAATTTCGGGTAGCAGAATTTATCAGCTTACCAGCACCAGAAGACCAAGAAATTGATATAGAAGGACTTGCTTATAGCGATTATTATTTATGGTTTGTTGGTTCTCACAGCTACAAACGTAAAAAACCGAAACCAGATAATACCGATCTAAAAAACTTTAATAGATTAGCAAAAATTGAATCAGAACCCAACCGTTACCTGTTAGGACGGATTCCTTTAATAGAGGGAAACTTATTTTCATCTTGCCCACATCCCCAAAAGTCAGATGTGCAGTTGAATGCTGCTAAATTAGAGGTGACAAGCCAGGGTAATTTGCTAATGACAGCTTTGGCAGAAGACCCCCATTTAGGCTCATTTATTAAAGCAGCGATTCCTGGAAAAGATAATGGCTTTGATATTGAAGGAATAGGCATTTATCAAAATCGGATTTTTCTGGGTTTGCGCGGCCCTGTATTACGGGGTTGGGCTGTGGTTTTGGAAATAGAGTTAGAAGATTCTAGCCCTGGACTTTTAAAACTAAGGCAAATTGGAGAAGTCAAGGAGGCATATAAAAAGCATTTTATCTGGTTAAATGGTTTGGGAATTAGGGATTTGTATGTAGATGGAAAAGACTTGTTGATTTTAGCTGGGCCAACAATGGATTTAGATGGCCCCGTGCAACTTTATCGCTGGAGAAATGGTGTAAATTTGCCAGAAAATGTTTTTAGCAATCCAGATTTTGTACAAGATATTCCTTATGGAAATCGGGAAGATCGTGCTGAAGGAATCACGCTTTTTCAGAATGTCACTGGTATACCTTCGCTATTAGTAGTTTATGACTCTCCAGCAAAAACGAGGCTGGTGGATGATAGTGGTGTAATAGCGGATGTGTTTAAGCTGAGTTAATATCAATTTTGGATTTTAGATTGTTAAAGATTGGTAGATATTGCCTGAACCGGACAACTGGGGATACACTGTTCGCAGACGATGCAACGCGATCGCGTGAATGTTAACTTAGATGTTTCTGGATGGAGGCTAAGAGCTTCTGTAGGACAAACTCCAGTACACAAACCACAGTGGACACACACATCTGGATCGATCGCAATTTCGCCTAGAGTATGAGAAACATTAACATGGCGCGAGCGCATCCACTCAATCGCTGCATCCAATTGATCGATGTCTCCCGATAGTTCCAATACCAGTTTGCCAATTTGATTTGGGGCAACTTGGGCACGGATAATATTAGCAGCGACGTTGAACTCTTTAGCCAGTACGTAAGTGACTGGCATTTGTACAGCGCGTTTCGGGAAGGTCAGGGTTACTCGTTTTTTCACAAGTTTAACAGAAGCTTTCTTCTGTTTTAGGGTAAGAAGAGCTTTATAACTCACCGTTAGAGTAATCGAGAATGAGTTTGATGAAATAACCAATAGTATCCAAACATATCAAACCCCCTAGCGATAGAGAAGAGCTAGAGGGTTTGTATTGAAATATGAACCTGGCATCGAGCTATTTTCACGTAGGGCAACCCCTAAACTATC
>JBALDB010000027.1:0-93558 GCA_036918135.1 Nostoc sp.
CTAGAGTCGCAATAACCGCTCCTGCTATCAATGGTTAATTATCAAGCTTAGTTAAATCAAGAACGCTCTCCAAACACGGGGGGCGTTTTTGTTTTCAGAAGTATTTGGTTAAAAAAAATTCAAAAAGTATCTTCTTGTATCTTCAAATTAAAATCCATCCCTTCAACGCGTAAATTATTCACTTATGGTAAGTGCCTCTGCTCGCGCTCGCAAAGCTAGTAATAATCTTTCATAACCATCTTGCTCATACAAATTTACCCACTGCCATTGGTGTAACCTTTGAGGAATATCACACTCTTCCAACTTTGCTGGAATAATAAAGATGCTACCTTCGGGCTGTTCTTCAGCAACATCTAATGCAAATTTTACTTCCCTTTGAACAAAACCAATCTTGTTAATGGATCGATGGGAGAGGCAAACAATTACAACATCAGAATTACGCACAGCCCTTGTAATCTCTAGCTTCCAATCTTGACCAGGTATTAAAGCTTTCTTATCGAGCCAAGGATTAATACGATTTTCACATAGCTTATTGTAGAGTTTTTCTATTTCAGACTTGTCATCAGAAGCATGGCACAAGAAAGCCCGCAGTTGTCTGATCTCACCAGATGCATTAGTAATCACGATGGGGCCAAAGACTTCGACTACGTTATTTTTAATATAAATAATGCCATAATCATTTGGGTCTTGTCCTTCCCAATGAACGCTGCCAGTCAAGCTGTATCCTTAGGGATTAAAAAAGTTTTTAATTAGATACAACAACCAATCAATATAGCAATTGAACTTCTCTGCTTGGTTCCAAATAATTTTTGTTCCATCATCGTTGGGAGTCCAATCACACCATAGACTAGGCTGCTCACTTGGAGGAAAATTTTGATATAAAATTGAAGGGTGTCGATATTGTTGATCGTTCTTAGAACTAGTTCTTATAAAATAAGCTCCCTCGGCTCCTATAGGTAAACCTACAGCCTCTCGAATAGGATCGCGAATTTTCTCTAGCTTAGTAACGAGCCTCTTCATATGCCGGATATCGCTGAACGCTTTGAGATAAGCTAGATGTTCTGCTTTAAGTGGTTTATCGAGTTGGAAACTTCCTTGAAATTCTGTATGATAACCCATTTACAAACGTCCATTTGCTACCAAGATTCCCATTTTAGCTGTAATGAATTAAATGACTACTCCAAAATTTTATAGGAATGTCATTATAGTTAAGGTGAAAACATTCTGGAGACAAGACAACGGTTTACGCACGCCCTTTAGCACGATTAATTGAGCAGTTGCAACGCCTGCCAGGAGTTGGCCCTAAATCTGCCCAACGACTGGCTTTGCATATTTTGAAGCGACCAGAAGCAGAAGTAGAAGCTTTGGCGCAAGCTTTGGTGGAGGCAAAAAAACAGATAGGCTTGTGTTCAGTCTGTTTTCACTTATCTGCTGAGCCAGTTTGTGAAATTTGTCGCAATGTCAACCGTGATAATAATACTATTTGTGTAGTAGCAGATTCTCGTGATGTGATTGCCCTAGAAAAAACTCGCGAGTATAAGGGCAAGTATCACGTTTTGGGTGGGGTGATTTCGCCCATTGATGGAATTGGGCCAGAACAATTAACTATTCAAGCTTTGGTGCGCCGGGTCAGTAAGCAACAACCTCAAGAAGTGATTTTAGCAATTAGTCCAAGTGTGGAAGGGGAGACAACCACACTGTATCTCGGTCAGCTGCTGAAGCCATTTACCAAGGTGACACGAATTGCTTTTGGTTTACCTGTAGGCGGTGATTTGGAGTACGCTGACGAAGTGACTTTGGCAAGAGCCTTGGAAGGACGCAGGGAATTGGATTAGAGTTAGAGTCAAATAAAGTAATATACTTACCACATTCTGCTGACCAAAGAATATTTTTCAATATAAAAATTTAGTTGCGAACTTCATACTTCTATTTCCGCTTTTAGATATTCAGCTTAAAGAAACTGAACTTTCAATTAAGTTTTTTCCACTTTTGTTGTTCAATTGGATGAGCTAACTCATCTTCTCTTCAACTTACACCTGAGGGACTTACAGAAAATAAATTATCCCATTTTACAGTGGCTTCTGTTGAACAATTCACATATTGCCCAATCTGTCAATGTATAACTTCTAATTTAGATTTTTGATAAAGATTGCGTGAAATTACTAGCTAATGTGATAAAGCATTACAAGAATTGCTTTATAAATCAACCAATGAGTGGAGACAAACTCAACAATTAGCACACATTGACCACTATTTATCTAGCAGATAGATAGCAGTTTCAAAGTGAGTTTTTGCTGTTTGATTTAACCTACACGGTATAACATTCTCTCAATTAATATGAAGAGGACAGAAACATGACTACAATAGTAACCAAAATAGCCTTGTCCGTTCTAGGAGCAGCAGGAATTAGTTTTTTGTCTTTGACACCAGCCAGAGCTGTCATTTTTGTAGAACCCATTGTAACGACTAAAAATCAAGACATACTCGACACTAAACCCCCAAGAACCCTCACAGACTATCAACCAGGGCAAGTAGTAGAATATGGTGTCCCAGATGTAGCTAATAACTTCCTAAATGCCACCGGATACGATATAAATAGCTTAGTCTTTGACTTAAAAACGTTGTCCTATAGTAATCCTAATTCTACTCCACCATTTGATAATGAACCAGTGCAATGGGGAGATGTTAATGGAGATGGCAAGATTGGTTACTCTAATAACTCTGAGCTAAAAGATATTTTTAAAGATATTACTATCAATGGTAGTACTATCACTTTTAGTGGTGGCGTAATCCCAAACGGAAGTTTATTTTACAATCCATTCGCAACCCAGCCTAATCTAGCGCCAGGTGCTGGAATTATTCCAGCAATACCACCAGAGCAAGAAGACAAAGATGGGCCGATTAGAGTGGCTGCTTATTACACTGTCATTCCTGAATCAACTAATATTTTAGGTGTACTAATCTTTGGGGCTTTAGGTGTAACTTTAAAACTCAAGCGATCGCTACACTATTAACCTTTTAACTCACTATACACTGCTAATGTCTCCTGATGAACGCGGGCAACACTCAGCCGATCTAGGTTTTGATTTGCCCGCTGTTTCCACTCGTGCAGCATATCAGCATTACTGAGTAATTGTACTAAAACCCCAGCTAAAGCATTGCTGTCTTTTACAGGTACTAAAAGACCTGCTTGCCCATTGTCCAAAGCTTCAGGAATTCCATCTACCTGAGTGCCAATAATCGCAACTCCAGCTTCCCTAGCTTCCGAAAGCACCAGGGGACAAGGGTCGCGGTGGGAAGCCAGCACAAATATATCGCAAGATTTGAGGTAGCGCTGAGGTTCTGGTTGGAAGCCTTGAAAATGAATGCGTTCTCTAGCAGAAGTTGCTTGTGCGTGTACCTCAAATAACTGTTTATCAGGGCCATTGCCTACCAAATAAAGATGTACTTCGGGAAAATCTGAGGCAATCTGTTCAAAAGCAGCAATTAACTCCGTAATTCCCTTGCGTTGATACATCCCAGCTACGGTGGCGATCGCTGGACGCTGTAATGATAAGGTTTGATAATCTCCTATTTGCCGAGTGCGGGGACTACCCAGTGTTCCATTGCACACTACCCGTAACTTATTTTTTGGGATACCACGCCCTGCCATAGAATCTCGCACAGCCTGACTGACAGTAATTACTCTATCAGCCAAACCCATCAACAAGCTAGTACGCTGAAATTCATTGTGTACTGTGGAAACTAAAGCATATTGACCTTGAAAAATGCGTGCTAGCATGACTCCTGTCATCATATGTGCATGAACGATATCTGGCTGAAATTCTGCGGCGATCGCTCGGTAACCGATAGCAGCTTTTATAATACTTAATGGTTTCCTTGTTTGGTCTAATTGGTAATGTTTGACGCCAAAGTTCTTTAGTAATACCTCGTATTCACCACCAGCAGAAATAACTGCTACCTTATGGCCAGATTTTGCCTGTAAACAAGCTAAATCTACAGCTACATTTACAATACCGTTACCTATTTCTTGAACGTGGTTCAGAATATGTATGATTCGCATAAAGTTTGAGATATGTATACAAAATTAAGATAAGTAACTGAGTAGAAATCAACACAACTGTTGAAATCTTCAGCGACAACTTAAAAGTAGTCAGTAGTCTGTAATGACCACTTACTTATCACTAACTACTAGCGTTTCTAATCAGCTACTTAGCTTTAAAGACTTATTCAGTAATAGCTCGATAAATCGGGGTAAAACTCCAAAATTCTGATATCTGGTATCAACAGCAACTTGCTTGATATAAAAAACAAGGCGAGCAATATTTTCTAAATAATATAAGTTTGTCATTCTAAAAACTATCGTCAACGCTGAAAAAGTTAAGATTCAATCAATACGAATTTACGAATCTGAGAATTATTTCCCTGAGCGCGACGTGATGAAACAGCAGTTAATAAATATTTCCAAGCTAAAGGAGAAAATACAGATGGTTCTATCATTGAAAAAAAACTTTTGAGATTTTTTTGCTTAAGTGCTACTAAAATCCAATGTAATTTTAGGTAATTTTGGATATCCTGAAAGCGGGGAATCTTCAGACGGTGTTGCTCATTTACCAAGGCGTAAATTTTCTCTTTCATTAAGATATTTGTTGCCAACCGTCGAGATAAAGAAAACTTTTGATTATAAGCACCAGGCCAGATAGTACGATAAGCAAGACACTGATTCAAGAAAATAGCATCACCAAATTGAGCAATCCGAATCCAGGAATCGATGTCATCACAATTAGCATCGAGTGTGGAGTCCCAACCACCAGTTTGTAAGAAAGCATCGCGCCGACAAGCTACTTGTGCAGGTGTACCGAAGGGTATAAGTTCTAGGAGCATACCGTAGTGAATATCGGCTTGGGGGATATAAAAAGCTAAACCAGGGCCAACTTGGGGAGTGCGAGAAAGTTCAACTTCATTGGCGTCTACCTGAGCTGCCACACAAGAGCAGATTACAGCATCGGGACGAAGGGCGATCGCACCTGTCATTTCTTCTATACAATTGGCAGCCAAATAGTCATCATCATCGAGAAACTTAATCCACTCACCGCTAGCTTTGGCAACTCCAGCATTTACCGTCGCTGCATGACCTCGGTTAACTTGGTTACGATGATAAACAACTTTATCGCCTAAGCTTTTGACATAGTTTTGGGTGTCATCATTAGAACAGTCATCAGCAACAACCACCTCACATTCAATTGTTTGGTTACAAGCCGAGTCAATTGCTCTTTTGAGCAAGTCCAAGCGATTATAAGTAGTAATAACGACGCTAAATTTCATAAATTCATACCTGTGGTAGAGTATTCTGCAATATAACTTCCATTTCTGGGGTGTTGTATCAGTAAAATTATCAATCTGCAATGGGTAGACTGAAATAGGATTATCGATTTATGATTGATGATTGTGAGTTTTTTAAGCAGACAGAAACATTATGAACGCTCAAGAGGTTATCCGCTCGATTGAAGCGGAACAGTTAAAATCAAATCTGCCCGATATTTATGTGGGCGACACAGTAAAAGTAGGAGTGAAAATCAAGGAAGGCGATAAATACCGCGTTCAACCTTACGAAGGAGTAGTAATTGCCAAGCGCAATGGTGGCATTAACGAAACTATTACAGTCCGCAAAGTTTTTCAAGGTGTGGGCGTTGAGAGAGTATTTCTGTTGCATTCTCCCCGGATTGACAGCATAAAAGTCTTACGTCGCGGTAAAGTACGCCGTGCTAAATTGTATTATCTGCGCGATCGCGTTGGTAAGGCAACCCGGATCAAGCAACGCTTTGACCGTCCTTTGTAATTCCCTTTTAAAAGTATGAGAGAAATCTCAAGCCTGAAGCGGCATTTGCCGCTGACTTGTTTTATCAATTAAATTGAGCTATGATATAAATCTCATATTGCTTTAAACTAAAATTTAGCTCAAGGCAATCGCTGAATCAAAAACAGCTTGTGCGCTCTTAGTTCAGTTGGTAGAACGCAGGTCTCCAAAACCTGATGTCGGGGGTTCAAGTCCTCCAGGGCGCGCTCAAGAGCAAAAAACAAAGCCCGAAATAATTACGCAGCTGCTAAAATAGCAGCTAGCGTTAATAATTTCGGGTAAAATTATTGTATTTGCAGCTGTTTTACTAATAGTAAGTGGAATAGAGTCGAAGCTGCAAACCAAGACACCAAATTGACTGACAAACGGGGGATAAAGGGCTGTGAGCAAAAAAAATGAAGCAGAATTGCCAGAAAATACAAATGGGTTTAGCTTTGGTAACTTTATCCAAGGAACCAAAGAAGAACTTGAGAAAGTAGTCTGGCCTAGTCGCAAACAGATAGTGAGCGAATCCGCTGCCGTATTGTTAATGGTGGCACTCTCCGCATCTTTGATATACTTGGTCGATGGATTCTTTGGTTGGGCAGCAAAACAGGTGTTCTAATGAGTTTTGCAACAGATGAACCACGCAACTCAATGTTGCAGTCAGAGGAAACAACAGAAACACTAGAAACAGCGTCAAAAGAAGCACGCTGGTATGCGGTGCAGGTTGCTTCAGGCTGTGAAAAGCGTGTAAAGACTAATTTAGAGCAGCGCATTCAAACTTTTGATGTCGCTGACAAAATTATCCAGGTGGAAATTCCCCACACACCAGCGGTAAAAATCCGCAAAGATGGTAGTCGCCAGCATACAGAAGAGAAAGTTTTTCCAGGCTATGTGCTGGTGCGGATGATGATGGATGATGATACGTGGCAGGTGGTACGCAACACATCTCATGTCATTAATTTTGTTGGCTCAGAACAAAAACGTGGCAGTAGCAAGGGTCGCGGTCATGTTAACCCCATACCACTTAGTCTTTCAGAAGTAGAACGGATCTTCAAACAAACCAGCGAACAAGAGCCAGTTGTCAAAATTGATATGGCTACTGGTGATAAGATAATCGTGCTTTCTGGTCCATTTAAAGATTTTGAAGGCGAGGTGATTGAAGTCTCTCCAGAGCGGAGTAAGCTCAAAGCCTTGCTCTCGATTTTTGGTAGGGATACACCAGTAGAATTGGAATTTAATCAGGTAGAGAAACAGAGCTAAATACAAATGGCGAAGAAAATAGTGGCGGTCATTAAACTAGCCTTAAATGCTGGAAAAGCCAACCCAGCACCGCCAGTAGGCCCCGCCTTGGGTCAACACGGCGTCAATATCATGATGTTCTGCAAAGAGTACAACGCCAAAACAGCAGACCAAGCTGGAACGGTAATCCCCGTAGAAATTTCCGTTTTTGAAGACCGGAGTTTCACCTTTGTACTCAAGACGCCACCAGCGTCAGTACTGATTCGCAAGGCGGCAAAAATCGAAAGAGGCTCGAATGAACCCAACAAAAAGAAAGTTGGAAAAATTACCAGAGCGCAACTGCAAGAAATAGCCCAAACCAAACTTCCTGACCTCAATGCCAACGACATAGAAGCGGCGATGAAGATTGTGGAAGGAACCGCTAAGAATATGGGTGTAACAGTCGCTGATTAATCATTGGTGATTTGTAATTAGTTGTTGGTCATTAGTTATTAATGAATCAATAAAGGACGAAGGACAAAAGATAAAATTGTATCGGGGGAGAAGCAAAGCTTCGGAATTACCCCAGGAGAAAAAAATGACAAAAAAAGTATCACGTCGTTTGCAAGCACTGCAAGCAAAAGTAGAAGATAAAGATTATCAACCTTTAGAGGCTTTATCTCTGTTAAAAGACACGGCAACAGCTAAATTCCCCGAAGCAGCTGAAGCGCATATCCGGCTGGGAATTGACCCGAAGTATACAGACCAACAGTTGCGGACAACGGTAGCACTACCCAAAGGTACAGGACAAGTTATTAGGGTAGCAGTGATTGCTAGAGGTGAAAAAGTAACAGAAGCAACAAATGCTGGTGCTGATATAGCCGGTTCAGAAGAACTAATTGACGATATTCAAAAAGGCATGATGGACTTTGACAAGCTAATTGCCACACCTGATGTCATGCCACAGGTGGCAAAGTTAGGTAAATTGCTTGGTCCTCGTGGTTTGATGCCATCGCCCAAAGGTGGAACTGTGACATTTGATATCGCAAGTGCGATCGCTGAATTTAAAGCTGGTAAGTTAGAATTCCGAGCCGATCGCACTGGCATTGTCCATGTTATGTTTGGTAAGGCATCCTTCTCGCCTGAAGATTTGTTAGTCAACCTGAAGGCGTTGCAAGAAACAATTGACCGTAACCGTCCTTCAGGCGCTAAAGGTCGCTATTGGCGGACATTTTTTGTATCTGCTACGATGGGACCATCGATTAAAGTTGATATCAGTGCCCTACGAGATTTGAAACTCAGCGAAGCAGCATAATTTTTGTCATTAGTCATTTATAAAAACAAGGACAAGTGACTTACGACAAAGGACAAAATTAAATAGTCAAAGCCGGAGACAGCAGGTGCTAATAGCTTAATATCCTGCCGAGGTGAAAACTTGAATTGCCAAAATTACCACCGATATCGGTGTGATAACTATGGTGTCAAGGTTTTACTAATCAACCCCGGCTATCTCAGCTGGGGTTTGTTGTTTTCGATTGAGTTGAGAAAAACGCACAAGGTAGGAAAATTGTTGATTGTTTTGAGGAGGTGAGATTGGAATGGGTAGAACGATAGAAGATAAAAAAGAGATCGTAGCTGACCTCAAAGAAACTTTGAGTGAGTCAACTTTGGCACTGGTAATAGAATATCAGGGGCTAACGGTTGCTGAAATTACAGACTTACGGCGGCGGTTACGCCCTAGTGGCACTGTTTGTAAGGTAACTAAAAATACCCTAATGGGCATTGCCATTGAAGGTCAGGAAAAATGGCAGCCATTATCAGAACTGCTCAAAGGTTCTTCAGCTTTTTTGCTGGTCAAAGAAGATTTTTCATCCGCAATTAAGGCTTATCAAGACTTCCAAAAAGCTACCAAGAAGACAGAACTTCGCGGCGGTGTTATGGAAGGTCGCCTGCTCAAAGAACCGGATGTCAAGGCTCTAGGAGACTTGCCTTCTAAGGAACAACTCATGGGGCAAATTGCTGGAGCAATTAATTCCTTGGCCAGCAAGATTGCTGTGGGTATCAACGAAGTTCCCGGTTCACTGGCTCGTGCTTTGCAGGCTGTGGCCGATGCAGAAAAAGGTGATAGCACCGAAAGTACTGCCGAATAAAGTTAGTAGTTGATCGGTTAAAAGTCTACAGCTAATGACTAATAACTAATACTTCGGCTTACCTCGGCTCCGCTCGGCACAAGTCGCTCAGTACAAGTGACCAATGACTAAATAAATAATCACGTATTACAGGAGTTATATCAATGTCCACTACAACCGATGATATTTTGGAAAAACTCAAATCCCTAACTTTGCTGGAAGCAGCTGAGTTAGTCAAGCAAATTGAAGAAGCCTTTGGTGTGAGTGCTGCTGCACCTGTTGGCGTGGCGATCGCCGGGCCTGGGCCAACCACCCAAACTGCTGAACCAGTAGAAGAAAAAACCGAGTTTGACGTGGTTCTCGAATCAGTTCCAGCTGATAAGAAGATTGCCGTACTGAAAATTGTCCGGGAATTGACCGGTCTGGGTCTGAAAGAAGCTAAAGATTTGGTGGAAGCTGCACCTAAATCAGTTAAGGAAGGTATTCCTAAGGATGCTGCTGAAGATGCTAAGAAGCGGATCGAAGAAGCTGGCGGTCAGGTGACTGTGAAGTAATCACAATTACGTTACTTGTTTTTCATCGAGAAGCCTGAATCAGTCAGGCTTCTTTTTTTGGCGTTGGTCAAATTAAATATACGGAAATTTTTTAGAACTTATGCACTGTACAAATGAACCATAATGTGTGTTAAAAAGCGTTATCTTCTCTATCTTCATTATCATTGCCGTTATATTTAATAAACCAATTTGTACTACTAACAATTCCTGCTGTTAGACACTGGGTTTTGATCCTTTGTAGTTTCTCGTTTACTCTAGTTTGAAGAGAGTCTAAAATTCGTTCAGCCTTTTCTATCATTGCAGCTACATATTGCCTCATTTTTGAAGTATCCTCTGTATTCGCCCAAAAATCTTTTTGCTCCTCAAACCATATTTCTGCTCTACTGACTTCATCAAATGTATAACCTAGTTCTCGTATGGCTTCGTCATTAAGCTGATCGGCTATACATACACGCATACGCCATAAACAATCTTCTAAAGTCCCATAATAGTAGTCTTGCTTTTCACCTTCAGGTGCGTTATTGTCCTGTCTTACAAACATCCACGTACTCTCATCTGGGAATTTGCTATTAACCATAAGCCTTTTCGTTATGAAATGCGTTCTTTACGACATTAGTCCTAGACATCAGATTGTAAAGTAAAAGTATTACAGTAATTAGCTGTTGTATTGTAGAAAAGTGCTGAAAATGTAACAACGCGATATCTTAGAAGTGGAAAATACTATAATTGAAGCCCATGTCTGCTAAAGATGTCTTTCATGAAGTTGTGAAAATAGCTTTACAAAAAGACGGCTGGCAGATAACTCATGACCCGCTATTGTTTAATGTGGGTGGTGTAAAAATGTCGATTGATTTAGCAGCAGAAAAACTGATTGCAGCGGAACGAGAAAATGAAAAAATAGCTGTTGAAGTGAAGAGTTTTCTAGAACAATCTTCTGTTATTTCAGAATTTCACACTGCTTTGGGACAATTTATCAATTACAGAGGCGCATTAAAGCGACGAGATCCAGAACGGATTTTATATTTAGCAGTACCTTTAACGACTTATAGAACATTTTTTAAACTGGATTTTCCTAAAGAAGAAGTATTCTATTTAATCAACAAAACTTGAGCGAAGTTTTTATGGCTAAAAATATATGTAATTATAAATGTGAAAAGTTACTAAGTCAATAAATGCATATACTTAAATCAATGATGATTTAATTTTTTAGGTTTGTTAGGCCGAACAAAAGACAACAGAAGTTCGGAACTATTAATAATCACAGAATACAATTGCATAATTAAAATGAATATTTTCACAAAAAAGCGATCGGCCTTCATCACCTAACGTCAAGCTATTGTTTCAGAACTACACTAGGAACATCAGCCAGAACTCATAAACAAAACTGTATATCTTGGTAGCATTGAATGAAGTACCCGTCAGCAATGGAGCGAGGGCGATGTACGCAACTGTTACACAACCACTGACTTTTCAAGAGTTTCTTGTCTGGGATGATGGTTCGGGCAGAGAGTTTGAGCTATTGGATGGGATTCCTGTACCGTTATCAGAACCAAATGCAAATCATGAAGATTTGATAGAACGGTTGTGTGCCTACTTAGAAAATCACTGCCAAGAGAATGACTTACCTTATGTGTCACGCCAGTCCAAGCAGGTTCGGCTGAAGACAGCACCACCAGAAAAGGAAAAAAGCCGCAAAGCAGATATTGTCATATTTGCAAAAGAAGAATGGCAGAGGATGAAAACTAGCTCTAGTTTTGCTGCTGCATATATTCTACCACCGGGAATTATTGAGGTGGTTAGCAACAACTGGAAGGATGACTACCTGACAAAACTTGCTGAATATGAAGACTTGGGCGTTTTAGAATATATCATTGTTGACTATGCTGCTTTTGGTGGGATTCGGTTCATTGGCTCTCCCAAGCAACCAACCATTACAATCTACCAACTTGAAGATGGAGAGTATTTACCCGCAAAGGTGTTTCGAGGGCAAGAGCGAATTGATTCTAGATTATTTCCCAATATTCTCTTAACGGCTGAAGAGATTTTTGCAATGAGTCGCTGATTATCAACGAAGAAATTTATTCTAATCGTCTTCTTGTCATAATCGCCAAACGGTAATTAAATCATCTATCGCATTCTTATTTCAAATTGGTAAGTAGGTCAACATTGAAAAACATAAGATAGAATCTTTGTGATTACTTGGCTTGACTCCGTTATGCTCGTAATGACATTTCACATTTGATTAGGTTGAGCTAGTTATTAATATCAACTTTATGCAGCTTTATCACCTGAAAAAAAAGATGGGTATTTCACCCATCCTTTAAATTTCACCTTGACTCAAAAACTTTTATTGTACTTGGGCGGGGAAAGCGCCAGGCTGCACCGCTAGGCTAATATTCTGCCCATTACGACGTAACTCTAGGCGTAAATCTCCCCCAACTTGACTATTTTCTACAGCCTTTTGGACGCTACTGGCATCTGTAACTGATTGACCGCCCAGTTTTTGGATAACATCACCAGCACGTATCCCAGCTTTAGCGGCTGGGGAATTTGGCATAACTTTTACAACTAATACACCTTTATCTTCATTCACATTCAAACCACTATTAGGATCTGAGTTGATATTTTGTTTGAGTTGAGGCGTTAAGCCCACCATCTGAATTCCTAAATAAGGATGTTGAACTTTGCCTGTAGCTATTAATTGACTAGAAATGTGTTGTGCTGTATTGATGGGAATGGCAAAGCCTAATCCTTGTGCCCCTTGGATAATGGCAGTATTCATACCGATTACCTGGCCACGGAAATTCAGTAAAGGGCCGCCGGAGTTACCGGGGTTAATTGCGGCGTCGGTTTGAATATACTCTACTCGTTTATCAGGAGCGCCGATTTGATTGCTAGTGCGTCCAGTGGCACTGATGATTCCGGTTGTTACTGTATTATCTAGCCCAAGGGGATTGCCGATCGCGATCGCCCATTCTCCTGGTTGCAGTTGGTCTGAGTTACCCAAAGCTACTGTCGGCAAATTATCTGCTTGAATCTTCACCACAGCCACATCAGTTAACTCATCTTTTCCTAGCACCTTACCTTGCATGGTGCGCCCATCCTTGAGTGTCACTGTCACCGTATCCGCCCCATCTACCACGTGGGCGTTTGTGAGAATACGACCGTCAGCACTAATGATAAAACCTGAACCAGTACCCCGTTCTACCCGATCTTGTTGTTGTGGGAGTTGGGAACCAAAAAAGCGCTGAAAAAACGGATCGCTGCTAAATTCATCTGGTAACTGACTTTTTACGGTTCGGGAAGAGTCAATCCGCACTACGGCCGGCCCCACCTTTTGCACCACCTGTGTAACAAAATTAGGATCTGTGGTAGCTGGTATTGGAGGAGCAGCATTAACTCGACTGACTGCCAAATTAGATGCAGTCTTAGACACCTGCTGCGGGTGTCCAGCCAGATAGCCGCCTGCTAATGTCATACCCGATCCCATTAGCACCAACGACAGAGAGGCAGCAGCCTTTTTCCACGGTGCTGGATTATGGTATTTGGCGTCAGCAGTATTAGATAAAATGCTATTTGATGGGTGTTTTCCTTCGTGAGATTGGTTTTGCATTGCTGTTTGGAAGCATATCTTAGTATGTATTAATAATGTAGATATTATTTATGACAGTTTTGTTGCAGAGGTATTGAGTTATTGTGAAACGTCCGGTTTTTTATACTAAAGAACTTAAGAGCTAGAATGACAAGTGTACCATATTTAAATTCGTGACTTTAGTCATAGGTATCTTGAGAATTTACTGTGTCAATTTTAAATTTGGGATTTTGAATAATAGAATTTTTTGATACTCTCACTATACAAACAAGCTAGATGTCTCGTGGCTTGTAGCTGGAGTAAATGTTATAGATGTTGCTTTATAGCTAACCCTTGGCGAGCGCAAATTTAAAATCCTTACATTAATTGACCAATTCAGCAATTCTAACTCTTCTTTCTATTCGTGATATTATTTAATTGCAAATACATATATTGGAGTTGATAAAAATTTAATTAACCTAATATAAAAAATTAAAATATTTCAGTATACTTGAATGTAGAAAAATGGTAGAAAATAAAATATTACTTAAGCCTGACACTTTATGGGCAAGTGTTAAAGAACAGACTGAATATGCTTTAAGATGTGGGGCGCTGTTGTCGATACCGACAGAATTTGAATTTGTGGAAGACGATGGCGTGCGCTTTTTAGTGCGGATTTTGTCTAACTTGAATCGCAAAAAGGCAGCCAAAGAAAAACAAGAAAAACAATCTACTTTAGGTCAAGAGTTTAACCCTTTCTTGCCTTACGATGAAGATTTATTTGTGGCAGATATTTCTGATACTCATATATGTGTTTTAAATAAATTCAATGTTGTTGATTATCATTTGCTAATTATTACCCGCAAGTTTGAGGAACAGGAAAGTTTACTCACCTTGGAAGATTTTACGGCAATGTGGGCATGTCTAGCTGATTTTGATGGTTTAGGATTCTACAACAGTGGCAAAAGCGCAGGTGCCAGTCAGCGACACAAGCACTTACAATTAGTGCCACTACCACTTGCACCTGAAGGATTGCAGATACCTATTGAACCTCTGCTAAAGGAAGCACAATTTCAGAACTCTATCGTAATACCAAAACTTCCTTTTTTACATGCTTTCGCACCTCTAAATCCCCATTGGGTGGAATCTCCATTCATAGGGGGTGAAGCAACACTGGAAGTTTATCATACCTTATTAGAAGCTGTTGGGTTAGATCCAACGCAATTGGGTGCTTACAATTTGCTAATGACACGAGAATGGATGTTGATTGTACCGCGATCGCAAGAGCATTTCCACACCATTTCTGTGAATTCCTTAGGATTTGCTGGTGCTTTGCTAGTAAAGAATGCAGACGAAATGCAACTTCTCAAAGAACAAGGGCCAATGACTATCTTGAGGAATGTTGCGATATCTTAATTGTCATTTGTTATTTGTCATTGGTTATTCTCCGCGTCATCATGTCCCCGCGTCAGTCTAAACATTATTGCTGACGCTTACGCTTATAGCACTGCCAAAGTTTATCGCCTACTAAAATTAAGATTCCGAGCGCCAAGCCAAAAAGTATCAGGGTTTTTGTCAACGACATAAACTCAAAGCAAAATTAGCCGCAAATAGATACGCACTTTGGCTTAGTTGATCAGTTGACACTTACACGAGCAGTGCCAGGTATTGGGTTAACAGAGCTGTGTGGATTTGATGGGCACTCTTAGATATAAGAGGGAAACCTCTCCCGGTTCCTAAAGGTGTACTTTCCTGCCAAAGGTTCGGTAGTTTCCCGGTTCCAACTCCCTACACAAGTTGCACAAGATAATCCTAGCTTTTCAGTTATCTGACGGCGAATTGCTTGTAAAACATTCCACAGCATTGGTTATTACCCTAAGTTGCAGCACTCTTGGCTTTAATGGATGTATTCTTCACTTTATAAACCAGCAATTCTGCAAATCAGCATCAATTGTATCTTGTTTGACTACTAGGCAGTTTGCTTCTGTAATGTTTTGATATTCATTAATGGAGTTCAAATACTCTTTAATGGAGTTCAGATACTCTTTAATGAGGCTCAACTACTCATTAATGAGGTTCAGATACTCATTAATGGAGTTCAAATACTCTTTAATGAGGCTCAAATACTCATTAATGGAGTTCAAATACTCTTTAATGGAGTTCAAATACTCTTTAATGGAGTTCAGATACTCTTAATCCAAGCTTGCTCCAAAAATAGATCCCCGACTTTTTAGAAAAATCGGGGATCTGAATTTTTTCAACTGCTTATTGCATTAAAATCTAACGAATTAAAATACTCATCACTTCGTCAGGGTTGCTAGTCGGTACTAATGGACTCCAGTCGCCAGCGCTAGCGTAGCCAACGACTTGTAGATAGTGAATTGTACTGGTAACTGCTTTTGAAGAACCCATCAATCGGTTCTCTTTTGGGTAATGGATTTTGAGCAGGTTGATTTAAGGCTGGTATATTTATGTTTTCGCTACCCAAGTATTGTTGCAGTTGAGATTGATTTTATAGAAACTCTGATTCTTGTGCCATGAGGTGAATTCTCTCTCAGAATGAGGGTTTAGGGAAAGGTGATGGCAGGCTCTTGGCGGAGGGCGATCGCCTTTCTTATCCTTTTTAAAAAGTATATTTTTATACCTATAAATTGTTTTAACTAAAAATAATCACCATTTATCAGCAATTTTTTGAATAATTTTATTTAAATTTGATATTTTGGGAGATTAAATCAGCAAAAGCTGCAATTATTTTCTTAAAGCAAGCTTTTACATAATGTCCGGCAAATTACCCCTATATGTTATTGCGTTCGCCAAAGGCGAACACAATGACGGGTATTTTAACGGACATGATATTACTTTACTTATTTCGGGTTTTCCGCGAGTAAAATCAGTTAGTTTCAACTTAAGCCTTGGTGAGTGGAATTTACCGCTACCCGCCTGCGCGTAATACGGTTCGGTTAAGGCAACAGACACGATAAATCGCCGTCTCTACAATAATCAATCTTTTGCAGAGACGGCGATTTATCGCGTCTTTGAAATGTAAATTCTAAATTCTGTATTCTAAATTCTTATTTAAGAAGCCATTAAAGCATCTAATCTTCCCAACACTGCCATATCTTCTGCATCGAATTCTACTGGTATTCCACTGCGAATTAATTCGGAAAAGTCTTCATTCGGAACCATTACAGTTAGGGTATATAAGCGAGAGGAACCTGTATTTTTAATCAAATGCGTACCAGTGGGAGGAACTAATAAACTATCTCCAGTTTTGATGTTAGCAATCTTGCCGTCACACATAGCTGTTCCTTCACCTTTGAGGACAAAAAACATTTCCACTGCCCACTGATGGCGATTTGGTGGTGTTTGTCCGCCAACATCAAAAATTTCTACGCAGCAAGTTAAGGAAGTATTTGCATTAGTGGAATCGAAGATAATTGCTAAGCGATTAGAGTCGTTAGGACTGATGCGATATACTTGGTAATCTTCGGGAGATTTGATAATAGGAATTACACAACGAGTAGCTTGCATTTATTTATCTCCTTGAAGTTATTGATGGTTATGAAAATTTTATTTATTAATCTCACGCCGAGGCGCACAAATGAGACGAATTATCTTGTACAGACACGATTCATCGCGTCTCCTCACTCAGCACTTTTAAAATCGCTTGAGAATCTGTAACAAAACCGAAGCATTGTTTGACGTTGTACAATGTCGCCAGCCAACAATATTCAGGTGATGTTGTGGCGGTACAGTCTTTGACTAATATGCAGTCATATCCTAAGAAGTTAGCATCACATAATGTAGTTAGCACGCATTGGTCAGCGTTGACACCAGCAAAAAATAGTGTCGTCTTTCCAAGATTCTTCAAGATACTATCTAAGGGAGTGTCCCAAAAGCCACTCATCCGGTACTTGTCTACACGAATATCTTCTGGTAGCGGTTGTAGTTCGTCTATCACTGCTGCTGCCCAACTACCCGCCATCAGTACTTTAGCTCCGTTTTTAGGTAAGGGATCGCCTAAGCCTACGCCCTCGCCTGTAGGGTTGTAGACGTGAAGCGAAGCTGCACTAATGTTGAGTAAGTCGGGGCGATTCCCCCAATTTAGCCAAATTATTGGAATCCCAACAGCACGCAGTTCTGGCAGTAAGCTGTTTAAAGGTTCGATGGGCTGACGCGCTGGAGTGACATCGACGCCGATATGCGCTAACCAACCGTCAGGGTGACAGAAGTCGTTTTGCATATCAATGACGACGATCGCAGCTTTTGCCAAGTCTAGACGCAGCGTTTTGGTTTCTGTTGCTAAGATAACGGGTTGTGGAGTCTTTTGAGGACGAGTGATATCTGCAATGGCATCATTCACTGTCCACGCATTTGGCGAAACTCCCAGCGTCCGTAATGGTAAGTTCATAAAATTGCAATAGCCGATACCATTTTCTATGTTGTAGCTTGAAATTCAGTTTAGGAGACGATTACTGAATCAAGATATGTTAAGTTTCACTATTTTGGAGGAGCAAAAAGTAATTACTGTGCGTATTCTCCACATCCAGACGCTGCATAGCAAATCATCTGAGCTTCGGCTACCTGCGTCAGATGAGTTACAGCAGTTTTGATTTGGATGAAGTACAAAGTTACGGGTTTTGAGGCAGGAGGCAGTTCTTGCTGGAGGCAGAAGGTAGAAACTCTTTACATTTGATAAATCAGTCCTGCATTTTGTACCTCACTCACTTGCAATCTGCTGTAAGTTCAATATATTAGGAAGGTGATTAAGCTCGTTGACGAAATAAGCCTGTCATACTTAAACCAGTAATCAATAAGCCGACTAATCCCAAACCATTTAAAAGCGGATAAATTTTCTCTAAATGTAATATTTCTAAAGTATGTAATCCCAAGAGAAATTCGCCCAACTCATCTTGGTGTAACCATTCATGGGCAATGGTAAAACTCATACCAGTTAGCACAGTGAGAAATAATGGCAGACACAGCACGATCGCAATCTGACGATGGTAGCGCCGAAACATTCGAGTCATAAACAATTCCCGAAAAAGTAACTTTCTTATCAGTTTTGCACTAATATCAAGTTTGGTTGAATACTTATGATATCTGTGAGGGTCTGGTGATGGGTAATGGGGAATGGGTAAACCTTCTTTTTCCCAATTACCAATTACCAATTACCAAAAACACCAACCATATTATAAGTACAGTATTTCATTAGTTCGTAACAAATTCTTTGCGTCCCTCTGCGTTTACTCTGCGCTCCTTTGCGTTTAAATTTTAACCCCCAATTCGCCACGATTTGACGCAAAGCTGTACTAAATTTAAATCTAAAATGGAATAAAAATCTCTTCACCCTCACTCCCTACTCCCTACCTCATCTGTAGAGTAAAACTGTTGGGCATAAAAACGGGCATAGCGTCCTTCCTGAGACAACAGGGAGGTGTGGCTACCGGCTTCAACCACTTGTCCTTGTTCGAGTACGAAAATGCAGTCAGCCCGCCGAACGCTACTCAAACGATGGGCAATAATAAACACGGTACGGTTTTGCATCACTCGCTCTAGTGCTTCTTGAACTAGTGCTTCTGACTCGGAATCTAAGGCAGAGGTGGCTTCATCCAAGATTAGAATTCGGGGATCGTTGACAATTGCTCTGGCGATCGCTAATCTTTGGCGTTGTCCTCCAGATAAGTTAACTCCCCGCTCGCCTACCCAGCTATGGTAACCTTGGGAAAATTGGGTAATAAAGGAGTGAGCGTTAGCAATCTTTGCTGCTGCTTCAATTGCTGCTAAATTTAATTCTTCCTGACCGTAACCGATATTTTCAGCGATCGTTCCTGAAAAAAGCGTAATTTCTTGGGGAACAATGCCGATTTGTTGCCGTAAGCTAGTGAGCGTGACATCGCGGATATCAATATCATCAATCAAAATTTCACCCGCTTGGGGATCGTAGAAGCGAAGTAAAAGGCTAATTAATGTCGATTTCCCCGCCCCAGAAGAACCAACCAAGGCAACGACATTACCTGGAGAAGCGTGTAGATTCAGATCCTTGAGGACTGGCTGACCAAGATTGTAAGCGAAATTGACATGACGATACTCTACCTTGCCGACAACTCGTGGTAGTTTCTTAGCATTCGACTTTTCGTCTAAACTGGGCTGCTCCGTCATCAGTTCAAAGATGCGTTCTACGGAAGCCTCAGTCTGTTTGTACTCGTTGTAATTGCTAATTAACAGGTCGATTGGCTGAATCAATATAGCCACAGCAGCTAAGAAACTGATAAACCCTTGAGCTGTCAGCTGATTTTGAGAAATCTGCCATCCTCCCAATAGAAACAGCAGCATAATACTAACTGCTTCTAAAAAACCGACAACCGGAAACTGGATAGATTTGAGTTGTAGAGCGCGATACTTAACTTGGCGATTGCGTTCTGCTTCCCGATTAAATCGCTTGATTTCATATCCTTGTGCGGCAAAAGCTTGAACGACGCGAATCCCACCAAATACTTCAGTTAGCAGCGCCGACAAATTGGAAACCTGGTTTTGACTCTGACGAGATAGCACAAGTAATCGCTGACCAAATAGCCCAATTAACCAAGCCATCAAGGGAGCTAAAATCAAACCAGCAAGGGTGAGTTGCCAATTGAGGTAGAGCATGTAAATGGGAATCGCAATTAACTGCAAGAGATTGGAAAGAAACTGATGCGATAACTTGTCTACAATCTCGCCTACGCGATCGATATCTTCAGTCAATCGATAAGTCAGGTCACCTGTCTGTGTGGTTTCAAAGTAATCTAATCCAAGTTTATGCAGGTGAGCGTAAACCCGCTTACGCAAGTTTAAAACCATATTCAGAGCAGCAGCGATCATAAAGACATTCTGCCCGTATTGACAAAGTCCTCGAACTAAAAAGACCAAAGTAGCCAGTCCGAGCCAGTAGGCAATCTGGTTAACATTTCCCTGACCGACAAAAAAAGCGACCTGACCTACTATGTAAGGCAGTGCTACAGTCAGCAACACGAATCCTAAAATACAAGCCAATCCCCGAACTAACAGCGACCATTGGGGCCACAGATAAGGTAACAGTTGCCAGTAACTAGAGCGGACTTTCATAAGTAGGTCGGCGTAAATAATTATTGTTGAGATTGGGTAAAAGGCAGGGGGCAGAAGGCAGGGGGTAGGGGGCAGGAGGCAGGAGGCAGAGGAGGCAGGGGGTATAAGTTTTTAAGATGGATTAATGAGTATCAAAGACTCATTAACCGAGTTCAGAGGTTCATTAATGAGTATCAAAGACTCATTAAAGGAGTTCAGGGGTTCATTAATGAGTATCAAAGACTCATTAAAGGAGTTCTGAGGTTCATTAATGAATATCAAAGACTCATTAATGGAGTTCTGAGGTTCATTAATGAGTATCAAAGACTCATTAAAGGAGTTCTGAGGTTCATTAATGAATATCAAAGACTCATTAATGGAGTTCTGAGGTTCATTCCTCCCCTGCTCCCCTGCCTCCTCTGCTCCCTGCCCTTTTCGTAATTTCTACTCAATTTCTCCTAGAGAAGTTAGCACAAAGCGGGCTATTCTTTCAGATGCACCGGGCGGGCCAAATCGCCCAGGGCCATTTTCTTGGCACTTGGCAAGATAGTCTGCATCTTGTAAAGTCTCGACTACTCGTCGAGCTGCTTGTTTGAGAATCTCTGGAGTTGCTGGGCCTGTGCCGATAGTTTGGGCAGAAATACCCAACAGCCGCGTTTGCGCCTCTGCAAATTGATAGGTAAATTGAGGCCCTTCCCCAGGAATTTGGATTATCGGTTTGCCGATAGCCACTGCTAAATCTACTGCCAACCCTGCCATCCCAATCACGAGGTCAGAGTAATATAAAATGTCACTGAAAGCATCTGAGTAACATCTCACTTCCACAAGCGGTGATTGCTTAGGAGAACTCCCTGGAGGAGAATAAGTGAGTATGCCTTGATTGAGTTGCCAACCTTGACTTTTAGCAATCTCGTCTAGTTGCTCCATCAAATTTGGTACTAAGGCGGCGTGAAACTGGAATCCTGAAGGCATTAACTTGGCAATTTCTACCACTAGTTGCAACTGCAAGCAGAAATTTCTTGCGGCTTCCGGCATTCGCGACCCTGGTAAAAGAGCGATCGCTTTTCCGTCTGGTTTCAAGTGCAAGTCTTTGCCAGCCGGGACAAGCCGATCTAAAGCCGGAATCCCACCAAACTGAGCTTTAGCTATACCTTGTCGTTGCAGGTCAAAAGCTGTATATGAATCTCTAGTGAAAACTGTTAGACATCGAGAAGAATTCAAATCATGCCACAACAGCGGATTAATACGCAATCGCCCTTCATAGAGGGCAGAAAGACAAGAGATAAACGAGACGAAGGGACGCTTTGTTAAGTAAGCAAATGTCTGAGAGACAAAATCCCCAGTAGCCATAATCAAATCGCAGTTGGGAGCATACTGCAACACTGCTTGTAACTGTCGCCACGTTAACCCAATCAATCCCGATTGAAAATCTTTGAGTAAATAGAGGCGCTTCATGTAAAAGAATCCCCCAGAGGGCATCGTTTGTGTCGGCCCAATGATGGGAATGTCCAAGCTGCGGTAAGCTTTTCCTTCGCCCACAATCGGCATTGCTGCCATCTCAACAGAAGGGCACAATTGGCGCAGTGTTTGAATAACATGAGAGGTGTGGTTGTCCTCTCCGTGGCCATTACTGATAAACAGGATTCGCTTAGAAGGCATCTTGGGGTTTAGATAGGTCTAAAATGCTTGTTTAATGAGATTTTTAACCTACATTGGCTAAGTAGGTGAAGAGATTGATACTATTTTTACCCTTGAGAGCTTGTAATTTTATCAAAGAAAGGCAGTTCTTGCTGGAGGCAGAAGGGAATTCTGGCTTCTCCAAGAACTGCTGTCATTCGCACAGCGTCTCGTAGAGAAGGAAACAAGGGTTAAAAACCCAGACCAAATTTTTGATTTGGTCGAACTTATTAAGGAGGGGTCTAAATCCCCTTCTTAATAAAACCTTCTGCCCTCTGCCTCCTGTCTTCTCAAAGACAAATCTCTAAAATTACTTTTCCAGGTATAAACCGGAATGGAATTACTGCTAATCCCTGTTTTTACAGACGCTAATTTATCAGAGAATACAGTATTGGGAGTACAAGCGCTATGCGTAGATTAATTTGGGAACATAAATTTGAACGGAGTAATTTTAAGTGTTGACGATACAGTGATAAAAAAGTTGTGTCGCAATAAACATGGAACGCGTCATTTCTGCGCTGGGAATTTTAATTTTTATCGGCATATCCTATGCCTTCTCGGTGAATCGTCAGGCGGTGCGTTGGCGAATAGTGGCGTGGGGTTTGGGATTGGAGTTGATATTTGCCTTAGTGATTCTGAAAACTCCTTGGGGTTTGCATCTGTTTAAATCTCTAGGAGATATTGTCAGCCAATTTTTAACATTCTCCGATGTCGGTGCTAAATTTGTCTTTGGAGAAAATTTTAAGGATCATTTTTTTGCCTTCCAAGTGCTGCCGACAATTATCTTTTTCTCTGCCTTTATCAGTGTCTTATACCACTACGGTATTTTACAGCGAGTAGTAAACCTAATGGCGTGGGTGATGATTAAGACAATGAAAACATCGGGTTCTGAATCTTTATCCTGTGCTGGTAATATCTTTTTGGGGCCAACAGAGTCAGCGCTGATGGTTAAACCTTACATAGCGAATATGACGCAGTCAGAACTCCATGCATTGATGACGAGTGGTTTTGCCACAATTGCAGGTGGAGTACTAGGAGCGTATATTTCCTTTGGAATACCAACACAACACCTGATTGCGGCTTTTTTTATGACTGCTCCCACATCATTGGTGGTATCAAAATTACTCTACCCGGAAACGGAAGTATCAGAAACCACTGGTAAGGTGAAGGTGAATGTGGAAACTAATTATGTGAATGTAATTGACGCTGCTACTAGTGGAGCAATTGACGGCGTAAAGCTAGCAGTTAATGTTGGGGTAATGATTATTGCTTTTTTGGGATTATTAGCTGCTGTGAATGCCCTATTAGGATGGTTAGGCGCATTCGTCGGTTTACAGCAACTTTCATTACAGTGGATTTTATCTTATTTTATGGCTCCGGTAGCATTTTTGCTGGGTATACCCTGGGCTGATTGTCGGCAAGTTGGGGCATTATTGGGTACAAAGACAATTCTGAATGAGTTTATTGCTTTTTTAGATTTGAAGGCACTAATTGAAGGTGGTAAAATTTCCCAACGTTCAGTAATTATTGCGACTTATGCATTATGTAACTTTGCAAATATTGGTTCAATTGGCATTACCATTGGCGGTATTACTGGCATAGCACCTAATCGCCAACACGATTTAGCCCGTATGGGTGTAAGGGCGATGATTGGCGGATTGTTAGCAGGTTTTATTACTGCTTGTATTGCCGGAATCGTGATTTGAAGGAGGCGCAGAGGGAGCGATAAAGTTTAAATAAATTGGCTCAGTGAGAAATAATTATTAGCGATCGCTCCATCCTTCGGAAATAAACGAGTATCAAAGGTGTGATTAAATTGATTGAAGTTCTCTTTGAGAATAAAGGCGATCGCCAAAACAGCTTCTAATCTTTTCTTGCCCAGATTACTCACGGTCTTATCTCCTGATAAGGCTTGCATTTACCTTTGTTAAGTCGGTTCTCTAACTAGGTTAACTATAATCTTGGGTATCAGGAGATGGGGACAAAGAAAATAACTCCCCACTCAACAGTCATCAGTCAGCACTCCCAATGACAAACAATAGATGACTTTAGTTATAATTATATTCCACTTTAAGGTAGAAGAATTAATCCTATAATTTATGTAATTATCAGCACTGATATATTATAATTATTAACTTTAAATTTATTTAACTTTAATAGAATGCCAGACCCGGAAAAGTTACAAAACCAGCTGGCTAGTGATAAGCTGCTGTATCGGCAAGTTAGTAAAGAATCAAATTATTCGTTAGTAGCCACTAAAGAAGAAGGAATGATTCTTCAGTTACCTGATGGCAGAATTCAGGCTTGCAATGCCGCTGTAGAGAAAATTCTGGGACTGACAAGCGAGCAATTAGTGGGGCAGAATTTGCTCGCTCCTGAATGGGAATTTATTAATGAAGATGGCTCGCCTTTACTATGTGAGGTTTACCCGGCGATGGTTGCCTTGAAGACAGGTAAACCTTGTATAAATATAGTCTGTGGCTTCTATAAACCAGATGGTGAGCTAGTTTGGCTATTATTATCTTCACAACCGTTATTTGAAGTCACACGAACTACTCCCTACGCGATCGTTACAACTTTTTTTGATATTACTGAGTCTAAGCAGATTCAACTTGACGAGAACTGTAGCTGTGGTGAAGATACAAAAGGAATTGAGCTAGATGACTTTCAGCTCCGGTGGGATAGTCAACGTTTATTTCAACAAATTGCGGGCACTCTTCCAGGCATACTATACATCTATGACGTAATCGAGCAGCAAAATTGTTACGTTAATTACGAGATTGCTGAATTTTGGGGCTACACACCAGAACAAATCCAAGCTATGGGAACTGAGTTGTTTAACCAACTTCTACACCCTGAAGATTTGCTCCGACTTCATAACCATCTAAAAAAATTTAATTCTGCTGGTAAGGGAGAAGTTTTGAGTTTTGAATACCAGATTCGACACGCGAATGGAGAGTGGCGCTGGTTTTGTAGCTATGACACTGTGTACAGCAGAACTGCTGAGGGATTACCGCATCATCTTTTGGGAATCGCTTTCGATGTTACAGACCGACGACGCACAGAAATTTCTCTGCGCCAAAGTAACGAAAGGTTTGAATTAGCAGCAGCAGCGGTTAATTGTGTGATTTACGACTGGGAGATTCAGAGAAATAGTGTAGAAAGAACTGAGGGTCTAACCCAAGTTTTTGGCTACACGCAACAAGAAGCTCAACCGACTTTCGAGTGGTGGCAAGAACGCATTCACCCTGATGACCAACAAATGGTCAATGACGAGTTCATAGCTAGTATGGTGAATGGAAACCGTTATCGGATTAAGTATCGAGTGCGTCACAAGGATGGTCGCTATTTGTGGGTAGAAGACCAAGGGTTTGCAGTCCGAGATCCAAATGGTCAGGTAGTCAGAGTAGTTGGTGCTAGTACTGATATTACTGAACAGCAAGCTGCACTAGACGATCGCCAACAAGCTGAAACAAAGCTGCGTGAAAGTGAAGAACGAATTCGGTTGGCAACTAACGCTGCTGAAGTTGGGATGTGGTTTTGGAATCTGACTGCTGAGGAATTAATTTGGACGGACAAATGTAAGCAACTGTTTGGACTATCTCTAGAAGCCGAAATTAGCTATGAGATTTTCTTCAAATATATCCATCCAGAAGATCGTCTCTCGGTGGAGGAAGCCCTCGCCCGTTCCCTGGCAGCGAAAGTTGATTGTGAGATTGAATACCGTATTATTTGGCCTGATGGTAGCATTCATTGGATTGATGCCAAAGGTCGTTTTTTCTATGATACCGACGGGAAAGCACTACGAATGATGGGTACTGCCCAGGATATTACGCAGCGCAAACAGGCAGAAAATACTTTGCGCCAACGCGAAACTCAATTAAGGCGGTTAGTTGATTCCAATATTATCGGCATTATGTTCGCTACTCCAGACTACATTACTGAGGCGAACGAAGCTTTTTTAGAAATGGTGGATTATACACGAGAGGAATTATTGACTCTTAAGGTACGCAGAAAAGATATCACTCCATCTGAATATCACGCTCTCGATCGCCAGGGTATAGAGCAACTTTTAAAAGTTGGCGTATGCAACGCTTATGAAAAAGAATACATCCGCAAAGATGGTTCCCGCATTCCCATATTAATTGGTGGTGCTTTAGTGGAACGCTCGCCAATGTCTTTTATTTATTTTATTCTTGACTTAACTCCCAGAAAGCAATTAGAAGAAGCACTCAGGCAACAAGCAGAGGAACTCAAACAAGCAAACCGCAATAAAGATGAGTTTTTGGCCATTCTTTCCCACGAATTGCGATCGCCTCTCAACCCAATTCTGGGGTGGTCATCTCTACTCAGAAGCCGCAAATTTGATGAAAATACTACCAATCGGGCTTTGGAGATCATCGAAAAAAATACTCATTTGCAGATTCAATTAATTGATGAATTGTTGGATGTGTCCCGAATTATTCGTGGGAAGCTGACCCTGACTTTTGCCCCTGTTAATTTGGTAGCTGTCATTGATGCTGCATTAGAAACAGTCAGCTTAATTGCCCAAACCAAATCCATTCAAATAAAAACCCAGCTTCACCCCAATGTAGGTAAAGTCTCAGGTGATTTTTATCGCTTACAGCAAGTTGTGGGAAATTTACTCTCCAATGCTGTCAAGTTCACTCCCTCTCATGGAAGAGTGGAAGTCAGCCTTTCATTGAGTACTGATTCGACTTCTGACTGGGCACTGATTCAAGTCAAAGATACAGGTCAAGGTATTTCATCCGAATTCCTACCCCACGTATTTGAATCTTTTCGTCAAGCTGATACCAGCACAACTAGGAAATTTGGGGGACTGGGACTAGGATTAGCAATAGTTCGCCACTTGGTAGAGTTGCATGGTGGTAGTGCGATCGCAGATAGTCCAGGAATTGGACAGGGAGCAATTTTTACTGTCAGACTACCCGCGATCGAAGAGAGTGAAGCAGCAGGGAAAGCAACAAAAACAGAGGCAGCAGAGAAAAAATTTGATTCTTCGCAGTTCAATGGACTACGGATATTAATTGTCGATGATGATGCTGATACTAGGGAGTTTGTCGGCTTTTTGCTAGAGCAGAAAGGGGCGCTAATAACTACTACTGCATCGGCAAGTGAAGCATTAAATAGTATAGCACAGAGTGTACCCGATTTATTAATCAGTGATTTAGCAATGCCAGAGATGGATGGCTATAGTCTAATCGAGCAAATCAGAGCAATGTCAAAACAGCAGGGTAGGGAAATTCCAGCGATCGCTCTCACCGCTTATGTTGCAGAAAGCGATCGGCAGCAAATTTTGGCAGCAGGCTTTGAAAAACATGTTGCTAAACCAGTACAACCAATCGAACTATTGACCTCAATTGCAGATTTGATTGGACAAAAATAGTTCTGATATCAAGTTCGGCTAATTACTTACAATATGTTGGTGTTGCTGGTAATTGGTAATAGGTTATTGGGAATTGGCGAAGAGGGAAGAGTTAGGTAGTGATGCATAGTAATGATTTACCTCCTGCCTCCTGCTATATTTCCCAAGCTACCAGAAAAGTGCGATCGCTTTTAGCTGATAAACTTTTTCCTAAATCTATGTAATTGGATTAACACTGGCTTTGCCCAATTTCCACCCAGTAAATCGTGCAGCAGAATATAAAAACAGGGAATGATAAATAATGTCAGCATTGTTGCGATCGCCATCCCAAAGAAAACTACAATCCCTAAAGGCTGCAAAAACTCAGAACCTTCGCCAATACCTAATGCCAAGGGAAACAATCCCAAAATGGTAGTGACTGTAGTCATCATAATCGGACGCAAGCGTTGAGGAGCAGCTTTGACGATCGCAATTTGGCGAGTACAACCTTCTTCATCCCGAATTTGATTGGCTAGTTCTACCATTAGAATCCCTGCATTGACTACAATTCCCACCAGCAGCACGACACCAACAATTACAGTTGCACCAATCGCTGTTTGAGTAATGTAAAGTCCAAAAATTCCCCCAGCTAACGCTAGTGGTACGGTGAACATAATTACCAATGGGTCAATCAGCGAATTGTATTGTACTGCCATGACTACAAAGATTAAGAACGTTGCCAACGCTCCCAAAGTTTTTAAAGCATCCTGAAGTTGCTGATTCGTTTCTTGGGCAGAACTAGGCACAATGGAAACGCCATTAGGTAAGTCTACGTCCTTGAGTATCTGATTGACTTCTGCTATGGCTTCACCAAGACTAGCTCCTTCGCTGAGATTTCCTGCGACAATAAAAGCTTGGCGCTGATTAATCCGTTGCACCTCCCCAGGCGCTTGACCTTCTTGAATATTCGCAACATCCGAAAGGCGGATTAATTGATTATTTTCTGTAAAAAGTGGTAATTGCTCTAGCTGAGAAGGACGCCCAATCGCTTCTTTATTTAGCTGCACCCGCACATCAACTAAACGATTACCGCGTTGAATTTGCGTGGGAACTGAACCTTCAATTGCTGTCTGAACTGTTGCCCCAATTTGCTCTGCACTCAACCCTAAAGCTGAAACGCGTTCCCAGTCCGGGCGAATTTGGATTTCCGGTTGTCGGGGGTCGGCATCTGGTCGGAATGTCGCTAATTTTGCTCTTTCTTGCAATGCTTGCAGTACTTGAGCGCCTGCTTGCGTTAAGTTTTGTTCATTCTCACCTTGTAGAACCACATCAACTTCTGACCCTTGCACTGGAGAATTACTCAAAATTAAACCTCGTACCTGACCAGGATTGAGGCGCAGCAGAATTCCTGCTAAGTTAAGTTTGTTAAATTCTTGAGTTACTTTTTTGACGAAAGCTTCGACATCTGTGCCTGGTTTTAAATTGATAGTGCTGCTGGCACGTAAAGGATTTTCTGTAGTATTACTGCCAAATAAATTACCACCGACAGTTGTGAAAGCCGACTCGGTCTCTGGTTGTTTGAGCAAAATGTCATCAACAATTTGCATAACTTTTTGGGAAGTTGCTAAAGGTGTACCGGGAGGAAACTGCGCTCTCAAGGTAGCTTGTCCGGTACTGATGCGGGGTAAAATTTCTTGGGGAATTTGACCAAACATGAAGAAGCTACTACCGCCTAAAATTAGCAAAGCAGCAGTAACTACAACAAGTCGATAGCGTAAAATCTTGGTTAAAAAGTTACTGTATCCGCGTGTAGCATCTTCAAATCGATGATTAAACTGTCTAAGCAGCCAAAATTCACTGACCCGGCTAGACCAGCGGATTCCTAAAAGTCGAGAAGACAGCATCGGCACTATTGTGATTGCAACCACAAGTGAAGCTGCAACTGCAAAGCTGATTGTCAGAATCAGTTCATTAAATAGCAGTGCAATAAAGCCGCCAATTAATAAGAATGGTACTACAGAAACTAAGTTGGCACCTGTAGCAGCAACCAAAGCAGATTCTACTTCCTGGGAAGCATTAATGGCAGTGTCAATAAAGAATTTAGAATTTCTCCCCTTCCCCTCTGCTCCCCTGCCCCTCTGCCCCTCTGCCTCCATCTCTCTTTGATTGGGAGTCATGCCTGCTTTTTCAGAAATATTCTCTAAGATTACAACCGATGTATCAATTGCTTGACCGACTCCTAATGTCAGACCTGCTAAACTAAACACATTCAAAGTCAAGCCAAATATTTTCATTAAAGCGATCGCAGCTAAAGTACACAGTGGTATCGTTAAACTGATAATCAACGTTTGCCTGAACGATCCCAAAAATAACAACACTGCTGCTGCTGCTAACAATGCCCCAGAAATCCCGGAAAAGATAACATCATTTAAAGAATTACGGATGAAAATAGATTCATCTGTGGTGGGATTCAAAGTCATGTCTGCTGGAATTAAGCCTGATTGCCGTAATTGTTCAATTCGCTGCTTCACAGCATCTACAACTGTGATTGTGTTGGCTTCAGGCTGCTTTTGAATGGAAAATTTCACAGCAGGCTGACGATTGAGATAAACAAATACTCGCTGTTCTTCTGTATCGTCAATTACTTGTGCAAAGTCTCGCAAATAAACGCGGCGGGAAGGTGCAGGGGAAGTGGTAGTAATGGTAGTGGTATTACTGTTATTAGTAGTATTAGCACTAGCAGCAGAAGAGGAGGAAACCTCCAAGGAAAGGTTTTCAATTTCCTTAGCATTTTGGAAGCGTCCGACAGTCCGAGTCAATGGCTCAGAGTTTTGCCCCAGAATCCGACCACCAGAAGTATCTTGGTTACGGGCTGTTAATTCATCTAATAGATTATTTAACCCTACACCCAAAGCTTGCAATCGGTTCAAGTCAACAAGCACTCTTACTTCTTCTTCAGCACCACCAGATACATCAACCGAGGCGACTCCCGGCACAACACTGAGTTCACGGGTTAATTCTTCATCAGCAAATACGCGTAAATCTTTACCTTGCAGAGAAGTAGATGTCAGTGCCAATTCATAAACTGGCAATTGGGAGGGATCGACTTTAAATAAGCGCGGTTCTTCTATGGTGTCTGGCAGTTGTCCTCGACCTCGGTTAAAAGCAGCAGTCGCATCGTTTAAGGCTTGGTCAATATCCCCCCCTGGTTGGAAGTATAAATCGAGGCTTACCTGTCCTTCGCGGGTACGAGAAAAAACCTGCACTACATTCTCGGTTGCTGATAAAGCTTCTTCTAAGGGTCTAGTGATTTCATCTACGGCTACTTCTGGTGAAATACCAGGGGCTTCTAGCCGAACGCCAATTCGGGGATAGGTAATTGACGGTAGCAGATCGACTTGGATTGTTGTCAAGAAAAATACGCCAATGACAATTACTGCCACAGTGAGCATGAGTGTACCAATGTGTTTGCGGATAGCGATCGCACTAAGGCTAAATCCGCCATTGCTATTATTTGCTTGTTGCATAATAGATATTAAATGCTGAGTGCTAAGTGCTGATTACTGAGTACTTTTTTCATTCAGATGGTGGTTGCTCACCCTACTATTGTTTTTCTGAAAGAATTGAAAGATTTACAGTGTCACCTTCTTTTAATGGCTTACCACTACGAACAACATAGCGTTCTCCCGCTTGCAAACCGGATAAAATTTCTACTTTGCTATCAGCTCTTTTTCCCAGCATTACGGCTCGTGCCGTTACCATAGTTTTGCCTTCTGTGTCTTTAATCACAAATATTGCTCCACTTTGGTCTTGTAACTTTGGCTGTGCGATGCCAGATGTATTAGGTGGGGAAGACTGCGATACATTTGTTTGTGTCTCCCCTGTAGCTTTGGAGTTATTATTGCCTGCTTTCTGAATTGCTGTTTGGGGCACTACAACGCGCTGTTGTGTTTGGTTTTCAAAATTGACTCTTGCCAGTAGCCCACTGCCAATTTTGCCGTCACTGTTAGGAATTACTATTTCTACAGGTATCAAACGAGCTCTGACATCCGCAGCCGGGGAAATGCGTGTAACTGTGCCAATCAATGTTCGGTCGGGAAAGGCATCTAAGCGCACTTTCACAGACTGTCCAACCTGAATTTGTGCCAGTTCTAACTCGGAAACTTGGACAACAACTTTCACACGGTTAAAGTCGCCAATTTTTAAAACTTCATTACCTGCTTGCAATAGATTGCCGGGTTCTGTCACCTTTTCTGTGACCACGCCATTGATGGGGGATGTCAGCCGAGCGTAGGATCTACGCTCTTTGGTTTCGGCAACCAATGCCTGTTGGGCTAAGACTCTGCCTTGAGCAGCGGCGACAGCTTGCTGTTGTGTACGGACTTGCTCTTGAGCTGCCCGCAATGCTTGGGCGGCTGTTTGTGCCTCGGTACGTGATTGCTGGGCAGTTTGTTCGGCGATCGCTCCGGCTTGGAATAGTTTCTGCTGACGTTGGGAGTCTGCTTGGGCTTGCACTACTTCTAGCCTCGCCCGTTCCACATCAGCACGAGCATTACTGACTTGAGTCGTTGCTCTTACTACTTCTGATTTGAGCGCTGCGAGTTCCGCTTCTGCTTGCTTTAAAGCCGTTAGTAGCAGGGCATCATCTAACTGTCCAACATTTTGCCCCTGCCTAACTGTATCGCCGACATCAAAGTTTAAAGCCAGCAGCCGTGCTTCTAATTGCGATCGTAGTGATACAATCCGAAATGCTGTTGTATTACCTGTGTATTCTGGTTGTGTTTGCAGCAAGTCTGTTCGAGCGATCGCCACATCTACAGGTATTCCACTGTTAACCTTCTCCTGCCCACCAGGACTCTGAGATTGTGCCTCGGCTGATTCCTTGGACAGCGATCCGCAACTTCCGATCAGCAGTCCTATGCCCACCAAACAAGGAATTAATAAACTTCTCAAACCAGTGGAGGCAAAAAAATAATTTTCCTCTTTCCGACCTTTTGCACAACTGCTTTTTGCCAGAACTCTACTCTTGACATCTGCATAAGCGCAGTCCGCCGCAGCGAAAAGTCCGAGCGGCGGTTTTTGCCGATCTGAACTTTTCAAGACAGGCATTGCTACCTCAGTCTTCACAACTGAATCTAAATGCATATTATATTAACTGGGTATTGGTTACAAAATCCGTCATTTTCACCTATTTGTGCAGCTTATTCTATGTTCAAAATCATTTATTTTTCTCCTTAGGGGAAGCCTTTGGGATTAAACACTCGTGTTTTCCCAAGTAATTCTCAGAGATATGATTAATCAAAAACGGCGAGAACGAATAAGCTGTCTAACAAAAATTTTCTAAATACAGAAAATTACTGTTTTTTCTAAAAATCCCAAAATTCTCACCGCTCTACTTCTTATGCAGAGGTAGACAATCTTCTTGCAGCTAATCAATTATAAACTTAATATAAATATTTTTTAGTTTTCTACAATCTACCCAGAGGAGAAAACTGGCTCCCCTACCTATATTTCACGCAATCAAGTATATAAGTCCTATAGTTTTTCAAATATATTAAGAATAAAGATTTCTAATTTTATTGGTCATTAGTGATTAATTATTCTCCCTGTACCCCTCTGGTTCCCCGTACCTGAAGCCCGCCTGTCTTCTCCCGCATCCCCCCTTGTCCCCATTTCCCTAGTCCCCAGTTCCTAATCCCCAGTCCCAAATGGACACTAAGCTAGTTAACATAACTTTTTATAACAGTTTTTTAAACTTTACCTCAGACAGTCGATTGTTGTGTCATCATGGGAAATGAAATGAGAATTAATTCGGCGACAGTGTTTGTTCTTAGTATTGACAGGCTTTTTCCTTTTGGTATTACAGACTTCTCTCCGAAATCTAAATCTCTACATAGTTATGATTTTGGAGATATTTGATGTCAATTTACGTAGGTAACCTCTCCTATGAAGTTACACAAGAAGCGCTGAGTGCTGTTTTTGCAGAATATGGTTCTGTAAAGCGCGTCCAGCTACCTACTGACCGCGAAACAGGTCGTTTACGCGGCTTTGGTTTTGTGGAAATGAGTTCCGATGCTGAAGAAGCAGCTGCCATTGAAGCTCTTGATGGTGCTGAATGGCTAGGTCGTGACTTGAAAGTAAATAAAGCCAAGCCCAGAGAAGACAGAGGTGGTTCCTTTGGTGGTGGTAACCGTGGCGGTGGCGGCTACAACCGTAACCGTTACTAAGCCAAATAAAAAGAAAGTAAGTTAATTGAATCTGGAAAAAGCTCAGGTAGCAATGCTTGAGCTTTTTCTATGGAAAAAGAATTCAGAATTGAGAATTGGTGAATATTCTACGCATAAAGCGAAAAGTCAAAGCTAAAGCTTGCAGCAGTCTATTAGCGTAGTGTTAGCTATGCAATTAAAAACTGGTCAACAGATAAATTGTGCTTAATCAAGCAATCCTGTTAGCTTTTACAGGAATTTCAATTACAAACTTTGTGCCTTGCCCTAACGTAGAGTCACACCAAAGATTACCGCTATGCTGCTGGGTCACAATTTGATAGCTTACAAACAAACCCAAGCCAGTGCCTTTGCCAACGGGTTTAGTGGTGAAGAAAGGATCGAATAGTTTAGAGCAAATCTCTTTGGGAATGCCTATTCCATTGTCAGAAATCATAATTATCACTTGGTTTGTATCGATTTGAGAAGTCTGAATGCAGATGGCATTGAGATTGGCTGAAATCTTTTGCAACGAACGCCCCAGATTAGATTCTTCTAATGCATCAATAGCATTGCTCAAAAGATTCATAAACACTTGATTAAGGGAGCCAGCATCACATTCAATCAGTGGTAACTCACCATACTTTTTAATAACCTGGATTTCTGGGCGAGTAGTTGTCGCTTGCAATCGATGTTGTAAAATAACTAAGCTACTATCAATTCCTTGATGAATGTCTACCGCTTTCAATTCTGCTTCATCTAAGCGCGAGAAGTTCCGCAGCGATAACACAATACTAGAGATGCGCTCGGTACCGATTTTCATGGACTGAAGAATCTTGGTCATATCTTCCCGTAAAAAGTCCAGTTCAAGTTTATCCAATTCTGTATGCAGGGCTTGAGGTGGATTTGGATAGTGCTGTTGGTAAGCTTGCAATGCTCTGAGTAAATCTCGGATATGCTCAGAAAGATAAATTAAGTTGCCATGAATGAAACTAATCGGGTTATTGATTTCATGGGCAACCCCTGCCACCATCTGTCCCAATGCAGACATTTTTTCACTCTGAAGCATCTGTAATTGAGTTTGTTTAAGCGTTTGTAGGGTTTGCTGAAGAGTCGTATTCTTTTGATTCAATTCTTCAGTTCTCTGCTGAACTCGAATTTCCAGAGTTTCATTAGTTCTAGCTAATTCGGCAAAAGCTAAACGCAGCTTGGTTTCTGCTTGTACTCGTTCTGCGATGGTCGCTGTCAGCACCAGAATAGTGAGTGTAATCACGCCAATAAATAATTCCAGCTGGAGCAAAGATTGGTTGAGATCCTCACTCACAAAACCACCTTTACCATTGACAGTTGCGATCGCTGCGATCGCAGCCACAATAAAAGTTAACAGTGTTGTACCCGGTTGCCCTAGTCGAAAGGCTGACCAAATCAACATTGGAATCAACATATACTCCAAGTGATATCCTTCACCAAAAGCAACTTTGCCGATGAGAATCACCAACCCAATTAGGATAACTGGCTCTATTACGATTAAGCAGAATTTTAAACGGCTTGAGGAAGTTGGAGAGTGTCGAATCTTAGAGAGATTTTCAGAATCCTCTAACCTGGAACTTAGGGATAACCATTGCCAGATTAAATGTCGGTTTTTTTGAATAAACTGCCTCCAACTAAGGAGAATTGGGGTGACAATAAAAATTCCTGAAACATTAGAAATCCACCAAGTTAACCAAACTGTGCCATACGCTGTCCAGGGAACTTTACCACTCAACGCCAAGCAAGCCACTCCAACTGTTGCATTGATGTTCGGCCCCACCATGCCAGTTAAGATCAAAAATTTGAACACGTCGGTGACACGTTCTAAGGGATAGCGAAGGTTAGTAGTTTTCCGCAGCAAAAACGCACCCAACATAGTCCCCAAGGTTGTGCCGATCGCAATTCCTAGAACTGGCAGGGTTGAAATCACAAGGGATAAGAAACTTGTTGAATCTCGGAATGCCCAGAAGTTGGCGAGAAATGAACCCAACAAAACACCGTATCCCATCCAGTTACCAAACAACAGAACAGCTCCAGCAGCAATTCCATCCGGAGGCCAAACTGGAGTCACATCTTGAGGTGTAGAGGCAAGATGACGTGAAATCTCAGCCATTTGATAGTAAGCGATCGCCAAAACAACGACGCCTCCGATTTGTTTTAGTGCATAAGGTAATATAGGGAATTTTTGTTGAATCATCGTTTAGTGGCTGCTCGATCTCAACGTTGCCTTCTAAACATAGAATGCCCTTTTCTCTTAAAGTCGGAACATTAAGTAGTTATAAAACTAGTTTACAAAAAGCATTAAAACCTAGCTTTAGCACTTCACAATTAGCGATCGGTTATCAACTCCGAACGACGTAATTTATTTCTTGGAGTTACAAAGAAGGCAGGAGGCAGAAGGAAATAAGTATTAATAAAAACTTTAGTTCTGGGTCTAAAGCCGATTTTAAAGAGGATACTGGTACGAGCGGAAAGTGCCACGAGATACAAAGCGTCCTTGCTTCAATCCCACGTTTTCGTGGCTTCCTCCTGCCTTTTGCCTCCTATCTCCTGCCCCCTGCCTCCTGCCTCCTGCCTCCTGAACTAATAATGAGTTGCTGACTTGCGATGATGCACGGCTGTGACGCCATCGGTGTCTAACAGTTTGCCATTATCGATAGTTGCATAAACCAGCCAATGGTCGCCAGATTCCATCCGGTTTTCTACGGAACATTCGAGATATGCTAAAGCATCATTCAATATCGGAGAACCGTTTTGTGCTTCTTGTGCGGCGACACCAGCAAATCGGTCTTGTCCTGGGCCAAAAGGTTTGAGGAAGTGCTTCATCAATCCTAAGTGATTGCCTTCTTTGAGGATGTTGAGGACAAATTTATTTCCTGAGTGCGTCAAACTTTCTACGGCACGGTCTTTGGCAACAGCAACGGTTAAACCAGGAGGATTAAAGCTAGCCTGAGACACCCAAGAGGCTAACATGGCGCTGGATATATCCTCTTGTTTAGCTGTGAGAACGCACAGGGAACCAATAATTCGCCCAACTGCTTGTTCAACGTTGGTAGCGGGAACACTTTGCGATCGCACTTTTTTCGCTTTTTTCAATGCTTGGGCAAAGTCAGTACCAGCTTGTTCGCACAATTGCAAGGTAGCATCGTCGGGTTTGAATTTGACGCGAATGCTCTCAAAGCCAAACCGATATCCAGCATCTTTCAATTTGCTTTCAATTAAATCAACCGCTTCACCACTCCAGCCAAAGGAACCAAACACACCAGCAAGTTTATTATTAGTAGCCGTGGCTAGCACAATTCCTAAAGCTGTTTGCACGGGTGTGGGTGCATGACCGCCAAGGGTAGGGGAACCCATAATAAAGCCAGCAGATTTTTCCACAGCAGCCCGGATATCTTCTGGGTCGGTGAATTCGCAGTTAATCGATTCTACCGCAACGCCTGCTTTGGTGATCCCACGAGCGATCGCTTGGGCTAAGGTAGCTGTATTTCCATAGGCTGATGCATAAATCAAAGCTACTGTCAAGTCCGCAGAAGTTTGCTGCTGGCTCCATTCTCGGTAAGCTTTGGTAAGTTCGATTAAGCCATAGCGCACCAAAGGGCCATGTCCAGTGGCGTACATTCGCACAGGGAAATCTGCAAGTTTTTCCAGCGCTGTTTCGACTTGACGAGCGTGTGGAGCCATCAAACAATCAAAATAATAGCGGCGATGTTCGTTATAGATTTCCCAGCCTTCATCAAATACCTGGTCTCCACAAACATGCGCCCCAAATAACTTATCTGAGTAGAGAATTTCTGTTAGGGGATCGTAGGTGCAAAGGTGGTCTGCATAGCGGGGATTGGGGGTGGGAATAAATTCTAAATTATGTCCATTGCCCAAATCCAGAGTTTCTTCTCCCCGCATTACCAGAATTTGTAAATCTGGATTTTCCAGCGCCCCGCGTAAATTTTTTGCTCCTGGATTAGAACAAACAAAAGTAATTTGTGGGGCAATTTCTAGTAAAGCTTTTAAAGTTGTAGCGCGGTTGGGGTTAACGTGTCCCAAAATTACATAATCTAGTTTTGTAAAATCAAAACGCTGCTGCAATGCATCTAAATAAATTTGGGTAAATGTTTCCCCAGGAGGGTCAATTAGGGCATTTTTCTCGCTTTCAATTAAATAAGAATTAGCAGTTGTACCTTTAGCCAGAGCATATTCAATTTCAAATCTCAGCCTTGACCAACTGCGCGATCGCAGTATTCTTGTATCTGTAGCAATGGGGAAAACTTGAACGTCACGAGGTTTGTTTATTGACATAGCTTTATTGGAGATTGGGGACTGGGGACTGGGAGATGGGGAGATAGGGAAGTGTGGGGAGTGTGGGGAGTGTGGGGAGTGTGGGGAGAGAAAGGCGGAAAGATTTCTTCCCCATCCTCCCAGACCTCCCACACCTCCCACACTACCGACTTACCCCATGCCCAATCCCCAATACCTAATCCCTAGTCTCTAATAATGGTTTCCAACTTTTCTGTGATGTATAGCAGTCAAGGCATCTGGCTTAGAAACTCGTCCGGCATAGACGGTGCTGTATACTGCCCAATGGTCGCCGCAGTCCATTCTACTGACGACTTCGCACTCCATATAGGCGAGGGCGTCAGTGAGGATGGGGGCACCATTTTCAGCTGGCTGAGTTCTCACTCCTTGAAAACGGTCTGCACCAGGAGCAAACCGTTTCAAAAAGTGCTTCATCAGTGGTTGAAAATTGGCTTGTTCTAAGACATTAAGCACAAAGCGATCGCCTACTTGCATGAGAGATTCAATTGCTCGGTCTTTGGCGACTGCAATGGAAAATCCTAAGGGTTTGAAACTGGCTTGAGCAACCCAAGAGGCTAACATGGCACTGGAAACGTCACCTTTTTTGGCAGTGATAATATATAGTCCGCCGCTGAGTCTACCTAGTGCTTTGTCCAAGTCCGCACCAAGCGATTTCATCACTTTGATGCTGCGGTCGCGTGTTACCCATTGACCTAAGTCTGTACCCGCTTCTTCACACAGTTTGTAGATGTTTTCTGTGGGTGTTTCCTTAATCCGAATTGCTGGGAAAATGGTTGTCAAGCCCAAATTTCGGAATTTACTCAGCAAAGGATCTATCGGTTCATCATCGCCGCCGCCAGTTTCAAATACGCCGATGGCTTGCTTTTCTTTGGCAGATCCTAAAATTGTGCTGAGTGCAGCTTGGATGTTAGCAGCGCCAGAAGCCGGAGGTAAACCAACAATTAATCCAGCACAGCGACCGACTAGTTCCCGCAACTCTTGTAAATCCACTTCCGATCCCAAGTCCACAATTTCTATACCAACATTGGTTTTGCCGATCCCGTTGGCAATTGCATGGGCGAGGCGATCGCTATAACCGTATTCAGAAACGTAAAATATCCCAATAATTGTTTCTGCCTTGGTTTGGGTTTGGCTCCAAGTCCGGTAACGTCCAACTAGTTCCTCAACATTGTGAGATAATAACGGCCCGTGACCAGTGGCGATCGTGGCGATAGTTTTTAATTCCCCCATCCGCTTGAGGGCAGATAGCACTGACCGGGCGTTTGGGCCCATCAAGCATTCGTAGTAATATTTAAAGTCTGCTTCAATAGTTTTTAAATCTTCATCGAAGGTGCTATCGGAACAATAATGCATCCCGAAAGCATCGCAGGTAAAAAGAATTTGCGTTTTGTGGTCGAAGCTGAAGATGGTATCCGGCCAGTGTAAATTTGGTGCAATTACAAATTCAAATTCATGACCGTTACCTAAATCTAAGCGATCGCCATTTTTGACAATCTGGCGTTTAAATGGCTGATGTACCAAATTCTCCAAAAACTGAATTGCTACCCTGGAAGCGACAACAGTAATATCCGGAGCCATTTGCAGCAAATCTTTCACTAAACCGCTATGGTCTGGCTCGGTGTGGCTGATAATCAAATAATCTATTTGTTTGGGGTTGATTAATCCCGTGAGCGTATCAAAATATAGTTGACGAAACTTTTCGTGGGAGGTATCGACCAATGCGGTCTGCTCCCCCCGAATGAGAAACGAGTTATAAGTAGTACCGTTTTGCAGACCGAACTCAATATCGAAGCGATCGCGATCCCAATCTAGCGAGCGAATTGCTGTTGTATCTTGAGCGATTTCCACAGTCTGTATGGTGAGCCGTTTTTCAGTTTTTTCGCTGAGTGCTACCATAACTCCCCTCCTTGACAAATTGAGTATTTATTCCTCTTGTCTTATTGTGCCACGCCTTTAATGTAAATTTTTATTAATTTTTAAGATTTAAGTTAAAAACAATCAAATGAGTGAACCACACAGGTATGAAGGACTGACAGAGAATATTTGGCTAGCTTTAGAGATTGGTAATTCTCGGTTGCACTGGGCGTTATTTAGAGGCGAAACTCTCGATTGTGCTTGGAATAGTGACTATTTGCCTGAGTCTTTGGTCTATCAGCTAGCTCAATCTCAAACACTCAATGATTTATTAATAGCAATTTTCCCAACCCAATACGCAACTGGGGAATACACAAAAACAAATACAAGCAGTTCTCTCTCATCCCTCCCTGCTCTGCTTCTCGCCTCTGTAGTTCCTAGCCAAACTGCTATTTGGCAAACTTATCCCAACGTTCGCGTTATTAGTTTAGACGAGATACCACTACAACATATATATTCCACATTTGGAATTGACCGGGCTTTAGCTTTGTGGGGCGCGGGGAAAACTTGGGGTTTTCCAATGTTAGTAATTGATGCAGGAACAACGCTAACTTTTACGGCTGCTGATGCTAACCAATGTCTAGTTGGAGGCGCAATTCTACCAGGATTAGGTTTACAATTTGCAACTCTAGGTAAACAAACAGGACAATTACCATTAGTGGAAATCCCAAATTTTGCCTCTCTACCACCACGTTTTGCACTTAATACTACAGAAGCTATTCAAAGTGGAGTGATTTATACTTTTATAGCAGGAATTAAAGATTTTATTCAGGCTTGGTGGAAACTATTTCCTAATGGAAAGATTGCAATTAAAGGTGGCGATCGCACTTTATTAATCAACTATCTGCAAGCCTTATACCCTGAAATTGCAGCAGATTTAATTGTAGAACCGAATTTAGTTTTTTGGGGAATGCGGGAAATAGTAATGGGTGATGAGTAAACAGTAAATATTGGGGCGATCGCCAGATAAACAGACAGATTAAAGTATAGATAGAATAAAATTAAGAAAGAATATTTCTAGTGAAGTTATACCCAGAACATCACCGCTTTATACAATTACTGTCATCTCAATCATTAGAAATTTGACGTTGTTGAATCAGGGGAATGCAAATGATAAACTCCGCACCAACTCCTGGTTGCGAAATGCATTCTAAAGAACCGCCATGTCTTTCTGTGATAATTTGGTAACTAATAGCCAGTCCCATCCCCGTACCTTGTCCAATGGGCTTAGTTGTAAAAAAGGGATTAAATATTTGCTTTTTAGCATCTTCTGGTATTCCTAGTCCGTTGTCGGCAATGCGAATTGTCACTTGATTTGGCGGTAGTAATTGGGTGCGAATATAAATTCGGGGATTATCCATTTTATTGTGTTTTTTTGTTGCCCATCGACCTTTAAGCACTGAATCTTCTAAAGCATCGATCGCATTTACTAAAATATTTAAAAATACTTGATTTAACTGCCCGGCATAACAATCAATCAAGGGCAGACTGCCGTATTCTTTAATCACCTCAATTTGCGGGCGCTGGTCAGTAGGCTTAAGGCGGTTTTGAACGATCATCATCGTACTCTCAATTCCCTCATGGATATCAACCGCTTTCATTTCAGCTTCGTCTAAGCGAGAGAAAGTCCGCAGGGAAAGCACAATCTCTCGAATCCGCTCCGCTCCCATCATCATCGATTTGAATAATTTGGGGAAGTCTGACCTTAAAAAATCTAGTTCAATTAGATTTGCAAACTCCTCAATTGCCTTAACTGATTGGGGATAATGTTTTTGGTAGAGATCTAACAGTGAAAATAAGTTTTGAGCGTATTCATCAGCAGGTTTTAGGTTGCCGTAAATAAAGCTAACTGGGTTGTTGATTTCGTGAGCAATGCCTGCCACCATTTGACCCAGGGCAGACATCTTTTCGCTTTGAATTATTTGAGCTTGCATTTTATGCAAACTATCTAATGTATTTTCTAATTCTTGGCTTCTGTGCTGTAAGTCTGTGCGAGAGTCTTCTAACTCACAAATGACTTTCTTTAATAAAAATTCCTTTGTACCAATGTCAGTTTCTAACTGGTGGCGTTCAGCTTCACAGCGTTCTAGCTTTTTTTGCAAGATACGGTTTTTCTTTTTCAACTCTTGGAGCCGTATGGAATCGTCTTGGTTATCCATACACTACTTATTTTGTTCCCATTAGCAGTGTGACAAATGTTTTATTATGAAATTGCGTTTGACCTTTGTTAACCAAAGGAGCTATTTCACCGTAAGCGTAAAAACCACAGCAAGGCAACGCCTTTGGTAAATGAGTTTTCACAAGCTGATACTCAAGTCTTGCCAGAGTTCCCAAAATTCGCCGTCGGGCTGCACAGGAAATAAGTAACGCTGCTGTTGGCTCCACACCTGGATAATCGGCAAGAGCATTCTTTAAGGATGCCTCAGAAGCTGACAGAATATTGTCACGAGTTGCATCGGTGATTTGCACCACAGCCTGTTCGGGAATATCAGAGAAGAAGGTAACGCTACCAGATTGTTGGTCGTAACCATTGGGTGCCCGCATATAAAAATGGTCTCGATCCTCAAAAACTGCCAAGGCATGAATCGCAAAGTTAGCCGCAAATCGTTCTTCACCGAGATAGTGCTGGTAGAAATCTAAGGCACGCTGTCCATCAATTTCATAGACTACGTTGCCATTAACTTTAGTTACACGGCTACGTTGGCTGATAGGAGTCCAACCACTAGCAACTCCGTGGGAAAATAGTAGTTGTCCAGAGAACAGCAGCACTGGCACTGAATCACTTAACACTTCACCCTGAAAAAATTGGTAGGTTTTATCAAAGGTATAGTCATCGGCAGCCATTCCCCCAACTATCGGAACATGCTCTCCCAGGCTTTGTTTTAAACCCTCTAAAATTAAGACCCCATTGCTTGTCAGACTATCAGGAAAGGTGAGGCACAATTGTGGCAGAGATGCACTTTTTGCCTTTGCTTGTTCAATCGCTTGTTGGGCTGCAAGGGCTGGATTTTTGGATGCTCCTCGTCCAATACCTGAGTTAATTTCGACTTCATCGGTAGCAAACAGCATTAAGGTTAAAGAATCTTGCTGAAACTCCAGAATTGAGGAGATTTCTCCATTTGTAGTTCCACCAATCAACTCAATTCCAGGGAAAGTATCCTGGATGCGTTGCAAAATTAATACATGGTCAAAGTCTATAGCAGTGAATAAAAGTCCAGCCTGAGGAATTGACCCTGCAAGGGAACGGCTACATTCTTGAAGAACTTCAGCGATCGCATTTTGAGAATCAGGATCGTCACTATGACCAACAACAACTTGAAACACAACTACCTCGTTGTAAGTTTAAATACTGTATGCTAATTCAATTCGGATGTTAGCTTTCTGTACTTACAATTAGATTTCCCATTTCCTGGAACCAAATCTCAGTTCACCTGACTTTTTATCATCAAAATAAATATGCGTGGGTTGTAACTATAAAATAATATAAATAAAAACAGCGACAAAGAGCCAAATTGTGCTTACGATTAGATTAGTTTAACTGTGGTAAGAGCGATCGCCTGATACAGGCTACTGTGAAGAATGCAGGGTTTCAAAGCAAGCTTTATATATGAGCCAGGGGCAGAGGAAAACAAGGGAAACCCTACCGCCAGGTAATGATAGCTTGAATGGCGATGTAATTCTTGACGCACAAGCAATTTTTCAATTGAAGAATTTTGATGAAGTAATAGTTGTGACAACAAATTTAAAACACATATCCCTGTTTAAAAATGAAGGAATTTTTGTAGCAGATTGGCAGCAAACTATCAATAATATAGTTTAATTAGTTGAAATCATCTCTTTTAAAATACGTAACTCGCATTTCTTCTATTACCAATGTCCAATATTCTATCCCCTATGCCCAATTTTCTTTAACAAACTCTCGAATATCTATCGCTATATCCTCAGCACAAGATTGTGGTAAGTCATTTCCGGCATGGGGAATCATTTTCAACTCAACTTTTGGAGTTAGTTGAGCATAAACTTGACTTTTGGCTAAAGCATCCAGTGTGTCTTGGCTACCTTGTAAAATTAAAACCGGAACTTCAATCGTGTAAAGCCGTTTTTGTAATAATTCCGCCTCAATTTCTGCTTGTCGGCGTTTGAAAAGTAACTGGCAAGCTATGGGGTAACGCAATAAATCTTGACGTAATTGCAATTCCTGTATAACTTTTTCATGCCAACCTAAGATTTTAGTGAAGGAAATTAGCGATCGCGACAATTTAACTATCAATGGAGGATAATTTAGTAATTGCCGCATCTTTTGGCAATACTCTTGTTGTCCTGCTATCTCTACGCCCTCAGGTGCTAGCAGTACCATACCATTAACTTTCTCTGGATACTTTAGGAGATAACTAGCAGCTATCCAACCTCCAAGAGAATGCCCTACTAAATAGACTTTTTCTAGCTTTACAGCTTCCAAAAACTCTGCTAAACACTCGACTTGTAAATCAATCGAATGGTGGATATTAGGATTTTCCGACTCACCAAAGCCTAATAAATCAGGTGCGAAGCAATGGAAATTCTCTGCAAGGGACTCCATTATAGATAACCATTGGCTGCTATCATTCCAAGCACCATGTAAAAAAATTATCGGAACTTCTGCACCTGCTTCACGCCAAAATAATAGCCCTTGAGAAAGCTTTCTCCGAGAGTTACGGAATAGTGTATCCATTTTAATTTAGTAGTTAACCTTTAGCACCATAATAAATAGTCATTAGTCATTGGTCATCAGTCATTTGTCGTTTCCTGTAAAGTTGAGCCACTGCTTCCCTCTTAGGGTTCCCGCACTTCAAAGCAAGTAGCATTTGATATTCCCCAACCTCTCTACGAGATGCTTTGTGTAGCTTGCTTCTCTGTAAGAGTACACAAGAAACTTTGCGCTTTGTAATTTTTCCTTTGGAAATAACTAATCATCAATGACCAACGACCAATGCACTAATAACAAAATACTATTATGCCAATGTTGTCAACCCATTCAAGTAGTCTTGCAACTGTCGAGTATGGTCGTGAGACATCTGTCCTGGAGGTAGGAAATTGGAAGCAAAAGCTTGGATTTCCATCACTTCTAAAGCATCTTTAACTTCCATTGTCCCATGCACTTCGGCTTCAACCACAATACAAATTGAATGAATTCTCGGATCGCGCTCTGGTGAAGAGTAAACTCCTACTAAACGGTTAATTTTCACTAATTCTAGTCCAGTTTCCTCCATCAATTCGCGGCGGACTGTGTTGGGAACATCTTCTCCCCAATCCACAATACCTCCAGGCAATGACCAAAGACCATTGTCGCGCCGCCGGATCAGTACGATCCGACCATCGGGTAAAATCGGGATGATACTAGTGCCAGTAATGGGATGACGAAATATAATACCCAATACTGTTTGTCCAATACGCCATAAGCTACGGGTGGACTCGACAGCTGACGGAAAAAAAGCAGTAAGGTTCAATCTTCAAAATTTATGTATTGTATTCTATATTTCCCTACCACTTACATAGACTCAACTAATATAGTTTCTGTTGAGTTTTGTTTTATACAAAAATGTTTGTGGTCTGAGATTTTATTCTCACGATTTACGTAGAATACTCTCAATTCTAACATCAAGTCTCCAGAGAAGCACTGTATTTCTATATACATAATATTTGTTATCAATCATTAATTCTCTGTCCTCTCCTGTAAAGTTGAGCTACTCATTAAATAGAGCCTCCTGGCTCCTTTAGTGGTATCTGAGCAAAGTAAACCTTTGCTCATTTTTTGTGCTTTGGCAATTGTCTTTTGTCCATTATTTATTCACTAATGACCAATGAGTAATCATTTAGAACTACTATATTGTTTAATTAGACCTGTTAAACTTTTGCAGAATAAATAATACTGGTTTTTCCAACAATAACAATTAATTAGCTAATTTACATTTAATTCAAATATTTAAAGCTTAGAAACCATATTTTTCATCTAACTGCCAAGTAGATAATTTTGAATTGTTATTGACATAATCAAGTTGAATGCGGTAGACTAGAAGACTGTTTAAAGCGTATTAATTGTTTCACTAGGCTACAAGTATATCAATAACATTGGTAGCTGATATTGCCTACGTCATGCCTAGTTGCGATTTTTGTTGTTTATTAACGAGGTGAACATGGCTAAGCGCCGTAACCCGAAAAAAGAAAAGGCGCTACGGAACCAGGCATATGCCCGGAAGTTTCGTAAACGGACTACGACAGGAAGAATGCAGAGAAGGTTCCAACAAAGACCACCAAAGAGTGAGGAAGATGAGGGCGCAGCAGCAATAGATGCTGAGTAAGTTGCCTGTTACAATACTTACTTTTTAAGTCTTTTAGAATTTGGGGGCGTACAAATGTACGCCCTCAATTATTTTGGGGATATAGGGCATGGGGTAAGCCGATAGTGTCGGAGGTGTGGGAGGTCTGGGAGGATGGGGAACAAATGCAGGTGTGGGAGGTTTTGGAGGTGTGGGAGGATGGGGAACAAATCTTTCCCCCCTCTCTTCCCACACTCCCCACACTCCTCACACTCCCCCATCTCCCCACACTCCCCACACTTCCCACACTCCCCATTTCCTACTCGCTCTCTTCGCTAACTTGAGCGCGGGCGGCTATCAGTGCTTCATCTACCTGTGCAAAGCCAGTACCACCGTAACTGTTGCGGGCAGCTACAACTTGATGGGGGGATATGGCTTGATAAATATCTGCGGCAAATGCTGGATGTAGTTGTTGCCACTCGTCCAATGTCAAATCTTTTAAAAGTTTACCTGTGGCAATACTGGTTTTTACGACTTTACCCACAAGATTGTAAGCTTCTCGGAAAGGCACACCTCGTGCGGCAAGATAATCTGCAACATCGGTAGCATTGGAAAAGTCTTCTGTCACTGCTTCGCCTAAGCGCTGAGTACGAAATTCTAAGCCTTCCTCCAGCAAAATTGTCATTGCTTGCAAACAGGCTTTGACTGTGTTGACGCTATCAAATAGACCTTCTTTATCCTCTTGCAGGTCTTTGTTATATGCCAAGGGTAGCCCTTTCATAATCACCAGCATTGCCTGGAGATGACCAAATACACGCCCTGTTTTTCCGCGCACCAATTCCGGGACATCAGGATTTTTCTTTTGGGGCATGATACTCGAACCGGTTGCACAGCTATCTTTGAGGGTGACAAAGCGAAATTCTTCAGATGACCAAAGAATTACTTCTTCTGCAAGTCGGCTGAGGTGAACCATAATTAAGCTAGCAGCACACAAAAATTCGATCGCAAAATCGCGATCGCTCACTCCATCGAGGCTATTAGCATAAATATTGTCAAATTTCAAGAGCTTGGCTGTGTAATGGCGGTCAATAGGGAAAGTAGTTCCGGCTAAAGCACCGCACCCCAAAGGTGAAATATTCACGCGGCGAGAAACATCATTTAGGCGTTCCCAGTCGCGTTGTGCCATTTGAAAGTATGCGAGGAGATGGTGAGCTAAACTGAGGGGTTGGGCGCGTTGGAGGTGAGTATAGCCTGGAATTAAAGTTTCAACGTTTTTTTCAGCTATATTTAAGAGAATACCTTGGAATTCGCGCAATTGGCTTTTGATTTGTTGGATTTGGTCGCGGAGGTAAAGTCTGGTATCAGTGCCAACTTGGTCATTACGCGATCGCGCTGTATGCAGTTTTTTACCCACATCGCCGACAATTTCCGTTAATCGTCGTTCAACTGCAAAATGCACATCTTCAGCATCGACACCAGGCTGAAATTTCCCTTGGCGATACTCTTGGCGAACTTGGTCTAAACCTGCGATTAGTTGCTCGCCTTCTTCTTTTGAGATAATGCCCGTGTGAGCGAGCATTTGGGCATGAGCTTGAGAACCAGTCAAGTCATATTCTATTAATTCAATATCAAAATTTATACTGGCATTAAACCGAGCGATCGCTGGATGTAATGCTGATTCAAACCGCTGACTCCAAGTTTGTTCTTTAGTCATAGATATAAGGCAAATGAAGGAGAGTTAAGAGTTAGCAGCCTGGCCGGATATATTTGGGTTGCTGCGGTTAAGAGTGATAAATTTTTGAGTTCTAACTTCTGACTGCTAACTTTTAACTCCTAACTTTTAAATTTAACCGTAGCTAGTTAGATTCCGAATGATATAGCCAATGACTAAACCGATCAACAATGCCCACACTTGACCTGTCTGTATAAAGTGGTTCCAAGATTTTTGCATCTGACCCATCAGATCGGGATCGGTAATTGTTTGTGCTAATGCCGTGAAATTTACAGGCAAATGCCAAAATAACTGAGATATAAAATCGCTGTAGTAGCTCATATTTGGTGATTAACAGATTGGAGATGCCAAATTTCAGTATCAGTCTATTTATCAAAAAATTACTGATAAATACTGAAATATTGAGTATGACCTTAATGTCTTAACTCAAGATCCAGGCAATGCCAACCGCAATTTCTCGGCTGTTCGTAAAATTTGCCCTGCCAAAACTGCTGCGCCAAAACCGTTATCGATATTTACTACACCTACTCCTGCCGCACAAGAATTTAGCATTGTCAACAGGGGTGCTAAACCGCCAAAACTTGCGCCGTAACCGATACTGGTGGGTACGGCAATCACGGGACAATTGGCTAAACCAGCAACGACACTGGGTAAAGCGCCTTCCATCCCCGCCACCACAATCAACACCGATGCCGAATCGATGAAGTGACGATTACTTAATAAGCGGTGAATCCCTGCAACGCCGACATCCCAGAGGCGCTGTACTCGAAAACCAGAAAGTTCAGCAGTCACAGCAGCTTCTTGGGCAACGGGTAAATCGGCAGTACCAGCAGAAAGAATGCCAATTTCACCGTGAAATTGTGGTTCGATGGTAGGAGGAGCGATCGCACAAATTCGCGCCAGTTCGTAATATCGCAAACCAGTAACTTTTGCTTGCAGTGCGTCATAAACTGCTGGTTCAATGCGGGTTGCCATTACCACTGGGTTCCGGAGGCGCATCACTTCGATAATTTGAGCAATTTGCTCCGGTGTTTTTCCAGGGCCCCAAATTACTTCTGGGAAACCAGTTCTTAACTGACGATGGTGGTCAATTTTAGCAAACTCACCCACACTTTCATAGGTTAAGTCTTTGAGAGAGTCTAAGGCTATATCTGGGGAAACTTTACCATTGGCAACCGCTTCTAAAAGCGATCGCAAATTTTTTTCATTGGTCATTTGTGCTTTGTCCTTTGTCATTTATCATTAGTTATTAGTCATTAGTCATTTGTGCTTTGTCCTTTACAAATAACTAATGACCAATGACCAATGACTAATGACTAATCAGTTACTTTCAATTCGTAGAGGTTCCAGAATGGCCCACCAAGAGCAGTATACCGAATACCTTGGAAGCGATCGTGTACTGCTTGTAAGTTTAATCCTTCTACCAAATGAATAAACGGCAACTGTTCTGAGGCGATGCGCTGATATTCGTAGTAAATCTCTTTGCGTTTGTTTTCATCTAATACTTGTGCGCCTTGAATATAAAGGCGATCGATTTGTTTTTCCCAATCAGAAACTTCCCAACCAATTAGCGGCGGATCTCCAGGTTGTGCGCCTTGATTAAATGCGTGAGATCCACCAGTAATTCTCCAGATATTGCTAGCACTGTGGGGTTCAATACCACCTCCAGCAAATCCTCCAAGATAACAATCCCAATCTTGTGTAACTTTCAATTTTTCTAGATAAGAATTGAAACTAAGGATTTGCAAATCAACTTGAATACCAATTCTCGCAAGGTCTCGGCGGATTTGAGATGCCATATCTCCTCTAACTTTCCTTTCAGAATTTGTTAAGAGTGTAAATCTAACTCGGTTGCCATCAGCATCGACAAGTTGATTCTGGGCATTATATTTAAATCCAGCTTCTAACAGTATTTTTTTTGATTTTTCCGGTTGAAAGTTATATACCTTTAATCCTTTTTCTGGAGGTAGGAAGTAGGGACTTTTCACATAAACAAATGAATTTTGCAGTTCCCCTATTCCCCGGTAAGCATTTATTTTCATTGTTTCACGGTCTAGTGCATAGGCTATAGCTTGTCTAAATTCCTTTTGATTAAACCAGCGGGATTTGATTGGGTCTACCAATGGCTTACTTTGAGAATTTTTGGCTTTATTGAGATTAAAAGAAATAAACGTTGTACTTGTATCTGGCCCGCCATTATAAATTTTAAACTTCGCTCGTTTTTCTTCTCGTTTCAGTAGACTAAAACCTTCTGGAGGAACTTCTAAATCATCTAATTGTCCAGAGCGAAAACTAATCAATTGGTTTTCAGTGGATTCAATAATTTGTACAACAATACGCTCAATGTAAGGCTGAGGATTGCCCTGAGCATCTTTGCGCCAGTAGTATGGATTGCGCCGAAATATAACTCGCTGACTAGGAACATAACTTTCCATTACATAGGGGCCGTTGCCAACAATTTTTTTAGGATCGGTACCTGTTCCCCAGAGAGAAATAAACTTAGGATTTCCATTAGATTCAGTTGTACGAATTGCTTCTTGTAGAACATGGGCTGGCATAATTGGGATGCCACCTACATATCTTAAAAAAGGAGAAAAAGGTTCTTGTATAGTGAATTCAACTCGACGGTCATCAATTTTTTTTACTTTTGGCAAAGTATCTTTCTCACCAATTTTTAAAGCATCTTTAGTAGAAGTGGGAATTTTCGGATTGAGATAAATTTCGTTATAAGTAAAAACAATATCATCAGCAGTCATCGGCTCACCATCTGACCACTTAATTCCTTCTCGCAAGGTAATTACAATCCGCTGTGCATCTTGAGAAACTTCCCAAGATTCTGCCAAACTAGGTTCTAGATTTGTAGTTATCGGATTCTCGTTAATCAATGAGTCATAGATGAAGCCGAAAACGCTATATGCTGAATCATTCAAAGCATAATTAAAAGTTGAAGGCTCGCTCAAAATTGCGGTAACAAGTTGTGGCACTTGAGCCGCTGCAGTTTTGAAGTTACCTGGGTTGCAGGCAGTAAGTGTCAATGCTGTTGCTAAACTCAGAATTATTGGTAACAAAAAATGTTTAATCTTAAAAAAGATAGATGGTAATTTCATAGAATTAAATCTATTATATTTCCGTTTAATTAGGGCTAATACTATCAGGGGTTAGCGAAACATAAGTTATGAAGAGATTCTGATTTTTTTGACATTATTTTATTATTATTGCAATAGTAAGACTACAGCATAAGCACATATCCCTTCTTCACGGCCAACAGGGCCTAATTTTTCATTGGTGGTAGCTTTGATGCCAATTTGATTGGGTTCTAATTCTAAAATCGTCGCTAGTTTGTCGCGCATTTTAAGAATATGCGGTTTTAATTTTGGACGTTCTGCCACTACGACAGAGTCAATATTTCCCACTTGCCAGCCTTGCTCCCGAATTAGCTGATGTACTTGAGTTAATAGTATTAAACTATCTGCTCCCGCCCATTGGGGATCGGTGGGGGGAAAATAATGACCAATATCGCCCAAGGATAATGCCCCAAGCATGGCATCCATAATCGCATGAGTGAGTACATCAGCATCACTGTGACCCAATAAACCGAGTTCATGGGGAATTTGGATTCCTCCTAAAATTAAAGCGCGATCGCTCACCAGTCGGTGAATATCGTAGCCGTTACCAATACGAATTTTAGTCATTTGTTGTTAGTCATTAGTCATTAGTCATTAGTCATTGGGCAAACAGGGAGTGTGGGAGGTGTGGGAGGATGGGGAAGAAATCTTTCCCCCCCTCTCTCCCCACACTCCCCATCTCCCTACTCCCCCCGCCCCTCTTCCCATTTTTCCAGGAGATCGGGACGGCGATCGCGTGTTCTTTGAATTTGTTGTTCGTAACGCCAGCGATTGATAGCGGCGTGATTTCCAGATAGCAATATCTCTGGTACTTTCAATCCGCGAAAATTTGCAGGGCGAGTGTATTGAGGATAGTCTAATAAGCCCTCCTCAAAACTTTCTGCTGTTAGGGACTCGGTTTTGGCTACGGTTCCTGGTAAAAGCCGCACTACACCGTTAATTAAAGCCATTGCTGGAATTTCCCCACCAGTCAAAATAAAATCTCCTAGAGAAACTTCACGAGTCACCAAATGCAGTACCCTCTCATCTACTCCTTCGTAATGCCCACAAATCACTACTAACTGGTCATAGTTTATTGCCAATTCTCGCAACAAAGGTTGATTGATTGTTTGACCCTGTGGACTCATTAAAATCACTTCTCTTCTAGGTAGAATCGGCAGTGACTCCACAGCATTGAAGATTGGTTCTGGTTTCATTAGCATCCCTACGCCGCCGCCATAGGGTTCATCATCTACCTTACGGTGCTTATCAGTTGTAAAGTCTCGTGGATTAATCAGATGCACTTGGGCAATCTGTTTGGCTAAGGCTTTACTCAGCAGCCCAGAACTGAGAACAGAGTAAAAACTGTCAGGAAAAAGTGTAACTATATCAAAACGCACAGTAATTCGTATTCAAGGACACTAATCTAAAGAATGAATGTCTAGCAAACACAAGAAGCCAATGTTAGGGTCAAACTACAGTTAAACTTTATCAATAGTATCTAAAAGTACCAACAGCTTGGACTTTAGATGGAATCTAAAGTTTTTCTAATTACTTAATTTATGTTTAAATGTTGTCACAACTACATTTAAATTAATAGTCATATCAAGTTAACAACTTTCAGGATGCATCGAGCCAGCCTTAGAATTAAACGTCGTCTTACCTGCTCGTCCCTAATCTCAAAAGGGAAATCTGACACTTTTGTGCCAGTTTCTTCTTTGTCAGGAGAAGCTATACCTAGCTTGCTTCTTTTAAGGAAGGTAAGTTGCGATAGCCGAGGGTACTTGCTAACCTTTGGGATGCTCGCAGGCGAACAACTTTGCGAAAGTTCGCAATGTAGTATCTCTCCAACGCCCTGGCTCCTCAATGGGGGAAACCCCGACACAGAAGCCTCCTCCCTAGCCTACAAAATAAGGACTATTTTGCCCGTCTGGAAGTGGATAGGTGAAAAACAAGGTGCTAGCAAGCAGCAGAGGAATGGCAACAAACACGTTTAAACTGAGGTCTCGTGTGCGTTATACAAGAATTTGGAACTGTGGCTCAGGAGAATCTAAACTTTACAAAAGTGTCCTCTCAAAAGTTGCAAAGCGCAAAAATCATCAGGCTCCCGATCTTGTTAAATTTACACGCCATTCGCCACAAGCTGGGGAAACCACGCCAGTTGCTCATGGGGGAAACCACGCCAGTTGCTCACGGGGGAAACCACGCCAGTTGCTCATGGGGGAAATCACGCCAGTTGCTCATGGGGGAAACCCCCAAGACCGCACTGGCTCCCCAAAACCGCACTGGCTCCCCAAGACCGCACTGGCTCCCCAAGACCGCGCTGCCTCACCCAGGCGATGGCTCCTGAAGTTGTTGACAGGAGAAACACAATGCCGGAATTAAAAGCTAAATCGCTGGAAATGAGGACACCCCAAGCAACTAAAACCGCCGTTCTGGTTATCGGAGGCGCAGAAGACAAAGTTCACGGGCGCGACATCCTACGAACTTTTTTTGGACGTGCTGGTGCTAGTAAAGGCTATATTACAATTATTCCATCTGCCTCTCGCGAACCCGCTATCATTGGTGGTCGGTATATTCGGATTTTTGAAGAGATGGGTGCTCAGAAGGTAGAGATTTTAGACATCCGCGAACGAGAACAGTGTGAAGCCTCCCAGATTAAAGCATCCTTAGAAGCCTGTAGTGGGGTGTTTTTGACAGGAGGAGACCAACTGCGTTTGTGTGGCGTATTGGCAGATACGCCAGCGATGGAAATTATCCGGCAGCGGGTGAGGTCAGGGGAACTTACCTTAGCAGGCACTAGTGCCGGAGCGGCAGTGATGGGGCATCATATGATTGCTGGCGGCGGTAGTGGAGAGTCGCCAAATCGTTCTTTAGTGGATATGGCAACGGGCTTGGGATTTATTCCTGAAGTTATCGTTGACCAACACTTTCATAACCGTAATCGGATGGGGCGGCTGATTAGTGCGATCGCAGCTCATCCCGATCGCTTGGGTATTGGCATTGACGAAGATACTTGTGCTGTATTTGAACGTGATGGCTGGCTACAAGTTATGGGTAAAGGCAGTGTCACCATTGTCGATCCCACCGAGCTCACCCACACTAATGAACCTTATGTCAGTGCTAACGAACCTTTAACGGTGCATAACTTACGCCTGCATATCCTCAGCTATGGCGATCGCTTCCACTTGTACCAGCGCACTGTATTGCCTGCTGTACACCGAATCTCCAGCTGACGCGATCGAGTCTGTGAGGTTACACTGAGTTGACTATAAATTTAGATTTGCCAGCAAAGGATTTTGGATTCAAAGAGCTTTTCGGTATGTGTTGGACTAACATCTTACTAAGCTAAGACAACAAAATGGACTAAACAAATCTCAAAGACGCTCCTTTTGCAAGGCACTTCTGTTTTAACTTTGCTAATCCCTACGCTATCGTAAATCTAATAATTACACACGAGTTGAGTACCCTTGTGGTCTGTTTCAAATTCAAAAGACGCTCGCGGACTAGACGTGAGGTAACTATCCCCAATCCGTCTGGAAAAGCTTTGCTCAATGGAAACCTTTGCTCAAACTTTTCGCCAAATTCTTAAATTGGTTGATCGCTCATTTATTTCTTGCTGTAGAAAAATGATGAGAATACCATGTAAAAAGAAAAAACTGTTTACCATGAACAGTTTAGCGGTTAATTCCAGTAAGAAACTAGAACTTTGGTTCCGAATCTCCATCTACCTATTCCCATGAGAATCCTCAAGATCCAGACCTTACGCGGCCCAAACTACTGGAGCATTCGACGCCACAAGCTAATCGTCATGCGCCTCGATTTAGAAAACCTTGCCGAGACGCCCTCGAATGAAATTCCTGGCTTTTACGAAGGATTAGTTGAGGCGCTGCCAAGTCTGGAGGGTCACTATTGTTCGCCTGGCTGTCGCGGTGGTTTTTTGATGCGCGTGAGAGAAGGCACGATGATGGGTCACATCGTGGAACATGTAGCACTAGAACTCCAAGAATTAGCTGGAATGCATGTCGGCTTTGGTCGCACTCGCGAAACTGCCACACCTGGAATTTACCAAGTAGTAATTGAGTACTTGAATGAGGAAGCGGGACGTTACGCTGGACGAGCTGCGGTGCGGCTATGTCAAAGTATCGTCGATCGCGGTCGTTACCCCAAAGCAGAACTAGAGCAAGATATCCAAGACCTGAAAGACTTCAGCCGTGATGCTTCCTTAGGCCCTTCGACAGAGGCGATCGTCAAAGAAGCTGAAAAAAGAGGTATTCCCTGGATGGCTTTAGAAGCCCGCTTTTTGATCCAGCTAGGTTACGGCGTCAATCAAAAGCGGATGCAGGCAACAATGACGGACAACACCGGCATTTTGGGCGTAGAACTAGCTTGCGACAAAGAAGCCACCAAGCGCATCCTCGCAGCCGCAGGGGTGCCGGTACCTAGAGGTACAACGATCAACTTTTTGGACGATTTAGAAGAAGCCATTGAATACGTTGGCGGCTACCCGATTGTGATTAAGCCCCTTGATGGGAATCACGGACGTGGTATCACTATTGATATTAGAACCTGGGAAGAAGCTGAAGCTGCTTATGAAGCTGCCAGACAAGTTTCTCGCTCGATTATCGTCGAAAGATATTATGTTGGGCGCGACCATCGGGTACTGGTAGTAAATGGCAAAGTAGTGGCAGTAGCCGAACGCGTGCCAGCTCATGTAATTGGTAATGGCAGATCCACCATCGCCGAATTGATTGAAGAAACAAATCAAGACCCGAATCGCGGCGAAGGGCACGATAATGTCCTGACCAAAATTGAACTAGACCGCACCAGCTACCAACTGCTAGAAAGGCAAGGCTACACTTTAAATAGTGTACCAGCTAAGGGTACAGTTTGTTACCTGCGGGCAACAGCTAACTTGAGTACAGGTGGCATTGCCGTAGACCGCACCGACGAAATCCACCCAGAAAATATTTGGTTGGCACAAAGAGTAGTAAAAATTATCGGTTTGGATATCGCTGGCTTAGATATCGTCACCTCGGATATTAGCCGTCCCCTACGGGAAGTAGATGGCGTGATTGTCGAGGTTAATGCTGCTCCTGGGTTTAGGATGCACGTTGCCCCTAGTGTTGGCATTCCCCGCAACGTTGCTGGTGCGGTGATGGATATGCTCTTCCCCAACGAACAATCTAGCCAAATTCCGATTCTCAGCGTCACGGGTACCAATGGCAAAACCACTACTACTCGACTGTTAGCACATATATATAAACAGACTGGAAAAGTAGTAGGATATACTACAACTGATGGTACGTATATCGGTGATTACTTAGTAGAATCTGGCGATAACACAGGCCCCCAAAGTGCCCATCTGATCCTGCAAGACCCGACAGTAGAAGTAGCAGTACTAGAAACAGCTCGCGGTGGAATTCTCCGCTCTGGGCTGGGCTTTGAAGCAGCAAATGTAGGTGTAGTATTGAATGTAGCCGCCGACCACTTAGGAATAGGCGATATAGATACCATCGAACAATTAGCTAACCTCAAGAGCGTAGTCACAGAAGCCGTATTCCCTGATGGTTATGCAGTACTCAACGCTGACGATCGCCGCGTCGCTGCTATGTCAGAAAAAACTAAAGCCAACATTGCTTACTTCACGATGAATCCGGACTCGGAATTAGTGCGAAAGCACATTCAAAAGAGCGGAGTCGCAGCGGTATATGAAAATGGGTATCTGTCCATTGTCAAAGGCGATTGGACACACCGTATAGAAAGAGCAGAAAATATACCTTTAACAATGGGCGGACGTGCGCCGTTTATGATTGCCAACGCCTTAGCAGCAAGTTTGGCAGCGTTCGTGCAAAACGTCACAATTGAGCAGATTCGTGCTGGTTTGAAGACCTTCCGAGCTTCCGTAAGTCAAACGCCGGGGCGGATGAATTTGTTTAATTTAGGCAATTATCACGCTTTAGTGGACTATGCCCATAACCCAGCAAGTTACGAAGCAGTGGGTAGTTTCGTGCGGAACTGGACTACCGGACAACGTATTGGCGTAATTGGCGGGCCGGGCGATCGCCGTGACGAAGACTTTGTCACCTTGGGCAAACTAGCAGCCCAAATTTTTGACTACATCATCGTTAAAGAAGACGATGACACTAGAGGAAGACAACGGGGATCGGCTGCTCAGTTGATTGTTCAAGGCATTACCCAAGTCAAGTCTGATAGTCGCTATGAATCAATTTTGGATGAAACACAAGCGATTAACAAAGGCTTAGACATGGCACCAAATAACAGCCTAGTGGTAATTTTACCAGAAAGCGTAAGTCGGGCAATTAAATTAATTAGAGGGCGTGGTGTAGTTAAAGAAGAAATACACCAACAAAATAGTGGTACAGCGCTCGTCGATTCCCAAAATGGGGTCGCACCTTCTTCTGTAGTCAATAGATTGCTGTAGTCAAAAGTCAAGGGTTAAAAGTCAAAAAGAAGGGTGTGGGGGTGGCTGAGTGGGTGTGGGGAAGAAATCAGTATGAGCTTGTACCCACACTGATTTAAGACCACCCTTGAGCAGAAATTTTGGTAGGGGCTTGTACCCTATTGGTTTCGGTGTGGAGTGTAAAAATAGAGAACGTTTTTTCTTCTTTCCCCTACCCCCTAAACCCCACACCCTACACCCTAGTTTTAGTCAAGTATCTAAAAGTTTTTGACCCTTGACCCTTGACTATTGTTTGTCTTGTTCCGGATTGGTTTCGTCACTGGGAGCTTTCATCTCCTCTTTAAAGCCGCGTAGGGTTTTACCCAGTGCAGTTCCCAGTTCAGGAATTTTTTTCGACCCAAAAATGAGAATAGCAACTATCACAATTACACCGAGTTCCGGCCATCCTAGTCCAAACATATAACTTTCCTCTAAGGCATCTGTAATTAAATAGCGATCGCTTGCTCAACAGAGCAAGGTGGGTATGGGGACGGAACTAACTTCCCATTGGATTAGTAATTGGCAAACCTAAGCAATTACTTAATTCATGAGCTAACCATTCAAGTTCCGCTTCAGTAATAGCAGTACTCATATTACCAAGTTGATATTTTTTTACTCCTGTCCAAATATCTAATTGTGCTGGAACGCTAATTCTATTGCCTTGAGTGTCTCTAGTAAAATGTTTCGGTATGTAAACCAACTTTGTAATACTTTGTCTTGGGGATGTGCGGGGACGATAAAATTTCCAGGCAAATAGATCCCAAGTTAAAGAAATTTGTTCGGAATTTAGGCGTAAGCTGATGCGTCCAAATAGATGAAATAAAAATTTATACACCATTAAAAAACCAGCGCCCCAAAAGGGAAGCGAGAACAAGGCAAAGGGAATGTTGACAGGAAAAGGGGCTGAGAGAGCGCCAATTGTCCAAAAGAGGATAAATGAATTCCAGGCGATCGCAAATAAACCTGTAAATACTATTGATGGTTCAAAATCAGCTGGTGGAACGATAATTTCTAGAGAATCCTGATTTTTCGTTAATTGAATCTTACTCCCATCTGGTTTGCTAACAACCACAACAGGCGAACTTGATTGTGGTTTCTCTAAAAGTGCGATTGCAACAGCAGCAGAACTCAAACGCTTTTCTAAATTAGGTTCAACCATCTGCTGTAACCAATTAGTAAAGCTGGGACTGAGATTAGCCGTTACCTCAAACTGAATGCGAAAATCCTTTTGGGGTAAATCGGCTGGATGAGTACCTGTCACCAAATAAATTAAAGTTGCACCTAAGCTATAAAGGTCAGAAGCCGGAACCGTACGCCCGCCAAATTGCTCCTGTGGCATATAGCCATAGGTTCCTACTACAGTCCTAGTCCCGGTTTCTGTGGCCAGGACAGTTTGCACCGAACCAAAATCGATTAGATAAACTTCACCGACACTATTACCAGAGCGATCGCCCAATAAAATATTGCTAGGCTTAAGATCGCGGTGAATTACAGGCGGATGCAATCCATGTAAGTAAATCAGAATCTCTAAAATAGCTTTGGCTATTTGTTTGACTTCAGCTTCGGTAAAAGTCCGCCCAGTTTGTAAATATTGCTCTAAAGTTTGTGCTGGAATATAAGTTTGTACTAGGGCAAATCCTTTGATAGTTGGGGAATTGACCTCAAAATAATCTAAATAGCTTGGGATAAAGGGATGTGACAAAGATTTTAAAGTTTGGGCTTCTCGCTCAAACAGCTTGAGTGAATCCCATTCAAAGTCACTACTAAAAGAGAGTAACTTGATGACAACTAATTCTTGAGCTTTCAAGTCACGCGCTAACAGCGTTTGCCGTCCTGCTTTTTTTCCCAATAGTTGCTGAACTTCGTAACGCTCTCCTAATATTTGACCTATCATAAAAAGTGATTTTCTTAATTATTCTAATATTTTTATCTATAAAATATAAAGACTTTACTCTCTGGTAATTGGTATATCTAACCAATCACTCAATTCTTGAGCTAGCCATTCAATTTCTGGTTCTGAGTTAATCACACCATTAGCACCAGCTAGTTGATATTTCTGTACTCCTGCCCAAATTATTAATTGAGGCATAACATTAACTTCATTACCAGTTCTTGAGTCTCTTTCAACCTGTTTTATAATGTAAACTAACTTATGTATATGCTGTCTTGGTGAAGGACAGATACGGTTGAATTTAAATCCGAATAACTCATCTTTAAAAGTAATTTGCTGCCGATCTAGGCGTATACGGATGCGTTTCAATAACGGAAAAATAAATCTAGATATCTTTAAAAAACAAGCATTGTAAATAATAAATACAGTCAAGATGTAGGTATTAGAAGGATATAAGAAAAGGAGTATCGTCCACATTAGGGTAACGAAACTAAAGAAGAATACTTCTACACCTTCAGATGTACATAATGTTGATAAATTAAGCCCAACAGGTGGAACAATAATCTCTAAAAAATTCCGATTCTTTTTGAGTTTAATTTTGCTACCAACTGGCTGAATAATATTTAAAGTTCTAAGGCTTTCAATTTGCGGTTCATCCAAAGCTTCTAGTGCAGCACTTGCAGAACTAAAACGCCGTTCTAAACTCGGTTCAGTCATCGACTTTAACCAGCGAGTCAAGCTAGGACTGAGATTAGCTACCTGCTCAAACTGAATCCGAAAATCCTTTTGTGGTAAATTCGCTGGATGAGTACCTGTTAGCAAGTAAATTAAAGTTGCGCCCAGACTATATAAGTCAGATGCTGCAACAGCGCGTTCGCCAAATTGTTCTAGTGGCATATAGCCGTATGTTCCTACTACAGTTCTTGTCCCGCCTTCTGTAGCCAAGACAGTTTGCACCGAACCAAAATCTACTAGGTAAACTTGACCGACACTATTACCAGAACGTTCTCCCAATAAAATATTGCTAGGCTTAATATCACGATGGATTACAGGCGGATGTAACCTATGTAAGTAAATCAAAATCTCCAAAACTGCCTTAGCTATCTCTTGGCTTTCAACTTCTGTAAAAGTCCGCCCAGATTGTAAATATTGCTCTAAAGTTTTTGCTCTTATATAAGTTTGTACCAGAGCAAATCCTTTGATAGTTGGTAAATTTACCTCAAAATAGTTTAAATAGCGAGGTATTAAGGGATGTGCTAGGTTTTTTAAAGTTTCGGCTTCTCGCTCAAACAGCTTGAGTGAATCCCATTCAAAGTCACCACCAAAAGAAAGTAACTTGATGACAACTAATTCCTGAGTTTTCAAGTCACGAGCTAATAGCGTCCGCCGCCCTGCTTTTTTTCCTAATAGCTGCTGAACTTCGTAGCCTTCGCCTAATATTTCGCCAATCATTATGGTTTGTGATAACGCTACGTTTAAAAAGTTTTCATAGCTTATGGCTTTACAATCTGGTCTGCCAATATCTTTAGTATAATTGCGTAGTTTTATGCCCTCCCAACTTTGGCCTTACATTACCCCAGGTATTCCCGATGAATTGTTCGAGCATTTGCCAGGAATTCCCTTCAGCCAGCGAGAAGTCCGACTGTTGTTAATTGCTCAACTGCGGCTACAACCAAATTCAGTGTTGTGGGACATTGGTGCTGGGACGGGTACAATTCCTGTAGAGGTAGGCTTGCTGTGTCCAAAAGGCAAGATTATTGCTGTAGAAAGGGATGAAGAAGTAGCTAATCTGATTAAGCGTAACTGCGATCGCTTTGAAGTCAACAATGTCGAAGTCATTGAAGGTAGCGCCCCAGAGTGTTTGCAGGATCTTAAGGTCACCCCTCACCGCGTTTGTATTGAAGGAGGACGCCCAATTCAGGAAATTTTGCAAGCTGCTTGGCAATATTTACCGACATCAGGTCGGGTTGTAGCCACAGCTGCTAATCTAGAAAGTTTGTATGCTATTTCCCAAAGTTTTTCGCTATTAAGGGCTAGAAATATCGAAGTCGTTCAATCTGCGGTTAATCGCTTAGAAACACGCGGCTTTTCTCAAACCTTTACCGCTGTCGATCCCATTTTTATCCTCAGTGGTGAGAAACTGGATTAGGGACTGGGGACTAGGAACTTGGGACTAAGAATTAGCGAAGAGTTTTCCTAATCATCAATACTCAATGCCCAATCCCTAATACCCAATCCCCATTACCCCTTATCCCCAGAGGGGGCCCCACCTTCCCCAGTCCCCAGTACCCAATACTTCTATGCCTTGGTCTCGGATTATTAGTGGAATTATTGCGATCGCTCTTGCTCTTTGTGTGACCCTTTTGGGGGGTTGGTACTTTACCATCATGTTTGCGGTTGTGGTCTTTTTGGGTCAACAAGAATATTTTAATTTGGTGCGAGCTAGAGGCATTGCTCCTGCTGCTAAAACAACTATCGCAGTTAGCCAAGTTTTGCTGGTGATTTGTACCCTTGATGGCAGTTTAGCTGATGCTGTGATGCCAATAGCTGGCACATTAATTTGTTTTTATCTGCTGTTTCAACCCAAATTTGCCACTATCGCGGATATTTCCGCTTCAATTATGGGGCTATTTTACGTTGGTTATTTACCGAGTTACTGGGTGCGGTTACGAGCGATTGATAGTGCTGCTTTTAGCAATCTCCCTTTCGGAGGCTACTGGCCCACAACTTGGACAGATTTCTGCCAAAAGGCAAATTCTACCTCTTTACCACAAGGTTTGACAGCAACGCTGCTGACTTTGTTATGTATTTGGGCAGCCGATATTGGTGCTTATACTATCGGCAAATTCTTTGGAAAAACCCGTTTATCGGATATTAGTCCGAAAAAAACCGTAGAAGGTGCTGTGTTTGGTATTACCTCAAGTGTCGCTGTAGCTTTAGCTGGAGCTTACTATCTGCACTTGCCTAAATCTGTGTTTACTGGCCTGGCATTGGGTTTACTGATTGGCATAGCTAGCCTTTTAGGGGATCTCACCGAGTCTATGCTCAAACGAGATGCCGGAGTCAAGGATTCGGGACAGTTAATCCCTGGCCACGGTGGTATTTTAGACCGTACTGATAGTTATATTTTTACAGCTCCTTTGGTTTACTATTTTGTTACACTACTTTTGCCACTACTCGCAGACGGGTAAGATTGTCGCGCAAACAGTGCTGAATGCTGAGTTAACTTCAGTTCAATACATTCTGAAGAAACCCGTTTCTATTCTTCTAAGAGAAACGGACAAAGGCTAAAAAAAACCCTATTCTTTCGTACAAGTTGGAGATTTTTTACCCTGACCTTTGTCGGGTTGGGGTTAAGTTCCGTTGAACTCAAGTTGAGTTAGGAGCCTGACTACAGACGTTTGGGTTGCTTTGCTTAGGAGCAAGCGCACAGGCGGCACACCACCCGCTACGAATAAAATTCAGGACTTACGCAAAAATAACGCAATTCTGTCATTGCGACCAGAGGAAAGCAATCGCAAAGCCTTATTTTTAGTCACGAGTGCGTAAGTCATAAAATAAACAAGTCAAATCCTCTTCCCTTCTGACTTCTGCCTTCTGCCTCCTGCCTTGTTTCTTGAGAGTTAACAGTTAAAAGTTATGAGTTACAGCCGTAGTCACACTCTTTAGGACATAAGGATAGGGTGAAAGAAGAGAGTTAGCAATAGTTTTACCTCCTGCCTCCGCGCTAAAGCCTCCTGCTATACTCTCGCCCTACACTTCCCACATCCCAATAAACGCTATATTATTTAAAATTAGATATTAACATTTTGAATCCTAAGGATTAACGTTAATCCGCCCACGACACAGTAGTTTGCCTGGGATCAGCGTTAGTTCTTGAATATCAACATCTGAGCCAAGATCCAAATTGTACCCATGATTGTCTTGGAATAAATCTCTCTGGTCATCTTTGATTTGGATATCTGTCAGTTGCAATTCATGACCATTGAGTAACTGCAAGCCCAGACAGACCTTTACAGGTGTTGTTTCACTATTGGTGACTCTCAGACCAACGAGTATAATTCGGTTGTTATTAAGAATAATTTCTTGCCAATTAATGGGTTGTGTTTTTGGGCAATGTGTTGGTAAAACCTTAACCAGTAGATCGCTTAATGCAGTCGATAATAATTCAGATGAGAGAGAAGCATTGAGATCTTTCTCGTCTATGGTCAAATCCCCAACAACTGGTACTATTTGTAACAGTCGCAAGGGCTGTCCCTTGAGTATTGACCCGATATTTATCTGAATATTTTCTGCTATTAATCGAATTTCTGTAATTAGGAGTCCTTGATAAACTGCATGAGTAGCAAAAATAGATACCGCAGGAATGCGTCCAGAGAGTATTTGCCGATCGCTGGCTTCGATCTCTACTTCTAGTTCAGATATCTGGCTGACTTGCGCTCTCAACCACAGCTTTAGTGCTGTTGTTAGTACTTGCGTAATTATTCGGATTTTGTTTACATTTGTTGTTTGGGAATTTTGCTCTGACATCTAACTAATGAAGTTTATGAGTATTTGCTCAACAACCGACGAACTTAAAGTTTGCCTTAAATGTAACATTTATGCCTACTTACTACAAAATGCAAATATCATTTAATAGTTAACAGGAAATCAGCAATTTCTACATGGAGGCACGGTTACAAAAAATTCTCGCTCAGTGGGGTATTGCCTCACGTCGTGAAGCTGAAGAAATGATTAAGCAATCACGGGTGCGGATCAATGGGGTATTGGCATATTTAGGTCAAAAAGTCGATCCCGAAAAAGATGCGATCGCTATTGATGGCAAGCTGATATCAGCAAAGCAGCGTCCAGCTTTAATTTATCTGTTGCTGCACAAACCAGCTGGAGTAGTTTCAACTTGCTACGATCCTCACCAAAGACCAACAGTCTTGGATCTACTACCGAAAGAATTACGAGAAGGTTCGGGTATTCATCCAGTTGGGCGTTTGGATGCAGACTCCACAGGAGCATTAATCTTGACGAATGACGGAGACTTGACATTTGGACTAACCCATCCACGTCACAGCATTTCCAAAACGTATCGTGTTTTGGTAAAAGGAAATCCTCCAGAAGCAGTATTGCGGATGTGGCGTCAAGGTGTGGTATTGGAGGGTAGAAAAACACGACCCGCTAAGGTACACCTGATAGAACGTTGTGCTGAAGGTAGCCTTTTAGAAATTGTTTTACAGGAGGGAAGAAATCGCCAAATTCGTCGCATAGCACAACAATTAGGGTATCCAGTAATCCAACTCCATCGAAGTGCGATCGGCTCAATTCAATTACAAACACCAAAAGAACCCTTTTTAGCAGAGGGTAAATATCGGTTCCTCAAAGCTCGTGAGATTAATTTTTTGCAAGAGATGATAAACGATAATTCATCAATTCCGAATTCAGAATTGAGAATTTAAGTAGGTAAGAGTTTGAGAGCGCCAAGTAATTGTAGACTATCCTGTGGGTGACGCTCCTGAGCCTTGTATTAGCGAGTGTGCGTATATTCTGATTTGCTAACGCTCTTAAATGCGCTAATCACCTACATAAGAAAATTTTCTTGCACTGTTGGCTCACCAAATCGTAGATTTGTCTAGGGGTTTTAAACCCATTTATTCATCACAAAAGTAGCTATATAATTCACCCTGAATTCTGACTTGTGAATTCAGCAATTCATCAATTATTGTTCAAACAACCTATTAAATGATTTAGTTGAGTTAAGGAGTGTCATAAGGCATGAAATGGCCAAGAAAGAAAAATAATCAGCAGCCCTCACTTTCATTAGAACAACAAAGATCCCAAAAGTTGGCAGAAATAGGCGCTCAACTTTGGGCATCACGTCAAGAACAGGGTCTATCCCTGGAACAAGTGGTTGTATCGACCATGATTCCCCGACGATTATTGCAGGCTATTGAAGAAGGTAATTTAAACGATCTCCCAGAACCAGTTTATATCCAAGCTTTGATCGGGCAATTTGCCAACGCACTGGGCTTAAATGGAGCTGAATTGGCTGAGACTTTTCCGATCGATTCTCCACAAGTCAACTCCCAACCTACTGCCAAGACTTCACCTTTGAATCAACTACGTCCTGTTCATCTTTACTTTCTTTACATATTGCTAATTTTATGCTCTGTAAATGGCTTATCTCAGTTATTAAATAATGCCGTACTACAAGCAAGTAATACCCCGGAGCCAGACCCAGAACAAAAGTCGATTGTCAAACCAGAAATAGTCAAACCAGAACTAACCGAACCAAAACAGCCAATACAAGTTCAACCTGTCAGCGACACCTTGAGCGGCGTCAAACAAACAGAAGTTGTACAAATTGGCGTTACCTTAAAAGCCTCATCCTGGATTCGTGTAGTAGCTGATGGCAAAACAGAGTTTGAGGGTACTTTACCAGAAGGTACTCACCGGATTTGGAAAGCCCAAGAGCAACTAACGGTAAAAACTGATAATGCTGGCGGTGTCTTAATGAGCGTTAATCAAGAGAAAGCCAAAGAAATGGGAGAGCCAGGTAAAGAAGAAGAAATTAGGATTGCAGCTGCTAAACCCAAGCTTTTGAGATGAGGAAGGAAGAAGACGCTCTGACACAAAGAAAGAAAACCCAAAAGGTCGGAGATATGGTAAAAGAATTCTCTATATCCTCGCGTCAGAGCGTCAGAGTGTCAGTGCATCCTTAATTTTCTTGCGGTGCGCGTCCATTAATTTCAGTGAGAACTTTTAGCCTTGAGCTTAATTCCTCTGTTATCGCTCCTGCTTGATAACGCCACTCCCAGTTCCCCTCAGCAACACTGGGAAAATTCATCCGCGCTTCGTTTCCTAATCCCAAAATGTCTTGTAAAGGGATAATTGCTTGATTGGCTACGGAACTCAATGCTAGTCGAATTAAATCCCAGTGGACTCCTTCAGGACTAATACAACCTAAATAGAGCGATAAGTTTTGCTTTTCGGACTCAGTAGCTGTATTGAACCAACCTACAGTTGTGTCATTATCGTGAGTGCCAGTATAAACTACAGCATTTCTTGGGTAATGGAATGGTAAAAATGGATTTTCAGGATCGGAAGTAAAGGCAAACTGTAAAATTTTCATCCCAGGAAATCCATACTTGTCTCGCAGGGCTTCTACCCCTGGTGTAATTACTCCTAAATCTTCTGCCAAGACGGGTAACTTGCCGAGTTTATGTCTAATTGCTTCAAAAAAAGCATCACCAGGCGCTTGTATCCATTCGCCATTTACAGCAGTTTCTTCGCCTTTGGGTACAGCCCAATAAGCCTCAAAGCCTCGGAAGTGGTCAATGCGAATAATATCTACATAATCCAGCATTGCTTCAAAGCGTTGTACCCACCATTTAAAATCTTGTTTTTGCAGTTCTTCCCAGTTATAAACTGGGTTACCCCACAACTGACCCGTGGCACTAAAGTAATCTGGTGGAACTCCTGCCATTTGGGCTGCTTCTCCCGTTTCTTTGTCTAGGCAAAACATATCGGGATGTGCCCACACGTCAGCACTATCATGAGCTACGTAGATGGGGATATCACCGATAATATGAATGCCACGCATATTGGCGTAACTTTTGATATCTGACCACTGACGAAAAAACTTAAATTGAATGAATTTATGATAGAAAATCTCTTCGGTAAGCCGATGCTGTACTTGCTCCAATGCTTGTGGTTCGCGCTTGACAAGTTCTGACTCCCATGCGTGCCAGTTTGAGTTATGGTTGACATCTTTGAGCGCCATAAATAAGGCGAAATTATCTAGCCAATACGCTTTGCTATCGCAAAAACCACTAAACTCTTGCTGCTGGAAAGGTGTAGCATTGGTTTTAAAGTTTTCACAGGCTTTTTTGAGTAACCCCATTTTAATCGGCACAACCTGCTGAAAGTCTACCTTTTCTGCTGGAAATGTTGGTAGATTAGCAAAGTCTTCTTCAGTTAGCAAACCGTCTTCTTGCAATTTTTCTGGGCTAATTATTAGAGGATTTCCCGCCATTGCCGAGTAGCACATATACGGGGAATTACCAAATGCAGTTGGGCCCAAGGGTAAAACTTGCCAATATTGTTGATGGCTTTCTTTGAGAAAATCAACGAAGCGATATGCTTCTAAGCCTAAATCCCCAATGCCAAATCGACTGGGAAAGGAGGTAGGATGCAGCAAAATGCCACTAGATCTAGGAAAAGGCATATTTAACCTGAATTAGGGGAGCAAGCGATCGCCACAATAAAATACTACGCGATCGTATCGAATTTATCATGGAGTATTTGCACAGTAAATCAAGTAAACTCATTTTGTTTGTGATTAGTCATTTATCCTTGACTAATTACCAATGACCATTGACTAATTATTATGACTTACCGCAATCCTACACCGACAGTTGATATCATCATTGAACTAGTAGACCGACCTCATCGGCCAATAGTGTTAATTGAAAGACAGAATTCACCTTTAGGTTGGGCTATTCCTGGCGGTTTTGTGGATTATGGAGAAGCGGTGGAAGTGGCGGCGCGGCGAGAAGCCGAGGAAGAAACGGGTTTGCAGGTGAAGTTAGTTGAACAATTACTCGTGTATTCCGACCCAAATCGCGATCCGCGTCAGCATACGATTAGCATTGTGTTTTTGGCAACGGCGATGGGGGAACCTGTAGCTGGGGATGATGCTAAGGGTATAAGTATTTTTGAATCTTGGCGCGTGCCTAGTAATTTATGTTTTGACCACGATCGCATTTTGCAGGATTATTGGCAATATCGGCATTATGGAATACGTCCCAGGTTAGGGTAAAGATTGAGAACCATCCAAATAAAGGTGTTCTTAAATAGTCGCGGCTTTGATATCAGAAAGAATTGGCAATTAATAGACGATAGAAATTGGTAAACAGGTAGCATCGTTAGAGAAAGTAATATCTATGACTCGTAAAGTAATTCGTACTGATAACGCCCCCGCACCAGTCGGCCCTTATAATCAAGCGATCGCTGCTTCTGGTCAATTGTTATTTGTAGCTGGACAAATTGCTATCGATCCTCGCCTTGGTGATGTTGTCTACACTGATGATGTCAAAAAGCAAACTGAGCAAGTAATGGCTAATTTGGAAGCCATCCTCACAGCAGCCGGAGCAACTTTTGAAGATGTGGTGAAAACTACTGTTTTTCTGGCTGACATGAATGATTTTGCGGCAGTGAATGCCGTTTATGCTAAATATTTCCCAGAAAATACAGCCCCAGCACGGGCTTGTGTGCAGGTATCGCGCTTACCTAAGGATGTGTTGGTAGAAATTGAATGTATTGCGGTGATTAGCGGTTAGTGCGAACAAACATCCTCACAATCAAAGCTTGGGACTACACAAACGATGCCTATCAACCCAGGTTTATTTTGCTCAAATTCTTGTCAATTGCTCCCATTAATTTGCAGCCAAGGGAGACTTTCACCCTACTAGAGTAATTCTTTAAAATTAAATATGGATTGTCAAAAGCTGGTTTTTTCGCGTCATGCTATCCAACAGATGTTTTTCATCGGATTAGCTCAAGCGAAGTCGAAGCTGTAGTAACTTATGGTGAAATTATAGAAGAAAATCCGAATGATACCCCTTTTACCAGTTATCTTTTATTTGACTTTGTTGAAAATAAACCGATTCATGTTGTTTTTTATTATGTTGAATTAACAAATACCGGATACATTGTAACAGCTTATATTCCTGACCGAAATCTTTGGTCAGATGATTTTAGGACTAGGAGATAATAGCTATGTAATGTGTACTTTGTAAGCATGGAGAAACAAAACTAGGCTTAGTAACTGTAACTCTAGAAAGAGACGAGTCTATTGTTATTATTAAGAAAGTGCCAGCAGAAATTTGTGAGAACTGCGGAGAATATTACTTGGATGATACGATTACTGAACAAGTTTTACAAAGAGCAGAAAATGCTGTGAATAATGGTGCAGAGGTTGAAATTATTCGATATGCAGCTTAGATTCTTAAATACTGCAATTTGATAAAATAGAACTATAAATTCTGGTTAAAAGGGTAAATGATGAACATTGAACTCAAACCCGAACATGAGCAGTTTATCCAAGCTCAAATTGCTAGTGGAAAATTTACGAATGCAGATGAAGTAATTGATGTAGCATTTCAATTGCTAGAAAAATTAAATTCAGAGTATGTCCAATGGGTGGAAGAAACTCGGCAAAAAGTAGAAGTTGCAATCGCTGAGATTGAACGCGGTGAAGTTTTGGATGGCGAAACTGTAGTAATGCAGATTCTAGAAAAGTTCCAAAAAGCACGTGAGGCTTAGGAATGAGTCGCTATGTTATTTCACTATCTGCAAGTCGTGACTTAAATGAAATTTCTAATTACTTTTTAATCCGAAACCTGGAAGCAGGAGAAAAACTATTTAGAGAGTTTAACAATAAATGCCAAAATTTAGCAGTGTTTCCAAATATGGGACGCAGTTATGCTCATATTAAACCTTCATTGCGTGGCTTGCCATTAGATAGATATGTAATTCTGTACTAAATAATTGATGATGGGGTTAAAATTTTGCGCGTTGTCAGCGGTCGTCAAGATTTAAAATCTTTATTTGCAGAGTTGGATGATGAGTAAAGCCATAAATTGTGTTAAGTGGAATGAAAAAATATAGAGACATTATTTGGCTTACTGTAAAGTGCAGATAATAGTCTCTTAATTACTTATTAACAAACGCGATCGCCTCTACAACTTTGGGAATACTGGAATTAAGTATCCTAAAGGAGTATTAAAAATGGTAGAAAATCGTGTCAGTGCCAGCTTAACCCCAGCAGATAAGCAAGCAGTCATGCAGGCGATCGCTACAATTAAAGAAAAATTACCATTTTTGATTGATTTGACCCCCGGAGACCGACGCACGATGCTGAAAATGGGAGATAAAAGTCGGGCTTTTGTCAGCAAAGCCTTGGAAGTGGCGACACAAAACCCTAACTTTTTACCCCGTTCTTTTGATTTGGAAGAGATGCGGCGGGACTTGGAAATATATGAGGACTTGTATCCGGTACTGTTATCTTTGACGCAACTGCAAGAACTCGTGGATGATACCTGTATAGCCGCAGCTAGCGAAGCGTATGCCGCAGCATTAGCAGTTTATAGCTATGCCAAAGCTAGCGGTGATGTCACAGGTTTAGATGCAGTCATTGATGAGATGGGACGTAGGTTTACGCGCCGTTCCAAGAAAAAGCAACCCGAAGTTCCAGTTAGCTAAAGCATAAAATAGGCGATAAGAGCAGTTATTAATTAAGTACGATACGCGTTCTTCTTGGGGGTATAACATTGTTATGCCCCTTTTGCATCTTGAATCTAAAGATTTTTGAAACCTAAGACAGGTAGGTTTTGTGTATGTAGCCGCGACTTTGAGTCGTTAGGGCATTTTTGAGCCTCAGAAGCTCAACTTTGAGCCTCAGAAGGTGAACTTTGAGCCTCAGAAGCTCAACTTTGAACCTCAGAAGGTCAACTTTGAGCTTTAGAAGCTCAACTTCGAGCCTTAGAAGCTCAACTTTGAACCTCAAAAGGTCAACCTTGAGCCTCAGAAGCTCAACTTTGAACCTCACAAGCTCAACTTTGAGCCTCAAAAGCTCAACTTTGAGCTTAAATCAAGCTTAAATCAAGTTTAAGCGCCAAAATTACTTAAAAAATTTTGATAAATTCCGAAATCCAGCGTACATATAGCGTACATATTTAGTAGTTATCCTGTAAACATTAGCACGTCAAAATTAAATCTGGTCATGAACTCACAAAACAAGCCCAAGAGTCTACAAGATATTCTTAAGCAACGTCAACAATCGGGTTTTGTGGGTCGTGAAGACCAGGTTAACCAATTCCACCAAAATCTAGGGTTACCGTTAGAAGATGACCGCCGTCGTTTTTTGTTCAATGTTTGGGGTCAAGGTGGGGTTGGTAAAAGTACCCTGCTACGACAGTTTCGCAAAATTGCTGATGAAGCAAAAATTATCTCAGCTTACATCGATGAAGCTGAAAAAAGTGTCCCAGAAGTTATGGGTCGTTTAGCTGAAGAGTTAGAACGGCAAAGTCACAAACTAACGCAGTTTACAGAACGCTACAAAGTTTACCGTCAAAAGCGCCAAGAATTAGAAACCGACCCAGAAGCCCCTCAAGGCTTTTCGGCTTTTGTAGGCAAAACTGTAGTTAAAACTGGTGTGCGTCTGGCGCGTCGAGTTCCCGTTGGCGGTACTGTATTTGACTTTGTAGATGAAGATGCTTTGGCTAGCCAAGCCGGAGAATGGGCTTCTTATTTTGCCAAGAAAATAACAAATAAAGACGAGGTGCGCTTAGTTCAAGAACCTGTAGAAATCTTAACCCCGCTATTTTTGCAAGATATTTTTAAAATTGCTAAACAAAGTGTTGTTGTTTTGTTTTTTGATACCTATGAGCGCACCGGAGAATTCCTAGATAACTGGCTACGAGAAATTTTAGAAGGTCGTTACGGTGAAGTATCTCTTAATATATTGATAACCATTGCCGGTCGGCATGAATTAGATAAAAATCATTGGGCACCTTACGAGGGGTTAATTGTTCGTTTCCCTCTAGAACCCTTTACAGAAGAAGAAGCCCAACAATATCTAACTCGCAAAGGCATTACTAACAGTCGAGTTATTGAAGTGATTTTACGCCTTTCTGGAAATTTGCCTCTGCTGGTAGGAATGTTAGCAGATGCTCATCCCAATGACCCTAACCAAGTAGTTGAGCCTAGCAGCAGTGCTGTAGAACGCTTTTTAAAATGGGTTGATGACCCCAAGCGGCGACAAGTTGCTCTCGATGCTGCCATTCCTCGGTGCTTAAATCGAGATGTTATAGCTAAGCTGAGAGGAGAAGAAGAAGCTGACGAGTTATTCACTTGGCTCAAAGAAACATCCTTTGTCAACGAACGTACCGATGGCTGGGCTTATCATGATGTGGTTAAAACGCAAATGTTACGCCACAAGCGCCTTTCATCGCCGCAAGGTTGGGCTGACATACATGGTAAGTTAGCAGACTATTACGACAGCCTGCGAAACGATCTGCAATTGGACGAAGAGAATAAACAGCGCGATCCTAGCTGGCAAACTCACACATTAAACGTGTCATACCACAATTTATGTCAGTCACCGCAAAGGAATTTATCTGTAGCTCTCAATGAATTTCTAGCTGCACTCAAAAATCAAGGCAAATTTGCCCAACAATATGCAGAAACGATGCTTCAGGCTGGTAAAGATGCAGATTCCTCTGAAGTTCAGCGTTGGGGTGAGCAACTAGCTAGTGGGTTAAAAGCCTATGACGAGAATTTTTACCAAGTTACATTAGAAATGTTTACCGCAGTCCTACAAAATTCTAGGATTGAAGTTAAATGGCAACCAATTGCTTTCGGTTGGCGTGGTGAAACTTACCGTTTAATGGAGCGTTACCCACAAGCCCTAGAAGATTTTGACCGCGCCATTGAACTTGACCCCGAATATGACTGGGCGATCGCAAGTCGCGGTATAACTTATCGCTCAATGGAGCGTTACACAGAAGCCCTAGAAGATTTTGACCGCGCCATTGAACTTGACCCTAAATCTGACTGGGCGATCGCAAATCGCGGTATAACTTACCGCCAGATGAAGCGTTACCCAAAAGCCCTAGAAGATTTTGACCGTGCCATTGAACTTAATCCCAAATTAGACTGGGCGGTCGCAAGTCGCGGTGAAACTTACCGCTTAATGAAGCATTACCCACAAGCCCTAGAAGATTTTGACCACACCATTGAACTTAATCCTAAATTTGACTGGGCGATCGCAAGTCGCGGTCTAACTTACCGCTTAATAAAGAGTTACCCACAAGCTCTCGAAGATTTTGACTATGCGATTGAACTTAAGCCTAGAGATGGCTGGGCGATTGCACATCGCGGTGAAACTTACCGCTTAATAAAGAGTTACCCACAAGCTCTAGAAGATTTTGACCGCGCCATAGAACTTAACCCCAAATATGACTGGGCGCTCGCACATCGCGGTTATACTTACCTGATGCTAAAGCTATATAATGAGGCTCTTACAGATTTCAACCGCGCTATTGACTTAGATTCTGACAGTAATTGGTATTTATATAATCGCGCTTTAGCCTACCAAGCCCTTAACCAACCACATAAAGCATGGGCTGACCTAGCACTTGCCATCAAGCTTGCTAAACAGCATTACGAAAAAGATGCTAAAGACTGGTCTAATGCCTTTAACTTAGCCCTTTACTATTTAGCTGCTCAATATCATCAACCAGCAGAGCGGTTATATATCCATGTTTTATCTCAAGGTGCTTCCTCAGAATCTATTCGTGAAGCTATCCAAGACCTAAATGACTTTTTAACCGTGTTCCCCGATCATGTGCAAGCTACATCCATGCGACAGTTGTTGCAGTCTTTTCTAACTGAGGTTGTGTAATTTTCACTATAAATTGTGAAGTGATACTTGCAGGGGGCTACGCCTACGCCTTTACATTATGTCCGTTTAATGACAATATGTAGGCGATCGCTGAATATAATCCCTCTTTTGTCACTTTCGGCAGAGAATAATCTCAAACCCTTGTTTTTACGTTTTTTTTGCAACAAGGTAATTTCAATGAAAAAATGGGGATGCGATCGCTCAATTCTTGATTAAGTCTGAGTCTCAAGATCAGGTAATATTTTTCTCTCCCCAGAGTGACAAAAGAGGGATAATTGTGTATAAATATAGTGCTTGAAGCTTGCGTCAAATACAAGCGATCGTAATTCTGTATTCCTACGGTATCAGCCAAGTAAAAAGGGGATTTATCTAAATCCACTCAAATCCCTGTGTGACTAAAAATTCTTTAGCTGGTTCCAAAGTATCTTTGCTTAAAATCAGGGTGACTTTTGGAGAACTAACATACAAACGAAAACGTTTAATACTAAATAGTTGGTTAATAGGTTCAATTTTTTTAATGGCACTCCAGGGAATCAACAATGGCGTAAGTCCAAAGCTAAACAACGGAAAAATACTCAAATAAATCCCTTGAGCAGTTATACCAACATTTAAAGTTCCTTTGTAATCTATCAACCTCACACAACCGCCTTGCATTCGTGAGAGGTTTTGTGGCGGCGCTTGTTTCGTGCGGTAGAGTTTAGCGAGGCGATTCCAGTCATGACAATATGCAAAAATCATGACTATCATGCCAAGCGGAAAAAAACGAAGTGTATCCAATGAGATATGTGTGGCATTTGTTTTTAAGCTACGGACGATTGACGCTTCAGTGTAAGCGATGTCCAATGACAAGTCTCTCTAAGTCTATGTACTCACCAATAAACCGCATCCTCTTGAATCTTTCCAAATTATGGGAGTATCCAGGTTAAAAATTGTTAATAAAAACCTTCTTAAATTAAAAAACTGGCCTTAATTAAAGCCAGTTTTTTGATTTTATTGCAAACTTCTAGCAAAGCTTACAGCCGAGTATCAAGGAAACACAGTAAAAAACTTACTATTAAATTTTCTCATTAATTAGTTAACTTTTTACTATCAATCTCAGCAAAACTTAGGATTAACTATTGTTACTTCGCTGAAAGTCTCTGGTTGTGCTTCTGAACCTTTGTCTGCAAAATGCTTATTTATCAGCGCTGGAACTTGTGGTGCTTGAATATGGCTGTAGCGGGTTTTATCTGGCATAACTAAGTTTGGGCCGGCTTTGCAGTTCTTCATACAACCAGTGCCCTTGATTGTAACTTGGTCTTCTAAACCGCGATCGCTCAAAGCTGCTTCCAACGCTTGACAAACTGCTTTACCACCGCGTTTCATGCAATCAGACTTTTGACACACTAAAATCGTCGCTTTAGTCTTGGTTGGTTTTACCTTAACCCGATCAATTGATGGTGGTTCTTGTGATGCAGCGATGGTTTGAACTCTCGCCATTTCCGGACGCGCTGCCATCACACGTTCAGCTTTAAATGTAACTTTGTCTTTTTTTATATCGTACTTTTTATAACCAACCACTTGTAACCAAGTACCTGGTAGTAGCCGCAAATCAAAAGCAGCCCGTAAATGTTTAGCTAGTTTAATGTAGCATTCACCCTCAGAAGTACTCAGTAGTAAACCTTTGAGTTGATAGCCATCTTTAATAACAAAATCTATAAATCTGCCCTCAAGGCTAAATTCTGATACTTTTATACTGTGAGATCCACCCATTTTTTAACCTCCTCTTATCACTAATACAAGTTATTTACTGAGATATTTTCAACACCAGAGTTAAGACTGGCAATCTAGATTAGAACTTTTGGTAACGGCATTTCCAGCAGCATTCAAGAGTCCAAATCTCGTCTTGACGAGAGCTTGTGAATCGCCGGATAACACTCCAAAGTTGAACAGCCGCAGTTACAGAGCCAATTTCAACTTCCAATGGCTGATTAGTCGCACAACTACAGGGAATATCTAACTCCTTTAGGCGGTGATAAACTTGCCAGCGGTCTGCCCAATTCACCTCTACAAAGTGCTTGTTTTCTATTTCTGAACTAAATGATTTCAAGAGAATTGCCCTCAAAATGCAACAAACTTGCAGTAAATACCGCGAGATAGCTTTTTACTTTTTGTAAAGTCTTAAAAGTTTAAACTCTTAGAACCAGCATACATTAAGTGCAAACAATTCTCAATAAAATTTGAAAAAAAAATAAAATGCGGCATTGGAGTGCTGAATTAAGAGTAGAGACACGATTAATCACGTCTGTACAAGAGTTACTTTCCCCCAACCCTTCCCACACTCCTTATATTTCCTACATTTCCCACTCCTGACTCCACTAACATCATTCAACAAACAAATAAACTTGAGAGTTTTTGTAGCGAATAATTCAAAATTTAGTATAGCGAATTGTTCTTGTCATTACTGTGAAAATGTTAATATATAAAGACTAAGCAGTTAAAAGCTGTAACTGCTAAAGAGCGAGGAGAATAATGTCTGAAACGCGAACTTTGTTACGAAATTTCGGTCATGTGTATGACAATCCCATATTGTTGGATCACAGCGTAACTGCGCCAGTTACAGAAGGATTTAACGTTGTATTAGCTAGTTTCCAAGCACTTTACTTGCAGTATCAAAAGCATCATTTTGTAGTTGAAGGTGCAGAATTTTACTCTTTGCATGAGTTTTTTAACGAAAGCTACAATGAAGTGCAAGACCACGTCCATGAAATTGGAGAGCGCTTGGATGGTCTGGGTGGTGTACCAGTTGCCACCTTCAGCAAACTCGCAGAATTAACTTGTTTTGAACAAGAATCTGAGGGCGTATATTCTGCCCGCCAAATGGTAGAAAATGACCTAGCTGCCGAACAAGCAATTATTGGTGTAATTCGCCGCCAAGCTGCTCAGGCAGAGAGTTTAGGAGATAGAGCTACACGCTATCTCTACGAAAAGATTTTGTTGAAAACTGAGGAACGTGCTTATCATTTGTCCCACTTCCTCGCTAAAGACAGCTTAACTTTAGGGTTTGTCCAAGCTGCTCAAATCTAAAACTCTCATAATTTAGATTTTTCTATCTTCAGCGAAAGAAAAATCAGCAGTATTAACTCTTAAAATACTATAAAAAATGGCAGAGAGTAGCACTCCTATCTCTCTGCTATTTTTAATTTAAGTCAACATCATTGATATCATATTTAATATTGAAAATATTTAGCAGTTAGTTAACTAATAGAAATTTTGATTACAGCAATTTATCGATCCTTAATAGCCAAACAGATATTTGCCGTAATAAATCAGGGTTTGTTGATAATTATGATTAAATTAAATAAAATATCTTCGCAAGAACTGTAAGAAATTGAGCATCACAATTAAATAAAATTAAGAATACAAAATGGTGACGAGGGATTGAGGATTGGGGATTGGGATTTGAGTATTTGGAAAGCAGTCCTCAGTCGCTAATTCCCCTACCAAGTTAGAAAACTTAATAACAAAAAGCACGATAGAGGGTAAAGACCCTTAAAATAATCAGGATTTGTATTCTCATACTCCAAGGCAACTGCTATGCCCCGCCGTGATGACCTCCGGAAGATTCTACTGTTAGGCTCTGGTCCAATTGTGATCGGACAAGCCTGTGAGTTTGACTACTCTGGCACGCAAGCCTGCAAAGCGCTGCGAGAAGAAGGCTATGAAGTGGTATTGGTCAACTCTAACCCTGCAACGATTATGACCGACCCGGAAACAGCCGATCGCACTTACATTGAGCCGCTAACTCCGGAATTAGTCGAAAAAGTAATCGCTAAAGAACGCCCTGATGCTCTCCTGCCAACGATGGGAGGACAAACTGCCCTAAATATCGCTGTTGCTTTAGCCAAAAATGGCGTGTTGGAACAGTACAGCGTTGAGTTAATCGGCGCTAAACTGCCAGCCATTGAAAAAGCCGAAGACAGAAAACTTTTTGGTGAGGCTATGGCAAGGATCGGGGTAGCTGTCTGTCCTAGTGGCACGGCTGAATCTTTAGAAGAAGCAAAAGCGATCGCCCACAAAATTGGTACTTATCCCCTAATTATTCGTCCTGCCTTCACAATGGGTGGAAGTGGTGGCGGTATTGCCTATAACCAAGAAGAATTTGAAGAAATGGCACAGGTCGGTATAGATGCTAGCCCTGTTTCGCAAATTCTCATTGACCAGTCTTTACTCGGCTGGAAAGAATACGAACTCGAAGTGATGCGCGATTTGGCAGATAACGTCGTGATTATCTGCTCCATCGAAAACCTTGACCCTATGGGCATTCACACCGGAGACTCAATTACCGTTGCTCCCGCGCAAACCCTCACTGATAAAGAATATCAAAGGCTGCGGGATATGGCAATCAAAATCATCCGCGAGATAGGTGTAGAAACTGGTGGTTCTAATATTCAATTTGCTGTTAATCCTGTGACTGGGGATGTGGTGGTGATTGAAATGAACCCCCGCGTTTCTCGCAGTTCGGCTTTATCTTCTAAAGCTACGGGTTTCCCGATTGCCAAAATGGCAGCAAAGTTAGCGGTAGGCTACACCTTGGATGAAATTAAAAATGACATCACAAAGAAAACTCCGGCATCCTTTGAACCAACAATTGACTACGTAGTTACAAAAATACCCCGCTTCGCCTTTGAAAAGTTCCCTGGTTCCGAACCAGTGCTGACAACCCAAATGAAGTCAGTTGGGGAAGCAATGGCAATTGGACGGACTTTCAACGAATCCTTCCAAAAGGCGTTGCGTTCTCTGGAAACGGGACGTGCTGGCTGGGGTTGCGACAAAGCCGAAAAATTACCCAGTGGCGAACAAATTCGTGCCCTACTACGGACACCGAATCCCGATCGCATTTTTGCTGTACGTCATGCCTTGCAGTTAGGAATCACTGCCCAGGAAATCTACGAACTTACTGGTATCGACCCGTGGTTCCTCGATAAAATGCAGCAAATTCTTGATGTGGAGAAATTCCTCAAGCGCACATCTTTAAAGCAATTGACAAAAGAGCAACTTTATGAGGTGAAAAGGAATGGATTTAGCGATCGCCAGATTGCTTATGCTACCAAAACCACTGAAGATGAAGTCCGCAGCTATCGCCAACAACTAGAAATTATCCCAGTTTACAAAACTGTGGACACCTGTGCAGCAGAGTTTGAAGCGTTTACCCCTTACTACTATTCTACCTACGAACAAGAAACAGAAGTCTTACCAGCAACTAAGCCCAAAGTACTGATTTTAGGTGGTGGCCCTAACCGCATTGGTCAAGGAATTGAGTTTGACTATTGTTGTTGTCACGCTGCCTATGCTTTGAAAGCAGCCGGATACGAGACGATTATGGTTAACTCTAACCCAGAGACAGTTTCCACAGATTATGATACCAGCGATCGCCTTTATTTCGAGCCGTTAACAAAAGAAGATGTCCTGAATATCATCGAAACTGAAAATCCTGTAGGCATAATAGTCCAGTTTGGCGGCCAAACACCACTGAAGTTGGCAGTTCCCCTCCAGCAGTATTTGCAGGGAATGGGGACTGGGGAGAGTTCCCAATCCCCAATTCCCAAAATTTGGGGTACATCACCAGATTCCATCGACATGGCAGAAAACCGAGAGCGGTTTGAAAAGATTCTCAAAGAGTTGAATATTGCTCAACCGCCGAATGGTATTGCTCGTAGTTACGAAGATGCGCTGATTGTCGCCAAACGCATTGGCTATCCGGTGGTGGTGCGTCCCAGTTATGTTTTGGGGGGACGGGCGATGGAAATCGTCTATTCTGATGCAGAGTTGGAACGCTACATGACCTTTGCGGTGCAGGTAGAGCCAGACCATCCAATTTTAATTGATAAGTTTTTAGAAAATGCTATCGAAGTTGATGTTGATGCGATCGCCGACCATACAGGACGGGTCGTAATTGGCGGTATTATGGAACACATCGAACAAGCAGGAATTCACTCAGGAGATTCTGCTTGTTCCTTACCTTCAATTTCCTTACCACCCGCAGTTCTCAACCAAATTCGCACTTGGACAGTGCAGCTAGCACAGGCGTTGTCAGTGGTGGGCTTAATGAATATTCAATTTGCCGTCGTTGGTGCAAGCGGCTATTCTCCCCAAGTTTACATTCTAGAAGCCAACCCCCGCGCCTCCCGCACAGTACCATTTGTTTCTAAAGCAACGGGTGTCCAGTTAGCCAAACTAGCATCCTTAATTATGTCAGGTAAAACTTTAGAGGAGCTACGTTTTACCGAGGAAATTATTCCATCCCATATTGCTGTCAAAGAAGCCGTATTACCCTTTAATAAATTTCCTGGAACTGATACAATATTAGGCCCAGAAATGCGCTCCACTGGTGAGGTGATGGGGATTGACAGCGACTTTGGACGAGCGTTTGCCAAAGCTGAAATGGCTGCTGGGGAGCGTTTACCTTTGAGTGGAACCGTGTTTGTATCAATGAGCGATCGTGATAAAGCCGCTGCTGGGATTGTGGTGAAGGAATTTATCGATTTGGGCTTTAAGGTGATGGCTACACTTGGTACACGCCGGGTTCTTCTCGAACAGGGATTAAATGTTGAATTAGTACTTAAACTCCATGAAGGCCGACCCCACGTCCTAGATGCAATCAAAAATCAAAAAATCCAACTGATTATCAACACACCCTCAGGCGAGGAAGCCCAGACCGACGCGAGGTTAATCCGTCGCACAGCCTTAGCTTATAAAATTCCCATTATAACTACCATTGCTGGTGCAAAAGCTACCGTCGCCGCCATCCGTTCCTTACAAAATACCACCTTGGATGTAAAAGTTATCCAAGATTACTGCAAGATGGTCAGCGACTAGGGATTGGGCATTGAGTGTAGGGTAGGGAGGTGGGGAGATAGGGAAGTGTGGGGAGAGAGGGGATGGGGAAGTGTGGGGAGTGTGGGAGGACAAGGGGGAAAGATTTCCTCCCCTTCCTCCCACACCTTCCTATGCCCTGCGTCTTCTCCATCCTCCCACTCCTACATTTCTTCCCCATCCTCCCACACCTCCCACACTCCCTGTTTGCCCCATGCCCCCAGCCACCAAAAATTAAACAATTGTTATAAGAGAATGACTATATTTCTCATTGAGATATTTTAACAAATATGAGTGAATTTCTTTAAGCCGGGTAAGTTGTGAAATTACCACTTAGAAAGACTTTAAGGGAAAAATACTACTGGGTAGGTCTGGAACAACCAGGAAATTTATCCAAGTATATAGCCAAAACCTTCTCACAAAGGTTACAATTGTTAATATTAGTCCTATAGAAAAATGTTTAAAAAATTACCTTTTATCTAACTGTAGATACTTGTGAAAATTAAGAAATAACTGTAACTTTTAGCAATTAAGAAGCTCAATTTAAATTTTTTATGAGCAGCCGAATATTTCGGGCGCGTAAGTTGCAAACCATAACATGGGTTCCCAGCTTGACTGGGTAGAATCCACATCAGAGCATCTATCCCCTAATGACCCTACCGTCAAACTCATAATTTACCAAAGAGTAGCGCCATGAAGACCGCTCAGACAGCCACAGACCTCGTGCGGACTTACCTGCGTGAGATTGGCCGTGTGCCACTCTTAACCCACGAGGAAGAGATTTTCTATGGCAAGCAGGTGCAACGTTCAACCGCCTTGCACGAATTGCGGGAAACTCTTGCCATCCAGTCAGGTCATCAACCAACTTTAGAAGAGTGGGCGAAAGCAACAAAACTAGAACCAGCAGAGTTGAACGAAGCGATCGCCGATGGTGAAATTGCCAAGCGCAAAATGGTAGAAGCCAATTTGCGGCTGGTAGTCTCCGTTGCCAAAAAGTATATCAAGCGCAATGTCGATTTACTTGATTTGATCCAAGAAGGTAGTATCGGTATGCAACGTGGCGTGGAAAAGTTTGACCCCACGAAAGGCTACAGGTTTTCTACCTATGCCTATTGGTGGATTCGCCAAGCTATCACTCGTGCTATAGCTGAAAAAGCTCGCACCATTCGGCTGCCTATTCATATAACTGAAAAATTAAATAAAATTAAAAAGGCACAGCGACAACTGTCTCAAAAATTGGGACGCGCTCCCACAGCTAGTGAGCTAGCTCAAGAATTAGAATTAACGCCCAAGCAAGTACGAGAGTATTTAGAAAAGGCGCGGTTGCCCCTTTCCTTAGATTTGCGCTTAGGTGATAACTACGATACCGAACTCGGAGAAATGCTAGAAGATCCAGGAGCTTCTCCAGAAGAGTTTGTCATGCAATCTTCCCTATCTTATGACTTAGAGCGTCTGATGGGCGACCTCACGCCACAACAGAAGGAAGTAATCGCGCTGCGGTTTGGGTTAAGTGACGGACAAGCGCTGACTCTTGCAAGAATTGGGGAAATCCTTAACATTAGTCGGGAACGAGTCCGGCAAATCGAGCGGGAAGCCTTAACCAAACTTCGTAAGTCTAAAGCAAACATGGATGAGTATTTAGCAAGTTAGTCATTAGTCATTTGTCTTTTGTCCTCTCTTACAAAGTTCTGAGCCAAGGAAACCTTGGCTCAATGCCACAAGATTCCGACGCAGGGCGTTGAGGTAGCAGTGGCTCGACTTTGCGCTTTGTTCTTTGTTGTTTATTTGTTAACAACGAGCGACGAATGACTAATGACTAATGACTACTGAGCAATTGGTGAGAAAATACGCCGCTTTTGGTACGGTTACACCCACTTCGGTTGGTAAGCTAGCCTGTTACATTAATTTACAGGAAGACCAAATAGCCTAGCTAAGTCAAATCCAGAAAAGGCATTTGGTTTCCAAAGCACAAATACTGTAGCTAGAAATAGTAGTCAAGGAGATTAAAAATGAGTAACTCATCCAATCGTGTCTCAGAATTTTTCAATAGCGAATCAGAAACTAGCGATTTACTATGGCAGTATGTTAAATCCTTGAGTCCTGAGACAGTTACCCAATTATCTAAACCAACTTCTGCTGAAGTTTTTCAAGTGATGGAACGTAATATTACGGGACTATTGGGAAACTTGCCTTCTGAAAACTTTGGTGTTGCTGTAACCACTAGTCGCGAAAGTCTAGGTCGGCTTTTAGCCTCTGCTATGATTAGCGGTTATTTCTTGCGTAACGCTGAGCAGAGAATGAATTTTGAAATGGCCTTACAAGGAACTGAAACCGACAATAGTAATATTGACTAAAAATATTACAGCAGAATCCAGGAGTCAGAATTGGCGAGTAAAACAGGCTTTACAGAAGGGTTTAAGGTTAATGCTTGTATACTTGACCTTAGCTTAAATCTGCTGTAATACTTGGGGAACTCAATTTTGTTGAGCTGAAGTCAAAAGTTATGGCTACACGATTAGAAAAATAGCCTTGTGTAAATCCCGATTCAGAATTTCCAATCATGCATCAAGTCAATAGATATTTGACAAGCTCCAAATGATAAGCAAATTTGGATGGAAATTGAGATTTCAAAAGTCCAGAGTAACGCAGAATTTTTTAATTCGTTTTTCTCTAAACCTACATAAATTAGGAATTAGTGAAAGTAGAGGTATATTTTTAAATGAACAATTAAAAACTTGTGCATAAACAAATAGCGGTAGTCAATATTGGTAATCAATACAAACTCGGCATGGTAAAAAGTAGTCTGCCGAGTTTTGTTATAGAGCATTGAGCATTGGGAGTTAGAAGTTAAAAGTTACTTTCCCTGCACACTCCCTATAGTCGCCAATTTTATAAACTATGAGTCAAACCAGTTCTTCCCCAGCTCACAAAATCATTGGTGTTGCCGTAATTTGGAATGACCAAAAGCAAATCTTAATTGACCGTCGTCGTCCAGAAGGAATGATGGGTGGTTTGTGGGAATTTCCTGGTGGAAAAATTGAGCTCGGTGAAACCATCCAAGAGTGCATTCAGCGAGAAATTTATGAAGAACTGCGAATAGTGATTGAAGTGGGGGAGCATTTAATCACAATTGACCACACCTATACAGAGTTGCGCGTTACCCTCACAGTACATCACTGCCGCTATCTCACAGGTGTTCCTCAACCTTTAGAATGCGATGAAATTCGCTGGGTAAGCTTGGAAGAACTCGAACAGTTTACTTTTCCGAAAGCAAATATTCAAATTATTACCGCTCTCAAAGAAAGTGTGGGGTGAGACTAAATCCTAACTTCTAACTCTTAACTGAGTACTGTCAATGTCCTATTCTAATCCCGTAACAATCTATTAATTGCATCAGGTTGAGTCCCACAATTTTCTACAATAATTCAATGGACTTTGATAAAAGGTGTCAGCAAACAAATGGCTAAAACCGTTGCCGACGTAATGAGCCGCGACCCGATTGTCGTTCAGGCACAAACTCCACTCAACGAAGCTATCCAAATTCTCGCAGAACGCCACATTGGTGGAGTGCCTGTTGTGGATGATGTCGGTAAATTGGTAGGCATTATCTCGGAAACTGACTTGATGTGGCAAGAAACTGGTGTGACTCCACCTGCATACATCATGTTTCTTGATAGCGTTATCTATTTGAAAAACCCTGCGACGTATGAACGTGACTTGCACAAGGCATTAGGACAAACTGTTGAGGAAGTGATGAGTAAAAACCCCATCACTATTTCCCCTGAGAAAACTTTAAAGGAAGCTGCTACAGTCATGCACGATCGCAGTGTTCACCGCTTGCCAGTACTTGACAGCACGGGTCAAGTAATTGGTATCCTCACTCGTGGTGATATTATTCGGGCAATGGCAGCAAGTCAAGATTAGTTACTTGTAATTAGTGATTAGTCAATAGTCAATAGTCAATAGTCATTTGACACTTAACTGTTGACTTTTGACTCTTTTTTAATACGTTTGAAAATCAAGGATAATTAAATGAGTATTACTCCAGAGTCTGTTAAGGAATTGCTTAGTTCTCAAGATGCGGGCGATCGCTTGCGTGCAGTAAATCAAATCCGTCAACTAGAACCAGCAATTGGCTTTGAATTGATTCAAAGTGCCATTGGCGATAGCAACGCTCGTGTGCGGTACTCAGCAGTGAGTCAAATGGATACACTTGGAGAACAGAATTTACAGTTATCCTTGGATATCTTGCGCGATCGCTTGCTCAATGACTCGGAAATAGATGTGCAAGCAGCAGCAGCAGATTGTTTGGGCGCTCTGAAATTACATGAAGCTTTTGAAGATTTAGAGAAACTCTACAATTCAACTAATGAATGGCTAATACAATTTAGTATCATTGCTACGCTAGGTGAGTTAGGCGGGCCACGAGCTTTTGAACTACTTAAACAGGCACTCTCTTCAGACAATGAATTAATTCAAACTGCGGCTATTAGTTCTTTAGGTGAGTTGGGAGATTTACAAGCAGTTCCTCTTTTAGCTCCCTATGCTACCAACCCAGATTGGCAAATCCGTTACAGACTGGTACAAGCTTTGACTCATTTGAATAGTACAGAAGCCAAATCTATATTGGAAACTCTGGTTAATGATGATGTAGAAGCGATCGCTACCGAAGCTAGAAGATATTTGCAGTCTGCTTAACCCTATACCTTTGACAAGCTAACGATTAAATAGCCCCTTTTTTAACTTTCCATACTCCTAAAACCCTTTCCCATCTGAAAGGGTTTTTTATTTTTAGAAGACAGGGTAGAAGAAACACTGTAATTTTATCCGGACTATTGTGATAAAAAACTTTTAATTTTTTAGTGAAGATAGAGTAAATCAGTATATATAAGTACTAATTACTACTCAAAACTCAAGTATTTTGTATAAAAAATAACTAATAAAAGGTTTGGTTCTAAGAATATTTATATATACCAATCTACTAATAAAGATTATGTAAATTAAGACGCGAGTAAATGCACTTACGTAATTGCCCGGTTAACATACAAATATACAGAAAAAATCAAAACAAAAGTTTTGACCTAAAGTATTACTAATCAAAGGAAAAAAGTCTAATGAAAAAGTTAGTTATAGCAACAACACTTGCAGCATCTACTATAGGTTTAAATCTGATTAATGGTATATCTAAAGCTGAAGCTGCTTCTTTAGTTCCTCCAGTAGAAGGAGAAATTAAACTGACAAATGTTGCTTGTGTTACTGGTAAATGTATTGATACAACTCCCTATAGTTACACAGTAAGCAGTGAAATTTATAGCCCAGATTATAAGCGAAGTCTATTATTTAGTGATGATAGTTCAACAGTAAATAATTATGGTTTTGGTATTTCATTTGCTGCACCAGATGCCGGAACTAACACAATTGCAGGCGAAAATTGGTTCCGTCCTGTGGCGATAAAAAATAACGGTAAATTACCTGAAAACGGTCAATTAGAAGTTGGTCAGTTCAAGTTTAATTTTACTAGCACAATTAGCGAGTTAGTACTCTCATTCTTTGATGTGGAAGATACGGGTACTTCGATTCTGAGCGTTAACGGTGTTGCTTATGGAAAAACAATTACTCCGGGAAGTAACGCTAATATTAAGAAAGTGACCCTGAATAATGTAAATTCCTTGGAGCTGAAGCTGGGTAATATTGGTGGTAAATTTGCCACTGGTGATGGTGTTCGATTAGATGTCAATCAAACTGTGCCCGAACCAGAAACTACTGTAGGACTAGGTGTTTTAGGATTAGCAGCTTTGTTCGGTTTGCAAAAACGTAAAAAAGCCTCACAAGCAGTTTAGTTTTAACCATAGCTGCCCTTCAATTAAAGATGAAAAATTCAAACAATAACTAATTTTTGAATTATTAAGTCTTGTATCTATGTTTTAGTAGCAAATCTAATTTGTTGACCGTTAAATTGAGTAGATATAATAACTATTCATACCATTTAGTTATTATCTACTCAATTTTCTTATTTGGGTAAATGAGCGTGAAATTATTAAGAATTTCTAAGCACCATATACTTGCGGCCAGGTGGTGATTATAAATACTGTTACAGCTGCGATCGCCAATAACCCTTGAATCAAATTTCCAACCAGTGTACCCACGACAATTCCGATACCTGCTTTAACTGCTAATCCTAATTCACGTCGGTAAAGATACTCACCGATAATTGCTCCTAACAGCGGCCCTAGTAAAATTCCTAACAGGGGGCCTCCAAAAGGTAAAGTTGGCAATAATCCGAAAAATCCTAGCAGCAAACCAACAATTGCACCAATTTGTCCCCACTTGCTAGCTCCAGCTTGTCTTGCTCCTACATAACTAGCTAAAAAATCTACGCCGATACTGAGTAACAAAACAATAATTGTCACAATTAATGGAATCTCGATCGCTGCGAAGGAACTGCTAACGATTCCCCAGATAATAATTGCAATTAAAATTAAGCTGGCACCCGGAATTGCCGGAACTACAGCGCCGATAATGCCTACAATCATTACAGCAACTAATAGCCAATAAATAATTTGCATAGATAAAACTTTAAATTTCCAAGTTAGTTAGTCATTTGTAGGGTAGCACTGGCGTGCTTCCAGCTAAAAATAATTTATCAAGTAAATCTATCGTATTTTCCGAACTGTACCGTTTATGCAGTTTAATGCTTGATATCTTCCTATTCCAATGTCAACCAAATACAATTTTTCAGTTGAATTTGGTATAATCTGTCTCTAGCTCGCTGTTGGCTCGTCTTGGTGATTAGTTGCTGGGCAAATAGGATTTATACTTTTTAAAAAAACTAAGCAGCAAGTAAAAGCACTTAGCCCTGGGGATTATTAATTAATGACGAGAAAAATATTAACTGGACTAAGTTCACAAACCTACGAACACCCTTTCGATCGCAAAGCCTTAGCTTCTTTGCAAAATATGCCCGGTGTCTCACTGCTACTTAAAAAAATTAACGAGTACGGCATCGATCGCTTACTGAGATTGCAATCCCTCGGTAGTGAAATCAGAATTACGCCCCGTAATTTTCCCCAGTTGCATCAGACATTTATAGAAACTTGCCAAATTCTAGATGTTGCTCCGCTACCTGAGTTGTATCTGTTTCGAGGTACAGGACATATTAATACCTATATTGTTGGGGTTGAAAAACCCATCGTCGGAATTAATTTAGATGCAATGGAGTGGCTTGGTACGGAAGAGTTACTTTACATTTTGGGACATGAAGTTGCTCGCATTAAGAGTCAGCACATGGTTTATCACCAAATGGCAATTATGATGCCAACTTTAAAAAACTTGTTGAGCAGTACTACATTGGGGGTTGGCGGCTTAGTAGCTAGTGGAATGGAATTGGCTTTGTATAATTGGCGGATGATGGCTAAGTTCACTGCGGATCGCGCTGGTTTGTTGGCTTGTCAGGATATTGATGTCGCAACTACCGCACTCATGAAACTTGCAGGTTTACCAGAAGAGTATTTGACTCCTGCTGTAATTGAAGATTTTGTGACTCAAGGCCGTGAGTTTGCATCCCACAATCTTGATACTGTGGATCGCGTGACCAAAATATTAAGTTATACCGAATCTGGACTTTCTTGGGTAGTAATGCGAACTGGAGAGTTATTAAAATGGGTAGATTCTGGAGAGTACGATAAATTAATTCAACAGAAAAATTTAAATACACTCGAACAAAAACAAGGAAATACACCAGAAGAAAAAGAAGGGTGGAATTTTTTAACTTCTTGGTGATTAAATTTTCAGAAAAAATTCATCTGGTTGCCAATAACAAGACACGTAGTGTTAAGAAAAACTATGTTCTTATTCTAAGCTCACACTTTTAAGTGTGGGTTCTTAATGCATAACTTTTGACCTTTGACTTGTTACAAACTTAACCTTTTCCTAAGCTCTGCTTCTAGTTGTTCCCCTGTGCTGACCACTATCCCAGGCTTGGCTCTCATAATCCGGAGATAATATTGGAAAGCTTCTTCATCCAGGAGATGAGATATTACATATTGCCGTAATTCTACCTCGTTAAGGCTCAAATAGTCAGTCATCTGATGATATTCTCTCAATTACTTAAAATTTCTACTTGGATATTTTCACCTATCAAAATCACGATTCTATTTGTTCTTTCATCGTACCGAACTAGCTCTATATTCCGTAGCAGATTACTGGCACGAACACAGAAATCAAAGAATGCTTTAAGTTGTTCTCTGGTCGGTTCCATTATTTGCTAACAACTTATGTTTTTTGATATTTTGCTGCATTTAAAACTTCATGGGACTAAGCTGATACCCGTCCAGATTGTAAATTTTTGTATTCAGACCGTCCTTTGTCATTAGTCATGTGTCCTTGGAAATACAAATGACTAAGTACAAAGTCTGTAGACGCTTCTGCGGTAAGGGGGTCGCGGTCTTGGCGGTTTCCTCCGAGTAGAACTTTGTAAGAGAGAACCAATGACCAATGACAGCCCTGATGATTAAATATACAAATTAAATGCGTAACAGCTTATTAGCTTTAAATCCTTATTTTAAGCAGAGATTTCCTCAACTCAAACTTTTCACAAAATCTAAAATTGACCAAGAGTAACAGCTAATTTATCAGCAATTCCTGCAATCCAGTTTTCATCTTGTTTAGTATAACTGCGAGGAGCATTCGCACCCAAAATCAGCACACCTCGATCGCCAATCGGTTGACAAATTACACCTTGAGTATTCTCAGGTAAATAATCAAATTCAATCCTACCTGGATATACTTTTAGTGCTACTAGATAAATCGGCTTTTGTTTTTCAAGTACCTGTTTTAAAATTACTCCTGGTACAACTTCAGATTTGGCAGCTAAAATTCCCCGACGTAACAAAACTTTACCTTGATAAAAAACTACTAGCGATCGCGTTACTGTATTAGTCAACAATAAATGAGATGCCCAGGCTAATTCAGTTTTTGCAGCTTCTGGTAAGTCTGGTGCTAGTACAAAACCTTCTTCTCCAATTAGTTTTACAGTATCAGGCGATCGCGGCTGTACCTGCTGCCAAATTAAACCCGTCAAAATTAACACCGCACTCAAAATCACACCCAACACATCACCACGCGCTTGAGATTCGGTTAGTTGCGGTGTCAATAAACGGTTAATCAACAAAAGCACAGCGCCTAATCCACCTACAACAATAGGTAAACGCCGCAAAACTCGATTGGGATCGGAATTGGTCATTGGTCATTTGTCATTTGTCATTGGTCATTGCTCAAACAGGGAGTTAGGAGTTATGAGTTAAGAGTAGAGACGCGATTAACCCAAGTCTTTCCAAGAGTTACTCTCCCCCACATTCTCCACACTCCCCATCCCTCACTCCTCTCCTGGTTCAATAATTCGCTGGAAAAGATAACCAGTACCTCGAGCTGTCAATATTAATTCTGGGTTGCTAGGATCGTCTTCTAACTTGGCTCTCAACCGGGATATATGCACATCTACTACACGGGTATCCACATGACGTTCTGGTGTGTAACCCCAAACTTCCTGCAAAATCTCTGAACGAGAAAAAGCTTCTCCAGAGCGACTCACTAACAACTCTAGTAAGCTAAACTCCATACCTGTCAATCGAATTCGCTCGTCACCTTTGTAAACTTGTCGCTTATTTGTATCAATTTTAATATTAGCGACATGAATCACACCAGAACTAGGAATGCCAGTAGCACTAGTTTTATCTACTCGTCGCAGCACTGAGCGAATTCGGGCTTCTAGTTCTTTGGGGGAAAATGGTTTTACTACGTAGTCGTCAGCACCCAATTCTAGCCCAGTGATGCGATCGGCTACATCTCCTAAGGCTGTTAGCATAATAATAGGGACATCTGATTCCTTGCGTAATTCTTGACAAACTCCGTAACCGTCTAGCTTTGGCATCATTACATCTAAAACTACTAGGTCGGGATCGGCTTTGCGAAAAGTATCTAAAGCTTCTTCTCCGTCACCAGCCGTTACCACATCATAGCCAATCATCGAAAGACGTGTTTCCAAAATCCGGCGAATGCTGGCTTCATCGTCTACTACTAAGATTTTTTCTTTATGACTTTCCAAGTTGCTCGACGCTCCTTCACTAAAAATTTACATGATTAATTTTTAATACCATAATATTAAGATATCATTCCATAAATTGATTTGGAAAAAGCTCTAACTACCACTATTATTGGATTTTAGTGTTCTCCAAAACTTAAGTAAATATTAAGAATATTTAATAAGATTTACGAATGGCAAAGCCAAAAAGTTTTTACGTTTGTCACGATTGTGGGGCGGAATCCCCTCAATGGTTTGGTAAGTGTCCAGCCTGTGGAACTTACAATTCTCTAGAAGAACAAATCCTGATCCAATCCTCTGTAGATATACTTACTCGTGGAGGAGTAAGTGGTTGGCAAAACACACAAAATAATGGCAAATCCACTGCCAAACCTCCTAAACAGCGAGCTTCATTGACATTTGACCAAATTAGCGATCGCCAAGTCACGCGTTGGGAGTCTGGTTATGGAGAATTGGATCGGGTACTAGGCGGTGGAGTTGTTCCTGGTTCAATGGTGTTGATTGGTGGCGATCCAGGAATTGGGAAATCTACTTTACTACTGCAAGTATCAAATCAATTAGCACAAAGATATCGCATTCTTTATATTTCTGGAGAAGAATCAGGACAGCAAATAAAATTAAGAGCTTCTCGTTTAGGAGTATCAAAACCCCTAAGTCTTGTTAGTGATAGCAACGAGCCAGTAGCAGAAATCACCAAATCGAAAGCACCAGAAAGCGTAGGAGCCGATTTATATGTATTGCCAGAAACAGATTTAGAAGAAATTTTGCGGGAAGTGGAGTCACTCAAACCGAATGTCGCTGTAATTGATAGTATTCAAACAGTGTTTTTTCCCGCCTTAACTTCTGCGCCAGGTTCGGTAGCTCAGGTACGTGAATGTACTGCGGCTTTGATGAAGGTGGCAAAGCATGAAGATATTACCATGTTGATTGTGGGACACGTCACCAAAGAAGGAGCGATCGCCGGGCCAAAAGTTTTAGAACATTTAGTAGATACAGTGTTGTATTTTGAAGGCGATCGCTTTGCCTCCCATCGATTATTACGGACTGTGAAAAACCGTTTTGGGGCAACACATGAAATCGGCATATTTGAAATGGTGTCACATGGACTGCGAGAAGTTCCTAACCCCTCAGAATTATTTTTAGGAAATCGTGACGATCCAGCGCCAGGTACAGCAATTGTAGTGGCTTGTGAAGGTACTCGCCCGATCGTTGTCGAATTGCAAGCCCTTGTCAGTCCTACCAGCTACCCCTCGCCTCGGCGTGCAGGTACTGGCGTAGACTACAATCGCTTAGTGCAAATTCTCGCCGTTTTAGAAAAACGCGTGGGGATTCCCATGTCGAAATTAGATTCTTATGTTGCTTCTGCTGGTGGGTTGAGTGTAGTAGAACCAGCAGTAGATTTAGGAGTAGCAATTGCGATTGTTGCTAGTTTCCGCGATCGCATCGTTGACCCAGGTACAGTATTGATTGGGGAAGTTGGCTTAGGCGGACAAGTGCGATCGGTTTCCCAAATGGAACTACGGTTGAAAGAAGCAGCTAAATTGGGATTTAAGAGAGCGATCGTGCCCAAAGGACAAAAATTTCCCGATTTGAATATTGAGATATTACCAGTCTCTAAAGTAATAGATGCAATTATTGCTGCCATCCCCCATCAAGAACTGACAAACGACGATTTAGAACCCGATGAATATGATTAACGGGACTGGGAAGATAACGAAGATGTGGTTAGGCTTCGCGGTAGTTGAATCTCGACTTCGCTCGATTTTTGCGTAGTCGAAACTTACCAACTGGGAGATGAGGGAGCAAAGAGGAGAATTCCTAACTCTTGGAAAGACTTGGGTTGACCCTTGTCTCTACTCCTAATTCCTCAGTAAACACTCAACAATCCCCTTTACACACCAAAGGAAAACCCATCATGACAGTCCTCACCCAAGACTATCAAATCACTTGGGAAAAACTACCCGATGATTACAAACTGCCAGATGACCCAGTGGACAACATCAACCAACCAGCCTTGGCTGCTGCACTCACAGAAAGCCTACAATTAGCCGGAAAAATTTCAGCTAACGCCTTGACAACAACTAATTACGGTATTTGTGCCACTCTAAATAACAGAATAGTTATTAAAGCCCCCGATTGGGCTTTCATTGCCAAAATTAATGTTAGTAGAGAAGAAGTAATACGCAGCTACACACCTCAATTACAGGGTGACATTCCCGTAATCGTGATGGAATTTGTTTCCGATACACAGGAGACGGAATATTCTATCAAAGCGACATATCCCCCAGGAAAATGGTTTTTCTACGAGCGGATTTTAAAAGTACCAAACTACATCATCTTTGAGCCACAAAGCGGCAGTATCGAAACGTATCGCTTACAAAAGACACAAGAGTACATCTTGCAAGAACCTGATGAAAATCAACGCTACTGGATACCAGAAATCAATCTTTTCCTTGGCGTGTCGCAAGGTACTCGTGAAAACCGCACAGGAAAGTGGTTACGGTGGTGGGATGAACAAGGAAACCTTTTACCTTGGGGAACAGAATTAGCCGAACAAGAACGCCAACGCGCCGAACAAGAACGCCAACGCGCCGAACGATTAGTGGCACAATTGCGGGCTGCGGGAATTGAACCTGAAGATTAAATTTATTGTAAATAATTTAGGTATTTACAGTAATCCTAAATAGGTTGTGAACAGTTACTCGTACATAAAAACCTTATTGAAGGAAAAAACTTGGTGATTAACAGCGAACTCAAACAAGA
>JBALDB010000028.1:0-269075 GCA_036918135.1 Nostoc sp.
GGCGAGCGTAGCGATCGCACTTCACCTGCCCACTTAAGCAAATTCATGCCTAGCAAGCTTTTTGGGCTTTTCTATCCGTCGAACTCACGTTAAAACAAGCAAGCGAACATCTGATTAAAACTTATGGCAAGCAAGGAGGTTTTTTACTCACCTATGAGGAATTACACGAATTCCTCAAATACCTCCAATTTCAACGAGACCCAATAGCGTGATTTTAGGATATTTATGAGTGCTGAGTTTAAATTCTGCTCAGCACTCAGCACTTTAGACTAAAGCTACCGGCCGACTACCAGCAGCGTGACGGTCAATCACTTGGTCAATCAAGCCATATTCTCTAGCTTCTTCTGGCGACATAAAAAAGTCACGTTCAGTATCTTCAGCAATCCGCTCAATAGGTTGATCGGTATGTTCGGCTAAATACTCGTTTAGCCGTCGTTTGTGATAGAGAATTTCCCGCGCCTGAATTTCAATATCAGTCGCTTGTCCTTGAGCGCCGCCTAAAGGTTGATGAATCATAATTCGAGAATGAGGTAAACTCATCCGCTTACCCTTAGCACCAGCACTCAAAAGGAAAGCCCCCATACTCGCCGCTAACCCAGTACAAATAGTACAAACATCAGGGCGAATGTGTTTCATGGTATCAAAAATGCCCATGCCAGCCGTCACCGAACCACCGGGAGAATTAATATACATATAAATGTCTTTCTCCGAGTCTTCAGCATCCAAATACAGCAGTTGGGCGACAATCAAGTTGGCGAGATTGTTGTCAACTTGTTGTCCCAAAAAGATGATGCGCTCACGCAACAGCCGTGAGTAGATGTCAAAGGCGCGTTCACCTCGACCCGATTGTTCAATAACGATGGGAATCATGGAAACGTGTTTATGGCTATATTAAATACATTTTATCGATGACAAAAGCAAACTGGGGTTTATCTCTCCTGTTCTCTGGCAGATTTAGACTTTTTCTGTTTTGCTTTGGCTGACAAGAGTGCAAAACATAACTTTGCAATAGTTCTAATTTCTAAATCCGCACTTCAAACTAATTTATCAAAAATCTAATTCCAATTATTTATAAAATTAGTTGTACTCAGTCAGGGCACTTTTTAACTGCAAAAGCTGTCTTTTGAGAATGTCCCTGTCTAGGGAAGAACAAATCAAAAACCCCGACTCTCACCAACGTCAAATCTCGGCGTTTGCTACACGCAATGTGGTGATGAGACTGATAACCGAAATTCGACCTGCTAGAAAAATTCTGTTTAATCAGGGAGATATTTTAAACATTTTTTCAGGATTTGTCTAAGCAGTTGTCAAATTATTTTTGCTAGATTCAGTAAATCGATAATACGAGGTGTATTTACAATAACCAGTCCTAATTAAAGCTATCCATCTAGAGAGAGCGTGCCATGCTGGAAAAACTTGTACAAGCCGTCATCATCACCTTCTTGCTCCACCTGATAGCAGGACTTAGCCCAAATACAATACTTAAGACAAAAACAGCATCACCGATGCCCGAAATCCCAATAAATATCGTTAGTTTGCTATTGCGTACTTTTCAGTAAAAATATTTTATAAGTTGTAGAGGTGTAGGCAATATTCAACAACATACAATGCTGCCTCATACTGAAGATATAATTCTTTTGTAGGGTTTATTTCTATATGTATATAGCAATCTAAACTAACCTCTTAGCAACAGGGTAGACTGAGCAAAGAAGGCAACTATTTGCATTTGATTATGACTAATCGCCTCGCTGAAGCTAAGAGTTTGTACCTCCGCAAACACGCCGAAAACCCGATTGACTGGTGGTCTTGGTGTGACGAAGCACTTACAACTGCAAAAGCACAAGATAAACCGATTTTTCTCTCCATTGGTTACTCTAGTTGCCACTGGTGTACTGTTATGGAAGGCGAGGCTTTTTCCGATCTAGCGATCGCTCAGTACATGAATGCCAACTTTTTGCCGATCAAGGTAGATCGAGAAGAAAGACCCGACCTCGATAGCATCTACATGCAAGCTTTGCAGATGATGAGCGGTCAAGGTGGTTGGCCTTTAAATGTCTTTCTCTCGCCAGAGGATTTAGTGCCATTTTACGCTGGTACTTACTTTCCTGTAGACCAACGCTATGGTCGTCCTGGCTTTTTGCAAGTGTTGCAAGCACTCCGCCGTTACTACGACACAGAAAAACAAGACTTACAGCAACGCAAAGCCCTAATTATTGAGTCGCTGCTTACGTCTGCGGTGTTGCAAGATGCGACAACCAACGAGCTAGAAGACCATGAATTACTCCGACAAGGCTGGGAAACCAGCACAGCGATAATTACTCCTAATCAATCTGGTAATAGCTTTCCAATGATTCCCTATGCAGAATTGGCTCTGCGGGGAACTCGGTTTAATTTTGAATCTCAGTATGATGGCAAACAAGTTTGTACTCAGCGCGGACTAGACCTAGCACTGGGAGGAATTTATGACCATGTAGGTGGTGGATTTCATCGCTATACTGTTGACCCAACTTGGACAGTACCCCACTTTGAAAAGATGCTCTACGACAATGGACAGATTGTGGAATATCTGGCTTGTTTGTGGAGTGCAGGAATACAAGAGCCAGCTTTTGCAAGAGCGATCGCTGGCACCATACAATGGCTAAAACGGGAAATGACCGCCCCAGAAGGTTACTTCTATGCCGCTCAAGATGCTGATAGCTTTACTGAACCTACAGAAGTCGAGCCAGAAGAAGGAGCCTTTTACGTCTGGAGTTACAGCCAACTACAACAACTGTTAACGCCTGAAGAACTTACGGAATTACAACAACAGTTTACGGTAACCCCTAACGGTAACTTTGAAGGTCAGAATGTTTTGCAAAGACGCCATTTAGGACAACTGAGTGCAACCCTGGAAACAGCACTAAATAAACTTTTTACAGTCCGCTATGGAGTTAGTCCTGAGTCAATTGAGACTTTTCCTCCTGCTCGCAACAATCAGGAAGCAAAAACTAGTAACTGGCCAGGCCGCATTCCTTCGGTGACAGATACGAAAATGATTGTCGCTTGGAATAGCTTAATGATTTCTGGGTTGGCTAGAGCTGCGGGAGTGTTTCAACAACCCTCATACCTGGAATTAGCAGCACGAGCAGCGAATTTCATTTTAGATCGTCAGTTTGTTGATGGGCATTTCCATCGACTCAACTATCAAGGAGAACCAACCGTTTTAGCTCAGTCTGAAGACTACGCCTTTTTTATCAAAGCTCTGCTGGATTTACAAGCTTCTAACCCCGAACACAAGCAATGGTTAGAAAAAGCGATCGCCATCCAAGATGAATTTAATGAGTTTCTCTGGAGTGTAGAATTAGGTGGTTATTATAACGCATCCAGCGATTCTAGTCAAGATTTAATCGTGCGCGAACGCAGTTACGCGGATAATGCCACAGCGTCAGCCAATGGAGTAGCGATCGCTAACCTTGTGCGTCTGGCGTTACTCAGTGATAATCTACATTATTTAGATTTAGCCGAACTTGGTTTGAAAGCTTTTAAGAGCGTAATGCATCGCGCCCCCCAAGCTTGTCCCAGCTTGTTTACAGCCTTGGATTGGTATCGTAATTCAACTTTAATTCGCAGCACAACAGAGCAATTAAATTCTCTCGTCCCCAAGTTTCTGCCGAGTGCTGTGTTTGCTATGGTATCTGATTTACCAGAGGGAAGCGTTGGTTTAGTTTGCCAAGGTTTGAAGTGCCTTGCACCAGCAGAAAATGTAGAACGTTTGTGGCAGCAAGTCCAGCAAAGCCAGAGTCGCGGAGTAGGAAGTGTACAAAGATGAAGAAGGTAGCGGTGTTAGCTTTAGCTGCTGCAAATTAACCGCAATTGTCTTAGCTGGAGGTAAAAGTTCTCGCATGGGTCAGGATAAAGCCCTGATTCCCATTCAAGGAGTGCCGTTGTTGCAGCGGGTTTGTGGAATTGCCAAAGGTTGTGCTGATACTGTTTATATAGTCACTTCCTGGCCAGAACGCTATCAACACTTGCTTTTGACTGGTTGCCAGTTTATTCAAGAACTAGCTTTACCTTCAACAGATGAAGAAGATACGGGGACAAAATTACTCCCTGCGTCCTCCGTCTTCCCCCACACACACGGGCCTTTAGTTGGCTTTGCTCAAGGACTATTAAAAGTCAAAACAGATTGGGTGCTACTGCTGGCTTGTGATTTGCCGAGATTGCGGGTTGAGGTATTGCAAGAATGGGCAACTAGACTTGATAGCGTCGCAGATAATGCGATCGCAGCTTTAGCTCATCATCCCAAAGGCTGGGAACCTCTGTGTGGTTTTTATCGCCGTCGCTGTTTGCCAGAACTCTTAAATTTTATCAACCAAGGGGGGCGATCGTTTCAACAGTGGTTGCGGCAATATCCTGTGGAAGTTTTACCTTTGCCAGAACCAGATATGCTGTTTAACTGTAATACACCAGCAGATTTGGCTTTAAGTTAATTGCAGAAAACAGAATTGATAGAATTTACCAACAAAGGCAGGAGTTAGGAGGCACAGGGCAGGAGATAGTAAGTATCAATTAAAACTTGAGTCACATAGGTTAGGAGATTTTGAAAACGTAAATATTAGGAATGGTAATAGTTTTATCTCCTGCCTCCTGCCCCCTGCCTCCTGCCTTCATTCTCCTGCCTTCTGCCTCCTACCTTCTGCTATATTTGCTGTTTACCGAGTACGGCAGAATTTGCGATCGCTATCATTCTGAGGATACTGCCAAGAATAAGCAAAATGGCTAACTCCCTTGAGTTGGGGAGCATATTGGCGAAGTGCTTGCATTTGCACTTCTAGTGATGGACGATTACTAACAGATTTTCCCCACTGACCAGCTAAAGCAGGAACAATCTGCGTACCCGGTTTTGCCATACTCAAAACCCGTTGCACTTGTGAGACGATGCAACTGACATTACCGCAAGCTCCGTAAGACATGGGATGCCACTCTAGTGTTGTGGGGAATCTATCCCAAGGTTGCAAACGAGAATCATAGCCTTGTCCAACAGTTTGGTTACCATCAGGGAAAAACACTACTCCTGTAGGAATACCTTGTTGCTTTGCTGGATAACTAGCAATGGTGACAAAATCTAAAATTCCTTGCATGGCGTGGGCAACAGCAAGCTGCCACAACTCCCATTGTAAAAGTGGTTGTCTATAAGTTGCAGGTTGAATTGATTTTTGGGCTGCTGGGGGAATGCGTCCTTGCCAGAGAGGTTCGCCTTCTTGAGGATAAAGTTTATCGACTTCTGTTATATCTCCAGCAGTAACAAATCCTTTACTCAAAAAGCGGCGAATTAAATCCAGCCCTTTGTAATTCTGTGCCCGTTTAAATAAAGCTTCTTGAATTGCAGGAGTATATAACCATAAATCTGAGACTTTAGTGGCGATGGAATCGCTTCCTGCTTGTCGGGGATAACGCACGTAGTCCAATAACATGCCATCTGGACGGCGGCGCAATACTTCTTGTACTAGTTGGTAATAGTCCCGTTTAGCTTGCAAGTTGTAGGGGTCGATAAATACTTGAGAGCCATTATCTACAACATATAAACTCGTTTGACCTTTGCCATTGCGAGCGATGGCTGGTTCTCTATCTCGTCGCTGAGCGTAAGTATAGCCGAAATTTGTGGTAAACATCCAGGCATAGACCTTCAAACCCCGTTGCCGACCTTTTTGAATCGCTACAGAAAGTAAATCGATGTTTTCTGCTCCTGGGGTACGAATTATAGAAGGCCAAACCGTCCGGTTAGAAGTTCTCGGCAATAATACTTGCCCATCATAAAATACTTCTAAATAAACTTGGTTATAGCCACCGTTGACAATCCGATCCATAACGCGATCGATTATTCCTGGTTGAATATCACACGGATACAAGCGCAACCAGATAGCTTGAATTTGCGGCCAAGTCCGAGTCCGGCACTTGCGTAATTCCTGTGCCTGTTGTTGTAATATTTTTTGATATCGAGCCTGAGCATTTTGATTGCCTTTGAAAGCTGACAAACGTAAGTTTTCTTTTTCTTGCGCCGTCGCTGATGATAACTGACAATACTGGTTTACTTGTGCCCTTGCTGGTTGGCTTGCAAAGCCAGAGAGCAAAGAACTACTACTGAAAACTACAGCGAATAGGCGTCGCCAAAATAATGTTGTTCTTGCAACGTTCAAAGGACGATTATACATACCTGCTAGTACATGGACACAAAAAATCAACTACTCCAACTCAGATATTTTGTGAGCGGAGTGTATCAAATTATATATTTTAGTAATCAGGATTTTAAAACCTACTTTTTCAAGACTGCTAAACATCTATTTCTGTTGCCGTATTTTTTCTAAACCGATAAATACATAAATTGGAGTATAAAAGATATAAATACAAAGCAAGTTTAACCTACTATTAGATAGACTCTGCTTTTACCATAATTGATGAAAATTTGCCAAAATAAAAGGAATTTTGGAACTAAGGAGCCTATTAAGTTACACTTAAGGGAGTATCAATTAGTTTAGTATAAAATTTTAAATTTTTATTCAGACTTAGATTTAAGTTTAGAATCTAGTCAAGAGTGAAGGCAGAGTGTCTCCAGCTCCACTCAGGATTCAAAAATCAAAACTTTGGACTTGTGACTCTTAACGATCGAATAATGTAGTAGTTAAGATCGGAGGACTGGCGGCGCAACACTCGTAATAAATGAAACCAGAGGATAGGGAAAGGGAATTGGAAGTGCTAAGTTCTGAGTTAGAAGTTATTCTCCCCTTGCCTCAAGAGCCTCCCTTGCTTCCTCATCTCCCTCATACCCTGTTGTTAAGAGTTAACCGCCACGGTTAAGCGCCATTTCTACCTGCTGTAACTCCTTGTCTAAACGATTTTTGAGTTTTTCGGGTACAGGACGATTAGGGTAAGAACTGTAGTGTCCAGCTAGGGAATTGAGGGCTGTTCGCATAGTCGTAAAGGAACTAAGACCAGAAACAGAGTTAGCCCTTTGGTAGCGAGCTGAAAAGTCATTAATTTTTTGACGCACTTCTGCTTGAATTGCTGCTTTGTCTGGTGAATCTTGTGATAATTCTATGGCTTGTCTCATGATTTTGACCACAGCCAAAGTGTCTTCGCGATAATCGCCACTCAAAGTATCTGGACTGCCAGAACAGCCCATCAAGCCGATAGCTACAACCAAAACGAGCGCAAGCAGACGCGACCAATAGCGCTTCATATGCATTAACTAAAAGAATACGTAAATCAACGTCCATCGTATCTTGGATTGGTATCCTGGGGATCAATTTAGTGGGGAGATGAGGAAGATGGGAAATGGGGAAAGAAGAAATTCCAATTAGCTATTACCAATTACCAATTACCAATTACCCATGACCAATGACTAATGACTAATGACTCTTTGATAAAGAGTATCTCGTTGTTGGTAAGGTCGTCCTAAAGAAGCGATCGCACTTTGTAAGGTTTCCACTTCCATACACGTACCGCCCAAAGCACCTGCCATTGTGGTAATGTGTTCTTCCATTAAAGTGCCACCGATATCGTTGCAACCCCAAATTAAGGCTTCTGTCGCACCTGCAAGTCCCAGTTTTACCCAACTCTGCTGATGGTTGGGAATCCAATTACCTAAGTAAATCCGGGCTACAGCCCCTAGTAGGAGTGCATCTTGCAAAACTGGTTGGTCGCGTCCAACACGGCGACGTAAAGGTTTGGGTGCTTCTTGACCAACGAAGGGTAATAAAATAAACTCTGTAATCCGTGCTGGATATCCCCGCTCGATGGCAGTTTTTTGCAGCGATCGCAGTTTTTCTAAATGCCCAATTTGCTGTTCGTGGCTTTCAATATGCCCAGATAGCATGGTACTAGTGGTATACATGCCTAATTTGTGAGCGGTACTGATAACTTCTAGCCAAGTTGCTGTATCAATCTTTTCTGGACATAATATCCGCCTGACTGTATCATCTAACACTTCTGCTGCGGTTCCTGGCATTGAACCAACACCAGCATCTCGTAAAGCAGCAATTACATCAGCATATTCAAGTCCGTCAAGTCTGGCGATAAATTGCACTTCTTGAGGAGAGAAAGCGTGTAAATGTATCTGCGGAAATTCCTGTTTGATAGTTTCTACTAGTTTGAGGTAGTAAGGCAAAGATTTTCCGTTGATTCGTGCTTGTAGATTTAATCCTCCCTGCATACAGATTTCTGTCGCACCTCGTTGCACTGCATCTGTGGTCTTTTCTAAAATTTGTGCCCAATCTAACCAATATGCACCTGTATCACCATCATCTCGACGAAAAGCACAAAAACTACAATGCTGCTCGCAAATGTTAGTAAAGTTAATATTACGATTAATTACATAAGTAACTGTATCACCTGCTTGGGTATGGCGGAGTGTGTCAGATGTAGTACGTATGGCAGCGATCGCCTCTGGTTCTGTTTGTTTTAACAATAACACTCCCTCTTCGGGAGATAAATCATAACCCATCAAGGCACGCTCAAGAATTTTTTCAACAGCAATTTTTGTCAGCATTATTCTTTTAATCTTCTCTGAAAATTTTCAATTTATGAACTTGCAATTAATCAAATTTTACTTAATAAATACACCAAGTTCTGGAGAATTCCATGCTCGAACGTAAGTTTTCTCTTGAAAATTGATTTTTTCTAATTTATTTTGTTTACTTTTTTTAGTTTCCATCGAAATAATTCCACAAGGTTCAAACTCTTGAGCAGAAGAATTTTTGGCAAAAACTGCCGAAATATTACTCACATTAATATGTTCAATTTTAACTATTTGTGGATTATTTTGCTGTAACAGTACCCATAAAGGATATTCCCAAGGGTCATTTCCCATTGATAACCCAATATTCGAGCATTTTTGAAAATTTAAAAACTCAACTGCTTCTGTATAACTAGGTTTCAGATATGGTCGATTACTGAAATACTGCTCAATTCTACTGACTTGGAATATATTGTTACTACCTACAATTGGTCTAAAGCGATTAACAAATACCCAGGGTAATGATGATATTAACAAAAATATTATTATAAAGATTGCAATTTTTTGCTTTTTTATTCGAGATAAGACAATACCTAAAAATGGCGAAATTAATATAAAAAATGGTAAATGCAGCCGACTATTCCAAGCTTGCCATTTTACTAAATAGCAAAATATCAAAAATGTCGATACAGTAGCAATCAAATAATCAAAAATATAGCTTTGCCTGCGAATAGATTTTCGAGCTATAAAAATTATCATACATATTACAAAGAGTACTAGATGTACTAAATTCCCCGCACCATTTTCATTACCTGGTATACCAATTGTTGACCAACCTCCAGGCACAAAAAATTTCTGAGAAAAAGTTATCCGAGGGTCGTTAACATCCAGCCCTATAAATGTATGAATGATTTGAATTATTTTATTTACTATTCCATTCCATAAACCAATGGGTGTTCCTATATGTAAGGCAATATTTCTCAGAATATTAGAAATCAATACATTGATACCCTGTATTTCATTGCTATACTCACCTGGTTCGCCAAGTGGTGAAGCGAATAAATTATAATTACGTAAATAGTGACAAATATTCAGCAATAAAGATGTAATTGCTACTATTGATATAGGTTTCCACACTTGCCAACGTAAACGTTTAAGTTGGGATAACCCAAACCAAATTAAGAAAGGTAATACATAAAAGTAAGCAGTTCCCTTAGTGAGAATAGCTAGTCCGGCGCTGCTACCAATATTGAATGAATTCATCCAAAGGTTGCTTGTTCCGGCTTCCATAGTTGATAGGACGTAGTAAGCAAGACAAACTACCCAATATGCAATTACATAATCATTTTGAGTGCTTGAGGCTTGCAAGATTCCCATTGGAATTGTTGCAGTTATAACCGCAGAGAAAACCTGACCTCGTAAATCTCCTCTTAGTTGTTTGGCTATTAATGAAACTGCAATCATACAGCCAATCATACTCAACCATTGAACTAAGTTAGCAAAGTAGTCAGCACCACTTAATATTTGCAAATGCAAAATTACAAACTCTGACCAAGGGTTTTGATATAGCTGTGGAGTATAACTTGTTGGATAATGAGCAACGCTATGATTCTGTATCCAATGAGCAACACGACTCATATGATAGTCCATAGAATCCCAATTATTGGGTGGTGCAATAATTGCAATTAATCCAACCGTCACTACAACAAAACCTATGCCAGATAACAAAAATTTTATTAAGGATGGGATTTGAATATTTTTATTTAATCGAGAAGATTTATTTCGCTTTGAAGTTGGAGTTATTTGGGAATTTACTTGGAGATATATATAAATTGAGATTATACATATTAATCCCCAAGTTACTAATACCCAGTTATAAGTAATTAATTTAAAAATACTTAAAAATTCTGTAATTATAGTCAGTAAAATTCCCCAGTAAGTAGATGCTAGGATTAGCGATTGACGCCAGTCATGAGAAATTTTATAAATTATTAAAAAAGTAGTGATTAAGGAAATAAAAGGCAAAATGATAAACATCTGATTAAATAGAAATCGTCCTTCCACACTACCTTTTTGTAGTTTATATAAAAAATAGTGTGGTTTTTGTACTACAACTATTTTGACGTATTAATGTACGTTTCTATCTAAGAAATGCTTATTTAAGCACTGATATGACTAATTTTGTCTTGGTTGCGGTGTTCGTCGATGCTGTATTAACAATCCAATGCCCATACTAATGCCGACAAAGGCAGTAAAAAGGTATCACTCTTTAATAGATAGTCGAAAACCCAATTATTGTCCGACAAACCGTATTATAAAATACATTTTTTCAAAATTTTCTTGAGAAATTTAAGATAAGTAAAACTCATAAATTAGCCAAAACGGTTAAGAGTAACTCTCGCACCATCTGTGAGTAGTAAGTGACACAACTAGTCACACTTAGGACATAAAATTGCAATGCCTCTGTCATTTAGATAGGTTTTACTAAACCTTACGTCAATGTTAATATAGGTAATCTTGATGAATAAAAACGAAATAGCTGGTTCAGTATGCTATTACGGCTCATATAGAGTCTTATTCATCTGTTTTTAGGGATTTAATATTGACTGCTGACTGTAGAAGTCAGAATGCCTACCTAATCAATCATTAATATCGTTTTATCTACGAGGTACAAAATGACAGTTCAATCTTCTAGTTCTATTCAGCAACAAGTCACTCGTCAAGTGCTATCAGTACCTGTACAATCAGCACTCTATGTTGCACTATGTTCTTTGACTTTGTGGACAATTTATTTCAGTACATACCCTGCTATCCATGACACAACTCATACTCTGCGTCACCACACACTGATGGTAAGTTGCCATTAGTTGATTGAGTCGATGATTAGCAGGAGTTGAGAAATCAAATGACTTTATTTAAGTGGTCTAAGCTGATCGGTGCGATTTGCGCGATCGCAATTATCCTGTATGGTTCGATCGGGCTTTCTCAATCCCCTCAACCATCGGTGCGGCTAACAACTAATCCACCGATTGATCGGGTTCGACCCCTTGAAGCTGAAGCCACCACAGTATTGGGTTCGGGGCACTACAATCCGCCAGTACAGCTGATGCTGCAAGCCTTCGATGCTCAAGGGCAATCTTTAAAGAATGCCAAAATCCACTTGCAATTGTTCACCAATCCTAAAAACCCCTGGTTTACAACAGATTTTCCAATTGTTGAAGGAACAAAATTACTAGACATTGAGGGCAATGCACCAACAGGTCAGTTGCAGGTTGAACAAACCCTGCCAATCCGGGGAACATATCAACTCTTGGTAGCAGTTACTCCGCTAGTTGCCAATGCGTTTGAGCCAATTCAGCAAAAGCTGACACTGACGCTGCCTGAAAATCCCTTAAAGTTCCGCTACTTTGGTATCCTGGTTGTAATTTTGCTCTTGGTTGGGCTACTAGGCGGTTGGGTGATTGGCGGCAGACAAGCGATTCAACCAGGAGAAATTGCCCCCCAACAGGTGCGATTATTGTTGAGTGGATTGATTGTGGTTGCGATCGCTGCGCTTGTGTTCGTCAACATCAGCGCTGAACTTGCCGAATCGCATCATATGTCGATGTCAGAAATGGCAGAAGAAGTTCCGCCCTCTAGTAAGCCCGCTAAGTTAGAGTCTCAAGGACTTTATGTGCAACTATCAGGTGATCAGAGTGCAACGGTGGGTCAACCTGCTAAGTTGCAGGTTAGCGTCAGCGATCCCAAAACTAGCCAACCTGTGACAGATGTGGTGTTAAAGCTAACAACCACCCAACTCGAAAATAATTGGGTGGCATTTGCTTATGAAGGTACTCCAGACAGCAATGGAAAATTAACGTGGGAGCAGGAGTTCTTTGACGGTGCCCCGCATAGGATTGTTGTCGAAGTTGCACCGCAAGCAAATGCTAATCGGCAATTTCAGCCATTCCAAGTTGCAGAGAATATACCAGTTGAAGGTGTCGCACCGCCGATGTCTGTCCGGTTGATTTCGCTAACTTACTTCACAGCAATTGTGGTAATTGGTTTGCTGCTAGGACTGTGGCTGCGACATCGGCAGACTCCGCGTAACAATTTAACTTGGAAACGTAGTGTTTCCTAAATCAGTGTCAACGGGCTTTATTACTGTGCCATTTGGTTGTAAATACATTTGCCCTTAGTTTCTTTATTCAATGACCGAACAAACTCATAGCCTAAAATCCATGTCGGATACCATTGATTATTCGACATGGATTTTTATAGTAGGAGGCAGGAGAAAGAAGGCAGGTAAAACTATTACTGTTGCTAGCATTCACGCTAGTCATTATGTTCTAAAGGGTGTGACTACAGCTATATGAATACAGTATGAGAAATTGAACCTTGTAATTTATCCATGAATCATCAACACATTATATTTGTCTGCACAATCTGTGGAAGTAGCGATCGCACAAAACAGGATGTTGTTAAAAGCGGCGGCGAACAGCTTTTAGAGAAACTACAAACTCAATATCATGATTGGATGTTGCAAGACGAGTTCTCGATTCAACCCGTTGAATGCATGGGTGTTTGTGACCAGGCTTGTGCAATTGCTTTCGTCTGTTTTAACAAACACACTTACTTATTCGGTGATTTGCCTGGTGATACTGAATGTGTAGAGAATACAGCAACAGCCGTACTTGAATGTGCTAGTCAGTATCACGCCAAGCCGGATGGTTTACTTCCCTATGCCAAGCGCCCTGAACTGCTCAGAGCCGGAGCGATCGCTCGCATTCCACCTCTACCGCCATGTCAATAAACAATGTGTACTTACAAAACGCTGTAAATACTTACACCTTGTCAATAATTTATTGCTGCCATTTAGTTCTTAAATACTATGAGTTGCATTATTTATAATTCAATACGCTTGGTATTAGAGCCAAAAATCTTAACCTGCGTAAGTTAAGGAGCTACTGCGTAGGGCGGGTTTCCCATGCCACTTGCTACAACGGGGGGAAAATACGCAAGGCAATGGCTCGACTTGTTCGCTTTTAGTATTCCCGTAAAGTAACCCAACATTTTTTAGGGTTTGTTGAGTTTGACTTTGTACCTCTACGGGCTTGAATGAACCGTATTGATTTATAATTTAAATAGAAGCAATTGCAAATAATTTTCAATTTTTTGGTGCTAACTGTTTAATGTCATGCCCAACAACTTAGCTCTGGGTAAAGAGCAACTTTGGAGTCGCCGTCAATTACTAAAGCTGGGCTTAGCAGGAGTGGGAGTAACTGGTATAGCCGGACTTTGGCAAATGCTGAATCTACAAAGTCAGTCAATCGTCAAAGTACCGCCACTCGATATGGAAGCATCAGACGACGCTGCTAACCCGGTGAAGATGCTGAGGGATTTTGATTATGGAACGGTGAAGCAAGAAAATGGACGTACTGTCCGAGAATTTCAGTTAACTGCTGGTACTTCCATCATCCAACTCAATAGTGCTGTCTCTTATAACATCTGGGATTTAAACGGTCGCATACCAGGGCCAACGCTACGAGCAAAACAAGGCGATCGCGTACGAGTGCTTTTTCTCAATAACGCCGGACATTCTCACTCTTTGCATTTTCATGGGGTTCATCCGGCAGAAATGGATGGTGTTCGTCCAGTCAGCAATGGGAAAGCCACAATTTATGAATTTGATGCTGAACCATATGGCGTTCACTTATACCACTGTCATATTGAACCAGTTACTCGTCACATCGCTAAGGGACTCTATGGGATGTTCATCATCGATCCACCTACTCCTCGTCCCCCAGCTGACGAAATCGTACTAGTGATGTCTGGGTACGACGTGAATGACGATAGCCATAATGATTATTACGCCTTCAACGGCCAGCCTCATCATTTCATGCATCATCCCATTCCTATTTATCAAAATCAGTTGATTCGGCTGTATGTCCTCAACATCATTGAATACGATCCGGCAGTCACCTTTCACCTCCACGCCAACTTCTTTGATGTCTATCGCTACGGCATGAGTATGACTCCTAGCGAAAAAACAGATGTGATTACAATGGGTATCGCCGAAAGGCACATTTTGGAATTTGCTTTTCGTTATCCAGGTAAATATATGTTTCATCCCCATCAGGATGCGATCGCCGAAAACGGTTGCATGGGCCAATTTGAAGTAATTGCTCAGAGCAAGTCTGGCAAAAGTGTTAACAACTCATAACAAAATTATCAGTAATCCCTAGTCAAGTTAAGCACAAAGTACGTAATTCATAATTAATAAAATTTTAAATCAAATAGTTGATAAAAAATATCATTATATGCGAAAGTAAAATCTATGACAATTTGTCAAACAAACTATTTTTTAGTAATAGTTTGCAGCATTTGAACCAATACCTTTTAAATTGTGCGAGGAGCAGAAATGAAAAAATTTCGCTACATCTGTTTAACAGTGGCAGCTGCGGCAATAGTTACTTTAAGTTCTTGTAGCAGTACACCAACCGCAGAAAACCCCTCAGCACCCAATACTAGCCCCCAAGCTACAGAGGCAGTAAGTAATAGCAATCATAGCGGTCATGGTAGCAAAGAAAAGATTAACATTAATTCTGCTATCTTGTCAGAATTAGATAAATTTGAAGCCAAGTTAGGTATACCAGCTTTATCTAATAAAATTCAGGCAAATCGCCCTTATGGCAGTCCACAAGATTTAGTTACTAAAAAAGTAATTACTCAAGAGCAGTTCGACAAAATAAAAGACCAAGTTAGCGTTCAAGAAGTGGTGCTAACAGGTGAGGCAAAAGATGTTGACTATATGTCTAAATTAGGCTTAATGAAAGGGCATCTTTTAGTAGCACAAGAACTTCTAGAGCAAAATCAGCCGAAACAGGCAGAACCTCATATTGGGCATCCAGTTGAGGAGATTTACGTTGACGTAGAAGACCAACTTAATGAACGCAAAGTTAAAGAATTTAAAACAACTTTGGTGAGTTTGCAAGATTTAGTGAAATCTAATCCGAAGGATAGCAAAGTTAAAACTAATTTTACTTCTTCAGTGCAAGCAGTAGATTCCGCGATCGCAGCATTACCACCAGCTGAGCGTTCAAAACCAGGATTTGTATTACAGGTAATTAATGAGTTACTAGATTCAGCGAACTCAGAATATGGCGCAGCGATCGCAAATGGCAAAATATCCGCAGCAATAGAGTATCAAGACTCTCGAGGATTTGTCATTTATGCCAATGAATTATACAAAGGAATTACTAGCCAAGTAGCTCAACAAGATGTCGAAGCAGATAAAGCGATTAATGCTACTTTTGCTGAACTGATAAAAGTTTGGCCTGCTGCCATTCCACCAGCTAAACCAGTCAAGACTCCAGAGGATGTTACCAAGTTGGTGAAAACGATTGAGGAAAACTCTCAAAAAGTAATTGATAAATCCAGTTCCCAAGTATAGCGATTATATTTTGATTTAATGGGAAGCATAGTCTCAGGAGTTTAAAATGAGGAAATAGTTAAGAGTTAAGAGTTAAAAGTTAGGAGTTAAAAGTTAAAATTTTAAAAATTCTCAACTCCTAACTACCTAATTCTCAACTTCCTAACTCCTAACTAACTGTACTCTATTTGTCACTTTGACTAACAACTGATGCAAGAACTCGATCAGAAAAAAACCATTGACCTGCTGAATGCCATCATGGAATTTGAATTAGCAGGAGTAGTACGCTATACACATTATTCCTTGATGGTGACTGGTCCTAATCGCATTCCCATCGTGGCTTTCTTCAAAGCACAAGCAAGCGAATCTTTACTTCATGCCGAACAAGTAGGAGAGATTCTCACAGGTTTAGATGGGCATCCCTCCTTAAAAATTGCTCCAATGGAAGAAACCTATAAGCATACAGTCAAAGATATTTTGGCAGAAAGCTTATCGCATGAAAAGAAGGCATTGGATCTGTATAAAACTCTCCTTGAAACTGTCAATAATGCCAGCGTTTATTTAGAAGAATTTGCTCGCGGCATGATTGGACAAGAAGAGATGCATAATCTCGAACTGAAAAAGATGTTACGCGATTTTAGTTAATAGTCATTGGTCATTAGTAGAGACGCGACGCCAGTCGCTACAACGGGGGGAACCCCCGCAACGCGCTAGCTCATTAATCGCGTCTATTATTAGTCATTAGTCAAAAACAAACGACTAATGACACACAAAGTCACGACTTGGAGGTTCCTCCGAACAGACGCGACTAAAAAAGCTGGGAAACCGTCTAATGTAGTGGCTCAACGGCAGTTCCTTTAAGCGGGGGAAAACAGCCAACGGACTACCTTAACTTTGTAACAGAGGACAAAAGGCAAATGACTAATGACACGCAAAGTCTGAGCCGAGGTTTGCTTTGAACAGATGGCAGTTCCTTTAAGCGGGGGAACCCCGCCAACGGACTGCCTCAACTTTGTAAGAAAGGACAAACGACAAAGGACAAAAGATGAATTTTACCACTGCTCTACCTACTTTTGTGATTACACTCCGAGAAGGAGTGGAAGCTGCGCTTGTTGTAGGAATTGTGCTAGCTTTGCTTGAAAAAGCTAAAAAATCCCGACTGAATTCTTGGGTATATGCTGGTGTCGCCGTTGGGATTGCGATTAGTGCCTTGATAGGTGTGCTATTCAGTTGGATAATTCAAGTAGTGGGGGCTGCTAATCCTCAATACACTTCCGTAGTTGAACCAGCCTTAGAAGGTGTGTTTAGTGTATTAGCGATCGCAATGCTCAGCTGGATGCTTATCTGGATGACTCAACAAGCTAGATTTATGAAAGCGCAGGTTGAAGGAGCAGTTACCCAAGCACTGACACGAAACTCAAATGCGGGTTGGGGCGTTTTTAGTTTAGTTTTTATTGCTGTTGTTCGTGAAGGCTTTGAAACAGTTCTGTTTATTGCTGCTAACTTTCAACAAGGATTAGTACCTAGCATTGGCGCACTTGCAGGTTTAGGAGTGGCGATCGCTATAGGTGTGCTTTTATTTAAATGGGGCATTAAGATTAACATCCGCCAATTTTTCCAAGTAATGGGCGTTTTATTAGTCTTGATTGTTGCTGGCTTAGTAGTTTCAGCTTTGAAAAATTTTGATGATGCTGTGGCTAACTTTGCCCTCAGCAGTCGTGCTACCCAAAGCCTTTGTTTCTATTACGAACGCTTTACTAAAATCCATTCCTGTATTTTGGGGCCAATGGTTTCAAATACTTCTGCAATTTTGCCTGACGAACAGTTTCCTGGGATTATTCTCAAATCTTTATTTGGCTATAGCGATAATATTTATCTTGTGCAAGCCGTAAGCTATGTAGCCTTTTTACTCATCGTTGGCGGACTATATTTCCGCAGTCTTGGAGGTGGCTTTTCTGATAATAAAAAGAATATCCTATCTCGTCAAAAGCCAATTACTTATACAAAAGATTAAAAGAATATTTAGCGAACACTTAATACAGCAGTTTTCGTTTACATGAAGTACAAAGTTATAGGTTTTGAGGCAGGAGGCAGAAGGGATAAAGAATAATTAGAGTTTTGAATTCTCAGTTTTGTACCTCATAAACCTGCAATACGCTGTATTTCTCTGAACTCTCATCTCTACACTGCTTACAAGACGCCAGGGAAAGTCTCATAGGAGATGTTGTACTGGGAATAGGGCTACTAAAAAGCCCCCACTATAGCGACTAAGCCAAGCGAGTCGTTTAATGGGGGTAGTTTACATTGTAATATTACCGTTAAACAGGTTTTCGTGTCAGTGGATGTAACCTTCGCATACCTTTGTTCCTAATGATGATGTTTGTACCATCTATCCACCAAACATAATCCAAAGCCAAACCTAAATAATTAACAAGTTGCCTAATGACAAATGACAAAAAAACAAAAATTTCCTTACTTACTTGGTTCTAAGTGGACAGCACAGCAAGAAGTAGACGGATGGAGACACTTCCAAGTAGTCAACCGTAAAAATCAAGGTAAGTGGGTGTACGCTGAAATGGTGGCTGCCTGCGATTCTAAAGTTCGTTTCTGGATAAATGCCAAATTATTACAAGATAACTCTCAGTGGCAAGCTGGCTGGCAAACATTACAGGAAATCAAGGAATTAGAAGATAATGTGTCTTGATTGCTTCAAACAGATAAACTGAGATTCATCTCAAGTAGCATATGTCTTTAGGTTACTTGACATGTTAACTAATGTTTGATTTGGCATTAATGGGGCAATTTAAACGATCGCAAATTTCACGCTCAAGTTTCTGGTTCTACACCAAAAGCTTTTAAGCTTTCTGCCAAGATTTTTGCCCGTTGTTCTGCTTCCACTTGCTGCTGTTCTGCAAAAGCTACGCGTTCTTCCAATTCTAGAATGCGTTCTTCTGGTGTTAACAATCTTTGTCCTTCCTCGTCATACCAGTACAACCACTCCCGCGCTATACCTTGATAAATTCCTCGTTCTCGCCCAATTCCTAAACCAATTTCTGGTAGCCAAACAGGGTCTCCCGACATTAAACCTGAGATTAAAACATATTCCCCATCAACTAAGCGATACACTTCCAAAGGCGACTTTTTCCGGCGTAGAGGATTGTACACAACGTAGTATAAAATTCCTAATTCTTTGGCATAGAATTGTTGCTTGGTGGTGTATTCTCCTCGATGGATTTGGGAAACAACTTCCAGTACCAAAATTGGTAGCTTTTTTTCTTCCCACAATACATAACTTAAGCGTAAGTCTAATCCTTGGGAGAAGGCTTTGCCTACATCAATAAAACGTTGGACTCCTAAGCTGAGAAACCCATCAGGGGCGATAGCTGGTTTGTCTGGGTGATAATAAATACCCATATTAACGCCAAAGAACCAATCCCAGCGATCGCACCAAGCTAAAGCCAGTATTGTTTTCAGCAAGCCGGGAATTGAATTTTGTAGTTCATTATCCACAGGAGTATCATCACAGTCGGGTAGTTCTTCGGAAGATGGCAAACAGTGCAGCGGATTGTAGTTTAACATGAGCTATTTTGCTACATCTGATTTTAAATTGTAGATAATCAATTGATATGCGATCGCATAGTAACAATCAAAAAGTATTTTGAGCGATCGCTGTCTTTTCTTCAGTAGTCAAACATGAATAAGTATAATTTTTCTGCGTACATAAATTACTGTTACTGGGGGATTAAAAAAATAACAAATGACTAATGACCAAAAAGGGCAGGTACAAAACCCGCCCTAAAAATAATATTAATTGAAATTAGTGACCTATCTAATTAGCAATTTCCGGCGCACTCAAAGAAATTTTTGGCGCTTCTGGTTTTTGTTGTGCTAATGTCGGCACGGAATTACGCAATCTTGCTGTCAATTGTACAGTTGTGGAGTCGTACATCTGAGTTAGCAATTTCGGATAGAAACCAATACCAATAATTGGCACTAATAAACAGGCAATGATAAATACTTCACGGGGTTCAGCATCTATCAAAGCTTGGTGAGAAACCAATTCTTCATTTTCTTGTCCGTAGAAAATTTCTCGTAACATCGACAGCAGATAAATTGGAGTTAAAATCACCCCAACTGCCATCAAGAAAACCACAATAACTTTGAAGGTAGAGCTATAAGCATCACTAGTAGCAAAGCCTACAAATATCATTAATTCTGCTACGAAACCGCTCATTCCTGGCAATGCCAAAGATGCCATTGAACAGGTAGTGAACATGGCGAAAATTTTCTGCATCCTCTTACCGACACCGCCCATTTCATCCAACATCAGGGTGTGTGTGCGGTCATAAGTTGCACCTACCAGGAAGAACAAACTTGCCCCAATTAACCCGTGGGAAACCATTTGCAATACTGCTCCACTCAATCCCAAATCGGTGAAGGAGGCAATGCCAATGGTGACAAAGCCCATGTGAGAAATTGAGGAGTAGGCAATTTTTCGCTTCAGGTTGCGCTGGGCAAATGATGTCAGGGCGGCGTAGATGATATTTACTACCCCCAAAACCACTAACACGGGCGCAAAATAAGCGTGGGCGTCAGGCAGCATTTGGGCATTCATCCGAATCAGAGCGTAACCGCCCATTTTTAGGAGAATACCTGCTAGTAGCATGTGTACGGGGGCTGTAGCTTCACCGTGGGCATCTGGTAGCCAGGTGTGCAAGGGAATAATTGGCAACTTGACAGCGTAGGCAATCAAAAAGCCACCGTAAATTAAAAGTTGGAAATTGAGGGCGTAATCTTTGAGGCCAAGCGATCGCATATCAAAAGTGACTGTATCGCCATAAAAGGCCATTGTCAAAGCGCCGACCAAAATAAACAGCGAACCGCCAGCAGTGTACAAAATAAACTTGGTCGCTGCATATTGTCGCTTTTTGCCTCCCCAAATTGCCAGCAGCAGGTAAACCGGAATCAACTCCAATTCCCACACCAGGAAAAACAGCAGCATATCCTGGACGGCGAAGACGGCAATTTGACCGCCATACATCGCCAACAGCAAAAAGTAAAATAGCTTGGGCTTAAAGGTCACAGGCCAAGCTGCTAGAGTCGCTAGGGTGGTAATGAATCCAGTCAAAATAATTAGAGGCATGGACAAGCCATCAGCCCCTACCGACCAATTCAAATCGAGTTGCGATACCCAGGGGTAACTCTCCACCAACTGCAAATTTGGATTGGAGAAATCGTACCCAGTATAAAAAGCGTAAACAATCAGTGCAAAATCTATCAGCCCGATAATCAGGGAGTACCAGCGCACTGTTTTGCCGTCTTTATCTGGGATGAAGGGAATTAGTAGTGACGCCGCTATCGGAAACAGAATAATCGTCGTCAGCCAGGGGAAATTAGCTGTATTCATCGCAATTCGTCTGCTATCAAAATCATGTTTGGCAAAAAGTCACTAGTTATTAACTAACAGCTTTTTGGGGATTTGGTCTTACTCGTTAGGTTGATTTAATTAAATTGGCAACCCCCAATTTTTCTCTTGGGAGTGCGGAATATGGGTTAGGCTACTCCCAGTCAAGTCAAAAATTTACCCTAAAAAAGCTGCTCAACTAGAATTCTAGCGACGGGATCGCCTAGTCCAATCCAAGCGTCGCTAAAAATACACGATGCTGTTTGCTGGTTGTCGAAAAAAGCGATTTCGTGCAAAAAAGCATTACAGGAGAAACAACCCTATGATAATGGCACAAATTGAAAGTCAGATTCGTTATCTCACCAACGCAGATGGAGAAACAACAGATCTACTCGTCCCTGTAGAATGGCAACAGCTTATCAGTTCTATAAATTCTAATAACGTCAGTGGTTTAGCTTGGATTGATGAACAAGAGCCAAAAGCAGAAATATTAGCCGACCTGCAAGAGTCTGTGCGACAAGCAGCAGCAGGAGAAACTTTGCCAGTTTCACAGCTTTGGAACGATATCACAGCCTAGATTTATGGCAATTGCTTTTTAATAGAGAAAGTGCGATCCCAAAGCTTACCTCAACCTGATCTGATCGCAATACCATATCATTTATCTACTGTGTAGTCTGTCTTCCATAGCAATAACTTCATGCCTTTCTCCGATTTTACTAATCCTTATCAAAATCCGGCTAACGTACCACAGAAGTATCGCCAGCATATAAATCTACAGAAGTTATTTAAAGCTGATGGTTCTTATGTGCGTCCAGCAGAAGACCCTGTGACGATGTGGGCGCTTCAGATTTTAGTAGAAGAGTACGGTGTTCCAATACAGGCAATGGAACTAGAACTAAATTCAGATTTTGCCGAGGGAACTTATCAAGGCGGGCGACGCTATCAAGGACGGGCAGACGTTGTAGTTTATGATGACCGTTATGCTGATTCTGTAGGTAATTTGGATGTAGCCTTCATTATGGTGGAGGCTATGGAACCAAGTAAAAAAGTTGGCGGGACTGAGGGGGAAGGTTGGGTCGATCATCTTAACCGACTCAATGCTTACATGAGTGCTTCACCATCTGCCCGTTATGCTATTTTAACCAATGGTAAACATACAGTAATTTATCGTCGTGACCTTGACTACCCACGCAAGTTAGAAATAATTGGTGATTTACAAAAGTATGAAAGCGCCCGTGAAGCTGCACAGCACAGTTTTTATACTGTAATTCTTAATCCTAGTGAACCAGATGGGATTCAAACAGGACTCACGCCCCTAACCCGTGATAAGTTTCGGGAGGTTTTAGGAGATACGCGTTCTGGTTGTCACTCTATTCTCAGAGATAACGAAGGTTTGCAGCCACAAGAAGCCGTTGATGCAATGGTTAAATTCTTGTTTGCTAAGTGGTATGACGAACAGGCAACAATTGACTTGGTAAAGCAAACAGGAGAATCACGGGCTTATGTATTTAGTGTTAGTAATGAAACTGACCCAGAACGTTTATTAGTTCAAGTCAGAGACACTTTTGAGAAAGCGAAGCAGTGGGAACGAGAAACATTAGCGAAAAAATTTGGTGCTGATTTGGGTGTGCGTTTGGCATTTAATGAGGCTGATGTACTGCAATTCAAGCCTCACACGACAATGGAAATCGTTAAGCGTTTACAGCCTTGGAGTTTACGAAAATCTTCAGCAGATGTCAAAGGTGGGGTGTTTGAGGATTTTTTGAGTAAGACTTTCCGGGATGATTTGGGGCAATATTTCACACCTACACCAGTAATTAATTTAATGGTGGAAATTTTGCAACCTACAGTAAATGATTATGTTGGTGATCCTGCTTGCGGTTCAGCTAATTTGCACTGGCATCATCCCCGCAGAACTCGACGGCAAACCCTGCCTCCATTCCCAAGCAGGGCGCTTTCCCGACATCAAACCCCTCAATCCTGAAGACTCAAACTACACCATCGACAAAGGAAAACCAGGCGACCTCTGCCCAACCTGCGCCAAACAACAACTCTCCCACCTTGGACACTGGCAAGGTCACAGAAATCAAAAATTCCCTGAAGAACTGCTATCACTGCGGTTGTTCAAGTGTCGGATGTGGCTATGGCTAGTTGTCCCAGGACTGCACGACCATGATGCAACCCAGCTTTTATCACAAAATCTATGAGATGAGAGTGTTTAGAAGCGATGAAAACACACTCATACTTACAACAACCACACCACAAAATTACAAATCTTGTCAAAAGCCAGCAAATAAGTTTCCGACGCTTCCTGCTGGCTCTTGGCTCCCTAACAAAAGGAGACATTCACATGATAAAACCAGTTATTGTCCAAAATCATCCTTGGGTGATAGTAAAAACTGTAGTGATTACCCAATCTCACACCGTCGCCCGTTTTGCTAACCGCCAAGATGCAGATGACCATTTAAGATTTTTGCGTCGAACTATTCCCAATGGAGGTTTTGAGATTATGTTTGAACCACCAGATAATGTAAAAAAAGACTTTAATATTTAACACAATTTGGGAGTTTAAGTAAAGAGTAAATATCAAGCAGTGTGTTTTGTGTCGGGTTAAAATCCCCGTTACAAAACGTAATCGCAAATTGTTTTTAGCTTGCTTGCAGTCGTTTGGGTAACTCTGTTTCAATCTCTTCTGCTGATATTTTTACTCGTCCTGGAACTGCCCGTAACATATCTACGTATTTGTGAAAGGCTTCAATATCTAGAGGGTTATGGCGTACATATACTAGTAGTTCTTGGCGCGTCATTCCTTCAAAATGTGATTCCGTCATACGTTAATCCCCCATCAATGTCGATTTCTATTTCTATTGTCTCTTCAACAATAATGTAGATGCAACGTGTTCGTTCATCTAACCGAGTCATGTTAATTGCTTTTAACAGATTGCTAGTTTGTACGCATACTCGGTATAGCGATTTAAGTTGAGCTGTTGTTGGTTCCATTATTTCTTCAATTGTCAGAATCAAAAACCACATTATACGAGTCACATTTGCGGAATGTGGGTTTAATTGCTGACTATCAGCTAAAAAAAATGTAGAGACACGAAATTTCGCGTCTCTACTTAGGGGCAGACAGCCATCCACCTCAATGAAAATTAGGTGACACCAAAGACAATCACTAAACCCAAAACAGCCCCAAACACAATCAAGGCATAAAATTGAGCACGACCGTTTTCTAGATATTTCAGACCTTCGCCGCTGACTAGGGTGAAGAAGCCTGTAAGGTTAACTGCACCATCGACAACGCGGAAATCAACTTCCATGACTTGTCTGGCTACGCGACGCAAGCCGACGACAAAAACACGATGGTAAATGTCATCAAAGTACCACTTGTTGAGGGATAACTCGTAAAGTGGTTTGATTTTAGCAGCGATCGCCGCCGGATCAATTTTTCTCCACAAATACATTAACAAAGCCAAGGTAATGCCAATTACGGAAATTGCCACTGAAGCACCCGCCATGATATAAAACTCTGTCGGGTCGAACTCAGCAGTTTTTTCTAGAACTTCCGTGATACTTTCCGTGGGAGAAAAGATAAACTCCTCGAAGTAATTGGCAAAGGGAGTTCCTACCAAACCAATCAAAATCGAAGGCACTGCCAAAACTGCTAACGGCAGAGTCATTGTCCACGGTGACTCGTGAGGAGAATCGCTGTGATGTCCGTGGGAATCATGGGAGTGATGGTGGTCACCAGTTGCCGCCAATTCTCCTTTTTTCATTGCCCCAGGGCCAAAATTCGGCACTGGTTCTTCTGACTCTAACTCTAGGACGATGGTCGCTGCTTTCTTCAGCTTTTCCTTGATTTTCTCGTCATTTCCGCGGAATTTGCCTTCAAATGTCATGAAATACATTCTGAACATATAGAAAGCAGTAATGCCGGCGGTTACCCAACCAATCAACCAAAGCAATGGGTTAGCAGCAAAAGCTTGACCAAGAATTTCATCTTTTGACCAGAACCCAGCAAAGGGAGGTATACCAGAAATTGCCAAGCAACCAATCAAAAAGGTAGTTGCCGTGACTGGCATATACTTCCGCAGTCCACCCATCAGCCGCATATCTTGGGCTAAGGCAGGGTCGTGACCGACGACACCTTCCATACCGTGAATTACTGAACCTGAACCTAAAAACAGCATCGCTTTGAAATAAGCGTGGGTCATCAGGTGGAATAGTCCAGCACTGTAGGAACCTATTCCCATTGCCATCACCATGTAACCGAGTTGGGAAATGGTGGAATAAGCCAAGCCTTTTTTGATGTCGTTTTGGGTAATGGCAATGCTTGCCCCCAAAAACGCCGTAAATGCCCCAGTAAAGGCAATAACGTTCATTGCTGCTGGGACATCTTCAAATACTGGGTACATCCGGGCTACCAGGAAAACACCCGCCGCCACCATTGTTGCCGCGTGAATCAAGGCAGAAATCGGGGTAGGACCTTCCATCGCATCTGGTAGCCAGACGTGCAGAGGAAATTGGGCAGATTTCGCCACTGGACCCAAGAAAACTAAAATCGCAAACAGGACAGCGAGAAAATTGCTGATACTACCTGTTTCTACAAGTTGGGCGAGGCGATCGCCCATAATATTAAAATCAAAGCTTCCTGTTGCCCAGAACAGCCCTAAAATTCCCAGCAGGAGACCAAAGTCACCTACACGATTGGTTACAAATGCTTTTTGAGCGGCATCTGCTGCTGACTTGCGATCGTACCAAAAGCCGACCAGCAAGTAGGAACACATCCCCACTAGTTCCCAGAATATATAAATCTGTACTAGGTTGGGGCTAAGCACCAAACCTAACATTGAAGAGCCAAATAAGCTGAGATAAGCATAAAACCGCACGTAACCGGGATCGTGAGCCATATAGCCATCGGTGTAAACCATGACTAAGAAAGCTACTGTTGTCACGATAACCAGCATTAGGGCTGTCAGGTGGTCAACAGTGTAGCCCATGCTCAGGTGAAAATTGCCTGCCGCAGCCCACTCCAGGGTATGGGTATAAGCCGGATGTCCTTGAACTTGACTCCACAACAAGGCAAACGACAGCGCCATAGCTGCTCCCATTAGAGAGATAATTACTACAGCGTTCAACTGCCGCAGGCTGTTTGTCACCTGATTCAACGAGATTAACCCTAGACCGACCAGCATTGCCCCCAAAAGAGGTAACACGGGAATCAGCCAGGCATACTGATAGATTACTTCCATCACTGACGCCTACTTTTAGAACTATTAACTAGCGTGTCGGAACTGTTAACAATTGTGACACACACCCTTTAGGATAAAATAACCCACCCAAAGCTGATTGGGTGGGGTATTAAGCATGGTTTTAGATTTGGCCTTTGGGTATGGGAAGAAGCAGGGGAGCAGGGAGCTCTTAGCAAAGGAGAGGATATTCTCCCTTGCCCCCTGCCCCTGTGCCTATTTCCGTTAAGCTGACCGACACTCCAAGTCAATCGTTTTGGAACCCTTGTAGATTTTAGGGCGACTACTGTAGCTGACTTTAATATCTTCTAAAGCTAGACGTAAATCTTCTCTGCCGCGAAAACCTTCCAAGCGATGCCGAATGCTGCCATTTTCAATCAATAGTAAAGTGGGCAGTGATTTGAGCTTATAAGTAGTTGACAATTTAAAATTTTGGTCGGCGTTAACCACAACCAATTTAATTTCCTCGCCGCATTGGGCTTGAAATTGCAACAAAAGTGGGTGGATAATCCGACACAATCCACACCAAGGGGCTTCAAAATTAACTAAAACAGGAATTGGAGATTCTAAAACTTCTTGAGTAAATGTCCGCTCACTAACCGACAACACCATGACGCCTCTTGAATTATAGGGTTTTTATCTTAAAGTAGCTATCTGCACTCAATTCATTAGTGCTGAGTTTCGAGTTCTGAGGAGCCACTGCGGTCATTTGGTCTCCAAATGTGGAGCAAGTGGCGTTGTTGAGTGGAACTCCCTAACTAAAGTTAGGAGATTGTAATGAGGAACTCGTTTGTTTTTCTTTACGACTCAAGTGGGGGATGGATACTACTTGCCAAATGATGAGTACTAACTTACTTTATTTTACTCAGTAATCAGGACTCATTGCTTGGCATTAGTTCGGTGAAAGATTGGCAAGCCAGTAAATTGCGTTGGCAAAGCCCGCCGTAGGCTTCACTGCTTTCAGGACATAAATCTTAGGACACAGTAATGATTTAGACATAGATTTAGCGCGTTTATGTGTCTGCGAGCGAAAAGCCTGCATAACTTTCACGGTGGCTTTTTTGATACTAAATTTGCAATTGCGGTCGCTGCCTAACAATTGAGACTGAATCGGACGTTTACTTCCCAGGAATAACAACTGACCAACACGTTACCGATATAAAATTTCAAGTTGATTGAATATACCCCCACAGATAAATGTTTTAATTTATCGTACATTGATTTGGGGGCAATTGATAAGCTGAAATTTTCATCGACTTTGGATTTTATGCTGACAATGGGGATCGTTTAAAATTCCCATTTTATCGTACCACTTGCTTCTAGCAATAGAGGGTGCGACCACCAAAGCAAAACTATAAAAATCGCAACTCCTAAATAAGCAGGGCGGAGGAATTCCTGCCATTTGATAGATTGACGGCCGTCAATAATTGCTTTGAACGGAATAATTGAAGTCCGCTGTTTGACGATTTCAAAGGCTGAACCATAGCGTAAGCTCAAGCGGCGATCGCCGTGCCAAACCCCGAACAAGTGATGCAATACCAAACCAATGGAGGTCACAAGGGTAAAAGTAGTACCCAGCCATAAAGTATGGGCAATACACCATATTATTTGTCCTACCATCTGGGGATGACGAGTAATCCGAATAATTCCTGTTTCATAAAGATGAACTTGAGGCTTTTGAATGGCAGCAATTTCTAGTAGATTGAAGGTAGCAGGATATAAAAACAAAAACGAGATGGCTGACAAAACCCAAACAACTTCTCGTACTCCCGGCACTCCTTGTACCTGCCAAAGTTGCAAACCATCATAGCGATGCCTAAAAAAATAAATAATTAAGATTACAGCCAATGGTAGGCTGACTAATGCAAAAAGAATACGATAAAGCCTTAGCCCAATGTATTTTTCTGCCCAAGGGCGCAAAGCAGCACCCCCACTGTGAGCGATCGCAAAAACTATTTGTAACCCCAGTATGACAAAATGACTGGGTGTCAACCAAAAAATCGGCATCATAATACACGGGTGAAGTAATTTAAAGAAAACTAAATTCAGTACAACCAATACCACAAAGTATTCAAAAGAGGACTTTAGTCAAGATGTTGTACTACTGTCTTTTTCGAGTTAAGCCTTCAAGTTTAAGATGCAACAAATCACGCTAAGCTGATTGCTGGCAAAGGTGATTTGTTGCGTACATCTGCTCCTTTCAAAGTTTGTGGGTTGAGCCTTATGTCTGACCTTCCTTTCACTTTAGATCAGTTACGTATTCTGAAAGCGATCGCACAAGAAGGGAGCTTCAAGCGCGCTGCTGATAGTCTTTATGTCTCCCAACCTGCCGTCAGCTTGCAAGTCCAAAATCTCGAACGGCAGCTTGATGTTCCTTTATTTGACCGTGGAGGACGACGCGCACAATTAACCGAAGCCGGTCATCTACTGTTAAGCTACGGCGAAAAAATCCTCAGCCTGTGTCAGGAAACCTGCCGCGCCATTGAGGATCTACAAAATCTCCAAGGCGGTACTTTAATTGTCGGTGCTTCTCAAACCACCGGTACTTATCTTTTGCCGAGAATGATCGGTATGTTCCGACAAAAATATCCAGATGTGGCAGTACAATTACATGTCCACTCTACTCGACGTACTGCTTGGAGTGTCGCTAACGGACAAGTCGATCTCGCCATTATCGGTGGTGAGATTCCTGGTGAACTGGCAGAATCTTTGGAAATTATTCCTTACGCTGAAGATGAACTAGCACTGATTTTACCTGTCTTTCATCCATTAGCCAAACTTGAAAAAATCCATAAAGAAGACCTATATAAATTACAGTTCATTGCTTTAGATTCCCAATCAACAATCCGCAAAGTAATTGACCAAGTGTTAGCACGTTGTGAAATTGATACCAGGCGTTTTAAAGTTGAAATGGAACTCAATTCTATTGAAGCAATAAAAAATGCTGTGCAATCTGGTTTAGGAGCTGCCTTTGTCTCCACTAGCGCGATCGCTAAGGAATTACAAATGGGTGTTCTCCACTGTGCCAACATTGAAGGCGTGGTCGTCAAACGAACTCTATGGCTGATTTTTAATCCTAATCGCTATAGATCCAAAGCCGCAGAAGCCTTTAGTCAAGAAATTTTGCCCCAGTTTGCTAACCCTGGATGGAACCAAGATGTGTTAACATTGACACAAAAAAACATAGTATTAACTACATTGGATACAGCAACGCCCATCTCTTCCGGTGAAGACTAAAATCTATCTGGTCATTAGTCCTACCCTTCCCTATGGGTCGCTTCGCCAGTGGGAAGCCGCCCTTGTAGCGTCTATGTCATTTGTCCTCTGTTTTTTTGTAAATGACCAAATAATTCGTAATTCGTAGTTATTACCCATACGCTGTAAATAAGCTAGGGATTTAACATCAAGAAAAAGTTTTCTGTATTGATAAAGAAATTTAGTCTATCTGTAGGCTGAACTAATTACGAATTACGAATTATTTTGACTAATGACTCATCACGAAAATGGAAGTTTACTGTACTCGTCCACATTGCCCACGCCCACAAAACTATTTTGCTGATTTAGATGATATTGCAACCCTGAAAACAACGCAGCAAAAGTATTGTACGAGCTGTGGTATGTCATTGTTACTAGATGGTCGATATGTAACCATAAAGTTGCTCGGAAGAGGCGGATTTGGAGCAGCATTTTTGGCACGCGATCGCCGGATTCCCGGAATGCGTCAATGCGTAGTAAAACAGTTTCAACCATCGGGAAATTTAACCTCGACTCAACTGCAACAAGCACAAAGAATGTTTGAAAGAGAGGCAGAAGTTTTAGCCCAGATAGGTAACGAACACGAGCAAATTCCTGACTTATTTGCCTTTTTTCCAGTGATAGTTAACAGCTTGCAACCAGGGCAGCAAGACCAATTTTTTTACTTAGTACAAGAATACATTGATGGGCAAAACTTAGAAGAAGAACTAGCTCAACAGGGAAAATTTTCTGAACAACAAGTTTTGGAAGTGTTGCAAGAAATCCTGAAAATACTCAAATTTGTCCATCAAAGAGGCATTATCCATAGAGACATCAAACCTTCTAACATCATGCGTCGTCGTGATGGAAAACTCTTCCTTTTAGATTTTGGTGCAGTCAAGCAAGTAGCAAACGTTGCATCCGGCGCTGTTTCTTCCACAGGAATTTATTCTCTAGGATTTGCACCACCGGAACAAATGACTGGGGGTCAAGTATTTCCATCTACGGACTTATACGCCTTGGCTGTAACTGTGATTATCTTGTTGACAGATAAAGAAGCAACTCAACTGTTTGATGCCTATAGCAACCAGTGGAAATGGCAAATGCAAGTGAATGTTAATCCTCACCTTGCTAACATTTTAGACAATATGCTTCTACCTGCTGCAAATCAACGCTTCCAATCAGCCCAAGAAGTTCTAGATGCACTTAAATCACCACCCCTAACGCCTACACAAATTAATCGACCCTCTGTAACACTTCCCCCACAATCATCTAAAAGTTCTAGTCCTCCTGTTCCCCGTACTCCAACTAAACCAATGTTTTCGACATTGGAATTATTAAGTGGAGCAGCCTTCAGTGGATTTGAGGGTGCATTGATAGCGATCGCCCTCTTCAGTCTGGTAAAATCCCCAATCATCACTTTAACTGTTGCATCGCTAATTTTGGGAATATTGATATTTGCCCAAACTAGACGATGGATTGAAAAGTTCGATTTATTAATTATTCCGGCAATTACTTTTGCTATTATTTTTTTTCTACCCTTTTTACATCGCAGTCTTAATATTCAATCAGTGGTTGTTTTAGCAGTTGCAGCTAGCTTAGTAGCCATTTCGCTGACCGCGATATTTCGACTTATTTATAAATTACTATCTCTCATACTTTAAAATTTTCTACTACCTTGATTATAGAATCATCAAAAGTCTAGAATTATAGCTGAATAAAATTGATAAAAATTAATAAATATTTTTATTTTATTAAAATTTATTCATGTCACAAAAAAATGAAACCGTAGTTTTAGTGTTGGCTCTGTTGCTGACAGTTGGAATAGTCGGGGTTGGTGTTTGGTGGTTTACTAAAAATGGGGTCAATATTAGTAATAGTATCACTGAAAAATCGCCAGAACCAGCGAGCAATGTACCTTTAAAAGACCGCATTAGTTTTGGCGAAAAAACTTTAATCCTAAGTCAGATTTCTCCGGCAAAAAAAGAAGGAGTACAGGCGATCGCAGCTAAAAGTTATGAGAAAGCGATCGCCAATTTCACAGCTGCTCTAAAACTCAACCGAAACGATCCAGAAACGTTAATTTTTCTTAACAATGCCCGTATCGGTTCTTCCAAGAGCTATACCATCGTGGCTTCTGTACCATTCGGCACTGATCCCAATACTTCTTTAGAAATTTTACGTGGGATAGCCCAAGCCCAAAATCAAGTTAATAGCTCTGGAGGAGTCAAGGGAGTACCGTTGAGGGTAGGGATAGCTAGCGATGACAACAATCCAGAAATAGCCAAGCAAATCGCTTCCAGCCTAGTCAGCAATTCCGAAGTATTAGGTGTAGTTGGGCCGAATACTAGCGATTCCACCTTAGCCGCAGGTACTATCTATACTTCTGGACAACTTGTAGCTATATCTCCGACTAGTACATCTGTCAAAATTTCTAACTTTAGCCGTTATGTTTTTCGCACGGTTCCCAGTGATTTTATGGCTGCGAGAACTTTAGCTAACTACATGGTGAGAACCTTGCAGAAAAAAAATGCAGTGGTTTTCTTTAATTCTCAGAGTAACTATAGCCAGTCTTTAAAGTCAGAGTTTGTCTCATCCGTTTCCTTAGAGGGTGGACAGGTAGCCAGCGAATTTGACTTATCCAGGGCGGATTTTAGCGCGGCTAAAAGCGTAGAACAAGCAACGAAGCAAGGTGCAGAAGTGTTGATGTTAGCTGCTAATACTGAAACTTTGGATAAAGCGCTGCAAGTAGTTCAAATTAACCAGAAACGGTTAACTCTGCTGGGGGGAGATGATGTTTACACCGCTAAAACTTTGGAAATTGGCAGAGAACAAGCTGTGGGGATGGTATTAGCAGTTGCCTGGCATATTGATAGCGATCCGAAGTCAGATTTTCCCCAGAAATCGCGGCAGTTATGGGGCGCTGATGTAAGTTGGCGAAGTGCCCTCAGCTATGACGCCACTGTCGCTCTAATTGCAGCATTAGAACGCAATCCCACGCGAGCTGGAGTCCAACAAGCACTCTTGTCATCTGACTTTTCTGCCACTGGCGCTTCTGGTACAATTCGGTTTTTAGCATCAGGCGATCGCAATGCCCCAGTCCAACTTGTAAAAATCATTCCTGGTTCTCGCTCTCGTACTGGGTATGATTTTGAGCCAGTGAGATAATCACAAGCTCGTCATTATATTCGGTATTTTTTCTTTTCAATCTAAAATCTCAAATCTAAAATTCAGTCAGAATTTGCTAAGAAAATACCCGTCCTCCAAATACAATCTCAAGTAGCAAGCACCTATCAAGCACTGAATATTAAATGGACGTGGGGAAAATTTGTTATGTCCCAAAAAAATGAAATACCTATTCTTGTTTTATCTATCTTAATTACAGTTGGATTAATAGCTGGTGGTTTTTGGTGGTTCACCAGAAAATCTGGTGTTAACCTAAATCAAATTAATTCTCCTAGCACCAACACACCCCAACCCGCAACAGGACAGCCCAGTGCCAACACTTTCGCCTCAGTCCAAGATGTTCCTACTGGATTATTCAATTACGGAGGCAGTACATCTTGGGCACCAATTCGATTAGTAGTTGACCCAGCAATTCAAGTAGCGCGATCGGAATTTAGACTGCGTTATGTAGAACCGAGCAATGCATCTCCTGGTTCTGGTACTGGTATTCAGTCGCTAATAGATGGTCAACTAGCTTTTGCCCAGTCTTCTCGACCAATTTTAGACCAAGAGTTTAACCGCGCCCAGCAGCGTGGGTTTACTTTAAAACAAATTCCTGTGGCAATTGATGGTTTGGCAGTCGCAGTGAACCCAAATCTCAACATCCCAGGACTGACAATAGACCAGTTAAAGTCAATTTACACTGGCAAAATCAATAATTGGAGCCAAGTGGGCGGTTCCAATATCCCAATCAAGCCTTATTCCCGACGGATTATTGATGGCGGTACGGTAGAACTTTTCGCTCAAGACATCTTGGGTGGTCAAGCTTTCAGCTCCAATGTGGAATTTATCTCCACAACCACCCAAGCCTTGCAAAAATTGGCTGGTAGTCCTGGTGGTATTTACTATGCTTCTGCCCCAGAGGTGATTCCTCAATGTTCGATTAAAGCCTTGCCATTGGGGCGCATACAAGGACAGTATATTGCTCCTTACCAAGAACCATTTGTCCTCCCGTCTGAATGTCCTGGTAAACGGAACAAATTGAACACTGAGGCTTTCCAATCAGGAAAATACCCGATTACCCGGAATCTGTTTGTGGTGGTCAAACAGAATGGTCAGACTGAGCAGCAAGCAGGTGTCGCTTACGCCAACTTACTGCTGACTGAGCAGGGGCAAGAACTGATTACCCAAGCAGGGTTTGTCAAAATTCGCTGACACTGCGATCGCCTGTGGGCGGAGCGTAGTCCATCGCACTCAGACAGAGTGGCGGAGATCGCCGCTCTGAACTGTGCTTTAGCTGGCTCTATTAATCGACTCTGCTGGTAAGCAAATAAGATTATCGCCTTGAGTGAGGATTAAACCGCGTTGACGCAGCTTGCCCATTAAGCGGGTGACGGTGACACGAGTCGAACCAATCGCGCTACCAATTTGGGCATGAGTAAGGGGAAAAGGCAGACAATAACCGCGAATTACATCAGGATCGGTGTCGCTCATTGCCGGCTCACCATATTCCTCAATCAACAATGTGAGAAATCCTAAGAGTCGGTCAATTGTACGGCGTTGTCCCAAAGCACTCAGCCACAGCAGCTTGCGCTGGTGCTGATATCTAAAGGCATCCATAACTTCGCGGCGGAAGTGAGGCCAGTTGTCTAGGTCGTGCCAGTACATCCACAGCACCGCAGTTTGATCGACATGGGCGTAAGCCTGGAGTGTGAATGGTGACTGAGCAACAATTTCAAATGGCTGTCCCGCTCCAACAAAACCCAAAAACGCTTCTTCTGGAGTTCTATTGATTCGTCGAGACGTTAGCTGGCTGGCAGTCGCACTAACCTGAGCGGTTCCTACCATACGGATCGCACCCCTTTGCACCAAATATAGCAATCCAGGTCGGGCTGGAATGCGCTCATCTTTGCTGAAGGTGCGGCAGCGGTAGTGTTCCTGAGCCCAGTCAAGAATCCGTTGCCAAGTTAAAAAAGGCCGTGATGCCTCAGAAAAAGAGGATGGAGATTGCATAGGTAACAAAGAGCGTTCGGCTGAAGACAAAGACGTGATCGAAAGGTGCAAGGAGTGTCTTTGTGTTGGCGATGCAGGCTTAACGCCTAACAGCGCCAGCCATCAAAGAATAGAAAGCAAAAAATTACTCTCTACTCTTTTGTTATACTTCCTACTGTACAATGATGGTAGTAAAGTTTACTCACTGTTCATCGATTATTCATCAAATTTTATCCTACTCTCATTTTTCTTCATCTAGATTAAACCTATATCCGGAGATAGGTGACAGCAAATTAACAAATATAGTTTACAAAACTATCTACGTAAATTTCTGTGCATAATAATATACAATCATTTAAATACGCATCATTAAAACAGCTATTATATGAGTGTATAAGCGAATTTTTAAGTATTAATACTGAAGATATTAAAAATAGATACATAGAAGTAAAAAGAATTCCTCTATACAAAGATAGAAATAATAACAAAATTTTGTATACCTCAAGTGTGGCCTTGCAAGTGTCAGACTCTCAGAATCAAAAAGCGATGGAGCTTGCCAGGGCGATCGCCTTTCATCTATCGGCAACCTGTGGCGACGTTTTTAAGGTGCAGATAGTTCCTCCTGGTTGGATACATTTTGAATTGACTGACTTAGCCTTAGGGACTTGGTTACAAAGTCTGGCAGTTGGAAAGGAGGAGGTAGGGAGTGGGGAGATGGGGAGAGAATTTCACCCCACCCCTGCCACACTCCCAATGCCTAATTCATTATTTCCTGTTCAATATGCTCATGCACGTTGCTGTTCGCTAGTGTTGCTGGCTCACCGAGAAGGATTGATTCAACTTAGAGAACCACTTGCAAATAGCAGTCCAATTTGGAGTGTAATCTCTCCCAAGCCCATACCTTGGCTCAATTGCAATCGAAGATTGCGGCTAAATCACCCAGATGAGCTTCGTCTAATTAGCGAGTTAGTGGGGATGGTGGACAACATAGAGTGTCCTGATGTTGGGTTTTCTGTGAAATGGGAAAAGGCAGCATTAAATTTGAGCCAAGCTTTTGAAAACTTTTGGTGTAATTGCCGCATTTGGGGTGAAGTGAAAATCGTCTCGCCAGAGGTAGCCCAAGCTAGGCTGGGATTGCTTATGGCTACTCAGTCAGTACTAAAATTTGTGCTAGAGGAAAACCTGGGAATTTTTGCGCCATTGGAGTTATAAAAACTTTCATCACAGCTATTGACTCAATGCATCACCTCGGCTACATTAGCTCTTGTGTGAGGAGCGAACCAGCAGGGGCACCGAGACGAAACACGGCCAGTCGTCGGTGTCCTTTCTGATTGATATGGATTAGGTTTGAAAAAGTGCCGTCAAGATAATTCGTAATTTATAATCACGCTCTTACGTCGCTAACGCTACGCTAACGTAATTCGTAGTTAAGTAGAAGGACTAAATTAAACCTAACTTGAGATTATCGGGTTTTGACTGCGCTCAACCCCCTTCTAGTCAGCCTGCCGAGCATTGAGCGAAATCGAAATGCGTCTTCTAAATAATTATGTCCACCTACTTAGTGTCCACCTACTTAGTTAGCCCACAACTGAAGTAGGAGCTTGAAAAAAGGAATTATATTTTTTAATTTCCATTAACGAATTAAGGGGCTATAACTTTCGTTACGAATTACAAATTAGTAATTATTTGGTCACTTAAGCAAAAACTTTTCGATTGCTACTGCTACTCCGTCTTCCTCTACACTAGGAGCTACCCACTGAGCGATCGCTTGTACTGCGACTGGTGCGTTTCCCATAGCTATACCAAAACCAACATACTCTAGCATTTCTAAATCGTTGAAGTTATCGCCAATAGCCATGACGTTGGCTATTTGTAATCCCAGCAATTCTTCGGCTAGGTAGCGTACAGCAGCTCCTTTATTCACAGAAGCATTAGTTGCTTCTAGGAAAGTGGCAACAGATGTTGTCAGGTAAAGTTCACCAGGTGTGTATTGGCGGCGCAAATTCCCCAATACCTCGCTGATGAAATTTGTGTCATCACACAAAGCGAGAATTTTTGTCGGTTCATTCGTTAAGACTTGACGCAAATCACCTACAGGAATTGGGGTAATACCAGAACGTTGTGCATAAATTTCGGTTTCTTTGGTTAATTCCCGGACGTAGAGTTGGTCATTGACGTAGAAGTGGACAGATAAAAGCCGTCGCAATTCGGGTTGTTCAAAATAGTCGAGTAGTTGGTGAGAAAGTTCTCTAGAAACCACTAAATGACGATGAATTTTTTGGGTTGTGGGGTCTTGAATCCAGGCTCCTTGATAGACCATTAATGGCAAGGTAGAGCCAATTTCTTGGTGAAAGCGTAAGGCTGAACGATACATGCGACCTGTAGCGATCGCCACTGGAATTCCTTGTGCTTGCACTGCAATCAGCGCTTGCTTAACAGGTTGGCTGATGGTGTTAGAGCGTCCGGCGATCGTGCCATCTATATCTACAACCAGTAGTTTAATATCTTTAGCAGCAGCCTGATTATCAATTGATTCCAGATGGCTGGTAGATGCTTTATACATAAATTCCTTAGATTTAAAGTTCCAGTAAGAGGTTATACCATTTTGGATTTGAGATTTTGCGAAAAGTCACGACTCGCTGGCTTTTGCCAATCTGTTAGCGCAGCTCTCTTCGACGCAGCGAAAAGTCACGGTTCGCCGACTTAGACCGTAGGCCTATCGACTACTTTCACAACTCAAATAGGATTACTATAGTCGCAATAAAAAAACCCGATTCTCGAAAAAATCGGGGATTTACATTTAAGTTAGATAACTTGATTGATAGATTGAATGGAAACTACCTATTCAACTAAAGTCTATGAATTTAACACCTTGATTGAGCTTTTTTTACGTTGTGACAACAGACAAAGCCCAGCAACTAAACCAATTCCAAGGGTAGTTGACGCTTCAGGTACAGACTTCAACTCTTCGTAGTTATAAGTTACTTTAATACTTGCTTTTGCGTATGTATCAATATAGGATCTCATATTACCCGATCCTGTAACTAGGGAGTCGGCTATAGCTGAGAACAAAAAGTTTACGTTGCCATTACCAATGAAAGACTGCAAGAATTGCGTATCAGTGAAAGACTGGATACCAGACTGTGTAGCAGTTAAGTCTGATACAGTCTTTCCAGATTTGCCACTATAATCAGTGACACCATCATATTTAGCAACTTGGTAACTGGAAGTATATTGTGGATTCAGTGCCAACAAAGATTGATTATTTAATTGTAAGCTCAATTGACTGCCAAGATTTACCGTGGCTTGACTTGGGGTTGGACTTCTATTTTCAAAACCTGCATTGCCAAGGATGTCACCAGTAAATTCTATGGTTACACCTTGGAGTGTGCCCAGAGATGAGTTAAATTTTTGGACACTCAATGGTGCATCAATGATATCTGTAAACTGGTAATTACTAGAATTAGTGTACGAGAGAGAAGCTGCATTAGCTATTCCAGAAGTTGCAACAATTCCTGCCACAGTTGTAACAGCACCTAGAATGTTCAAGAGTTTTGTTGTCATGATGGAAGATGCTTTTATAAGCCGAATTAGCACGGGATTACTAAATTATTTTTAACTCGGAAATTTTGCTTATAGGCTTGATAAATACACCGAACTTTATATAAAGTTTTTATGTTTAATTTGCTTTAGCAAACAAACATTTTTAGCAGTTATATGAAGTTTTGTTAAGAAAGCCATCTCAGCAGACAGGAATTTCCAGAAACCAACTGATGCAAGATGTAAATAACGAAGCTTCTGGCTAAAATAAGGCTATGTCTCAAACTTCTGTTACTGTAACCCCGACACGTCCGACGTTCATCCTCGTAGATGGACACTCCCTGGCTTATCGTTCATACTTTGCCTTTGCTAAAGGGCGAGATGGAGGACTACGTACAACAACGGGGATTCCTACGAGTGTATGTTTTGGTTTTATTAAGTGCTTGCTGGAGGTAATGGGAACACAACAGCCCCAGGCAATGGCTGTAGCCTTTGATTTAGGTCTGCCAACCTTCCGACATGAAACTGATGATACATATAAAGCCGATCGCAAAGAAACACCAGAAGACTTTATTCCCGACTTAGAAAATCTACACGAGTTGCTCAATGGCTTGAATTTACCAATTTACACTGCTCCTGGTTATGAGGCAGATGATGTTTTAGGAACTTTATCACAACGAGTAACTGCTGCTGGGTATAGGGTAAAGATTCTTACTGGCGATCGCGATTTATTTCAACTGATAGATGCTGAAAAAGAAATCACTGTTTTAAATTTTAGTCCAGATGCTTTAAAGCGCTCTACAAATAGTATTACGGAATTTGAAGCAGCACAAGTTAAAGAAAAATTAGGAATTTTACCTTCACAAATTATTGATTTTAAAGCCCTTTGTGGTGATAAATCAGATAATATTCCAGGAGTTAAGGGAATTGGAGAAAAGACAGCTGTACAGTTGTTGAATACATATGGTTCGCTTGATAATGTTTATGCTGCCCTAGATGAAATTCCAGGTGCAACTCAGAAAAAATTGGCAGCGGGTAAAGAAGATGCCCATAAATCTCGTTATTTGGCAACTATTATTTTGGATGTTCCTCTAGAAATTGATTTAGAAGATTCCAAATTAAAAGGATTTGATACAAGTGTCCTTTCACCAATTTTAGAAAAGTTAGAGTTTAAGTCTTTCTTAGGTAAAATAAACGACCTCCAGCAACGTTTTGGTGGTACAGTTGCAGAAGCGCTAAAAGCAGAAACAGCTGATGTAGAACCTGAATTTGAAGACGTGGATCTTTCATTTTTTAGTTTTGCTGAAACACAAGCTGCACAAGAAAAACCTGCTTCTTCATCAATCGAACCGCACATCATTAACACTGAAGCAAAATTGACTAAATTAGTCAAAGTTTTGCAAAAGTTCACCAATCCAGAAACACCCGTTGCTTGGGATACTGAAACCACCGATTTAGAACCAAGAGATGCTGAATTAGTAGGAATTGGTTGCTGCTGGGGAACGAAACCAGATGAAGTAGCATACATTCCTCTTGGTCACAAAACCGGAGAAAATTTGAATCAGAATATAGTGCTAGAAGCACTACGTCCAATTCTTGAAAGTGCTAATTATCCCAAAACTTTACAGAATGCGAAATTTGACCGTTTAGTTTTCAAGTGTCAAGGAATTAACTTGGATGGAGTGGTATTCGATCCAATGCTGGCAAGTTATCTGCTAAATCCAGATTCTAGCCATAATTTGATGGATTTAGCACAGCGATATTTGGGAATAACAGCAAAAAGTTATTTAGATTTAGTTCCCAAAGGCAAAACCATAGCTGATATAGATATTCCCACAGTAGCTGATTACTGTGGTATGGATGTTTATTCTACCTTTGGTTTAGTGCCGAAATTGCGTGCAGAAATGGAGAAAACTCCAGCTTTATCTAAGCTACTAGTAGAAGTAGAACAGCCGCTAGAAGCAGTTTTAGCGCAAATGGAATACACAGGCGTCCGCATTAATTCAGCTTATTTACAAGAACTTTCGCAGCATTTAGAAATAGAGTTAGTCAGATTAAAACAGAAAGCTACTGAAATAGCTGGGGAAAACTTTAACTTGGGTTCTCCTAAACAATTGAGCCAAATATTGTTTGAAAAATTGGGATTAAGCACCAAATATTCTCGAAAAATTCAAACCGGCTATTCTACAGATGCAGCAACGTTAGAAAAACTTCAAGAAATCGACCAAACTGGATTTGTTGAGACCATCACTGAGTACCGCACTTTATCTAAATTAAAGTCTACTTATGTAGATGCATTGCCAGCGTTAGTGCGTCCAGATACTCATCGGGTGCATACTGATTTTAATCAAGCAGCAACATCAACTGGTAGATTATCTTCTTCTAATCCGAATTTGCAAAATATTCCCATCCGCACAGCTTTTAGTCGTCAAATTCGGAAGGCGTTTTTGCCAGAACCAGGTTGGTTAATGATGGCTGCTGATTATTCACAAATAGAATTGCGAATTTTGGCTCATTTGAGTCAAGAGCCGATATTAGTGCAAGCATATCAGCAAAATGAAGATGTTCATACTGTGACGGCGCGATTAGTATTTGAAAAAGAAAATATTACCTCACAAGAACGAGGAGTAGCAAAAACGATTAATTTTGGCGTAATTTATGGAATGGGTTCTCTAAGATTTTCCCGTTCAACTGGGATAGATAAGGATATTGCCAACGAGTTCATTAAGCGGTTTAATCAACGATATCCTCAAGTTTTTGCATATTTGGAGCGAATGAAAAAAGAAGCGATCGCTCAAGGTTATGTAGAAACTATTCTCGGTCGTCGTCGTTATTTTGAATTTACTAACAACAGTTTACGCAAATTAAAAGGCAGTAACCCGGAAGATATTGATTTGAGTAAATTGAAGAATTTGGGTGCTTATGATGCGGGTTTACTACGCTCCGCTGCTAATGCACCAATTCAAGGTTCCAATGCTGATATTATCAAAATTGCAATGGTGCAACTGCATGAGGTGTTGCAGAAATATCAAGCGCGTTTATTATTACAAGTTCACGATGAATTAGTATTTGAAATTCCTCCTGGTGAGTTGGAAGAATTACAACCACAAATTAAATCGGTGATGGAAAACGCAGTACAATTGAGTGTACCGTTAATAGTGGATGCGCGTGTTGGTGAAAATTGGATGGAAACGAAGTAAATTAAATAGTAAATTGTTCACTTAAGTAAAGCTAGCGATCGCGTTTTCTTGAATTAAGGTTTGCACCCTTGGTTATAATCGGCGTTGCAGTTAATTACCATTAGATATCATTAAATTTTTCAGAAAATCTTAAACTTAATTATTAGCAGCAACTTTTGCTTAAGTAAGCGACATTCCATATATATTTTAAAAATTAAATCTGAATTCTATATAAGTTATATTTGCTATTTTTAAATATGATGCTGAGTTTGTTTTTTAGGCCATTCTTCTCAAAAGGAATTTTAATATGTATCGTCGTTGGCTTTTACCTGCCTTAGCAATTTTTTTAAGTATTGTTTTAATTGCTTGCACAACTGCAACTACTCAGCATCTACAACCAAAAATAGCAAATACTACTGAAACTACTAATATAAATTCTCAGCAATTACCAAAACAATCAGCCAAAAGAGTTGTTGCTCTTTCTTCTCTTTCTGCTGATATTATCGCTCGACTCGACCAAACAAAAATAGTTGGAATTACTGGTAGTAAATTATTTAATAATGACCCTCGTTTTAAAAATATTCCTCGTGTTAGTGAAGGTCAAAATTCTCCTAATTTAGAAAAAATTATAGCACTCAAACCTGATTTAGTTATTGGTGCAGAAGGTTTTTCTACTATTCCAATTCAAAAAATTAAGCAATTAGGAATTCCAACTTTGCTTACTCAGGTTAATAACTGGGAATCTCTAGAAGAGTTGACTAAAACACTGGCTAAGTTAATTAATACCAATCCTCAGCCTTTATTAAATCGATACAAAACTTTCTTGGTAGAACAGCCTAATCAGAATTTTACAGGTTTGGTACTAGTTAGTCGTCAACCAATTTTAGCCCCCAATAAAAATAGTTGGGCGGGAGATATACTAACGAAATTTAAGGTAAAAAATCTGGCAGCAGAATTACAAGGAAAAAGTCCAGTCGGTGGCTATGTGACGCTTTCGGCTGAGAAAGTTTTAGAAGCAAATCCAGAGGTGATAATTTTGGTTAATTCTCCACAAGGTAATTCGGAAGCAGGGCTTTTAGATTATTTAAAAAAGGAGGCTTTTTGGAAGCAATTACAAGCGACTCAAAACAACCGAATTTATATGTTTGATTATTATGGTCTGGTGAATCCAGGTAGTATAGATGCAATAGAAAAGGCTTGTACACAGTTGAAGCAAGATTTGTTCGCATCAAAGCGTACTTAGCCAAATAAATGTAATTAAATGTGAGTCTTTAATGGAAGTACACCTCCAAGAAGGGCGAAAGAAGCAAAACCAAACTATCGATATAAAGAAGCTGAAATGAATATTATTAAGCTACGGTTGTTGGCGAACGATGTCCGCTCGTGAAATAGTATAAGATTGTTTCTTAAAAGAGATAATCTACAATCTAAAATTTAAAATTAAAAAATCCAAAATAGTATTAGGTTGCATTAACTTACCTCAATTTTTTTTAACCAAGTAACTAAGTCATTTGAGTCAAGTGCTATCTCGCTTCCTAAGGTTTTTATATAAAGAAGTCCGTCACTAATAATTAAATCTCTGATTGGATACCATGACTCTCGTGTCCTAATCAAAAGTTCTAAGGGAATTCCCGGTCGCGAAGTATACTTGCGATATTTCCACCAAGCCCGCCATAGCAGTACAGATTTAGTACACTGCATTTGATAGCCTTTAGGAATTTCACAGTATTGATACTGATAGAAACCTCGACTATCAATTTCTCCTTTGAGAAGATAACCACATTCTGCTAATGCCTGATTTATTAATTCCCAATGAGATGAGTTTGGATAAATTGAGAATTCACATAGTGTATTAGATATTTGGGCGATCGCAATTACGCCCTCAGATTTTGCACTTAGTTGGTTGGTTTTATAAACTGTTTGTGCTGTCAAAGAAGGGTTTGACAACAAAATGTCTTTTTTATGGATAGAGTTTCGGATAAATTCTTGAATCAAATCGAGATTAGATAACATAAAGTTTTACAGCAGTTTTCATTTGCATGAAGTACAAAGTTACGGGTTTTGAGGCAGTTCTTGCTGGAGACAGGAGGTAGAAACTGTTTACCTGTGATGAATCAGTCTTGAATTTTGTACCTCACTTACTTGCAATCTGCTGTATATACTTAGTGACCTAGCCTAAAGTAAGCCCAACATAGTGCAAATTAGCATTTATACTGGTACTGTCACTTGCCAAATGAAGGACAAGAGTTTTAAGTATACTGAAACCGCTCTTTAACAAAGGTTTCATTTAGTTTTATGTATAGTATGCTGCCTAAAAAACTTTTTGACAAAAGAAATTTTGTTTCTAGGCAGCCAATTAGCTATTTAAATTTTTACGCTTTTTAGAAAAGGTTCAAATACCGAAACCAATTCTGGGCGGCTAACTACGAGGGTGGGAAAAGAGCGATCGCTATAATCTTCTCCTGGTGACAGCGGAAACGGTTCAGAATTAAGTGACAACCAGACACCGCCAGCAGCTTGGACAATTACCCAAGCACCCGCTAAGTCCCAAACTTTTGGTGTCGCCTCAATTCCGCCCAGAGTCGCCCCAGTTGCAACTGTCAAAAAGTTATAGCTAGCCACACCCAACATGCGAATTTTGCAGGGAAAGCCGTTGCGGATAATTGCGGTACTCCGGGAACAGAGGTTAAAAAAATGATTATTGCTAGGACTATCACTACTGGTATGGATGGGGTGATGGTTGAGAAATGCTCCAGTTGGTGTTGCTAAACCAGATGAACCTGCCCAAAAACCATGAAAAGCTTGATTCAGGGGTGGTGCGTAAACATAACCAAAAATTGGAATGCCTTGATACAGTAAACCTAGAGAAATTGACCAGATAGGAATGCCACGTGTGAAGTTGGTTGTACCATCGAGGGGGTCAATTACCCAGCACCATTCTGTACCGGGAAAAGAGCGTTCGCTTTCTTCGCTCAAAATACCGTAACCAGAGAAATTAGAAGCGATCGCATCCTGTATTTCTCGATCTGCCCATTTATCAGCTTGCGTCACCAAAGTACCATCGGCTTTTTGTGAAGCCTGTACTTGTCCAAAATCTTGCATTAGCTGTTTGCCCACTCTGATAGTGGTAGTTTGGGCAAAATCAAGAATTGTTGTCCAAAAATCATTCATGGTTAGTTGTCATTTGTTATTTGTCATTTATTAATCGTCCAATAACTAATGTCCAATGCCCCATGCCTCATACCCTAATTTAGTCTAAATCACTTTCTAAAACAGAAGCGATCGCAAGCTTTGTATTTGTTTGAAATTCTGCGACATTTACCCGATTGAGAAACCAAATCGACAGCACCATTCCCACAGCTTCTAAGGCAAATACTAGTCCATAAGCTAAAACTAAGTTCGGTAGTAGATTGCGCCCCAGATCCAACAGAGTACCGCCGATGACCACTGCTAATCCTCTGGATATCGACTGCGCTAACCCCCACGCCCCAATAAACGTACCTGCGGCTTCGGCTGCTGTCAGATCCAACATCAAGCTAATTGCTGCGGTAGTTAAGAAACCTGCGGCCAGACCGAACAAAACTAAACCAAATTTCAGGAAGCCTGGATTAGCAGAAAATCCTGATATAGCTAGCAATCCGACGGCGAATGCTACTAAAATACAACCCAGGCGTGCAGTTCTGCGCTTACCTAAAAGTGGCACCACCAAAAAGCCAGTGACAATGTAGCCAATTAGTGTACCTATTCCGTAAAAAGCATTCAGTTTAGTACTTTCAGCCAAAGGCATTTTAAATACTTGACCAGCGTAAGGTTCCAAAATTGGGTCTTGCATGAACAAGCTGATGGTCATCACCAGTAAAAAGGTGAAAAACAAACCTGTTTGCCGACTAGCTGTCAAGATTTTCCAAGCATTGCCTAGAGTAATGCTGTCTTCTCGGTTTACTAGTGTAGAACGGCTTAAATATTGGGAATATTTTTTTTCCACACCCAATGTCGCTATGAATGCTAAAGCCAATACAATTACTGGGACGGTAATAAATAATCTGTTGACAGATGCTTGTAAGGTAGCTACGGTTGCTTCGGGCGTTAATTGTTTGAGCAAACTGGAACTGATAATTGCCCCGATAATGATCCCCACCAGCAACATCGACCAAACCACACCAACTACTTTGGAACGGTTATTTTCTTCAGATATATCTACCAACAAAGCAGCAAAAGCAGTACTACTAGCACAAATTCCTAGACCGTAAACTGCGAACACAAGGGACAGAAGCGCTGTCCAGCCGATTGTTTGGGTTGTCCATACCCAGCCGCCTGCACTACTTGCAGCAAAGTCGAGCTGCCACATTATTTGTACAGCTAAAAATGCAGCGATCGCAAATATCGCCGCCCCCACCCAAACATAAGCCGTGCGATGGGAACCCCATAACGGCTTAGCATCTGAAATCTGTCCGAACCAGATACGCGAAGGAGCAACAAATAAGGGCAGTGCTAGAACTACTGAGGCTAGCGTTGCTGGAATTGCTATTTCTTGAATCATGACTCTGTTAAGTACTCCCAAAGTCAAGATGGACATCATGCTCAACCCCATTTGAAACAAACCCAGCCGGAACATAGTCAGCAGGTTTACTCTTGGCACAGATAGGGACTTTGTTTGGGTATCAAATACTTCACCGCTTGCCATAGCTACTTTTTCGTATGCTTAATAGGACTTAATCTCTCTCTTTAAATAAAGATAAACCCTACCTGTTGCAAAAGAGCGAACGAAAAGTGGAAGTTGCGAACGTACCCTGCTTATCTTCCCAACATAAGCAAAACCTCGGTTAGCGCACGCTAGAGCCTAGTTAAGATTAATTTTTATGGCTTGCTTGAAATTCGCGATCGGATAACTAGAGAATTTTAGGATGAAGTAGTGAAACGAGACTCCATTTACTATCAAATTTTTAAGCGCTTTCCTGGTTTACTCTTTGAATTAGTTGAGGATCCTCCTCTTCAAGCGCAAAAGTATCAATTTGAATCAATTGAAGTCAAAGAAACTACTTTGTTGGAGACCGAAGAGAAAATGTACAATTTTCTTTCAAAGATGCCTGCCATCTCCGTCAAATAGTTGTGGTAAATGGCTCAAAACTGATATTCAAACAACTCCTTTCAACTATGGATGTTGATTTTGTCCGCACGGGTCAAAGTACCGTAGTTCCTTTTGCATTTAAGTATATTAGAGAATATAAGAATTTTGGCGCTGCTAAATGACTGTATGAATCGGTTTCCTAGTCTTGCTTGTGACGCTACACTAAAAAAGTAAAGAAATGTAAATAAATTAAATTTTGCAACCGTGGAAAATATCACATTGGGGCAAAATGGCCCAGTTGTTACACCTTTGTGTATAGGTACTTGGGCTTGGGGCGATAAACTCTTTTGGAATTATGGCAATGACTACGGCCCAGAACAGTTAAAAGAAGCCTTCACCGCAGCGCTACAAGCTGGTGTAAGCTTTTTCGACACTGCCGAAGTTTACGGAATGGGATTATCAGAGAAATTGTTGGGGCAATTTATGCAACAGACACAACAAAGAGTGCAAATCGCCACAAAATTTGGCCCCCTACCTTGGCGATTTACTGGTCAATCTGTCTCTGATGCTTTAACACAGAGTCTCAAACGCCTACAAGTAGAGCAAATTGCTCTCTACCAAGTACACTGGCCTTTTGCCTTCTTTTTAAGTCAAAAAACTCTGATGAACGCTTTAGCCGATGAAGTGAAGCGGGGTAGAATTGCCGCAGTCGGTGTGAGTAATTACTCAGCAGAGCAAATGCGAGATGCCCATCAAATATTGGCAGATCGTGGAGTACCTTTGGCTGTGAACCAAGTACGCTATTCTTTACTCACTCGCCAAATTGAAACCAAGGATATTCTCGCAACTGCCCGTGAGTTAGGTGTGACTCTTTTGGCTTATAGTCCTTTAGCTCAGGGATTGCTGACAGGTAAATACAGTATTGATAGTGCCGAAACCCCTACTGGTGCTAGAAAAATAGACCCACGATTTAGTAAACAAGGCTTACAAAAAATTGCACCAGTAATATCTTTGCTGCGTAACTTTGGAGAAAAATACGATCGCACCCCAGCCCAAGTTGCTCTCAACTGGTTAATTTCTCAGGGTAACGTCATTCCGATTGCAGGGGTGAAGACAGCCGAACAGGTACGTCAAAATGCTGGGGCTTTGGGTTGGAGATTGAACGAGGATGAAATTCAAGAGTTAGAAAAAGTTAGCCGTCCTTGGCTGTAGTATTTCTCAAATACTCAAATGCAGGGGACTACAGTTAGTGAAACTGTGAGTTCCCTGCAAAGTTAGTTAAAAAGTCAAAAAGTCAAGAGTCGAAAGTCAACATCTTAACTCCTAACTCTTAACTCTTAACTGTGTCAATTTTAGATTTTGAATTTAGAATTTTGGATTGAAGCAAAAATCTAAAATCCAAAATTTATTAACTTCTAACTAAGAAGCAGATTCTCTAGCTGTAGGTGAACCTAACTTTTGAGTAGGTGAGACAGAAGCATCACGACGGCTTGTCCGCAGTTTAGGTTTGGGAGTACCACTTCTTTCTTCTTCCCCAACAACAGTATCTGATTTCCAAGCAGAACGGGGACGCTCGCCAGAAGATTGGCGCTTGGCAAGTCTCGGTTTGGGAGTAGCGGGTTCTTCTTGAGGAATTTCTACCTCGGATTGCAACCAAGCAGGACGAGTTTGATCGTAAGCGATTTGCAATGCAGCTGCGGCGATCGCCTGAGCATCATATTTTTCAATCAATTCGCTGACAATCGGCAAAAATGAAGCCAAACGTTCGCCAGCTAAAGCTTCCCGGACTTGCTCCTGTAATTTCAGGATGTGCCGCGCTTCAATTTGCGCCCGTGTAGGAATTGTCAGCACTTGCCAAGCTTGGCGATTATGGCGTTCAAATGTTTGTTGTTTGCGCCGCTCAAATGGCTGTACTAAAGAAATTGCGGTTCCTTCTTTACCAGCACGACCAGTACGACCAATGCGATGTACGTATGTTTCTACGCTATCAGGTAGGTCGTAGTTGATCACATGAGAAAGTTGATCGACATCTAATCCGCGTGCGGCAATATCAGTTGCTACTACCCAACGCACTTGACGATTGCGGAATCTGCTCAGTAACCGCTCCCGCGCTTGTTGGGACAAGTCGCCATGATATTCATCAACGCTATGACCAGCAGCTTGCAGTTGATTGGTGAGTTCGGCGGCGGTACGTCTGGTGCGAACAAAGATTAAAGCTGTTTCTGGGTCTTCCATTTCCAGAATCGGCTGTAAAGCTTTGGCTTTTGTCCAATGGCGAGGGATCAGATAAGCTACCTGATTAATTTTGTTGGGCGCAGCTTTTGGTTGCTCAACGGTGACTGTCGCTGGCGATCGCAAAAACTTGTTCACTAAAGAACGAATCGATGGTGGCATTGTGGCTGAGAATAAAGCTGTTTGCCGTTCTGTAGGTGCTTGGGAAAGGATTTTCACTACATCATCAATAAAGCCCATGCTTAACATTTCATCGGCTTCATCTAAGACAAACCATTTCACTTGATCGAGCTTTAAACAGCCGCGATCGAGTAAATCTATTACCCGTCCTGGGGTGCCAACGACGATATGAACGCCACGTTTGAGCTGTAACATTTGCCGCTCAATTGATTGACCGCCGTAGATTGCTAACACTCGCAATCCTTCATTACCGATAAACTGAGCGATCGCATCGTGAACTTGCATGGCTAACTCACGAGTTGGTGTTAAAACCAAGGCTTGCACTGCTTTTTGATTAATATCCAGCCTTTCTAAAATTGGCAGTGAAAATGCTGCTGTTTTACCCGTTCCAGTTTGAGATTGACCCACCACATCACGACCCGCCAACAGTTGGGGAATTGCTTGAGCTTGAATACTAGTAGGTGTAGTAAAGCCAATTTTTTCTAATTGTTCGACACGTTCTTGGGAAATACCTAATTCTTGAAACGAAAGATTCATTAATTCTCCTAAATTTTCTCTAAGGATTTTTGGATTAGTCATTAGTCATTAATCATTGGTCATTAGTTATTAGTCATTGGTCATTAGTCATTTACAAAGGACAACTGACAACTGACAAAGGACAAATTAGTTATTGACTTGACCATATAGGTCGTATGTATCAGCGTGGTGAATCGTTACTGGCACGATGGTTCCTAACTTTGCCTGTCCTTGGACATAGACTTGACCATCGACCTCTGGGGAAAATCTACCTGAACGACCGATTAATTCACCACTTTCAGGATTTTCTTGCTCAATCAGGACATCGACAATTTTGCCTACTTCCTGTTGATTTTTCTTTTGGGAAATCGGTTGCTGGAGTTCCATCAGTTGGTCTCGGCGTTCGTCCATCACTTCTTGAGACAACTGATTTGGCAGCTTGTAGGCGGGGGTTCCTTCTTCTGGCGAAAAGGTGAACACGCCAACATGATCGAATTCATGCCGTTGGACGAACTCTAGTAAATGCTCAAAATGCTCGCTTGTTTCTCCGGGAAAACCAACAATAAATGTTGTCCGCAGTACGGCTGTTGGTAGCGCCGTTTTAATGCGATCTATAATCCCATCATTTACACGCCCTTGCCAAGGACGGTTCATGGCGCGGAGAATTTCTCCATGAGAATGTTGCAAGGGCAAATCGAGATACGGCAGGACGTTGGGTGTTTCTTTGATTGCCGCTATTACATCTAGTGTCAATCCTGTGGGATAAGCATAGTGGATTCTGATCCACGGTATATTCACTTTCCCCAAAGCACGCAGTAATTGGGCTAACTTTGGCTGACCGTAAATATCCATACCGTAATTAGTCGTGATTTGGGAAATTAAAATAATTTCTTGTACCCCTTGACTAACTAACTGCTCGGCTTCAGCGACTATCGATTCAATAGTACGCGATCGCTGGTTTCCTCTTAAATGAGGAATTATACAAAACGCACAACGATAATCACATCCTTCGGCAACCCTGAGGTAAGCTACACCTTCTGTTGTAGTGCGATAGCGCGGTGTAGTTTCGTCGGCAATGTAGGTTGGTTCGATACTAACCTGTTTGACCCGTTCGCCTTGTTCTACACGCTCAATTACATTTACAATTTTCTGATAATCACCTGTACCTACCACTGCTACTGCTTCGGGCAACTCATCCAAAAGTTGTTCTTGAAAATGTTGCGCCATACAGCCAGTAATCACAATTTTTTTATTTGCTTCTGCCAGTTCTACCAAAGTTCTGACAGATTCAAGTCTTGCTGCTTCAATAAAACTACACGTATTAACAATAACGTAATCTGCTAACTCTTCATTCGTATCTACACCATAGCCTGCCTCTACCAGCATTCCCAGCATGTGTTCTGTATCAATTCGATTTTTCTCGCAGCCCAAGTGAGAAATGGCAATTGTTGGCTTTTCACCCATATTTTGAAAACATCTTCAGTTTTTTTTAATCAAATCGTTCTAGTGCTAACTTTACTTTTTGCTATTAGTATCCTCATGAGAACATTAACAGCGGCAAATTCCCACTGTCAGCAAATGCCCATTAACCTATGACCCTATTAATAATAAAAATAGAGGTCATGTTATGATATTTCTATCAATCTGTTCCCCAGGGTATATTGAAGTGTCTTTGGGTACATTTGACACTTGTAACGTTCTTTAACAATTCGCCTATTGGTATTTTACATTACCACAGCGTGTGCGTTGTTAATCTACCCATCGGGAAGCCGCCTAAAGGGCTTGTTGTGAGAAGTCGCTACCCTCAGGGAAATCGCCTTCGCGACTACGCCCATAAAGCAGTAATGCTACCCTGGCGAATGGCTAGTCCTACGACTGGGCGCGGACGAGACGCCTAAACCACGGAAAGCTGCCTCGCATGTTGTGAGTGGCAAACTCCTCTTGTAGCCAAGTTTTATCTTAACATATCTTATGACATGTTTGACGCCAATTTCCATCTTAAGAAGGAGGCAGCAAACTGACCAACATAAAAACAGATTTAATATTAATGAAGGAAATGGGGTATTTAAGAATGCTGAATTCTGAATTCTTCAGTTGTGAATTCTGAATTCTGAGTTTTGTAAAATTGACTTATGCAAAATCATTCAAAATTAAAAAAGCTGATGAGTTAAGCTTTTCAGGTATTTTGAATTGTAGGTATATTTGGGTCTTGTAGTACTAGCCTTTAATCTCTAGTCTCTAATCCCCAATCCCTCGCAATAATTAAAGACGTGGACTTATATCAGCTATTTAAAACTCGCTCACCGATTATTGGCGTGGTTCACCTGCTACCACTGCCAACCTCACCCCGTTGGGGAGGTAGCTTGAAAGCGGTAATTGACCGTGCCGAACAAGAAGCCGCAGCTTTGGCAAGCGGAGGGGTTGACGGCATGATAGTAGAGAATTTTTTTGACGCGCCCTTTACTAAAAACCAAGTAGATCCAGTGGTTGTGAGTGCCATGACCATTGTGGTACAGCGGATACAGAATTTGGTGACATTACCTGTAGGGTTAAATGTGTTGCGAAACGACGCCAAAAGTGCAATGGCGATCGCTAGCTGTGTTCAGGCACAATTTATCCGCGTTAACGTCCTCACAGGGGTGATGGCAACCGATCAGGGATTAATAGAGGGAGAAGCCCATCAATTACTCCGCTATCGACGGGAGTTAGGCAGCGATGTTAAAATTCTGGCCGATGTATTAGTGAAGCACGCCCGTCCTTTGAGTTCTCCAAATCTCACAGTCGCCGTGAAAGACACCATTGAAAGGGGTTTAGCAGACGGGGTGATTTTGTCTGGTTGGGCTACTGGTAGCCCTCCTAACTTAGAAGATTTGGAACTAGCTTGTGGTGCCGCAGTTGGCACGCCAGTGTTCATCGGTAGTGGGGCCAACTGGGAAAATATTGATACATTGATGCAGGCAGCAGATGGTGTCATAGTTTCCAGTTCTCTGAAACGTCACGGACGGATAGAGCAACCCATCGATCCGATTCGTGTCAGTCAATTTGTGGAAGCTGCGCGTCGCAGTTGGAACTCAAAAGGTGAAAGCAAGTCAGCAGGACAAGTGAAATTACATTCTTAGGGAGTGGGGAGTAGGGAACGGGGACTAGGGACTAGTGACTAGAAAAAGTTTTCTAAATGCCCAATCCCCAGTACCCAATCCCTAGTACCCCTTATCCCCAGTACCCAATAGCAGTTTATGATTCGCCGCCGTTCTACTCCTTGGATTCATAAGTGGTCACGTCCATTGATTGCCGCGATCGCTGGATGTGGTGCCTTGACAACAGGTTATCTCGCTGTAGAAAAGTTAACCGGAGGCAGTGCAGCTTGTGTGGCACAGGCTGGTGTCAAAGGCTGTAATGATGTGCTTTCTAGTCCTTGGGCAACAGTTCTTGGTCAGCCATTAGCTTTGTTTGGGTTTTTAGCATACACCAGTATGGTGATATTCGCTTTGGCTCCGTTGGCACTCAACTCAAAGGATAATAATAGTCGCAAGCAGCTGGAAAATTGGACTTGGTGGCTGTTGTTGGTGGGTGCGATCGCTATGTCTGTATTTAGCGGCTACTTAATGTATCTACTGACATTCCAAATCAAAGCTTTTTGTCCTTACTGTATCGGATCGGCCTTGTTCTCCACTAGTCTTTTGGTACTAACAATTATTGGTCGCACTTGGGAGGATATTGGACAAATCTTTTTTACTGCCATTATTGTTGGGATGGTGACGCTGATTGGTACTTTAGGCATTTATGCTGGCGTTAATCAATCAGATGTCACATCTGGAACTTCTGGACAACCTGTAAAAATTTCCTTTGCTCCCAACGTAGATCCTAACCCAGCAATCGGTGGGTGGGAAATTACCACTACTTCTGGTGAGGCAGAAATAGCCCTAGCACAACATTTGGTGAAGATAGGCGCTAAGGAATACGTCGCTTATTGGTGTCCTCACTGCCACGAACAAAAGATGCTGTTTGGCAAAGAAGCTTACCAAGAAATCAACAATAATATTAAGGTAGAGTGTGCCCCTGAAGGACTCAAAGCTCAACCAGAATTGTGCAAAGCTGCAAAAATTGAAGGTTTCCCGACTTGGATTATTAATGGGAAAAGCTATAGCGGAGTGCAAAATTTAGAGGAACTAGCAAAAGTTTCTAGTTACACAGGCCCTCGTAACTTCAAATATTTTAAGTAATTGCCAAGAAGCCTGTTTCTGGCAACTTGACTTTTAGATTCCATAGTTAACTGGATAAAGACAGCAAGTCCGTTTCCGGTTAACTTTTTTATTTTTGGTAATATTGGTTTGGTGATAGATAATACGTGTCGTCCAATACTCAATTCTTTATTGAGTATTCAGAAGTAAAACAGGCTTAATGCCTAGCTTTAAGACCAAGTTTGCCTAGTTCAAAACTTAGAATCTGCTGTATCAACTTTCTTGCGGCTTTCACCTACAAACATCTCAAGCTGAAGGAACTTGATTAAGTATACTGGCTCTCATGCAATGTGTACTTTAATTTATTTTTGCAGCACATGGAAGCCGGCTTCGGGTGTAATTATGTCAGCGCTAAACGCCAAAGTGTGTCTGTTGAAGTTACTCTCAATATGCTTTTGTTATTAGTGAAAAAAGGCGAATCCAATGAGCAAAATTACCTTCCTCAACATTTGTGTAGAAGCAAAGAACAGTCCCTAGATGTTTCTGGAAGTTTTCAGAAGGGGAGTTACAAGCCGAATTTCATAACTTTGGGAGCGGCTTAATGAATAAACAGCTACGCAAGTGTTTTGTCAAGTTAATCATTGGACTGAAACAATCGCTTAGTCGAGAACACAAGGAAATGATGACTGCTGCTGGTGTTGCAGTCTGCATCCTACTTTTGCGCTCTATCGGACTATTACAATCCTTAGAATTGGCAGGTTTGGATCAATTTTTTCGCTTACGTCCAAATGAACCGCCAGAAGAACGTATTACTATCGTTGTGATTGATGAAGCCTACTTAGATCAAGTAGGTTCCTGGCCAATTCCAGATCGGAATATTGCCCAGTTACTGGAAAAATTAAATGTCCACAAACCACGTGCTATCGGCTTGGATATCTACCGAAACTTGCCAGTAGAGCCTGGTCATCAGGAATTACGTAATGTTTATCAGTCAATGCCAAACTTAATTGGTATTGAACTATTAACAAATGAAAAAAACCTTACAGTTTTACCTCCACTAGGACTCAATAAGGAGCAAGTAGGTTTTAATAACGTGCTATATGACCCTGATGGCAAAGTACGTCGCAGCTTGTTGTATTGGCACGTTAAGGATAAGGTACACGAAAGTTTTGCGTTGAAGCTGGCTTTATTGTATTTAAAATCAGAGGACATTACTCCTAAACAAGCAAAAAGCAACCCTGAGTATTTGCAATTGGGTAAAGCGGTATTTACTCGTTTTGAAGCTAATGATGGTGCCTATGTTGGAGCTGATGCCAGAGGCTACCAAATTTTGTCTAATTTTCCTAAGCCCAAATCTCAAAATTCATCTGTAGAATTTTCCCATTTTCATCAAGTATCAATGAGCGATGTACTCGCAGATAAAGTCCAAGAAAACTTAATTAAAGATCGGATTATACTTGTTGGCTCTACTGCACCTAGTCTCCAGGATTTTGTATTTATTCCCTATTCCAGTAGCTTGATGGGTACAGCAAAGCCTGTGGCTGGTATCGAATTACAAGCTTATTTTATTAGTGAGTTAATCTCAGCAGCTCTTGAGGGAAGACCATTACTCAAAGTCTGGGCTGAATTACTGGAATACTTGTGGATTTTTGTCTGGTCTTATGCGGGCGCTATCACCACATGGCGGATACAAGATGTAACGAAAAGCTTCCTCAGTGTCCTCGTTTGTTGCTTTGTATTAACCATCAGTGCCTATGTAGCTTTTTTATATGGTTGGTGGATACCGCTGATTCCTGGGCTATTTACTTTTGGGATTTCAGCTATCTGGATGACGAGTCATATTGCCCATATACAGGAAGAGTGGAAACGCTCTAAGGAGTTTTTACATCACGTAATCAACACGATTCCCGATCCAATCTTTGTGAAAAATGAACAACATCAGTGGATTGTTTTAAATGAGGCATATTGTCGATTCATCGGTTATCCGAATAAGTTATTAATTGAAAAGTCAGACTATGACTTTTTCCCTAAACATGAAGCTGATGTGTTTCGACAACAGGATGAGCTGGTTTTTCGGACTCAGCAACCCCATGAAAACGAAGAAGAATTTACAAATGCAGATGGTCAGACTCATCTAATTGCCACTAAGCGATCGCTCCACAAAGACTCAGCTGGCAATTTCTTTTTAGTTGGGGTAATCCGAGATATTACTCAACGCAAGTTGATGGAGGAAGAACTCAAGCGTACTGCTGCTGAGTTATTTCGCTCTAACAATGAATTAAAACTCAAAGAAGACCATTTGCGTTATATAGCATATCACGATCCCCTGACAGGTTTATCCAATCGCAAATTTTTTGCCGAACAACTTTACGAGTCGCTCCACTGGGCGCAACATAATAACTTGTTGCTGGGACTGCTGTTTATCGATCTAGACGGGTTTAAGCAAGTTAATGATACTTTAGGGCATGAGATGGGCGATCGCCTGCTGATGACTATCGCCGATCGACTCAGCAATTCTTTACGCGCTAGTGATACAGTTTCTCGGTTGGGTGGCGATGAATTTACTGTGATTTTACGAGCAATTCCCAATGTACAGGTAGCTGCTAAAGTCGCCGAAAAAATTTTAAGCGGTATTACCACGCCTATTGTTTTGGATGGGTATGCAATCCGAGTCTCTGCCAGTATTGGTATTAGTGTCTATCCATACAACAGCCAAGACAGTGAAACTTTGATGAAACAAGCAGATGCAGCAATGTACCGTGCTAAACGCTCAGGTAAAAATCGCTACGAGTTTGCCTAATTTAGCAAGAGTTAAGCCTTCTAAATTTTATTTATAAAGTATTTTTTTTTACCATGTTTTTTGCAATTTGGGCTTAATAGGCATCCAAAGCACTGTTTTGTAAAAGCATTGCATACTGTTTAAGAGGTAGCTTTTTAGCCAAAATCTAAACTCAGCAAGGCTTTTCCCTCTTAAAACTCAACCCCATCGAAGAGGTAAGAAAGAAATTAGTCAATCTCAGTAATTAAAAAATTTATTTTTTAAAGTAAGTATTTTTTACATTAAAATATATCTCTATACTTAAGTAAAATATTACCTCTATAAATAGTTAAGCAACTTCTGTAAAGCTTGAAATGTAGGAGTTATAGATTTTTAACTTTATATTTATTTACTTTCTATGAGCGAATACTATGAAAACTTTAAAGTATTATTTTATATATTTTTTTGGCTAGTTATTTTTGAACTTAGTGTTTATACTTAAAATTATTAAGATATTATTAATAAATAGTGAACTAGGCAAACTGCTCATGGCAATTCATCAAGATATCTAACTTAAGACTGATGCATAAATAGGACATTTAGGAATATTTCTTAAGTATTAAGACTATTTAATACCAGCGAATTGATTTTGCTCTGCAAACTAATAGCACAATTACTTGTCTATTACGAGCATAAACTAATAATTTTGGAATATTCTAAATCTATTTAAGTAAATGCACTTATTTAAAAAAAGATACCATTTCAAATAGAAAATAGTAAAAATACTGACAATAATGAAAATTAACTTACGGATAATAAAGTTTATAATAATTTGTATAGGTATTTACATAGTAATACCCCAAATTGTGGGTTATACTGGTGTGTTCAGTACTGCAAGTGCTACTAGTCTTAGCCCTAATGCCAGCAACACCTTAATCGCCCGGAAAGTCAATTCTCAGGATTTAAAAGACACATATATCCCGCCAAATTATGGTGGTCCTGACAGTCAGCATGGCAGTGGTACTCGCTAACATTAATTTTGGATTTTGCGGCAAGTAAGATGAAAAGGGACTCGGAATTGGGGGAGCAGAGGGAGAATATATAATTCCTAATGGAGCTTTCAAAGTCTCCAAGGAGGCTCCTAACTCAACATGAGTTCGATAGATTCTTCACAACCCCTGCTTAAACACACTTATTGTTTGCTAAGCTGTTCCACGTTTAAGAAAGCATATATTTTCCTGTTGACTGTTGAGAGCTGATGCTTGAGTGTTAACAGTCAGATTTCAACGAACCTCAACTTCTCTACAAGTTTGGCTAATCACTTATTACAAAAATGTCTTCGCATCAGAGCCTCAGCCCTGATGGCACGCCTTCAACCGAATATATTAATATGACTGACCATCAGCGACTTGACTACAACGCCGTCCCTGAAATCTCAAGCAATACTGAAGATTTCCACCAGTGGTGTGTTTGTACAAGTGTATGGACTTGCCAATTTAAATCTGGTTGAGGATAGTCTAAACGGTAGTGTCCGCCCCGGCTTTCGGTTCTAAAAGCCGCACTTTTGAGAATTAAATTAGCTACATCTAATAAATTGCGGGTTTCTGCCCAAAGTCGCAGTTGGGCTTCAACATCTGGGAGGTCAAAACTAGCTGGTTCTGCTGGACGTAAAGCTAACAAAAATTGAGTTAAAGGTAAGGCAGCGAAATCTTGCTGCCAAGATTCTACAGTGGCGATCGCAGTTTCTAACCCTGACTGTTCCCGGCAAATACCAGCATGTTGCCACACTAAACGCGGTAACTTTTCCCTAAGTGTTTCTAACTGTGCTTGCTGAGTCTGCCACTCGCTGGCATCAGCTGTAAATTTCCGCAATGGTAGTACTGGTGTTTCTAAGGGTAACCCAATGTCTGCCAACTCAATATTAGCCATCTGGGCACCGAATACAATACATTCTAGTAGGGAATTACTCGCAAGGCGATTTGCTCCATGTACTCCAGTACTGGCAGTTTCACCGACTGCGTATAAACCGGGAATATTGGTGCGATTCATTAAATCTGCAACAATCCCACCCATCCAGTAATGGGCAGCAGGGGCTACAGGAATTGGTTCATTGAAGACATCAATACCCCAATGCTGACAAACTTTGATGATATTAGGAAAGCGGTGACGAATCTTGTCGGCGGGAATGGGGCGCATATCTAACCATACATGGGCAGTGGCCAGATCCAAGGCTGTATGTTGTAAATGGCTAAAAATCGCTCTACTGACTACATCTCTAGGCGCGAGTTCACCAGCTGGGTGGTAGTCAAAGGCAAAACGCCGCCCTTGGTTATCAATCAGGTGTGCCCCCTCGCCGCGTACAGCTTCGCTAATCAAAAAGCGATCTGCACCCGGTTTAGTAAGGGCAGTGGGATGAAATTGGACAAATTCTAAATCGCGGAGGATAGCCCCAGCTCGAGCTGCGATCGCTACGCCATCACCTGTACTCACAGCCGGATTGGTGGTTTGGGCAAATACCTGACCGCCGCCACCAGTTGCTAGTACCACAGCACCAGCTCTTACCCATGTGATTTTACCTTGATAAAACAGGCTAATTCCCTGACAGCATTTACTTTGGGGTTCAATCCACAAACTTAAAGCCAAAGCTTGCTGAATAACTTGAATATTTTGGCGGCGCAGAACTTGGGCGGTGAGGGTAGTGGTAACTTCTCGTCCTGTGGTGTCGGCAGCGTGGAGAACACGGTGGCGAGAATGGGCGGCTTCCAAAGTTAAAGCCAAAGCTTGACCGTGACGGTCAAAAGCAACCCCCAAGTTAACTAAAGACTGAATGCAGCTAGGGGCATGTTCGGCGAGAAATTCTACAGCAGCGCGATCGCATAAACCTGCACCTGCCCGGATTGTGTCTTCAATGTGCAGCCTTGGAGAATCTTCCGGGGCAACCGCTGCGGCAATACCACCTTGTGCCCAATCACTAGCGGACAAAGCCACAGTTTCTTTGGTAATCAACCCGACTCGCAGGGACTCTGGTAGACACAGCGCTGTATAAAGTCCAGCAGCACCAGCGCCGACTACTAAAACATCAAATTGGCTAGGAATATCTATCTGAGGCAAGGTTAAGGGGAGGGTGAAATGGGGATGAGGGAGTAGGGGGAGATAAAGAAGAAAATAAATACTACCTCATCTCCCTTATCTCTAATAGAATATCCCACTCTCTATAATCAGGAGTGGGCTGCTATTTGCTACATTAGCTGCAATGTGCAGTTATCTGTAGATGCCGTTGTTAAACCGATCGTCTCCCTCAATGAAGGCTGACTCTGGTTCTGTGACGGTGAAATGATCGAAGTTGGCTTGCAGGGTTTGTTTTTGGCGATCGCTCAATCCTCCAATATTTAATACATCGTCTATGCTTTGGTAGGGAGCATTTTTAATGATTAGCTTCGCAAGGGTGGGATAAAGCCCTGGATACTGTTGAAAAGCTCGGACGTTGGTATTATTCAAATCAATTTTTTTACCGAATTCCGTTGCTAACTTCCTGTCTGCCTTATTCTGCCGTTCAATTGCCAGAACTGGGACTTGGGGAAAAGCAAAGCTGTTGAAACTAGCAGCTTGGGCTATCTGAGTTGTTCCCAGCCATCCCCAACAACCAAGTAACAAGCTAAACATTGTTAATAAACGCATCAATCCTTTCACGATTTTTTTACCTCTTTTCATCAAACAGAAATAAAAGTTTTAAGCTAACAGCTGTCAGTGGTTCATTAGTCACTTGTACTGAGCGAACGCGAGTGCGTCTCGTAGAGAAGCCGAAGTATTGCTCATACCCTGTGGTAAGCCGCTAATGCGTCTACGTTAAAGGACAAAGGACGAAGGACAAAGGACAAAGCCTAATAGCTTAATCAACACAGCAGTCATCAGAAACTAATATACAGCGTATTAATATCCACAATATTTACTGTTACTGGGTTTGACTATAATTTTGCTAAAAATTTTTTCCAGTGGTAAGAGTGACTGCTCTAGTGGCAACACCCTTGCATCTATAAATTACGGTATCATTCCCAGGCTAAACTAAATCTTTTCAAGGCGGTTGATTCTAACTCCCAGGCGGATACCAGGTTGTAGTATGTCTAATACCGTAAATTCTAGTAAAGATGGCTTTATCCTGGGGAGTAACTATTGTAATATTTCTTAATTAAAAAATTATCTACAGCATCATTACTGATGTGCCGTAGATTCGTTTAGAAAAAGTTTTGTTATTTTCACGCGGCAATCGCAGCTAACAAAAATAAGCTGTCTACCAAAATTGTGCTTATAACTGCACCACCAAAGGCATACCAGTGTTTTTGGGTTCGACCTAAAGATAAAATTCCCACTGTTAACAGCACTAGGGCGAGAATTATTGCCCAAGCTTGTCCCCAAGGTGTTTCTACCTGTATTAAAGCGTTTTGTAAAATTTGTGACGTGGTATTTGCATCTGCTATCATGATTTGCCGCCAATAAGGCATCAAATCTACCATATAAAAATATACATCTGTTAAAACTGTACCGAATAGAGAACCTAAATAAAACCAGCTACCTACCTTTCCCCAATTTTTTGCCAAACACCAACAAGCAAATGGTAAACCGATAGACTCTATCGGTAGATGCCATAGAGGTTCCCAACGTAACCAACCCCAGTAAATTGCTCCTGCTAACCAACTCCAACTAAACCCGAAAAGCAAATCTCCCCAGAGATATGTTGCAGGACGTGACATTAATGTAAAACTTAGCCACACCCAAAATCCTGTCAGCGCTAAACTCAAACTTGGTAGCGATCGCACTATTGGTGCTTCTATAAATACGGGCACTGATACCAAAAATACCGCCGCCGCAAATACTAGCCATGTTTGTCGAGCAGAGATAAATAAAGGCACAGAAGGAGAAGACAAAAGTGTAGACTCCAATTGCGCGATATCTGTATGCTTAGTGCCAGATACATCCAACTCGGTATCAATAGAAGGAATAGCAGCGATGTAGGAGGACAATGTATTATTAATCAAAGTTTTTAATATTTGTTACTAAACTTTATTTTACTTAAAATATCATAAATCAAAATCCCCTTGGGGGGCATTTTGATTTTACCTGGATTTTGCGTAGGTTGGATGTCGCCCGGAAAAACTGATGACAACAACGTAAAGTTGGATAATTCACAAAAGTATGTATATTTAGTAGGAGTCTCAATTAATGGTGACAAATTGGCTATTCCCCCAACTGCTACAGGTGGGAGTATCGCATCTAGCTGTAGCTTCCAGTCCAGTCAACTTGATAGAGCAACTGTTTCAAGCATTTATTCTGGGCATTGTCCAAGGAATTACAGAATTTTTGCCGATTAGCAGTACAGCTCATCTGCAAGTGTTCACTCAGGCTTTTCACTGGGAAACACTGGGATCGAAACCTTTTCTGGCGACAATTCAATTTGGCAGTGTGATTGCTGTCTTAATCTATTTTCGGACAGATATTACCCTGATATTAACGGGAGGCTTGAAAGCTATTCGTGAAAAAGACTGGCAGCGAGAAGAATGGAAATTATTAGTGGGGATAGCAATAGGAACTCTGCCTGCTTTGGTTGGGGGATTTCTCCTGAAAAAAGCACTCAACGACGAAAATTCAACGATTAATAGTATGACTACCATCGCGATCGCTTCAATCGTGATGGCGCTTTTACTGGGTGCAGCTGAAAAATTAGGCAGTCGCAAACGAGATTTTAACTCTGTAACAATTGTTGATGGATTGCTAATCGGGCTAGGGCAAATGCTAGCTTTAGTACCAGGTGTATCGCGTTCTGGCTCAACTTTAACAACTGCATTATTTTTGGGGCTAGAGAGGCAAACAGCAGCGAGATTTTCCTTTCTATTAGGAATTCCCACCTTAACAATTGCTACTTTATATGAATTTTTTAAAGAGGCACTAGGAAAAATTGACTTAGTAGTGGTAATAGTAGGAACTCTATCAGCGTTTGTATTTTCATATATATCGATCGCCTGGTTGTTGCGATATCTTCAAACTAAAAACACTTGGATATTTGTGTGGTATCGCTTGGGATTTGCGGCAGTAATCTTGAGTGCGATTGCTAGAGGATTTTTGCAAAATAGTTAATAGTCCTTTGTCATTAGTCCTTCTTCCAAAGCAAATGACTAATGACCAATGACCAAGCGCAAAGTCTGAGCGGAGGTTTCCTCCGATCGGAACTTTGTAAGAATAACCAATGACTAATGACCAATGACTACCATTCAACCTGCCCGCATTACCAGAGTATTACCTGATTCCATAGCCGCAGAGATTGGCTTTGAGGCGGGGGATGCGATCGTTGCTATTAATGGTACGCGTCCCCGCGATTTAATTGATTATCAATTTTTATGTGCTGATGAAGTCCTGGAACTAGAAGTTTTAGACGCTGTTGGTAAAACCCATCACATTGAAATTGAAAAAGACTACGACCAAGATTTGGGGCTAGAATTTGCAACTGCCTTATTTGATGGCTTAATTCAGTGCAATAACCACTGTCCCTTTTGCTTTATCGACCAACAACCACCAGGTAAGCGTTCTAGTTTGTATTTGAAAGATGATGATTATCGTCTGAGCTTTTTGTACGGCTCTTATCTAACCCTCACCAATCTACCAGAAAAAGAATGGCGACGCATTGAACAAATGCGTTTGTCTCCGTTGTATGTTTCCGTTCATGCCACGGAGGCGGATGTGAGAATTAGATTGCTAAAAAATCCGCGTGCAGGACAAATTTTGCAACAACTCAAGTGGTTTCAACAAAGGCGACTCCAAATTCATGCCCAAGTCGTTGTTTGTCCTGGCATAAATGATGGCGAACATCTCGAACAAACTCTTAAAGATTTAGCCTCCTTTCATACTGGTGAAGTACCCACAGTGGCATCAGTGGCAGTTGTACCAGTTGGGTTGACACGATTTCGTCCCCAAGAAGATAAACTTACACCCGTAACTAGGGAAAAAGCTAAAGAAGTGATTTCCCAAGTCAAAATGCTTTCGCAACAATTTCGCCAGCAATTCGACTCTAGCGTTGCTTGGTTAGCCGATGAGTGGTTTTTGATTGCAGGCGAAGAATTACCAAGCGAATCTGAATATGAAGAATATCCCCAAATTGATAACGGTGTTGGTTCAATTCAATTATTTCTCAAACAATTTGCCACCGCTGCGGCAGAATTATTACCAGCAAAAATCTATCCTCAAAGAAAACTTACTTGGGTAGTGGGTAATACCGTAGAAAAAGCATTTCAACCAATTTTGAAGCGTTTAAATTTGGTTGAAGGTTTAGAAGTAAATATGCGTGCTTTATCTAGTGATTACTGGGGACAAGATATTAGTGTTACAGGATTACTAACTGGTCATGACTTGCTTTTAAATTTAGTAGGGCAAGATTTAGGTGATGGGATTTTGCTACCGAAAGTTATGTTAAAGCATGGTGAATTAGTATTTTTAGATGATGTGGGTGTTGCAGATTTAGCAAGCAAATTGAAGACAAATATCTTACCAGTAGCAGGGGTTGAAGATTTAATAAATACCTGTATTAATTAAATTATTTTTGTTAATCTTTTAGCTTATACAATTTTATTTTATTGATTATTAGGATTAAGCCTCAAAATTTTATCAATTCTGAATTCTAACAAAAACTCTGTCAATAACTGGGTTAAATATTTCAGTATAGAGATACCCAGAGCAAACTAATGTAAAGAGTTCAGCCAGATATGTTGAGTAATTGTGCGTTCCTATTTGTTGCTCAGCAATCAGTGCCATGCAACTTTTAAGTTGATTGTATCCTCACCACCCAAAAATTACTGGACAAATATATTAGAAATTATTGTTAGTTTAGCTTTGGCGATCGCCATTAGTTAGCTTCACAAATCTTGCAAAAATTCTTTTGTTTTTATTTATTAAATACTGCTTTTTTATAACTGCTACAACAACGATAACAAGCTTTATTTGAGCAAATAATTATTGAAAGTACTAACTCTCTATTTTGTATCGTTCCAGGCAGTACTAGTAAGTAGCTCGACCTAATTAAACATAAAATATTATTACGACAGAACAAAGTGTAGACGCGAACGTGAGTACGTTTCGTAGAGAAGCGGCTTCCCGTACCCCTAAGGGGAAGCTAGCTACGCGTAGCGTCTCGTAGAGAAGGGTAGCGAAGTAATCGCAAAGATTATATCTAACGTTTTTCAATTACCTACTTATTACTTTTTTAAATTCTAACGAACAAAAGCAAATAATATAAACAAAAATAACATTCTTGATTTTAGGGGTTAGTGAAAATTACCTGCAATTTTACAAGCACCTATTGGAATTGGCAAATGAAAAAAATTCTAAACAGTTAGTTAAGAACAGAATTAAATTTAAAATGCAAGAGCCGACAATTTATATAGAATCGCCTGTGACAATTTGAATATTTATCTTGGCATTCTTGATGATTGAGCCGCTAGATTAATTAAGCATATTTATTAAGTAGCTTTACCAATAGTCTATTATGTCTTGAATGAATTATGATTAATAAATAAATTAATCATTAAGTAAGGAGTAACGGGTGAAGCATCAGCAAAACCGAAAATATCTAAAATTAGAAATAAAAAAAACTAGAAGGTTATTGATTTTTGGTTTAGAAATTTTAATTTTAAATTTATTTAATATTTTACCAGTAAAGGCGGCAACAGAAGAACCTGTATTGAGCGTAGTGTATAGCCAAGAAAATGCGAATCAATGGACAGGGATAACCGATCGCCTGCAAACAGCTGGGGTGAAATATTGTGTAATTCCTCTAGATAATGTCAGAAATATGGCGGATTGGGGCGATCGCCGGATATTATTTTTGCCAAATCTAGAGACATTAAACCCAACTCAAGCGATCGCCCTAGAAGAATGGATGAGTAAGGGAGGGCGCTTAATTGCTACCGGCCCAATGGGTAGTTTGTCAGCACCAGGAGTGCGTCAGTTATTGCGATCGCTCTTGGGAGGTTACTGGGGATTTAGCCTCAGTGGTACAGAAGAAATCAAACCTGCAAAAACCAAAATTCCAGGCTGGGCAAATCAAGCTGAACTGTTTGGCAAAGTGCGTGGTGGTGTTGTAATTCCCAATGATATGGGCGCTCAATCTCCTGCCATTTGGAATTCCCAAGATAATCCTGCCGCAGTAGTTACAACTGAACGTTCCACATTTTTGGGCTGGCGCTGGGGAACAAATACAGCCTCAGCAGCAGAGTTAGATAGTGCTTGGTTAAAATCTAGTGTCAATTACTATTTGATGGCATTAGCACCATCAAATCGCATGAAAAAAATAGAAGGAGCTTCTCAAAATTGCTCTACCACTGTGGCGACGGTAGGGGGACAGGGGGGCAGGAGGGCAGAGGGGCAGGGGAGCAGAGGAGCAGAGGAGCAGAGGAGCAGTTTATCTTCCTCATCTTCGTCATCTCCTTTATCTCCCCCATCTCCTCCTCCCCGCGTCTCCCCCATTCCTCCAAAAACTGCCACTGCTCCCCAACCGAGACCGCTTCCTGTGGTTAAACCGCCAACTTCCCAAGAGGCCATTGACCAATTAGAACAAGCAGTTCGTCTAGATGTTGTACCCAACTCCAATGAGCCGATTAATCAAAACGAAGCGATCGCTCTCCAGCAGGAGTTAGAAAATCTAATTGGTCGAGTAGAAAGCGCCAATTTAGCAGCAGTGTCAGCTAATGCTGCTAATCTTGGGGAATCTGGAAATTTAGGGAGCGTAGATATCCAGTCTGTCAAACAGGAAACACAATTAGCCTCTACCAGACCAGGGGCATTAGTTAACAGCAAAGAGCAAGCCTTGGCACAGGCGAAAGTAATTGTTAAAAACTTACCTCAATTGATTGCCCAAAAAAACTACACTTTGGCTCGTCAGCAGTGGCTAGTTGCTAAGAAAATTTTGTGGCAGCAGTTTCCTGTAGATCGAAGGCTAGCTCAGCCAGAAATCCGGGCTATTTGGTTAGACCGAGGGACGATTGTCCGAGCTGGTAGCAAGGCGGGACTAGCTCAGGTTTTTGACCGACTGGCAGCAACCGGGATTAATACTGTCTTTTTTGAAACTGTGAATGCTGGCTATACAATTTATCCAAGCCAAGTCGCCAAAGAACAAAACCCATTGATTCGCGGTTGGGATCCTTTAGCAGATGCAGTCAAACTAGCCCATGAGCGGAATATGGAATTACACGCTTGGGTTTGGACTTTTGCTGCTGGTAACCAACGTCACAATGAGATTATCAACGTTAATCTTAATTACCCAGGGCCAGTACTGGCAGCTCATCCCGATTGGGCAAACTACGATAACCTGGGCAACATGATTCCTATTGGTCAGACTAAGCCATTCTTAGATCCAGCTAACCCAGAAGTGCGACAGTATTTGCTCAAACTCTACACAGAAATCGTCACTCGCTATGATGTGGATGGCCTACAGCTAGATTACATTCGTTATCCCTTCCAAGACCCACTTGCAGGTCGAACCTACGGTTATGGTAAAGCTGCAAGAGTGCAGTTTCAGCAACTAACTGGTGTAGATCCAGTAAATATTTCTCCCAGCCAGCCAGAACTGTGGCAAAAATGGACAACATTTCGTACCGAACAAGTTGATAGCTTTGTTGCCCAAGTATCACAGCAGTTGCGACAAAAGCGAGCAAATTTAATTTTGTCGGTTGCAGTCTTTCCGCTACCGCAAATGGAGCGGATTCAGAAAATTCAACAAAACTGGGAAACTTGGGCAAGGCGAGGAGATGTAGATCTAATCGTTCCCATGACTTATGCTCTGGATACATCGCGCTTTCAACGACTGGCTCAACCTTGGATTGCTTCTAGACAATTAGGAGCTACCTTATTAGTACCAGGAATTCGCTTACTTTCTTTGCCAACAATTGGAGCATTCGACCAACTCCAATTAGTCAGAGATTTGCCGGTTAGCGGTTATGCACTCTTTGCTGCAGAAAATTTTAACAATGAGCTAGAAAAACTTTTTATTAGCACCCAAGGTAGAGTTCAATCTACAACAAATGAACCTATTCCTGAGCGCCAGCCTTTTCAAAGTGCTGCGATTCGTTATGCAGCGCTACAACGGGAATGGAAATTTGTATTGCAAAACGACCGACTGCCAATGCCTGCTCAAACAATTTCAGATTTTAACAACCAAGCAGAAGTTTTACGTATTGCTTTAAATCAGCTTGCCACTGCGCCTTCTGGTAGTAAACTACTAGTAGCGAAAGCCTCCCTGACTCGCTTTGAGTCTCAATTTCGAGTATTGATGAAGCAACAACTCAAGTCAAATTCTTATCAAGTCAAAGTTTGGGAAAATCGTCTTGCAACTATAGAAAGGCTATTGCGTTACGGCGAAAGGCGGATAGAGTTGCGTTAGTAGCAATGAGGAAAGTCAAGAGTGGGGGAGAAGAGTTTTCCCCTCTTTACCCTTCTCCCTACCCCCAGAGCCGATGAATTCCATGCTCAATTTCCAACTAAGTAGAAACTACTTAGTATTTCTTCACTACTTTTCCAGTGTTTATACTTCAAAAATTACTAATTGTTTAACGTCAAAATATTAGAAAATACTAAGTGAGTGGCTTTAGATAACTATCGTTTGATAATAGCTATAGTAATAATCTATGCAAGCTTTATCTCAGTTTCTCTGGCTAGAAAGCTTAGAGTCAATAATTGACTGTTTGCCGCTAACGGTTATCAGATGCGATCGCTCTGATGGCAACGCAGAGCAAAAGTGTCTTAGTAGGCTCTTGTTCGCAGTTAGTGGAGTACTTTACAAAGCACGGTATTGTACAGCTTATAGCTTCGTTTACGAAATTTTCTGTGACTATATCATTAAATAATCAAATATAAATAGAGGTTAATTATGCCGAAAATTTTAATAATTGAAGATGAAGAATCAGTTCGGGAAAATATTTTAGATTTACTAGAAGCTGAAGATTTTGAAACTCTTGGTGCTGCTAACGGCAAAATCGGGGTACATTTAGCTATTTCTGAAGTTCCCGATTTAATTTTATGTGACATGATAATGCCAGAACTTGACGGTTATGGCGTGCTAACAGTATTACGCCAAGACCCGATGACAGCAACAATTCCCTTCATTTTTCTCACTGCAAAATCTGCCAAATCTGACTTTCGTCAAGGTATGGATCTGGGTGCAGACGACTATATAACTAAGCCATTCACGCGGGCTGAGTTATTAAGTGCTATCATGAACAGGTTGGAAAAGCACGCTACTTTAAAAAGATATTTTTCTCCGCAAACTGCAATCTACAACTTGTCTCCGAGAATGCAGTTATTACAAATTAGCTTACATCGGACAATTAAACAAAAAAAATTTCAAGAGTTTGAGATTTTTTATCAACCAATAGTGGATATTGTTTCTGGAAAAATAGTAGCTGCTGAAAGTTTGTTGCGCTGGCAAAGTCCAGAATTAGGAATAATTTATCCTACAGAATTTATTCCCTTAGCTGAGTCTACAGGTTTAATTATTCAGATTAGCAAATGGGTATTAAAAAAAGTCTGCGAACAAATTAAAAGCTGGCATCATCTCGGAATTTACTCATTAAATATTGCTGTAAATTTATCAGTTATTGAATTTAATCAACAAGATTTTATTCAAGAAATAATTAATTTTATAGAAACTAATGATTTGCGAGCAGAGTGTCTAGAATTAGAAATCACAGAAAGTATGATTCTGCAAGATGTAAATAGTGCAGTTGCTACTATGAATAAATTACGAACTTTGGGTGTGAAAATGGCGATCGATGATTTTGGCACAGGTTATTCTTCTTTGACTTATCTGAAAAGTTTACCAATTAATACTTTAAAAATCGACCGTTATTTTATCCATAATGTTGCCACCGACCCACAAAAATCAGCGATTACCAAGGCATTAATTCAAATGGCTCATAATCTCAACCTAAATGTAGTTGCTGAAGGTGTAGAGACCGAGGCCGAACTAGCTTTTTTGCGCCAACACAACTGTAATTTCATGCAAGGTTTTCTATTTAGTCGTCCGTTACCAGCAGCCGAATTTAAAAATTTTTTGTTGACAAATAAATGTTTATATGTATAAAAAGTGGAGTTGGGGAGTTAGTGAAAGTATGCCTAAATATTTATTTTTTACTTCCTAGTCCCTAATCTTTCCAATAAAAATCGGACTTTAGACTGGCGACAATTATTGAGTCGCAAGTCTAAATTAGAAAATTATGTCTAGTGTTTACTGCCATGAAAGCTCTTGCGCGTTTCTTGCTGCCAGTTTTTTTACTCACCTTAGTAGCATGTAACCGGACTCGCGCTGACTCAGATAATCCCCCACTGCAAACATCTGTACCTAATGCCGAACTAGCACAAAATACTACACAGGCGAAAAATACTATTCGGACTGAAGTATTTTCACCTAAACCTATCCGAATTAATCTCAAGAACTTACCAGCACCTTTCGCAACAGAAAGTGCCTCCAAGCGACCTGAGGTTGTGCAAATTCCGCAAGACCCAGTGCTACGCGTACCACCAGGGTTTACAGTTAACGTTTTTGCCGAAGGTCTAGATGCTCCACGGTGGCTAGCTTTAACCCCCAGTGGTGATGTACTCGTGACTGAAACCGGGCAAAATCGCATTCGTTTGTTGCGTGACAGCAACGGCGACGGTGTAGCCGATGTTAAAGAAACCTTTGCTAGTAGGGACAACGGACTCAATCGACCCTTTGGTATGGCTTTTGCAGGTGATTCCTTTTTTCTTGGGAACACAGATGCTGTGTTACGTTTTCCCTATACTCCAAATCAAAACCGGATTACAGGCAAGGGACAAAAAATTGCTGACTTACCTGCTCAAGGTTATAACAATCATTGGACGCGTAATGTTGTTGTCTCGCCTGATGGAAATAAATTATATGTTTCAGTTGGTTCGGGAACCAACGTGGGTGAAGAACCCTCACCACGGGCTTCGGTGCAGGTAATGAATTTGGATGGTTCCCAGCAACAGACCTTTGCTTCTGGTTTGCGTAATCCTGTTGGTTTGGACTTTCATCCTGTGACTAAGGAACTTTACACTACTGTCAACGAACGGGATGGAATCGGTGATGATTTGGTGCCAGATTATTTTACACGCATTCGACAGGGAGAATTCTATGGCTGGCCTTATGCTTATCTGACGCCAAAAAACCTCGATCCGCGTCAAAAAAACAAAGACCAAAGCAAACGCCCCGACTTAGCAGCCCGTACTAAAACGCCTGATGTGCTTTTTCAAGCCCACTCGGCAGCATTAGGTTTGCAGTTTTATGATGGTAAAACATTTCCCCAAAAATATCGTAACGGTGCTTTTGCTGCTTTTCGTGGTTCTTGGAACCGCGATCGCGGTACTGGTTACAAAATTGCGTTTGTTCCTTTCGATGCAAAAGGACGACCCCAAGGCTACTATGAAGATTTTCTGACCGGATTTTTGCTCAATCCTTCTGTACCAACTACTTGGGGACGACCCGTGGGTTTACTTGTGTTGCCAGACGGCAGTCTATTAGTCACAGAAGAAGCCAATAACCGGATCTATAGGATTCAGTATACAGGAGGGTGAACAATTCCAAATTCCAAAATTAAGTCGGCAAATGAACTATCTGGGGTAAATTTACTAGCAGTTGTAAATCAACAGAAATATGGTGACCATCTGCCTACCTACGTTCATATTCTTTAATGGTAGATTTTTGAAAAATATTAATAATCATTGAGTTGAGAAATTAGTTATGGCTTTGAATGAAAATAATACTCAGTCAAATATTAATGAAGGATCTTCACATTCAGGTACGCGATACTGGGGTAACGTGGAGGTGATTGAGGAAGGAAAAACCTATAGAATTAGTCGCATTGAAATTAAGCCCAGGCACGGCATTAAACCACAAATTCATTATCATCGCAATGAACACTGGGTTGTAGTTTCAGGTGTAGCAAAAGTAACTTGTGGAGACCAGGAAATACTACTAAATCGCAACCAGTCAACTTATGTTCCCGCAGCAACATTGCATAAGGTAGAAAACCCAGGTCATATTCCGCTAGTGATTTTGGAAATTCAAAATGGTGAATATTTGGGTGAGGACGACACAGAACGCCCCTATGACCTAAATTTGATTAAGTCTGTAAGTGATACTGAGTAAAATATGAGGCAGATGTGGTTCGACTCTACGGTAGTTGAGCGAAGTCGAAACTCACCAACCGGGAGATGAACTGCCCCTCTGCTCCCCTGCCTCTGTGCCACCCTGACCACCCCTGCGACACTCGTTGCTTGGCTTATACCCAAATCAAAACCACCCTTCTTGTTCGAGAGTTTCAATCAACTGCAAGCCACGGGGATCGCCTACTCCTAAGAGTGAGGCTTTAGCGTCTTCCCGTACTCCCAAATCTTCGTCTTCGGCAAAGGCTTGAATTAGAGCATCGATCGCTGTAGCATAAACTACGTTAGAAGGCAGTTCGCGGCACAGTTGACCAATTGCCCAAGCGCAGTTGCTCCGTACTGCTGCGACTGGATCTTGGACTAAGGCTTCTATTAATGGCGGTATTGCCCCGATAATTGCTTCATAACTCACTTCTGCCATTTGTGCTAGGGCACTAGCAGCCCACAAACGCACTGCGGAAATGTCAGTTCTTAAGGCATCTGCCAGGGGTGCTAAAGAACGGCGATCGCGACAGTTTCCTAAAGCCCAAACAATGCCTTTACGTACATAGCCATTCCAATCCCGATTCAATTGAGCGATTAACGGACTTACCGCCTCAGAACTGGGATTGCGTCCGATGCCATAAGCTGCACTCACCCGAATTAACGGACAGGTATCAGTTAACAAGCGAATCAGATGGGGAGTAGCGCGAGCATCTTCAAGATCGCAAAAAGCACGCGCCGCTAACATTCGTTGCTGAGGCTGGGGATTGTTTAGCAGGGCTAACATTACTTCTGGATCGGGCTTGGCTGAGGAAGCAGTTAGCGGCTCTATCTTATCTAAGGGGCTTTCTAGCTCCTGTGTATCAAGTAGGCTTAGATCGTCTTCGTCATACATAATTTGATTTCAATCCCTTTTGGGGATTAAGACATAATCCCCCGCGCCAATCAGTTAAAGCCTTATATATATCAGTTGCATTATTGTACATCCCTTGTCCGTCGTTGACTTAGATCCAAACGAGAACCGCCATCACAAAAGACGCTAAAGTATTTTATCGCTATTCTCTAATTTATTTTTCTGCACTCAGGAATTTTACCATCCACAGCGATTGGGTTTGATAACCTAACCGATCGTAAAGATTTAATGCAGGTTTATTTGATTGAAAAACTTGTAAGCCGATTTGGCGATCGCCTCTTTGAATAGCCCAATTTTCCACATATTGCATCAAGGCTGTACCAATACCTCGCCGCCGATGTTCTGGTGCAACATAAAGGATAAAGATATGAGCATGACGGTTACCCTGGACTTGATCTATGGCATTGCCCACCCAGACGCAGGCGATGGGGTTAGAAGACGTGGGGACAAGGGGACGCAAAGAGAAGTCTGAGCGGCGGCTTTTGCCGATCGGAACTTCGGGGGATACGGAGAGTAATTTCCCTGCGTCCCCCTTTGCATCTTCTTCAACCCACCACAAGGGGGTGTCAGTGGAGAAGTATTGCTTAACTGTTTGTTCTAAGTGGGAAAAATCCTGATTAGGAAAAATATCTTGGTAAGTCCGCTGCATAAATTTCAGCAGCAGCGCCCGATCCAAAGTTGAGCCACGGTGAATAAAATACCCAGGTAGTAATTGCTCAGACACTTGTGACGTTGATTGACTTAGTTGGGTGAGTTTTGTACTGCTGGCGGTATATCACCGACAGTAGGTTGAGAATTTATGCCCACCTCTTCAATTGGTGCTGGTGCTGCCATATCGGAGGGTAAAAAGATCCGAGCGCTGACTGCTACTAAAGCAAAGACGAATACCAAAACTACAAGCAGTGGGGCAATGTATTGACGGAAAATAGCCATATTTTAATTGCAAATAAGTAGGTCGGTGTGAATATTTATCGTTGGGATCAGGCACGAGGGAAGAGGGTTTAAGTCTATTTAATTTTTCTTAACATAGTTTTGTTTTTCCAGACTATTCTACTTAGTTAACAGCTTTTATGAGAACCTAGCTGAAGATTTGTAAAGTATTCTTGGTTTATTTTAGCGATTTTCTAGATATGGGGAATGGAACATTGGGAATGTTGAGTGTTGAGTTAGGAATTATTTTCTTTGTCCGCATCTCCCCGTCCCCCATCTCCCCTCTGCTTTTCTACTTTTCTGCTTCCCTGCTCCCCATCTTTCCAGTCTCCACTACTATTGCCCGCGCTCTAGGTCATCAAGCACTCTCTCGCAATACCAATTTTCCGGCATCCCTGGATAAGTCTGTTTTGCCTGTTCAATTAACCTTTCAGCAGCAGCGGTATCACCAGATAACCTCGCAATTAACCTGTTTTTGAGATAGCTATCAGATACATCCTCTTGTGGTTGGTTTGGTATTGTGCGATTGGGTGATGATGATGGGCGAGACTGCTCTCTCCGCAATTGCCAAAATAAAACGTAATAGAGTGTGCCAAAAATTAAAATTAGGCTGAGTGTTCCGAAAAAAGTTAGGAGGTTAAATGCTAGAAATCCTAGAACTAACTGCGAGAGAACATATCCAAGTAATAAACCAGTGAGTAAGAGGATGAATGTGCCGACAGCAATAACTACTTGATTCCCCATATATCCTCGTCTTCATTCTCTAATCCTGGTCTGGATAATACTACCACTGGCTTTGGATTCCAAGGTGCAAAGAATGGCAATAATAATAATCCCGGTAAAGCAGCTATTGCTGTCAGTAGAAAGAATGTAGACCAGCCGGTGGTTTGTGCCCATGTACCTGCTGGAGCCGTGAGAATATCTCTACTAAAAGCCTGCAAACTGGAAAGTAAGGCGTACTGTGTAGCTGAAAAGCTTTGGTTACAAAGACTCATCAAAAATGCTACAAAAGCAGCAGTTTCTAAACCCGCACAGAATTGTTCTATATTGACGGCAGCTAACATTAGATAAAAGTTTTTACCTACTACTGCTAACGCAAAGAAAGCCAAGTTACCGAGAGCTTGCATGATGGCGAATATCCAGAGCGATCGATTAACACCAATTTTGGTCATGACAGCTCCTGCTGCCAAAGTGCCAACAATAGTGGCGAAAATTCCCAATGCACCAGGAAATGCAATATCGGTTTGAGTGAAATGTAAGCCTTTATCTAACAAAAATGGGGTGGATACATTCTTCAGTAAAGAATCCCCCAACTTGTAGATTACAATGAATATCAGGATTAAAAGTCCTTGTAGCCAGCCATGACGCTGAAAAAATTCAATAAAGGGTAATTTGACTGCGGCAGATAAAGTCTGAGGCGGGCGATCGCGTAGGACTGGTTCTGGTGCAAAAATAGAAGTTACCAGTCCTACGAGCATCAGCAGCGACATCAACAAGTAAACAGCTTGCCAAGGCATTCTGTCTGCCAAAAATAGGGTGACATAACCAGTTACGAGAATGGCAATGCGATAACCTAATAAATAAATAGACGCTCCAGCACCTCTTTCTTCTACTTCCACTACATCAGTGCGATAAGCATCAACTAAAATGTCTTGGCTAGCGCTTAAAAAGGCAACGGCCACAGCAGCAATTATTAAAAGTTGTAGCCCTTGGGATGGGTGTTGTAGAGCCATGACAGCTATACTTGACAGTAATCCTACCTGTGTAATTACCAGCCAACCTCGTCGCCGCCCCAAAAAAGGCGGTACAAATCTATCTAGTAAAGGCGACCAGAGAAATTTTAAAGAATAGGGCAGCTTGACTAAACTAAAAGCGGCGATCGCTGCCAAACTGATTCCTTCTTTGGTCAACCATGCTTGTAATGTTTGACTGGTTAAATATAATGGCAACCCTGATGAAAAGCCAAGAAATAACAAAGCTCCCATCTTCGGGCTGCTAAAAATTTGTAGCAGCGATTTATTTACTTGCACAATCTTGAAGATTCCTTTTTATTTAATTGAATTGCAGTTATCTTGCCATAACTACTGTCTAATTTCGTGTAAGCGCACAAACCTGCTAAGATTTACTTTATTTAAGATACATATCAGCAATACTCTAACAGTGTGATTATTCCTTAATTTTCCTTAATTGAATAAACCTGATGTGCCCTGATTTCTACCCAGTGGGCAGCGAGGCATTTCTCCCAACCTTCACGAGTGCCGATATCGCTTTTGTGCTTGAGCAATCCTAATTCCTCTTCTTGTTGGGTGAGTTTCGCAAATTCTTGGTAACGCGGATAATCGGCGCTAACAAATGTTTCTTTGCGGTGCAAAATGGGCGGATTTGCTCTAGTTTTATACTCTCGGTGAGTAACAGTTAGGGTTTTTAAGTCAATACTTATACTTGCATTTAAAGCTGGATGGGCATCAATATCAAATTCTGGATAAAAAAGATAGGATATTTGCGGTTTATCAATGTGATATTTTATCAATGTGGCTCGGTCTACACGCCCAATGGTGCGGCTAGCGCAGCCTTCATAAATTCGCAGTAAAGGATCGAGTGCAGCAAGTGCCGAAACATGGACGTAAAGTGCGCCACGGGTGTGTTTACCAATTTTGCTTTTTTCGCAAGCAGTTTGAATCACCCCAGATTTGCCTAAGCTAAAAAGCTTTTGGTCGGCGACTTCGCAGGCTTCTTCGTAGCTACTAAAAAAGGCTTTGATGTCGTGACGCATTTCTGGTGCTAGTTTCTGCCATGCAGGGCGGCGATCGAAGTGGGTGAGGGCGAGATAAACTTGAATATCTAGAGAACGACGATAAGCGATCGCATCCCATTCTGCTTCGTCGGTAGCTTGTAAAACTACGCCAAAGGCACGGCGGAAGTTACCAAATTCGCTCAATAATTCCTGTTCATTTTCCAATTCCCCTTTCACAGGCAGTCTACCGCGCTTGGTAAAAAAAGCCATAAGTGGTTGCAGCTGTTCTTGGTAATCTTCAAACCGCTTAGTGGGAATACAGACTCGCGGTGTAGAAGAAGTAGAGAAGAAGCGGATAGCTTTGTAACTTTCTTTTTGGGCTTCATCTCGAAAAACAAAGTAGACGCCTAGCGCTATGGGCACAGCATCCACATTTAGCACTTCATCAATGTAAGTTTTAAGTTCCTCTTGTTCGTAATATTTCTGAAAAGTGTTGCGGCGGGTTACAATGCCATCGTTGTAAGCAAGTTGGGTTTTGCTGGGGGCGTTAATCAGTATTTGAGCGGCGACAATTAAAACTTGTTGGGTGAGTTCCCAAGCTTGGATGAGACTTTGACGGCGTTCCTCTGCATCTTCGATGACATTGAGGACATAACCCAAGTTGACGACATCGGCTCTAGTGCGTGGAACATCGGGATAGTAGTAAGGGTCCCAGCCTGCACTCGTATAGCCTAAGTTTGCAACTCGCTGCACATCACCACCGTAGCCGCAACCATAGTCAAAAAAAGTGGTGTCTTGATGCAGAATTGCCCATTCTATTGCTAATCGCACAGGGCGAGATAGATCGGTACGAGCGATCGCAGCTCTATGACGCTCGATTTCTAACGCTTCAGGCATAAGGCTAATTCGTATTCGTAATGACGCTCGTTCCTCGCTAACGCTTCGCTATCGCGGCGCTAACGTAATTCGTAATTAAGAAAGTTGGGTATATGCCGTTTTTTTACCCATTAGCTAATATCCTTTCAATCTTTGATCGCTAGTTCTACTAAATCTTCAATTTTCTTGATATTTTGATCGCCTGCTAAGTAACCGATACCGCGATGCAAATGTAGGCGGAATTGGGTGGCGAGGGTTTCTTTATCGGTGCCACAACCATCGTTGTGACAGCGTTGCTTGAGGGCGAGAAGGAGAAGATCGGACATTTCGCCGCCAAAGACACGCCAAGTCATTTCGACGTTGCTATCTTGGGGAATTGGTACCGGGGAAGGTGGAGTTGGTTCTGCTAGGGAACGACAAAACGCCCAACGGCAAAGAATATTCCATTGGTCAATTTTAGTGCTGCGTCTGAGTTTGAGAAGTTGGTCTTTGGCTGTTTGGGAAAGTTTAATTCTTTCGATTGGGGATTCCATAATCTTGCTAAAAATAGTGATTTTCTTTAGCTAGGATATTTACTACCAAAAATATTGATTTTCTAGTACTGTTGTTTGACGGGTAGCAGAATCGTATTTGAGGAGGTATTCGCGGGCGATCGCTTCATTTTTCCTCAGTGTTTCAACTTCTTTTTTACCGATTTCGGTATCAGTAGAAAGGAGAATTACTTGATGGCTGGCGGCGGGGAAGTATTTTTCTACTAGGTTATTGCGGTGGGAGGAGTCGAGTCTGCCGAGAGGTGTGTCGATGGCTACGGGTAAGCGCAGACCGGAGACTTTGGCTAATCCCCACAAGAAGGCGATCGCTAGTAGTTGTTTTTCACCAGCTGAAAGGCGATGTTTGGGAACTGGTAACCCGTCGAAATCGAACAAAGATAAGGCAAAGGTTTTAGTATCAATAGCAATGCGAAATACTAAATCTGATTTATGCAGTAGGTAGAGGAAACAATTCTTCACTTCTTCCTCTAATTTATTGAGTTTTCGCAGTGTTAATTTTTCTCGAAAAATCTTAAGGGTTTCTTGTACTTTCGAGGCTGAGGTAATGATATGTTCTCTATTTTTATGGTCTATATTTTTGTCAGTATAATCTTTTAACTCTTTTTTAGTTATTTCAATTGCATCAGTTAATGCTACTAATTTATGACGAGTGGTTTCGTAATTTGTTTTAGCTTGCACAACTTCGCTTTGTGCTACTTCCACGGCATCGTGTAGCTTTTGATAAGCTTCTGGTTCGGCAGCTGTCTGCACTTGTCTTTCTAACGTAATAATTTCTTCTTCTATATTTTTGAGATTACCTAACTTTTGTTTTGCAGTATTACGAGCATTCTGTAAATGATATCTCACATTATCTAATTGACTCAAACTTTCCTCGTCAGCTAATAACCAAGGTGGTTCAACTTGGAATGAACTTGTATATAAATTATCTACATCTTCGGCTAAAAAAGATTGAATTTTATCGATTTGTGTTGAGGCGATCGCTAACTGACTTAACCATTCAAGTAAGCGTTTATCTCGCTCAAGCAAAACATCTCTAGCAAGTTGTACCTGCTGATTACGAAATTCATTTGCTCCTTGTGCTTCTACCTGACTTAATAAATTAGGAATTAATGCTAAAGGCAAGATATCAGCAGCTAATTCACACAACGACTGCCGAATTGTTTTTAACGCAGTAGTTTTTTCTTTTTGTTTTTCTTCTAACTGACTGCGTTCTGCGGCGATTTTACCACCCTCAGATACGAATCTATCTAAAGCTTCTCTTTGAATAGTCTCTAATTCTTCAATTTTATTTTTGAAACTAGCTAATTCTTGTTCTGTTGTTTGATAATCTTCTTGCTGTTGTAATAACCTTTTTTCAATTTCTTCTAGGTTGGCTAAATCTTTTGTATCAACAATTCCTTTACGCTTGCGGTTGACTAAAACCTCCAAATCAACTGCTAATTTGTCAGCCAATTCTAGCCCTAACAGTCCGCGAATAGCTTCAATAACCATTTGTGGTGGTGTTTCTTGTTCTGCCAGTTCTTTAACTTGTTCGCCATCAAATAAAAATAAATTAGAAATTCCTAAAGGCAGTAGATTTTCTATATAGTCGTCCCAAATATTTGCTAGATAATCGACCGGCCAAGTGTCATCATCACCTAAAATTCCTAATGTATCTTTACCATCTTTAAGATTTTTTTCCCAAGTTCTAACAATACGATATTTTATTGGCTTATCGTCTTCGATGTGTTCAAATAGTAACTCAATTCTGGTCTTTTCCGCAGGGTTAGCTTTACTATTAACACATTGGTTTAAAAAATCACTGTAACTCAGATTACCACGAGTAGAACATTGGGCGCGTTGTCCATATAGGGCAAGACGAATAGCATCCATGAGAGTAGTTTTTCCGCCGCCATTCATACCACCTAATAAGAGAATTGGGCGAGGATTTTCCTCAGTTCTTGGGTCAAGATTGATTACTTGTCTGCCAGAGTAAGGGCCAAAATTTTGTAATACGAGTTCCAGAAATATCATTATCTATATTTAACCCGTGCAAGTGGGTTTTGTTTGTGTAACGGCGATTTCTAATTGTCAAGAATTTTTTGTAGGGTGTGCATTGCCCACCCTACCACATTTTTCATTAGCTGAAGTCTAATTAGTTTGTCAGAATGTGCCTAGTTAAAATACTCATAACTTCACCAGGGTTAGAACTAGGTAATAAAGGACTCCACTCATTAACTTGGGCAAAACCAAGTTTGTATAAAGTCAGAATTATGTTGTTAACACCTTTTTTAGAACCATAAATTACAACTTTTACAGATTCTTTATTTGGTGTTGTTTCTGTAGAATCCTTGGTGGAAACAAGCAGCGCGTTAGTTTCCAAAGTCTCTGCTAGAAAGCTTGTACTCATTGAAATTTACCTGTTTGTGAATAAGCAGCCTTGTTACATAAACGTAACAAGATTATCTTACACTGTTTGTTACATATATAGAACATTTACTAGGTTATAAGCCTTTGACACAATCAAAGGCATGGGAAAAGCAGGTAAAGCGCTGAAACAGGTGTTGGAAATCTACGGCATCAGCCAAAATAAATTAGCAGTCACAATGGGAACAGGACGACCAAACGTTCACCGATGGGTTAATGAGATGACAGACCCTGTAGCTGATGCGGTGTTGGAAATTCGTGATGCACTCAAGAAAATTAATCCAGCCGCAGCAGAAGATTTTATCAGGCTGTACTTGGGAGATGCTGACGATGATAATGAGCAAGCTTAAGGCTTTGTTTGTTGATTTTTAAATTTCATATTTGCCCAAGTCTTGGCATTGTCAGCAGATTTTGTAGTATTTGTTGTGTCAATTTGTGTATCCGGTGTACTTGTTTGTTCCTCTGGTGCGACAAAATCTGCTAAAGTCAGCTGCTTGACCTTTTCAATATCACCTTGTTCAACTGCTTTTTTCAAATCATAAGTTAAAAGAGCATTATCAACAGCTTGTTTTTGAGAGCGCGAACTAGTTTTAAAGCATTTTTCTAATCTTTCGTAAATTCCTATACGACGCGACATTTTCCGAAATTGGCGTTCTGTGTCTAAGAGTTTTGCTATCAGTTCTAAGTGCATCTCATCATCTATACAGACTTCTTCTAACACAGCCCATTCATCGCTACCTAATAAGCTAAGGTCAGCACCTGGACGGGGGTCTTTAAATTCTTCACCTGTGACCTCTTGATAAATGCGGGGTAAGCTGTCGTCAAACTCGTGTTTTTCTTCTAACCAAATACGGCGAATTGCACTCAATTCTTCTAGGGAGATAAGAGTAATGTCGCGCATATTTTCCGGTGCTGTGCAGCGAATTTGGGTTTGTGCCTCTAAAACTCGTCTTAACCAATGTTCGCGCCAGTATTTTGTATATGGCCCAGGTATTGGTTCAACAGAGACTTTTCCATCTTTATTGCGTTCAAATAATTGGACTTCTCCTCTAAGTCTTCGGAAGTCTCTTTTGTCTCTGTCATCTTCAGCATCTAATTCATTACGGATATCTAATAAAGGCTGCATCCATTCTTTTTCTTCATCATTCTGGATCATCGCCTGCATAGATTTATCTTGATTAACTAGTGTGCAAACCCAACAGCCAAATCGTGAATCGCCACAACTGGGAGTTGAGGTATCTATAACTAAAGGGCATTCATTATCTGCTGTTGCACCTCGATATAAACTAAATAATTCTTTATTGCTATGCCCCCAAGGATTCTCATATTGGTTAAGGTAGATCCAAACATCATTATTACTCCAATCTTCAATAGGAGTATAAATTAAAGAATTAGGAAGGCTAGCATTAGGACTTAAGTGTTCTCTTACCCTACTTGCTTGATGTTTTTTCATAGTGGCAGCCCGTTTAGCACTTTCTGCTTTACGAGTACCTAAAACAAGTATTGTTTCACCGCTAGCTCGAACTATTTCACGAATGAATTGATTGGCTGGATTAATTTTTAAACGAGGCGTACACCAGCGAAACTGGTTGCGGGGGGCTGGGTAACCTTTACCAATAAGATTTACCCAAAATGTGTCTTCAACTGCTGGATATAGTAGATGTGATTGAATCGGCATCCCTTTTTCTTTTGCAGCCGATGCCAGTTGGTTTATAGATTGACGAACCCACGCAGCAACAATAGGATTTTCTACCTGAGTATCTGTTGTAATTACATGAATTGTTTTATTTCTTTTTTTTGGAGGTAGAGCAGCGATCGCATTCCAAACAAGTTGCAAAACGGTGCTAGAGTCTTTGCCCCAAGATACGCCTATAATCCAAGGAATCCCATCTAAACAATACAATTCTTGAATTTCAGTGGTAAGAACTTGGATATACTCTACTAACTCTGCTACAGTACGTGTCTGCTGACCTTTATTTTCTGGTTGTTGTGCTTGAGTCATTGCTTCCTACCTCTGGACATTTGGGCGTTACTGCTTTTTTACCCCAGCGTATGGAATGCGCGGGTTCCCAAAAAGTTTTTAAAAACTGATTTATTAGTATCTAACTTTTTGGAGAATATAGCTACATTACAAGACTAAGTTTTTAAAAATTAATATGAGAGACATTGCATCTGACCTAACTACTGATATTGCTAGAGAGTACCTAGAGAGAGAAAACAAGGAAAAAGAGGTACTAGCTTTACTTATACAGAAATTTTTAGAGAAAAAAGACCAAATTCTCGTTCAAAAAACTGAGATGGGTGGAAGTGAAGCTTATGTTGGTTCCGTCACCCTAGAATGGTTTGCAGGGCGAGTGCATTTCGCCTCTGGTTTACCTCTGCTGCAAAAAAAGTACAATCCAGAGACTGGTAACATCGAAATTGATGCAGATAGTATCGATGAAATTCAACAACGTCCCGTTGACTGGTCGCGTCAAGCACCCTTAGTTCAGTATTTGGCTGCTAGAAAAAATCATAAGTTTCCAGCAGTGCTAGTGGTAATTAATCAACCTTGGGTGGATGACTCCAAAGCATCTGAGTGGGATAGTGAGGAACACGCCACAAAGTCTACTACAGATTTTACGCCTCTAGATAAAGATGGTAAGGTCGGCTTACTTAATGTATCTGAAGAAAATGTAACCATTTACGCCCTAGATGGTCAACATCGGCTCATGGGAGTTCAGGGTTTAATGGAGTTAATTAAAACTGGTAAACTCCAGCGATATAAAAAGGATAAAACTGTTGATGATAGTTTTATTACAGTGTCAGATTTAATACAGCAATATCAAGTAGATCCTGCTTATTTACAAACCTTACCTAAAGAAAAAATTGGTATTGAGTTCATTTGTGCAGTTAGCGCTGGGGAGACTCGCAACGAAGCTAGAAGAAGGGTGAGATCGATTTTTGTCCATGTCAACCTGATGGCTGCACCTTTAACTAAAGGTCAGTTAGCACAGTTAAATGAAGATGATGGTTTTTCTATTGTTGCTAGAAAAATTGCAGTGACTCATCCACTCTTAGAACAACGTCCAAATCGTAACCCGCGCGTTAATTGGAATAGTGCTACTGTAGCAGCGAACTCTACAGTTTTGACGACACTGCAAGCCATACAAGATATGTCTGAGCGATATTTAGGTCAAAAATTTCCACACTGGAAACCATTGGAAAAAGGTTTAATTCCCATGCGTCCAGAAGATGAAGAAATTGAGCAGGGAATTGAGGAATTTAAAAAGCTTTTTGATAATTTGGCTAATTTACCTAGTTATAAAATTTTGGAACATGAAGATACGCCTGTTTTGCGAAGATTTAGTTTTGAGAAGGGTGGTGGTGAAGCAAATATACTTTTCCGTCCTGTAGCACAAGTTGCTTTAGCACAAGCTTTAGGGTTTTTAGTATTTAAAAAAGGTTTTTCTATAACCAGTATTTTTAAGAAGTTGCGAAAGTTTGACCAACAAGGCGGTTTTGCTGGTATGGAATATCCTCAGTCTCTTTGGTATGGAGTTTTGTATGACCCTAATAAAAAGCGAGTGCAGGTTTCTGGAAAAGAATTCGCAACAAAGTTATTGATTTATATTTTGGGCGGACTTCAGGAGCAGATGGAAATTGCTGAACTTCGCAAGGCGTTGGCTCATGGGAGAACTGTAGAAAATAAAACAATAGACTTTGACGGTAATCTGGTAGAACCAAAGAAGGTAGGGCTGCCATACATTCTTTAATTACAATTCATTGCTAGTTTCTCCCCTCTTCAAATATTATTATGCTACCCTGGTACGTAATGTATAAAGGGAGTCTAATTTGTGGCATGGCTACATGGTAATAATGCTGTGCAACAGCTAAGTGAAAACGTCGTTTTATACGATTTAGCACAGATACGTGGAAATAGTGCTGTTTTAAGCCGCATCCCCAATAACATTGGTGGTGTATATGCTTGGTATCGTCGCTTTGAAATTGAGCCTAATGCAATAAACGATCCTGACATATTTGTTAACTATATTCTTAAAGAACTTAATAAGGATCATTCGGCTTCAAGAGAAACAAGACTTCCGCCAATACACAAAATCAAACTAGAACCAGACACTTGCTTTTCTAAAGAGTCTTTACTTAAAGAGTTAGCGGCTGATTCTTCTTTTCGGGAACTGCTTTTCATGCTTCTAAGCAATTCACTGATATTTCAGCAGCCACTATATATAGGAAAAGCTAAAAATTTATATTCTCGAATTCGTAGTCATCTTAGTGAAGGTAGCATTTTACGTGAACGTCTAGCTAAAGCTGGACACAAAATTAGTCGATGCAGACTTTTAATTATTCATACATCATATGGCTATTCAAGTATTGTTTCAGATGAAATTAATAAAGAAAACGACTTTGAACATGAATTGGATGAAGAATATGAATACTCTGAACTTGCTTCAGACAAACTAGTTGAAGATATATTATCTAGACTATTTATTCCATCATTTACTCTTAGGTATGGTTAAAACAGTATGTTGATATTTTCAAATAATGAAGGAAAAACAAGATTCAATAAGCCTCTTTATGGTTTAACTGGTATTTATACTTTATCGGAAGGTATAGCACTTCCATATGTTCTTTCATTGGTTGAAGTTAACCGAGCTATTGATGAGTTGAAGATAGCTGAACAAATTCCCGCTTCATTAGATACGACATGGTCTCTTAAAGAGCTTTTTCAAAGAGAAATTGATGAAAAGAGAGTAGAAGATGACATAGTTAAAGGTTATCTTTTAGATCCAAATAAACTGAAGTTTTTTAATGCAATTACTATTGTATTAATGCCAAAGGACGGTGATGGCAATATTCAGGATACTTTTGATGAGAATACAAACGTACCTTCTCCTCCCATACCTTGGGATGGTACTGATCCTGATGATGAACAATGGAAACATTTTCAAAGTGAGGTTGCGAACTTCGGAGGTGTTCAATTTCTTTCTACTGGAGTCTCTGCTCGGTTGCGTTGGGATGAAGATAGAGTATTAGCAGTAGCAGTAGATGGGCAACATCGTCTTTGGGCACTCCGTACCTTTCGTGAAGATCCAAGGTTTCGAGGTGGTACTCTTCGCCCAATTGAGCAGCAAACAAAAATACCAATTTTATTTATCTTGCTTCATCCTAATGCGGGCTTCAAGAATCTTCAGAGTACTTCTGACTATTCAATTCGGGGTATTGCTCGTGAATTATTTACTGACTTGAATAAAAATGCTAAGACCGTAGATAAAGCTAGAGAGCTTATCCTTGATGATAAAAGCATTAGTGCCCAATGCGTTAGAACTTTATTAACGGAGAGTACGGGGGAAGATGCTAAAGATAAACTTCCTCTTTCTTTAGTACGCTGGCAAGACGACTCATACCGATTTGATAACTCCTACTACTTAAATTCACTAGTTCATTTAGATTTCCTGATTTCAGCAGCACTGGATCTAAAACCGCCAAGAGATCCAATGGAAAAGAAGCATGTACTGGATTTTATTGAAAGTATTGACTCTGCTCTTGGCATAGGTGAGGAAAAACTTCAGTATGAGGGGCGTACTCTTGAAGAATATTACATAGAAGACTATTGTGACGAAGATGGAAATCCTGATACACCATTTGCTCGAATACCAGAGAATTACCTTACCTCTGCAATAGAAGGTTTTAAAGTTAACTTCCGTCCTTGGCTACTGAAACTTTTACTCGAATTTAAACCATATCGAAACCTGCTCCAGTATGCTCGTGAACATGATTTGATTGAGGGTACTTTTGGTAGTTACCAAGCTCAGACAAGTAAACATAAAGGAATTATTCGTGAGCAAGAAATTGCTAAGGATAGTGATTGGCATAGCCGAGAGATACTCTCACACCAAGCTGCTATCAATAGCATGAAAGATAATCAATGGGCTTTCAAAGCGATATTCCAGAAAGCTATAGTTCGTCTAGGCAGGATTGTAGAGTTTAACTATAAAGCTAAAGACACAAACTTAGGCAATATTGATGATGTCTTGAGTTGTCTAGATAGACTATATGACAAAGGTGTTCTAAAAGTAGACGTTAACTTACCAGATTACCCTTTTCGCTTATGGACATTTATAGCAATAAACCAAGGAACTGACAAAATTAAAGTGGCAAGAACTGTAGAAGATAGGATATTTTTCTTATTATGCTTGTGGTACTTTGGCTCTCGTAAAACAGAAATTGACGCTGCAAGAGGTTCTCAAATTTTATCGAGGCGAAAATTACTTAATTTCTTTAGCGCAGATAAAAATAAAGCCGAGTGGCCAGGTTGTACAGATGCTTACAAGGCATTATACAAAGGTTTTGATACTGTTGCTTTTTATGGAAAAGAACATGAAAAAATGAGTAATCAACAAAAAGAAGAGATGATTCGAGATAGGTTTTCTGCTATATTAGCCTTTGGTTTACCAGAATTAAATATTCAATCTTCACTTCAGCAAATATTGGAAGAAGATAAAGTTGATTCTGAAGCAATAGATAGAATCTATTAAAATTTAGTTTTGTTTAGGACGAATATAAGCTAATTCAAGAGAGGAATTTGCTAAGGTTGAATTCCTCTTCTTCATACTCATTATTAAATCTTTCAGAACTAAGAATTAATAAAAGCCGCTCCGAATAATCTACTGCTCCACGCAGTTCATTTTGTATAATTTCTAGCCCACTATTAGCATACTCTTCAAAAATATGTATGCGCTGCTCGTCAGCTACATCCTCCTCACTAAGAATCTTAATATCTTTGGTTTCAGTAATAGCCAATAAATTAATTAACAGAGCAAAACTGTTAGAAAAATAATCCTGCCGCAATGGTGATATATCTTTAGCAATTCCTTCTATAGGAACTCGTTTTTTATGCTTTGCGCCCAAGGCTGCTGCAAATACCATTACTTCTACATAAGTTTGGAAAGGGCCTGTTGTGTCTTTTGATGCTACGAGCGATTTTACTAACTCAGCCTTATCTTTAGCAACCCTGATTCTATTTGCAGCCATAATTTTAATAACTACTTTGTAGCCATATTAACTGAAAGCCAAAAGCAATGCCTACGCTTATGAAATTTTTTATGCCACTAAAAGAGCGATCGCCCCCACAAACAAATTATTCAAAACTTAGATTGGAAACTGCACATCCTCATAAACTAAAGATATAGGAAAGCGAAAATCAACACTGGTTAAATCAACTTCATCCCCTTCTTCATAAGCATGTAATTCCCAGATTCCTCTGTCGTTTAGCCGAAAGCAATCTAAACTAATATTTTCAGCATCAATCAGGACATATTCTTGTAAAGTCTGAATGCGTCAGTACTGCATAAATTTTTTGCCTCTGTCGTAAGCTTCTGTACTAGGAGAGAGGACTTCGACAATTAAACAAGGATACTGAATAAATTTGACAGCTTGTCTGTCCCTTTCATCACAACTCACCATAACATCCGGGTAGTGAAATGGCCCGTTTTCAGATACACCTACTTTTGCATCTGCCATAAAAGCACGACAGGAACTTCCCCTGAGGTGACTTTTTAACGCCGAAGCTAAGTTTAAGGCAATACTAGTATGGGGAATAGTACCCCCAGTCATAGCGAAGACTTCACCATTAATATATTCGTATTTAATATCTTGGTGTTCTTCCCATTCCAGGTATTCCTGGGGAGTCATATACTTTCTATCTGAAATTGCAATCATATACTTTATCCTTTAAACATTACGTTCAACCGCGATAATTTCAGTATATTCATACTCATTCGGACTTTGTTTTACTAAAGGATATCTTTCCCCGGCTAACTCAATATAATCTTGTTCGCAATCTGGCTTAGATGAGTAATACGTCAGTACATACTCTCTACCAATTCTGTCTGTCATTTCTGCTTCTACTTCACCCCGCCACTGAGTCTTAGTAACTAAAACTATCAACTGATTCGCTAATTGGGGAATTGTCTTAGCAATGTGTCGCCGCGAATTTTCATCCAAACTACCAAAGGGCGAATCCATGACAATTGGGAAAGTGCTACTATCGGGAATCATCATCATTTTTCGCTTCTCACTCCATTCCCTTACTTTGTCAATAATGCTGGCAATAAAGGATAAACTGAGAATCTGATTTTCCCCAGTAGATGCTGCAACTGGTGCTTCTATACCTGTGGTATTTTCTACTAATGTCAGCTCATATTTTTCACTAATTTTAGGAATGTATGGTGTTACAGAAATCTCTGTAAATATTTCTTGGACTCGCTTTTCTAGTTGCAAGCGAAATTGTTGTTCTTGACGATTTCTAACTTCTGTTAACCGTTCAATTGCATCTTGAGTAGCATTAATTCGTCGCTGTGCTAAAGTTTGCTTATCTTCATTCAGTTTTTGTTTGGCGATTTGTTTATTTAAACCTTCAATTTCAATTGTGAGTTGAGTAATTTGCTGCTGATTTGCACCTTGTTCTCGATTCAATTCATCAATTTTACTTTCAATTTCATCTAAGCGCTTTTGCAAACTGCTAATTTCTTCATTAGCATCTTTTCGCAACCGTTCTTGAATATTATCTAAATCGCCTTCAATTTGGGATATGCTTTGCCTTAATTGATTAATCCTAGTTTGTTCTCTATCAACCTCTTCCCAAAATCCTATGGCTTGCTTATCAATTTCATCTACTTGAGCGCTCATGCGAATTGCAGTTTCTTCCACCCCCGATGAACCTGCTTTATTTAACCAAGTAGTCACATGAGTATGAGAATAACTACCCTCGTGTAATTCTGCACCACAAATACAGCGTTGAGAATTGAGTAAATCATTCACAAATTCCCGCGAAATTCCTGATGTTAACTCGCCTCGCTGTTTCAAATCATTGATAATTTCTCGGAACTGTGCTGTAGTTTCTGACAGTAAAACGGTATAACCCCGTACCGAAATAACTTTTTTTAGCGCTTCCTTGGTTTTTTTATATTCTTCTTGATTCGCAGCTTTTTGCGATTCTAAATTCTGCCATCTTTCTTGCAATTCCTTGGCAGCACTGAGTTCTCGCAAACGGTTATTTGTCTGTTTTTTAAAAGTTTGTTGATACTCTAACTCTTCTTTAATTTCCGTTTGCCGTTTGGTAATGCGTTCGCACTCTCGTTCTATCTTTTCTTGCTGTCGTAACAGCTGTTTAATTTGCGAATCACCAATAGCTTTTAACTCATTTTCTAAACTTTTTTTAGCATCTCCCAAATGTCTGATGGAACGGTTGATTACCTCTACACCCAAGAAAATTTTCGTAGCTTCAGCAATTTCAGCTTTTTTATCAGAACGGACTATTTCTTCAATTCGTTCGCCATCAAAGAAAAAATATTGATGTAAAGTAGCGGGTAAAATTTGATTAATTATATCGTCTGATTGCTGATTTGGGATATTCCATTTACCATCGTCCCCACCAACCCACATAGTTAATTGAGTTTTACCTGCGTCAAAGTCACCTTCGTTTTTATAACCCCGACAGGTGCGTTTAACTCGATATCGTTTCCCTTCATGTTCCCAGCCAATTTCTACCCAACATTCTACAGCTTGACCTTTTTGAGTTTCGGCGATCGCCCGCTTATTTACTAACTGTTCTGTGGATGCAAAGGCCGCACTAAATTTCTCATACAATACCCAAGTAAAAGCATTCAGTAAACTGGTTTTGCCAGAGCCATTATTGCCATGAATAATCGTGGTGTTGTGAATATCTCCACTACCGATCAGTATCTCTGGTGTTGTACCATAAAAGGAGCGAAAGTTGCATAGCTTGATTGAAGTCAGCTTCATCGCACCTCTTCCTTTACAATGTCCAAAATATTATCATTTATATGGCTGTTAATTTTCTTATCTAGTCTGCCTTTTTCCAGCTTCCATACTCGCTCAATAATTCGCCGTACTTCCGGCGGAGCGTTGGTTATTGGTTCCTGCACATCGTCGATATTCGCCTCTTGTGACATCTTGGGTTTTCAAACATACTTTTTTTATAGTTTAACTTTCTCCAGTGCTGCATTTACCTCCGTAAAGCCACTGTTAGCGTTATCTTTAATTCTCTAATTTTCTTTGAAAAAAGATTTTATTTTTTAATCGCTTTCTGTTATTATTAGTATTAATAAACCTATATTATAATGGGATATAAGTGACTTTAACAATTTAATTTACATCCCATTATAATTAAACTGTTAATCTTATTATTTCATACTTAATGCTTCTTTTTTCCAAACTTGAAAAATTTTACAATTGCTCATTAAATACCTAATAAACCATATCGCTTTTGTAAATCAAGTAACTTCATTCTAGCTTCCCCAGCGTTATCAGCCAAATCAGCAAACTCCACAAAGCGACGCAATTCCTTTTTTAAAAGATTACGCTCAACTTCGATAGTTTCTCTATCTAAATCTGGTGGTAAAACAATCATGTCAAATATTGTCGCGCGTTCCTTAGCAGGATGAGGACGCAAAACTCGCCCGCGTCGTTGGATAAATTGGCGAGGATTACCAGAACTTGATAAAATCACCGCAGTTTGAATAGCCGGAATATCAACACCTTCATCTAAACAACGAATTGCTACTAAACCTTGCAATTCCCCGTTTTCAAACTGACGGCGCAATATTTCCCTTTCTTGTAAAGTTGTTTGAGCCGTATAGGTGCTTACCTTATACCCTAAATCTACCCCCAGAATTTTAGCAACAGCTTTAAGTTGACGTAGGGATGAACGTTGCCCATCTTCTTGTGAACCATCACTGCAATAAAAAAGAGTGTGAGTAGTTTCGCGGCGAGTTACCATCAAATCTCGTAAAGCATTTAGTTTATTTTCTGCTGCACCAATTAACCTTGCTCTTTGCATCAATAACGGCTTTAAATCTTCATTATCTTCAAATCCCGCTTCGCCATTTTCTCGTTGACGATAAAGTAGCGATCGCCCAATTTTTTTAGTTAGCTTTAAATAGGCAATACTTTCTGCTTCAGTTAATTCTACCAGCACCGGATAATAGAGATAATGTACTAAAGCACCACAGGCGATCGCATCCCTCAAAGTGAACTCAGGTTGAAGAACTGGGCCAAAATAATCAAATAAAGATTGTGTCCCAAAATCGTCAAAATATCTCTCCGGTGTCGCAGATAAAGCTAGTCTCAACCCTACACGACGCGGTAAACTTTCTTCTAACTTGGGTGCGCCTAAATTATGCGCCTCATCCCCAATAATTAAAGTTTTGGCGGGAAAATATTTGAGTTGAGATCCAAACCCATCTCCAATTAATGTGGAGTTCGTAGTAATTACAGTAACAAACTGTTGAGAACCAGAACGCAGATTATAAATTTGCGTAGAAAGTTGACTTTGCCAAGTGCGTAAATTCTCAAAGGCTAAAACGGGTTGCAAATTAAATTTTTCACATTCTCGCGCCCATTGAGTGACGAGATGGCGGTAGGGACACACCACCAACAGAACTTGTAAATTAATCTGTTGGTAGAGTTCACAAGCGATCGCAAGTGCAGTAATCGTTTTACCACTACCAGTAGCCATTTTTAGCGTTCCTCTACCATTATTCGCAAACCAGCTAGCGATCGCTTCTCGCTGATATTGCCGCAATTGCAGAGATAAAGGCATTTTTGGGCATCCTGGTAATGGTTGCCGAGTTTGGTAACTACCCTTACTTTCCTTTGCAAATGGTAACTTTAATCGGAAAGTGGGCAGTTGCCGTACTGGATTTGGTGTCAGGTACATATTCATTAGTCATTAATCACTTGTACTGAGCAAAGCCGAGGTATTGGTCACTGGTACTTATTTTTCCCAATTTCCAATCCCCAGTCCCTAGTACCCAGTCCCCATTTATTCAGTTGTAACCCCGCCAAACACCAATCAGGGAACCTTGCACCTGCACTTGCATAGCGCTGACTTCAATAGGATTGTACTTAGAATTTGCTGGTTTGAGGGTAACGCGATCGCCTTGACGATAAAAACGTTTTAATGTCGTACCGAATCCGTCAACTCTGGCGGCAACAATAGTGCCATTTTTCAAATGATTTGGTTCTGCTACTGGACGCAAAAATACCACATCGCCATCAGCAATTAAATCTTCAATCATACTATCGCCAGCTACCCGCAAAGCGTAAGTTTGAGGAGGTAACGATAAATTAGAAAAGTCTAAATGATCTACAGCATCAGTAAATGGTTCTATTAAACCACCAGCAGCGATCGTGCCTAAAATAGGTACACCTTGCTTCACACCGCGCAAAATCCGAATCGTTCGCGCTTGGCCTTCAGTCCATTCTATATATCCTTTAGTGCGTAAATGTTCTAAACGACTTTGAATTGGTGCTGGTGATTTCAAATTCATCGCTTGCATCATTTGCCGAATTGAAGGCGAATGCTGATGCATTCTGATGTATTCTGCTAACCATTCGTAAAGTTCTTGTTGAGCTTCCGTTAGACGTTCCATAAATTTGCGGGAAGTAATTATAAATGTCTCTAGAACATTAGTACTACAAAAAACTCCCCATAAGCAATAGAAAGGTAAAAATATTAAAGGCAAAAGTAAGAATATTTAATTTTCTTTCAGCTATTTATTCTTAATTTTTTGCTGATAAATCGTCAAGAGTCAGCCGCACGTCGCTATTCTAACTCTTATATTTTGTACAGACAAGGGTTAACCTTTGTCTGTACAGATGCGATTAATCACTTTGTACAGACGAACGTTAACCCTTGTCTCTACTTCCTTCATTCTGCCCCTAAGATACTAGCAAGCAAAGCCTTTTGGGCATGGAGGCGATTTTCTGCCTGTTCCCAAACTCGTGATTGAGAACCTTCAATAACTGCCTCTGTGATTTCTTCACCACGATGAGCTGGTAAACAGTGTAAAACAATTGCCTCTGGGTCAGCAAGGCTCAATAATTGCTCGGAAATTTGGTAAGGCTGAAAAATTGGCAGACGGTTGTCTGCTTCTGCTTCTTGTCCCATACTCGCCCAAACATCAGTATAAAGTACAGCAGTTCCTTTGGCTGCCAATTCTGGGTCATGAGTGAGTAGAACTTCAGTTTTGTTATTAGCGATCGCTCTTGCTTGTTCTACAATCCTAGAATCTGGCTCAAATCCACTAGGAGTGGCAATTCTCACATTCATTCCTACCAAAGCACAGCCCAACATTAAAGAATTAGCGACATTATTTCCATCACCTACATAGGTTAAAGTTAACCCAGCAAGGGTGTCAAAAGCTTCTTGAATTGTCAATAAATCAGCTAAGACTTGACAGGGATGTTCTGCATCAGTTAGGGCATTAATTACTGGAATCTTGGCATAGTTAGCAAAAATTTCCAACTCCTGCTGTGCAAAAGTACGAATTGCCAAAATATCGAGATATCTATCTAAGACTCGCGCTGTATCCTGCACAGGTTCCCCACGACTAACTTGAGTGACATTGGGGTTAAGATCGATTACTTGTCCACCCAATTGATACATTGCCACAGTAAAACTTACTCGCGTGCGAGTTGAAGCTTTAGAGAACAATAACCCTAAGACTTTATTACACTGCAACTTCAACTGTTGGGATTTAAGTTGAGTTGCCAATTGCAGAAGTTCTTGAAGTTCTGTTGGACTGATGTCCGCCAGACTTAATAAATCTCGTCCGTTCAACGCTGCCATGCTTGTGATGTGTAAAGAACAATTATATAATTTTGTTTCTTTACCCAGCCGTGTCAAAAAAGTACAATCTTACAACTGTACTAGATATTTTGGCGTCCAGCCCAGGATTTGAGTTAGCTTTTGCTATGAATATTAATTTATCAACTTTATGGAACTCCAAGAAATAAATTATCCTACTTGAAATTGATGACTGATGAACGCCAGTTGCTTCTCCTAACGGAGACGCTGCGCGAACAACGGGGGGAACCCCCGCAACGCACTGGCTCCTGTTGAGTGTGAGCAGGGGGATATTTTTGAGAAAGGAAGTCCCTATTACTGATTACAATCACTGATTTTTTGGTTGGTCGCATTTGCAATGCGCATTCAAGCATCTATGCTAGAAAAACCAGCCATATTGCCAAGATTTGAGTTTTTATAGCTTAAATTATCATGAAAGCAGCTATTTGCGGTGAAGTCTCATAACTATACATAAAAAAGTTTTCTTCCCCTACTTTCCAGACAGATATTTTCTAACGATTGTCCTAGACAAATACATTAATTATGATAAAATTATAAATTGTGGTTGCTATTTGAGAGCGATATCTCTAGCAGCCTACGTATGTGCAAAAGTTGCCAGCATAGCACAGTGGTAGTGCATCCGACTTGTAATCGGAAGGTCATCAGTTCAAATCTGATTGCTGGCTTAAGCCGAAAACCCCGCGTTTAGCTGTCAATTGCCACATTATTTGTCCGCGTTAACAAATTAGTGTCTGTGATGACAAATTAATTTATCCCATCAACAATAAACTGGTTTATTACTATAGAATCCATCAGTTATTAAACCGATGAGCTTCCGATCTTTCAACCCACCTTAATCTAATACAGTTATTGAAACCTACAGATACATATTTCTGTAAGTCATCTATAACGTCTGATTCTTGTTCAGCTCTAGCTTGAATCTCGCTTTGAACTTGTTCTTGCATATCGCCCAACTTAGGGAGGACAATACTGCCACCTTTATATGTGTATGCGATCGCTTTCTCAGCGCGAACCATGATTTATAGATGTAGTTCACCAATACGATGTCTGACAACAAGCCGCTTCTCTTCTCTACGAGAGGCTGCGCCAACGAGACGCACTCGCGTTCGCGTCTACATAATTGTGTATAATCGCGCTGGCTGACCTAATTAGTGATACGGAAACTTGTCGTAGTATTTATTACTCAAGTTCTAATCTATGGGAACTGGCAGCAATGGTATATTGGCTGTCTGTAGAGTTAAGTTTTGACATAGCCTGTGAAATCTTGAAAAAGCTGAAAGATCAAGAACCGGAGTTGTTTAATTTTTAAGGGGATTAATTTGTCAAGTGGCCAAATAATTTGGCAATTGACAATTGCCCTGCTTACCTTCGAGAATTTTTATTTTAATCCTTTTATTTACAATACTCGGAAAGTGACAGAACAGGGATAGCTTGTATTGATTAACTAATAAAGCTTCTAGAGATTGACCTTCCGGAAAGTGACAAAAGAGGGATATAACGCAGAGATAGGGATTGGGGAGTGTTGACTATTGAGAGCCAGTCAACAGTCAACAGTCAACAGTTAGTTATTACCTACAGGTTGAACTTGATTCAACAGACTATGCAATTTCTCTCCTTCAATGACTTCTGTTTCCAATAATTGAGTTGCGATCGCTTCTAGCAAGTCTCGATTCTGTGTGAGAATCTGTAGGGCTTGTTCGTGGGCTGTTTCCACGATTTCCTTGACTTCGCTATCAATGGCTTTGGCTGTATCTTCACTCACCATCCGTCGAGGATTAGGGGCACCATTGCCCAGGAACGCTGCTTGTTGTCCTTGTTGGTAAGCTAGCGGCCCTAAAACTTTACTCATCCCATAGGTAGTCACCATCCGTTCTGCCAAGTCAGTCGCTCGTTGCAAATCGTTGGATGCACCTGTGGTAATACTGCTAAACACAATCTCTTCAGCGGAACGTCCCCCCAACAGAGTTGCAATCTGACCGCGCAATTCTCCTTCATTCATCAAAAAGCGGTCTTCCGTCGGTAATTGCAAGGTGTAGCCTAAAGCAGCCATTCCCCGAGGAATAATCGAAATTTTTTCTACACGACCGTTTCCTGTTGTTAGCGCCCCTACCATTGCGTGACCGACTTCATGGTAAGCAACAATCTTTTTCTCAGTATCGCTCAATACGCGACTCTTCTTTTCTAAACCGGCGACTACCCGCTCAATTGCTTCAGCAAAGTCTTCTTGAGCAATGGTTTGCCGTTGATTGCGAGCTGCCAACAATGCAGCTTCATTCACCAAATTTGCTAAATCTGCACCAGCAAAACCAGGAGTACGAGTTGCGATCGCCTTTAGGTTTACATCATCTCCTAATTTCACCTTTTGAGCGTGAATCTTGAGAATTGCTTCCCGACCAGATAAATCGGGACGGTCTACCAACACTTGACGGTCAAAGCGACCTGGACGCAGCAATGCAGGATCGAGGCTTTCTGGACGGTTGGTTGCTGCAAGAACAATCACCGTTGCATCCCCAGCCGCAAACCCATCCATTTCAGTTAGTAACTGATTGAGGGTTTGTTCGCGTTCATCATTACCGCCGTAGAAGCCGTTACTGCTGCGAGATTTACCGATGGCGTCCAATTCATCAATAAATACAATACAGGGAGCCTGTTTCTTCGCCTGCTCAAATAAATCTCGTACCCTAGAAGAACCTACACCCACAAACAGTTCTACAAACTCGGAACCAGAGATACTGAAGAATGGAACTCCTGCTTCCCCTGCTACAGCTTTCGCTAAAAGTGTCTTACCAGTACCCGGAGGGCCAACTAACAACACACCTTTGGGAATCCTCGCACCAATCTGCGTAAAACGTCCTGGTGTCTTGAGAAAATCTACAATTTCTACTAATTCAGTTTTAGCTTCTTCTACCCCAGCCACATCTTGGAAAGTAATTTTAGCTGATTCACCTTCAACATAAACCTTTGCTTTACTTTTACCGATAGAGAGAACACCTTGAGAACCACCGCCACGGGAGAGAAAGAATTGCCAAACAGCAATAAAAATCAGTGGTGGGACGACCCAACTCAACAGGGTCGTAAACCAAGTATTCTTGGGTGGAGGTGTAGCTGCGAATTCAACTCCTTTTTGTTCTAGGAGTTTGGGCAATTCCAAATCAAAGATTGGTGTAGTTGCAAACACTTGACCTGGTTCGCCACTTTCTGTTTTTAGTTGATAAATAATCTGGCTTTGACCAACGGAAACGCGGTTGACTTCCCCTTCCTGTACTTGATGAATAAATAAGCTATATGGAACGCCACTAGGATTAGAACCAAATAAACCAGGCAAAAATATATTTAAGAGCAGAAATAGCCCTGATATTGCCAGCAATATATTAGCAACAATCCGAAACCGAGGTAATTTAGGCTGTTCTTTAATTGCCATAGATGTTACCAATCCTGAGAATGAAAACTAATTTAAAAATCGGGTATAGAGCAAAGCAATTCTGAGTTTTGGGTAAACAAGTGAGTTATCTCATTTATTTACTGAAAACTTGCTTATCCCACTCGTCTCCCTTAACGGTTTGAGAAACTTGATTAAAGACTGTTCAAAAATACTGGCGTACTCGCCCAACTTAAGCAATGTCTACGATGGTCACTGAGCTTGTCGTACCCCTACGGGGAAGCTACGCGCAGCGTCTCCTAGAGAAGTGCGGGCTACGCCTGTGCAAAGTTGTTCAATCTGTCTTAATTGTCAAAGATGATACCGCTTTTCATAATTTCTCCCATACATCGATGTTTGCAGCTTTTTTTCATTTATGTAACTAAACTTAACAATTAAATTAACCTTTGGGAACTAACGAGCAAATACGGTTTACCGTACTCGAAGAATTTAATACCGCTCGAAATCAGAGAACTTTGGGGAACTCCAAGAAATAAATTATCCCGTTTGAAGTTGATGGCCGTTAACTGTCAACAGTGGAATATTTTTTTATTTGTCAGTCATTTAGTGAAGAGAACGTTGTTAAAGAAGATGTAGTTGGGAGACATAAAAACAAATCAGCGATCGCAAAATCCCAAATCTTCTTATCAAGTCTTGTATAGCAGCAAGTAAAACAAAAATGATACCTAATTAATTCCTACACAATTTTTTTGCCAGTTGATACTGGTTTTGGAGGAGCGATCGCATCGACTATAAATACTCAATTTGTCTTACACTTATTCAGAATCAAAAATGTTAGTCAGAAAAATTCATATTCTTAATATCTAACGTCCAAAATCAATATATTTCTATTCTCTAGCAATGACTATATCATTAGACTTAATAACTGCATAAGCTTCTTTTCCTTGAGCTAGTTCTAATTCTTCAGCGGAAGCTCTAGTGATAATCGAGGTTAATTCTACTTTGTGAATAATTTCGATAGTCACTTCACTATTAACAGCTCCGTAAACAACTCGTTTAATGACACCTTTAAGAATATTGCGAGAGCTAACTTTTAATGATTTTTTCGGAATGTTAGTTTCTATCTCAGGCTTTTGAGTGTAGATATCTTCGTGTTCTTCCTCATTAGTTGGTAGTGATATTGGTGCTGAAGAGTGCTGATTGAGACTACGCACGAGTTCTCGCAGAATCTCAGTTTTGGTACGTTGAGACTGTTCGCAGAATTCCTCCAGAATCTTCCGCTCCTCTTCTGAGGTTTGAAATGTGACCCATCCTTGTTCTTTTCTTGGCATAATGTTATCAATTTTGGTTATCTTAGTACGATTTTACCAAGTATCAATTCGATGTATCGTTTTAGTAATAACATTTTTTTTCGAGGAATTTCTGCATTTTCCTGGAAAATTCCTCAAATAATCTCATACATTTAACTATATAGATATTTATTTTTTGTAGATGTAAAATAATTTGTTACTTGATAATGTATAACCATGATTATATCTATACCAACAAAAATGGTAACAATGATACTTACTTCGCTGCTTTAGGTTTTAGCCAAAGTGAGCGCCTTTTTGGTGTGTGGGTAGTTTGATTTAAGTTTGATCTCTTAGCTTTTCCTCGCTTTTTAGGTGAAATATTCGATTTGGCAAGTGGTTTTAGGATTGAGATGTTACAGGGTAAGTCTGGCACAAAATTCGCCGAGCGATCGCACGAGTACCATAGGATTAATTTCATGTGAGTTTATAAAAGGGTGATGAAACACCTCAAATCGCGTTCTCAAGACCTGCGGGGTTTGTTTGAGAACAATATCACCATTGAATACGTGGCAGAACCCCTCAAAGCTATGCCAGGTAATGCACAGGTGACAGAAGTGCTGTATTGGATGGAGGCACAAAATTTTGATGTCGTCGGTGTTGAAACCGAAGATACTATTAGCGGTTATGTAGAACGCTCTAGTTTGATTAAAGGTAAATCTGGTAAATGTAGCGACTATCAACAAGTATTTCATCCCAAAGAACTAATTGCCATTTCCACCCCACTGATGAAGTTGCTACCAATTTTGCAACAAACTCCCCGGTTGTTTGTTCTCGACTGCAATCAAGTGAGTGGAATTGTTACCTGCGGCGACTTGCAGAAAGCACCCGCACGAATGCTACTGTTTGGCTTGGTAACGCTGCTGGAAATGAATCTCCTGCGGTTAGTGCGGCTTTACTATCCTCAAGATTCTTGGCAGCAAGTCCTGAAAAAAGAGCGCTTAGAAGTTGCTCAACGGCTATGGCGAGAAAGCCAGGAAAGAAACGAAGCTACCGATTTGCTAGATTATCTGCAATTCTGCGATAAGCGAGAGTTGGTTTTAAATCAACCAGAACTTCTCAAGCAATTGGGACTGAAATCTAAACGGTTTGGCGAGCGCTTTCTCAAGTCTGCTGAACAGTTACGAAACCGATTAGCTCATGCCCAAAATTTAGTTACTGGTTCCTCTTGGACAGAGTTGATTTCTCTAGCAGAGGCGATGGAAATGCTGTTAATTCGCTGTGAGGAAGTTGAGTAAAGTTTATTGATGGTTGTGCAACCAGCCTGCTAAATCTGCTGCTTTCAATCATATCTACCTGAGCAGCAACTTGCTCCAACAACGATTCAGGGGAATCTGTTCGTGCTAGAACTGCTAAAGGTAGAAGACCAACAGATGCTAACAACGGAGCGGGGTCTTGCTCCCAAATCCGAATTGCTCGGAAGCGATGAACTGTATTCGTGTCGGTAAATTGTTCGATAAATACTGCGTCTGAGGTGGTTTCTTTAAGGTAGATGACAACCTGTTGAATGGGATAGAAACTGTATTGCCTACGTAGTCTTGCGTAGTAGTCTAGCATCTGAATCGGCATCGGCGGGATAGAGGCGGGTGCAACTTGGAACTCTAGATGGAGAACTTGCTGTTGAGGTAAAAGCAGAATAATACAGTCTGCTCTAACTGGCTCAACGCTCAACTCAGTTTTGAGGTCTTTAACGTCTGCTGGAGTTTTACCTAATAACCAGGTGGCAAAGCTTTCGGGATATTGTTCTGAAAGATAGCGGCAAACGTTATCAATGGACATTGAGGTTAGGTAAAAGCACTAACTAATAAAAATTACAAATATCTATAAGATAAATCAGCTTTAGTGCGGCTTATTGAGGGAATCACTCATCTGAGTACCTGTATAGTTAGGAACCCATCCTTCTACATTTAGAAAATAGCGTACTGCCTTAAAATTTAACGATGCATTTGGGCTGCACCAATGCTCAACACCTGCGGGGATGTAGAGATAGTCTTGTGGCTGAATTAAAAGCTGTACTTGGCTGCCATCAGGTCGCACAAAGCCATAGATCGTTTCTCCTGCCAACACATAGAGGGGTTCAGGGGCAGTGTGAGTATGGTAACGACTGTAGGTTGCTATCAAGTGGTGAAGATTGGGGGAACCTGGATGTAAATTCAGCAAGTCACACCAGAGAGCTTCATTTTCTTGCTGGATAAATTCAAAGACGCTGTTATGGAGTTCTATGATATAAAGTTTTTCTGACTCTGTTAAAAGCTCCTGATTTAACAGGTTTGGGAAAAGCAGCGATGTTCCTGGGTCGTAATGTCTAAGTTGAATGCCAAGAGGGGCAAGTTCACGAGCTATTTCACCTAAATCACTCTCAATTGTACCGTCATCAAGTAGTAGGTTGGCCATGACAAAAAGACTAATTAACTGTTAACAAGAGTATACTCAACTTTGAAATCAAAAGCCACTATTACCGATTGACAAACCGGAGATTTAGGAATTGGGTATTAGCTAGTGAGAAAGTATTGTGAGATATTTATTTCCTAATCCCCAATCCCCAATCCTCCATTCACAGAATAAATTTATCAGCAGAATGATGCTGATTAGTACCGTTAGCATCTAAGCTAGTACGGGTGAACTATGTTGAGTATGGAATGTCTGACTTAATTTTGTTTTGGCATCGTCGTGATTTACGTATTTCTGATAATACAGGACTGGCAGCGGCACGGCAGCAGAGTCCGAAAGTGGTGGGCGTATTTTGCCTCGACCCGTGTATTCTGGAACGAGATGATGTTGCCCCGGCGAGGGTAACTTATATGATTGGCTGTTTGGAGAAATTACAACAGCGATATGCCGAAGTTGGCAGCCAGTTGTTAATACTTCACGCTAATCCTGTGCAAGAAATACCAGCTTTAGCTGAGGCGTTATCAGCAAAAGCTGTTTTTTGGAATTGGGATGTAGAACCTTATTCCCAAGAACGCGATCGCACCATTATAAATGCCCTCAAAGAAAAAAGTATTCAGTTTCTTAGCCAAAACTGGGATCAAATCCTCCACTCCCCTGAAGAAATACGGACGGGTAGCAATCAACGTTATACAGTTTATACACCGTTTTGGAAAAATTGGATTAGCAAACCGAAGAGTCAACCAGTAGAAACTCTGCAAAATGCCCAAGGGTTAACAAAAGCTGAAGAGAAAACGGCAAAACTTGCAGGAGCATTAGCATTACCTTCAGCAAAAGATTTAGGATTTATTTGGGATGGAGAATTGATTCTTTCACCCGGAGAAGCAGCAGCACAAGAACGGCTAGAGGAATTTACTACTCAAGCGATTACTGAATATCAAGAACAGCGCAATTTTCCTGCAGTTGAGGGAACATCGCAATTGAGTGCAGCTTTGAAATTTGGTGTAATTGGTATTCGCACCGTTTGGCAAGCCATAACACAAGCACAAGAAAACAGCCGCAGTGAGGAAGTAACAGCCAGTATCCGCACATGGCAACAAGAACTAGCTTGGCGCGAGTTTTATCAACACGCAATGTATAACTTCCCTGAATTGGCTAACGGTGCTTTCCGCGACACCTTCAAAAACTTTCCTTGGGAAACTAACGAAGAACATTTTCAAGCTTGGTGCGAAGGAAGAACAGGCTACCCCATCGTGGATGCAGCAATGCGCCAGTTGAATGAAAGCGGCTGGATGCACAACCGTTGTCGGATGATTGTCGCTAGTTTTCTGACCAAAGACTTGCTAATTAATCCGCAATTAGGAGAAAAATACTTTATGCAGAAGCTGATTGACGGTGATTTATCTGCTAATAATGGTGGTTGGCAATGGAGTGCTTCTAGTGGGATGGACCCCAAACCCGTGCGAATATTCAACCCAGCTAGTCAAGCACAAAAATTCGATCCAGATGCAGAATATATTCGCCAATGGGTGTCAGAATTGCGGTCTGTAGATACAGAATATTTAGTTACTGGTAAAATTCCATCTTCAGAACGCGATGCTGTGGGTTATCCAGAACCGATTGTAAATCATAAAATACAGCAACAGCACTTTAAAATGCGTTATCAACAACAAAAAACCGTCAGTAGTCCCCAGTAATCGAAGTTCTGAGCGCCAGAAGCCTTGAAGCGTTCTCAAAGAGTAGCTGCACCGTTTATTATGGGCAATTCAGCGGATATGATATTATCCTATAATTCACTGAGAACCGGGCTTCACCAAGATTGCAGTCGTTGATTTTGGATGCTTGACCGCAAATGCGCTGATACTTTAATGTCCCTTGTTCATAAATTCCGCAAAAACACCGTTACGGTAATCTGTACTTCCGATCAAAACTGAGAGCATCCAGTTTTTAGGGTTTATTTATGACCAGCCCTGTAACAACAGTTATCCAAGTCAATCTGAAGATGGCTCTAGAGGTAGCTCAAGAATTGGAGCAAGCTCCATACACTAAACTCAGTGCTTACTGTTTAGAAATTTTGCGGGAAATAGGATGTCCTGGTACCGAACTCCCAGATAGCTTACAAACTCGCGACCAGCAGCTAAATTTCATCACTGGCTTTGCATCTTATGCTTTTGGGGAGGTACAAAATGTCCAAAACATTAATTGAAGATATCTTTAATGATTCAGAAGAGGCACAAGAAATTACTTTTCCTGCCACAGACCATGACTTATTAATTTTAACAGAAAAATTTTTAGGGTTTGAAATTCCCTCAAAGATTTTCTTGCAAGCTATAGCCATTGCTGCTTACGACTGTGCATCTGCTTTTCGCTATGTTGATAATTATTTGGTTACCCTCAAGAATAAGAATAAACGTAAGCAGAAAAATTTAGTTGTGTTCAAGTCTGCGGCTAATTTTGAAAATAATTGAGTCAGATTTTCATAAAGTGATACCATTTTGGATTTGAGATTTTGGATTGTGTTCGGGGTGCATCTCCTAGAGAATGAGTTAGTCAGTAGATTTTTGGAAACTCCATCTATTGCAATCATGATTCAAATTGGTATAACTAAAACCTAATACTGTTTAGATAAGATAATTTGCATAAGCAATGACTTTTATAGAGACCTTGTATTACAAAGTCTCTACATATATTTGTTTTAATAATTCAGAATTTCAAACAATTACAAATTACCCAAGACAAACTTGTTCATAGCTTTTACCAGCGATATCCCAAGTAAATTCTGTTTCTACTAGTTGTCTGCCATTATGAGACAATTGCGATCGCAACTCTCGATTATCGAATAATTTACTAATTGCGGTGACGTACTCCCCAGGTTCATTGGCTCGTAATGCACGTAGTGATTCGTTTATACCGTCTACAGCTAATCCTTCTAAACCGCGATCGCTTCCGACTATCGGTACACCAGCTGCCATTGCCTCTAGAGTCTTATTTTTAATGCCAAACCCAGTCCGCATAGGTACAACGCAGATGGTTGCTTGATGTAAATATTCTACCATTGAAGGTACACGTCCAGTGACATTAATTCCTGGTTTTTTATCAAGTACTAAAACTTCTGGTGCAGGATGAGAACCGACAATATCGAAAGTTGTATCAGGATAATTTTTTTGGATTTCTGGCAATACTTCCTTGCTGAAAAAGCAGACAGCATCAATATTCGCTAAATTATCCATTGCACCAATAAAAATTAAACGATGTCCTCCGGGATCGCTGGGACGACAGGGGAAAGAAACTAAATCTACGCCATTAGGGATAACTGTAATTTTACTGTTGGGATTAAATTGTTGTATTTGAAGTTTATCTTCTGGAGTTGTGACAACAATTTCCGAGAATTTAGTACAGTAAATTTGTTCATAACGACGCAAAAGTGGCAGATTAATTTTGTCTCTGATTGCATTTTCTGAAATACCTGTTGCTAGTTGGTTACGACAAGTAGCGTAAACAGAACTATGAACATTAACTATGGTTTTTAGCTGTTTCTGGAAATATGGTTGCAGATAAATTTCATTGACGCTATGTTCGCAGGTAATAACATCACATTTTTTTGCTTCTACCCAGTTATTAACCCAGGTTTGCATCTCTAGTGAATAGCGATTGAGTACGCTAGGCGGTGTACCTTGTAACAAAAATGTACCAAAGCGCTGCATCTTCTTCAAAATTCCGGCTGTGGTTGGAGAATCTGGCGGGCGCTCAAAAACTACCAATTGGTCTACGCGTTCGCGTAATCCTACTAATTCTGCGTCAGTAACATCACTTTCGCGTTGAGTAACAAGAGTCACGTTATGATGTTGGCTCAAGTACTTAAGTAAATTAAATGTCCTGACTTGGGTTCCTCCCCTTGTTGGTGGGTAGGGAAAGGTGGAAGATAGCATTAAGATATTCATACAAAGAATAAATCAAATGTGATACACACACCATGACCTGATTCATGACTGTATGTCATCATAAGTATCCCTTAATATATTATTTGTAAAATTTTCATAAGTTAAAGCAAACAAAAAGCTAGTTACCCATTGACAGAGCGCAATGGTAAATTTACTGTATAGTTCCACCTCACCTGTTGTTTTTACAGTCAAGTGTAAGTCAGTATGTAACTGTCATTGACAAAGTACTAGGCAAACAAACTAGTTTATAAGTTAAGTAGGATTCAGCAAAATGAAATCATTTGGTATTTATACACTTGCCAATGATGCTGTATATGACCAATTAGTTGCTTTGCTAAACAGCATTGAGGTAAATGTTGGAGAAGATATTCCTGTTTGTGTGATTCCTTATAATCAGCAATTAGACCTGGTTAAGCAGGAAATAAAATCTAGAAATAATGTCACACTTTTTGAAGATTGGGAAGCAATTCATCGCTGGGATAATTTTGTTAATCAGCTTTGGGATACTCATCCAAGGGCAAATCAATCTAAATTGAATCGTCCAGGATGGTACAAAGGTTTTGTACACCGAAAATTTGCTTCTTTTAATGGTGATTTTGATAGATTTGTGTTTTATGATGCTGATAGTTTAGCCATGAAACCAATAGATGATATTTTTAAAAAATTAGATACTTACGATTTAATATTTAACGATTGGGAACATGCTAAACCTAGAGAAAAAACACAATTAAATCTTGATGTACTTGAGAAAGTAATGCAGCTAACAGAAGCTGATTTGCGTTTGAAAATCCATTGCGATAGTTTTTTTGGCTCAAAGCGGTTACTTTTCGGCGGCAAAGATTTAGATATTATCAAAGAAAGATGGATTGAAAAACGTGAATTTGAATGGATTCGTGAAGGTTCGTGGTGGTCTAGTTCTGGTATATTCGGTTATATAACTTTATACGGCGATCCGCGAATATTTAACTTTACCCTCAGTCCAAATGCTGAAGATAGAACGGGTAACTGTGCTAATGCAGATCCATTTGCGAATATCAATAATGTTCTTTACAATCAAGATGGCTTAAAACCAATTCATCGCATTCATTATATGAGCTATTCTTCTATTGATTTTGTCCGTTTATGTCAAGGAGAAGATGTGAGTATTAATTATAGAGATGAGTTTTTATATTATCGATTTCTCAAAGAGCCAGAACAAAAACCAAAAAAGTTGAAAGTTCCTACTGTGATGTCGCAAATGAATCGTTTTCTCAAAAAATCTGGTAAGAAACTTAAAAGAATTATCTCTTAAAAAAGAATTCAGAAATTTAGAGGATAAACGTACTGTCAGATTATCAAAATTTAACTCAAAACAACGCGATCGCGTCCTTGTCTTTTTGCTTGATATAGTGCTTGTTCAGCAGCATTAACTAAAGTAGCAGGTTCAGTTTCAACTTCAGGAATAATACTAGCTACGCCTAAACTAACAGTTAAAACAGCAGCAGGCAAACCGCCAATGTTAGGATACTCACACTTAATCGCCAAAGCTTTTACTTGCTCTCGAATATATTCGGCAAGGTTCATTATCACAGCAATATCTACTTTCGCAAGAATGGCAAATTCTTCCCCACCATAACGAGCCACTAACACCTCGCTGTTTTCATTTTTTAAATCTGCTTTGGAGAAAGTTGCAAAATAATTAGTAGCAGGATAAGCCATTCTCTGATTGGAATATGAAAAACTACTATTATCTAACGAGCATTTTATGCAGTTACAGATAGTATTAGCGATTTCTCGTAAACACCGATCTCCTGCGGCATTGCCGTAAGTTTTATTATAAATTTTGAAATAGTCGATATCGCACAAAATTAGTGATATGGGAGTGTGTTGAAGAATAGAACTTTGCCACTCAATTTGCAGATAGGTTTGAAAGTAGCGGCGATTCACTAATTGAGTTAGTTCATCCAAGCTAGAGAGGAGGAGCAATTGTTGATTTTCTTGTTTTAACTGGTTAACATGATTGTTGTTGAATTCCTCATTTATTTTTAGATATTCTCGAAAATATAAACGATATAATTTACATGTGGGAGTAGAGCGATCGCCTTCTAAGTTAATTAGCCCCATACCCTGTAATTTATATGCCAATATCGGTTCTAATTTCACATAATTATTAGTATTAATTACTTGATAAAAAGCATTTGCTAATTCTGGTTCATCTCGGAGGAGTAATATATATTGCCTTAAATACTCGTGGTAAATTCCTAATTCTGTAGGTGCTTGTTGCAATAGCTGTTCTAAATTTCCTTGTAATCCTCCTTTACCTATAAGATGATATAAAGCCAATCGCACCAAATAAGGATGTCCTCCCACAACTGCCATTAAACTATCAGCATCTTTACCATCTGTCCAATCCAAACCGTGACGTTGTGCTAAATCTTGGACTTGTTCTTTTGTAAACAAAGGCAATTTAATCGGCAAACCAATATTAAATAGTGATTGACTCAGTTTTATGGGAACAATAATTTCCGTTGAGTAAACTAGAACCAGGCGCAGTTTTTGCCAAATTTCTACTGCTTTAGCTTGTTCGTGCCACAAGCGCACTAATGCTAACAATTCTCCAGCAATTTCCTGATACTCAAATACCCAATTTGCTTCATTTAAAACTAAAATAAGGGGAGTTTCCAACGCCGACAGCAAATACTTTTGAAAATAGATAGAGCAGCTGACTTTGCTACCCATATTTTCATCCCAATAATCATTGAGTTTTGGTTCTAGCTGTAATTCACGACTGACATTGGCACAAAACCAGCGCAAAAATTTATCTGAACTGGCAAATACTGGTTTGTCTGCTTGCAGAAAGTCCAAACTCACGGTGCGAAAGCCTTGCTTTTTGGCGCGTGCAAGCAACCGCAGAACCAGAGAGCTTTTGCCCATTTTCTTGGGTGCTTTGATGCAGATGACACTCCCTGGTTGAGCCATTTCTGCATAAGCAACTTCCTCTATTGGCGGACGAGAAATGTAAAATCTGGAATTTAGGGATACCGGGCCATTAGGAAATTCTAAGGATATGGCTGTGGCAGCTCGGTTAAATTCCCTAAGTAACTGCTGATGTGTTTTGTTAAGACGATGATTTTCTAGAGTCTGGCGGAAGTTGGACTCATTTATCGGTTCTTTGTAAAAATGACTCAGTATTTGCCATAAATCAGCAGCAACTTTCCTGACGCGATCCTCGGCGTAGTCTGCTTCAATTGCGATATTAGTGTAAGTTTTTCCTTCCCAAGAAGAACGCAATACAATCTCTTGGAGTGTTGTTAAACCGATTGCTTGACTGGCTTTTAATAGCAGTGCTACTTCATCTATAGTCATTATTCATTGACTCTAATTGAGCATGAAATTTTATTACACCATTATTCTTGCAACTGAATGTAGCCTGTTGCGTGTAGGGAACAGCCAGCCCTTTTCACAAATGGTACAAAAAAGTCTAGAATAATTTTTTTATATCCTCAGATATTTGACGTGATTTAATCATAAAATTTTTTCCAAATTTTTCCAAGTTTTTCGCTAGTTTTATATGATTCGATCTACTTTTTTAGACATATTTTAGAATGTAGATGCAGATAATTTAGCTATTTTTTTCTCAAAAATAGTCAAGGCGATCGCCACGAAGGTGACATTTGTCCGTTTAGTTTTTGCTAAATTCCATCCAATTTGATGATATTGGCTGATAATCTGAGATCTAAGTTACAGTCTAATCAACTAAGTTGACGATTCATTAACAAAACCGTACTGTCCACAACAGGATGGTCAGGGTGCTAAGACAGCGTAGAGACAAGAAGCACAGGATATCTTCCTCATCGTACCAGTAACTATGCATATCAAAGAACCCACTATCAATTCACTCTCAACTCAACTTTCAGTACAAGATTCCCAAATTCTAGAACCAGCGCCGCTGCACAAACAACAAAAAAACTTACCTCAAGAGAATTCAAATACTTGGCAATGTTCCCTAGCAGCCGTAGAGATGGCCTTAATAGCCAGTGGCTTGGGGTTGTGGGATTGGAATCTGGTAACAGATAAAACTTATTACGATCCCCAGTGGAAACGCATTCTGGGGTATGAACTAGACGAAATCGCTCACGAGTTGAAATCTTTTGAGCAACTCGTACATCCCCAGGATTTACCGATAATTCGCCAGGTATTGCAGAATTATCTTCAAGAATACAGACCTGTTTTTGAAGTCGAATTACGAATGTTAACTAAATCTGGCGAGTGGAAGTGGATTTTGACTTGTGGCAAAGTATTTCAGTGGGATGAATTTGGTAGGCCATTCATTCCCAAAAATATTTCAGTTTTGCTTATATGTATGCCGTCACTGCAACTGATTAAAATCTATGAATTCAACTGTTTCGTCTCAAACTCCGAAGTTGCCCACCCAAGCAATAGGAGCCAAAATATTTCATTGGTGTAACCTCATTAGCCTGTTTATTATGCTTACTAGTGGATTACAAATTTACAATGCCAACCCTGTTTTTGGTGGACGTGCAGGCTTGCACATTCTACCAATATTTACCTTGGGAGGTTGGCTTGCAGGAGGTAGACATTGGCATTTTGCTGCAATGTGGTTATTTTCCTTGAATCTCTTGTGGTATGGAATTTACGTTTTAATTACTAGGCGCTGGCGACATCGGTTTGTAGGAGCTAATGACCTCAAAGCATTACAAAAAACTCAAAATTCTAAGCGCCTCATTTATGCTTGGCATCGGATTGTCTATACAGCAATTATTCCTATCTTATTGCTGGCATTATTTACAGGAATAGGAATGTATAAACCTGCTCAATTTCATTGGATAGTGGATTTATTTGGCAGTTGGCAAGCATTGCGAATTATTCACTTTGCCTCAGTACCAATAGTTATCTTATTTGCAGTAATTCACTCTTTATTAGGGCGTCAAGCAGGAGGTTCTCAACTAACAGAATCAATGTTTTGGTAAACGAACAAAAGATGAGTAAGGAGGGTAGAAAGATTATAAAATAATACGCTTAGCTTAAGAAAAAAGTAGGTTGGATTGAGCAAAGCGAAACCCAACAAATCCAAAAATGTTAGGTTACCCTATGGGATCGTTGTTACGTTCCTCAAACGCCACTTAAGGAGCCGGGAAACCTGTCCAACGTAGGGGCTCCCCAACCTACAGTTACTATTTTTATGTCAAAATATTAAATTTAATGGAAGATTTGATAAATCCAAAGGAGTGTACGCTACCTAGATGGGAATGCGTTAACAAAGGACTAAATCAATGGGATATGTAATTGCAACTGCAAATATGAAAGGTGGCGTTGGTAAAACCACCCTTACTGTCAACTTAGCTACCTGTTTAGCTAAAAATCATGGCAAGCGCGTACTTGTGCTTGATTTAGACAGCCAAATTAGCGCCACACTGAGTTTGATGTCACCTTTAGATTTTGCTAAGCGTCGTAAACAAAGTAAGACATTTAGATATCTCATAGACGAGGTTATCAACCCAGAACCACAAGCAAAGCTGACAATTCAAGATATCATTCAATCCCAGGTTTGTAATCTTCCTGGACTGGATTTATTACCGGGAGATATCGATCTATATGATGAATTTGTTGTTTCAGAAATGCTGCATCAACAAGCAACTGCTTTAGGAGAACAAGACTTTGAAACGATTTGGAATCGCTTTGAAAGAGTTTTGATAAACAATATTTTAAAAGCTGTGCGCCAAGAATATGATTTTATTCTTCTCGATTGTGCCCCTGGTTATAATCTATTGACTCGTAGCGCTTTAGCTGCCAGTGATTTCTATATACTTCCAGCTAAACCAGAACCCTTATCTGTAGTCGGTATTCAACTACTAGAAAGACGGATTGCCCAATTAAAAGATAGCCACGGACATGAAACCAAGATAGATATAAAAATGCTAGGAATTGTCTTCAGCATGTCTAGTGCTAACCTTTTAACTGGTAGATACTATAAACAAGTGATGCATCGGGTTGTTGAAGATTTCGGCGTTGAAAAAATTTGTAAGGTACAAATACCAGTTGATGTCAATGTTGCCAAGGCTGTTGATAGTTTTATACCAGCTGTTTTAAATGCTCCTCAATCACCTGGTTCAAAAGCATTTTTTCAGTTAACTCAGGAGTTGTTGCAAAAACTATAGTCTTACTTAATCATTCATAAGCAATAAGATTCTCTACTTCTTTAAGAAGTAGGGAATTTCACTATGTAGATTATTATATACAATAATACAACGTGGTAATAATTAAGCCACTCTTTTCATAAGTTCAGTAGTTATACTGAAGCTTTCAGCAAGAAGATTCAGTTATTGAGTGAAAAGGCCAGTAAATCTAGCTAAGAAACAATGATTAGTAATGATTCTGTACACGCACAGAAAAATCAGCCCTTGGGAATGCGGCTACCACGTACTTTGAGTTATCTGGAAACTTGGGGCTTTGGGTTGACAGGTCATGTTGGATGGATTGGTACCGCTCCGATTATTCATGCAGCATTAGGGTCTAAAGCTATCTTAGTTTGGTTGTTTGGCACCATCATCTCCTTTTTACTTAATTTGCAGGTACAAAATCTAGGTAGACATTGGCCAGATGTCGCAGGAGGAACACCGAACTATACTACAAGGTTATTAAAGAACTTTCCTGGTTTAGGTCGTTACGTAGCCTTAGGCTACTTTTTTAGCTGGGCGGCAGCACCAGCGCTGTATGCAATTATTTTGACAAACCTGATTAAAGTCAACTTTCAAACATTAGATATTGTTTGTCCAGAAACTTTTCTAAAAGTTGTATTTACAACAATTCCTTTTATTGTGGCGTTCAGCGGTACTCGTGCTTTAGCCCTGCTGCACTTATTTTTTGTGTTCCCAGCAATTTTATTACTGTTTTTATTTTGCATTCAAGGCGTACTATGGTTAACCTTTTCAAGCACTAGTTTTAACTTACCCCCAATTAGTATACATAGCTTGAGCTTTGAAGAATGGGCAAAGTGGTTTTTCTTGGCTAGCTATTCAATTTATGCTTGTGAAACTACTTCTTCTTTTGTTGCTGATAGCCACAACCCAGAAAAAACTTTGAAGTTCTTATCTGTGGCTGCTTGGTTAATTCCTCCGGTATTTCTAGGTAGTTCTTGGATATTAACGTGTTCGGCTCCAAATCCAACAATAGGCGACGATGTATTCTTAAATTTGCTAGCAGCTTCTATGCCTTTTTGGGGTAAATACGCCTCATTTTTAGTGACACTTCTAATTACTGTATCCTGTCTTTTAAGTTCTGCTACGGCAGTTTCTAATTCTCCTCGGATATTATACCAACTTGCTTTAGACGGACAGCTTTCTGAGATATTTGCAGTAGTTTCCCGTCAAGGTGTTCTTGGGCCTGCTATTTTAGTTGCCTTCATTCTTAGTCTGTTTTGTTTAAATTTAGGAAATGTATCTCAACTGGTGACGGTAGCAGGTACTTGTTATCTGTTGTCGATTATGGGACTACATTTAGGATTATGGTTGTGTCGAGGTCAACCTGAGGTGTTATGGCCTTGGTACTCACTTGGTTTTTTCTTTGTAGAAGCGATAGTTCTGATAATTGGAGGTTTAGCTTGGAATTGGAGAGATTTTTTAGTGGGATTATTGTTACCCATTGTTTTGATGCTAGCAGATCTAGTGCTACGTCACTTAAGATTTGCACCATTACATCCAAGATGGTGGACTGAGCGTTACGATGCAAAGTCTAGTAGAAACAACCCAGATTTTGTTGTTCTACAAGTGATTGTCTTAGTATCATTAATTTGTATTACCGCTACAAGTAGTTGGTTTATCCGCGATTTATTAGGCAAAGTTACTAATAATACTCCTAACTCTTTATTAGCTATTTTATTGGTAATACTTTCTTTTACAGGAGTAGCGATCGCCTGTTGGACAACTCTACCACAAATTGTTGCTATTGATGAGGCACGCAAACAAGCAAAAAACCTATTTATCACTACTCTTGATACGGTTCCAGATACTGTTTTAGTCTTAGATGAAGACGGGATGATTTGTCAAACCAATGCAGCTGCTGAAGAATTATTTGAATTAAGTATTCAGCAGTTACTTGGGCAAAACTTGAATCAACTGTTAATGTATTATCAGGGTAAACCAGAGGAATGGTCTATTAGAAGCGAGCAAACTTTAAAAATTAATCAAGGTCTACGAATTGTTGAATCCACTGTTTCACGCCCATTTAATCCTCAACTACGAGAGTATGTTGTCATTGTACGTGACATCACTCAACGTAAGTTAGCAGAGGAAGAATTAGTCCAGTATCGTTGTCAGCTTGAGCAACTAGTGTTAGAACGCACCATTGAACTTATTCGAGTTAATCAACAACTCCAACAAGATATTATAAAGCGTCAAAATGCCCAAGAAGAATTACTACACAATAGTCTTCACGATGTGCTAACTGGGTTACCCAATCAATCTTTATTTATCCAGCGAGTGCAGCACTCAATAGAACGTACTAAACAGGACAATAATTATCTATTTGCTGTTCTTTTCTTAGATGTAGACCGTTTTAAGGTCGTTAATGATAGCCTCGGACATCTACTAGGAAATCAACTTTTGATTGCAATTTCTCATCGCCTCAAGTCAGTTGTCCGAGCCGGAGATGTAGTTGCTCGTTTTGGGGGAGATGAGTTCACAATTTTAATTGAGGAAATTGATGATATTAACACCGCCATACAAATAGCTGAACGCATTAAAAAGGTGCTAGCTTTGCCATTTCAATTGAACGAGCATCGAGTATTTGCTAATGCTAGTATTGGCATTGCTTTTAGTAAAGTAGATTATCAGCAAGCAGCACAGATAATCCGTGATGCTGATGTGGCAATGTACTCTGCCAAAGCACTTGGTAAGGCACGTTATCAGGTGTTCGATCAAAAGATGCATGAAAGTGCATCTTTACTCTTAGAATTAGAAACTGCTCTGCGACATGCACTCTTACTCAAGCAAGAAGAATTTCGCCTTTACTACCAACCAATTATTTCACTATTAACTGGTAAAATTATTGGATTTGAAGCATTGATCCGCTGGCATCATCCAGAACGAGGAATTGTTTCCCCTCAAGATTTTATCCCCTTGGCGGAAGAGACTGGAATGATTGTTAGTATTGGGCAATGGGTACTTTATCAAGCCTGCCACCAAATGCACATCTGGCATCAACAATTTCCTAGTTCGCTCAATTTAACAATTAGCGTCAATTTTTCTGGTAAACAGATTAGCCAACCCGATATCTTTAAACAAGTTAAACTGATTTTGCAGCAAACTGGACTGAAGCCATGCAGTTTGAAATTAGAGATTACTGAAAGCTTGTTGATGGATAATTTTGAATTAGCTACTACTGTGCTTTCCCAGTTAACTGCCCTGAATATCGAGTTACATATGGATGATTTTGGTACAGGCTATTCATCTTTGAATTATTTGCATCGCCTACCAATCAAAACCATTAAGATTGACCGCTCTTTTGTCAACAATATAGGTAGTCGAGGAGAAAATTTAGAAATTGTTCGAGCGATAGTTACATTAGCTCATAATTTGAATATGTCTGTAACAGCAGAAGGAATAGAAACTGTAGAGCAATTAGCACAACTAAAGGCATTACAGTGTGATTATGGACAAGGATATTTTTTCTTACCGCCTCTAGAAAGTGCAGAAGTAGAAACATTACTGGCTGCTAACTTTTGTTGCAAAGACTTCTTCAGTAACTAAATTGTTACTTTTCATTAGTTATTGGTTATTTTTAATTTATATTTAAAAATAACAAAGGACTAATGACTATTGACAATTAGCTTACTGCCTGTAGCTGTAAATTTTTTACTTGATTAAATAACCCCTGTTCTAAAAAAAGTTCATGAATAAAAGTATCTATTTTCTCTTCATCGATATTCTGCATAACTACAATGTGTGCCCAATTTTCAAAGCTTGCTAACTGCCACTTTTTAATTAATCTTTGAGAAGGTTTTTGAAGTACTACAGTATTAGAGAAATTATTGAGCATACATGGATATTCTCGGAATTGAAGTTGTTGAAAAAGATATTGAGCATTCCGAATACAGGTCTTTGCTTCTCTGGCTAACCCATTATAACCTCTACTTTGCAGTGCATACCAGAGAATCAAAGGAGTATGACCGTTTCTAGAGCCGAGAATAGTTGTATCTTTGGAACCAATATATTCAATCATTGTTTCCACTCTTTCTACCCATTTTTTCTTAGTTAAGACTACACCACAAGGTAATGGAGAACCGATAAATTTAGCAGAAATAGCTATACTATCTATTGGTTTTTGAAAGTTCACTTGAGGAGCGCCATCTAAAAATGGTAAGACTAATCCTGAAAGTGCAGCATCACAATGAATGTAATAATTTTTAATCTGATGACGATCTAAAATTTCTATAACTTTGTCTAAATTATCGATCGCACCCTTAACAGTAGTGCCAATATTTAAATTGATAATCACAGGATAATTCCGATTTTGGCTAATTACCTGTTCTAAATGATGATAACTTATTTCCCCATTAATTTGTGAATCTACAACCTGATGCTTGATCCGAAATAATTTAGCTGCTTTGGAAATTGAGTAATGAGAATCTTGTGATGAATATAGAATCCCATTCGGGTAAATTTCTCTTGCTAAAAAGATTCCATATAAATTACCTTCAGTTCCACCAGCAGTCACATAACCCCAAAATTTATTTTCTGGAATTTTATAAAGCTGGGCAAAAAAAGATAAGACTTCTTGTTCAAATTGACGGGAATGCAGACCAAAATCTGGCTCTACATAAGGATCTCCGGCATTATTTAGCAGAAAACTGAAAAATTTGACAATTTCACTGTAATCACAACTTAAATTATATGGATAACCCGCATGAAAGTGCGATCGCTGTTCTATCTGCTGTAGAAAATTTTCCAACTTTTGAGCAACTCTATCTGACATAATCTGTATTTTTAGTTTTGATTTAAGGGAAGTTTTAGTCTAATTTTTAGATAGAAACCCCATTTCTTTAGTTTTTTTTTATATTAACTCTAGATTATTTTTCCTAAAAAAAATAATCAGTGCTATTACCTAAAAAGCTTTTTTAAAACTATATTATTTCTTTAAAATCTTGATTAAATGGATAAATTTGAAGATAAAATTTGTCCAAATCTTTGTAATACGTGAATATATGAAGATACTGTCAGTATTTAAAAAAAACTTCACTTCAAATCAACTCAGGATAATCACTGATGAAAAACTCTGTTTATCTTTGCATCACAGCCTCTGTGTCAGGTAAAATGAGGATAATTACTTACGATCGAAATTTCTGCGTTTGAGAGCGCTAGAGAAAGACTTTTGGGAACTTCTGCTCTACTCCCCTGCGGCATCTCCCCGAACTCGCAGGGAGGTTGGAGGGGTCAAAATAATGTGCAGTTTCTCAGAGAGTCGGTATTAATTCATTGATAGAGATTAAAAAAACAGCTAGCCTTTTTTCAAGTTCCCGACTTCAGTCGTAGCGTAATAACTACGAATTACGAATTTTGGCTACTTCCTCATGGAGGAGACCCTGAGGCAGTGGCTCCTCTATACCTATCGCGCTTGTACTGCACTTCATGCACCACGCAGACAAGTTCAAAAATTAAAGCGCATTACTATCTATTGTGCTGTGTGAAAGAAATTGAAGAAAAACTGTATCAATTTGCATCTGGTTGAGATTTATGAATTTTAACTTACGTTAATAAAGAAATCTAACTGTAGACAGATGAAATATGAAGCGTTACTGTGGTTAAGAATCTGGATTTTTGTGTTTAGTCTATATTCAAGTGTAAACGCTAGAGACAACGAGCGAATCATTTGATATTGCTCCTGAGTGTATTTTATCCCGTCCACAGTCAGCCTCAAGACATAGGTTTTTTACTCATGCTCAACGTATCCACTCACAATTCTCAACAAAATCAGCAACTGATTGACACTACTGACTGGAACGTTATTGAAACGGAATTCGATCCGACACAGTTGCATCACAAAGAAACTGTTTTTACCCTTGGTAATGGCTATTTAGGAGTGCGAGGTACTTTTGAGGAAGGGTATTCGCAGGATATTCCGGCCACACTCATTCATGGTGTTTATGATGATGTGACAATCGCTCATACTGAGCTTGTGAACTGTCCTAACTGGTTGCCATTGATAGTAAAAGTAGCAGGTGAACGCTTTAGCATAGATAGTGGTGAAATTCTCAACTACGAGCGGCAGCTTGATTTACGTTTGGGTTTAGTTAGCCGTGATGTGCGCTGGCGTAGTCCTAGTGGTCATACCTTAGATTTTCAGTTTCAGCGGTTCGCTAGTTTGGCAGATCAACATGTTTTAGCGATTCGTACTTCTGTGACATCGGTAGACTTTGAAGGTGAGATCGTCGTTGAAGCGGGGTTTGATCCCGAACCACATACCCAAGGCGTTAGACATTGGCGAACCCTAAATCAAGGGGGTATAGATCGAATCATCTGGCTAAATAGCCAAACTCTGCACTCAGGTATTCAACTGGGCATGGCGGCTAAGTTAGTGATAGACGATCGGACTATACCCGTGCGCGTTGAAAATGCTTGCAGTTCTCCTACTTTGGCAACTAGCTTAGAGTTTTACCCAGGAAAAACGGTGACTGTGGAAAAGATTGTCACTGTGTTTACTTCACGAGAGACAGAAGTCCCGATTGCCGCAGCGATAGAAAGGTTAGGTAACGAACCCAGGTACGCTACTTTGTTAGCCGCTCACATTGCTGCATGGGAACAAGTGTGGCAAGACAGTGACATTATTATTGAAGGCGATCGCCAAGCTCAATTAAGTGTCCGTTATAATCTCTTTCAATTACTAGCCGTAACACCGCGTCACGATAACCGAGTGAGTATCCCTCCCAAAACCCTCTCCGGTTTTGCCTATCGCGGACACATCTTTTGGGATACAGAAATTTTCATTATTCCCTTCCTCACCTTCACTCAACCAGCTCTAGCCCGGAACTTGCTCACCTACCGCTATCACACTTTACCAGGAGCTAGACGTAAAGCCCAAGAAGCAGGTTATCAAGGAGCGATGTTTGCTTGGGAAAGTGCTATGACTGGCGATGAAGTCACCCCGCGCTGGGTACCAACTCCTAACGGCGAATTAGTTCGTATTTGGTGCGGTGACATCGAAGTCCATATCAGCGCAGATATCGCTTATGCAGTATTACACTATTGGCACACCACTAACGATGATGAATGGATGCGGGATTACGGCGCCGAAATTATCCTAGATACGGCAGTTTTCTGGGAAAGTCGGGTGCAGTGGAACCAACAGCGCCACAACTATGACATCCTGGATGTGATTGGGCCTGATGAAAATCACGATCGCGTTGATAATAATGCCTTCACCAATCTCATGGTACAGTGGCATTTACAATCAGCTTTAGCATTGTGGGACTGGCTCAAACAAGCCTACCCCGAAACCTCAGCCCAATTGGTGCAAAAACTCAACTTAACTACACAACGTCTGCACAGATGGGCAGAAATCCCAGAGCATCTATTTGTTAATCAAGATGCAAAAACAGGCTTAATTGAGCAGTTTGAAGGTTTTTTCCAGCTAGAAGAGATTAATTTTGCTGATTACGAACCGCGTAGCAAATCTCTGCAAGGTCTATTGGGAATTGAAGCCACAAGCCAAAAGCAGATTCTCAAGCAGCCAGATGTATTGATGCTTTTGTATTTGCTGCGGGAACGTTACGACCATAACACTCTGGCTACCAACTGGGATTATTACAGCCAGCGCACCGACCACACCTATGGTTCATCACTCGGCCCAGCCATTCACGCCATCTTAGCCTGCGATTTGAATCAACCAACCGAAGCTTATACGCATTTTATGCGATCGGCCTTAGTAGACTTGGAAGATATCCGGCTCAATGCAGGTGAAGGAATTCACGCCGCCAGTGCTGGAGGAGTTTGGCAAGCAGTAGTCTTTGGATTTGCTGGTATCCGCATGACTCAATTTGGCCCTGTGGCTTGTCCCAATTTACCACCTAATTGGACGCGTCTGAAGTTTCGCCTGCAATGGCGTAACGAGTGGTATGACTTTGACTTAGGAGCCAAAACAGAAGTAGAAGTTCCAGTTTGGGAGATGAAAGCGTGAAAATTTGTTGATTTTTTTGGTGTTGCTGATTAGAGCTAGGAGTTTAGCGTTCTTCTCCTGTCGCAGAGGCTGTACGAATGCGGTTCGTTAAAATTATGTATTTCTTCAGCGCCAAGAGAGTAATCAACAAAGTTCAAAGACTCGTTGACGAGTATTTGAGGTGGATTCATCTATAGCGGCTATCACTTCGTTGCAATACAGTCGTAACCCCAAAAATGCAAAAGCTCCCCTCCCTGCTAGCAAGGAGGAGTTGGGGGTGGGGTTGAACGCTAAGTAAAATCAATGAACAATCAACAGTTACCAGTTATCAAGATTCATCTTATAACTGGTAACTGCTAACTGATAACTGTTAATAACGACCCCAGTTGCGATCGCGCTCATAGCGATAGCGATCGTTACGGATGTTGTAAAGGTTATTATCCCGATCGGGGCGGCGATAATTATCGCGCTCATAGCGACGGTTAACGTCACGAATGTTGCGATAGTTATTATCCTGATCGTGGCGGCGATTACGATCGCGTTCATAACGGCGATAATTATCGCGTTCATAGCGGTAGTTACGATCGCGGTCATGGCGGCGATAATTATCGCGCTCATAGCGGTGCTTGCGCTCGCGCTCATAGCGGTCATGATTATCGCGAATGTTGCGAAAATCGCGATCGCGGTCATAATCATCACGTTTGTGGTGACGACTTTGAAGTTGATAGTTACCATCATCGTTATGATGATAGCTGTAACTATCTAACTCAGCAAGATAAGACGCATCAGCTTTTGGAGAAATAGCCAAAGCTGAAGCAGACGCTATCAAGCCTGCCAGAAAAATAGAGGCAAAGCGGTTCATGATGTGAATCGATTGTTGATAGTAATTTATGCAAGTCCAGTCTGTTTACGAAGAGCAGATTCCACAAGTCTTTAGATTAATCCTAACAGTATTGAATCAAGAAGAAAAGTTTCCTTAGGTGCGATGATTGAAAAAATTTTTGTCATCTGTGATACTTTTTGATTTTGATAATTCAGATTGATACGTAATATTGTTAGTTAAATCAACAAACTATAACTTAGGATTACTTGGGTAGATGTTGAGCGATCGCTTTTTTGCACTTCTGCTACTTTTTGCAGTACTAGTGTTTTCAGCTTGGATAACAGTTCACCATGCCTATCTGCTGAAGATGATTGATTCAATATATCTAAAACTTCTTGAGCAATTTTGAGAGCTCGCTGTCGTCGCAGTTTTGACCAAAGTAATTTACATGTAAATATTCATGAACAACCGTCTGCCAAATATCCACCCTGGCGAAATCCTACAACTAGAATGATTGGCTCTAATTTTGGGCTTGTAGCTACAGTCAACAAAAAAATTGTCGTCAAAGCACCAGCCTAGTTTTACGTCCCTCAAGTACACCCTTCCCTACAGGACGCTGCGCGAACGGTGTCGCCTTCTCTTTCAGAGACGCTTGCGCGTAGCTTGCTTCCCCGTAGGGGTACGGCTACGCTTAGGGCAAGCTCAGGCCGAGAAGCTCTGCGGCCATCGTAGACATCGCATAACCTCAAGGGATGCTGGGAATAATAATTTTGGGACATTTATACCAAAATTCTATGAAACAGCAAAAAAATCAATTTAGCCATCTTACTGCGATCGAAAGAAGTTATCTATCATTTCCGGCACAGTTTTTATTAAATCAAAACCTTCTCCAAGGCAAAATACTAGACTTTGGTTGTGGCTTTGGTAATGATGTGAAAATATTACGCCAAAAAGGTTGTGATATTACAGGCTACGATCCTTATTATTTTCCAGAATATCCTCATAATAAATTTGATACAATAATTTGCTTTTATGTTTTAAATGTTTTATTTCCTGAAGAACAAGCTAATACTATCATGCAAGTATCACACTTATTAAAAGCCGGAGGAAAAGCTTATTACGCTGTAAGAAGAGATATTAAAAAAGAAGGATTTCGCCAACATTATATTTATCAAAAGCCTACTTATCAATGTATTGTAAAACTTCCTTTTGATTCACTTTATTTAGATGAACATCGGGAGGTTTATAAATATATTCACTATAATCATCAGCAAAATTCCTCTAATCATTGTATATTTTGTAATCCCCGGAGAAATCTCAAGCTGTTAACCGAATCAGCAACCGCTTACGCTATACTTGATGGCTATCCTATAAGTCAAGGACATGTTTTAGTTATTCCTAAACGTCATGTTAGCAATTATTTTGAACTGCCATTTAAAGAACAATCTGCTTGTTGGTTTATGATAAATAAGGTACAAGAGATTCTGAAAGCTGAATTTGAACCCGATGGTTTTAATGTAGGAATGAACATCAATCGAGAAGCAGGCCAAAATATTATGCACGTCAGTATTCATATCATTCCTCGTTACAAAGGTGATACTGTTTCTCTCAAAAGTGGAATCAGAAACGTTATTCCTAAAAAGTAGTAGTTTTTCTTTGCTGATAGCTTTAGTTTTAGTAGTAAAACTAGACTTTTGACAACTACGTAAATCTCAAAAAGCTGATTTTTCGGTTTTGTTGAAAATCTTACCAAATATTTTAGTTAACCGAGATTATCTGGATCTATTCCCAGCGCTCTTAATTGTTCCGCCAACTGTTGAATACGTTGTTCTGCAACTTGAATACGTTGTTCTGCAACTTGAGCGCGTTGTGCTTCTTGCTGGGCACGTTGTGCTTCTTGCTGGGCGCGTTGTGCTTGTTGTTGGGCGCGTTGTGCTTCTTGTTTAATTTGTTCTGCTGGTGTGAGATACCGTTTTCCAGCCTCATCATACCAATACATCCATTCCCGTGTTACGCCGGAATAATTTCCCCGTTCGCAACCAATTCCTAAACCAATTTCTGGTAGCCAAACCGGGTTTCCATTCTGCAATTCATACTTACTATTAACTAACTTATGCACTTCCAATCGTGGTTTGCGGCGACGACGAGGCGAATAAATCACGTAGTAAAGTACATCCAAAGCTGCATATTCATCCAATTTAGCGCTGTATTCTTTGCGATAATTTTGGGAAACTACTTCTAGTACTAAAATTGGTACAACGTTTTCATCCCAAAGCACATAACTGGGACGCAGCTCCTCATCATAAAATCGCTCTACTCCTAAGCTCAAAAACCCATCTGGAACAATGGCCGGGAGATCTGGGTGATAATAAATAGCCATATCTATCCCAAAGAACCAGTCCATGCGCTCTGCCCAGAGTATCAGCAATATCGCCTTCAGCAAGCCTGGTATCAATTCTTGCAGTTCATTATCCACAGGGGTTTCATCAGAGTCGGGTAGTTCCTCGGCTGAGGGCAAGTACCTTGGCAAGTTGTACTCTAACATGGTTGGTTTTCCCAAAACTCAAATGATACTTGGTTTTTTGGCTCACCAGAATTATAGCGATTTCGAGTGGCAGAGGTGTTCTAACAAATTTACCAGAGCGATCGCACAAGCTAAAAGCTTTACAACCTCTGCCTAACTCCAACAAGTAAACAAAAAGTTTCGACTAGTTGAGGTAACCAAGCAGGCATATTCCGCAAACTTGCTGAAACTGAGAAAATTTTTGGTAACTTTTAACTATTAATAAATATATCGAGTTTGATGCTATTCATGCTTTATATTTAGCGAGAGGGTAGTGCAAATACTCACTCATCTTCAAATACTAGGAGGCAGTACACATCACCACAAGCAACTCACGTTCTGATATCATCGGTACGCAGTGTAACTCAAGGTTAAGTTGATATTAAAACGGATAATTTTTGCTGAATTGCGACAGATAAAGACTAAACTAAAAAGTCTTGTGCAGCAAAACCTGTAGCTTTAAATAAAGTAATCATGTCTAAGGTTCTTGTATCTGATACTATTGACCAAGCTGGAATTGACATTCTTTCTCAAGTTGCTACTGTTGATGTCAAAACAGGTCTCAAACCAGCGGAACTAATAGAAATTATTGGTGAGTATGACGCGCTGATGATTCGCTCTGGTACGCGCGTCACCCAAGAAATTATTGAAGCCGGCACCCAGCTCAAAATTATCGGTCGTGCTGGTGTGGGTGTAGATAATGTAGATGTTCCTGCCGCCACACGCCGAGGAATTGTAGTAGTCAATTCTCCAGAGGGAAACACCATCGCTGCTGCTGAACATGCTCTAGCGATGATTTTGGCTTTGTCTCGTCACATCCCCGATGCTAACGCTTCGGTGAAACGCGGTGCATGGGATCGCAATAGCTTTATCGGTGCAGAAGTCTACAAAAAAACTCTCGGTATTGTTGGTTTAGGTAAAATTGGCTCCCATGTAGCTGCTGTGGCTAAGGCAATGGGAATGAAACTCCTAGCTTATGACCCCTTTATCTCCACAGAACGAGCCGAACAAATTGGCTGTCAGTTAGTAGATCTGGATTTACTCTTCCAGCAAGCAGATTATATTACCTTACACATCCCTAAAACCCCAGAAACCACCCACTTAATCAATGCCACAACCTTGGCAAAGATGAAACCCACAGCCCGGATTGTCAATTGCGCTCGTGGTGGCATCATTGAGGAAACAGCTTTAGCAGCAGCAATCAAAGCTGGTAAAATCGCAGGTGCAGCCTTGGATGTGTTCGAGTCAGAACCATTGGGAGAATCGGAATTGCGATCGCTAGGCAAGGAAGTCATCCTCACCCCACACTTGGGTGCATCCACCACGGAAGCACAAGTAAATGTAGCCATTGATGTCGCCGAACAAATTCGGGATGTGCTTTTGGGACTACCAGCGCGTTCTGCCGTTAACATTCCCGGACTCGGGCCCGATGTATTGGAAGAACTCAAACCATACATGCAACTAGCAGAAACTCTAGGTAATCTAGTCGGACAGCTAGCTGGCGGACGAGTGGAAGTCCTGAATGTGCGGCTCCAAGGCGAACTCGCGACCAACAAAAGTCAGCCTTTGGTGGTAGCTGCTCTCAAAGGATTACTTTACCAAGCTTTGCGGGAACGCGTAAATTATGTAAATGCCAGCATTGAAGCCAAAGAACGCGGAATTCGAGTGATTGAAACCCGCGATGCTTCCATTAGAGACTATGCCGGTACGCTGCATTTAGAAGCCACGGGTACTTTAGGTACTCATTCTGTCACAGGTGCTTTGTTGGGTGAGCGAGAAATCCACCTCACCGACGTTGACGGTTTCCCGATTAACGTTCCACCCAGCAAATATATGGTATTTACCCTACACCGCGATATGCCAGGGATTATCGGTAAACTCGGTTCGCTACTCGGTAGTTTCAATGTGAATATTGCCAGTATGCAAGTCGGTCGTAAAATCGTTCGTGGTGATGCAGTCATGGCTTTGAGCATAGATGACCCTTTACCTGAGGGTATTTTAGATGAGATTATTAAAGTTCCTGGTATTCGGGACGCGTATACAGTAACTCTATAAAGGCAAAAGTAAAAAGGCAAAAGTAAAGAGAAATCCTTTTTCTTTTGCCTTTTACCTTTTTACTTTTTTATGGCAAACACTTGGTGGGAACTACAAATTTTATGCGAACCAGACCTAGAAGATTCTATCTTTTGGCGGCTGGAAGATTTTGGCTGTCGTGGCACAGCTAGTGAAAGCAAAGGAAATTCCTCTTTAGTCAGAGGTTACTTGCCAACAATTCAAACACAACTGCTAGATTTGGCAGCACTATCGCTGCGGCTGCGTCAAGATGCCCTGTGTGTAGGACTTTTGCCTCCTACAGTGCGCTGGCAATTGATTGATGAAGAAGATTGGGCAACTAGTTGGAAGCAATACTGGCAGCCCCAAGAAATTGGCGATCGCTTTTTAATTAACCCCGCTTGGCTACCATCACCAGAAACAACCGAACGCTTAGTAATTCGTCTCGACCCAGGTGTAGCATTTGGTACGGGCGGTCATGCCACAACTCAGCTATGTTTAGAATCTCTGGAAATGCGTCTGAGTCAATTACCACAATTTGTTGTTGATACTAATAGTAAACAAGAACATACGATAATTGCGGATATAGGCTGCGGCTCTGGTATCCTTTCCATTGGAGCGTTACTACTGGGAGCAGAGAAAGTCTATGCAGTGGATACTGACCCCTTGGCAGTGCAATCAACTATTAGTAACCGCACACTGAATGACATTAATCCAGAACGTTTACTACCTGCACAAGGAAGCGTAGACGTTTTGACAAAACTGCTGTCAAACCCGGTGGACGGTATCGTTTGTAATATTTTGGCTGATGTGATAATCGAGTTAGTGCCAGAAATGAGTGCGATCGCTAAGCCTAGCACTTGGGCTATTTTCAGTGGTATTTTACTCGAACAATCCAAAGCTGTCGCTGACGCCTTAGAAAAACATGGTTGGGTCGTTGCTACTCTGTGGAAGCGCAAAGAATGGTGTTGTTTGAATGTAAGGCGTTCTTAAGCAAACAATATTAATTGCGATTGCCCTGCAAACAACCTAATTATTTCTTTTGGCACAGTCACTAGCTTTAGTTGAATTGGTACTTTTGGATCGCCTGTTCAATCTTGTAAGTCACTAAATTGATTCTGTTTTTAACTTTATCAAAATCAATATTCACCCATATATAGGCTTTGTTAGATATCTCTTGTCTAGGCATAGCTAGTATTACTTGTCAACACAATTTTTTATATCTATACAATATAGCTATCCTAATTTCTCAACCACTTTCTTAAGACATATAAGTAGATATGCCTTAATATTTACTTTAGATTTTACTTGGTAGTAGTTTATCAAATGGTAATTCGTGAGTTATAGCCGTAATCACACTCTTTAGGACACAAGGATGGGGTGAAAGAAGAGAGTTAGCAATAAGTTTTACCTCCAGCAAGAACTGCCCTCTGCCTCCTGCTATAGCATAGCAAGCAGTCTACGCTACTAAAAAAGACGCGACATTTCGCGCCTTTGGAGACTAAACCAAATTCTCAATGCTACCTAAATAATTGTTTTTAGCTGTTCCACCAACTGCGCTGCTTGTCTTACACCTTCAATTCGCTCCACAGGCTGACCCTTCTTAAATAGTACTAGGGTTGGTAAGGCATAGATTTCATACTGGCTTGCCAATTGTGTGTATTTTTCCGTGTCAATTTTGACAATCCGCAGGCGATCCTTGAGTTGGGCATTCACTTGCTCTAAAATTGGCACCATCATCTGACATGGGCCACACCATTCAGCGTAAAAATCCACTAATACAGGTACATCGGAATCAGATAGCATCTCTTCAAAGCTGTTAAATTGTTTTTTAGTTGCCATGTGATACACACCGCTTTTCAATTGTTTGTTTCAATGGTAATTCTTAGAAAATAAAATAGGTATATGTTTATGGGTTTTTCTTAGGAAAATATTAGATTAGTCAACATAAACTAGTTAATCAGCAAAAAAAATTAAATAATTCTAATAAAATCAATATATTATATTATTTTATGCATCGGAATTAGATATTTATTTATACCTATCTCAACCAACCAAATAATTATACAGAGTTTCACGACACTGATGTCTATACTACTTGCTAGTTTATCTAATTTGGCAATGTCTGTCTTGAAAAATCCAGAGCAGTGTCAGCCGTCGCTTTGACTTTTCGCTACGACAAGCTCGCCTACGCAGTTATAATTAAATCGATAATATGTTTTAACTTCTCCAAATATTAATATAAAAATAACTAGAGATAGTTAATTGAACTAAAAATATGATATTCAAAGAATTAGAAGCAAAATTGCTCAACTGACTATAATTTGTATCATGGAAGCAAGATTACTACTCGGCAATAATTAGATTTTATCCAAACAATATTCAGATGTTCCCTAAATCACCATAAGATAATTAGCGCGGTATTCTCAGATTCAGGAACATTAAATGACATTATTAAAAGATAAAGTCGCAATTGTCACAGGTGCTTCGCGGGGAATTGGACGAGCGATTGCCATTGAATTAGCCACACAAGGAGCGATCGCAGTTGTTAATTATGCTACTTCCAGTGCAGCCGCCGATGCAGTTGTTACCGAAATTACAGCAGCCGGAGGTCAGGCGATCGCTCTCCAAGCAGACGTTTCCAAAGTCGAGCAAGTAGAGGCGCTAGTTAACGCCGTCATGGAAAAGTTTAAGCGTGTGGATATCTTAGTTAACAACGCAGGGATTACCCGTGACACACTGCTTTTGCGCTTGAAGCCAGAAGATTGGCAAGCCGTCATCGACCTCAATTTAACTGGTGTGTTTTTATGTACGCGCGCCGCCAGTAAAATTATGCTCAAACAGCGATCGGGGCGGATTATTAACATTACCTCAGTTGCAGGGCTAATAGGCAACCCAGGTCAGGCAAACTACAGCGCCGCCAAAGCAGGTGTAATTGGTTTTACCAAAACTGTCGCCAAAGAACTTGCGTCTCGCGGGATTACCGTTAACGCCGTCGCGCCTGGATTCATCGCCACCGACATGACCAGCAATCTCAACAACACCGAAGATATTCTCAAATTCATCCCACTCGGCCGTTTTGGTGAAGCAGAAGAAGTCGCTGGGATGGTGCGATTCCTCGCCGCCGACCCCGCTGCCGCCTACATTACCGGACAAGTCTTTAATGTTGATGGTGGAATGGTAATGGCGTAGAGAGACGCGATTAACCGCGTCTGTACAACAGACCATTTGTAGAGACGCGATGAATCGCGTCTTAAACTCAGGATATCTTGCAATCAAAAGGTCAAAGTTGAGCCTCAGAAGGTCAAAGTTGAGCCTCAGAAGGTCAAAGTTGAACCTCAGAAGGTGAAAGTTGAGCCTCAGAAGGTGAAAGTTGAACCTCAAAAGGTGAAAGTTGAACCTCAAAAGGTGAAAGTTGAGCCTCAGAAGGTGAAAGTTGAGCCTCAGAAGGTGAAAGTTGAACCTCAGAAGGTGAAAGTTGAGCCTCAGAAGGTGAAAGTTGAGTTTGAGCGGATCGCACTTTTTACTTTTATAATTTTATGAGTTGAGGCGAACTTATAAATTGCTATCTCTTGCTGTGTTTTTTGCTATTGTGAGGAGAGGCGATCGCGCAAATCTACTAAATTTTTACGACAAGTAAGAGTTTTGGGATGATTTGCGTCTAACCCTAGCTCAAAAATATCTAATGCTTGGATGTAAAGGGGTTCGGCTTGGCTGTATCTGCCTTGGGAATCGTAGAGTAAAGCTAGGTTGTTGAGGCTAAGTCCGACATCTGGATGTGATTCTCCTAGTAGTTGACGCCTGAGTGTCAAAGCTTGGATTAAAAGAGGTTCGGCTTGGCTGTATCTGTCTTGGGAATTGTAGAGTACCGCTAGGTTGTTGAGGCTTTGTGCGACATCTGGATGTGATTCTCCCAGTAGTTGACGCCTGAGTGTCAAAGCTTGGATTAAAAGAGGTTCGGCTTGGCTGTATCTGCTTTGGGAGTAGTAGAGTGCCGCTAGGTTGTTGAGGCTAAGTGCGACATCTGGATGTTCTTCTCCTAGCAGTTGATGCCTGAGTGCCAAAGCTTGGATGTAAAGGGGTTCGGCTTGGCTGTATCTGCCTTGGGAATCGTAGAGTAAAGCTAGGTTGTTGAGGCTAAGTGCGACAGATGGATGTTCTTCGCCCAGCAGTTGACGATTGAGTGCCAAAGCTTGGATATAAAGGGGTTCGGCTTGGCTGTATCTGCCTTGGGAGTTGTAGAGTAAAGCTAGGTTATTGAGGCTTTTTGCGACATCTGGATGTTCTTCTCCTAGCAGTTGACGCCTGAGTGCCAAAGCTTGGATGTAAAGGGGTTCGGCTTCGCTATATCTGCCTTGGGAGTAGTAGAGTGCCGCTAGGTTGTTGAGGCTTTGTGCGACATCTGGATGTTCTTCTCCTAGCAGTTGACGCCTGAGTGCCAAAGCTTGGATTAAAAGGGGTTCGGCTTGGCTGTATCTGCCTTGAGATTCGTAGAGTTGTGCTAGATTGTTGAGGCTTTGTGCGACATCTGGATGTTCTTCACCTAAGCGTTTTTTGATGATTTCTAAACACCGCTTAAACCAAGGTGCTGCTTTGTCATACAATCCCTGACCATAATAAAATCCAGCGTTGCCGACAAATACCCAAATTAAATCATTATCACTGACAAATTGAATCAGATGATTCGCTACTTCAGCTAAATGAGGTGTGGCAGGGGTGACATCGTTGATTTGCTCAAGTGTGGGTGACTCAGGAATATCTTTAGCAACTGCTATTATTACATTGCAAAAACTTTGCTTTAATTCCTCTGCCTGTTCTAAACTTGTAAGCTGATATTGGAAAAACTCCCGTAACAGTGGATGTAGTTGGTAAACTCCCTCATCTTTGCGCTGGAGTAGATGCAAATTTAATAACTTATCATCCCGAATTTCCTCTAACTCTTCTTCATCTGAGTCTGGTAAACACTGTTCTACCAAATCCCAAGCTATAGGCGCGGGTGCAAATAAACTCAATAAACAGCCCAACTGCTTATCATCATCGTTTAATTCTTGCCAACTCAACTCAAAGGCTGCTAACACACCGCGTTGTGCTGTCATGTCGCCTTCTGCTTTAATAAGTGCGTGTTGTTCTAGTCGCTTTTTCTCCAACCGTCGCAACATTTCTGTTAAAGAAAGGTCTGGTTTCCGCTTGAGATATCGCCCCACTAATTCCAAACCCAGAGGCAAATATCCCAACCACTCACACAACTGATTTGCAACAGCTAATTCTTGCTCAATTCGCTGTGGTGTTTCTTGAAAAAATGACTTTAATAACTCCAGCGCCGCTTCTGGTTGCAATACATCCAGAGATAATTGCTGAATAGATGCTCCCAAGTATTGGCGCGTGGTAATCAACACTTTAAACCGGGAAGATGACGAGGGTAAATAAGGCTTAACCTGCTGATATTCCCCAACATCGTCTAACACTAGCAGCACATAGCCCTCACGCCAATGCCGCCAGCAGTATTGTACTTGTGTGAGGACATCTAAACCTTCTGGTGGGTTTAAATCAAGATGAGTTCTGACAAACTGCACAATTTGAATGCCCACATCACCAGTCTTTGCCAGCAACCAGCAAATTCCACCTTTGTAAGTTTCGCGGTGATTCCTGGCATATTGTAGGGCAAGTTCTGTTTTACCAACTCCACCCATGCCAGCAACAGCAGCTATAACCACCTGTTCGTTTTCCTGCAAAAGCTGGTGGAGATTTTGCAATTCCACTTCACGTCCAACAAACTCCATCACCCCACTCAAGGGTAAATTTTGTGGTATTTCGGTAGTGAGATTTGACTTTACCTGTTCTCCTCCAGGCGAATGCAGTCAGAAAATATTAGTACCAGTGAAAGTATTTCCTTGAAAGACGTTTTTAATAGAGTCAGCTAACTTTGTAGAATTAATGATGGTTGCTGGTTGTGAGTTGAGGTCATTTGCTAAAGCTTGGACTTTTGACGCTACTTGAGGATCGGCGTTTGCTGCTGCTTCCACGTCCCGCACTGATTGAGCAATTTCGGTATCTGCGTCTGCTGCGGCTTTCAACTCTAGTACTGCTTTGCCATAATCTAACGGCTGCTGTGTATTTTCTGGTGTCGCCTCTGCTAACAAGGGCAATTTATTTTTATTACGTAGCTGTGCAATTAATTTACCGCTTGCTTCTAACCCTGCTTCCCCAAGCTTTTCGCCAGTTTTTTCTAAAGCTTTAGTTAAAACTATAGTAGCGATCGCAGTTGCAACAGCCGTTAGTGTCACAGGTTCCATAATTTTATAAATAACAACCGAAATTCCACTGAAAGCTATTTTAGACTAGTCCTATCGTCATATTTCTTGATTTTGTTAATGTAGACACGATTTTTAACGTTAAGTTTATTTTCAAAAAAACTGATGCAATTTAATACTCAACTGCTACCTCGAATTAATAGTAAATCCCTGAGAGAAAATGGTAAACAATATTATGTAGATGCCAAGGGAAACCGTCTCCCTAGCGTCACCACAATACTTAATGTCACCAAACCCCAAGAAGATAGAGACAGATTATTAAATTGGAAAGCGCGCGTAGGTACAGAAGAAGCCACCCGCATATCTACAAACGCCAGTCGTCGGGGAACCCAAACACACAAACAAATTGAGCGCTATCTCCTGGGGCAAAATCCTGTTTGTCCAGAAGCTAGTCGCCCTTATTGGGAAAGTATCAAGCCAGTTTTAGAAGAAATCGACACAGTGAGACTCGTAGAAGGCTCTGTTTTTCATTATGATTTGAGCTATTCTGGCAAAGTGGATTGTATTGCCAGTTATCAAGGCATCCCTTGTATCTGTGAGTGGAAAACAGCAGACAAACCTAAAGGCTCAATTGAGCATTTATACGAACATCCATTGCAACTTACAGCATATATTGGAGCAATTAACAACTATTATCGAGATTATGGCATTCAGCTAAATCATGCTTTGTTAGTAGTAGCAATTCCAGAAATGCCAGCCGAGGTATTTTGGTTTGAATCAGCGATGATAAAAGATTATTGGGAGCAGTGGGAAAAAAGAGTTGCTGAGTATTGGGAACGTAAAAATGTTTGGAGTCGATGAGTAAGATTGCAGAGAATTTTTTAGCAGAGATAGAAGTTTTACGATTTAGAAGTAGAGGCAATTATTAGTGATTAAAGTAAAGGAGTTAGCAATCGAGAAACTCTCACAGCTAACTTGAACCAAAAAGGTTTTTTATCGTACTCATTAAGATCCACAGCAACACAGACAGCTAAATCATCCTCTAACATTTTTTTCACACTTTGGACAAACTGAGGCTCGGTAATAAACCCCATAACTTCAAAGTTGAGAGAAAAAGAGCGACTATCTAAGTTAACAGTTCCTACCCCTGCTAAATTTTGATCAACAACTATAATTTTTTGGTGCATAAACCCATTTTTATAACGATACAGCTTGATACCGATTTTTTCCATTTCGGTGTAGTAAGAGAAGGAACATAAATAAACAAATAAATGATCGGGTCGATTTGGTAAGAGAATTCGCACATCTACACCTCGCATTGCTGCTAGTTTTAAGGCTGACAATGTTGCCTCGTCCGGCACAAAGTATGGACTAGCAATCCAGAGGTGAGTTTGAGCTTGATTAATTAATTCCACGAAAAAAAGCTTACAAGCTGGTAGCGAATCTGCCGGCCCTGTAGGAAGAATGAATGCAGTTTGATTAGTTTCTTGATTAATTTTTACGTCCCAGTTAACTTCGAGAAGTTTTCGAGTTGCCCAGTACCAATCTCGCACAAAAGAGTTTTGTAGGCTTTGCACAGTTGGGCCTTCGAGTATCATGTGGGTGTCGCGCCAGGGACTCAAGTGAGGATTTTTTCCTAAATATTCGTCACCAATATTCAGTCCCCCGATAAATGCTATTTCTCCATCCACCACCAGAATTTTCCGATGATTACGAAAATTATATTGGAGCCGATTACCCTGACCTTGGGTGGTGTTAAATGCACTTACTGCAATTCCATGCTGTTCTAGAGACTCGATATAAGGGCGAGATAGTTTCTTGGAACCAATTTCATCGTAGAGAAAATAGATATTTATTCCTTGCTTGGCTTTAGCAATTAATGCTTCTTTAAACTCATTACCAGCTTGGTCATCGTTAACAGTATAGAATTGGAACAAAATATAATTTCTTGCCAACGCAATCTTTTTCAGCATTGCTTCATAGGTTTGCTGACCATCAATCAGTAATTCAGCAGCATTCCCTGATGTAAAAGAAATTTCTGTAAAAGTCTCCGCTAATGGTTGCAACTCGGCTAGATTATCTGGTGGTGCAACCTGAAATTTAATCAGTTCACTATAAATCGGCTGAATAAGCTTGTAGTGTTCTGCATAGACTGAACGCAGTGTTTCAGCATATCCATGAAATTTAGTTCTTCCTAAAATCCAATACAACGGAATAGCTAGCCAGGGAAAGGTAATTAGAGAAATGCTCCAGGCAATTGCACCTTGGGAAGAACGCACATTCATCACTGCATGGGCTGCATGTGCAACTCCTACAACATGAACAAAAACTGTAGCTGTGCTAAAAATAGCTACAACACCACCATCTACAAGCATCTTAATTTTTTTGAGTATTGATATAAGTAAATTCTGCCATTAATGGTTTGTGATCGGATGAACAAATTTTGTCTAGTACTTTAGCACTGGTTTTCTTGAGAGTAAGATTTCGATAAAAGATATGGTCTAAAGGAGGTGAGAATAGGAAGCGTTTAATTTTCTGCTTCTCATCAGGTGCAAAAATTACTGGCGTTAATCCCAATTGAGTTGTTACTTGATTGAGAATAACTGCTCTTTTTTGACTCCAAGTATTGAAATCTCCTGAAAATATAAGTGGGCCGCGATGCGTAGATAATGCTAGCTTTAATTCATTTAGTTGGATTTGAAATTTATTTAAATCAACAAAATTTATTAAATGACTATTTATTGTTAGGAGAGTTGTATGTTTATCAGATAGTAGATACTCAGTAACTAAAGAAATTTTGGGAGTTCTCACAATCGGTTCGTGATGTGTAGTAGTTAAAACTTTTTTTGCAAGGGGGCTGATTGTAGCTGCTGTAAAAATTCCGGAATAGCTTTGATGATGAATATCGACAAAGTTAGGAGCAAAATTCCAATTCATTTTCAGAGTATCTAATTGGTCTGCTTCTAATTTCAGAGAAAACTCTTGTAAAAATATCAGGTTTGGTTGGTAATACTCAATTATATTTAAAAAATCTTTTATCCAATTTTTATTATAGTTTTGTTTGGCAATATTCCAATTGAGAACCTTAATCGAACTACTATTAATTTCTGTTTGGAGAGAATGATTTTTATCAATTGTAAGTTCTTGTAAACGAAGAAATCTATAAGATGGAACAAATTTTGTCAAAAGAGTGTTTACGTGTTCTTGAATATTAGGCATCACTATCAATCCATCACAGCTAACACAGCTTTTGGCAATAACTTATCTTTAAACCAAACAATTCTCGCGGGGACATCATTTAATTTTACTCCCGCCTTTTCTAAATTAAGTCGCTCGGAAATTGCCAAAATCAAATCATCACGTCCCGCACGCCGCACCTGAGAAAACTTCTTTTGTAAATATTCTGGACGCCAATAACCAACAATTTCTAATAAAAAGGTACGTCCATCAGGATGGACTAAGCGAAAATCGGGAATCATCACGCTACCAGGAATTGGTATCAAATCAACTTCTCTCTCTAATGCCCAGCCACTTTTCAAAGCATCCCATTTATCAGCGAAGGATGCTTCTAGCATACTATCGTAGGGCTTTCCTGGTGGATAATGAGATACCAAACCACATTCGGAATTGAGAGTAAAACGTCCAGTTTTCCAAGTATCTGTATATGCGTCACGAGTTTGGAGAATCGAAGAAAGACTCCATTTTGTAACGTGAAGTAAAGCGGGGATGAGTTTAGCGATCGCCAACCCATATCGCGTACTAGAATTAAACAAGCTCGTCGGGCCGTCTATGGTAATTGTAAACCCGTGGTCAGCATCACCTTCAATATAAGCCATCAATTGAAACAACTTCAGATAGCGAAATAACAGCTTATATTCTCCCGGAACATTCCGATGAGCATTTAACACCAACTGACTGGCTTTATAAAAAACACCCTGCACCTGAGATAAGTTATAGCGATTTAACAAATCTGGCGCTGTTGGTGCATCAAAAACTGTCAAAATTTTATTCTCAGATAAATCAGCATATAATCCAGTCCGAACCTGTTCTGGTAAAACTTCCCGTTCGAGTTCTTGAGTTAATTCATCAGCAACTTTCCCCAAAGTAACTTGTGTAGATTCCCGACTAGAAACAGATTTTGCAGACAAGGAAAATACCCGTTCTCTTAACATTTGTGGTTCTAAAGGACTAACCACCTCAAAAGTACAAAAACTACTTTTGAGAATATAAGCTAATCCCCGCTTCAGTCGATAATCTGTCGAATCTCCTTCAAAATCAGTCAGTTGTCGCTCAAGCACACCTTGAGTTTTTCCCACGGCTGATTGAAAATAATTAATTAACTCCATCGCCAACTCCGAAGTTTGATTGTCAATCTTCAGTCTCTTCGGAATAATCTCCTCTCCGTTTTGGCGATGCATCAATAACTCTGTCGGTAACATCTGCTGAATTTTGGGTTTTAGATTTTGGGCTTCGACTTCTCTGCGAGGCGCTACGCGTAGCTTGCTTCCCCGCAGGGGTATCAGTCGAACGATTTTGAATTGAATAATTAATTTCTAACTGTTCCGCCGCCTTCAAACTTTTTCCTTTCCCACTTCCATACACAACTTGTAAATTCCCTTTGTTCTCCCCGCGTCGCCTCGCCGAAGTCCCCTCTTCACTTGTATCCTCAGCCACCACCTCATATAAAATCGCCTGCTTATTCTCAATATTTCCCTTCCTTAAAACTCTCCCCAAACGCTGAGTATACTCCCTAGCCGAACCCGTTCCCGATAAAATAATTGCCACAGAAGCCGCAGGTACATCAACTCCTTCATTTAACACATGAGAAGCCACCAAAGTGTTATATGTACCTTCACGAAATTTTGTTAATATTTCATGGCGTTCTTTCACCGGAGTTTGATGAGTAATTGCCGGAATTAATAACTCTTGAGAAATGCGATAAACCGTAGTATTATCAGCAGTAAAAATCAAAATTCGTGCTGGATAATGTTCTGCCAATAAATTAGCTAAAATTCGCAACTTGCCGTCAGTACCCAAAGCAATATCTTTCGCTTCGCGGTGCGCTAACATCGCCCTACGTCCAGCTTGGGATCTAGCACTCATTTGCACGAACATTTGCCAACCTTGTAGACTACCTAAAGAAATGCGAGATTGCTTCAAAAAGTCGTTGCGAGTTTGAATTAATTGGTTGTATCTTTCTCGTTCTTGTTGCGATAACTTGACCTTAATTTGGACAATTTCGTGTTCTGCTAACGCCTTTCCCGCCAAATCTTCAGCGCGTTTGCGATATACTTCTTGACCAATGAGAATATTTAAGTCAGCATGTTTGCCATCAGTGCGTTCTGGTGTTGCAGACAGTCCTAAGCGATAGGGTGCGATCGCATATTCAGCAATTACCCGGTTAAAATCTGTTGGTAAGTGATGACACTCATCAAAAACAATCAAACCATATTGATTTCCTATAGCTTCCGCGTGAATTGCCGCACTATCATAAGTCGCCACGAGAATAGCTGTTTTATCCCGCGAACCACCCCCTAACAATCCCACCTCAGCATCCGGGAAAGCCGCCTCCAAATGTGCATACCACTGATGCATTAAATCCAATGTTGGCACTACAATCAGCGTCGTGCGGGGGGTTGACTGCATCGCCATTTGTGCCAAATAAGTCTTTCCTGCCGCCGTGGGAAGCACAACCACCCCCTGCCTACCCGCTAGTTTCCAAGCCGCTAGAGCTTCACTCTGGTGAGGATATGGTTCCATTTCCAAACTAGAAACTAAATCTAGAGGATAAAATTCCTTTGCTTCATCGAGAAAGTTGACATCTTCCGCTTGTAGTGCTTCCACGAGCGGTCGGTATCTAATCGCCGGAATGCGGAATTTTTCAACTCTATCATCCCATGTAGCATAGTCCATCCAAGCTTTGCCGCGTGGTGGTGGATGCAAAATTAGCGTGCCGCGATCGAAAGTTAATGTTGGGGTACGAGCCATGATTATTGGGATTTGGCAGGGGGCAGAGGAGGCAGAGGGGCAAGGTGAGAATAATTCTTAACTCTTGTCGTCGCGATTAATCGCGTCTCTACTCCTAACTCATCAGTCAACAGGAGCCAGTGGTTTGGATGGGTTGCCAAGGAAGGAAGTCCGCACAAAAGTGGTTTCCCCAAAGAAGAACTGCCGTCGGCTTGTACCACTAACGCAAAACCCACAGAGTAGTAACTGTGGCGTTCAACACTCCCTTGATTACTAATAACGTAAAAAGTGCATAATTCAGCTAAATAACTTTGACAAAACTCAACTAGATGCGCTCATTAGGGAACTCCAAAAAATAAATTATTCCAATTTTTGGACTCAACAGGAGTGTTTCTCCCCCCTGCTCCCTGCCCCCTGCCCTCCGCACTCCCTACTGGCAGACTAAAATTAGAATTGACGTGACGTTTTCGAGTAGCTAAAGTGTCAGACTCTCTGCCATTGCGCGATCGCTATCTTGCTTTAATTGATGAAATTGTCGAAACCACTCTCAAGGGCAAAATTAGCTCTGTGGAACAGGTGTATCAAATCCTGGTTAAAGGTATTACTTCCGGTACAGGGGAAGTGTTTGAACTAGCTTTGAGCGATCGCCTGAATGCTCTCCAAAGCCAAGTCGATAGCGAAAAAGACGAACTCAAAAAAGCGAAAGCTACTCGAAGTTTGAGAGCTATTAAAACCATTCAAACTCAATGGCAACGTTGGCAAGAGCAAAATAAAGCGACGGAAGCGATTGCTTCAGCAGTAACAGAAATTACTACAGCTGCTGCTAATGAGCGTCTGGCAGCATTTGTGCGTGTTATTGACCCAAATCAAAAGTATCCCCTAAATTTGCCCCAATTACAGCAGCTATCAAAATCATTACAGCAATTTGCCCAGATAGATGCTAATTTACAACAATTTTCTGAAGGTATTACCCGTGGTTTAGCTTCTTGGCAACGCCTCCAAGACAATTTGCTCAGTTGGATGTACGAGCAAAGAGAATCTTTGGGATTTGGCGGCGTCCCTGGCGAACGTGGCCCTTGGGCGAGTTGGGCAAAGCAACTCAATAGTGAGTTACCCCAAGCACTGTTTCGCACCTTAGCGATGGAGGAATCTGCAATTCAATTCGCCGAACAGCAACGGGGTATCACCCTTAAAGATTGGGTGGAAATGGCGTTGATTTTACAATATTTGCAACGAGGGTTAATTAACTGGTTTGACCAACAAGCTTACGATGTTAAGGCAGGGCCAAATTTGTCCATTTCCACTTTTTTGACCTTTGCAGTAATTTGGAGTCAGTTAGCAAGTGGTTTTCAAAGCATTGGTGCAGTATATAGTGATGCTTGTTCTCAAATTATGCTGCAAATTCTGCGAACCTTTGCCCAACGCTCATATTTTCCGCTTTACGGCGGCATTTTCGCCTCATTTTCTGGCAGTTATCTCCGGAATACTTTAGATTATTTAGATGAACCGCTGCGAACTGTAGAGGGAACCCAAGAAAAAGCGCGGATTTTGACACTTTTAGGCTACTCTCAACGTGCTTTGGGACAATATCAGCGCTCTGTAGACTTTCATCAGCAGGCGTTGGACATAGCTAGGAGTGCAGGCGATCGCCCTTGTGAAATTGCCAATCTCAACCACCTCAGCCGTACCTATGTCCAACAGCAAAATTATGCCGAAGCAATAAATTACAGTCAACGAGCATTAATATTGAGTCGGCAAGCAGGCGATAGGACAGGAGAAGCAAACGCGCTGGTAAATTTAGGCTACAGCGAAGTTATGCAGGCTCAGCAGTTGGAAAACTTAGAACCAGAAACCTATGAATCAGCAATTAACTATTTGGAACAAGGTTTGAATTTGTCAGAAAAATTAGGAGATATTCCAAGTAAAGCTTTATGTTTCAGCAGCTTAGGAATTGCCTATTTAGTAATTGGACAACACCAAACGGCAATTAAATACCTCGAAGATGGTTTTAAAATAGCACAATTCTCCGGTGATTTATATCTTCAAGGGCGGAATTTAGCTTATTTAGCTGAAGCTTATTATCATTTGCAAAATGTTGAGAAAACCATCTACACAGGTAGCTTAGGAATGTATCTTTTAAACCAAATTGGTTCTCGTGAATGGCGTCAACCAGCAGGGTTACTGACAATTTTACAGGGACAAATAGGGGCGGAAGATTTCCATAAATTCTTACAGAAACATCGTTCTAAAATCATTGTACTTATTGGTGTGGATGGCTATGATTACATCCCAAATCTGTTAGAAATATACAAGCAAGATATATAGTAAGTTATATCATGTCCGTTCAAACAACCGTCATTGTGACCGTTCGCTCTTAGCGTTCCCGCAGGGTAGGGAAGCAATCTCAAAAACCTTGTGATTGCTTTGTTTCACTTCGTTCCACTCGCAATGACATATTATATCAAGTCTGGCTAATTACTTACAATATGGTTGGTCTTTTTGGTAATTGGTAATGGGTGATAGGTGAACAGTTGTGTTTTCTGACTCATTACCCATTAGCCATTACCCATTACCGACCCTCACAAATATCATAACTGTTTAACCGGACATGATATTACCCAGTCCCCTTCTATATCTCTGCATTACTTTGCGTTTGAGAAATACCACTCACCGCAATGCAAACACCAGCTAGCAAAAATGCCATTGCACCCCCAACTGCACCAACAAAAGGTGATATGGTTTGCGGTTGGGGAAATAGGATATTAAACAAACTCATCGCCAAAGCAAACCCACCAAAGTACATACCAATTCCTAATCCCGCCCATCTTTTGGGTATCAGTGCTAAAGCAAAAGGAACCGCCCCGTTGACAATTAAACTAAAGCCAGCAACGATTAATAGAATTATCGGAATTTGTGCGCCCACAAATATTATTATCAGTAACGAAGCAATGGTTGCACAAATACCACAAAGCATTGCTTGACGATTGCCAATTTTGACGGCCAATATCCCAGCCGGAATGTTGGCTAGAGCGATCGCTATTCCAATCCACACCATTTGCACATCAATATTATCAGTATTCAGTTGAGCTTTGAGGACTTTACTTAAGACATCCATCAAAAATCGGATACCCCATGCTACACCAAAACCAGTTACTAAAATCACCACCAATTTTTGTAAAGGAAACTGTACTATCTCTGCATTGTGTCGATCGACTGGGGTTTCTGGAGGATTAACTAAGCGCAACACAGCTATCGTCCCTAACAAAGCAAAAGAACCAATCGCAAAAGTTAAAACTGGCCCTAAACTGAGAATATATTTGCTCGCAATCGGTCTAAAAGCGCCAATAAATCCTCCTACTAAAGTAACAAAACTGACTGCCAATGGTAACTCGGCTGGTGTAGAGTACATTCCCAGCAGGCAGATAGCTGGAGAGCGAAATATCGTCATCGCTAATGCCCAGGCTACTAGAATTATTGGCAGCAGCGATCGCAAAACCATATTAAGCGGGATCAAGCTGACAACACATGGTATAGCAATAAACAAAGCCGATGCCAGAATCACACCTACTGAGATAAACGGAAATCTCGTTCCTACCCAACGCCGAGATTCATCCGAAAGTCCCCCCATCACTGGTTCCAATACTGCACTCAAGGCATTTTCTACCAGCAATAAACCAACAGCTAATGAGGCAGGAAAATCAAACTGGGCCAAAAGTTGGGGCAAGTACAGATTATATATTAACCAAGTTAAGGTAATTGCCCCTTGCACCGCAGCTAACGCCCAAACTTGCACCCATAAGATATTAAAAGAAAATTTTGAGGTAGTCATAAGCACAAAAGATGAGGGAGACAAGACGAGACAAGAAAATTTTATCTTGTCCTCCTCATCTCCCTCATCCCTTTCATCTCCTCTTATTCCTTTTTAATACTCCGGAACTGAGGAATCAATTTCCCGACTCCAAGCGGTAATACCACCTTTGACATTCGTCCCGACAATCCCGGCTTCTTTGAGGATAGCCAGGGCTTTTGCCGATCGCCCGCCCATCTTACAATGAGCAATTAAGTGGTGACCGTTCAATATTTCTTTCACCCTAGCAACACCATTCCCGTTTTCAATCTCTGGTAAGGGCACCAAAACTGAGCCAGGAATCTTAGCAATCTCGTACTCATTGGGGTTGCGGACATCCAGTAGTACAAAATCCTTCGCACCACTATCTAGCAATTCCTTCAAATCCTTGACTGTCATTTCTTGAATTTCCATCTGCTGTTTTGCCTCCTCTGCCTTAGCTTGTGGAATTCCGCAGAATTGTTCGTAGTCTATCAGCTTTTCAATCACTGGACGAATCGGGTTAGGACGTAGCTTCAATTCCCGAAATTTCATTTCTAGGGCGTTGTATAGCAGCAACCGTCCACTCAACGTATTACCCTGTCCAATAATAATTTTGACAGTTTCCGTTGCTTGGATAACACCGATAATTCCTGGCAAAATTCCCAACACGCCACCTTCAGCACAAGAGGGAACCATTCCTGGTGGTGGTGGTTCCGGGTAAAGGTCGCGATAATTCGGCCCACCTTCGTAATTAAATACAGTAGCTTGTCCTTCAAAGCGGAAAATGGAACCGTAGACGTTGGGTTTGTTTAGCAATACGCAAGCATCGTTAACTAAATACCTCGTAGGAAAGTTATCGGTGCCATCAACCACGATATCGTAAGGTTGAAAAATTTCCAATGCATTTTCGGAACTCAGGCGAGTTTCGTAGAGATCGACCTGACAATAGGGATTAATCTCGTGAATGCGGTTTTTTGCGGATTCAATCTTGGGTTTACCTACCCAGGATGTACCGTGGATTACTTGGCGTTGCAAATTGGAAGTATCGACAACATCAAAATCAACAATGCCGATGCGTCCAATACCCGCAGCTGCTAAATATAAAAGTAGTGGTGAACCTAGTCCACCTGTACCGATACAAAGTACGCTAGCAGCTTTCAAGCGCTTCTGTCCTTCGAGTCCCACTTCCGGCAAAATCAGGTGTCGGGAGTAGCGTTCGTAATCGTCTTTGGTCAACTGGATTTCATCCAGATTTGGATCGATCATAGCAGTTAAGAGGTGGAACGGGAATATTAATCCTATCGAAAAATGATATCTGTCTTGTAATTAAGCCGTTAAATTATATTTTCAATTGCCTCTGCTTGGAACTGATGAGTGTTATCAAGGCTCCAGCTTCGCACTTCTGTAGCTTTACCGTTTTGGACGGAAACTATTATATACGAGTATCCTTGCCAAGCATACACGCGATCGCATTCTGAAGGTATGGCAGAACAATCCGGGTGGGAGTGAAAAATGCCGATAATATTCAACGAGCGATCGCGTGCTTGTTTTTGTGCTTGTAACATTACTTGGGGGGCGATCGTATATTGCCGTTTTTTACTTTCTGCTGTGTGGTCGCCACAAAATTCAGCACCTGCCTCTGTATTCCAGGCATTTTCTGTTGGCATAACTTCTACTGTGGTTTTGCCTTCATTAGCCACATAGCCCAAGATTATACCACAGCATTCCTCTGGGTAAATCTTTTCCGCATGGGTGCGAATAGTCTGTAAATGTTCTTGGCTAAGTCCAATCATGTCTGCGTTTGTAATTTTGCTATCTCTAGCGATTCTTGTTTGAATACAATACCTTACTACCTACTGGTTTTATTTAGATCCTAGCGAACACTATCATCAAATATCTATTTTTATCTGTTGAGAGAATATTCTCCTACTACTTTCGGTCAATTCTTTGGCTATCAAAATATCAATAGTATACAAAAACTAATATTTATTTATACGCTTATCAAATAATATGAAGATTATGCAAAGATTTTCTAAAAATATAGACATTTAAGTAAATGTTCGGTAGTTAGTTATTATCGGGTTATTTAAATGTTTCCTATTTTCAAGCTAGATATTCAAAGGCGATCGCCCACAAAAAAGGCATAGAGATTTCTTCTTTTATGCTATGTCAAGTGTTTTCTATTTTCAAGCTACTAGGACTTACCTATTGACAAACTAACCAAATTATGAACTTTTGGTTTCGGGTATCGCAGTTTGATTTTTTAACTATTTTTCAGCGATACCAAGGCTACTAATGAAGGATGATTTAAATTAGCCTGAAACTAGTTGCTTTCTAGAAGCCACACGCTCAGAAATAGGTACGCTGCTTAAGATTTAGATAGTCCTCAATAGTTGAATAAGTACTACTTGCAAACCAATTAAAAGGAGAATCTTCCAAAAAATTAACCATCAAGGGTGAGATTTTAAGTATGTCGAAAGCATCAACTTTCGGCAAATTTTTCTGCCCTCAAGTACTAACAGCAACTTGATAACTGAAAATTAGCCCCAAGTATTGATTTAGGTAGGAACAATTTATGGCAAATATCATTGGAACCAATGCAAATGATACCCTAGTGGGTACTGACAGTGCCGATACAATTAATGGTAAAGCTGGCAATGATATCATCACAGCTGGTTATAGCAACGACACTTTAACAGGTGGAGGCGGCAAGGACACATTTGTTTATAACTCAGGCGACGATACTGATACGATTACTGACTTTGGTGGCGTCGGTAAAGGCTCAAATCCAACAGCAGCAGTGATTGCCGAAGTTGATACTATCAAATTCGTTGGCTATGGCTTGACTGCGCGAAATCTGCTACTTATCCAAAATGGTAACAATTTGGAAATCACCTTTGCAGAAAACGGTTCTACCAAACTCATTCTCAAAAACTTCAAATTAGAAAACTTAGATAACCTGAAAGCCAATGGTACAAGACCAGCCATTGGTAATATCCTGTTTGATGGAGAAACTAGCATCACTGATAGCTTCAATGTTCTAAATGCTAATTCCACTGATACAAACATCGGCATCAAGAACACAGTAACTTTCCTCAATGACCTAGACAACAACATTACTGCTTTAGACAACTCAGATGATGTAGTCAATGGGCAAGGAGGTAATGACAAAATTGATGGCTTAAGTGGCAATGACTTGCTGCGTGGTGGTGCTGGCAATGATACGATAATTGGCGGTGCTGGCAATGATACTCTGATTGCTGGCACTGGTAACGATTACTTGAATGTTGACTACCCAGAAGGCAACAACCTACTATCTGGTGGCTATGGCGCTGATTATCTTGACGCTTCTGGCTACTTCGAGTACGAAAATAGTTACTATGCCTCAGGCAATAACACCCTTAACGGTGGCACTGGAAATGATACTTTGAATATTGAATATTCATCAGGCAATAATCTGCTGTCTGGGGGCGAGGGTAATGATTCTCTATCTGCCGCCGGTATCAGAACCTATGAGCCTGATAGCAGTGCTTTAGGGAATAACACGCTCAACGGTGGTACTGGTAACGATAGATTGAATCTTAACTTTTCATCAGGCAATAACCTGCTGTCTGGTGATGATGGCAATGATATTATCTCTGTCTCTGGATTCGTTTACTACCAGATTGTTGGCGCCTCAGGCAAAAATACCCTCAACGGTGGTGTTGGTGATGATTACTTGACTGCGGATTATTCAACAGGCGATAACTTGCTCGATGGTGGTCTTGGTAAGGATACCTTGAATGTTGAGGCTTCACTAGGCAATAACCTGCTCATTGGTGGTGATGACAATGATTATCTTGATGCTACTGGCAACTTCACCAGATACGGCATCGATTCCTCCTCAGGCAATAACACTCTCAACGGAGGTACTGGTGACGATACCTTAAATGTTAACTATTCGAGAGGTGATAATCTCTTGGATGGCGGTGATGGCAATGACTCTCTCTTTGGCTATAGCGACTTTGACGGCTACTATGGCGCATTAGACACGACTTATGGCAATAACACTCTCAATGGTGGCACTGGTAACGATACCTTAAATGTTGACTTATCACAAGGCAATAATCTCCTGGATGGTGGTGATGATAATGATTTTCTTTCCGCCTCCGGTTTATTTAATGGCTACGAATATGGCGGAAGTTCATATTCTGTCACATTAGGCAGTAATACCCTCAATGGTGGTGTTGGTGACGATACATTGAATATTGGTTATTCATCAGGCGATAACCTCCTTGATGGTGGCGAAGGCGATGACTCTCTCTCTGGCTCTGGTTTCCAGTACAACGACAACGACGGAGGCACTATTACCACCTCAGGCAATAATACTCTCAATGGAGGTCTTGGTGACGATACATTAAATCTTGACTATTCATCAGGCAATAACTCATTAAATGGTGGCGATGGCAATGATTATCTCTCTACCTTTGGCGCACTAGGTAACAACACTCTCAACGGAGGTGCGGGGAACAATACTCTTATTGGTGGTATCGGTAATGATTACCTCAAAGGTGGTACTGGTGGCGATTTGCTCAGAGGTGATGTAGGAAATGATACGATAATTGGTAGTGGAGGTACTAACACACTCAACGGTGCTGCTGGTGACGATTATTTGAGTATTAACTCTTTCAATATTGACTTTTTTGCTGGCTTTAATCTGTTCTCTGGGGGCGATGGTAATGATTCTCTGTTTGCTTCTTCCTCCAATGAAGATTACGCTTCACTCTATAACACACTCAACGGTGGCGCTGGTGATGATTACTTAATTGTTGATGGTTTTACTGGTGATAACAGACTTAACGGGGGTGATGGTAATGATTATCTCTCCGTTTCTAATATCTCTTATGGTGGTGACACCCTCAACGGTGGTAAGGGTAATGATACCCTCATAGGTGGCAAGGGTAATGATACCTTTGCCTTCAGCACTTATAATGATGGTATCGATCGACTTTTTGACTTCGACACAACCAATGACCAGATTCGGGTATCACTTTCTGGTTTTAGTGGCGACTTATCAACAGATTTTGAAGATTTCCTGTTAGCTAGCCAGTTTACGATTGGAACATCTGCAACCACTAACGCTCAGCGATTTATTTATAATGACACTACAGGTGCATTGTTCTTTGACTCTGATGGCAGTGCAAGTACGTTTACTCAGGTACAATTTGCACAACTTACTGCTGGGTTGTCACTAACCAACAAGAATTTTACTGCTTCCTATTTTTAGGATAAACATCCACAGGCGATCGCTAACTAGGTATTATAGCGATCGCCAAGTAAAAAGAATCTAAAACTACTATTTTCTTCAAGTTACATTCTAATAAAGTTAGAAAACATTTAATAATTGCATAGTCTGAAAAGAAAAATTGCTCTCCTTTCAAAGGAGACATCAAGTGTGTGAAAAACTTCAAATTTTGAGTGAGTATTTGTGACTTCAAATAGCAATACCAATTGAGAAATGAGGATAGTTAAAAAATACATTGACAGAGGAAAAAAGTAATGGCAAATATCATTGGAACCAATGCAAATGATACCCTAGTGGGTACTGACAGTGCCGATACAATTAATGGTAAAGCTGGCAATGATATCATCACAGGTGGTTATGGTGACGATACTTTGACAGGTGGAGGCGGCAAGGACATATTTGTTTATGACTTCGGCAGGACTAATACGATTACTGATTTTGGTGGCGTCGGTAAAGGCTTAAATCCAACAGCAGCAGTGATTGCCGAAGTTGATACTATCAAATTTGGTCAGGGCTTTACTGCGCGAAATCTGCTACTTATCCAAAATGGTAACAATTTGGAAATCACCTTTGCAGAAGACGCCTATACCAAACTCATTCTCAAAAACTTCAAATTAGAAAACTTAGATAACCTGAAAGCCAATGGTACAAGACCAGCCATTGGTAATATCCTGTTTGATGGTCAAACCAGTATCACCGATAGCTTCAATGTTCTAGATGCTAACTCCACTGATACAAGTATCGGCATCAAAAACACAGTAACTTTCCTCAATGACCTTGACAACAACATTACTGCTTTAGACAACTCAGATGATGTCGTCAATGGGCAAGGAGGTAATGACAAAATTAATGGCTTAAGTGGTAATGACTTGCTGCGTGGTGGTACGGGCAATGATACGATAATTGGCGGTGCTGGCAATGATACTCTGATTGCTGGCACTGGTAACGATTCCTTGAATGTTAACTACCCACAAGGCAACAACTTGCTATCTGGTGGCTATGGCGCTGATTATCTTGACGCTTCTGGCTACTATCAGGAAAATGTTTACTATGCCTCAGGCAATAACACCCTTAACGGTGGCACTGGAAATGATACATTGAATATTAACTATTCATCAGGTAATAATCTGCTATCTGGGGACAACGGCAATGATTCTTTGTGTGCAAGTAACTCAGGCGGAAGCGGAAGCTCTTCCTACCCTATTGGCACTTTAGGGAGCAACACGCTCAAGGGTGGTGCTGGTGACGATACATTGAATATTAACTATTCATCAGGCAATAACCTGCTATTTGGTGATGATGGCAATGATATTCTCTCCGTCTCTGGATTCCAGTACTACGACATTGTTGGCGCCTCAGGTAAAAATACCCTTAACGGTGGTGTTGGTAACGATTACTTGACTGCGGATAATTCAACAGGCGATAACTTACTCGATGGTGGCCTTGGTAACGATACCTTGAATGTTGACGCATCACAAGGCAATAACCTGCTCATTGGTGGTGATGACAATGATTATCTTTATGCTAGTGGCAACCTCACCAGATACGGCATCTTTAGCTCTTTAGGCAATAACACCCTCAATGGTGGTGTTGGTGACGATACCTTAAATATTAATTATTCAAGAGGTGATAATCTCTTGGATGGCGGCGATGGTAATGACTCTCTCTTTGGCTATAGCGACTTTGACGGCTACTACGGCGCATTAGACACGACTTATGGCAATAACACTCTCAATGGTGGCACTGGTAACGATACCTTAAATGTTGACTTATCACAAGGCGATAATCTCCTGGATGGTGGCGATGGTAACGATTTCCTTTCTGCCTCCGGTTTATACAGTGACTACGAATACGGCGGAAGTTCATATTTTGTGACATTAGGCAGTAATACCCTCAATGGTGGTGTTGGTGACGATACATTGAATATTGGTTATTCATCAGGCGATAACCTCCTTGATGGTGGCGATGGTAATGATATTCTCACAGCCTTTGATGCTACTGGTAAGAACACCCTCAAAGGTGGTAATGGCAACGATATCCTCACGGGTGGCAAAGGTAATAACAGCCTCTATGGAGGAAGTGGTACTGATACCTTTGTTTTTAATAGTTTCAACCAAGGTGTTGATAGACTTTATGACTTCAACGCCACTAATGAACTAATCCAAGTATCAGCTACTGGTTTTGGTGGCGGCTTATCATCAGGTGTACTTAAGACAAGTCAGTTTAAGATTGGTGCATCTGCAACCACAACTAGTCAGCGATTTATTTATAACAACACTACAGGTGCATTATTCTTTGACCAGGATGGTAGTGCAGGTGCATTTACTCAGGTAAAATTTGCACAGCTATCTGCTGGCTTGTCATTAACCAGCAACAATTTTGTGGTTGTTTAAGGGTAATTAAGGTTGCATTACTGGGCAGCAAGCAAGGTCGTTAATCTAAGAAATGCGAGGTGTGATTTTACACGCGTTGTACTTAATTTTCCTGTGTATTAGTAATTAATGGCAAGCAAAAGCGATTTTGGCTTGGATAGAGTTTATTTGTATCACAACGTGGGTGTAGCCTGCTGTAGGCATGTTCTATCGATGCTTCGGACATTTGCTTGCTGCTCTAGGCAAATTCTTTGACCGGAAAATATAAAGCATATACAAAGCTTAATAAGTATTTATCAGCAAATAATATAAAGAGTATGCAAAGATATCGCTGGGGATGACATGTAAGTAAATATTCTGTATTAACTTAGTATAGTGTTATTAGATGTTTCCTATTTCTCGGCTAAGCACTCCGAGGGCGATCGCCCATAACAAGGGGATGACAATTATTTTGCCTATCTCCTATTAAAGTTCCCTATTAAAAAAACCAAATATGAAGTGTGTATTAGGCATTCAAGCTTAATTTTTTGATGTTTTTTGAGAGATGCCGGGGTTCGATCGCGCCTGAGCTACCAATCGAGGATAATTAAAAAAAGCCTGCCTGAAACGACGGATTGTACTGAATCCACACCCTCATAAATTTCTACAGTGCTTAAGACTTAAATAGTCCTTAATAGTTGGATAAGTACTACAACAGCACTAGTTAAAAGCTGAATCTTCACAGAAAAATTCTAAACCCTCAAGGGGGAGATTTAACTGTGTCGAAAGCATCTACTTTCGGCTAATTTTTGTGTTCTCAAACACTAACAGTAACTTGAGAACTGAAATTACTTCAAAAATTTATTCAGGTAGGAAAAAGTAATGGCAAATATCATTGGAACGAACGCAAACGATACTTTACTGGGCACCAACAGCGCAGACACAATTAACGGTAAAGCTGGCAACGATATCATCACAGCAAATCAGGGCAATGACACCTTAACTGGTGGTGGTGGTAAGGATATATTTGTTTACAACTTTGGTGACGGCACTGATACAATCACTGATTTCGGTGGTGTGGGTGAAGGCACAAATCCCTCAGCAGCAGTCATTGCCGAAGTGGATACCATTAAATTTGAAGACTTCACAGCCAGAAATATGCTGCTCACCCAGAATGGCAGCAATCTGGAAATCACGTTTGAAGGAGTAGATGATACAAAAGTCATCCTACAAAACTTTAAATTAGAAAACTTGGAGAACCTGAAAGCTTCTGGAACAAAACCAGCTATCGGCAATATTCTATTTTCTAACCAAACTAGTATCACGGACAGTTTTAATGTTCTCGATGCCAACTCGACAGAAACTAGCCTGGGTATCAAGAACATGGTCACTTTTCTTAATGACCTCGACAATAATATTACGGGTTTAGATAACTCAGATGATGTTGTCAATGGTCAAGGGGGCAATGACAAAATCGACGGCAAGAGTGGTAACGACCTTTTGAGGGGTGGTATCGGCAATGATACTCTCATTGGTGGTGTAGGCAATGATACTCTCATTGGCGGTGCAGGCAATAACACCCTCAAGGGTAATGCTGGTGACGATTACTTGAGTGCTGACTTTTTAATAGGCAATAATCTGTTGGATGGTGGCGATGACAATGATTCTCTGTTTGCGTCTGGAAACCAGTATTTACGTACTGTTGCGTCAGGCAATAATACCCTTAAGGGTGGTGCTGGTGACGATTTATTGAATGCAGACATCTCAACAGGCGATAATTTCCTAGATGGAGGGAATGGTAATGATAGTCTCTCCGCTCAAGGCGACTACTATTTTGACGAAGGTAGATATTTACAGCTCTATTTTGCCTCAGGCAACAACACTCTCAAAGGCGGTGCTGGTGACGATAGATTGAATGTTGACATTTCAACAGGCGATAATCTACTCTATGGGGGCGTTGGTGACGATTTCTTGACTGCTAGAGATTCAACAGGCGATAACCTACTCTCTGGGCAGGATGGCAATGATGCACTCATCCTTTCTAGCTCATATCTTGATGGGGTGTCTGGTAATAATACCCTCAAAGGTGGTGCTGGTGATGATGACTTAGAAGTGACAAATATAACAGGTAATAACCTACTAGATGGTGGCAATGGGAATGACACTTTTATTTTAGAGCAATTGTCTACTGTCGTTTCCTCCTCAGTAACTCAAACGGTAGATGGAGGAACAGGTAACGACGATGTTTTGTACATCAATTTCTACTATGGCGATCCTAGTGAGGCAATTACATCTACTTTCAATGCCAGTACTAACACTGGCTCAATTACGGTGGGTACAAATCAGGTTAACTACAGTAATATCGAACGATTAGGTATTAGAGGTACATACGACGACGACAATATTGTCGGGACTAATGGTAACGATACACTCTACGGTGGCAGTAACGGCAATGATACGATTATTGGTGGTAAAGGTAATGATTACTTGGATCTCGACGCTTCAACAGGTAATAACCTGCTCTCTGGAGACGATGGCAATGATTCTCTGTTTGCCGATGGCATCTTGAGATACTACCGCGAAGATTTGCTGTCTGCCGATGCTATCTCTGGTAATAACACCCTCAACGGTGGTAGTGGTAATGATATTTTAAATGCTAACTTTTCATCAGGTAATAACCTGCTCTCTGGAGGTGATGGCAATGATTCTTTATTTGCCTGTGCCGAGTTCGACGACACCAGCAACGGCAGATATGACTCCTCCGGTAATAACACTCTTAATGGTGGTGCTGGTGACGATTACTTGGATGTTAGCTACTCATCAGGCGATAATCTACTCGATGGTGGCGATGATAATGATATTCTCACAGCCTTTGATGCCACTGGTAAAAATATCCTCAAAGGTGGTAATGGCAACGATATCCTCACAGGCGGCAAAGGTAATGATAGCCTCTATGGAGGAAGTGGTACTGATACCTTTGTTTTCAATAATTTCAATCAAGGTGTTGACAGAATTTATGACTTCAATGCCACTAATGAACTGATTCAGGTATCGGCTGCTGGTTTTGGTGGTGATTTATCACCAAGTTCACTTGAGACAAGTCAGTTTACAATCGGAGCATCTGCAACCACAACTAGTCAGCGATTTATTTATAACTCCACTACAGGTGCATTATTCTTTGACTCTGATGGCAGTGCGGGTGCATTTACTCAAGTACAATTTGCACAACTTACTGCTGGGTTGTCATTAACCAACAATAATTTTGTAATTGTTTAATTGTGCTTAATACTCTATCACTCTAAGCAGAGAAAATAGAAAAATTTTGGAATGCGAAGTGTCTAGAGTAGCACTTCGCATTAAATACCATAATAATCTCCATGACAGAACTCGAACAGTCGCCAGCGTCAAAACTCCCAGGAAATCGTGCCTTGTACGGTAAACGGCGCACTAGGGTTAACAGTGGTTCTAGTTCGGCTAGCTTCAATGTAGTTAACATTAAAAAGATTCTTGAAGTTAAGACCAAGCCTTAAGTTATTTCGCTGATAAAAAATACTGGCATCAGTCCGCAAGTAGCTATCTGTTTCAAAGGAATTAGCCAGATCCCCCTCACGTTCGCCCACGTAGAACAAACCCAAGCCAAAGCCTAGCCCTTTCAATCTCCCGGTTTGCAGTTCATAGGTTGTCCACAAGCTTGCAAAGTTAAATGGCACGTTGAAAAGTCGGTTTCCTTGTTGTCCATCGTTACTTTGCGTGACTTTGGCATCGGTGTAGGCATAAGAGGCGATAATATTCCAGCCTGGAAGAATGGAGCCTGCGACATCCAACTCAATGCCGCGACTTCTCTGCTCTCCGACTGGGATGACAAAATTTGTATTGTTAGGATCGGTCGTGGCGACATTGCTCTTGGTAATTTCGTATGCCGCTAGGGTTGCTGTCAACTTACAGCGTTTTTCAATTGAATAGACCACAAATTTAGTAAACTAAAGAGGCAGCAAAAATACTCATAGTTATGCCGGCTCCCTACTCAACTGATTTACGCCAACGTGTGATAGATGCTTATGAAGCCGAAAGTTGCGGTCGCAACGCCAACTGGCTGAACGCTTTAAAGTGAGCTACACGCTTCATTAAAAGGTTAATTCGTCGCTATGGAGACACCGGACAGGTGACACCTTTACCTCATGGAGGTGGTGCGTTAGCGTAGCTCGCCGTTCGCGTAGCGTCTCGCAGAGAAGGCATCGCTAAAATCAGGACTAGTAGTTTAGCAGTAGTTGAGCAGTTAGTTGATCGGCAACCAGATGCAATACTTGAAGAATTATGCTCTGGTTTTGCAGCCAAAAGTGGTGTCCAAGTCAGTGTTGCGACTATGCACGCCCGCAGTTCAAAGGTTGAATTTGACTACTAAAAAAAACACTATATGCTAGCGAGCAAGACAGTCCAAGAGTTAATCAAATGCGTTTTGATTATCGAGATTGGGTTTTGGGTATAGACCCAGATAATTTGGTATTTGTAGATGAATCCGGTTTGAAGTTGGGAATGACGCGACTGTACGGACGTGCAAAAATTGGTGAGCGACTACATGATTCATGTCCTCGCAATCGAGGACAAAATATATCTTTCATAGGAGCTTTAAGTTTGGATGGGCTGATTGCCACTATGAGTATTTCAGGTAGTGTCAATACAGATGTATTTATAACTTACGTGCGAGAAATTCTAGCACCACAGTTATGGACTGGAGCAATTGTGGTCATGGATAACTTATCAGTACATACTGCTGCGGTGATTCGAGACTCAATTGAAGCAGTTGGCGCACGTCTTGTGTTTTTGCCTCCTTACTCACCTGATTTATCTCCGATTGAATTATGTTGGTCAAAACTAAAGCAGTGTTTGCGAACGGCAAAAGTTACAACCCATGAAGCACTAAATCAAGTTTTAACTCAGATTGTGAATGAGCAAATCTCCCCTGACGATGCTTGGAGTTGGTTTGCCCACTGTAGTCTATTCATCTGAAAACTGCTGTAATCCTACTTGCCTTGCTAGTTGCATTAATGATGGTGGATTGTCAAGATTTCCTAGCAAAGTGTCTCTTGCATGGTGAATGCGATTGACATCATCTGGCTTTAGCACAGTGGGATTCTGCTTACCCTCTTTTAGTTCCAACTCCTCTTCTAACAGCAGCGTCATTAATTCTAGCGTTTTGCTCTCCAGATACATCCGCTTGGTCATTCCGTGGTAAGGACAGCGCAGTATTTGCTGTACAATTTCTTGCATTGCTGGTGCGATCGCTCCACGACGGATATATCTTTCTTGCGTTGGTTTCCTGACTAGATATTTTAGCTGTGGGGAAACTTCTCCTTCGACATTGCCTGTAAAGGAACGAAATAGCTCTGGTAACATCCAAATGTCTACTCGCAGATACCGTTCCCCTGCTGAACTTGCACTAACTGCACTCGGATATGCACTATCTCCCGACAACAAGTATTGTCCCCTGTTCCAGGTAAAATGATTCTTTGTATGCACATCCCAACCTTCACCACCTCCTGAAATACAGAAGCCATAAATTATAATACGGCCTTCACGTTCAGGGACTTTAATAATTAGGCGCTCATGAAGTTGATAATTACTAATTAATAATCCTAATCCCTCTCGCAATTGAATATTTCGGCAATATCCTTTACCAAACTGAGATGGATATTGCCAAACAATATCAAACTCATCTGAGGGGTCGTAGCGTTGCTTAGTTGGTTCATCTTCAAAAAAGATTTCCCAGAAGTAATTGCGCGAAATGGAGATGGTCATTTTGGGACTGAGCGATCGTTGCAATACTTGCAATAGTTTCTCATAAAAGTTTGGTGTGAAGCGATGTCTATTGACAAGCCCTACCCTTCCCTCGCTATCGCGCACCTTCCCCGATGCCTTGGGGAGGGTTAGGGAGGGGTAACGTGACAATTATACACAATTTACCAGACATCATATAACAAATCATGGTGAAATTACTCGTATAATCTAGTTCTTTCCAAAGCTAATTAAGAATGAAGAGAAAAATGAAAAAGCTTTAGCTATTGTCGAAGAACTGATGCATCGTCCTAATCGTAGCCATGAAGAAAATGAACTTTAGAAACTACTAATTACTTTAATTGCAAAGTTTGAGCAAAAATACTATTCACCAGGGAGAGAATCTACACCTCATGGCATATTACTTTTTTTGATGGAGCAAAAGAACATCGAATAGCCTGATTTAGTAAGTATTTTGGGTAGGTAAAAATATTGTATTCTAAATTATGATTGGATAAGGAAAAATTAGTAAATCCCAAGCAAAGGTTTTAGGAGATTTTTTCAAGTTGACCCTGATATGTTTATTTGATGGTTAATAGAGCCTATGAATAGCAAATGTAACGATCGCATATATTTTCATCCTCTTAATGGTTGAAGATTTGGTAGTAATTTGGTATATTTTTTATATCCTAAGCTTTGGACTAAATCTGCATATAGTAGTAATTTATTACACTTCATAAACTTAGGTATTATTGAGCAATGCTAGAGGGAAAATTGCTTCTAGCTTTTTAAGATTAATATTGCTCGGATACTTTGAAAGGTTGAATTAAGTCTCTTGAATGCCGTCCAGAAGTAAACTGACTACTCCCTGAGCTACTTATATCAGAGGGCTAAGATGCAGTGCTTCAGATGATATCGCTAGCGATGTCTACGACGGGCTACGCCTACGCGTCAAATTGGATGGAAAAACCAGTCAGACTTAGGTTGTACTTTTGCTGTGGTACTTTTTGGAGGAGTTTGTGAATCAGAAAATATCGAGAAGAGAGTTTGCCACGCTAGCAGGGTCAGGGGTGGTGGCGATCGCTTTAGGTAGCCCACTTCTGGTAAAGTCAGCAGGGGCTGTATCCACACCTGATACCCAGATGAAAGCTGTGCTAGATGAACTTGCCTCTTTTAACGCACCGCCGATTGAGAAATTGTCACCCATGAATGCTCGCAACAACCCGACTGTAGCAGATGCAGTTATGGGCGTGCTTGCCAAACGTCGCAAATCTGCGGTGGAAATAATCGGGGATATCAACCATCAACTGATACCAGGGCCAGGGGGCGATCTTCTAGCGCGTATTTATTTACCAAAGGGAAAGGGGCCTTTCCCGGTGCTGGTCTACTTCCACGGCGGTGGCTGGGTAATCGCCAATTTAGATACCTATGATTCATCGTGCCGCGCTTTGACCAATGCAGCTAACTGTATTGTTGTATCTGTCGCCTATCGCCAAGCCCCAGAACATAAGTTTCCCGCAGCGGCGGAAGATGCTTATGCTGCAACTCAATGGGTTATAGCCAATGCTGCCCGAATCAACGGCGACCCCAAGCGGGTTGCAGTCGGCGGTGAGAGCGCAGGTGGTAATTTGGCGGCTGTCACCTGCTTAATGGCGCGTGACAGAGGTGGCAAGATACCTGTGCATCAGATGTTAATCTATCCTATTACCAATTACGCCTTTGACACACCCTCCTACCAGGAGAATGCTAACGCCAAGCCGCTCAACAAAGCGATGATGGTCTGGTTCTGGAGCCAATATCTAAACAGTCAGTCTGACGGGAGTAATCCCTATGCTTCACCACTGCGAGCAGAAAACCTACGCGGTCTGCCACCTGCGACGGTGATTATGGCAGAAATTGACCCACTGCGTAGTGAAGGAGAAGCCTATGCCAAGCGTTTGCGTGAGGCGGGTTCCTCTGTAAAGGCAATCAACTATAACGGCGTGACTCATGAATTTTTTGGCACCGGAGCAGTGGTAGATAAGGGTAAACAGGCGGTTAGGGAGGCAGCAGCCGGACTGCGCTCTGGATTTATGGGTAAGTAATCCACTTCGCAACTAGCAAATGAGACACGCACCCCTTCTCTCCGTCTGGAGTGAGAGGAACTATTGTACTATCTTGTTTAAGATAGTAGAATCGCTTTTAGTGACTTGCCCAAAAAGGAATGAGGAGCGGCAACAACCTATCCCAGCAGACTTATTTACCTGCTAAACAAAATTAAATAACACACTACGCAGATTAATTTAACTGTTAAATAGCACTTCACAGCACCTAACATGACTGAACACAATCCGATCGACGAGCAAAGCAAACAGAAGGCTCTAGACTCCTCTCGTCAAGAAGCTGGGGAATATTTGACCACCAATCAGGGAGTGCGGATTAACAACACAAATGATTCGCTCAAAGCTGGTGAGCGTGGCCCCACATTGGTAGAAGACTTTCACTTCCGCGAGAAACTGGCACACTTTGACCGAGAGCGCATTCCAGAGCGGGTGGTTCATGCGCGAGGAGCAGGTGTTCATGGGTACTTCCAGCCTTATGAATCCCTGGCAGAATATACGAAGGCAAAATTTCTCCAAGATCCCTCGGTTAAAACTCCGGTCTTCGTTCGATTTTCTACGGTTGCCGGGTTCCGGGGTTCAGCTGATACTGCCCGCGATGTACGTGGATTTGCTGTTAGGTTCTACACAGAAGATGGCAACTACGATATAGTTGGCAACAATATTCCGGTATTTTTTATCCAAGATGCGATCAAGTTTCCTGACTTGATTCATGCTGTGAAACCCGAACCGCACAACGAGATACCCCAAGCGGGAACCGCTCATGATAACTTCTGGGACTTTATCTCGCTCGTGCCGGAATCGATGCACATGATTATGTGGATACTGTCGGATCGCACCCTTCCCAGAAGTTACCGGATGATGCAAGGATTTGGGATTCACACTTTCCGCTTTGTCAACGAACAAGGCAAAGCCAGGTTTGTGAAATTTCACTGGAAGCCGATTCTAGGCGTGCATTCGATAGTATGGGATGAAGCGCAAAAAGCAGGCGGAAAAGACCCTGATTTCCATCGCCGCGATTTAGGGGATGCGATCGAAATGGGCGACTATCCAGAATTTGAACTTGGGGTGCAGATTGTTGAGGAAGAGGACGAATTTAAGTTTGATTTCGATATCCTTGATTCCACCAAGCTGATTCCCGAAGAATTGGTTCCGGTGAAGCCAATCGGCAAGATGGTACTCAACCGCAACCCAGACAACTACTTTGCCGAAACCGAACAAGTTGCCTTTCAACCTGCCAATGTTGTACCAGGCATCGATTTCTCGGATGACCCACTGCTGCAAGGTCGGATCTTCTCCTACGCTGATACGCAAGTACACCGTTTGGGAAGCGCAAATTATACTGATTTACCAATTAACCGCCCTGTTTGTCCGTTCCATAATAACCAACGGGACGGGGTTATGCAGTACAACATTCCCACTTCAAAGGTAAACTACTTCCCGAATTCCCTCGGTAATGGTTGCCCGATGAACGCTCCGGAAAATCTTGGCGGCTTTGTCAGCTATAAGGAGCAGGTGGGAGGTCATAAAATTCGAGAACGCAGCCCCAGTTTCCAAGACCACTTCAGTCAGGCAACTTTATTCTGGAACAGTTTATCTGAACCGGAGAAAGAACACTTAGTCAAAGCGGTACATTTTGAGTTAGGCAAAGTGATGAACCTTGCTGTCAAAGAGCGGATGCTAGAGTTATTTAACTCTGTCGATCGTCAACTGGTAACTCGCATTGCTGAGGGATTGGGCTTACCTGCTCCTACAGAAGTAAAACCAAATCATGGGCAGAAATCTCCGGCGCTCAGTATCCAAACTATGCTAGAGAAGATGCCAGAAAAAACGATTAAGAGTCGCAAGATTGCAATTCTAGCGGCGGATGGTGTAAATGCTCAGGAACTTAGCACGCTTCAGCAAGCACTAATGCAAGAGGGCGCTCAGGCGAAAATTGTTGCGACTCATGGCGGTAAAATCAAAGGCGATGATGGCCAGGAAATCCCGGTTGAGATGACCTTTGATACAGCTGCTTCTGTAATGTTTGATGCGGTATATGTACCTGGTGGAACGCAGAGTATCAAGGCACTCAAGCAAGAAGGAGAAGCAATTAACTTCATCAATGAGGCATTTAAGCACTATAAAACAATCGCTGCGACCAGCGAAGGGGTTGAACTCCTATCGGTGGCTAATATTACAGGCGTGAAGTTATCGCAAAATGGCGCGCGCTCTGACATGGGTGTGGTGACTTCTAGTGAATCTGACTTGAAGTCTGTAGCTGATGATTTTATCAGTGCGATCGCTCAACATCGGCATTGGATGAGATTTCAAAAGGAAATGGTGCGTGCATAGGTAGTTTATAACAGAAGCTATGTAGAAAAAACTACACTTTCATCCACATTTTACAAGCGATCGCACTAAATGGCAGTTTATGCGCTCGCTTTTCATATAATGTCCGGAAAGTGACACAAGATGGATAATATAGCCGTAGTCACACTCTTTAAGACACAAGGATGGGGTGAATGCTAGAGTTAGCAATAGTTTTACCTCCTGCCTTTGCGCTAAAGCCTCCTGCCTCCTGCTATAAGCAATCGCACCTTTTTCAGACATAAGTTTGCACCTCTTGGTTATAAAGTGTCAAACTTTCTAGTTTTTTTTGTAGATCTAACGAGCAGGGATTGAGTGCTAGAGTGTCTAAACTAAGTTCATCTTGAAATCGTTTGATTTTGTCACGACAGGTAGTTACATCACCAATAATTGAGTTTTCCAGCAAATAATTTTCATCAAAAGAGCTTTTTTGCTCACCAATTGGCATCGCATGTTGACTGTGATTCTCGGAGTTTTGAACTTTATTTTTAAAAGCTTTCATTCTCTGGCTAAAAGTGCGAAGAAAAGGTAACGCTTCACTCACTGCTTCTTCATTTGTGCGAGCAACAAAAAAGAACCGTGCTAGCATCAGTCGATCTGAACCGCTGGAATTGATAACACGATATTTCATAACATTGCTTTTGAGAGTATCAAGAGAAAACTGTGTTCCTCCCATTAAGCCAAAAGAATTGAGGGCGCTAAACTTCAGGGCGCGATCGTCGCTGGTTGCTAGATATACTGAAATCGGTTTCTGCAAAGGTTTTGGATAAATAGTCACCCCTTCGCATTGATAATATTTACCGTTAAATGACACGTTAGTATGATATAACAGCTTATGAATTAGTGTCATTGCTTCTAGAGTTTGAGAGCGAGATTCACTCATGGAAGTACCAAAATGCTTGTTTTGTTCCGGAAACGGCCCACCCTTAGCAATTCCAATGGAAAGTCGCCCGTTGCACAGATTATCCAGTGTAGCAATGCTTTCAGCAATAGTGATTGGGTTGTGAAATGCCAGTAATAATGCTGCTGAACCTAATCGAATTTTGTTAGTTACGCCTGCTAAGTGTGCCATTAACATTAAAGTTGATGGGCTGACACTGAAATCATTAAAATGATGCTCTGTCACCCAAGCTTGTTCAAAATCCAAACTTTCTGCGTGTCTTACCAATGCAACTTGCTCAAACATGGTGCGACGAGCATTTTGATGATGATTTTCGTAATTACAGAAAAGTCCGGTTTTCATAGCAAATGTTCTTATTTTTGTTATTGCAAGCGATTGCAATTTTAATTACAAGCGGGTAGATATCTGTTGAATTTTAGAGATGAGAACGCATAGAAAATGTGTTGCATTAACTCAAGATTTTGAGTAACTTAAAATATTAAGTTAATGCTATATAAATGTTCAACTATTAATGCTTGGCATTATACAGCAATTATTACATCTGATGCTTTGATAATTGCTTGTGCTTGTTTTCCTGGCTGAAGCTGAAGATTATCTACAGACCCATTAGTGATGATTGCAGTTATTTCTATACCTGGTGAGATTTCTAGTATGACTTCACTATTGATTGCTCCAGTGTGAACTGCCTTAATAGTTCCTTTGAATGTATTACGAGCGCTAATTTCCATATTCTGGTACTCCTTATTGGTTGAACGTTTGATTGGTATTTGGTCTTGTACAAAAAGGTCGGCGAAGCAACTTTTTACTGATGTCAGTTCCGTTTAACTCAAATACTATAAAGTGCAATACTTGCTCTAGGAAACGCCGTTTATCAAAAATACCTTGAATCAACACCTCTAGCTCAGTTGCACCCTTGGCAGGAAAATCTTCACCATCAATCGTCCGCCACGGTAAAAACTCTTGCAAGTCGGAGGTTAATGTACCTACTCGTGCCTGATTTTGGCAAGTAATAACTAATAATGTATTGTAGTAAAACAGCTTTGGTATCTGTTGAAAGTAAGCTTGGATTCGCTCTTTGCCTGCTTTGAATGTGGCTTGTTCGTAACTTGGATCGATTAAGACAATAACTGCCAAGGGTAAACCATTGACAAAAACAACCACATCAGGACAATGAGCATGGCTCCCCTCAACTACAGTCAATGGATGAATAACTAGCCAATCATTGTTTAGTAGGTTAGATGTATCGATGAGCCGTACTTTGTCACAAACTATTTCTTTGTTGAAGAGGTACTCAACTTCAACACCATCGCTTAGAAATTTGTGAAAGCGGTAGTTGTTTTCCAGCAAGTCAGAACTCTGTGTAGAAGTGACTTGAGAGATAGCTTTGGCGATTGCTTCAGGCGGTTTTGTGGGATTAATTTTTTGTAAAGCGCTATCAAGGCGATCGTGCAAAATCACCTCTTTATAGCTGCTGCGCCCGATCCGATACTTACCCAAAGCAATGTCCGGCTCTAATAAAACTGTGTAGCCAAGAACCTCGAACCAGGTAAGTAAAGATGGTGCAATGACAACTCTTAAAGACGCTTCTCTACTAGAGGCTGACGCTCGTTCGTGTACCGCTTCGCTAATGCCAACGCCTAACTTGTTTAAGAGTAGGGGTACGCCCGTCGCAGGCATCACAGATTTTGTCAAATCAAAACGGCGGCGAAGTTTTCTTCTAACACGACTCGCCTTCACAATTATTTGCCTTAACTGTACTGGATTCATCAGAATGAAAGACTTAATTTTGAGTCAATGCAGAAGCTTGCGCCTAACTTACTGGCATTGGTTGGTATATTCACAAGAGAGTATACGGCTTGATACTAATTATCAAAGCTAAAATTGTTCTAGAGGATTGTATCTACTGCTACATATTACCAATATTTTTGGTAAAAATATTTTTATTTCTGACTAATTGAGGACTCAGTGAAGGGAGTGTTAATTCTAAGCTTTGGGTGTTTACTGAGCAGTAAAACTATTGCAATCAGTAGTTTGATGAGTAAAGGTGCAAAAATTAGACTTAAACCCAAGAAAAATAAAATAATCAATATGCTTATTAGCCGATCTATCCGATCGAGAATATTCGCGTTGATGCGAAAAAAAACTAAAGCGATTGCCAAAGCAATTAATGACAATACAAACATAACAGCTATTATTTGTAATTACTGGTGGCTGAGCTTGGTCGTAGAGACAGCAAGTGTCTTTCAAGGCACTATTACTGAAAACTGGGATGAATACTCACAAGTTAGCTCTATTTAATGCTTAACTATTGCCTCCTGTTCTAAAAACAAGTTGCCAATCTCAAACAAAACCTGCATTGTACCTCGGTAGCCAACTTTGGTAGATTGATTGCAATCTAAACGGTCAAAAATGGGAATTCCCTGACGGTAGAGAGGAATTTTTAAGCGTTGGGCGATCGCAACTGCGTGAGAATTGCCAATCAGCAAATCAGAACCAACTGCCAGTTGCTCAAAGTCTTCTAAATCACCAATGGTAACACTAGGAATCGGCAGTTTTTCTAGAACAGGAGAGCGGGTTGTCGTGACTGCGGCATGAATCTGAACTCCTAGTGATTGCAGAAAATAAACTGTTGACCATAGTAAATCTGGTTCCAGCGCTAAAGCAACTCGCTTGCAACCAAAGTAAAAGTGATTCTCTAACATCACATGTTGCAACTGACGCCGCTGATAGCGGTATTTCTCCGGTACGCTAACACCACTGATATCTGCCAACGCTTGCAGAAATTTATCTACTGCTGTTAGTCCCGTTAATTCGCCAAACACCTCGTAAGGTATATTAAATCTCTTTTCTAAAATTTGCGCCCCAGCCCGCATACTTTCACCTAACGCCAAAGTAAACGCAGAACTATCGATTGAACGCAACTGTGACAAAGTAGTGCCATTGGCTGCGATGACACCAGAGGAATCTTGTATCTGACTATCTAGAACACCGGAAAGGTCAGGGATAACAATCGGTATCAGTCCAAACGAAGTGACAATCTCTTTAATTTCCTGTATATCTCCGGGAGTAAAAGCAGAACTCGCCAAAATTGTGATTTGTGTGGGACAAGCCTTTTGCTTTGAGGATTCTTGAGGAATTTCCTTAACTATACTTTCGACTGCGGCAGCAAAACCATCCTGTAATGTACCTTTAAAATCTGGTGTAGAGACAAGAGCAATAGGTAGATAATCCAGTTCTGGGTGACGGTGGCGAATCTGTTTGATAAAACGTTCCATGTCATCGCCTCTGGTTTCCACAAGTCCACTGGTACAAAGACCGATAATTTCCGGTTTCGATTTCTGTACCAAAGTCAGAATTGCTTGTTCAACTCTCTCCTCACCACCCAAAATCGTTGCAACTTCCGTCATTGCTGTAGTCGAAAGCGGAATCGTCTGATGAAAATGCTGTACTAATACCCTTTTAGCCAAAGCTGTACAACCTTGAGAACCGTGTAATAAAGGCATCATTCCCTTCAAGCCCAAAAAGGCTAAAGTTGCACCCACAGCTTGGCTTTGTTTGAGAGGGTTAACTGCAACTGATGTACTTGTAACGCTAACAATCGCCATTAGATTTCCTCCAATGAAGTAGGGGATGCTCCCGTAATTTCTTGGGCTGTTTTTCCTACATCCCACGGAACTGGTCGGCATACTTGTTCCCACACAGGACTGTAAAAAGTGGCATACAATTCTCGTGCCATTTCTAATATTCCTCTATAGCCTGCATAGGCATGATTGCGTTCGACATTGATGTCTAAGAAAGGAATTCTGGCTATTAGGGCAGTATCTAAATAACGAGCATCACTAATTAAAATATTAGCTTTATTATTATTAATTAGTTGTAATATAGCTTCAGGGCTTTCTGATTCTAAAATTATACCATCTTGACCCAACAAATTTTTGATTCTAACTAATTCATCTTCAGTATTATTCTGGGTGCAGATAGCAATAATTTCCATACCTAATTTTTGAGCAGCAAAGATAATCAACCAACTCTTGAAATTTTTAATCGAAAGGATTAGACGTTTACCTTGCAATCGAATGCGATAAGGGGTGAGTTTTGCTTCTAAATCACTAGTTTCTTCTGTAATCAGGTTTTCAGTACGTTCTATTAAATCAGGATGACCTAATTTCGCTGCAATATTTTTTAAACACTGATTAATTTGTTCTACCCCGTAAATAGATTCTTCAATATAAGCGATACCATAGAGTTTCTCCATCTTTTTTGCTATGTTGATCAAAGCTTTTGAGGAGAGTATGACGTTTAGTTTGGCACGATGAGCAGAGCAAACTTCTTGATACAAAGCATCGCCTGTAATTTTTGCTAAAACTCGGATACCTAATTTCTCCAATAACGGTAGAACATTCCAGATTGCACCTGCAATATTATATTCACCAATCAAGTTAATATCTAATGGTGTAGTAATATCTGGCTCGGCAGTTCCAATAACGTGTTCTAGCAACGCTTCACCAGCAACGCGGTTACCGAGATTTTGGCTACCAATAAACCCAGGACAATGTACGGGAATAGTGGGTATTCCTGTTTTTTCAGTAGCATCTTTACATATTCCTTCGATGTCATCACCAATTAAAGCAGTGATACAGGTAGAGTAGACAAATATCGCAGCCGGTTTGTAGCGTCTTTGTAATTCTAAAATACCTTTGTATAGCTTTTTCGCTCCACCAAAGATAATATCACTCTCATCTGTGTCAGTGGTAAAGCGTGTTTTATACAGCATTGAACCAGAAGAGAGACTAGTGTAGTTTCCCCAAATACTAGCAGCACAACCACTCGGCCCGTGGACTATATGAGCAGCATCAGTGATTGGTACTAAAGTAATCATTGCACTATCAAAAGCGCAACTTCCTTGAGCAGTTCCTGGCTGGGGTAATTGTGTAGAAGGCTTTTTTTTCTTCTGCTTTTGCTGCTGGTTTTCGTCGTTTGATTCACTGAATGAATCATTGATTTTTCTAGGTTGAGGATTCATTTTTTTAGTGAAAAGAGATAGAAGTTATGAAGTGGTAGCGGAATTTACAAAATTGAGAAATAATTTTAGTTGCTTGGCGGTCTGCTTCTAGCATGGAATAAAAGGGAATGAGAAAGAGAATTCCTCATTCCCTAATGACCAACCAATTGATACAAGGAGTAAACAAAAACCACAAGAGCGGTTTTATTGCGTAGATATTAACAGATTAATTGCTCTAAGGAGAACTTGAAAAATTCACAAGTCACAATTAAGATTGATTAATCTGTTATTTGCACAGAGAATTTATATTGATTTATCTATAGAACCTCCATATCGTTTTAATGGTGAGAGAAAGTGGGGTAATTCCCCACTTAATTTCTTCCGTTCCTTAGTGAGTTCTGCTATTTGTTAAGCGAGAACGAAAGTCTTATATTTTTAGCTACCAGAAACTATTTCCACATTGCCTTTTGCAAGTGCTTCTAGTGCTTCGCCTTGGGCGTCTTCTTGCTTTTTAGCAGCTTCTTGCTGAGCATCAGCTGTAGCAATCATTTTTGCAGCATTTTCTTCACTTTCAAGAATGCCGAACTCAATCAACAACTCTTCTAACTCGTCCATCTCAATGGGTGTAGGAATAGCAAGATTTGTATTGTTGATAATCTTGTCTGCTAATGTGCGATATTCATGAGCTTGGTTGCTATCCGGTGCATACTCGTTAACTGTCATCCGGCGCAATTCTGCGTGTTGCACGATGTTGTCGCGGGGGACGAAGTGAATCATCTGGGTGCTTAATCTAGCTGCTAATGTACTAATCAGTTCGTCTTCCCGGTCAGTTTTGCGGCTGTTACAAATCAGACCACCCAAGCGCACGCCACCAGTGTGAGCATACTTGAGAACGCCGCGAGCAATGTTATTAGCAGCAAACATCGCCATCATTTCACCAGAGGTAACGATGTAGATTTCTTGGGCTTTACCTTCACGGATAGGCATAGCGAAACCACCACACACAACGTCACCTAATACGTCGTATGACACGAAATCTACGCCACTGTAAGCGCCGTTTTCTTCTAGGAAGTTAATAGCGGTGATTATACCCCGACCAGCGCAGCCTACTCCAGGTTCTGGACCACCAGATTCTACGCATCTAATACCTCGGAAGCCTTCAATTACCACTTCCTCAAGTTCTAAATCTTCGACTGCACCTCTTTCAGCAGCCAAGTGCAACACAGTAGTTTGAGCTTTTGTGTGTAAAATCAAGCGTGTAGAGTCAGCTTTGGGGTCACATCCGACAATTAAGATGCGTTGACCCACTTCTGCCATAGCGGCTAGGGTATTTTGGGAGGTGGTAGATTTACCGATACCGCCTTTACCATAGAAAGCTATTTGTCTAATTTTTTCGTCGGACATGATGATTTTTCCTGCAATTGTTTGGTGGGTCTTTTGATTCGCTTTTGTGTTCGCACTGTAAAGTGACAGTTGCGAACGGTCGTTGGAGGCGATGTCTACGGTGGACTTCGCCCACCACGCTGTACGACAAAATCATTTAGTATTGAATACATATGATTAGCGATCGCATTTCTGATTGTCATTTGTCTTGATTAATCACAAAACTGGATCGAATGTACGGTTTGAGGTGATGCGTCACCGTACCTTGTTACTCCGAAGAGATTTTAATCACAAATGATTAGAGAACTCTAAGAAATAAATTATTCCCTTTGAAGTTGATGACTGATGACTGTTGACTGTGAATAGTGGGATATTTTTTATTTAGAAGTCCCTTAACCGGACATGATATCAGATAATTTCTGGGGAAATAGAGGCAATTTCCTATTCAAAATCTAAAATTGTACAAGAGCGATCGCAACAGGAATTGAAATTTACGCAGAGTTTTCCTGAAACCACACAACCAACCATAATTGCAATCTACTCTAGACGGTCGCTACAATTTCGCCAATTTTGCTAATATCGTAGCCGCCGAGAATTTCAAATTGTGAGTGAACCATCCGATGTCCCAAAGTACTGAGTAACTGCTGCACTGGCGCTTCTTCCAGATATTCCTTAAGAATCACTAAGTCATATCGTGATTGATGTAAAGGGATAAATCCCAGTCCAAAGGCGGTAGCTACAGATGCGGTACTCATGCCTGCATCCGCAACTCCTAATGCTACTGCATGGGCAACATCTTGGTGACTTTGAACAACATGGTCAAAACCTTCGACAGCATGAAACGGTATCTGTTGCTGTTCGAGTTTTTGTTCCAGAAGTAAACGAGTACCAGCACCTACTTCACGGTTAACAATACTAACTCCCCGTTCCACTAAATCAGTAACTGTTGTGATTCCCATCGGGTTGCCAGACTTGACTAAAAGTCCCTCTTCCCAAACACCGAGGGTAATCAAAACTGCTTCCCTTCCAGCCAAAACATCTCGAACAAAAGGTGTATTATACTCACCAGTTTCAGGATCGTACAGGTGCATCCCAGCGATGTGTGCTTCACCTCGGCATAGACTGTGCAATGCAGACATGCTGTTGGCAAAGTTAAATTGAACTCGCAGTTGGGGATGCCAGCGTTCGGTGGCTCTAGCCCATAGCGAAATCACAGGCGCACAACCGGCAATCACAACAGTGTTGTGCAGTGTTTCCAGATTATCATCTAAAAGACGGACTCGAACTTTATCTGTACCTATTTGAGTTTTACCCTCTCCATCAGCAGGAATCATATCTTGGCGAAAAGCATCGTTGCCAATTAAAGGATAAGCTACCCATTGTCCTCCCAGGCGAGCCAGACTGACTCGCGTCTGCTGAGCGGCAGGAACAGGTTTGGCAAGTACTGCTTCGATTTCAGGTAAATCTCGCTCTAACCAGAATAGATCCTCTACTTGACAGCCAAGTGCCTTTGCTAGGCGAAGTGTGATGGCCACTGAAGGAGCGTATAGTCCCGACTCTACACCACTTATAGTTTGACGGGTAACACCAGCTAGGTTTGCCAAATCTTGTTGACTCATGCCTAAGCGGGTTCTAATTGACTTCAAGTTGTTACGGAGATCGTTATCCTGCTTCATTGGCTTGAGCTTCTCTGAATTTCAAAAAGCCGTAGCGGATTTAACTAAATCTGCCAAGGCGAAAGCACGGTCTTTGAGTTTATATTATTCCTCTTCGACGACATAACTGTGCTTTCGCTGTTTTGATTCCCTATATTCAAAGAATATCACACATTTTGCAAAATTTCTTGCAAGGTGCAATTTTTTTTGCTTAAGACTGTTTTCTGGCTGTTGATATATGACTCAAAACTCCCTAACCGTCACGAGTAAGGGACTTTCAATAAAAAAATATCCCATCATTTTGAGGGCAGGGAGCAGGGGGCAGGGGGAGGGAAAGTTGTTTTGGAAGAGTGAAATTGAATAATTTATTTTTATGGAGTTTCCTAAAGCAATATGCTTAAGTTTAGGAAGAATTTATCTTGTTGAGGCGGGAGGGAGAGAAAAATGCTTATCTTAACCCTACGCCAACAAAAGACTTATTTCATATTTGGAGTTCTACCAACTTTTATGGTAAAAGGTAGCACTGAATACAGTTTTAGAAATTGGTTTAGGATTTGATGCTTGATAGATGAGTTATAGGAAAGTGCTAAGTGCCCAGTGCCGAGTGCTGAGTATAAACACAGTTGCTTCATTGCCTTGAGCAGTTAACACTGTCCTAATCTATGTGAGCTATATATGAGCCGTAAGAAATATACGACTAAGCAATTTCACTTTTTGAGGTAAATTTTGCCTCAATAAAAATTACGGTTTTCACTTAAATAAATATGCAGATATCTATTGCACAATAGGCTATTTATCAAAACGTGCAATAAATAAGAGGCAATTTATAGTTGTTTGCGCTACAGAAATGGAGAGAATAATGATTACTGAGGAAGACTTAGCCCAACAATTTGGCGTAATTATTGAACACACTCACCCACGGGTATGGGCATTGCTACGTCAGTGTTATGTAAAGGTAATTAATCCTAAACCTTACTTAATAAGAGCAAATATCAAAACGTGTATCTGTCATACAAGATACATTGGTATTTACTGTCCTGATAGACTAATGAATGCGGTAGTAGCAGAGAAAAACCTACTTCGAGAAGTAGCTGAATACGTGGGTCTAGTTGAGGTTGTTTGTTTGAATGCCAACAATTTGATGCGCGATCCCCTATCAAATTTGAAAGAAACTTATCCGCGTTTGTGGTTAGATTTACTTTGGCTTGTCACTCAAGAAGAATAACACTAACTATACTAATCCCCTTTGATTTTTAAACTTATTTGCTCCCGTCAATAAGTAGGGAGTAAGGAATCAGCCTTTTTCAATTGAAGGCGGGTGAGTCACGCAATCAAATAGAAGTCCTAATATTAAGACCGAATTTTTTTGCACAAATATTGCAAAAAATCGCTGTTGTATTTTGCCGCAGACTAAAATCCTATGAATAAATCTTGTCTACCTCCAGATGATTTGCCTTCAGTCCAAACAATAAGAGTCAGTGAAATACTATTCAGGCAACTTGAAGAAGCAACTAAAAAAAGCTTTTTCTTGGCTTGCGACAACATGACACGTGTTTTGTTATGTCATTGCCATTGGTATTTCCAAATAAATAGTGGCATTCTGACATTAATTATGATTTGCCATGATATGGAAAGTTATCGCAACATCATGAAAACTGTTCCCCATTTTACTGAGAAATTAAAACAATTTACTAACAGAGCTAAAATTACTGTTAGTTCTCCAATTGACAAAGGTATACCGTGGGTATTGAGTATAGATAACATTTTACCTGAAGGAGACTTGCCTAGTATCTGATAGATTAACCTTTTGGCGATCGCCCATAACTTAGCAATGTGGTTTTTACACCCAATTTGTCTCTAAAGGTATCCAAAAACGTCCAAAATTGACCTTCAAACTAGAACATTTGTCCTCTATTTTTGAGGTATGAGAAAGCAAAAAACTCTTGAAATCCAAAGATTTCAAGAGTTTTTTTAAATGCCAGGAACCAGACTTGAACTGGTGACACGAGGATTTTCAGTCCTCTGCTCTACCGACTGAGCTATCCCGGCGGAGGCTTTTTGAGCCACGATTACTTAAGATAGCAAAGGTAAAAGGATTTTGCAAGAGTTTACACAAAAATTATTTATGCAACTTTCAAGCTTAACTTTAACCAGATGAAAACAGCTAGAAAGAGTAGAAACTGGACAAGCACAATACTCGGCCCAGAAGCAAGGTTGAAAAGACCTGACACAATGATGCCAATAATGCTGCTAATGGAACCGACTATTACTGAAATAATTAGAAAGCGGCTAAAGTGGTGACTCATTAGTTTGGCGGTGGAGGCGGGAATAACTAAAAAAGCATTTACCAGCAAAACCCCAACGGCTTTAATTGCTACAGCAACGGCGAGTGAAAGCAAAACTACAAAACAGTAGCGGTACAATTGCACGGGAATACCTTGAACCTGCGCTACATCTGGGTTAAGTGTCAATAAAATTTGCTGTTGCAGAGTTGATAGCAAAAATATGCAGCCTGCCAAAAGTACCAGTAGTGTCAAAATCAAATCTGTGGCATCAATAGCTAGAATATCGCCGAATAACACTGCCATCAAGTTGCCACGATATCCTTTAATTAGGCTAGTGAGAATCACCCCGATCGCTAATGCCCCAGATAGTACTATGCTAAGTACGCTATCGCTAGCTAAGTCGGTTTTGTCGATGAAGTAAAGGACTATAACACCAAAAACTAAGGTAAAAGGTAGCAGCATCCAAGTAGGATTTATCTGTAACAGCACACCCAACGCCACACCTACCAATGCTGCATGACCAACTGCGTGGCTGAAAAAAGACAACTGGCGCAAAGTCACGAAACTACCCAGCATCCCACCAAGTATTCCCATCAACAAAGCACCTGCGATCGCCCGTTGCATAAACGGGTATTGTAATAAGCTTACTAAGTTATTACTATTGGCGATCGCTAGCCAATCTATGTGGCAATCATTGAACAAATCCATACTTATGAGAAATGCTTTTGATAAGTTCTTACAAGCAAGGTCGTAATGTATTTTATACTATGTTTTAAATTTAAAACTCCTAACTTTTGGGATTGATAAATAAAAAATATTCCACTGTTCAAAGTCAACAGTCATTAGTCATCAGTTAGCAACTTCAAACTGAATAATTTATTTTTTCAACTTCCCTTTAACTTGTAACTCCCAAGTTAATTATGATCGTGCTGGTAACGACTGAACCCCGGCCCATAGGTTGCTAACAAGTTTTGCGGAGAAAGGGCAATTTCCGGCTTTCCAGTACAAACAATGGTTTGATTTAAGCAAAGCACGCGATCGCAATGACGACTTACCATATCAATATCATGGGAAACTTGCAATACTGTCCAACCCTCTTCCCGTTTTAATTCATTTAGTAAAGCATAAAAATCTGCGGCACCTTGTACATCAACTCCAGCAAAGGCTTCATCTAGTACCAAGAGTTTCCGTTGCTTCACCAAACAATAAGCCAACAACACGCGTTTAAGCTGACCACCGCTAAGAGTACCAATAGCCTGATGTTGTAAATGATAAGCATCGGTTCGCCGTAAAGCTTCTGTTATTGCTGTGGATTTTTCTTGGTCTTGTGTTCGCAATCTCAAAAAAAATGAATCCCCCCTTTTGCCTTTTGCCTTTGGCCTTTTGCTTTCACTTGTCCATCCTAGTCCTACCAATTCCCTAACAGAAATTGGAAAGCTGCGGTCAAAGAAGAAGTTTTGTGGCATATATCCCAATAAGTGACGTAGATGCCCTAGCTTTGCAATTGGACGATCCAATATTTGAATCGTACCAGCACTTCGAGGTATCAAATCTAAGACTGCTTTGATCAGAGTACTTTTACCCGCGCCATTGGGCCCAACTATAGCTGTATCTGTTCCAGGCAACAATTCAAAGGAAACATTTTCTACAGCTAAATAACTGCCTTGATAAACAGTTAATCCTTCTACTTTCAAAATAGGAATATTATTAGTCATTGGTAATTAGTCATTGGTTATTTGGCATTGGTCATTAGTCATTAGTCATTTGCAAAGGATAATTGACAAAGGACAAACTTATTTACATGCCGTTTCTAGAGTTTGTAAGTTAGCTTTCATCGCTTGGAAATAATGCTGTGGATCTGTTTGACCTGTTTCTAAAGAATCTAAAGTACGCAAACTTAACTTCAAGTCTTTGGAGAGACTTGTGAGTAATTTATTATCTACTCCTGGTTCACTAAATAAGGCTTTAACTTTGTACTTTTTCACAGCGTTGACGGCATTTTGTACGTCAGTTGGTGAAAGTTGGTCTTCGGGAATTTCTACTACTGCAACTTGTTTGAGGTTATAGCGTCTTGCTAAGTATGGAAATGCGTCATGAAAGGTGATAAAGGTACAACTCGGAGTTTTTTGTAATGTTTGCTGAAATTCACTGTTTAAATTTTCTAATTCTTTTATATAAGCCGCAGCATTAGTCTGATAAGTAGCTTTATTTGCAGGGTCAGCAGCAATTAAACCATCCCGAATATTAGTTACTTGCTGTTTTGCCAAAACTGGATCTAACCAAACGTGAGGATTGCCTTGGGCGTGTTCGTGGTCGCTATCTTCCTCGTTTTTCCCAGTTTTCTCAACAGGTGAAATTTGATTTAAGGGTTTAATACCTTTACTGGCGTCAATTTCTACTAATTTAGAATTTTGGGCATTCTTGACAGTATCTTCTAAAAATTCCTCCAACCCTAAACCATTTTTTACTAATACATTGGCAGTGGCGATCGCTTTGACATTTTCTGGTGTCGCTTGATATTCGTGTACCTCCGTACCAGGTGGCACTAAAATTTCTACATCTGCAACGTTTCCAGCTACTGCCTTAGTAAACAAATATATCGGCAAAAATGTCGTCACTACTTTAGTTTTTCCTCGCTGCGCTGTTGGTGTAGATGCAGCCTCCTGTGCTTGCGGCGACTGTTGAGCAGTTGTTCCTTGATTTTGATTCGATTCGCTACAGCCACCAGCCATTGACAACATTAACACAGCAACTAATGACACGATGCCGCTTCGCTGTCTGCGGGTTCTAGATATTCTGCAATTCTTCATCAGAGTGTTTTCTCCTCAAAACCTATACATACTGTGCCTTTGCACAATTTTTGTTGACAATGATACTTATTCTACTATAATAATTCTCATTCTCAATCAAAGTACACATATTATTTAAGTATTTACTGTGTAAAGAATGACGACATAAGTTGTTCAGCAGGGCTGCTCTAGCATTTAAATTTTGCCAAAATAATTAAGATTTCTTGAAAGATTTTGTTAACAATCTTGCATACTTCTGATAAGATTACTGACGAGTTTTTAATAAAATGTGCTTTAAAAAAGCGCGGTGTGAGTGCGAACTATAAAAAAGTGTGAGGAGAAAAATGCAAAAATTTTGTAAATATCTGCTAATTAGTCCAGCATTATGCAGTGTAGTGTTATTGATGAATACTGCTGCATTTGCAGGTGAAACATCAAACACTTCCCAAATCAATCAAGCGCAAATTATAACTACTCCAAACACAAAAGTTCAGAATATAGCTGAAGATAAGACAACGGCGCAAGTTACCTCAGTGTCTCAGCTGTCAGATGTGCAAACTACAGACTGGGCATTCCAAGCATTGCAATCATTAGTAGAACGCTATGGTTGTATTGCAGGATACCCAAATAGCACTTATCGTGGTAATCGGGCACTGACACGGTATGAGTTTGCTGCTGGTTTAAATGCTTGTCTCGATCGGGTTAACGAACTAATTGCGACAGCCACCGGCGATTTGGTTAACAAACAAGATTTAGCCACATTACAAAAGCTACAACAAGATTTTTCAGCTGAACTGGTGACACTGCGGGGTCGTGTAGATGCAGTAGAAGCACGCACTGCTGAGGTAGAAGCAAATCGGTTTTCCACCACAACCAAACTGCAAGGGGAAGTTATTGCAGTCGTCAGCGATGTTTTGTCAGGAAATACAGTCAACGGTGCAGAAATTACAGAAAAGAATACAACTTTGGGGCTAAGGGCGCGGATAGAATTAGTTACCAGCTTTACAGGGCAAGATACGCTGTTCACTAGAATTCAGGCTGATAATATTTTCAGCCCTAATATTGGTACACCAGAGGGCAATTTATTTTTTGCTGGCGAGGATGGTACTACTAATACCAGTATCGATGCACTATATTACAAATTTCCCTTGGGCAAAAACACAGAGGTAATTGCTCTTGCCAATGCAGGTGCAGCAGATGACCTGACCAATACGATTAATCTCTTTGATGGTGATGGTTCTTTTGGGGCTTTATCCACCTTTGGTACACGCAACCCAATTTATAACCAGATAAATGGTGCGGGGTTGGGAATAACATATAACTTCAGCCAACAATTAGGGCTAAGTCTAGGGTATTTGAGTGGTACAGCTAATAACCCTACATTTAATAATGGTTTGTTCAATGGTTCTTACGGTGCGTTGGCACAGCTGACAGTTCAACCTAGCGATCGCATTTCTATCGGTTTAACTTACATCAATTCTTATAACCAACCACTACTCACAGGTAGCAATGCAGCTACCTTCCAAGATATAGCAGCTATCCAAGGTTTACCGGAAGAAGAAGTCGGATTTTCCAGTAATTCTTACGGTGTCCAAGCATCCATTGGCATTACTGACAAGATAGTTTTAGGTGGTTGGGCTGGATACACAAATAGCCGAAGCTTGAGAGGAAACCGTGGAGATGTTGACATTTGGAACTATGCTGTTACCCTTGGCTTTCCTGACCTGGGTACAAAAGGCAGCTTAGCAGGTATTATTGCAGGTATGGAGCCTAAAGTAACAAATTCTACCCTAGCAGGACTAGCTGAAGATGCGGATACATCCTATCATCTGGAAGCATTCTACCAATATAAGCTTAGTGATAATATTACCATTACTCCAGGAGTCATTTGGCTAACAGCCCCAGATCATAACAATGACAATGATGATGTTGTGATTGGTGCCCTGAGAACCACATTCAGTTTCTAATTTTCAATATTTCAAAATAAAGACGCAAAAGAGTATTTTGCGTCTTTTGTTTTATAGCAGGAGGCAGGAGGCAGAAGGCAGGAGGCAGAAGGTGGAAACTCTTTATATCTGATGAATCAGTCCTGCATTTTATACCTCACTCACTTGCAATCTGCTGTAGCTAACGCACCCTACGTATATTTCAACAATTAAATATGAGTCCTATATATGATATTAAAATAAGCACAGAACATTCAGCTTAATCTGTTTAAGATTACTGAGTAAACTGTGCCCAACAGGCGAGTAATTATAAAAATACCGCACAAACTTTAAATAATCCCCTTCCTTCAAGAAAGGGGAGAGTCAAAGCCCTAATTGTAAATGTTCTTTAAGACTGATAAATCAAAAAATATCCTACTATTTACAGTCAATGGTCATCAGTCATCAGTCAACAACTTCAAACCGGATAATTTATATCATGTTCGGGTGAATACTTGTCATTGCGTTAGCCCTTGGCCTTCCCGTAGGGTACGAAGTGAAGCGATCGCACTTGACTTTGTGATTGCTTCACTTCACTTCTTGCACTCGCTTTGGGCATATCACAAGTGATTAGCCGAACATGATATTATTTTTTGCAGTTCCCTTCCACGCTTGATATTATCGCTGTATCACCATCTACCAAATATCAGCTGTACCTTTCTTATAAGGCTCACCAGTAAAAGGTTGTACGCCAATAATAGGATACGCATCATCAGTAGGGCCAAAAATCCGCATTGCAGCTTCTGAAATATACTGGGTCACATTAGCAAGCATTTGGGAAATATTGAAAATAGTCATATTATTTGACTCCTAATTTTCGAGCCGCTTTAATCGTGATACCTCTACTCTAATTCTGATTTTCTTAGCTAGCTGCAACTCTCAATATATTGAAAATCTATGCAATATTTATTCAGATAAGTTTGCAATACTTTAGCTTTTCAAAAAGTCAAAACTTTTTCTTAATTTTAATTGTAACACAACTATTTCCTAAGAACTCAGCACTCAGGAGGAGGCAGTGCGCTGGAGGGGTTTGCTGACTTGTTCGCTCTTAGCTTCCTGCTATCAAAGCAACTACCATTCAAAAGCCAGAATTTATCAAAACGTAATATTAGTGCCAAGCCAGAAGATGCTGCACTTTTACTATTAAAAAACATTAAATAATTAATAAAGTTAATATAAATCTGCCTGTAAATTCATACTTGTACAGTAATCTCAGAAGTATATTCACTGGGAGTTGACATTATTTATGGTGAATAATACCATAAATAAAAGAAGCGTTCTTATAAGGAAGCTCTAGCATGACAACTTTCTCAGATTTAGATTATGTAAATAAGCAGCAAACCCAGCAGAATCAGGAACTAAACCTATGTGCGGATGACTACAGTTTGCTGACTGACCTTTACCAATTGACGATGGCGGCTTGTTACGTAGGCGAAGGTATAGAACAACGACGGGCAAGCTTTGAGTTGTCTGTCAGACGCTTGCCTCCTAATTTTGGTTATTTAATTGCAATGGGCTTGGCGCAGGCGTTGGCATATTTAGAAAAATTTCGCTTTAATTCATCGCAAATTGCGGCGTTACAAGCGACAGGAATTTTTGCTGGGGCAAGCGATCGCTTTTGGTCGTTGTTAGCTCAAGGCCAGTTTAATGGGGATGTTTGGGCAGTCCCAGAAGGAACGGCTGTGTTTGCCAATCAACCACTGTTACGCATTGAAGCACCGCTTTGGCAAGCACAACTAGTAGAAACCTATCTTTTAAATACTATTAATTACCAAACTTTAATTGCTACAAAAGCAGCCCGCTTGCGGGATGTAGCTGGAGACTCAGCGACACTTTTAGAATTTGGCACAAGACGGGCATTTAGTCCCCAAGGATCTTTGTGGGCGGTGCGGGCGGCGTTGGCTGGTGGATTGGATTCCAGTTCCAATGTGTTAGCAGCGCTACAACTGGGACAAAAGCCAAGTGGTACGATGGCACACGCCTTAGTGATGGCGCTGTCAGCAGTAGAAGGTACTGAAGAACAAGCCTTTAGTGCATTTCATCGATATTTTCCGGGTGCGCCATTGTTGATTGATACCTACGATACCGTTGCTGCTGCCCAACGCTTAGCTGCAAAAGTAAATTCCGGGGAAATGCAATTAACAGGAGTGAGATTGGACTCAGGAGACTTAATTACCTTATCAAAACAAGTGCGATCGCTACTTCCTGGTGTGACAATTTTTGCTAGTGGCGATTTGGATGAGTGGGAAATTGCCAGACTCAAAGCTGCTGGGGCTGAAATTGATGGTTACGGATTGGGAACGCGATTAGTTACAGGTTCTCCCATAAATGGAGTTTATAAACTTGTAGACATTGACGGCATCCCAGTGATGAAGCAGTCGAGTGGCAAGATAACTTATCCAGGACGCAAGCAGATTTTTCGCTCCTTGACAGAAGGTAAGGTAAAAGCAGACAGGTTGGGACTTTTAGGTGAAAGTTCTTTGGAACAACCATTATTAGAGTTGGTAGTCCAGCAGGGTAAACAGTTGCAACCGCCCGAAACTTTGGAAACAATTCGTCAGCGTACTGCTGCCTCAGTTGCCAGTTTGCCACAACAAACGCGGCGCTTAGATCGTCCTGTGGCTGTAGAAGTAGAAATTTCTGCCGCACTGCAAGAGTTGACAGAGGAAACTAAAAAACGAATCGCACAGGCACAGAAAACACACAGATAAAAATACTCTTTGAGTATGTCTTAATTACGAATTACTATGAGAATTGCTTTATTTGGAACTAGTGCCGATCCGCCAACTACTGGACATCAGGAAATTCTGGGTTGGTTGTCTGAGCGTTACGAGCAAGTAGCGGTTTGGGCAGCGGATAATCCATTTAAGTCCCATCAAACACCTTTAGAGCATCGGGCGGCAATGCTGCAATTGTTGATTGCGGATATAGACGCACCACCGCACAATATTGCTTTGGAGCAAGAATTGAGTAGCTTGAGAACGCTAGAAACAGTGGAAAAAGCCAAATTACATTGGGGTGAGAACGTTGAATTAACTTTAGTAATTGGTTCGGATTTACTGACTCAGCTACCAAATTGGTATCGCATTGAAGATTTGTTACAGGAAGTGCAACTATTGATTGTACCGCGACCGGGATATGCAATAGATGAGTCTAATTTGGAGGTAGTCCAAAAGTTGGGAGGCAAGATGGCGATCGCTAGTCTAACTGGCCTAGATATTTCCTCAACAGCCTACCGCGAACATGGAGATTCTCAAGCCCTGACTCCCCCTGTAGTTGCTTATATTAATCGAGAGCATTTATACAAATGCCAGGACGCCAGCAAAAAAAGATTTCAACTCCGCTAAACCAACAACCTTTGGCCGATTTCAAGGTTGGTGTTGATAATGTAATTTTTTCTGTAGATACTGCACAAAATCGGCTGTTAGTTCTATTAGTAATGCGACAGCAAGAACCATTTTTAAATCATTGGAGTCTTCCCGGTACTTTGGTGCGTCGAGGAGAGTCTTTGGAAGATGCCGCATATCGCATTATGGCGGAGAAAATTAAGGTAAACAACCTCTATTTGGAACAACTTTATACCTTTGGAGGGCCGAATCGCGACCCGCGGGAAGCAACTGATAGCTATGGTGTGCGTTATCTATCAGTTAGTTATTTTGCTCTTGTGCGATTTGAAGAAGCTGAATTGATTGCCGATCGCGTTACAGGTATAGCGTGGTATCCAGTTAAACAAGTCCCACAATTGGCTTTCGATCATAATGAAATTTTGACCTATGGACATAGGCGTTTGCGAAATAAATTGGAGTATAGTCCGGTGGCTTTTGAAGTCTTGCCAGAAATGTTCACGTTAAATGATTTATATCAGTTATATGCCACAGTTTTAGGTGACAATTTTTCTGATTATTCTAATTTTCGGGCGCGTTTACTCAAGTTAGGTTTTTTATCCGATACCGGAATTAAAGTCTCACGGGGTGCTGGTCGTCCGGCTAGTTTATATAAGTTTGATGCCGAAGCCTTTGCCCCCTTAAAAGATAAACCTTTGGTGTTTATTTAATTAGGGAGATGAGGGGGATGAGGGAGATGGGGAAGTGTGGGGAGAGAGGAGGGCAAGATTTCTTCCCCATCCTCCCTATCCTCCTTTTCCTCCCATACTTGCATTTGTTCCCCATCCTCCCACACCTCCCACACTCCCTGTTTGACCAATGACCAATGACCAATGACTAATAACTAATATGAAAATTGCGATCGCTCAAATTAATCCGACAATTGGTGACTTACTAGGAAATGCCCAAAAAATCCTAGAAGCGGCACAACGCGCTGCATCTAGCGGTGCGCGTTTGTTGCTGACACCAGAACTTTCTTTGTGTGGCTATCCCCCACGAGATTTATTACTAAATCCTAGTTTTGTTGAAGCTATGAATATAACTTTACAAAACTTAGCTCAAGATTTACCAGTAAATTTAGCGGTGTTGGTAGGAACTGTTGAACAAAATATTAATGCACATACTAATGGTGGTAAAAGTTTATTTAACAGCATCGCTTTGCTAGAAAATAGCGAAGTCAAACAAGTTTTTCACAAGCGACTTTTACCTACTTATGATGTATTTGATGAACGCCGTTATTTCGATCCAGGCTTGCAAGCGAATTATTTCACCTTAGATAATATCAATATTGGCGTCACTATTTGCGAAGATTTGTGGAATGATGAGGAATTTTGGGGCAAACGTACTTATGCAGTAAATCCCATTGCTGATTTAGCAATTCTGGGTGTAGATTTAATTGTGAATTTGTCTGCTTCTCCTTATACTGCGGGCAAGCAACAGTTTCGTGAAACAATGCTCAAGTATAGCGCAGTGCGTTTCCAACAACCGATTATTTATGCTAACCAAGTTGGAGGAAATGATGATTTAATTTTTGATGGTCGTAGTTTTGCCTTAAATCGTCAAGGTGAAATTATTTGTCGCGCCCGTGGTTTTGAAGCTGATTTGTTAGCGATTGAATTTGACGAGGCGGTGCGAGATTTGCAAGTGAGTTCTGTCGCACCTGTATATGAGTCAGAAGATGAAGAAATCTGGCAAGCTTTGGTTTTGGGAGTACGAGATTATGCCCGCAAGTGTCGCTTTTCTAAAGTAGTTTTGGGTCTGAGTGGCGGAATTGATTCGGCACTAGTAGCAGCGATCGCCACTGCTGCACTCGGTCAAGAAAATGTGCTGGGTGTTCTCATGCCTTCACCTTATAGTTCTGAACATTCTATTAGCGATGCTTTAGCATTAGCCGAAAATTTGGGAATCAAAACTGATACTTTACCAATTGGCGAATTAATGCAAGGCTTCGATAAAACTTTAGCCAATTTATTTGCAGATACAGAATTTGGACTCGCAGAGGAGAATATCCAATCCCGGATTCGGGGTAATTTATTAATGGCGATCGCTAATAAATTTGGCTATCTTCTCTTATCTACCGGTAACAAGTCAGAAATGGCGGTCGGTTACTGTACTCTCTACGGCGATATGAATGGCGGCTTAGCAGTAATTGCAGATGTTCCTAAAACCCGCGTTTATTCACTTTGCCACTGGTTAAATCAAAATAAGGAAATCATCCCCAACAACGTCTTGACTAAAGCACCTAGCGCCGAACTCAAACCAGGTCAATTAGATCGAGACTCTCTACCGCCCTACGAAATTTTAGACGATATCTTACAACGCCTGATTCACAATTACCAATCAGCAGCCCAAATTGTCGCAGCCGGTCACGATTGTCTAATTGTAAACCGAGTAATTCAGATGGTGGCGCGGGCTGAATTTAAACGCCGACAAGCACCCCCCGGCTTAAAAATTACCGATCGCGCCTTTGGAACTGGTTGGCGAATGCCAATTGCCAGTAATTGGGTTGGTATCAAAAACGCCTATCAGACTCAAACCACACCCACGCCTACCTTAGCCTATCGGGATGGACAAGATGCCCAGCGGCGAATTAAGTGAATGAGAATGTAAAGACAGGGGGACGCGGGGACACTTTCCTATGTACGTTGCAGTGTCTCCTACCTTTACCTCCTCTTCCCTCTCACCCGATCGCTACGTCTTCTTGAATGTTAAGATTTGCTTCTTTTATCAAAACTTTTAGTAAAGCTGCTATGCCAATTTGGTCAGAAATTGCATTAGCATCCCATTTGGCATCAGCTACATACTTGCCTTTGTTGTAGTGGTTAGTCCCTGACCACAAGTAAGGTGTGAGAACTTCTGGATGATGCTTTCTATAACCAACACCGTTGTATCTCTCTAGCTGCCAAAGCTGTGCTGGCAAACTCCAATCTTTGACCTGATTAAACTCTTTGATTGTCAAAGCATCAATCGCGCTTTCTTCCCAGGTATATCCCACCTGCCAGCCGTTACTGGGGTCGGCTAGTGGTCTGCCAGTTGGTTCGTGGACAGTGCGTTTTTTTAACGAGTCACCGTTGTGCAGATGTGTGCCAAAGTTCAGAGAAGATTCCATATTATGGATGACTGCAACAAAGTACCAAGGCACATTAATTTTTTGCTCTAATAGTTCGTAACGAGGTCGATTTGCACTGATTTTCGCAACTATGTTTTGAGTACTTTTAAGTTTATCTGGCTTAATTTCGCAGCTATCCCAAAGCCTCTGATATTCTGGTTTTAAATCTTGAAGGCTAAGTAGTATTTTATTTGCCATTTTTGTTAAATACCCAAGAAAAACTTTGATTTTATAGTTATGACAAAACTACTTTAGTTCTACAAGATTTTTAAACTTTTTATACAAAAATTTATTTACTCATACAAAACTTTTTGATATTTTATGCTTTATAAACTACTCTGAAGCTGATTTCTGTGTTTTTGTGGATCTAAAATTAATTACGTATAAATACTGAATTAAAAATTCATTATATAAATTTTTGTGTAATAAATCATAAAGTAATAGTAAAAATTTTGACATTATCTTAATAGTAAGAGTATTGTTTCAAACAACATCCATCCTGATAATGATGTTTATACTTAGAAGTAAGTTAATGAAGGCAAGTCGATAATGAAACTACAAGATTTTTTGGGAAAAAGTGAGAAATGGGGATTCGAGGCGATCGCCAAAGACCCAGAATTGAGTCATCAAATTCAAATACTGTTAATTGGCTTGGGTTTGCTCGACCCTCCAGCCGATGACAAATTTGGGCCTGTTTCTGCCGCGGCCCTTAAAGAATTTCAACAATTAATGAAAACTGGAGAAACTGACTTTTTAGGAGCAGTCACAGCCAAAGAACTAATTGAAACTAAACCAGACGATCTCCCTAAACCCCCCTTAAAACTTGGTAATGACATTGCCAGTAAAATTGTCAAATACATGCAGGCGAAAAACTATGAGATATTCACTAATCCTAAAGAATACAATATTGTTTATTTAGAAGGAGTAAATGAAGACTGGACTCTGAACAAAGATACACCTAATCAATTCAACGATCGCCGGATTGTGATTGAAGTAGTAGACGGTATTCCTAAAATCGTAAATCACTGGCAAGCTACTACAGAACCAGGTAAGTGGTATACTTATAACCCGATGAATCCTGGAGGCGCTGCCAGAATTAAATTTGGACAATACAAAGCTTGGGCGGTTGGTATACACGGCAATTCAGAACCTCACGAAGCATTAGTCCAAGTTGCGCCTATTACTGTTCACCGAGATTTTAATAAAGATTTTCAACGGACTGGTGACAAACTTGACACAGGTATTTTTGCAGTAAATCAACACTACGGTTATGATGCTCCTGTAAATGATATCAAGAATGCCAGTGCAGGTTGTTTAGTAGGACGTAGGCGGGAAGGACATCGAGAGTTTATGGCGATTGTTAAACAAGACCGTCGCTATCTAGCTAATAGAAATTATGTCTTTTATAGTACTGTCATTCCTGGAGATGATTTATTGAAATAGTTTTGCGAATGAGGCAACATAAAGTACGGGCACAACATAGACCACAGGGTAGGGACACAGCATTAACGTGCCCATACAAGATATGTGGTTTAAATAAATAATGTTTTGCCCGGACTTTATCTGGAATATCCCAGGCAATGTTATCTAACTTTGCTCTTGGGGAATTTGCCCTATCTGCGCCATCAACTTCTCTTTATCCTGCCTGCGTTTTTTGGCGTAAAGTTGAATAGTAACTGCCATTAAAATAATCATGCCAAAAATGCCCCAAGCAGTGATATCTGTTGGGAGATTATTTTTAAATACAGCCAGTAAGACAATCGCTACCAACATGACTGTCGGTGCTTCATTTAAAGCACGTAATTGCTGACTATTCCAGGAACATTCATCTACTGCTAACTTCTTCATCAAACGAGCGCAGTAATGATGATAGCCAATTAAAATGGCCACAAACAGCAGTTTGATATGCAACCAACCCTCTTTTAACACTTCTGGTTCAGTACTGACTAAGCCGATGGCCATGGCGATCGTCACAAACATTCCTGGGTTAGTGATGATATGGTAGAGGCGCTTTTCCATAATTTGATACTGATTTTTTAGTATCGTTCGCGCTGGTTCAGGTTCTTCGTTAGCTTCGACGTGATAAATAAAAAGACGTACTAGGTAGAACAAACCGGCAAACCAAACTACAAATCCGACAATATGAAATGCTTTAAACCATGAATAAGCCATGAATTATAATCTCCATCAGTGTGGTTTTGATGCATTTTTAATGGTAATAAAAATGAGTCAGAATTCTAACTTCTGACTTCTAAATTCTGACATTCATTTTTATAATATCGATTTTTGCCAGAGGTATATTATCAATGAGTATCTTTGCGACGCACAAAGGGTAAAAGGTCTTCTAAAACAGTCTCATGGTAGTGTTCTTGAGGATAATGTCCGACGTTATTAAGTTTTATTAATTCGGCATTGGATACCGAATTTGTAAATTTTTCTGCAACATCTACGGGTAACCAAGGGTCAATCATGCCCCATTGAATCAGAATTGGCTGTTGCCATTGTTTAAAGCCAGATTCAATTTCTGTCATTGCTGAATCAAGTTGTAAATTGCGAATACTTGCTAACAAACCTCGACCAGATGCGGAAGCTGTTAAAAATGGTTTTCGATAAATATCTAAATCCTTATCTTCTATGCGATAACGGCTACCACCTTCTAGCGTCCGGTCAACTAATAGTGGGTCTTGGGTCATGACTTCACCAGCCAAAGGTAAACCCATTTGTTTAATTTTCCAAGGTAATTTGGCAGCAGTTGAAATTGGTGTATTTAAGATAGCTATATTGGCAATTTGTTCTGGGTGACGCAAAGCATATTGTAGTCCGACAGAACCTAAAAAGCCTTGTACAACTAAAGAAAAATATTCAAGTTCTAGTGCTTTGATAAATCCTGATAAAGCTGTGATAAAAGCATCAGGAGTGTAAGCAAAATCTCGTTTTTCTGGTTTTGCAGAAAAGCCGTGACCAATCCAATCTGGGGCGATCGCTCTCGTACCTTGATTCGCTAAAGCTGGTATAATATTACGCCAGCTATAACTTTGTGAAACTAAGCCGTGTAGCAATAATACAGGCGTTAAGTCAGTTCTGCCGATTGGTGAAGATTCCCGATAAAACCATTCTAGTGAATCTACGTTTATTTTATGTTCTGTTATTGACACGCTATTTTCCTATGGATTTAGAATTTAAAAGCCTCACGCATAGACACGAAGTGGCTTCCCAAAGGGTAGGCGCAGAGGCGCAAAGATGAAAAGGTTTTTTATAAAAGGGATTGGGGATTGGGAATTAGGGATTGGGATAGAAAAACTTTTTTCTAGTCCCCAGTCCCCACTCCCTGAGGAATAATCATCTCACGAATTGCATAAGCTGTGGCGGGTGCTAGTAAAATGCCGTTGCGATAGTGTCCGGTAGCCAAGAGAACGTTGCTAAATCCTGGCAACTTATCAATGATTGGGGCTGGGCGTCCTTGAGGACGAGGGCGTAACCCCGACCAAGTGCGGAGAATAGTTGCTGTGGCTAATCCTGGACAAAATGCGATCGCTTGTTCTCTAACAGATTCCAACAGTTGTTGATTTGGCGGTATTTCATCGCCGTTGGTGGGAAATTCCACTGTTGCACCCAACCAATAATCTCCACCGCCTACAGGAACAATATGGACATCATTACCAGTGATTATCGGCTGGAAGTCCCGATTGCCTAATGGACGCCCTACACGTACTTGTAATGCTTGCCCTAACACAGGGCGGATATCAATCGCCTGGTTTAATTTTGCCGTCAGTGGCGTTGAACCTAGCCCTGCGGCGACTACAAACCAATCAGCAGCTATTTTTCCTTCTGTAGTCTCAAGGCGATGGCAAAATTTAGGCGAAGATTCAGGTGTTGAGGTTTGGCTATCCAAAACAGCTACACCAAATTTGAAAGTTACACCATTCTGCTGGGCAGCTTTAACTAAAGCTAATGTCAGGGCAGTTGGATCGAGTTGACGGTCTTGGGGAGAATAGACAGCGCCAATAACTTTTTGGCAATCTACCTGAGGACAGATATTCTGAAGTTGAGCAGTATTCCAAATTTCTAACTGCCAGCCTTGAGAGTGGCGAGTTTCTACTAACTTTTCCCATGCTGAGATTTCCTTGGCGGCATCGGACAGTAGCATGAGAATTCCTTGGCGGTTAAAAGGAATTTTGCTACCTGTTATAGCTTCTAATTCTGGAATCAAAGTTTCGTAACGTTGGATGCTAGTTTGCCGCATTTGCCAAGCCTTGCCCTTGATTTTTTGGCTGATTACGCCCATCAAAACACCAAGTGCAGCACCCGTGGAAGCTTGTGCTGGTGGTTGTCGGTCAAAAACTGTGATTTTCAGCCCTTTTACTTGACTGAGTTCATAAGCGATCGCAGCCCCAACCACACCACAACCGATAATGACTACATGACTCATTGCTTGTTTGAGATGGAATCGGGGAGTGGGAAGTGGGGAGGTGGGGTGGTGAGCGTAGTTTCGCCCATTTCCTCATCTCCCTCATCCCTCTGTGCCCCTTTGCTCATCTTAACTTGCTTCTATTGAGTGCTTGTCTCAGGAAGCAACTGGAGGAATTTATCAATGTCTTTGAAAGCAGCCTGCGAGTTACTCGAAGCAAGTTCACCGTTGGCAGAAGACGCGCCTTGATTAACTTTAACCAGGTGGTTAAATAAATCTCGCGTTATTTGACGTGCTGCGGTTTGGTCTTTGGGTAGAAGGTGGGGAGTGACATAAGTCAGGTTCAACCTTGCTTCTGCTACCGGGCCATGTATAAAGTTACTCACATTGATCCAATCTTTTCTTTGGATCAAGGTCTGCAACTCTTGTGAGCGAGCGCGCACAGCTTGAATTTCCGGAACGTATTCCTGAATTTTCGCAATTTGCGTTTCTGTGTACGTTGGAGGTGCCACTGCGACACCAGGCCCGCCACAACTAATGAGAAATGTGGCCAATAATACCAAAACAAATGAGAAAATTGAGCGTTGACGCACCATACGCTAAACTTATTGACTTTTTGTTTACCGATTAACAGTGTCATTTTAGATCGCTGGCGCACATTATCATTTGACTCTAGGATTTTTTTTTGAGGATAGGGAATGGAGAATAGTCAATAACAAGGGTGTAGGGTGTGGGATGTAGGGAATAAATCAGTACGGGCTTGTACCCCACTGATTTGGTGGGGGCTTGTACCCTATTGGTTCTGGGGCAGGGTGTTAAATAATACAATTTTATCTTTCTTCCCCCACACCCTACACCCTGCACCCTAGTTTTGGTGAAAATTTACAGAGGTGAAGGAAATTTTTAGCGTAAATGCTCTAGCAATCGCCGGATTGGTCTTGGCTTAGCGTTCCATCACTCTGCTAGGCACTGACAAATAAAAAAATATCCCACTATTGACAGTTAACGGTCATCAGTCATCAGTCAGCAACTTCAAACAGGATAATTTATTTGTTAGAGTTCCTTTAAATCTCGTCAAACATCTCAAAAGTAATACTTAACTTGAGTAGTAGTTTAGTAGCAGCATGAGTACACAAGCTGGAAAATATCGGATAAATTAACCGCTTCTACCTCAAATTTATTGTTATATTAAATACACGCAGTTGTCGGAATCCAGTTAACAGTGTCATAAAGAAAAGGTGAAGAGTTAACCTTTAAGGTATAACTTACCCAAGAGTTGCTTGCACCCGTAGCTTCAATGGATCTATCACACTCATGACTGAACTCACCCTACGCCTACAAGAGGGAGATACCGAGACAGCGATCGCAGTTGACCAAGATGTATTTACAATTGGTCGTTTGCCGGAATGTAACTTGTACTTACCTTTTGCTGGAGTATCCCGCAACCATGCCCGGATTTTAAAAACGACCGAGGGGATGTGGACAATTGAAGATTTGGGCAGCAAAAACGGCACGCAAGTCAATAAATATTTGGTAAACTCTCCCCAAGAGTTGCATCACGGCGATGTCGTTTGGTTGGGTAATGTTAACCTGGTAGTGCTGCTGACAAATCCTGCTTCACAATCGACATCGACACCAGAGTATGCGTCAACTTCCGATACTAATGAGCAAAGAACAATCCTTCACAATGTTGAACAATTACAACAGCAATGGATTGCAGCTGATAGTAAAGATGGCAACATCACCAATAAAGATAAAACTATTGCCCGTCTCAAAGACTTAGTTGATATAGCAAAAAATCTCTGTGCAGCGGCGTCTATAGAAGAGATTTTTTCCCAGGTGCAACAAGTTGTATTTCGTTACCTTGATAGTATCGATCGCCTGGCATTATTAATTGATGTCAATGGTCGTGGACACTTAGAGTTAGTGAATGCTGCTACTAGAAATGTTACCCAACAGCAACATCTTTCTGCTGATGGTAGTTGGATTAGTCGTAGTATCTGTCAAAAAGTATTTGCAGAAAAAGTCGTTATTCAAACTGGTGATACTCATCAGGATGAACGGTTTGCTAGCGAACAGAGTATTTTAGTCAAAGGCATTCGCAGTGCAATGGCAGTACCTTTATGGGATGAAAATAAAGTTGTTGGCGTTCTTTATGCCGATGCCAATCTTTCTTCTTACCATTGGGCAAATGAGGGCGAGGAAGAACTGAGCTTTTTTTCAGCTTTAGCAAACCTAGTGGCTTCTAGCGTCCAGCGTTGGCTACTAGCAGAGAAACTTAAAACTGAAGAAATGATTCGTCACCGACTAGAACGCTATCATTCCCCAGCAGTTGTACAGCAGTTGATATCTGTAGGCGCATTACCAGATGGTCGTTTAGCGCCAGCAGAAAGTGAAATCAGTATTTTGTTTGCGGATTTAGTCGGGTTTACAGCAATTTCTGAACGATTAACACCAACTGCGATCGCCCAACTATTAAATAATTTATTTGAAGAAATGCTCAAAGAAGTGTTTACTTGCGGCGGCACTTTAGATAAATATATTGGCGATTGTATCATGACATTTTTTGGCGCTCCAGAACCGCAAATAGATCATGCCGATCGCGCTGTGACTGCTGCTAAGGGAATGCTGGCTCGTCTAAAACATCTCAATGCTAATAATTTTTGGCAAGAACCGCTGCAATTACGCATTGCAATTAATAGCGGTAAGGCCGTCGTTGGAGATGTTGGTAGTTCGCAAAGGGTAGATTACACAGCATTAGGCGCAACAATTAATCTGGCAGCTCGCATGGAAGGAGTTTGTCCTCCGAGTGAATGCGTGATTAGTGAAGCCACTTATGCAATGCTTTCACAACCATCGGACTTCCAAGAAATGGGAGATTATCGCTTCAAAGGTATTGATAGATTAGTCAAAGTTTATCAAACCAAATTGCAGCCAGTACCAACAATTATTAGTCATTAAGCATTAAGTATAATTAAAAACTCTCAGCGTCTCCAAACATGATTGAGTATATTTGCTTATACATTAACTATATTTGCAAAAATCTAGAAGAGCGTTCCTGTGGGTTCCTATCAATGATAATTTTAAGCATTGGGAACCCCTAAAAATCAAAGTTTATGAACGCAGCCGACGATAAAACGATTGTTCGCGAGTATTTCAATTCCACAGGGTTTGACCGTTGGAGGCGGATTTACGGCGATGGCGAAGTCAACAAAGTTCAGCTGGATATCCGTAATGGACACCAGCAAACGGTGGATACAGTTCTCGACTGGCTAAAAGCTGATAACAATTTACCAGAACTATCAATCTGCGATGCTGGCTGTGGTGTGGGTAGTCTCAGCATCCCGCTAGCAGTCGATGGTGCCAAGGTCTATGCAAGCGATATTTCTGAAAAAATGGTGGCAGAAGGCAAAGATAGAGCCAAGCAAACCTTGGGAAATGCTGAAAATCCTACGTTTGCTGTCCAGGATTTGGAATCATTGAGTGGTAGTTACCATACTGTTATTTGCTTGGATGTTCTCATCCACTACCCCCAAGAAAAAGCCGATGAAATGATTTCTCACCTCTGTTCTCTAGCACAGTCGCGGATAATTCTCAGTTTTGCGCCAAAGACCTACGCTTTGACTATACTCAAGAAAATTGGCAGTTTCTTTCCCGGAGCAAGTAAAGCTACTCGTGCATATTTGCATCGTGAGGCTGATGTTGTGAAAATTTTGGAAAATAACGGGTTTTCAGTGCAACGTCAAGCCATGACTAAAACTCGCTTTTATTTTTCCCGCCTACTGGAAGCTACACGTAAGTGAGGTTAAAATCGCAGCAGTAAAAATACTATATCTTTGCTGCGATTTAACAATCTCAAAGCTAAAAGGTAGGAAGTAGGGAGCATCCCAATAATAATTTTTGTTGTGTGAAATACAACATAATTAGCCATAAAATCAATATACTGGAACCTTTGCAAAAGTCAAGTTAGAATCTCTAGCAAAGTTCAAATCTGAAGTGGAACTATGAAAACTGCTGAAAAATTGGCTGCGGGTTGGCTACTGACACTCGGATTCATGTTTTTAACGCTATCAGCATCAGCAGCAATTGACAAATTTGCTACGCGTAAGCCGTACACACCAGTAAAAGATGCATATGATTTTTCTGCACCAAATGCGACTTATCAAGATGATAATACTGCTGTTGGTGGTCTAATTTTTGGTGTCCCTAGTCTGACACTGGGTACATGGTTAGCATTGGGATTGTATCGTCAAAGTCGGCAAGAGAAAAAGGCACTTCATCAACAACGTAGCGATCGCTTGCAATCTCTTTTTTATGAGATCCTACAACAAAATCATGGACGCGTGACTGTTTTAGGCTTTGCCATGCAATCACAACTCCCTCCAGCCGACGCCAGACAGTATTTAGATGAAAAAGCTAAAGAATTCAATGCAAACTTCAAAGTGAATGAAGAAGGGGCTGTATCATACCATTTTGATGTCTAATTGTCATTTGTCATTTGTCTTTTGTTATTTGTTATTCACTAATGACCAATGACTATCTTACTAACTTACGGCTAAGTCTAATGACGCAAATTTTCTTAAGCATAGCTGCTGTTTTAGGTGGTTTGTCAGTTGCTGCTGGTGCTTTTGCTTCCCATGCTTTGCGGGAAAAAATTAGTGAGCGATCGCTAGAAATTTTTGAAACTGGCGCTCGTTATCAAATGTATCATGCTCTGGCACTTTTTTTAGTAGCACTACTAATTAGTCGCAGCGAATTTACTCAACCCACTCTCGTAGCCAGTGGATGGTTATTTATCATTGGTATTGCTATTTTCTCAGGAAGTTTATACGCGCTGAGCTTAACTGGTATAAAATCCTTAGGAGCAATTACACCACTAGGCGGGGTAGCCTTTCTTGCCGGTTGGGGTGCTTTAGCTTTTGCTGCTTGGAATTTAAAGTTGTAAAAAAAGTCAGGAGTTAGGAGTTGCAAGTGAATGAATTAACAACTCCTAACTAATAACTTTTAATTCTCAATCTTAGGAGCAAATTATGTAAAGCTACCTTTGCTGTAGGTGCTTCGGGTAGCGTACTTGTTTCATACGCCTCTTGCAGGCGATCGCGCAATCGTTCATACTCTTGTTGATGAAAAGCTAGATCAACATTTGATAAAATAGACTTTTCTGCATCTGCCAACTTTTGGGCAATTAAATCAGGAATGTATGGTAAATTAAAAACTTCATTGAGCTTAACTAAATTGGCTTCAATCACTCCTGTTTGCATCAGGTAAATCCCAGTCAAGATTACTCGATAAATATAAAGTAGTGGCTTGACTCGATATGGTTGTTCTTTCGCAAAAAGTTTCCATTGAGTTGCAGCAAATCCAAAGTAATGATGGCTGTGGTGACGAGTAATACAGTCTTTGGCAATAATTTTTAATTCTTCATGTTCTGGTGTAGTTTTTAATATTAATGGTGAATACAGTTGCTCCAACACATAACCATTCTTTTTCAGGAGCAGCAAAAAGAATTTTTTGATATCGTGAGTTACTAAATCAATTTCTAAAGATTCACGAATCTCTGATATTTCAATAGTTTCAGCCCCAGTATTTAATCCCACCACTTCTGGTACTGGTAAAATATGCACGCCACGCAAGTCATAATCAGAATCGGGTGACGGAAAACCATATAAGTGAGAACCGCTAATCGTCGCAAATAAAAGCGGGTAAGGCTGTTGCTCAACTATTGTTCTGATAGATGGTGAAATATCCATATAAAATCTTAGACAAACATTCACAGAGTTCTTGTAAGACTAACGTAATAAAATTAGTTAGGACTTTTCAAACGTTCTCTACGAATAAAGACTTTCAGCTTTACAATATATTTTTTTAGGCGGTTCGCTGAAGTATTTTAATAATGCTGGACATAGCCAACCTTCCAAGTTGTTTTTACTCCAGTAATACCAATGACCGTTATACTCTGCTCTCAACCAAATTAGTTCAGCTTGATAACCAGGAAACGGATTTGCAGAAAATAAAAGTTTAAAGCCTTCATCAATATTAGCAATATCCTCAACCAAAATATCGATCATTTCGGGTATACCACTGACAAATGGTTCTTGGATTAGTTCCATCCGTTCATCATCAAATACCCATGTTTGATTATGTTTATATGGGAAAATTACCATCATTGAATTAGTCATCAGTCATTGTTTATAAATCGCTGTCATATAAGTTTATGTAAAACATTGTTAAACTAAATATTTTGCATAACGAAGAAGTTAATAAGGTAACATGAGGCAGCACTTACTAAGAGAATAGCGCAAATTTATCAAAAATTTAGCTAATTTTCCGTAAAAAGCTTATTCTATAAAGCTATTGGGAGCAAATACTTTAATCATGTCCCGTTTACTTGCCTACCTCGGTTCGCCTATTTCTCTGGAATATCTTCTGTATAAACCAGAACATTCATTGATAGTCCAGAGTTATCAACCCTGCGAAATGACTTCTGGGATAGTAAATGCAGATGGCTTTGGTGTAGGTTGGTATCATAGTCAAAAAGATATCGAACCTTTTACCTACAAAAATACTCTACCTATTTGGAATGACATCAACCTACCCAGTCTCAGCCGTTACATTGAATCAAAGTGTTTACTTGCTTATATCCGTAGCGCCACACCAGGCCAAGCTGTAGATTTTGCTAATTGTCAGCCGTTTAACTATCAACAATTACTATTCATTCACAACGGCCAAATTGATAATTTCCGCAAAACATTACATAGAAAAATCCGCAGTACTTTAACTCCCGATTTTTATGAAATAATTAATGGTACTACTGACTCCGAACACATTTTTGCATTGTTACTTTCACACAATCAAATTAACAAGCATCGACCTCTAGAATATGTTTTACGTACCACATTATTAACGCTCTTAGAGATGGCAAAACGCTATCAAATACAAGCCTCACTCAATGTCATCTTTAGTGACGGACATCGCCTTATAGCCTCTCGCGTTGCTACCAGTTCACCGATGCCATCTCTTTACTGGATACGAGACGATCCGACTTTTCCCAAATCTGTTATCATTGCATCCGAACCTCTATTTATAGGTAATTGGATTGCTTGTCCAGAAAATAGCATTATTAGTGTCGGAGAAGATTGTGATATCCAGATTGAGCAAATCTAGTGTAAAAGAGGCTATTTTTAAATCATCCATGTTTTCTATATGTACGAACTTTTTTTAGGCAATCAATGGTAGGAATTACTTCTTATTCAAGAGGGCAAAATCGTAACCAGTCCCAGAAGAACAACGCTCGCAACGCTCAACTTTGACTAGCAAAGCTTCTCCTTGACGCTCGCCTGAAGGTGAAAACATAATCATTCCTGTAGCTCCAGAAGTTGAAAAATCAGGATTAGACAGTACTTTTTGCAAGCCTTCGCGGGTGTTATCTCGTTTCAAACCAGTGATAATTACTTGCATCGCATCATAAGCTCCCGCTGTCCTCTGATTTACCCGTGCATTCCAAAGCCGAAAAGCATTTTCTGCAAATGGATTATTTTTATTTGCATCACGGTGCCAATATACAGGTAATACCATTCCTTCAACATCTTTGCCGTTTTGTAAAGTTGTTGCACTGTACATAATTTCAGAAGCAAACAGTGGTTTTCTGCCTTTAATCTCTTGTGCAACTTTAGTGGCGAAATATATATTTCTGATTGAAGGTATTAGTAAAAAGCCATTAGCGTTTTCTGTTTCTATAGCTTTATCCACAAAAGCTTTCGGGTCAAAATTTTTATCTGCTAAATTGCAAGGCGTACTAATAACTTTACTGCCATATTTTTCCAGCGCTTGACTGTACTGTTCTACAAGTACTGGATTAGATGAAGAAGTTGAATTATTTACTGAGCTAAGATAATCACCACAAATAGCAATGTTTCTTGCTTGTCGAGCAATATAGCGAGCATGAGTATCTACTAAATTCTCATATAGCGGATTTACATGAAATAAGTAATTATTTTTGTCAGTATTCTGCTGACTATTTACTAAATTTTGCTCTAAGTTTTTTGGATTTTCAACTTGAGTGGGGCGCTCTACAGGAAAGACTAATACCAAACCTTTCTGATTATAAACTGGGGCATCTTGTCTCACACCCACTGTAGCTACAAGGCTCTTATCTTCAACTAATTCATTATCTAGCTTGGGAAAATCTTCTTGATTTTCAACACTTGCAATTACAACTTGCAATTTCTTTCCATTAATTCCGCCTTGCTGATTAACTTCATTTTGAGCTTGAGCTACGCCACGTAAAATTTCTTCTGCTAAATTAGCATCAAAGTTAAATGGTGCAATCACAGCAACTTTTAATATTTCTGAATTATCTCGCGCAATTTTTGCATTGTTTAAATAAATTAAAGTTTCTGGATCGTTGGGATTATTCTTCAAAGATGTAGTAAATTTTTCTACAGCGGTGGAGAAATCTTTTTCTCCAAAAGCTTTAACTCCATCAGTTTTCTCAGGGGAAGTTTGTAGTTTTACCAAAATCCTTGCACCCAAATTTATTAATGAAGGTTTATTTGGTAATGAAGATGAAGTTGATATGGGGTTTGATGATGGTATGATAGTAGAAGAAAGTTTATTAATTAACCAAAAAATAACTGCTACCATTATTCCAGCTATTCCCAAAGAAATAAGCAGTCTCAAGTTTTCTTTTTTATTTGTCATGAATAATTCACCAATTTATACAAAGTTGTTAAAAAATGAAGCTAGAGTCATAATTATCAATCAAGAAAGTTAAATAATAAAAGAAATTTGTCTAAATATATTATAACTGGATGATAATATTAGTGACTTTTTATTGCTAATTTTATTAAAAGTATTGAGAAATAATTTTGTTGATAATTTCAGATATACCCATAATAATAACTGTCAAAAAACCAGCGAGAAGAATCAGCAAGACTACAAGCAAAAGTCCATTAATTCCAAATTGAAGAAGATTCTGAGTTAGCAAATTTTTGAAACTTAAGACAACAAGTAAGTTGGCTATAATAGCAATAATAATTAAATAAGTTTTTTCTACTAATGAGCGAGATTGAATAAATACTAACACTCCGAAAATTAGTAACCATAATCCTGAGCTAATCCAAGTAGTTCCGATAAAACTAATCAGAGCGATCGCTAAGAACGAACTACCACTTCCAGCAATTATTGCTGCTAACAATAATCTATTATTAGATAATAGTGGTAATCCAGTTGTTTTGTGTTGAACTTGTGGTTGTACTTCTAATAACCGGGAAGGCGAAAGGACTGTAGGAGGTAATATATGTCTTAAAGTTGGTAAATTGCTCAAATCTTGTAATACAGCCTGTGCAGACTGATAACGCTGTTCGTTATTTTCTTGTAGTAACTTATTAATAATTAGCTCTAATTCATGACTTATTTGTTGCTTTAAATGCTGTTGCCAATTAGAAGTCCAACTATAGCCTTGTTTTATCCACAAAGTCGATGGAGAAATATTAGTCAATAAATGAAAGCAAGTTATTCCTAAACTGTAAATATCGCTAGACGGAAAAACTTTACCCAATTGCATTTGCTCGATGGGTGCATAACCTAATGAACCAATAATTGTCCCCAGTGCAGTGTTTGAATCCTTCTTTTGCTTTGACACTCCAAAATCAATTAGTACTAACTTTTTATCGCTGTGACGACGAATAATATTTTCTGGCTTAATATCTCGATGAATTATCTCCTGTTCGTGTATCGCTACCAGTATAGATAATAAATCATTTAAAAAATATCGAATCTTAGCTTCATCAAAAACCCCCTGCTGTTTTAACTCCTGTAACAGATTTTCTCCATCGATAAATTGCTGCACTAAATATAGATATTCACCTTCCTTAAAATATGCATATAAATTGGGAATTTGTGGATGTTGCCCTAGTTCTCTGAGACGTTTAGCCTCTCGCTCAAACAACTCAGTTGCTTTTTTATGGGTGTCAGTACCTTGAGAGCTATAAAATTGACTTAAAACTAATTGCTTAACAACACATTGTTCATTGAGCTTGTCTATATCTTCTGCGATATATGTGCGTGCAAACCCTCCTCTTCCTAATGGTGCGCTAATCTGATAACGATTTCTCAGCAGGGGTATCAACTTTGTCCCGCAACTGAGACAAAAATTTGTTCCGTCAGAATTTTGGGGATTCTCGCAATTAGGATTTAGGCAGCAGATCATAATAATTATTTTATCGCTGTCATTTGATTAATTTTTAAAATATATCTTAAATTTATACCGGTTCTTCAGTAGAAACTTTGTGCTGCAACGTTTCTATATGAATAACAGATCGCACTCTTGCTTATTCATCAACCCAGACAAGCACAACCACCTGCTCAAACAGATTGCCTGTAATCGATACCAAGATTAATGTCTACTAGTTAATAAATAGCCTGATAAACTAACTTGCTGCTAACAGAAGCTTTTTTCTCATCCCATTCACGTCGTAATTACCGTACATCCGTCATTGTCACCTCGATCCAACTCTCCGCAATTGTGACAATTACGCTAGAATTATTAAAGGTTCTTTACAGAATTTGCCGTTCGCTCCCAATTCTGTTACAAAAGCCTAGCATTCAAATGTAAATCTAAAAACCCCCTGTAAAGTTCACCAAAAGCTTCTATGACGCTCCCAATTCGCAACGTCGCCATTATCGCCCACGTTGACCACGGCAAAACTACCCTGGTTGATGCGCTCCTCAAACAGTCCGGCATTTTCCGTGAAGGTGAAGACGTTCCGGATTGCGTTATGGACTCCAACGCCCTAGAACGGGAGCGGGGAATTACAATCTTATCTAAAAACACAGCGGTTCGCTACAAAGAAACGCTGATTAATATTGTTGATACACCTGGACACGCTGACTTCGGTGGCGAAGTAGAACGAGTACTCGGCATGGTTGACGGATGTCTTCTGATTGTCGATGCTAACGAAGGCCCCATGCCTCAAACCCGCTTTGTACTCAAAAAAGCTTTAGAAAAAGGACTGCGCCCCATTGTTGTCGTCAACAAAATCGACCGTCCCCAAGCCGATCCTTACGGTGCAATTGATAAAGTATTGGATCTGTTCTTGGAATTAGGCGCAGATGAAGACCAATGTGATTTTACCTATCTGTTTGCCTCCGGTCTGGCAGGTTACGCCAAAAAAGACTTGGATACAGAAGCAGTAGACATGCAGCCTTTATTTGAAGCGATTCTCCAGCATGTTCCACCACCTGTAGGCGACATCAATAAGCCTTTGCAATTACAAGTCACAACCCTGGATTATTCTGAATATCTCGGACGAATTGTGATTGGCAGGATTCACAACGGTGTAATTCGCGCCGGACAACAAGCAGCACTGGTTACAGAAAGTGGCAAGATTGTTAAGTCTAAAATCAGTAAGTTGCTAGGTTTTGAAGGGCTAAAGCGGGTGGAGATGGAAGAAGCATCCGCAGGTTATATTGTGGCTGTTGCTGGTTTTGCAGATGCCAACATTGGCGAAACAATTACAGACCCCAATGAACCGCAAGCTCTGCCATTAATTAAAGTAGATGAGCCAACCTTGCAAATGACCTTCTCAGTGAACGATTCACCTTTTGCAGGTCAAGAAGGCAAGTTGGTGACATCAAGACAAGTGCGCGATCGCTTGTTTCGCGAATTAGAAACCAACGTTGCTTTACGGGTTGAAGAAACCGATTCTCCTGATAAATTCCTCGTTTCCGGTCGTGGCGAATTGCACTTGGGTATCTTAATTGAAACCATGCGCCGCGAAGGCTTCGAGTTTCAAGTATCTCAGCCACAGGTAATTTACCGCGAAGTTAACGGTCAACCTTGCGAACCTTATGAACTATTGGTGTTAGATGTACCTGCTGATGCTGTGGGTAGCTGTATCGAACGCCTGGGACAACGCAAAGGTGAAATGCAAGATATGCAACCGGGTAGTGGCGATCGCACTCAGTTAGAGTTTGTCATCCCCGCCCGTGGTTTGATTGGTTTCCGAGGTGAATTCATGCGGATGACTCGTGGTGAAGGTATCATGAACCACAGTTTTCTAGACTACCGTCAACTCAGTGGTGACATTGAAGCCCGTAACAAAGGCGTTTTAATCTCCTTTGAAGAAGGCGTTGCTACCTTCTACGCCATGAGGAATGCCGAAGACAGAGGATCGTTCTTTATCACTCCTGGTACTAAAGTTTACAGAGGTATGATTGTAGGCGAACACAATCGTCCTCAAGACTTGGAACTGAATGTCTGTAAAACCAAGCAGCTAACCAACCACCGCGCTGCTGGTGGTGATGAACTAGTGCAGTTGCAAGCACCAATAGAAATGAGCCTAGAACGTGCTTTAGAGTACATCGGGCCAGATGAATTAGTGGAAGTTACACCGCAATCGATTCGTCTGCGGAAGATGGCGAAGAAGTTAGCGAAACGGTAAGTAAAACCATAACTTAATTAGTTTAAAAAGCCTACATCAGTGGGCTTTTTATTTTTTATTACAAAAATTATGGCTAAAATTGTCCTAGATAGCCCAGTAGTAGCCACATGACAAGTCTAAAACTACTTTAGTAGAAAGCTCGAAAATCTCCGTCTTTACCAGGAATTTCAAGAAATTGGTTTTGATTACATCCTCAATCCAAACACTGGTGAACTACATCGTGTCGGTTGGGATGGTTTTTGGGGTTCCCATAACCTTGCGTATGCAGATCTGAGTAACTTTATTGGTCTTACTAATGTTGGGGTTGTTCCAGTTCACATTTTTCGTGATGGGAAAAGTCTTCCAATATACGACCTGGAGACTGGCGAACTTATTGCAAATTATGTTCTCAATAAATGCCAATACTGCTTTTCATAGTAGGTCGGATTCCTAAGCATTGAGCTTACATAAGTATGTAGGCTGGCAGTTATATGTACCGGATAGTTAATATGGCAAGCAAGATGATCAGATTCGTTTATAACAATAAGACAAAAAAGCTTGAACCTAAAGAAGTTGGATGGATTAACTTTTTAAATCCTTTGACTCCATATATGGATTTATGGGAAGGAATTAAATATATTGTGGATCGTTTCAGTTCACCAGGTAGTTTATCTCAAGACGATGCTGAGAATATAAAAAAGATCCTTGAGGAAGGACGTAATCAAAAAGTTGACGAAATGGAAATTGAGATGAGTCGTGATATTGCTACTGGTCTTAGCATAAATGGTATAGAGGGTGCTGACATTACATTTGGAAGTAAAGGAAAAACCAAGTATGTTATGAAAATTAAATATAAATATGATGACTAAATAGACTTCCCACTTAAGTCAATTTTTTACTGGAGATGGCACAGCCTAACAAATCAATTATTTTACCAGCCTAATCGGTTACCAGATTTGTTAAGAGGCCAAGATATATTACCAGTGTTAGAAGATATGAATCTCACACTCTCTGTTGATGAAATTTTTGCTTGGTCACAGCGGAAAAATTGACATTATTCCTTTTGAGTCGGCGATGCAATTACTATCCAACAGGCATTCTTACAGAAAGCGATCGCCAATTATCACCATAGAATTACAGTTGTAAGTCACTGATCGCAAGCACCGCAGTTCTTGAGGCGCATGGTGAAAATCCAGTAAAATCAAGGTATGAAATTCGAGTGGGATGAGCAAAAGAATCAAGCAAATATTGCAAAGCATGGACTTGATTTTGCAGACACGCCCAGAATGTTCAATCTACCACTCCGTATTTCTCTAGATGAACGTCAAGACTATGGCGAGGATCGATGGATTGGACTGGGAATACTTGATGGGCGTGTTGTAGTTGTAGTTTTTACAGAACCAGACGAGCAAACAATCCGAATTATTTCACTTCGCAAAGCTCTGCCTTATGAACGAAAACGCTATGAACAATTCCTCAAAGACGAACTGGGACAAAGTTGACTCCCTCACAGAGGATGAAATCGATACATCTGATATTCCTCCGTTAACCGAGGAGTTTTTCGATAAGTCACGGTGGTGGAAACCTGTAACACCAATGAATGTTCTTGTCCAAGTAGATCCCGACACGCTGGCCTGGTTCCAATCTCAAGGTGAGGATTATGAAAAGAAAATGGCTGCGGCACTACGGATTTATGCAGAGGCTCACAAGGTGTAGTCTTAAAACTAATCTCATTAGCAGAATGTTATCTGAATAAACAAGTGCCTCGCAGTGATATTGACCGTATCAGAGAAAACATTAGACTCCGCCAATACGACATGTCAGCCCATGCAATGGAAGAAATGGCTGAGGATATGCTGACAATTTTAGATGTGGAAGAGGCTGTTCTGACAGGTCAAGTCATCCGGGTTGAAAAAGACGATCCCAGAGGAACAAAATATATAGTAGTGGGAACTGCATTAGATCGACAAACGCCTGTTGGGATTGTTGGGCGTTTCGCAAGTAGCGGACGTTATCTAATTATCACTGTTTATGAAGTCACAGAAGCTCAAGGTTAGTCGTATGTATGGATATAGATGCGAGTATTGTGAAGGAACCGTTCAACCCCGAACTGTTAAGCGCGAGGCATTTAAACATAGAGATGGATTTGTCATTCTCGAAGATGTGACCATTGGTGTTTGTGATACCTGTGGTAATCGCTACTACAGTGCCGATATTCTGCATGTGGTTCATGCTGTTGCAACTGGAGCCAAACCCCCTGAAAGAACCGAACAAATTCCGGTCACTCATGTAGAATCAGCATAATTAGCGCCGCGTAACTTGAGATCCTTGAGTTATCGCTTATGTTCGTTTTTTTCTTTGTGAATTATATCAATATCAAGCTACGATGATCAGCGATCGCTTTCGTGTATAGCAGTTTTTATTTAGATGAAATACGCTTCAACCCCTCCCCACAAGCGGCTACTGTGTACACACAAGTTTTATAAAGTTGCTGCGTAGCGTAACGTGAGTGAATTTTTATAAGCCGATGCATTAACAGTGTAGGTCAATGCATTAGCAGTGTAGGTCGATGCATTAACAGTGCAGGTCGATGCATTAGCAGTGCAGGTCAACACAGTTGTGTGTACACCGTAGCCACAAGCAAACAGGGGAGGTTTGCGTAAGCAAATGTCTGGTGGGGTGACGACTGTATCGCAACGAACTATATAACCGCTATAATTCTAGATTTTCAATACACTAACAGTTAAGTCCAATATAAAATATTCGCATTTGGGAAGCGATTTAGAATTTCAGCTTCAAAAAAGCGTTTCATTGTCTTGGTTATATCAGCATCATAAACATACTTAATGCCGCCAAACTTATTGCGCTTCATACGGCGTTTTTCCTCATCCATATCTAGTTTGGATTGCGGATACCAAGTCTGTAAAACTTCTTTTGAGCCAGGTGTAAAACGATGTGAAATTAGCTCAAAAGTCAAGTCACAATTGAAATCAAGTGCTTCGCTAATTGAGTCAAACAATCGACTGTAGTGTAGCTGCCAATCATCTATAGGCATAATCGGTGCAATCACTAATCCTATAGGATAGTTGCCACCACCTTTGTCTGATGGTAAAGCTAACTTACGCAACGCCTTCAGCCGCGCTGCTACAGATGCTGTACCGCCTTCAAACCTTCCCGAAACAGGTGCAGCATTGACGCTCATCCGGCATTGAGTGTGACCATTGTGAGGTAAATCGAGTAAGCTATCTACCGCATCAAACTTTGACACCCAGCGTAAATTTGCATTTTTCCGAGTACCAAAAAAACGGATACACTCAGCAAGGCTACCCGTTAAATGCTCAATACTTATTGGGTCAGTGTAGCAACTAACCTCATAAGTTGTTATTTGTTCTGGTCGTTCGTAGGCAGTTAAGTTTTCTAAAATTTGCGGTAAGTTAGCAAAAGTGCGAATAACTGGCGGGCCTGATAAACTACCAGCCAAATAACAGTATTGGCAGTGTCCCGGACAACCCTCAGCAATGTGAAATTGCCAGTCAGCCGAAGGTGGGATCGGACTAAGCTTAAAGTGGCTAGGTGGTGCAGTGACAACTGCCAGAGTACGCTTAGCAAGATTGTAAGTCTCGCGTTCATTTTCACCACGCAAGCCAGTCAGACGGTTACGCGGTAACTCTTTTATTGGTAAGTTAAGTGACTGCACGCGCTCAAAAATCTTTTGTCCCCAAGGCTCATCCAAAGCAGCAGGAGTAAACATGACCTCTTGAGGCATCCACAACCTTGTTGGTTGTGTTAGTAGGTCTGTTTTTGAAATGAGGTCTTTCATATTATTGAGCAAAATAGCTGTGCGTTATCTTTATGACTGATATCTGCAATTAGTTCTCTACTAATTTATACAACGATTTTTTGATATATTAGGACTGTCATAACTCTATTTTAAAATCACAATTAAGAATTTCTAGCTATCGATGAGCGGATGTTACTCAAAAAAGAGTAGTAGTTTCCCTCACCTTCTATCTGTTCCAATATTAAAATTATCTATCTAAGCAACAACTATTTAATACTTAAGATAGAAGCTAAAAATTTAGTATGGTTAACCTTAGTACTAAAGACAGATTTTTTATTTTTTAACCACTACTTAACCTAAAAATAAAAGAAGTTTACTATCTTTAGGTTTATTTTTAATTTATATAAAAAATAGCAAGTATTTTAAGTACATTAAGTACTAATTTGTAACCAATTGTCAAAAAAATGAATAAAACTTTTGTTTAGCCGAAAAAGGACATCGTGGCTACTTAGTAGAATATGAAAAAACAGAGGCAATCTTTAACAATCCTCAAGAGCAAGCAACTAAAAATTATCTAAGTGGTCAGTTTGGATAATTTAGCAATAAGTAATTGTTACCTATTTTCACAAAAAATATAAACCGATGAATTATAACCACTCAAAGCACAATGGCAATCGCACTCCGCATTTCAAAAAATGTCATCGGCGGACAGAACAAGTTGAAATCCAGGTGCAAGATGACCGCACGGGCATGGATGCAGTAACACTCAAACGCGCTCTTTTAGATAATCTCTACTACATTCAGGCGAAGGATCGAAACTGGGCGAATGCACATGATTATTACATGGCGTTGGCATATACTGTACGCGATCGCCTGCTTCACCGTTGGCTGAAAACTGTAGAACAAACGTATTTCCATAAAGATGTCAAAATCCTCTGTTACCTATCTGCGGAGTACCTAATTGGGCCGCAGTTGGGGAAAAATTTGATGAATGTCGGACTCTATGAAGAAGCTCGTAACATTCTGCAAGAATTAGGCTTTAATCTTTATGATGTGTTGGAACAAGAAGATGAGCCAGCATTAGGCAATGGTGGTTTAGGACGACTGGCGGCTTGCTTTTTCGATTCTCTTTCTAGTTTAGAAATGCCTGCAATTGGTTACGGTATTCGCTACGAATTCGGGATTTTTCAACAAGTAATTCAAGACGGCTGGCAGGTAGAACGCCCAGATCGCTGGCTGCGATTTGGTAATCCTTGGGAAATTCCCCGTCTCGATTATATTGTAGAAGTCAAATTCGGCGGACACACTGAGGCTTACACTGACGAACACGGACGCTATCAAGTACGCTGGATACCAGAGCGAACCGTGTTAGGCACACCCTACGATACGCCAATTTCTGGTTATAACAGCAATACAGTGAATACGCTACGCTTGTGGAGTGCGAAAGCCAGCGAAGATTTCAACTTGCAGATTTTTAACAGTGGGGATTTTACCGACGCTGTAGCAGAAAAAGTTTTTTCTGAAAATATTACCAAAGTCCTTTATCCGAATGACCAAAACTATCAAGGTAAAGAACTGCGTTTAGAGCAGCAATACTTTTTTGTTTCTTGCTCGCTGCAAGATATGATTCGCAATTATCTACAAACACATGAGAATTTTGATCAATTCTCTGCAAAATTTGCAATTCAAATCAACGACACTCACCCAGCTATTGGCATTGCAGAAATGATGCGGTTGTTAGTGGATGTTCATCAATTAGATTGGGACAAAGCTTGGAATATTACTGAGAATAGTTTTGGATTTACTAATCACACTCTGCTATCAGAAGCATTGGAACGTTGGAGCATTGATTTATTTGGTCATTTGTTACCCAGACATTTAGAAATTATTTTTGAAATTAACAGTAGATTCTTAACACAGGTTCGCCTCAAGTATGCTGGAGATAATGAGAAAATAGCTAAACTTTCACTGATTGAGGAAGGTTCAGAGAAGAAAGTCCGGATGGCACATCTCGCTTGTGTAGGTAGTCATGCCATTAATGGTGTTGCCGAACTACATACGGAACTGCTAAAAAACAACTTGTTTCCAGATTTTTATGAATTGTTTCCGCAAAAGTTTAGTAATAAAACTAATGGTGTTACTCCTCGACGTTGGATATTACTTGCTAATCCAAAATTAGCACTGTTAATTACTAACAAGATTGGCAAAGACTGGATTAAGAATTTAGATGAACTCAAGCAATTAGAAGCTTTGATAGACAATACAGATTTTCGACAATCTTGGTGGCAGATAAAACATGAAAACAAACAAGATTTAGCAGAATATATTTTGCAAACAACTGACATTGAAATAAATACCAACTCTTTGTTTGATATTCAAGTCAAACGCTTCCATGAGTATAAACGTCAGCATTTAAATATACTGTACATTATTACTCTCTATAATCGGATCAAGAAAAATCCCAACCTCAATATAGTACCGCGAACTGTAATTTTTGGTGGCAAGTCAGCACCAGGTTATGCAATGGCGAAGTTAATCATCAAACTAATTAATTCTGTTGCTCATGTGATTAATAATGATGCTGATGTAGGTGACAAGCTGAAAGTAGTCTTTTTACCCAACTACAATGTTTCCTTAGCACAGCGAATTTATCCTGCTGCTGACCTTTCCGAGCAAATTTCTACTGCTGGAAAGGAAGCTTCTGGCACTAGTAACATGAAGTTTGCGATTAACGGAGCGCTGACAATTGGTACACAAGACGGAGCCAATATTGAAATTCGCGATCGCGTCGGTGCAGAAAACTTTTTTCAGTTTGGATTAACTGCTCCTGAAGTTGCTCAACTGAAAGCACAAGGATACAACCCGTGGAATTATTACAACAATAATCCTGAACTCAAACAAGCAATTGACCAAATTGCTGATGGCTATTTCTCTGAGGGAAATACAGATTTATTTCAGCCATTAATAGATACGTTGAGAAATCGGGATGAGTATATGTTATTTGCAGATTACCAATCTTATATCGAGTGTCAACAAAAAGTTAGTCAAGCTTATCAAGAGCAGGAAAATTGGATAAGAATGTCAATTTTTAATGCTGCTCGCACGGGTTATTTTTCCTCAGACCGTACCATTCGTGAATATGCCCAAGATATCTGGCATCTTCAGCCAGTGACGATTAATTTAAATGATAGTCAAGAACAAAAGGCAGGCGTGAAAGTAAAAGAAGCATCATTATCAATTTAGAAATAATTAGTAAGCTGTTCCACATTTAAGAAAGCATATATTTTCGTGTTGGCTGTTGACCATTGATGGTTAACTGTTATAAGTCTAGGTCAACGAACCTCACAAGTGATTAGATTCTTGGAATCCCCCGCTGTAACAGTACTCTGTTCAGCGGTGGGAGGATTTGAGATAGTGCGGGTTTGAAATTCGATGTGTAAAATTCGATTGGCTGTTTGCACAAATGTCACAGAATCTGCACGAATTGGTTCTAAACTCAATTCGGTCTTCAGTACCTTAACTTTTGTTGGTGCTTCAGCTAGTAACCAACTAACAAATTCTTTTGGGTATTTTTCAGCTAAAACCTTACAAACGTTGTCAAAACTCACAATTTACTTCCCATTTCATAGTTGTGATACTCACACCACAATTTGATACTCGCCGACGAGTCTTTAATACTCGCGAACGAGTCTTTGATACTCGCCGACGAGTCTTTAATACTCGCGAACGAGTCTTTGATACTCGCCGACAAGTCTTTAATACTCGCCGACGAGTCTTTGATACTCGCCGACAAGTCTTTAATACTCGCCGACGAGTCTTTGATACTCGCGAACGAGTCTTTGATACTCGCTGACAAGTATTTAATACTCCTGAATGAATCTTTAATATTCGCCGACGAGTCTTTGATACTCGCGAACCAGTCTTTGATACTCGCCGACAAGTATTTAATACTCATGAATACAATTCAGCTTTCTATCTGCCCCATGCCCAATGCCCCATGCCCCATTCCTACTTAGATAAACGCGTCATTTCAAACAATTGCTGGGCATTATTTCCTAAAAAAGCATCAAAAAGTACCTGCCTTCCAGGTTCTACTTCCACTAGATAGCGCTGGGCAATTTCATAATAGGCGTAAGTCCAAGGAATCTGAATTTCTAGACCACTGTTATCATCTAACACCGTCACCATTTCGGTTACAGCTTGAGTCGCCGTTTGTCGCAAACCACACGCAACATTTCCTTCTATTTCTGCTTTCATTGGTACGCCCAAGCTAGCCAAACCATTAGCGGTAGTGTCTATATTTGGATATTTTGCAGTGTTCTGGGCGTTAATGTAGCCTGTGAAGTGGTTGACAGCATATCCGTGCAGCAATACCCAAGCCCCATACTGAGTAACCTGATTCACTTGTTCGACAACAGAACGCCGGGGAGGTAGCCAAGGACGCGTAAATATTTGTTGGAGTTGTTTAGCGATGATTTCAATATCCTCTTCTTTTTCTAAAAGAGAATTAACAGGTGAGGTAAGTTGATATTGAATTGAAGATACTGTTTTCGAGATTACTTGAGCAATATTGCTAGGTAATTCATCAACAATCAACTCGCTGATAAACAGCTTAGGTAAGTTAAATTTCTCTTGCTGCGGATGATAATAATGACGGGCATACAAATGAGTTTGAGCAAAAGTATACTCGCCAGCCGCAACATAACCTAAAGCTTCTACAATTTTTCCCAGGTAGTTAATGCCCAGGTTAACTTCACCGTGTGGGCTATCTACGAATAGACGCAAAGACCGAAAAGCAATGTGGTCATTAGCGACATTCCCACCCGCAGCAGTAATCATCTGCTGGTAGGTAAGGGCATGATTTACTCTGGCGCTGTATTCTTGCCAGAGTAATTTCCACAGATGAAGGGCTATTTCAGGTTTCATAATGTTGATGTGAATGAATGATTTTTTCACGCACAGGCGCAGAGAGTTTTTGTGTGGGGTTAGAGAATATTCGAGAGAATTTCGAGGGCGGTTTGAATTTGGTCACTGTCGATAATTAGAGGCGGACAAAAACGAATTGCGGCTTTGCCACAACCTAGTAATAATAAACCTCGTAAGAAGGATTCTTGGATAATGCGATCGCGCAATTTATAATCCAGATTACCTGTTTCATCTAATAAGTCCACCGCAACCATTAAACCTTTTCCTCGTGGCGGCGATACTCTGGAAAATTTTTGATGCAGCTGGGTAAGTCCAGTTTGTAATAATTCTCCCATTTGGCTAGCATTGGTCATTAAACCGCTTTCTAGCAGTTCTAAGGTGGCAATACCAGCTGCACACGCTACGGGATTACCGCCGAATGTGGTAGCGTGTGAACCAGGAGGCCAAGTCATTAACTCTGGTCTAGCAAGTATCGCTCCTAAAGGCAGACCGCTAGCGATACCTTTGGCGGTAGTAATAATATCAGGCATCACTCCCCAATGTTCGATCGCAAATAGGCGACCTGTCCGCCCCATGCCAGCTTGGACTTCATCTACTACCATCAAGATACCGTGGCGATCGCAAATTTCCCGAATCCGTTGTAAAAAACCATCCTCTGGGACGATATACCCGCCTTCTCCTTGAATCGGTTCCACTACAATCGCCGCTATTTCTTGCGGTGGTAAAGTTGTGGTAAATAGCTGTTTTTCTAAGTAATCTAAGCTAGCGTGAGTGCCATAAGGAATATGAGTTATCCCTGGAACTAAAGGGCCAAAACTGGCTCGCTGCACTGCTTTTGAACCAGTCAGAGACATTGCCCCGTATGTACGTCCGTGGAATGCGCCTAAGAAGGCAACGATTAGCGATCGCTTGGTGTAATATCGAGCTAGTTTAATCGCTCCTTCGTTGGACTCTGCCCCAGAATTGGTAAAAAATACTTTGGCGGGAAAACCAGTGTTATTCTCTGGTTGGGGAAAGGGAGCGCGAGTTGCCAATTTTTCTGCTAATTCTACCATCGGTTCATAATAAAAATCCGTCCCCGACATGTGCAGCAAACGCGCCGACTGTTCTTGAATGGCCTTGACAACTTGTGGGTGGGCGTGTCCGGTGGCGGTGACGGCGATACCTGCGGTCATATCCAGAAATACATTGCCATCAACATCTTCCACCATACAGCCTTCGCCGCGAGCCACAACTAAAGGATAATCGCGGGTATAAGAAGGAGAATTGACGGCGCGATCGCGTTCTATAATTGCTTGAGCGCGAGTCCCAGGTAACGAAGTGATTAGACGCGGTGTCCGAGGTAAATTTAAGTTAACAGGAATACTTAACATAATTTTTTAGAATTACTAATGATTCAACTACAAAATCAAATTATTTACAGTAATTTGTAATTCGTAATCGTGACTTCACCCATCAAAGGGAAAGCTAAAAAACAAAGCAATTGAATTCCTCTGTCCTCAATTACGAATTACTAATAACTAATGACTAATGACTAATTTCTATTATCTATTTGGGCGCGTTGCAAACTTCCTGAAAAGTCAACATAAACACTTTTCCATTCTGTAAATACATCTAAAGCAGTGCTGCCAGCTTCCCGATGTCCGTTGCCGGTTTGTTTGACACCACCAAAGGGTAAATGTACTTCTGCCCCAATGGTAGGGCCATTAATATAAGTGATACCTGCTTCAATGTCGCGCATGGCAGTAAAAGCGCGGTTGATATCGCGGGTATAAACTGAAGAGGAAAGACCGTAATTGGTATCATTGAGAATGGCGATCGCTTCTTCAAAAGAACTCACCTCAATCAATGCCACTACTGGGCCGAATATCTCTTCACGAGCAACGCGCATATCGGGAGTTACATCATCCAAAATAGTCGGTTGAAAGAAGTAACCATTTTTTAATTCGCCAATAGCTGCGATTTCTCCACCAATTAAAACCTTTGCTCCTTCCTCACGGGCAATTTCTAAATACTTGCTTACCTGTTGGAGTTGCTTTTCGTTAATAATCGGCCCGATATCTGTATCGGGGTCAATGCCAGCACCTAAGCGTAACTTACTAGCACGCTCAGAAAGCATAGCAGTAAATTTTTCTTTGATGTCCCGATGCAAAATCAGGCGACTGGTAGCCGTACAGCGTTGACCGGTTGTGCCAAAAGCACCCCAGACTGCACCATCTAAAGCCAGTTCTAAATCGGCATCTTCCATCACCACCTGGGCGTTTTTGCCGCCCATTTCTAAACAGACACGCTTGTGAGTGCGTCCGCAAGTCGCGCCCACAAAAGCGCCGGTTTGGGAAGAACCAGTAAAGGACACCAAATCAACACCGTTATGTTCGACTAAAGCTTTCCCCGCTTCTTCTCCTACACCATGCACCAAGTTAATTACTCCTGGCGGTAAACCTGCTTGTTGGAAAATTTCAATTAATTTAGTTGCACAGGCAGAAGTATCTTCAGCAGGTTTGAGGATAACTGTATTACCACAAACCAATGCTGGCATAGCTTTCCAGCAAGGAATTGCCACCGGAAAATTCCACGGGGTAATCAAGGCGCAGACACCTATAGGCATTCGCACCGTCATGGCGAATTTATTTGGCATTTCCGAGGGTGTAGTTTGCCCAAAAAGTCGCCGTCCTTCGCCAGCGCTGTAAAAGGCGCAGTCAATACCTTCTTGCACGTCTCCCCTAGCTTCACTCTGGGGTTTACCCATTTCTCGACTGATTAACTGGGCAAGTTCTTCTTTATGTTCGAGTAATATTTCCCCGACGCGAAAAATGTATTCTGCCCTTGCCGGAGCAGGGACTTGACGCCAACTGTGGTAAGCTTTGCGGGCAGCTGCTACCGCTATGTCTACATCCTTGGCTTGGGAACGGGGAAATGTAGCAACAAGTTCGGTTCTGTCAGCAGGGTTGCGGCTTTCGAGAGTTACTTCCCCTACAGCAGTCAACCATTGACCGTCTATGTAATTGCGGCAAGATAGCGGAGTTATCATCACAAAAACCTCCGACCGATAATCCAGTGGAACTTGTGTACTAAGTTTGCTTACTTTCTAGGTTATCGTCAAGTCTGGAAAATCGTGGAGTTTAGACTAACCCATGAGAAAATCACTCAGCAGTACTGAGTTAATAAGCTATACATCTATAACTAGGTTTTGATGGTCTTGTTACCTATCAAGATTTATACCAGAAGCAAAAGTTTACTAATTATCGGTAGTAATTTAGTAGATGCCTCTACAAGTTTTGCTGCTTCTGGCAAGCTGGAAACAGTACCTTTCAAAATCTTAATAGCTGTTTTTGCAGCTTTTTGAAGTATATTATCCTCTGGTTTTTGGGCCGCCTCTGCTAAAGTTTTTATTTGCTCTAAAGCTTCGGCTTTATCTTCTTCAGGTAGATTTGGTTCAGCTTCAATAGCCGCCTGCAATTGAACTAATAACTCTTTAAGACTAGGCTTGTCTGGTTCAGAAGAGTCAGGTAAATTGCTAATAGTGTTGGTGACTGACCCCCTAATTTCTCCGATGATAACTCCTGTCATTTTTTGATTTTCTCCAGCAGCAGCTATACCGCTAACACTTCCTTCAACATTATCAATGCTGATATTACCTTTACTTTGAGACATAATGAATTCTCCTTGATGTTGATAAGTTTCTACATAAAACTTAGGTTGTTGTATAGCAGATACTAAAAGTTTTTCTAACATCTGAATTTGCTGGTTTTTTTCTGTAATTCCTGCAAATATCCCTTGCATTTTACTAGAAGATAAAGTTTTAATATTATCATATTTTTCAAAATACTCTGCGCTTAATTCAGAGCGATCGGCTGTTCCTTTAACTTTAACTTGAAGTCTAATTTTTTCGTTACCTCTTCCTTCTAAAGCTACAACTTCAATTCCAGCTTGAGGATATTTATCAGCTAGTTCTTGCAGTGCAACTGCTGCGGCTCTGGGATCAATTCCATTACGATGGAAAATATCAATGCTTTTGAAAGTCGTTGCAACTTTCCGCATATCAACATTTTGACTACGATATAAATCAAGTGTTTTGATCATAGGAGCAATAAAGTCAGAAAAATCCCCTTCTTGAAAGCTTTCCTCATTATTGTCAGGTTTTCGATAAGGATCGGGATCGAGCTTCGTTGGGAGTCGCATGTATACATGTTCGCATTCCACTTGAAGTAGCTTAGTTTCAATTGAAATCCCCCAGTTCTGAATATAAGCTCCAGTTAAACATGCTTTTGTCAGGTCTGTACGATATAGCTGTGTTTGTACAAGTTTTGCCATAGATAATGTAGCCTGCTGTAAATTGGCTTCACTAAGATTTGCCCCAATAAAACTAGCGTCTTTGAGATTGGCATTCTGTAAATTTAAACCTGCAAGATTTCGGTAGTCAAAGTTTTTACCTCTGCCGTCTTTAGTAAGTACTAATTGTCGTATATCCTGTTCTTCCAAATAAGTTTCTTCAACACAAGCTAGATTGAGCTTTTGAGTATGTAACCAGCAGGTACGAATTAGATTAGCTTTTCTAAAATCTGTGTTTTTAAGTGTTGCTCCTGTGAAATCTGCATCCGTTAAATCAGCACCACGAAAGCTTGTACCACTTATAGCAGCAAAGTCAATGGCAATTCTCCTAATCCATACTAATTCTTTATTTGTGCCTGTAGCTTTCCAAGCAAGATAATTATTAAAAAATGATATTGCTATGCTTACAAGAACGCTTAGAACTTTAATCTCTTTCTTCGCGGCAAATAAACCTGGAATTAAAAATGGAATAATCCCAGCAGAAAAAATAGATATAATTATAACTATAGCTACAGCTATATTTATACTATTAACCAAGTTCACAGCTAATATTTCAACTAAAGCTGATATGAAAAGTAGAGAAACAGATAACAGTAAAAAGATAACTACAGGTGTAAATGCGAATTTATTTTTGATGAAATAATCTAAAGTTATTGTTATAGGAATAGCTAAAATTATCAATACTGATAGACTTTTAATTCCTGCTATAATTCCTTTTTGAATAGTAATAATAGAAATATATAACAGAATAAATAAGACTAATAGACCAGGTACATAAGAAAGTTCTCCAAATTCTTTTCTGTTATTAGAAGTTAGTAATTGTGTAGCGAAAATCCCAACACTAGTGGAGAGTATTCCTGCTAATGCTGCTAAAAGTAATGTAACTAAAAACCAAATAAGTATCCAGTAAGTTTGCAGTCCGGCTCTTACGCGACTAAAGTTGGCATTTTTGAGGATAGCATTGTCAAATTTTGCCCCTCGTATATTAGCACCACTAAAATCTTGATTTGTCAGATCGCAGTCCTTAAAGGAACGACCTTGAAGATTCGCATTATGGTAATTTTTAATCATTAGCAGTAGTGCTTAATAATTTTAAGTAAGTCTGCTTTCAGAAAAACCTTAAACAAAGTTAAATTAACTGCCATAAATCAAAAACTTATAAATTTATTGATTAAGAAAATTTTACTAACAGAACTAAAACATTTTTTAGTAAGAAATAAGCCTCAAATTAATGTAATTAGAATACATTACTATTCAATATTAGCTAATACACAGATAGCTCCAGAAACTAAATATAAATTTGAGATTATTTTATGAGTATTTTTTATTTAAGCCCTATTAATAAATAAAAATTATAAGATAAATGTTTAAGTATGATTGTGTCTAATTTAATTTGTAGCATTCAAGTTTTAGATTTAAATTTTTAATTAAATGTAACGAACTGAATTATTTATATCGAAAACAATCTGGCAGACATGACCTTTAAAAGTAAAACAGAATACAACTAGCGAGTTTGGATTAGATTTAGCTAATAAATTTCCTACTTGATAGGAAGTAGTTTTAACTATTTCTTCTGAACCTTTAATAGATTTAGATCTCTGAGCTATTTGGAGTGTACCTAATTTATCTGATGATAATCGAAACTTATCTGGATGAGCAATAAACCAAAATAGCCCATCTTTTTTTGATTTTTGCAATCTACCATTTGATTTTAAATATCTTACTTTATTACCAGCAGCTTTATTAATATTCTCAAAAAATTTATTGTTTAAGTGAATCTTCTCACCACGTACAAGACGTTCTATTTGCTCCTCAGATAAGCCCCATTTCCGATCGAAGGATATATAACGAATTTTATCAGAGTTGTCTTTAAACCTTTGAAAAATATTTTTATTTGCAAATGTTGAATAGCTTTGTTTAACTGATGCATGATTACTTAACAAGGCAATTGTATATTCGGTGGGAGGTAGTTGATTTACTACAGCTATGTGCATTCCAATAAGCATTATCAGCATATATTTTTTCTTTTTCTAGAAGATTAATGGCTATACAAAAATTCAACATACTTTAGGCAAGAGTATCACAATTGAGTATATCATTTAAAATCTAATTTTTTTAATGCATTATGTAAAATATTGAATATCTTAATGACTTTTAAGCAATTTTATATTACTCTGATTAAAGAATATTTAAAATTTCCATGTCAGTACTTGTTTACAAACAAATATTTGTTGGCTTTGCTGAGAAAATGAAGCCTTAAAAAAATTTAAATCAGCATTTTATTATTCTTTTATCAGAGAGATAAAAGAACATTAAGCTATTTGCCTATTAGTGCTTGCTCTCAAACAAATATTTGTTGGCTTTGCTGAGAAAACAAAGCTTTAAAAAAGATTCAAATCAGCATTTTATTATTCTTTTATCAGAGAGATAAAAGAACATTAAGATATTCTTTAATGGAGTTTAAACTAGATAGCCAATCGAAAGAGAAAAATAAGGGATGTACTTGAATACAAGCTTCTATTAGCAGAATCACCACCACAGCAACAGAAATTGATGCAGTTTTACGTCAAACATATACCAACACAGGGTTGTCCGTTGTTAGCAAGATATCATGCTATTTAGTCATGCCCGAATGCGGTAACTCTACAAAAAATCAGAACTTTAAAGAACACAGAGAAACATTAAGGCACAAATGCCAAAACCCCCACAGGACAACCAGAACCACCACGTAATCTCAGAATTGCGATCGCTAAAGTAGTACCTAATGGTGGCAGTTGATCCAAATTGGTGAGATTCTCTAGCACAATGCGCGGTTGTTCTAATACCAGGCGGTTAGTAGCAAAGCTGTTATCTTGTCCTGGGTCTACACCATGAGTATCAATTCCTACCCCAGCTATTTGCCGTTGCTCAAGTAAAAATTGCGTGGCATCACTACCAAACCCTGGAAAGTGGCTAATTCCTTCCGCATCATGATTGAAGAATGCATTTTTATCAAACCACTTTTTTTGCCAACCAGTATTCAGTATAACTACGCAGTTAGCAGGAATTTCACCGTGTTGTTCCTCCCAAGCCAGAACATCAGCGATTGTCAGGGCATAATCAAAATTAACTTTGACAGCTTCACGGATATCTATGACTACTGCGGGTACAACTAAAGACTGGGCTGGGTATTGGTCTATTCCGATACTATGACTATAAAAGCTATTAGGAGCATTGATATGGGTAGCGCTATGTTCCCCCAAGGAAAAACGCCGCAGGTAATAGCCATCGTTGTTCAATTGAGCTACAGTTTCAAATTCTACTGGGGGATCGCCAGGCCATTGGGGAATGTCCAAGTCAATGACATGACTTAAGTGGATAACACGTGTGTAGGTGATACTCTTTTGATTTTCAGGTTGTATCATCCCAGCCTTCTATTTAATAAAACAAAGGATTTCTCTCAAAAATGCGATGTTTAGCCTGGATTTTTAGAAAGTAATAATACAGTATTGCATTGCCCAGTGCGATCGCCGCAGCTGATTTTGCGATCGGTCACCTTGCAATACGCTTAGGTTAACGAAATTTATCTGCTGAGCTAGGCAGGGGAAGCCCTTGAGGCAGGGAGAGCAAAAAAGGACTATCTCAAACGTATTGGGTAACTATGGGCATTGATGAAGCTCAAAGAGAGATTTGAAAAATTAAAATCCACATTAGTGCTATTTTTAACAATTTTATTAAGTACTAGCTTCGACTCACTAGCATTGAATACTAGAAATTAAATAAAACGGTGCGTTAGCCTTTGGTATAACGCACCCTACTAAAAAACTGTTTTATAATGCCCGATCCCCTATTTTCAAGACAAGTTTAGTTGTCGTAAAATACTTGTCTCAGATCAAAAATCTAGAACTGGCCAGTCTGGTTGGCGATAGTAGCGTGTCATGTCATCAAACTTACGCAACTCGACGCGATCGAGCAAAAATTCTGGCAAATTTAACAACCATTGTTGATTTAACTCAGAAAACATTGTACTGAAGCTTGTGCGGTCTAAGTCAGATGGAATTTCCCCAAAATAGGCTAATGTAATATGCGCTGTAAAGTGATAGTGCTGCTCGATACCCAAAGCAATTAACTTCGGGTTTTGATAAATTGTTCGGCGAAATTGAATAATTTCCTCGTAGCAGCGTTCATTCTGAGGTATTAAACAAACAGCTACAGCTCTTGGCATCAGTATTAATCCCAGCATTTGCCATTGAATAGGATGATTCCTTGTCATCAATCGTTGATATTGCTGAAATATTTGGGTTAAACAAGAGTGTAACTCGTTATCAAATTTGGGATTTTTTTCGCAGGCGTCAAGGTAAGCATTATCCCAAATTAAATCAGCTAAAGTCAGATGGAAGCTAGCTGGAGGTACGGGTACGATTAAGTCACGGTTTACAGGTAACTGTAAAAGTTCCTCTTGGTAAATCTGTAATTTGGCATAGAAAGCAGAGTTTTCTGATTCTTCTTCCGCAGGCGGAGTCATTAACGTATAGCCAGGAAAGGGTGCTGCTTGTCTCACCCCAGAATTTGCCTGAAATTTAGAAGATTCCTGGATATGCTGGGCTTGGGATCTGTATGCTTCTGGCAGTGTCAGCCGTGCTAACCGATTTAAGTAAGTTTGATAGTTGTCGTCCAATCTTCATAGCCTCACGCTCTCACTTGATAGATTTTAGGGAAAATTATTCAGATTAACAGAATCATCTCAAAAGTATTTAGTTTTTTAATGTAACGATTGGGGAGTGGGGAGATGGGGGATGGGGAAGTGTGGGGAGTGTGGAAGTGTGGGGGGAAAGATTTCTTCCCCATCTTCCCACACCCCCCATCCTCCCACACCTCCATTTGTTCCCCATCCTCCCACACTCCCTGTTTGCCTGATGCCCCCATTAAGAGGTAACTCTATGCCAATCTACGTTTACTGGGGTGAGGATGATTTTGCTATGGAAAAAGCGATCGCTATGCTGCGCGATCGCGTCCTCGATCCCCAATGGATCGGTTTTAACTACACTTCATTTCCACCGGAGCGAGCTGATGCTGCTATTGAGGCGTTAAATCAGGTGATGACGCCAACTTTTGGCGCTGGTGGACGCTTGGTGTGGCTGATTAACACTACTGTTTGCCAGCACTGTCCAGAGAATGTATTGGCAGAATTGGGGCGATCGCTACCAGTGATTCCGGAAAACTCTTTTTTATTGTTCACCAGCCGTAACAAACCCGATGAACGACTCAAATCTACGAAATTGTTAAAACAATTTGCTACCGAGTTCCGAGAATTTCCACTTATTCCTCCTTGGAAAACAGAATTACTGGTGCAATCTGTTAACCAAGCTGCTCAAACTCTGGGCGTGAAATTGACAGCGAAAACTGCTGAGTTATTGGCTGAATCTGTAGGAAATGATACACGGCTTCTCTATAATGAGATGGAAAAATTGCGTTTACATGCCCAAGGTAGTCATAAACCTTTAGACGTAGATATCATTAGTAAGTTAGTAAGAAATACTACCCAAAATAGTTTACAATTAGCAGCAGCAATTAGAACAGGAGACACAGGAAAAGCTTTGATTACGTTAGCCGATCTCATCAATGCTTCTGAGCCTGGATTACGGATAGTGTCTACACTAATTGGACAATTTCGCACCTGGCTATGGGTAAAGATTATGATGGAAAGCGGTGAGCGAAATCAACAAGCGATCGCTCAAGCTGCTGATATCGGCAATCCTAAACGCATCTACTTTTTACAGCAAGAAATTAAGCTCCTTTGTGTAGAGCAGTTAATCTCTTGCTTACCCCTGCTACTGGAGTTAGAAGTCAGCCTTAAACAAGGAGCATCAGAAATGTCAGCACTCCAAACTAAAGTAATTGAACTTTGTCAAATATGTCGAGGAAGTTCACAATAAATATAAAAGCTTGATGTATTGGGCAATTACTGGAACTTCCTACTCCGAAAATAATTCAAAGTTGTTATAAGATACCTGATGTAGTTTTGTATTACACACAATATGAAGAAAATTTCTCATTTCTTTTCTCAATCTAACCGAAAGCGAATCCTTTCCCAATCATTATTTTTCGGTTTTGTAGCCACTGTGGGTTTGATTTCCAACGGTTTTTCATCAAGTTCAAAAGTTTATGGTCAAACTCCACCAGTTAACAATACAGAAATTAAAAGCTATGCCCAAGCGGTGCTAGCAATGGAACCAGCGCGTCAAAACGCGTTTGAAGAAATTAAAAAACTTATTGGCAGTGGAGAAATTCCCAAGATTGTTTGTAATGATTCTAACAGCATCAATGGTCTTCCCAGAAAAGCTCAAGATATTGCAGTTAATTACTGTACCCGTTCTCAAAAAATTGTCGAAGATAATGGTCTGAGCATTGATCGTTTCAACAAAATTACTATAGAACTGCAAAATAACAATAACTTAAAACGGGAGGTATATAATACCTTATTAATCCTGCAACAAACTCCATAAATGAGATAGGGACATAGCATTACTATGTTTATGTTAAAATAAAAATTAGAGATTACCATATTAAACCTGTAAGCAGTCAACAGTTATCAGAAAACATTGGGAACTGATAACTGGTAATTTTTTATTACTGGGTAGTAGCATAACCCCAAAATCGGATTTTTAGCAGATAAATTCCTATCTTTGCTTTGTTTATTTAATAGTTTTGACGTTATGAATTAAAAGCTTTACTGATGCTTATTGTTTAATTTTTAATAAAGGTAGCACCTTCTGTTTTAACAATTCAATTAAAGCTGGTTCCATATACTCATATTCATCTGGTATATCTAAACATATAATTTTTTTATCTCTAAGGCAGCGCTGAAAATTTTTTGATAGCTTGTTTTTATGCGATTTTTCCATAACAAAGATAATATCAGCCCAAGCAAGTGCCTCTGTTGAAACTGGTACTTCTGTGTATCGGTCTAAACCAGCCGAGTCCGTTTCAAATCCTTGATATTCAGAAAACACAGCTTCGGCGGTAGGACTTCGCAACCTATTTCGACTACAAATAAATAAAAGCTTTTTCATTAAAAGGTTGTCTTTGACTGCTAATTCATCAGCAAAACACGCAATTTTCGATTTTTAAAGTCTGGTTCTAACCTTAAAACTTCCATTGGCGTTACACCTGAAAGCGCATAAGGTACTTCTGTAAGTTCCAAACAATCAAAAGTTCCTTGCCTTTCTCCAATACTTAATTCAACATCTCGAAAAATTCGCCCTTGCTGCACTCCAGCTGCAGTTTCTACCTGAGCTTCTCCACCTTGAACTAAACCTAGTTGACTAATAACGCTAGTAGGTAAACACAGTAATGTTAAACCTGTATCAACTAAAACATCATCCAGCGTACAAGAGCGTACTTCCTCCAAAGAAATAAAGCCTCGCCCAGCCAGAACTCGCTCGATTCGATTTGTGACAGTGAGGGTAACTATTACTTGTCCCATCTGCTTACCCTAAAGATTTGGCAGTACTAGCTTACCCATTTGAGTTAACTCTTGGTGAGGATTTTAAATTTATTGTAGTTGAGTAATAACCAGAGCTAGTTTCAATCCTTAAGCGACGAGGAGTGTACGAAAAAGTAGTACAGTGAAAAATGCATCTAGTAGCGTTAGGATCTTGACTAAATTACCTGTGCGAAAAATAGTTATTGCCGGTAACTGGAAAATGTACAAAACCCAGGCAGAGTCCGAAGACTTTTTACGAGGATTTTTGCCCTACCTACAAGAAACGCCTGAAGAACGTGAAGTACTATTGTGCCCTCCTTTCACTGACCTCAGCGTTTTGTCTAGGAATTTACATGGTAGTCGGGTGCAACTGGGGGCACAAAATGTGCATTGGGATGAATTTGGAGCCTACACGGGTGAAATTTCTGCCCCAATGCTGACAGAAATTGGCGCGCGTTTTGTGATTGTCGGTCATAGCGAACGCCGACAATACTTTGGTGAAACGGACGCCACTGTTAATCTGCGCCTGAGAACAGCTCAAAGGTTTGGTTTGACGCCAATTCTCTGTGTTGGCGAAACTAAACAACAACGAGATAACGGAGAAACTGAATCATTCATTACTCTCCAACTCGACAAAGGTTTGGTAGATATCGATCGAGAAAATTTGGTGATAGCCTATGAACCAATTTGGGCAATTGGGACTGGTGATACTTGTGAAGCTGTCGAAGCTAATCGAATAATTGGCTTAATTCGTAGCCAATTGAGCAATCCAAATGTATCAATTCAATATGGTGGCTCAGTCAAGCCGAATAATATTGATGAAATCATGGCTCAACCAGAAATTGATGGCGTTTTAGTGGGAGGAGCAAGTCTCGACCCTGAGAGTTTCGCTCGGATTGTCAATTATAAGTTAGTCTGATGTGTCTTTTTTCGTTCCCATGCTGTGCATGGGAATGGTTAATATCGCCGCAAGCCTTAGCTTCGATTTTTGAGTTTATCTGTGAAGTACTCTGAATTCTGACTTTTGAATTCTGACTTCTTTTTATGCCAAGTAACTTGATAATTCGAGGACGCTGTTTCGAGTGGGGACAGCGAACTTATTTGATGGGCATTTTGAATGTGACACCTGATAGCTTTAGCGATGGAGGTGAGTTTGACACGACCTCTGCGGCTTTAGTCCAGGCGCAAGCATTGGTGGCTGCTGGCGCTGACATTATCGATGTGGGTGGTCAATCAACTCGACCAGGAGCAAAACAAATAACTCTCCAAGAGGAACTTGACCGGGTGCTATCGGTGTTACAGGTACTTAGAGGAGAAATTTCAGTACCGATTTCTGTAGATACTACCCGTGCTGCTGTAGCAAGAGCCTCTGTAGAAGCTGGAGCGGATATGATTAATGATATTTCTGGCGGTAGCTTTGACTGGGAAATGTTGCCAACAGCGGCCAGTTTAGGTGTGCCAATTATTTTAATGCACATCCGAGGAACACCACAAACGATGCAACAGATGACAGATTATCAGGATTTGATGGTAGAAATTTTTAGTTTTTTGCAAAACCAAATCGCGGCTGCAACTGCTGCTGGCGTTGACCGGGATCGGGTGATTATCGATCCTGGGATTGGTTTTGCGAAGAATTATCAGCAAAATTTAAAAATTTTTCAACAATTGCGATCGCTCACAGCACTTAACTGTCCTATTTTAGTAGGAGCATCTCGTAAAAGTTTCATTGGTCGGATTCTCAATCAACCAGATCCCAAAGCACGAGTTTGGGGAACCGCAGCAGCTTGTTGTGCTGCTATCGCGAATGGCGCTGATATCCTGCGAGTTCACGATGTCCAACAAATGCGAGATGTTTCCCTGGTAGCCGATGCAATATTCCGACAAGCCGCACAGTAGGATTTTTAAGTAGCACCGTTTTCGGACTTTTTGCTGCTATCTTCGTGAGTCACCGACTGACCAATCAATTCCTGAAACATTTCACTTGAGTTGGCTGGGTCTACAAAGACAATTTTGGCATTATTGCTTTCTCCGAGTTGTTGGCTAGCCTTGACGTAATCTTGAGCCACGAGATACCGGAGAATTTCCTTGCTTTCTGGATTGGAACGTAAGGCTTTAGCAATGATCTCAACTGAAGTCATAGTTCCTTCTGCTTTGCGAATGGCGGCTTCCTTCTGTCCTTCTGCTTCAGTAATTAGTGCCCGTTTTCTGATTTCAGCAGCTTGCTGATCTTCTCTGGACTTGCGTACGCTCTCAGGTAGAGTAATACTTTGAAGATCTAAACGCAGAATCTGCACTCCCCAATCTGCCGTTATTTCATTCAACTGGTCTAAGATGGCTCTATCCATCTCCGCTCTGGAAACATTGGTCTGCTCAAGGGTATTTTGGGCAATGATTTCCCGCAGCGTTGTTGTGGCCAGCTGTGTCAATGCTCCTTGAAGATCTTCAATAGCGTAAAAGCTTTTTTCAATATTTGTAATCCGCCAGTATACAATTGCATCTACTTCTACGTCAACATTATCTTGAGTGATCACATTCTGGGGTTTGATATCGAGATACTGCTCTCGCGTAGTATCTTCCATCACAATTTGATCTACCAAGGGAACAATAAAGTTTAGCCCTGGCTTAAGTTTTCGATGATACCGCCCCAAGCGTTCCACTAAGGCTTCATTACCTTGATTAATCAGTTTTGCAGAACCTAAGGCATAACCTATAAGGGCTAAGACTATAGCAATGATTGGCTCCATATATGCTCCTATTTAGCTGTTTGGGAGAATTTAGTGTCAAGGATATGCTACTAGCTTGTCATAACCTTTGATTAAATGTTTTGAGTCTGTAATTTTATGAACCCCGGTAGTGATGTCTAATGTCGATTGGCTGGGTGTTTTGGATGTATTCTGCAAGCAGGAAACTTTTGCGAAACGCGATCGCTATTAAAGCACCTCGATCGCACCCTGGCAAGCAGTACTTTCTGTAATCAGCTTTACTTACACCAACATCTCCACAGAAACAAGATTTACTTACGTATATTTATTTTAAGTAAATAAATATACTTGAAATTTAGTAGTAATTTCAAAACTCTAGTAGAATCGAATTAAAATTATGTTCAGCCACTAAAAATAATATACAAATACTATAAGTAGGCTGCTCTCAAACTTATAGGTTTAATCTTACTTTTTACTGGTTGATACTTTTTTGTTCAAAACATCATATTTGTTAGGGGTTATTATTCAGTTTTTTCACGCAGCTTACCTGTGGTAGCCTCAGTTTTAGCAATTATAGCAGGTGCGTTTACACAAGTATTTTTCACACAGAAGCTAGTAATTTGGGATAGATTTTATTAGATATTGGGATAGTACTAGTTTTCTTGAGTGATGAAGTAATTTTTAGCTTGAATAGCTTATAGAATTTATTGGTTGCTTTCACTGCATTAACAGTCGGCGATAAATAGATTCAATCAGGGCAGAATCAACTTTTAAAAATAGCAGAGTCAGGAGAATTTAACATAATCATTTTCTCCTGTTGTTAATTAAAGCTGAGGAGCATTAGGGCACTAAGATTAAATTTATGGCTAAGTACCGATTTGCAGAAGCTAGAAGCACGCATAACCAATCTCAACCAGACGAATAACCTCGCAATCATGGCTTTGTTCAGGGGGGTTTTACTAAGGTTGAGGCTACTATTACAATGGAAACTATTGATTATGAGGACAAGGCAAGAATGACCCAGGTTGTTCTAGGAGAGAATGAAGGAATAGATTCAGCTTTACGTCGGTTTAAACGCCAGGTTTCTAAAGCTGGCATATTGGCTGACGTAAAATATCATCGGCACTTTGAAACACCGTTAGAAAAACGTAAACGTAAGGCAGTGGCAGCTAGACGCAAAAGACGTTTTAAATAAACTTATTTGCTTTAGTACTGACGTTGCTTGGGGTAATAACCTACGATAGGCAACGATGCAACCGCCATTATTCTTACAAAAATTAACCAAGATGTGCCGCACCCTGAGGGTGTAAATGAGTCAGTTTACCTATGCACAGAGTGTGTAGGAGGTTTATTTTGGTTGGATGGAGTAAGCTAAAATCGCTGTCCATCAACCAAAATAAGCGCCCTAGAAGATGGAAAGATGCGGGAGATGAGCCAGATGAGGGAGAATAAATCCCAACTGTTAACTCCTAACTCAGCACTAGGTACTGGGCACTCAGCACTCATTAATGGTGCGACTATTACAAAGATTCATCGCCTTTTCTACTCCCTGCTTGAGGCTTAGTTCTACACATTCAACCACAAACTGAAGTACAAGAGACATCAGCTGATTTTCGCTAGCGGAAAATCGTCCCAGCACATGGGAGATAGCATCTGAATCATCATTATTAGCTGCATCTTTGGGTTTACCAATACCGATTCGCAAACGGGGAAAATTTTGGGTATTTAAATGTGCGATCGCACTTTTCATTCCATTATGTCCCCCAGCCGAACCAGATAAGCGCAGACGAGTCTTTCCCAAAGGCAAATCCATATCGTCATAAATTATTAGCACAGATTCAGGTGGTAATTTATACCAACTTGTTACTGCTTGTATGGCTTGTCCAGAACGATTCATATAAGTCAACGGCTTGAGCAAGCGAATTTTCCCTCCGCTTGGGGCCATACCCTCGCCATACTCTCCCTGAAACTTGCGATTTTCCGCTAGAGAAATGCGCCAAGCACTACAAAGAGCTTCCACAGCCGCAAAGCCGATATTATGGCGTGTTTGGTCGTACTTGCTTTCTGGATTCCCCAACCCGACAATTAGCTGGGGAATCACCAAAGCTGGTTGTGTAACAGCTTGTGTCATTTTGCTATAGTCAATCAATTTTAGATTTTAGATTTGCGATAGCTAGCTCACGCCTAGTCTGTGAGCGTCCTTTGGATTGAAACAGACCACAAGGATACATAGCTTAGTGATTTTAGATTGGCGGTAGCGTAACGTCGAAACCAGCGTCTTTTAGATTTCCACGAGACGTTGCTCTCAACCGTAAAACAATCTAAAATCTGGCGTTGTGCTGTCAGCGCACCTTTGGCGCGACCTAAAATCTAAAATTGGTATCTTCTCCTAGCCAACTTGGGAAGAACTAGCAGTATCGTGCTGTGATTTAGCAGGCTCAATTTGCTTAGGTTCCAATTCAGCAGTAGTTTTCACAGTTTCTTCTAACTGTTCAGCTTCTTTTTGAAACTCGGTTTGAAACTCCTTAGAAGCTTCTTGAAAACTGCGAATTGTTTTGCCCACACTCCGGCCAATCTCAGGTAACTTCTTCGGCCCAAAGATTAACAGCGCCACTACCATAATTACAGCCATTTCCGGCAGACCGATACCAAATATATTCATTTTTTATCTCCAATAAACTCTAAAACCACTACATAGGCTCACATATTATTATGTAGTCTACTCAATAATCACCTATTATAGAAAGCGATCGCCCCACCAGCGAGTGATGCCTTATGTGTGCGAGCGTCAAAGATTTAGAACAATTACAATCACTTTGTAAATACTTAACTTCACGTAGTCTACTCAATAGTTAGCACTGACTATTAACAAAAAACCCGGACTAGCCGGGTAGTGAGTTCACTTGTTATCCAAACTAAATAACTCCGGTATCTATTAGCGTCCTAAACTCCGCCAATCGACAAATACATCTTGAATCAAGATTGTTTTATTGTAAAGTTGCAGAATAATCAGCAGAAACACAAAAAACAGCAACATAAAAACAGCCATTACAGGGGTAGTACCCCAACCTGGAGCCACCTTCCCATACTCAGAGTTCAGGGGTTTCAGGATATCTCCCAACCTAGTCCTTTGTGCCATAATTCACCTAAGATTACTTGCCCAAGCTTTTTTTAATCTTCTGTAATATTCTATAAGAATAGCACTCATAATCAATCTTTAAATTATGGAACCCGCAATAGTTCTTAGTATTTCTTTCTGCGCCGTCTTAATAACCATTACAGCCTATGGAATTTATACTTCCTTTGGGCCTCCCAGCAAGCAGTTGAGCGATCCTTTTGAAGATCACGAAGACTAGGAAAGTCATTTTGTCAATAGTCATTTGTCAGTGGGAAATCACAACTGACTATAAAAAAGTGACTTCAAAATAGAAAAGTATTTCTTGTAAAGTGGTGTCTCGCCCGCCAATAACCAAAGGCGGACAAGATGCCCACTTCATAAGATTAGATAATTTGGCAATCCTTTAGTGGCTTACTCAAGCTTAGGGTTAGTCGCTGGTATTACCTTGAAGCTGGCGATTTTCCAAGGCTGTATTGTCAAGATTTGTTGCTCAGATGAGAATTCAGGAGTAGTAGTAGGAGAACGTTCTAACAAATCTACCGTATTTCCTAGACTCATTCCTAAATCGCTTTGCAAAGATAACTCGGCTGTTTCTCCATGACATTCATAACACCGCAAAATTAATTGCTGTGGGTCATCTTCTGCTGGCTTCAAAGCCATCAAAACGAGATTTTGAGATGATAAATCCAAAAAACTTGCTGAGTGTTGAGTGTTGAGTGTTGAGTGTTGAGTGTTGACTGGGTTTAGTATCACTTGTAAGGGTATATTCAATTCATAGCCACGCTGCACTGTATGGGCTGCTTCCCAGCTACTTGCGTGGGGATACAAGGCATACGTAAATTCATGCAAACCCCGGTCAGCCTCTGGATCTGGCCAATTGGGACTGCGTAGTAGTGTCAGGCGTAATTGATTGGCTTTGGCATCGTAACCATATTTACAATCATTTAACAAACTGATACCGTATAAACCTTCGTTTGTCTTTCCTGTTAAATCAGCCCAACGCAAGGCAGAGACTTCCCATTTTGCTTGTTCTGCGGGGGTTTGCGGTTTAGTTGTCCGGCGAATTGCGCTACAGGGAATTTCGTAAGTAGCAAAGTCTGCTTCAATGTTGAGAGGAAAAGTAGCTTTCACTAATACCTGATTTTCTCGCCAATTAACCCTAGAGGAAATTTTTAGCACAGGCGAACCGACTTGGAGAATATAATCTTGGCAGAATTCTGATTCGCCCAACTGACGAACTACGCGCAAACGATTTTCTACCACACCTTGTTCTACCCACTCAATAGATAGAAGATTTGTTGAGGGTAAGGGATGCTGAGTGTAATTGGGGTCTATATTCCAAGCATCCCAATATTGACCGCTGTCTTTAAAAGCTTGTAGTTGATTCCCTGCACCACTCAAAATTTCGCGTTGACAAGTTTTGTCAATAACACTTGATAAATCTCCTGTGTCAGGATTGACAATAACTCGGAGGAATTCATTTTCTAGAACCCATTCTGGGGATGAGGGGGATGAGGGAGATAAGACGGATGAGGGAGAAAGCCAAAAAAGACGGTAGCCTACAGGTGGGATGTCGGCGGCGAGAAATAGTAGGTTGGATGGTTGAGATAATTGGGAAATAAGCAGTTTGCCAGAAGCATCGTAAATCTGCCATTGTTGGGTAGCTGTTGCTGGTGTGGGTAAGGTGATAGAAACTACCTCAGAACGCTGCCAATTGAGAGAATTAAAAATGAAAATAGGTAAACTATTGGGCTTTGGTGGTTGCGGTAGGGTAATGTGAGATGCGATCGCCAGCAATGATTCCTGTAATATCTTTGTTCCCACTGCTTCGATTTGTTGCCATTGAGGCAAGGCATCCTGATAAACTTCGGTAATGGAAGAACCAGGCAAAATATCGTGAAACTGTTGAAATAATAGCTGTTTCCATGCTGCTTCAATTTCCGCTTTTGGATAAGTCACCTCACAGGTGATGTTTGCCAAAGTTGCAAATAGTTCAGCTTCATACAACAAAACTTCACAACGACGATTCTGGCGTTTTTGGTCTGCATGGGTAGTGTAGCAACCGCGATGGAATTCGAGGTATAATTCGTCGTTCCAAGTGGGGAAGGGAACAGGAGATGAGGGAGAACAACTACTGAGTTGTGAATTCTGACTTCCGACTTCTGCCTTGATTTGCTGTAAATACTTTTCGGCAGTGGTAAATTTTAAGTCTGGGAAGAAAGGTGACTTTTGCCAGCGTTGGGCGGTTTCTAACATATCACGGGTGGGGCCGCCGCCGTGGTCGCCGACACCAGGAAGCCAGAGAGAATCTGGTAAATCAGTTTGGCTTTGCCACTCTAGAGCATATGATGCCATTTTAATTGGGTCGATCGCTTCACCGATGCGTGCAGACATCAAACTAAAGACTTGGCTACCATCAGGCGATCGCCACCAAAAAGCACCATAATCAAATTTAGTAGTATCATTCCAACATAACTTTTGGGTGACAAAATACTCAATTCCGGCGTTGGCGAAAAACTGCGGTAAAGTTGCACAAAAACCAAAAGAATCTGGAACCCAGACCACAGTTGAAAGTTTGCCAAATTTTGTTTGTACGTATCGCTGACCATACAATAGCTGACGCACAATCGATTCACCAGCAATTAAGTTCAGTTCCGGTTCTACCCACATTCCGCCGACAACTTCCCAACGTCCGGCTGCTACTTGTGCTTGAATTTCGCTAAATAAATCCGGGCGATGTTCTTCAATCCAAGCATAAAGCGCCGGAGTCGAATGACAGAAAATTAACTCTGGAAAATCTGCTTGCAACTTCAAAACCGATGCAAAAGTGTTTTGGGCTGCATTCCAAGTTTCACTCACAGGCCACAACCATGCTAAATCTAGATGAGCATGACCCAGTAAGTAGATTTTAGATTTAAGATTCCCCCAACTCCCCTTCAAATAGGGCGCTAAGATTTCAGAGTCAATCAAGTTTTGCCTTAATGACTTTATTAATTCCGGCTTTGCATCTGGGCGGTTGGTTACCTCTTTCACCGTCTTTACCAAAACATCCAACTTGTCTGGTGCAAAGTTTTGCAAATAAAGTTGCAATACAGCCAACTCATCAGCCACAAAACCCGGATCGGGATTATTATCATCATTAGACTCATAGACAAGGAGCGATCGCACTAAAGCACCATCACAATGTCCTGGACTGACTAAGCGCACAGTCACAATAAATTCTTCCCCTGGTGTTACCGCGCGACTCAAAAGCACTCTCGGTGAAGAATCAAATAAATCTCCCTCCAGCACTAACTCCCCATTCAGATAAATTTTGGCAGAATCAGCCCACCAAACTAACGCCAGGTGCAAAGATAAACCAGCTAAAGGATAACCCTCTAAATTTTGGGGAATCACCAATTTTTGCATTAGCCATAGTACTTTTTTTCCGCCTGTCCAAGCAATATGGTCTTTAGCATTCAACTGCACAGTTTGCCAATCTGAAGCTGCAACATCGCTAATGATTTCCTCAGATTCTCTGTATAACCAGCTAGACTGAAGATTAATTTCAGAAAAAGAGCGCAGTTGCTCAATGGCTTGTGAGATTAAATCGGTCTGAGATTGAGAGATAATTTGGCTCATATTTTCGCTAAAATGAGGGCACACAATCATTAACAGTTTGTGATTTTTATTTGGCGGGAGTCTCACAACTAAACAAGACTCAAACTCAAAAATTACTACTATGGCTTCTGGTTCTTCTAGTCATTATCAAAGCAGACTATTTAATTTTGTTCGCCACCAATCTCGGCGGTTGACACATCAGTGGGAACACACCTTCCGGCATTTGCAAGTTGCTACTAAGTGGGGTGTAGAATTACTACTTTATCCAGTGTATCTACTGTTTCGGTCATCTGAATCCGATTCTAAAACGCTACACAGCCAAGAAGCACAATCTAGGCTCCAGTTACCATCAAATGATACCGAACAGCCGGAAACTTATTTAAATGTTGATACTCCCATTGAACATGTATTAGAAACAGTTTATTATCTGTCATCTCCAGAGGCGATGTCTACGGGCTATACCTACGCTACTCCTGAGAAAACCTCTGAATTTTTCAATCCTTTGAGCTTTTTAAGAGTTTTTTGGCAAAAACCTATCTCGAAGAACTCAACAAATAATACTAATATTATTCATTCCTCAACTATTACAGACAATTTTGCTGCTATCGAATCTTCACAGCCAGAAAATGCTCTTAAACAGCATCTTGCAGTCATCCAGGGAATCGCAACAAATTTATTGAATCGAAATTTGGTACTTGTCACGACTAAGAATGAAATTCTCGATATTTTGACACCCGAACAGCAGGCAAAATTAGAAGACCGAATTATTACCGAAGTTAGTGATTACTGGCAGTATTGGCGATTGGCTGAAGCTAGAAAACAAAAAGAATTATTACCAAAAATTGACAGTTTATTGGCAAAACTTACTGGAGAGAATCCAGCTAAGATTCCAATCTTATCTGAGGCAATATCAAATAAGTTACCCCAATCCAATAAATTGCTAACATTTTTAGATGTAACTATTGCCAAATTAGAATCAAATGCTTTAGTACCCGTTCAACAACGTAGCCAAGAAATTGTCCAAGCTGCCCAAAATCAGTTAAATATATTTCTTTATCGAAAAGAACAGTTATCTGCTAAAGGAGAAATTGCAGTCACGCCTGATGATTTAGAAACTTCTACACGGAATTTTCAGGCTATAATTGAAGCGGCACTTAATTACTTTTTTGGTGTTGGTACTAGAAAAAAACTTGAGCCAACAACCACTGATGAACAGCCAGATAAAATATTATCTAGTTACCCGACAAAAGCTTTATCTCAAAGCTGTCAGTTGCAAAACCAAGATTTAACAGACGATCCCTGGTTAACATGGAATGATTTGTTTGGTAACACCGATACGGTTACTGAAAAGTCAGTTACACCTTCTGAAAACACAACTCCTGCTCTAGCTTCAAGTTTATCAGCAAAACTTTCTTGGCCAAAGAATTTAACTCTACAACAGCCGAAAGCAAAATCTAGTTTAGTACAAAGGAAAAAAACAAGTCGTCATCTCGCCTCAGTTTCCAAAACATCTGCAAAAGTCACTGCTATTCAACAAACTCAAGCAGCCATGCAATCTGATAGCGAAACTCATAAAGGAGAAATTTTTCAACAGCAGTTTTCTCAAAGTACTGAAGTTGAAGCACAGCCAGACTGGATAGAAATCAAAGCAACTGTAACAGGTTATGAGAAGCACCCTTTAGAGAAAATTCTGGAATGGCTTGATTATGTTATGCTTTGGTTAGAAGAAATATTTGTGAAAATTTTTCAGTCATTACAACGAGTGTGGCAAGCTAAATAATGAATCGTGATTCATAATTAATAAATTCAGATTTAATCAGGGTTTCAGGTTGAAATTTGTAGCTCTATTTTGAATTGTTGGTATAAACTGGTAGACATTAAACTTTCAAAAAATCGATAATTGAGGTTTTAAATTTTGAATTGTTTAGTGTTATTGGTGGCTTACTGAAGTGAAAATTATTGTTTACTGTAAATATTTCAATTTCAAAAATCCACTAGATAAACCAAAAATTGAAACGTTTGTAGTGGATGTATCTCAAATTCCTCAAGTGGGTGAAACAATTGTAATTGAGAGAATTTCACCCCAAAAGCAGTTTGTAATTATTTTTGAGTACGTAGTTACAGCAGTTCAGTTTAATGCTTCTAGAAAATCGGCTGATTCAGCAGATGCTCAAGTGAGCGCATTTTTAAACCACTGTTGGGAAGGAACATCAAATTTCCAAATTACAAACTTTTTAGAAAAATAATTGGTCAGCACAACATGTGATTGAGGAAATGATGTAACAGTTTCAAGCCTGTTGGTTCCTGATAATTAGTTGGTAACAGAGCAAGCATTGCTTTTTGTAGAGTTTCCAAAGCTACATCTACTTCTTGTCGCTTTGGTCTAGTTGTTGAGGCAAAGTGTAACGGTTCACCCACTTTTATAGTTAACTTTTTTCCTAAAAATAGGTCATGAGTTCCAATTACTGCAACTGGAATAATCGGTACGCTAGCACGCAAGGCATAAATTATCGTCCCACGCTTCAACGGCAGATGCAACTGAGCCTCAGCAGTTCCCAATCGTCCTTCAGGAAAGATAATCATCCCATCGCCACGAGCCAAAATTGCAAGAATAATCCGCTCTATCTGGCGCAATGTCTGTATATCTTGCCCTGTGGCTACTATCTGTTCAATTGCTGCGGCTAGCTCAACTAAATCTTCCCTTCCGGCTTTAGCGGCTTTGATAACAGCAACTTCTTCTTTCCATACCCGTTTTAAAGGAATTACACCTCCTGTAAAACCAAGAATGAAGCGCTTCCACCACTTGTTATAAAGAGTACGAGCGTCGCCCAAGATATAGTAACACGGTTGGGTGGGAAGTTCGGCTAACAAAAGTAATGGATCGAGATGGTGGAGATGGTTGGCTGCTAAGATTGCTGGTTGCTGAGGTATCCTTTCGAGGTGTTCAACCCGGACTCGAAAAAGAGTATGAATAAGCGATCGCATGACAAACCGACGCAGCCAAGAATTAACTCTCGGTTGAGAATCCTGTTGATTAATGGCTTGAAGACGATTGAGAGTTTCCTCAACAATCCGGCGAACAGCGCGATCGCCAGCTGCGGCTACACCCTCTTTTACTCGCTGGATGCTAGCATCAGTCAGTAATGGAATTTCTAATTGTCTACTATCTTCCTGCTGATGACTCGATTTTAAGTCAGGTATTTTTTCACTGGTATGAACTTGGGAAGTTACCCCATCAGCTAGGTCTTCCCGAACACAGTCGTCAGAAGAACTTTCGGATTGCAACCTCTTTGAATTCATAAGCAAATCATAGTTCTTGTTCGCCTAGTATAAAACAACCCGCAGTTATAAGCTGGGGATTGGGAGTGTTGACTGTTGAGTAAGTCCTGTATAATTCTCTCCAGTCTGCAATTCCCAGTAGCCAGTTTCTAATACAGCAGTTTTCATTCACATGAAGTACAAAGTTACAGGTTTTGAGGCAGGAGGAACCCACGTTTTAAAACCTGGGACTAAGTAAGTGGACACTTTGCATCTCAAGGACTTTCCGCTCGTACCAGTATCCTCTTTTAAACTGAGTTTTATACTTAGAACTAAAATTTTACTTAATACTTCTTTCCTCCTGCCTCCTGCCCTCTGCCGACGCTCGCGGACTCGCTAACGCTGCGCTATCCTGCCTCCTTTAGTAATTATTCCCAAGATTGGAAGCGATTTTCTTTACAATGTACCTTAATAAGCTAGTAAGAAAATGGTAAAAGGCGTAACAAATTAATCTGATGCACCATCAAGAAGGTACATTTACAGGTGTTGGCAAGCTCGAACTGTATTACCAAAGCTGGTATCCAGAGGGTAAAGTGAGGGGAATATTAGCGATCGTACATGGATTGGGAGCGCATAGCGATCGCTACGATAACGTAATTCAACATTTAATACCCAAGCAATACGCTGTCTACGGTTTTGATTTGCGCGGTCATGGACGTTCGCCAGGTCAGCAAGGCTACATTAATCGTTGGAGTGAGTTTCGTGAAGATTTACGAGTCTTTTTAGAATTAATCAAAACCCAACAGCCACAAACCCCAATTTTTCTTTTAGGTCATAGCTTAGGCTCAGTGATTGTCTTAGATTATGCTCTGCGCTGTCCCCAAGAAGCATCTAGATTACAAGGTGTAATTACCTTAGCACCAGCTTTAGGAAAGGTTGGAGTGTCAAAAACCCGGTTACTCATAGGAAAATTGCTCTCACGAATTTGGCCGCGTTTCACTTTGAATACCGGACTCGATCTGTCTGCTGGTTCGCGAGATGAAAAAATTTTAGCCGCTTATGCCCAAGATTCTTTGCGCCATACTAGAGGCAGTGCCCGTCTAGCTACAGAATTCTTTGGTACCGTTGATTGGGTTAATGCCCATGCTGCTGACTGGCAATTACCATTGTTGATTCTCCACGGTGGAGCAGACCGAGTAACTCTACCTGAGGGAGGGAAAATTTTTTGTCAGCAGGTGAGTTGCTCAGATAAACTCAGAATCGAGTATCCAGGTGCTTATCACGAGCTGCAAAGCGACCTGAATTATCAAGAGGTAATGACTGATTTAGAAAATTGGTTGGAGCGACACTTACCAATTGAGAGAGCGCAACTCGGAACAGAAAGCGCTAATTTGGAGTTTCCTAGTTCTTAGGTTTGAGTACACAAGGTTTGATTACTATATCGTCAACCAATGGCGGATTATCTATATCTTAGATAAATACTTCAGCATTTTTTCTAAGATGAGCAATTACAACTCAACAAAAGTGTAAAAATTTTCAAGGCTTAAGATGTTTTTATAGCAAATACGGTAAAGTTTGAGTCGGTATTTACAAATCAAGCTTAAGTTGTATTGGGTCTTTCTGCTCAGGCTGCGGTTTTGTATCAGAATTAAAATTACTTACTTTGGAGTCATCGCTTGCAGGTATATCTGTATTTTGAGTCAAGCCTATATGTGGTTTAGCATCTTCAATTAAGTCTACAGGTGCCTTGGCATCTTTGGTCAAGATATAGTAAGCACCACGTCCTCCAATCCCCATTTGGTGTAGCAGTCCTCGATGGGTAAGTTTACTCAGTAAGTAGGTCGCTTGACGAACATTGATGCGGCATAAATCAGCTGTTTGTGTTCGTGTAATACGTTCATGCTTACTTATGTATTGCACAATCATCTGTTCCATCTGTAGTTCTTCAAAACCACGACGGCGAACGTATGCTGCTGGACGACCCATTTGGCGATAAACTGAGGCACTAAGATGGTACTCTCGTTGCCGTGCAGTCTTGATTCGCTCTACCAAACCATTCTCCATCAATTCTTCAAGGACGCGGCGAGCATTGGACTCTCCTTTTTGAGTCAGACGCCCTGCTTCAACGATATTTATTTCTCCTTCTTGCCTAAGATAATTGAGGAGTATTAGTTCATCCAAGGTAAGCAGCCGTTTTAGTCGCCTCTCCTCAGCTAAAATAATTTTTACAAAATCTAAATCAGCTTTTCCACCAGGTAGCCGAACGATGACATTTGAATTGGTAGTAGCGGAATAATCTGGCAGTGGATGTCCAGTGCGTAATTGACCAGAATATATAAGTCCTTGAGGTTTTCCACGCGTATCTAATCGACGTATCAGCGTTCGACCACTGCTTGTTGATACTAATTGCAGTGCAGTGGGTACGTTTATTACAGCCACGCGTCCTTCAGGCAAATCAATCATTGCCGTTTCTACGGACAGAGATGGTGTTGTTTTACTTGCTATCAAAGCAGACAACAAACCTGGAGAAGATTCTGCAAGCTTTTGATTTAAGCCTGTTATACAGCCATCATCCTCCACACCAATAACTAGTTTGCCACCATGCTTGTTAGCAAGGCATACTACAGCATCTACCAATTCATTCTCAGGTAGTGGTTTGCGATCGCTCTTAAACTCTACAGTAAGAGTTTCGCCATCACCTATGAGTTTTATGAGTATTTCTGGAGTTATCATGGCTATAGTATCCTAGCGATCGCATATTGAAAAATAACAACTACAGTGTTGTTGGATCAACCGCTACAATTCCTTCAGACGCATAACGAACAAAATCTTTAGTATTGAATGTCAAAATATGCGTCACACTATTTGCCTTCATATTAGCAACGAGACGAGCATCATGCACTTGAACACCTGACACATTAAATGCGACAACAAGCTTACGCCACTCAGGGTAAATAGTAGGCATATCAGGTAACAATCGAAAGAGGCGCTCAATTAGTCGCAGTAGCCGATCTGCATCTATTGGTGTCAAACCAAATCCGTTTTTTGTGACTGGTCTTGTAGCAACATTCCAAAACTCAACGCAGTTTTGTGTCGTGATTTGCAGTGTATGTCCAGCGCGTCGCAATTTTCTGATTGCAGTTCGTGTTATTAAGTGTAGTGGGTGAGTGCGATCGACAAAACGCAGTAAAATATTAGTATCTATCAGGTACACCACTGCTAAAGTTGATCCTCATAAATACTCTCACGAGTCACAGCATAATCTGATAACACAGGTAAATTTGAGCCGACGTTTGCAGCAAACTCGTCAGCTAATTTATCTGCAACTACTTCAAACTCTTCATCGTTAAGTTGACTTTGTGTGTGAAGCTTCGCCATCAACTGAGCGTGTTTTCGTTCTTGACCTTTTTGCTGTTGGTCTTCAAGGATTAGTTTTTGAAGATATTCACTGGCTGAACCATAACCGCCTTCAACAATTTGTTCCTCGATAAAAGCTTTCATCGACTCAGGTAAGGAAATCTTAAAGTTGGTCATATTTTGAGAGTTTGGGTGAACCAATTTTATTTACTATGTTACCAAGGCGATGTCTACGACGGGCTACGCCTACGCATTTAGATTTGATGTAAACAGTAGAGTCAGTTATTTACATTATCTGAAAAATATGTCGCTGAGGATTGAGAGTTTTTCACAGCTAAGATAGGTTCTCCCTTTACTCCTCCACGGGTAAGAGTACAAATTTTATAAAGGTTTTCACACTCAAAGATTGCCAGAACTAGCTCTTTTCCTGTTTGGTAAGACGATGGTAAACGTTTACCTACCTCACATTTCATCTCAGTTTCATTGTCACACCACTGTAATTTCCAAATCCGCTTTTGAGTTATTGGTGCTTGGACAGACTGAGCCAGAGCATTATACACCTGTTCCGCTTTTACATCATCCTTGGCTGCGGGGACAAAAAACTTCATAAGCTTTGGTTATAAGTAACATATTGTATTAAGTAAATCGGCCTAGATAATTATTTATCGTTGGAATAAGGCAATAGACACTCTTACAATAGGAATAAAGGTTTTAGTCTAGTTTGTTTTTCTTAACATAGTTTGATTTTCTTGTGCCAACTTACTTAGCACCAGCGTAACGCACTATTGATTCTAGCTTCTAAATCAGGTTTTGAAGTTGTAAATCAAGTTTTGGAGTTCTAAATCAAGTTTTGGAGTTCTAAATCAAGTTTTGGAGTTGTAAATCAGGTTTTGGAGTTGTAAATCAGGTTTTGGAGTTGTAAATCAGGTTTTGGAGTTGTAATATCAATTCTCTTAAAATATTGCAACAAATCAATCTCTGCGTCTTTGTGTCCCCGCGTCATCATCTTTAGCCGTCTTTTGGAGAACTGGTATAAACCTGTGATTCTCAACAAATTTCAGCAAATCCACCTAAATTTATTCTATCCACTAACTCCAATATTCAAAAAGTTATGTAGTTTCTCTACAGTTGGTGCATCCATTAATACTATTTCTTTGTCAGGCTGCACTAATTTTTTGATTTTCCTTATTTTTAAACAATTTTTTAGTTTATTTTCCTATACAAAATTTGCTGAATATTCTATCTAAAACTGATTCTGTAACTTCTTCTCCAGTAATTTCTCCTAGCGCTTGAATTGCACCTCGTAAATCAATTGTCCAAAAATCAAGAGGTAACTGCTGCTCAATAGTTGCTTGTACTTGTTCCAAAGAAATTTTAGCTTGAGTTAAAGCTGCTGCTTGCCTTTGATTAATGGCTAAATCCATATCAGCAGCTTGGACTTTTCCAGTTTGAATTATTTCTAAAATCGCTGTTTCTAAAGCATCAATTCCTTGATTTTGTGACGCCGAGGTGAGAATTTTAAATTTCACATCTGGGATTTGGGATTGAAGAGTTTTTCTTTGGTTTTCTTCTACTAAGTCGATTTTATTAATTACTAAAATTAAAGGACGGTGCTGCACTTGTTCGTAAATTTCTTCATCGCCTTGAGTCCACCCAGCCGAAGCGTCAATAGTAAGCAAAACTAAATCAGCTGCATTTGCCGCACGGCGCGATCGCTCGACGCCAATTTTTTCTACTTGGTCTGTTGTTTCCCGAATCCCCGCAGTATCTAGCACTTGCACGGGAATTCCGCCCACAACTAACTGGGATTCCACCACATCGCGGGTTGTACCGGGTAAGTCTGTGACGATCGCGCGATCGCTCCGGCTCCAAGCGTTCAATAAACTCGATTTACCCACATTCGGACGCCCAACAATTGCCACTTTTAAACCAGTGCGTAACAACTCACCTTTGTCTTTGGTTGCCAACAACTGAGAAATTTCTGCGGCAATTTTCTCAATTTCTGATACGATCCCCTTATCATCCAGCGGAGTCAAGTCTTCTTCAAAATCGATTCGAGCTTCGATTTCTGCCAAAATATCCAAACAGTTAGCGCGTAACTGGCGGATCGGATGAGCTAATTTTCCCTGCAAACCAGCTAAAGCAGTTTGGGCAGCTTGGGGGGATTTAGCTCCCACCAAATCGGCAATCCCTTCGGCTTGAGTTAAATCCAACCGCCCATTCAAAAAGGCACGGAGAGTAAATTCTCCGGGTTGAGCTAATCTTGCACCGCTTTCCAAACACAGTTGCAATACTTGCTGCACTGCCATAATTCCCCCGTGGCAATGGAATTCCACCACATCTTCACGGGTGTAAGAACGAGGTGCTTTCATAATTAACAACAAAGCTTCATCTATAAGTTGTTGCGTCTGGGGATGGCGAATATAACCGTAGAGAATCCGGTGAGTTTGCCAAACTTGTCGCCCTGGCGTGTGAAACAAAGTTTGGGCAATAGACATCGCTTGGTCACCGGACACCCGCACAATGCCAACACTACCTTGTTGGGGGACAACAGCAGTGGCGATCGCGGCTATAGTTCCGCTAGTGGCAAAGAATTCGGACATAAGCGCTTTTTATCAGGGTGGAAAGTTAGGAGTGAGGAGTAAAAATCATAACTCATAACTGCTAACTTTCTAAATAGTAAGTATTTAGACCCTTGGCATGGCAACGGGCAAGGTAAAATTTATCTAGAAGCTAATGTTTGAGAGTTAAAAAGTTAGGAGTTGAAATTATAACTCATAACTTTTAAAGAGAGGAATTCACTGTGGAACAAAAAATTAACTGTGCTGTAGCCTGCGTCAACGGCTGCGTTTTAGGGGATAAATGCCCCAATCTTGAATTTAGAGAAGCAGCTGCCAAATTTGTTGAAGACACTTCTTTAGATCAAATGTTGGAAATGGCTGAAGAACGTCTGCGAAGAAAAATGATGGAACCACCAAAATGGGTTTTTCCTGAAGATCTTTAGCGTTTAGCATTGATATTAATCAGCATTTTAGCATTTTTCCGGCAATTAAAATTGCTCTTTAGTTCTACATTTCCTGATTAAAAATACAGGAGTTTGAACTTTCCATTTTATTTAATAGTTCTTCATCTGCTAACAAAAAACTGGAAAAGTAATCAAAACTACTTTTCCAGATACTTGATTGAGCTGTTAGTTATAGCAGGAGGCACACTTCGGCAGAATTCAGGAGGAGCTAGAAAAAGAAATTAAAGCTTCCCTTTCACTATGCACATAACCAAAACGTTTCAACTGAGTCCATACCTTTGTCACACTTTCTGTAATTGTTTCACAATCAGTTTGACATTCTACTTCTGGGTTTAGTGGTGGTTCGTAGGAATCGTCAATACCTGTAAAGCCCTTAATTTCTCCTACTCGTGCTTTCTTGTATAATCCTTTAACATCCCGTTTCTCACAAACCGACAAAGGGGCGTTAACATAGACTTCCACGAAATCTTTAATTTGCTGTCGTACTTCGTCTCGAATCTCTCGGTATGGTGATATAGCAGAAACAATAACAATCACATCATTACGAGTTAGTAGATTTGCCACAAAACCAATACGACGGATATTTTCCTCACGATCTTCTTTGCTAAAACCCAAATCTTTAGTTAAATTTTGGCGCACTATATCGCCGTCAAGCAGTTCTACTTTGTATTTTTGCTTTCGCAGATCCTTCTCTAAGAATTGGGCAATAGTAGTCTTACCTGCACCGCTTAAGCCAGTAAACCAAATTGTCACACCACGCTGTTCTGAAACCATTTAAGCGCCTATATCTACATTAGAACTAACTACTTAGACAATTTTGACAAATTTCTCAGCTTTGAAAAACTGAGATGTCTGTTGATGAATTTTATTTTTCTGCATTACTAAGGGGAAAAACTCTTGAAGGATTTTCCTGAATTCATTTTCACATCCAAAGTATGGATTAATCCTGGTATTTCTCACAAATTTGCGGATATAAACGTTGTGATGAAGACATCTGGGCTTAACCGTTTCATCTAAATCAAAATCTGCATCATCATAAATGACAATCATCAGCTGAAACGTTACTTTTTTCCTTTCTAGTAATTGAGTCAATCGGTCAACAGAGTTCCAAAAAAAAGTTGCTTCCTTATATAGTCTCGCGTGTCGATTTTGAAATACATTTATAAAAAATACATTTTTACTTGAGATCAGATTCATAAATCGTTTAGCCCGTCTTTCAAAGGCTAGAATCTGATTCGCTTCGCTATTCTCCAAGCGATCGCCGTAATTACTACTATTCCTGAGAAGATCGTGATGCCAGAACTTCACATTTGGAAAGCATCCAGAAACCACTATGCCCTCGTGGTTATACTCTAGATTAGAGAGGAAATACTTAAAATTAGTATCGATTAATTCCACAGCATAATCGATAGACAGGTATGATGGAGACAGGAGCCAGTCAAACGGTAGAGATTGCGTTCTTAACCCGAACACCTCTAAATAATGAGCAGGAATACAATTGTGACATAAAGAAATTGGATAGTAGCTCGTTATATTGTCTTCCACGTTCCCAACCTAGTTAACACTGTTAGCTGGCACAATTAGCGGTTCCGTAATCATCTTAGAGCAGTACGTTTCTACATAGTTAGTAATATACGTAGGTAAACTAGCTCTAGCCTGCATAAGGTTTAAGTGCAATTTTTCCAGAATATCAAACGAATAACCAGAATCAGCCCATTTTTCATAGGAAATGCCAAATCCCAGATATTCCCACAAAAGCCCATTGTTGTTTTCATAGTCACCGTAAGGGGCAAGCCACACCAGTGGAGTTGCCGCAGAGAGAGAATCAACAAGAGTCCCACCACCGGGTTTGCTAATAATTCCTCGACTTTGCCGAATCAAGCTGTAAACTTCAGGATATGGCTGACTGTTTTGAAACACAATGTTGCTATTATCCTTAACTTCACCGAACGGTGGAAACTGGTGATACCCTTGTACATCCTTCTCCCACGGTTTCCATGTTGGATCGATCAGAAAGTATCGGCTATGCTCCGTTTTTTCTATATCTTGCTGTTCGTAAGCAACCACATCCAGCTTGATTCCCTTATGCACTAACTCTGGAACCTTACTTTTATATGTCCCAACTCCCCACCCTCCACCGTGAATCACAAAGCGGTTAGAGCGTTGATTGTAGGGTATAGGTTCATCGTCTGAAACACAGAAATTGTACGATAAGCACTTGTCCTCCCAGTTAAAGAACCAAATATGGCGAAACGTCGAATGCGTCGCATCGTACATTTTCCACGAGGTAGAAGCAGATGCATCCATGTGACAGAGATCGACGGCGATGTCTTGATAATCAGTTTCCTGAAGATATCGGTTGGCAATAGGCAGCCAAAATCCCGAAAAAATCATAAATCGTTTGCGTCTTTGGTGCTTCCAGGTCGCCAATAAATTAGACGTTAGCTCGAAATCGAGGCTGGGTGTAATGTCTTTAGCTAGTTTCTGAGCCATCAAGGCAAGTGAAAAATTCCGATGAAAGGCGAACTTCGTTTCAGGAACGTTATTTCTCTTGTTCTCAAGCAGGATATTTTCTAGAACAACGACATCACAAGCAATCCCTCTTTTGCTTAGTTGACGACTAGCAATCAATGCAGGAATGTATGCACCCAATGAAGCACCTGAGCATAGTATTGTTATGGTTTCTTGTCTCATTTCTCTCAACATTGACCGATCGGGAAGAGGCAGAAGGCAGAAGGCAGGAGGAAAGAGGATTATAGCCTACTTTGCTTTTATCAACATAGTTTGATTTTTTCTACTCGTTTTACTTAATTAAATCTTTGAATATCAAGGTCGGCAAAAATATTGTTCATTCTGTTGAGAATTTGTTCTCTCTCCTCATCATTATTAGATACTATAGACCCATAAAGTCTACCCTTATAGGTTTTTCTCTGATTCGCACTAGCTTTGTATAGCTGCCAATTCACATTCAAGGTGTTCGATGCCAGCGGTAGAATACCGCTTGGTTTATCTTTGAGAAATAGAATTTCGGCTTGCTGCATTCGTTGAAGAATCTCAGAAAACGCTACATGACGTGAAAGACCGAGCGAAAAGAATATTAGACTACTCTGAGTAGAAAATTGGGCAAGGAAACGATCGATATAGTGGTTGATAAATCCCATTGACTTCCTAGCATTAATTTCCACCACAGGCACGATTTTTCCTGATTGCAGAAGCATTGAATCAAGGCAAACAGGGCCTAAATATCCCACTCGATGCAACTCGGTGGCGATCGCCTCAACTTGTTCAAAATATCCCGATCTGTCCAGAAACTCTTGAAACGACGACTCAGCCGTTTGGATCCCAGAAAAGGCAAAGCCAGAATTTTGCATCTTTTGAATAGATAAAATTTTAGTTTCGCCTGTGGCATCTATCTCAAGTTGACAAGAAAAATCGGTCTGCTTATTTAGCAACGGTTCCAGCAAAAATCTTGTGTGTTTACCCTCACGCTCCTGTTTTGAGATATACGTCACAATTCGCTGCAAGATTTGTTTTGAAGAAATTAGCAGATTTCCCTTCCCGGAGACTCCAAATTCATCCTTAATAAGGAATGGAGAGGACTGAAGAAAACGCTGACCGACTGCATCTAAATCACTGGCACAATAGACAATCTCGCCTACGGTATCTGGAAACAGATGTTTCGCTAGTTGATGGGAGAATAACTTGGAATTGACCTTCTTGACAATTTCAAGATCTAAGTCTGGACATTGAAGACCATATTGCTGGCACAGTTTTTTAGTAAAAGGTTCTATTGAGTAAGGCGAAAGCGTTGATAGAGGAGTTAGTAAGTCTTGGTAGTAACCATCGTTTCCAGCGTCAAGAAGCAGTTCGCAAATACCTTTATGCGATCGCTTCTCTTCCCCTGACGTGAGTTCGATTAAAGGAAACTGATTGTGAGAAAAACAAAAGCCTAGTTCCCACAAATAATCTTTATAGGAATTATCTATAGGTAGGCGTGTAATCAGCACGTCATGAGTCGAATCACAAAAGACAAATTGTAGCTCGTCCATGACACTGACGATTTCATCAGCTTGTGGATCTGCGATCGCTGGTAACGACGAAATGTCTGCCTCTCTCCAGAATTGCTCTGCATTAAAGCTTCCTAAATATAAACAAGGGCTACCAATTCCCATTTAAGCCTCTTTGCTCAAGCTATTTTTGCTTTGAGAGAAAATCACATAAGCTACCAACGGACATCAGATTAGAAAAGTCGAGATTATCAAAATCAATTTGAATATCCAACTCTTCTTCAAGCTTTAACATAAACGTGACCATTTGTAGAGAGTCCAGACCAATATCATTGATGATATCCGTATCATCCGATAAGGTCATCACTGCTACTGGAGTGTCCTTAACTTCACTGAGAACTTTCTTAATCGTTTCTTGCATAAATTCCTTACCTTTCGTTAGTTTGTCAATTTCAAGCTTTATTAATTTTTACTAGTCACTCACTCTGTCTCAGAGTAATAGAATCTCAGACTGATTTACCCTACGCCTAGAAAGATAGTTGTGTTGCATGAAACAACATCTTTGCCATAGATAATTTGTTTGTTAAATTAGCCTCCAGAAATGCTCTCTCTTGTTCTGTCAGTGTAAATTTGTTTAGATAAGCTGTATGTAGTTGGCTCAACAATATCTCACAACGTGCTCGGCTGATATACATACCCATATTGAACGTGGGCAGTATGACAGATACTAACGTCTTCAATTTGGAATTTTTATTTGCTGTGTTGATTAACTGTAAAAATCCGATTTGATTTTTAAAAGTTGTTTTGAGAATGAATTGCACCAAACATAGAGTAGCTTACCGTAGGATAAACAACAAGCTAGTCAGGAAAAGAGATACACAGAGAATTTCACAAATCAAATAGGATAGCTATTACAGAACACTAGTAAAAACACAATTCACTTGTCAAGCCTTTTTAAGAATTATATTTTCTCAATAACAGAAATATAATATTAAGCTTTGTTAAAAAAGTAGGAAAAGTAGGAGCAATCTGGAAATTTAATCAAACAATCAAAAGATTTATGTATGCTACACATTAACATTTGGATTAATACTTGTTTAAAAATCTTATCAATGGTTCGACTACGATTGCTTTGGTTAATAAAATGTAATTATTTTGTAGTCAATATCCTGTATCCTATTTTGCGATCGCACCTGGGGAATGTAAGCTCTAACCTATTTTCAAAATCTTCTATTCACATCAAAAAGCTCCAAATATTTCAATTAACTGAATTGGCAAGAGAACTCATTCTAGTACACCTTAGACAGTTGTACGGATGAGATGCACATAATTTTTCTCTGGTAATTGCACTAGCATTTACAAACTCTTCTAAAACTGTTACCCACGAATCAGAGATGGAACGGTCTTTAGCAAAAGCGAGGATGGGAGCATATTCACTTAAAAGATTGCTGTTCAAAACCCTGGCGATCTCTTGGTCAGTAACATCATTTTCAAAGCATGGCGGTAAATCAAGTCCCAAGACTCGAAAAGTTAAAATCGCTTGAACGCATTTTTCGCAATATCCACAGTTACGATCTTTTTGTTCCCCTTGCCAACAGACTCTCAGAGTTTGTAAAGCTTCTGGCCAATCGGCAATCTGAATGAGTTTAGCTGGACGGGAAAATGCTCCACCATCATGGATGATTGAGAAAGTCCTGCTAGATAGTAAGGGATCTGTTAAAGGATTTGAACCCCATCCCCAAGATAAATCGATCGCATGGTAAGGGTCAGAACTAGGTATTAGCCCAATTGAATAGCCACCCTGCAATAGCATTAGACAAGACGCTACAGCTGCTCCATGAGCATCCTGCCAATCTTGCTGGAAATTGCGAAAGTTAGTTGCCATAGGAATAAGTTCTAAACCCAGGCTGGTGAGAGCCAACCGGGATTTCTGCATTGCTCTATCAAATAATTCTGGCCTAGAGAGGGGAATGTCGAACCCATGAACCATCAACCCTGCTTGTAGAGGACGCTGGCTTCTGCCACACTTTCCCTGGCTATGACGAAATGCAGTAAAGCAGCTATCTAACCCACCTGAAAAAGCCGAAATTGCCTGTTCCAGCTTGTTATCAACGGAATGTTCTTGCTCAATATCTGCGGTAATTTCAACCTGCTGGTAACGCTTTGGTTGCCAGCATGACCATACTGCCTGAAACTCTTGCAAATTTTGCAATAAAGAGGGAGAAACCTCACCATGAACCAGTATGTCAGTGCCTTGGCTCATAGCCGGAAAAATTGTAGCCGCAACAAATGGGTCGCAGCTTTTAGTAAGCAGAGAACTGTACTTTGCTTGTACCCGATACCACAAAAGATTTCTTTGTCGATCTGGAGTTTCGATAGTCACCCCAACTGTGACTGTGCCATTGTCTTCAACGACTTGCTCTTGCCAAAGATGAGTGCGAGTCATGACTGATTTACCTATTTTTATTTTTTATCCGCAGTGAATTTTTTTAAAGTTTAGTATACAGGTAATAAGCAGCATTGAGTTTTTTATGAGGATATTTTATTCAGGAGGAATATGGTGTTAAATATATCTAACTTTTAACTTTGGCAGTAATTTTCCATTAATTCACGGGCGACAGGCAAGATTTCTGATGAGTTTTTAACAAACCTACAAAAGGGAACTTGATGAGTCCAAGTTTCATAAAATGACTCATTTTTATGATAAGAGTTAGCTAAAAAAATGTGAGGAATATTCAAAAGTACACAAAGAATATGGCCATGTAAGCGATTAGTAATAATCATTCTATGTTGCTTAAATTGATATATTCCACAGTGGATCATCCCCAAAGCAGTGCGATGCATATTAGGATTATATAAACTATTAAGTTTTACTGAGTGTAAATCGAACGTTTGCTGTAGCTGTTGCAATATCCACTTCATCAAATCAGCTGATTTTATTTGCGTATCTTCAGGTCTAAGTTGCAAATTATTCAGTGCTGATTCACAGAATTCCCAATAATTAAAATGAAAGCAAATCCAATCGTCTGTAAATACATTAGGCAAGGTAAATATAGGAGCAGATGAAAAATCTTTATTTAACTCTGCATCATGTCGGCGGTGATATAAAATAGAAGTATTTTTTTTCAGATCGTGAGTCTTTAAATATAGCGTATTAGCTAATTGAAAAGCCATATCAGTTGTTTTTAATACTTGACAGTTACTAAAGTGCTTTAGAGCAATTTCATAGCTAGTTTGTTCGCGGATAAATAAAGTTAAATTAGGATGAGAATTAAAAATATTAGCAGCACGTTCTAAATTTTCTGCATTAGTAAAGTAAATACTTTGTGGCATAATTATGATAGGTCGGTCTTGATATTGAGAAATAATATACTCTCGAAATTTTTGATGATTACTCCACAAATCTCCTAAGTTGCCTCCACCTGTAAGAAGGATGGGAGCTTTACCAACCTGTTTTTCCATTTCTTCAGCAGAAAAATCTAAGATACCACTAGTATATTTAATTTTTGTTTTGTAGGTATCAGTCAAGTAGAAGATTCCACCTAACCAAACTAAGTGATCGCCAATATTGCGCTCATCAGGATAATCTAGTAGAGCGCACTCGTCAAATCGGCCTATTTCAGCTAAATCTTGATGTAAAGTTTCTTTGAGATTCTCGGCAACCGAATTATTTTTCATTTTTATAGTTACCATCTTACTTTATTGGCATTTATAAAAGTACAATATAAATACTGCGATAGCATTTTTAAATACGGTTAAGTATCGAAGTAATCAGAGATTTTATTTGAAAAAAATAACATTTCTGCCATAGATAACTTGTTCATCAAATTAGCTTTCAAAAAAGCTTTTTCCTCTTCTGTTAATACAAACTTGTTTAGATAAGCTGTATGTAGTTGGCTCAACAATATCTCACAACGGTGCATTTCATCTGCTGTTGATAAAACTGCCGTTCTTGCGATTTGAAACATAATATGGGCATCTGCCAAAGAAACAGATTCACTTAAGAGTTCCGACATGGCATCACGAATAATTTGCTTACACGTTTGATTTTGTGCATCTACAAACTTTTGTGAAACACCTTCTGGATTTCTATACAAATATCCTCTAATATTTGGCAGTATAGCTAATTGTGTAATTTGGCTCAATCGATACCACAAATCATAATCTTCTGCATGAATTCTATCGAGCCGATAACCACCCACCTGCAATAATAAATCGCGGCGAGCGATAATTGTGTCATGAGAGAAGTATGGATAAAAGAGTAATTCCCAAGGAATTAACATTGATGGCAAAACAAAATAAGGGTAGACGTTGTTGCTGATTGTCTGCTTATGGTCGTCAATCACAAAAACACGCGTACCAACTAAACCAATATACGGATGCTGCTTTAAATAACTAACTTGTTCGGCTAATCGAGTCGGGGTACTATAATTATCTGCATCCTGACGTGCAACAAAGGTTCCTTGGGCAATCTCTAACCCTTTATTGAGTGTGCGAATCAATCCTATATTTTTCGGGTTATGTACAATGATGATTCGTTGGTCTTGCTGTGCATAGGCGGCTAGGATATCAACAGTTCGATCGGTAGACCCATCATTAAGAACAATTAACTCAAAGTCTTCAAGTGTTTGAGACAAAATGCTGTCTATCGCTCGGGTAATATACATACCCATATTGTATGTGGGCAGTATGACAGATACTAACGTCTTCAATTTGGAATTTTTCTTTGCTGTGTTGATTAACTATAAAAATCCGATTTGATTTCTAAAAGTTCTTTTGAGAATGAATTGCACCAAACACAGAGTAGCTTACCGTAGGATAAACAACAAGCTAGTCAGGGAAAGAGATAGACGGAGAATTTCACAAATCAAATAGGATAGCTATTACAGAACACTAGTAAAAACACAATTCACTTGTCAAGCCCTTTTAAGAATTATATTTTCTCAATAACAAAAATATAATATTAAGCTTTGTTAAAAAAGTAGGAAAAGTAGGAGCAATCTGGAAATTTAATCAAACAATCAAAAGATTTATGTATGCTACACATTAACATTTGGATTAATACTTGTTTAAAAATCTTGTCAATGGTTCGACTACGATTGCTTTGGTTAATAAAATGTAATCATTTTGTAGTCAATATCCTGTACCTTATTTTGCGATCGCACCTGCGAAATGTAAGCTCTAAAGTGTTTCCCTTCTATTCACATCAAAAAGCTCCAAATGTTAAAGTTCATTATTGTTGGATATAGCCGCACTGGATCTTCGCTCTTGCAATTCGCTCTGCGGGAACACCCGGAAATAGAGATGTACGGCGAACTCTTTAGTTTTAAAGAGGAAGTGAGAAAAAACACCCCTGTCGGAAATAGCTCATATCTGGATGGTACAGACGCTGCTTTGTTCCTTAAAGACACAGTTTTTTGTGAGCGCGATCGCCAGAAACAAAAGTCTGTCGGATTTAAAATTTTATACTACCAAGCACGCGAGGACAACGAAGCCCGAAAGGCTTGGAAGTACCTTTTGTCACAGAAGGACATTCACGTTATCCACGCAATCAGGCAAAACCTGCTAGAGTGCTTGATTTCACGCGAAGTAGCTATGCAAACCGAGCAATGGCTTCTAGAAAAAAGTTCAAAGACAAAATTCGTGGAAATAGCTCCCTTCAGAATCGAGGTGGAAAGATGCAAATGTTTTTTTGAAAGTGTTTTTGCTTGGCGAGAGTGGGCAACTCGCAGTTTTCAAGACCATCCGTTTATGACTGTGGAATATGAGGCCGATATTTGTCTAGCCTACCAAGAGACAATGAATCGAATTCATGACTTCCTATCGGTGTCACCATACCACGCGCCGATGCCCCTACAAAAGCAGGCACAGAAAAAGCCTAGAGATCAGGTTTGCAACTACGATGAGTTGAAAGAGTATTTCCAATACACACTATTTTCAGAATTCTTTGAGTAACTCTACAGCTTATCAGTCTATTTGTGGAAAAATAACTGCGTAGACGCTTTGCGGCTTGTCGTCAGAAATCGCACCTGCGGAATGTAAGCTCTAAAGTATTTCCCAAATCTTCTATTCACATCAAAAAGCTCCAAATGTTAAAGTTCATTCTCCTTGGATACAGCCGCACTGGATCTACGCTCGTGTATTTCGCTCTACGCAAACACCCGGAAATAGAAATGTACGGCGAACTATTTAATTTTAATGAAAAAGTGAGACAAAATATTCCTGTCCGAAATAGCTCATATCTGGATAGTACGGACGCGGCTTTGTTCCTTAAAGACACAGTTTTTTGTGAGCACGAGCGCGATCAACAAAAGGCTGTTGGATTTAAAATTTTTTACTACCATGTACGTAACGACAACGAAGCCCGAAAAGGTTGGAACTACCTTTTATCCCAGAAGGACATTCACGTTATCCACCTGATCAGACAAAACCTGCTAGAGTGCCTGATTTCACACGAAGTATCTGTGCAAACCGAACAATGGTTTTTAGAAAAAAGTTCAAAGACAAAATCCGTGGAAGTAGCTCCCTTCAGAATCGAGGTGGAAAGATGCAGAGGTTTTTTTGAAGGTATTTTCACTTGGCAAGAGTGGGCAACTCGCAGTTTTCAAGACCATCCGTTTATGACTGTGGAATATGAGGCCGATATTTGTCTAGCCTACCAAGAGACAATGAATCGAATTCATGACTTCCTATCGGTGTCACCATACCACGCGCCGATGCCCCTACAAAAGCAGGCACAGAAAAAGCCTAGAGATCAGGTTTGCAACTACGATGAGTTGAAAGAGTATTTCCAATACACACTATTTTCAGAATTCTTTGAGTAAGCCTACAGCTTATCAGTCTATTTGTGGAAAAATAACTGCGTAGACGCTTTGCGGCTTGTCGTCAGAAATCGCACGATCTAAGTCTTGTAAAGTTTTTAAGTATTAATACATAGTTAACTGTATTAAATATTTTATCTTAATACCAATTATTAGCTAGCGATCGCTTTAGTACTTATTGGAAAAAGTAGGAAAGTAGGAAAAGTAGGATATTTTGTATCAACCTTGATTATCCTGTTGATTAAGCTGTAGATTAATTTTTTATCCTTGAATTGGTTTCATCGAAAACGGCTTTGGTAAGAGGTAATTGTTGCCTATTATTAAGTTCTTTGTCCCCCTATAAACAAGGAGTTTTAACCTTTTATATCTTTTACTCTAATGTGTAATTTGTTGTCCCTGAACGCCTGAAAACACTTATTGAAGCGTAGCTAAAATAGCGATGTCTTATGACGAGCTACGCTAACGCCTATTCAATCTGAATCCGTTAAACCTATTCACAGTCAGCATTTAGATTTTTTAGTTCAGTCTGTTAGCTTAGGAAAAAGTCATAGTCATATATGTGTTTAATTTGACTTAAATATGGATAATTTGCTTTTTGTATTTGCCAATACAAATTTTTGTTAATAAAGCAAGAAACATGAAAGTGTCAAGTCAAAATTCATGTATTCTAAGTTGAAGCATGGAACTTAGAAGTGAGGAAAATCTGCTCTCAACTCGGCTTAATTTATTGTAGTCCGAGATATTTTTTCCGTACTACTTCCAACCATAAAATATACCCTATAACTTACACACGATAATAAAGCAGCTACCAAAATGCATCCTAAGACTGCGGTTAAGTTCGATCGAGAGACGTTCGACAGAATGAAGCGAGATATCGAGCTTCTATCTAAAACAAATCGAGGCAGACAAAATTCTCCAAGCTTTGCCACTGAAATTCCAGAAGAGATTGGTATTCAGCTTACCTATCGATGCAATTTAAGATGCGAAACGTGTTTTCAATGGAACGACCAAGGCTTTTTCCATCATCTGAATAAGGCTCAGTTGAAGGGTGAATTGGACGCTTCTATTTTTGAGAAGATCCTCTATGAAACTGAGTCTGCCAAATCAAACTTGTACTTATGGGGTGGTGAGCCACTGGTTCACCATGACTGGCCTGAACTTTGTCGAATGCTGGAGAAAGATCCCCGTTGGACTGTTATTTGCACTAACGGTCTTTTGATTGAGAAAGAGCTAGATTCGCTACTACCAATTTCTGCAAATCTCGTCCTCTTGGTTAGCGTTGATGGATTTCAGGAGGACAACGATGCTATCCGGGGGAAGGGTACTTTTAACCGTGTTCTGCATAACATTGACATCGTTCGCTCCCTACAAAAAAAGGGTGAGTTTAAGGGCAAAATCTCAATTAGCGCCGTCTTGAACGGTGAACTCGCACCTCGACTTTATGATTTCGTTGAATACTGCGAGAGCCTTGAAATTGACAGTCTGTACCTTGTCTACCCTTGGTATATTCCAGAAACTGTTGCCAACAAAATGGACGAGTATTTTAAGACCAACTTTGATTGGCTAAACATTTTACCAGAGCAGCCCAAAGCCAGTTGGCACTCTTACACATACCATGTTGATACCGAAAAGGTGAAACTACTGCGTCAGCAAATTGAGAAAGTCAATACTCGCACTTGGAATATACGTATTAGGTATCAGCCAGCTCTAGAAGCCGATGAGTTTTCTGCTTTTGTAGGTGGTAGTGATGAACCAGGACAAAGACGCACCCGATGTCTGTCGATTTCAAGCAGAATGGATGTTCTCGCTGATGGCAGCGTTAGCTCGTGTAAACTGTTTCCCGAATTTAATATTGGCAACCTTTATGAGAAAGGTGTTTTAGAGATTTGGCAAAGTGATGCCTTTAAAAGAGTGCGGGAAACTATCCACGGCGGGTTAACTCCGATTTGTTCTAAGTGTGTGCTTCTGTATCGACACGGACTCTAAGACAATATTTAGCTGCTAAGTTGCGATCGTTGGAGTATATCAATGAAAATTTTAGGATTCATTGGGCGTTCAGATGTTCCTCTAGCCCATGACGGTGCTGCCAGCTTAATCATAAATAATAAAATTAAGTTTGCTCTCGAACAAGAACGCTTGACTCGTACACGATATGCCGAAGGTCAAGGGTGTTTTGATGCCACGAAAGCGTGTTTAGATAGTGCTAACCTTCGTCTTTCAGATATAGACTATATTGCCTATGGCTGGCTTGAAGACCTCAAATCGGGTACTCAAGTTTCAGACTACGTGGTTTCATCCAACGAACTTACACCAATACTCTTGCCGCCAGAACTTTTTAAGTATACCGAGCCACCTGATATTCATTTTGTTAAGCACCACTATGCCCATGCTGCCGTCACATTTTTTACTAGTGGTTTTGACAGCGCCGCCGTCTTGGTAATGGATGGACAAGGCGAGGGGGTTTCGGTTTCTCTGTTTCACGCCAAGGGCAACACCATTGAGCTAATTGAAACTTATCCCGTGGATACCTCACTGGGAATGTTCTATGGGGCAGCAGGGGCCCGCGCTGGTCTAGGTTGGCACTCTGGTCCTGGTAAGCTGATGGGGCTAGCACCCTTTGGTCAAGTTAGGGAGTCAATTGATTTTCACTTCGACCCAGACACCGGACGTTTCACGCTGCCTGCATTCATCCAAAAAGCCATTGATGACTCCCCGACACGCATAACAGCGAATGACATCGGCACGTTTTGGCTTGACTATTTCAAGAACTATCATTATCCCTATCAGGATACGTGGACACCGGATTGGGAATTGGTTAAGGCTTACCATATCGCTCATTATGCTGACTTTGCTGCATCCGTTCAGCACACCCTAGAAACTATCGGTCATAATCTGGTACTGCGGATCAAGAAGTTAACCGGGGAGAAGAATCTAGTTCTCAGTGGTGGTTGTGCATTGAACTGCACTATGAACGAGGCATTGAGTCAGCAGAAGATTTTCGATAATATTTACGTCTTTCCGGCTGCCAATGATGCCGGGTGCAGCATTGGTGCGGCGTTAGCGGTATCTCATCTATTCAATCCACCAACTTCACCGTCTGAGAGATTGCCCAGTCCCGCTTTTGGAAGTACGTTTACCAGCGACGCAATCATCGCGGCGATTAAAGACTACGGCTTTATCCCGAAAAAACTATCTTCAGAAGAACTAACTGAACGTGTAGCCGAGGATCTAGCTGCAGACAAAATTGTGGCTTGGTTCAGAGGCCAAGACGAATTTGGCCCTCGTGCTTTGGGGCGACGTAGTTTTCTAGCTAATCCCTCACATAGAGAAACTCTAGGGCGGCTTAATAAAATTAAAGGCAGAGAAATGTGGCGACCCTTAGCTCCCAGCGTTCTGAGCGAAAAGGCAAAGATAGTGCTGGAAGGTTCGCTAGATCCGGGGCTACATCGCTATATGTTAGGTACAGCCACTATCCAACCAGAATGGCGAACCAAGATTCCAGCTGTTGTTCATGTTGATTTTACCACCCGCTCTCATCTGGTGGAAAAAGAGCAAGATGGTATTTATTGGTCTTTGATAAATCGCTTCTACCAAAAGACAGGTATTCCTTTAGTCTGTAATACGTCTTTGAATGTGGCGGGTCAACCTCTTGTTCACAAGCCAGAGGAGGTATTGGATATTTACACTACTAAAGATGATGTGCAAACTCTGGTAATTGAGGACTTTTACTTAACGAAGCCTGATATTGGCAGAGAATTAGGTGGCGATCGCGTCTAGTGCAGCTTTGCATAAGAGCGTGGCGAATTGAGTGTTGAAATTTAAACGCAAAGGGGCGCAGAGAATTCGCTACGAATTAATAAAATGTTGTACTTAGATTCATTAGTTCCCGTTTGTGTGTCTGAGGTATGTAATGCGGTTCTCTTTAATTGTGCCTACCGTCAACCGAGTCAACGAGTTAGGACGGCTATTTCAGTCCTTGGCTACCCAGGATCGTAATGATTTTGAGGTCATTCTTGTTGACCAGAATTTGGACAATCGATTAGAAGAGTTAGTTACTTCCTACACTCAGCAGTTCCCAATTTTGCACCTGAAGCAAACGAAACGAGGCTTATCTCGTGCTAGAAACCTGGGGCGATCGCACATAAAAGGTGATATCATCGCTTTTCCTGACGATGACAGTGTGTACCCGCCAACAGTGTTATCCCAAGTGGCTGATTTTTTTGAGAATGAAGCTGCTTGGGATGGGGTAATTGCCAGAATCTTTGACTTGAATGATGATAAAAATGCCTTTGAGTTTTGTGGGGGCGACGATAAATCAGGATGTGTTGATTACTGGAAAGGATATACAGTCGGTATATCCCATGCCATGTTCTTTCGTGCTTCTGTTGTGAAATCTCTGGATTTTGATGAAGCGATGGGTGTGGGTTCAGGGACACCCTGGGGCGCAGGTGAAGATGTTGATTATTTATTTCAATGTCTTGATGCAGGCTATCGGTTCTACTATGATTCTAAGTTATATGTAAGACATCCAAGCCCGCTTAAAAAAAATAACTTTCGCCAACAGATTCAACGAGAATATTCTTATGGATTGGGTAATGGCTATTTGCTAGGTAAGCACAATTTACCTGAGCCATTAATCCATTCTGCTACACGTTCATCGTACCAACAGACTATTTTGGAAGTTACTAAAGGGAACTTGAAACGTGCCGCCTATTTCTTTGCCTATGGTCTGGGAACCTCGATTGGATATTTCCAGAGTATTAAGAAATGCCAAATGGTTAATCTACCGAGCGACCAGCTAATTTAGGAGAAATAAGATATTATGCAATTTTCTCTAATTTTAGCAACTAAAAACAGAGTCACAGAAGTTGAGCGTTTTTTGCGATCGCTCGCAACTCAAAGTTATACAGATTTTGAAGTGATTGTAGTCGATCAAAATCGAGACGATCGCCTAGTCGAATTAATCGAATTCTATAGTCAAAAGTTTTCTATCTTGCACCTGAAACAACTAGAACCTGGGTTGTCGCGTGCCAGAAATCTGGGGCGATCGCACATCAAAGGTGATTTGGTTGCTTTTCCAGATGATGACTGCTTATATCCACCTGAATTGTTAGCTCAAGTTGTACATTATTTTGAAAATAGCCAGACAGAGGTTGTCATTGCCAGAGCTTTTGATATAGATGAAGATAAAAACGCATTTTTATATTGTGGCGATGATAACTCAGGTGTAGTGGATCTAGAAAGAGCATTTCGGATTGGCATCACATTTGTGATGTTTTTCCACGCCCATGTGGTAAAAGAAATCGCCTTTGATGAAACTATTGGCCCAGGTTCGGGTACACCCTGGGGATGCGGAGAAGATATGGATTATTTGTTCAAATGTGTTAAGGCAGGATACAACATTTATTACAATGCTCAACTGATTGTTCGGCATCCAAATCCATTCAAAATTTATAACTTCCGTCAACTTTTATGGCGAGAATATAGCTATGGTCGGGGAAATGGATACTTGATGGGTAATAATTTTCCTGCTTCCTTTATTAGGGCTGAGATTTTGCCCAATTTACCTTATGTAATTACATATATCTTCCAAGGTCGGTTTGACTATTCTGCGTATGTTGCTGCGGCAATTATTGGGATGTCGCTAGGGTATTGGGATAGTGTTAGACAACCCAAAAGTATTCAGACCATGAAAAAATTAACAGGTGGTTCGATCGCATGAAATTTTCACTTGTCGTAGCTACTAAAAATAGAGTCAATGAGGTCGATCGCTTTTTGCGATCGCTAATGACTCAAAGCTATAGCAACTTCGAGGTGATAATTGTCGATCAAAATTCGGACGATCGTCTGATAAATATAGTCAATTCTTATATTCAGACATTCACTATTACACATATACAAAAGGCTAATCCTGGTACATCCCGTGCTCGGAATCAAGGGCTTTTACTCGCCAAGGGTGACATTATCGCTTATCCCGATGATGACTGTCTTTATCCTCCCGATCTTCTTGCTAAAGTTGCCCACTTTTTTCAAACTAATACAACCTGGGATGGCTTAACTGTCAGAGTCATGGATTTAGATAGTGACAAAGATGCATTTGATTATTGTTTGCAAAAATCAGGGAGAGTTGACCATCTGACAGCATGGAGCTTGGGAATAGGCCCGTCAATGTTTTTCCGGGCGGATCTAGCGAAAAAAGTTGCCTTTGACGAACAAATGGGGCCTGGAGCAACATGGGTTGGCGGAGAAGATACGGATTATTTACTGCACTGTCTCGATCGCGATGCTGCGATTTACTATGATTTTGAGCTATTTGTCAGACATCCTCAACCTTATGCAATTTATACGATTCGTCAGCTTGCATGGCGAGAATTCACCTATGGTCGAGGGTTTGGATATTTATTGAAAAAACGGAATATTTCCTTATCAATTGTTCTCTATCAACTAGTTGAACCTATTATCCTGATAGGAAAATATATAGCAGCTGGTAACTTCCGCTATGCATTGCCTTGTCCAAGCATAGGATTAGGTAGGGTACTTGGATACTGGGAGGGCGTACAAAAATTTAATCAGAGGAAATTTTTATGAGTTTGAAATACGTTCAAATTGAAACAACTAGTGTTTGTAATCATCGCTGCTTTTTCTGTCCTGTATCTATGGATAAACGGGAAAAAAGTGCGCTATCTCTGCAAAATATAGAGAAGATTATTGAGGGACTCCATGACTATCCGATTGAGGCGATCGCTCTTAGCGGCTTTATGGAAGCAACCTATGATAAAGAACTAGTTGAGAAGATTACTGTTATTCGGAATGCAGGTTATCAAGTTTCGCTCTACAGCAATGGATCGGGGCTGAAGCCAGAATTAACCGACGAACTGCTCAATTTAGGAGTAAGCAGTTTTACATTCAACCTCTCAACGTTGGATGAAGCCCAATATCGCCAAACTCGCGGATCGCGAGATTTACCCAAAGTTTTGTCTAATCTTGATTATCTATTAGCTCAAGCACCTGTTCAAGCGCGAAAGGTAAAAGTAGATTTGGTAGTAGTTGGAGCTTTGGATCGGCAACACGCTGCAAGCTTTCAAATGATTCAAGACAGATTTGCAAATACAGCAGTTTCTAGTATTTTAATTATTCCGATGGTTGAATTTGCTGGAAAAGCAAACCAGGGATTATTACCCATTAGACCCAATCATCAAAAATTACAAGGTTGCCTTTGGAATCGTGACAAACAGTGGCTACATTTTGATGCTAATGGTGAAGCTATTTTATGCTGCCACGATTACTTCTCTAAATATAAAATGGGCAACATCGGTGATGCTAGTGTGAGCGAGATTTATCAAGGAAATCCCATCCAGCAATGGCGACGTTGGGTTAGCGGCGAAGAAGAAGCGCCAAAAGATTTTATCTGCCGTAACTGTGCTTATGCGATCGCAGATAATTATATTGAAAATTTACGTAAATTGTTCTGCGATCGCTGTCAGCTGCCCGACATATTAGGAGTAGATAATTCTTGCAAAAAATGTGGCGATGTTGGGCTTGTCATTGATGCCATTGAAAAACGTCCTGAACTCTTGTCTCTAGAATAATTAGGAAATTTAAAGATGCGGTTTTCTCTGATTTTATCAACCAAACATAGAGTACAAGAGTTAAAGCGTTTTCTCGAATCACTTGCAGCCCAAACCTGCGCTGATTTTGAGCTAATCCTAATTGACCAAAATACCGATGACCGATTGGCAGAACTCGTAAAGTTTTACAGTCAGAAATTTCCAATTATTCACATCAAACAACCATCACCTGGACTATCTCGCGCCCGTAATCAAGGCTTGCAGCATGTCAAGGGTGAGTTATTTGGCTTCCCTGACGATGACTGTATTTACCCTCCCGATTTTTTGGGGAAGGTGTCCGAGTTTTTTAGTCGTGATTCAGCTTGGGGGGGATTGATCATCAACGTTCTGGATTTAGAGTCAGATAAAGAGGCGATGCTCCATAGTCCTGAAAGTGCTGGAGTGGTTGATTATGACAAAGGATGGATCGTTGGCATGACTGCTGCCTTATTTTACCGGAGCGAATTTGCCAAGGTTCAATTTGACGAAAATATGGGGCCTGGTACGCCTTGGGCAGGAGCGGAGGATGTTGATTACTTATATAGCTGTCTTGATGCTGGAGCCAAGACTTACTTCGATCCAGCGATCGTTATTCGACATCCTACCCCGACTAAACTTTATTCTATTTCTCAAGCAATTCGCAGAGAGTATAACCACGGTCGTGGGGCTGGATTCTTGATGAGGAAATCCAAGTTTCCATTGTCAAAAGTGCTTTGGCTAATGACTAATCCATTAATCTATACGCCTATTTTTATTTTTCAAGGTAGAGTCCGTGCGGCAATTTGCTTTCCTGGCATATCTCTAGGTAGGGCGCAGGGGTATTTTGGGAGTTGGAAAATGCCTCAAAAAGCATTGCTACAAGTACTCAAACATAATTAATTACACATTTTGTTTCCCTGTTCCCTCTCTACACGAATGAATTTAATTTTGTGCAACTACTTAAAGTAAACAATAAGGGGTAAATCAATGAATTTGTTAACCGACATTGCCCTTCCTAAATGGGTTGTCATTCAGCTCGAAGAAAGATGCAATCTTCGGTGCAAGATGTGCTATGAATGGGGCGAAAATGGTTCCTATTTTGGGAAGGAAAAGCTGGTTTCCCTTGATTACCCTGTAATTGAGAGAGCAGTTAAAGCGCTGCTGCCAGGTAAGCCTTTTTTCGGATTGTTTGGTGGTGAGCCGCTTTTGTATCCTCATATTGAAGAACTCATTAAGCTAATTAAAGATGGCGGCTGCAAAGTTGATATGCCGACCAACGGAACTTTGATTGAGAAAAAAGCAGAAATGCTTGTCGAAGCCAAGCCCGATCGCCTGTGGATTTCCCTAGATGGGCCACCAGAAATTAATGATAGCCAGCGAGGTCAAGGGGTTTTCGCCAAAGTTATGCGGGGTATCGATCGCCTCCATGAAGTGCGGGCTGCAAAAGGAAGTGCTTTTCCTAAAATTGGTGTGACGTTTATTGTTACCCCAATCACCCATCGCTATATTGAAGAATTTTTCCTTTCTTGCCTCGATTTATCTAAAATTGAGCATTTGAGTATTGAATTCCAAACCTATGCTACCTCTGAGCAGTATCTTAAGTATGCCGAGATTTTAAAGACTAAATTTGGCATAGATCGAGCTCCTGTAGCTGCGGGTGTCGTTCAAGATCCGGCTAACTTTGCCGATATGGACTTTGAGTATATTGTCGAGCAAATGCTGAAGGTTAGGGCAGTTTGCGAACAGAGGGGAATCTATTTCGTTGCCTATCCTAAAACCATCGAACATGATAATGTCCGTAACTTCTTCACGGCTAACTGGCAAAACATGACAGATAAGCGGACGTTCTGCGCGTTTCCTTGGCTATACAACGAAATTTCTGCTAGAGGAGATGTAACCGTATGCCATACGTTTTACGATCTTCCTGTGGGGAATATTCATCAAGAAGACATTTTAGATATTTGGAAAGGAGAGCGGATTAAGCAAGTGCGAAATCATTTACGTAAAAACCTATACCCGATATGTACGGCTTGCGCTCGATATTATGCAGATCCAAGCAAGCATTAACTCATTTGACAATGATGAAAAAGCCAATATGTATCGGTATTCTTGGTGCAGCAAATATTGCACAGCGAGCCGTTATAGAACCAGCTAAAAAACTGGAGGGGGTTGAGGTTTTTGGTGTTGCTGCTAGAGACAGCGCCAAAGCTGAGAAGTTTGCCCAAAATTATGATATTCCAGTGATCTTTCCCAGCTACGATGCCCTTGTCGAAAGCGATCGCATTGACGCGGTTTACATTCCTCTAGCTAATCACCTTCATACTCCCTGGATACTCAAGGCCGCCCAGGCTAAGAAGCCGATTTTAGTTGAAAAGCCTATCTGTCTGAGCATTGAAGAATTTGATGCCATAGAAGCGGCTGTTGCAACTCATGGAGTTCCTGTGTTAGAGGCGGTCATGGTTCAGCACCATCCCTGGCAAAAAAAGCTGCGAGACATAGTTGAGACGGGAATCTATGGAAACATCAAATCTATCCGAACCAGCTTAAACCTTCAATTTTCCGAGGCAGAAAATCCAAATAACTATCGATTTTCTTCAAAGCTTGGCGGTGGAGCCTTCTTTGATTTAGGGACGTATTGGATTGAGCTTGTACAAATTTGTTTGGGCTTGCAACCAGACGCGATCGCCGCCGAAGCCGTATTTAACAAACCCGACGGCGTTGATTTGGCATTCAAAGCTAGTTTGGCTTTTGCAAATGGTGCGATCGCTGAGTTTGACTGCTCTTTTGAGCGCCCTTTTGAAGCTAATCACTGGTTAGAACTAGAAAAAGCGCAGATTAAAATAAGAAATTTTTTTCGTCCACTATTTGGCATCCAGGCAATGAGCCTTGATGTGCATCACCTAGACACTAACGAAATAGAAAAAATCAAGTTTCCGGTGCAGAATTACTATGTCAATCAACTTGAATTTTTCTTACGAGTTCTTGAGGGAAGTGAGAAAAATTTCCCTCTAAGTCAAACCCGCGAACGAGTCAAAATTATGGCAGAGATATATCGCGTGGCCACTAATTTGTAATAAATAATAATTGCAACAGGTATTAAAGGCAGTTTCATGAATAACCTTTGTAAAATTACCACTTTGGGTGAAAATCTCATATTTATTGTTGGCTGTCCCCGCAGTGGAACCACTTATCTCAAAAAACTGATTAGCTCATTTCCAAAAATTCAAAGTGCTGGAGAGAGTTATTTATTTAATTATGTAGGACCATTTATGGATCTGTGGCATTGCAAAGTCAAATCTTTCGAGGCAGATCCTGATTCCCTTGTAGTTGGGCCTTCTGTCTATTTTACTTACGAGGAATTCACAGAAATAGCGAGAAAACTTTTATCCGAACTGATGAAGCCAATGATTGGAGGATTAAAAGAAGGAGAATTTTTTCTGGAAAAAACTCCCAACCATGCGTTGCATATCCATACGATTTATGAGCTTCTACCGAAGGCTCGGATTATTCATATCCTCCGTGATGCTAGAGATGTAGTGGCATCTCTCTTGGCGATGTCACGCACAAAGGGTGGTTCGTGGGCACCAAACCGTGCAGACCAATGCGCTCAAATCTGGTGCGATAATGTCAACCATGTGAGGAATATAGCTCCATCTTTACCAAAGGAAAACTTCTTTGAGTTAAGGTATGAAACACTCATTAATAAGCCAACTGACGAACTGCAAGCAATAGCAAATTTTTTGGGTATGGACTGGTCACAGGAATCGATACACACTGCCATAGAAGCCAACTCTATAGACGCGATGCGAGCCAAATTTGGAAAAGGCTCTATTAGAAGGGGGGGAGCGAATTATTGGCAGAAAGATTTGACACAGTGGCAAAAATTCCAGGTTTGGCAAGTAGCAGGCTCTACAATGGCATCGGTTGGCTATGACTGGAGGTTCCCGTGGTAGATCGCGCTGAACATAATAGAAAGGCACGCTGGAAAGCCGTTCAAGCCCTCTTGACGACCTATCGCAAGGGTTCACCGTTGCAAGCGATCGCTCAATTAGAGAACCCACCGCTTTCCTTTGGTCAGGAGCAGATTTGGTTGCTCAACCAGTTGGGTGCAGATAACACGGTTTATAACCTGCCGTTTGCCTTTTGGATGGATGGAAATCTCGATCTGCGGGCACTGGAGAAAAGTTTACAGGAGATTTTACAACGTCACGACATTCTAAGAACCACCTTTAGGTCAGTCGGCACACGGGTTGTCTCAGTTATCACCCCAACTTGTGAGCCGAAGTTATCAGTAACTGATTTACGACAGCTAGCTCCAGCAGAGCAAGAAGCGCGGTATCAGTGCATTAGCCAGGATGAAATTAGCAAACCGTTTGATTTAGCCCAAGGGCCGCTGTGGCGGTTTCAATTACTCCAGTTTACCGAAGAGAAATACGTATTGCTAATGACTATTCATCACATTATCTATGATGGATGGTCTCAAAGTGTGTTTACCAAAGAACTCTCAATTCTTTACAAAGACTTTTCTAGCGGTCAGTCCTCATCATTACCCGACTTACCAATTCAATATGCTGACTTTGCTCACTGGCAACGGCAATGGCTAACAGGCGAAATTTTACAATCCCAGAGATCCTATTGGCAACAGCAGTTAGCGGGCGATTTACCGACCCTACACCTGCCGTTTGAGCGTCCTCAAGCTGTGCAGACATCCAGCACGACGTACAAGGGTGAGCGTCAGTCTGTAGAATTCTCCCCCGATCTCACAGTAGCCCTGAAACAACTAAGCGATCGCCAAGGGGTGACGTTGTTTGTTGTTTTGTTAGCGGCATTGAATGTACTGCTATATCAATATACGCAACAAGAGGATATTATTGTTTGTTCTACCCAGGCGGGTCGCAATCTAAGTAAAATTCAGGGATTGATCGGGTTTTTCAATACAGTTGTTCCAGTACGAACGGATCTATCTGGGAATCCGAGCTTTTTAGATTTAGTGAACAGAATTCATCAGGTTGTTTTAGATGGATACCAATACCAGGATATACCGCTACACCTGTTGGCAGACACTTCATATCTTGCCCATAAGCGGCTGTATCAGGTGATGTTGGTGTTGCAAAATACGCCTAGCGAACTAGTTACACTGCCAGGAATACGAGTTGAGTCTCAGTATCTCTGCAATGGCACTGCTAATTTTGACTTATTTTTATCCCTGATTTCCCTAGAGAAACCTGTCGAGCAACTCACAGGATATTTAGAATATAAGACCGAGCTATTTGCGCCCTCGGCAATTGCGAAATTATTAGAAGATTTTCAAGAGTTATTGGCAAATCTGGTTGAGAATCCCCATCAGCAACTCTCAGATTTACCGCTATTAGTTACAGACGAGGAGCGATCGCCAGCAGCAGGTCTTACAGAAAAGTCCACTGAACCATTCGTTGCTCCCCGCACACCCATTGAGCAGAAGTTAGCACAGATTTGGTCAGAGGTATTAGGACAAAAACAGCTTAGTATTTATGACAATTTCTTTGGGCTGGGGGGACATTCCCTACTAGCAACTCAGGTGATTTCCCGTGTGAATACGGCATTTGCAGCCGAGTTACCGATTCTGCCCATCTTTAAACATCCAACTATTGCAGCATTGGCAGAATTTATTCAGGCTTGGTTGCAGCAACAACCTGGCATAACATCGGTCAAGATTGAGCCTATACGACGAGAGAATAAGCTCCCCCTGTCTTTTGCACAGCAACAACTGTGGTTTCTAGATCGGTTTGGCAGCAGTGTTGCCTACAATCTGCCGATGGCTTTGGTTTTTACTGGTGCGCTCAAAATCACAGCACTACACCAATCCTTACAGGAAATTGTTAATCGCCATGAGAGTCTGCGGACTACATTTAGCGCCAATGACGGTACTCCCTATCAAGTGATTCACTCCCAAATGGCAATCGCTCTGCCTGTGGTTGACTTGAGTTCCTGGGAACCAGAAGAACAGAAACTGGAAGTGAAGCGTCTCGTTGTTGCTGAAGCAAACTGTCCGTTTGACCTCAGCCAAGACCCGATGCTGCGAGCCACTTTGCTGCATCTCGGTCAATCTCCCTTCTGTGTTGACTCTGCTACAGATTGCGATCGGCTCAATCCCCCACAAACTCGTCACATCCTCCTGCTCACCATTCACCACATTGCTGCCGATGGTTGGTCGCTCAACATCTTACTAGAAGAATTAACAGCTCTCTACTCTGCCTTTAGCCAGGATCTACCTTCTCCTCTAACTGATTTATCAATTCAGTATGCAGATTTTGCAGTCTGGCAGCGTCAATGGCTGCAAAAAGAGGTACTAGAAGAACAGTTAAGCTATTGGAAGCAGCAACTAGCTGATAGTTCAGTTTTAAATTTGCCAACTGACTATCCGCGTCCAGCGATCCAGACGTTTAACGGCAAAAAGCAGGCGTTGGAATTTCCCAAATTTTTGCTTGACGAACTGAAGGCACTGGCCCAGCGCGAAGGTGTGACGCTGTTTATGACGCTACTGGCGGCGTTTCAAGTACTGTTGCATCGCTACAGCCAACAAGATGATATCGTTGTTGGTTCTCCCATTGCCAACCGCAACCGTCAAGAATGGGAGTCATTAATTGGTATGTTTGTCAATACCCTCGTGCTGCGTACTGATTTAGGTGGCAATCCCAGTTTTAGCGAACTGCTGCAACGAGTGCGGGAAGTGGCAATATCCGCTTACGCCCATCAAGATTTGCCTTTTGAGAAACTGGTGGAGGAAGTGCGATCGCAACGCGACGCCAGCCGCAACCCAATGTTTCAGGTGATGTTCGCTTTGGAAAATGCCTCAACTGCGGTGCTGGAACTGCCATTAAAGTTGGAATTAATGGCAGTAGAAACCGAAACTTCAATGTTTGATTTAACGCTGAGTTTAGAGGAAACAGCAAGCGGTATTGCTGGCAACATTGAATACAACACAGACTTATTTGATACCAGTACGATTGAGCGAATGGCGGGACATTTTCAGGTTTTATTAGAAGGTATTATTGCCAGCCCCAAACAAAGGTTGTCAGACTTGCCGTTGTTAACACCAGCCGAAGAAAATCAAATACTGGTGCAGTGGAATTGCACTCAGAGCGAGTTTTCCCAGGATAAATGTCTGCATCAGTTGTTTGAGACGCAAGTGAAGCGTACACCCGACGAGGTGGCTGTGGTATTTGGCTTAGCAAAACTGACATATCAGCAGTTGAACACTCAAGCTAATCAGTTAGCGCATTATCTACGCTCTTTAGGTGTAGGAGCTGATGTACTGGTCGGGGTGTGTGTGGAACGTTCTTTAGAAATGCTGGTAGGACTGCTTGGTATTCTCAAGGCAGGTGGGGCTTATGTACCATTAGACCCAGACTATCCCAAAGAACGCTTGAGCTTTATGTTGAGTGATTCACAAGTGTCAGTACTATTGACTCAAAATAAGTTAGTAAATCAATTGCCCGAACATAGAGCTGATGTAATCTGCTTAGATACAGATTGGGAAAAAATTTCTCACGAAAGCGAGCAAAATCTGGTAAGTGAGACAGTAGCCGAGAACCTGGCTTATGTTATCTACACTTCGGGTTCTACTGGTAGACCCAAGGGAGTGATGGTCACTCATCAAAATTTGGTTAACGCATATATGGCTTGGGAAGATGCCTATCAACTTCGCTCCTGTACCAGTCATTTACAAATGGCAAGTTTCTCTTTTGATGTTTTTTCTGGAGATATGGTTCGGGCGCTTTGTTCTGGAGCAAAATTAGTCATCTGCCCACGAGAGTGGCTTTTAGAATCAGACAAGCTATATGCATTGATGCAAAACCACGAAGTTGATTGTGCAGAGTTTGTACCACCTGTTTTACGGAATTTAATTCAGTATTTGGAGAAAACACAGCAGAACTTGAGCTTCATGAAGTTGTTGATTGTAGGTTCAGATAGTTGGTATGTACAGGAGTATCGGCAATTTCAACATTTTTTAGGTGCAGAGACGCGTTTGATTAATTCTTATGGGGTGAGTGAAGCTACCATTGACAGTTTATATTTTGAAAATGCTGCAATTAATTTATCTATTGATGGACTAGTACCGATTGGACGACCGTTTGCTAATACAAAAACTTATATTTTAGACCGAAATCTCCAACCAGTTCCTATTGGTATTCCAGGCGAACTCTATATTAGTAGTATTGGTGTGGCTCGCGGCTATCTCAATCAACCACAGTTAACCGAGCAGAAATTCATCTGTAATCCTTTTGAGGAGACAGTCCCGATGAAACAAGTTTCACCGCCATGCATGAAAAAAGTTTCTTCCCCTACACCCCACACCCCACACCCTACACCCTTTTTCAAGTCAGAAGGAAGTAGATTATATAAAACAGGGGATCTGGCTCGCTACTTGAGCGATGGCAATGTTGAGTTGTTAGGACGCCTTGATTATCAAGTTAAAATTCGTGGCTTCCGTATTGAGTTGGGAGAAATTGAGTCAGTGCTGGGTCAATATCCCAATGTCCAGAACGTCGTGGTGGTAGCACGGGCAGAAGAGAATGGTAGTCTAGCATTGGTCGCCTACTTGACACCCCAATTTGCCGATTGTCAAATCCGGGATTTGCGTAACTACTTAAAACAAAGACTTCCAGGGTATATGATCCCCAATGCTTTTGTCACCCTAGAACAATTTCCCCAAACCCCAAATGGCAAGGTCGATCAAAAAGCATTACCCAGCCCCCGTTTCTCCTCATCTCTAGTGCCTGATACCCCACCTAGCAATCCAACAGAAGAAAAAATTGCAGCGGTTTGGCGACAAGTATTAAATCGTGGAAAACTCAGTATCTACGATAACTTTTTTGAAATTGGCGGTCATTCACTTTTAGTAGTACAGGTTCATCACTTGTTATCTTTAGATTATCCTTCCCTGAAGATTGTAGATATATTCACGTACCCTAGCATTCATAGTCTGGCAAACTATTTATTGCAGCAATCACTCTCTGGTTTCAATAAAATAGAAACATCAATTCCACAATTTCTTCACAATCGAATTGACTGAACAATGAGCTACTATCCAATTCCTTTACACTAATCCCAGATTTCTCATAAGTAAAAAAAAGTTGCTTCAGTAAAAGTGTTTAAAGATTTATTAGCTGTTAGAAACGCTATAATCTGATATGCTAACAGTGCTAGCTTGATTCAAATCGAACCGATAGTAATCATAAGAATCGGATGAACCAACATTTTTAAGTAGCTGAATATAATTTGGACTTCTGGTAAGTCGCCTAGTATTACTTAATGTGTTTCCAGCATAGTCACTAGCACCTTGGCGTCCTTCACTAAATCCAAAAAAATCAAAATGTTCCAATAACCTAATACCTTTTCAAGAAGTTAAATCGGCATTTTTTACCTTATAATATCCAGCATCAAAACAGGGTGAAGATTTACGTTCTTCATTAATCCCAAAAATTTCAAAATGCTGTAACAACTGACTATTATTTAAATGATCGGGATTACTAGCTCGATAGAAACCCAAATTAATCAGTGGTGAGAATAAACGACCTTCATTTAAATTATAAGTTTGGAAATGGGACAAAGCTTGAGCATTATTGAAACTAGATAAATCAGGATTAGCAGCACGATAAAAAATGGCATCAAATACATTTGAGAGACTTAAAGACATATCATCAATCTCCGAAAGCTACTTTTACAACTATTATTATCCGCTCGCACTCAGTATAAAGCAATACGTTTATATGATTTTTTATTTTAGTGAGGTTAAGACTCATTAGGCCATAAATCAAAATTGTCATGATGAGAGTCAATCATTTGTGAAAAATAAAAAATTGTGAATGCAGTTGATAACTGATAAAGGATAACGGCAAGCAGTATGTATGTTATTGACTACTTATTAAACAGTTATCTGTCTATTTTGTTGATTGCGTTAATATATTCAAATATTGACCATGCATGAAACAACACCTTAGACAAGTAAATTGTTAAAAACCACTGCGAGTATTTTTAAGATGTTGACAGTAATTATTAATGCTTTTCATGTCATGAGAAATATTATCCCAATAAGTAACAATCAGTTAGCAAAAATATTCCTCAAAATATATGATTTTACGGAAAAACTTCAACTAAGTCAGCAACAATTACCAAAACAGCGTTTACAAATAGCAATTGAACGGTTAAGTAATAATACAATGGAAACCAGTGTAGCTATAATTAATGATTTAGAGCAAATTGCCCATAATCATCCACAATACCACTGGATAATCATGGACATTCTGACTAATTTTGTCCGCAAAAATACTTCTTACATCCCCCAAAAGCAAGTTATCAGTAACTCCTCAGCAAAAGTTCGTGGAGATATTCAAGCAGCTCTAACCGTTATCGCTAGAAGAGATGTAACCAAAGACTTAAGACATCAGCAGCTTGATTTGAGTCATACGGACATCAGAGGAGCAAACCTAAATAAAGCTAATCTAGAACAGACAAATCTTTATCAAGCTAATCTTGCTGGAGCTAACCTAACAGAAGCCAATTTAGAAGGAGCAATCCTCAGTGCAGCTAATTTAGAAGGAGCTAACTTATATTCAGCTAACCTCAAAGGTGCAATCCTCAGTGCAAGCAACCTCCAAGGGGCTAACCTCCAAAGAGCGAACCTGCACCATGCCAGTTTATATCTAGCAAATCTGCACGGGGTAATTCTCGATGATGCCATACTTGATGGTGCAAACTTCAGGGAAGCAAAATTTTCTGAGTAATTGGTAATTTATAATTCCGATACCGCAAGGATTTCACTGATTTAGGGACTGACAAATAAAAAAATATCCTACTGTTGACAGTCATCAGTCATCAGCTTCAAACGGGATAATTTATTTCTTGGAGTTCCCTGAGAGTAGGTGGTTTTACGCTGTAATGTACTAGTATATCCCATGTCATGCCTGAGTTAAATGACTGTTGTGACCATATTATTATTTTTTGCTAAATGCTATACTATTTTGTCCAAATAACTAAGTAATAATTCTAGGTTGTAAGGAAAATTTTTACCATGTCTTCAAAAAAGACAGATACTCTGTTGAATTGGTTGATAACTATAACAGTTATATTTGCTGGCTCATTGACTGTAATTTTCTTCGTATTGTCTAATATTAAAGAATTGTCAATTCAGGAGAAAATTCAGTATAGAAACCAAGCATTAACAACCACTGCAATAGTTTTTCTGGCATCAGCAGCAATGTTTAATGCTTATTATGCAGCAAAGCGTGCCGAAGCTTTGCACAAAAATGCGATCGCAGCTGAAAAAAATCTCGAAATTGACATTCAGAATGCAAAACTCAATCAAGACAGATTGATTGCAGAACGCTTTATGGGAGCAATTGCCCAACTGGGGCATGAAAAAATTGAAACCCGTACAGGTGCAATTTATGCATTAGAAAGAGTTGCTCAAGATTTCCCAAAAGAACACTGGACAATCATGGAAATCCTCACTGCCTTTGTACGAGAAAATACACCAATTCTCCAAATAAAATCAGAGCAACAGCTAGAATACTCCCCAGCAGTTTACTACTCAAATAAACGCAAAGGTGGGTCGCGTTCAACACAGCAGTTGCATCCAAATTTCCATCAAGAAATAGCAAAAATACGCACCGATATTCAAGCAGCTTTAACTGTGATCTCCAGACGTAATTTACTCGAAGATCCAAAAGACCAGAAACTTGATTTACGTAATACGGATATCAGGCGAGCAGACTTAGTAGGAGCTAACTTGCAACAAGCTGACTTGCGGGGAGCAGACCTAAGTGGGGCTGATTTACGCGGAGCAGATTTATCTGAGGCTGACCTGGAGGGCGCTAGACTTATTCGCTCTATTCTCTATGAAACTAAATTGCTCAAAACCAGTTTGTATGGAGCTGACCTTTGTTGGGCTAACCTCAACCGGGCCAACATGTGTGGTGCAAATCTGCGTTCGGCTAACCTTTCTGGGGCAAGTCTGCGTGCAGCAAATCTGCAAGGAACAAACCTCTATAAAGCGAACTTGCAACAAGCAACCTTGAAAATTGCCAACCTCTCTGGAGCAAAGCTATTTTTAGCAAACTTGCAAGGAGCAAAACTCGGTAAAGCTAACTTGCACATGACTGGTTTGATTGGTGCTAACCTTTCTGGGGCTAACTTAAATGGTGCTAACCTTTCTGGGGCTAACTTGAATGCAGCCAAACTCCAGCAAACAGAAGTTTATTTTGCCAACCTCTCAGAAGCCAGCTTAACCGAAGCAGACTTGTATCAAGCAAACCTCATCGGAGCTAACCTCCAAAAGGCAACCTTTTATCAAGCTAACCTGACTCAGGCAAATCTGATGGGAGCTAACTTTTCCCAAGCCAATCTCAGTGATGTGAAACTCGAAGGAACAATTTTGACAGGAGCAAAAAACTTAGAGTTGCAGCAGATTAAAAAAGCAGTTGGCGATCGCACCACTCGCCTACCTGATTCTATGGAACCGCCCACCCATTGGCGACAATCTGTGTAAGTTATACGATTTTCGATTGAGAATCCCTCGTGCATCTTTTTTAATTCGAGTCTATCTCTGGCAATAATTTTTTAAATTGGGATTACCTCAGCATCAAGTTAGTTATCTAAGCGTACATCTACCAATTTTATAAAAAATATAGTTTTTATCCACAACATCTCAATTTTTGAAAAATTCAATACGTTAAAGCAAAAACCCTCTATAATTTCTTACTTCATATCCTTAGCTTCCTTGGCGGTTTGTTAAAAAATAATTCGTTTAAAATTGTTACATCTCTAACAACACAGACAACGTGAAAAATTGGTTAATAGTTTTACCATGTATATTTATTCTCTTCTTAATTGCTGTTTTTTTAGCCTTTGTGAATGCTGAAGGTTTATCAACAGAGCAAAGATTAGATTATGGAATTAAAGCTTTAACAACTACTGGAACAATTTTTGCTGGAATTGCTGTATTCATCAATGCGTTTTATGCGGCGAAGCGTTGGGAAGCTATGGATAAAAGTGCTGAAGCTGCTCTCCAAAATGCCCAAGCTGCACAAGACAAGCAAATCACAGAGCGCTTTGCTAAGGCTATTGAACAGCTTGGGAATGAAAAGATTGAAACGCGATTGGGGGCAATTTATACTCTAGAACGAATTGCCAAGGATTCTAAAGATGATCGCTGGACAATCATGGAAGTCCTCACAGCTTTTGTGCGAGAGAATGCACCTTTGAAGGATTTTTCTCCGGAAAATATAATCAACGTGAGTTCGACAGAACTAAAAAATAGCAGGAGGCAGTGCAGGTAAATCTTTTGGGTAGATGTCAATGGATGGTTTTTTGGGCAAATAGGTA
>JBALDB010000029.1:0-131206 GCA_036918135.1 Nostoc sp.
CGCTAAGGGTTGTATTTTTTGAGAGAAAAAACTTGGTTTGTTGATAGCCAGCACTACCTGTACCCTGATTCTTAACTTGATAGCTGACTTGAATGCTACCACCCACTGACCCAACACCGGGATTGACGGCATTTTGAATAATTAAATCAGCTTTATTAATAGTTATCGCTTTGGCAAAAACGTTGTTAGTTTCATTACTTTCGACAATATCCCCATCGCCATCAGCTTGATACAGCAGGTAATAATTACCTGTGGCAATACTATTGCTGATGCTGAGTGTGGTGGACTCAGAACTGTAAACACCCGCAGCAATACCACTAATGTATTCATAACCTAAGTAAGTATCTTCATCGCTAAGGGTTGTATTTTTTGAGAGAAAAAACTTGGTTTGTTGATAGCCAGCACTACCTGTACCCTGATTCTTAACTTGATAGCTGACTTGAATGTTACCACCCACTGACCCAACACTGGGATTGACGGCATTTTGGATTATTAAGTCTGGTTGAACAGCAACGGCAATAGCGTTCGTACTTGACATTGCTGGAGGCATCGCTTGTGTAACACTTTTGTTACTTTCACTAATGTTATTAACATAGTTATACGTTTTATTTTTTACTTCAGAAGTAGAATTTTTATTATAAGTATAACTACTGCAGTCGCTAGCTCTAAAAGTATTGGCACCACTCAAAATAGACCCAGAGTAATTATTAGCATTGTCAAAAATATCAGATGTGTTTGATAATATAAAATTAGCTTTTATATCAGTATTTTTATGAATAGAGTTCTGGCCTTTAGTAAAAAGCATGAGTAATTTAACCTCTTAGTATTCAAGTAAATTTGCACTATAACAAGTACTCAAATCCTAGAGATATAAGAATTGAGCTAAAATACATTTAGTTGTAATATAGTGCGGCAAATATACTTAACTATAAAATCATCTAATTAGCAAGCAATATTACAGTTTTGTACATACTTGTAGAAAATTGCTTTACACCAGACTATTTCCTGCTGTTATTATCTCTTGGAAAAATCTCAGCAGTCTTGCCTCATATCTTCAAGAAAATTTACATTATTTAACTGCTCAAATCCTTTTGCTTTAAGAACTATAATCGGAAAAGTATATTAATACAAAATAGTTAATACAAATACAATTAACTAGAAAAGAAGATAATTTTGTTAAAAATATCGCAGTTTGCTAAATTTATGATTCAGATTAAAATCGGGGGTAAAACTCAATTAAGAACGGCTTTTAGTATTTCTAGGTTTAGACCGACGCTTACCACGACTTGTAACTTGACGCTTTTTAATTTTGGTGGTGGGAAGCAACCCACGAATTCCCTGTTTTTGAAACCGTTTGTATGCCGAACCGCTCCAATCGCTAAGAGAATGACTCATGGCGCCGAGTTCTAAACCCAAGTAAACAGCGACATATTCAGTATCGTAATCAATGAGCGATCGCCCCACAGTTCTCCCCAAATCTTGCCAAGTGAAACTAAGATTGCAGAGCTTTTGGGCAATTGCCAAAGCGAAAATTGTCAAAATAGCTAACAAGCATCCCAAATAAAGCACGCGTAGCGTCGTACCAATAATCGGCCCGTGGGATAAAAAAGAGCGATGACGCAGACTTTTTTGATAAGGTAACCAAATCCAGCGCAAGAAACCCCAACGTTGGTATTGCACAGAATAAATATCTAAATCCGGGCCAAACATCAATCCGCCAAAGAGAAACCCGCCTGCAACCAACAAAGTCGCATTGCTACTGCGAGTCTGCCAAAAAGTTATACCCGCCACGAACGGCAGAGCATATAAAGTAATGCGATCGTGCGTCCGACCAGAGGGCATCTTGAGTCCTGTTAACGATAGCAGGGCGTTGAGCCAGTGCTGAATACTGAGAGATTATAAGCTAATACTGTTGGGTTAAACATTTTTTGCTTTTGTGTGTATCCTCCAACTTAAAAATAGAACTGGAGACAAGGCAGACAAAGAACATGCAAAGAAACCATTAAATATTATCTTTGTGTGTTTGTGTCGTCTTTTCTATGCTCTTGTCGTGCAATTTATCATATGAGTGTTTAGTTTGAAAACTTTTGATACCTGCGGTAAGGCGCAAAGCGTGACATAAAAAATATTTTTTTAAAACACTAGCGCAATCAAAAATCTTTTGCTATAGTAAATAATTGTGAGACAAAAGGGCGGTTAGCTCAGTTGGTAGAGCGCCTGCCTTACAAGCAGGATGTCATCAGTTCGAGTCTGGTACTGCCCATAGACCAAAAGTCGCCCTAAAAGGCGGCTTTTTGATTGGAAGCATAGGTTACTGTGCACAAGTCGAGCCAGCCGCTTGCTTGAATTCCCCTGTTGTGCGGACTGGCATGGAAGACCAGCCCATATAGGTAGTTCAACTTTAGCTGCTGTGATTAATTTAGAGTAAATATTGTTGAGTTTAGCTCTACGATCTAAGCTTCTTCAGAGTCTAAAACATCTGCAAAGTCAAATGTATCTTCTAAATCTGAAGTTTCTTCTTCCAAATCCAACATCATTTGTTTATGCAAAGGTTCTAACTTAACATCACCTTTTTTAGAAACGTAATTTATCAGCTTGGCCCAATCTATCTGACCGTTATTCATGAAGTATTGCATGAATTCAAAGGTCATTTCATTAACTTTAGTTTGATATGTAATTTTAAAGAGTTCATCTTTCTTCTTTGCTTCTCGATCGATTGGTACAATTATTTCTTGATAGAGATTTTCATCGTCTGAAATAAAGTTCCAGAATTCTTGCCCAGCATACTTATAATAAGATTTGCTTGGATCTGCATCTTCTTTTAAAGGATTACGGTCTTTTCCATACATACAACCATTAACAGCAATAATTTCATCTGTCACACCTTGCTGTCTTAAAGATTGCTTCCCTTTTTTAAAATTGTCCTTCATCCTATTTATCTGGTCAGAGTTACCCCAATAAGTTCCAGATTTTATTCCTACTATATAGTAAATTCCATTTTTCTTAAACTCTAAATCAACACTATTAAGAGTAGATTTAAAGCCACCATATAATGTTTCAGATATATATATAGCAAATTGCTCTAATAAATTGCCAAAAATAGTTTCTTCTTGAGACGAAAGAAAAGCATCTACAATACCCTTAACAAAATCTTGAGCAAATTCTATATTTTTTGCTTTAAACAGGTATGGATTCTTACGTTTGAGAATACTTTTAAGCTGAAGTTTACTCAGCTTTTCAAATCTTTTGTCATAGAAGGGAGTGAGAACGTATTGTATAAGATATTCGTAATAAGCTTCATAGTCAAGATTAACCTTATCTTGGTCTTTAATACTCATAGATTGTGTTAATGTTGTAAGTTGAGTATTGAGTTTTGCTTTTTCAATATTTGAAATAGCCAATTGAGAATATTCTTTTTGTAACTCAATGCCTATATAGTTTCTACCTAATTCTTTTGCTGCTACACACGTTGTACCAGAACCAAGGAATGGGTCTAGTACTGTATCACCTTGCTCAGTAAATAGTTTAATAAACCAAGATGGAAGAGATTTAGGAAATGCTGCACTATGATTTTTATTACCGCACTCTGTTGATAAATGTAGAACATTGGTTGGATAAGCCATTTTTCGTTCCAACCAATTTGAGATGTTCTTACCAAAACCACTTTCAACTTTAGAATTATCTCTTCTTTTATCAGTATCACTCAAGTTCTTAAGCCTAGACTTAGCCCAATCACCCATAGGAACCATAACGCTTTCCTGATACATCTGGAATTTTTTTTGTTTATTGAACTGTATACAATGTTCCCAGTCATCAGGAAGTTCTTCTTCAAAATATTGCTTTTTATTAAATTTTATACAGCGTTCCCAAGAATCTCGAAACCGATTAGACCACTTACCAGGAAAACTATTTTTTTTATGCCAAATATACTCTTCAGTCCATAACCAACCTTGATTTTGCATTTCTAAAATTAGCTTGATGACGTAGTTATGCCTTTGCCCGTTAACCACTTTTTCTTTAATATTAAGAATGAACGTTCCATCTGGTTTTAAAACTCTTTTTAATTCTTGAGAAATCGGTAGAAACCAACTTACATACTGATCTGGCGTAATGCCACCATATGTCTTCTTGCGGCTGTCAGCATAGGGAGGAGACGTAACAATTAAGTCAACAATGCCCTCTGGCATATGCTTCAATACTTTTAGACAATCACCAAGAATAACTTTACTATTCCAACTTTGCACATTAGCTGCTTCTATCTCCGTCAAATCTGTAATTAGTTTTACCTCTGGTATATCAATGCTCAAATCTACTTCAGGCATGGCTTTGAGTTGTAGTAAATATAATCTCTATGCTAATAAATACCCTAACTATGGTAGTTAGGATATTTGGCTGCTGAATATGTAAAATTTAGTCTAGCCTAAATATTACATATTATTAATTGTATGTTGAGGATTTCTGAGGACAGATGCTCATTCTGAGTAGAAGATCCTGAACTCTTTTTTGATACTATATTTTTGATACTATGGTAAATCTGACTCCTTAAACACCGATTGACGTATGAGCAAAGGTACCTTATTCGATAAAGTTTGGGACTTACACACCGTTGGTACACTTCCCTCAGGGCTGACACAACTCTTTATTGGGCTTCACCTCATTCATGAAGTCACCAGTCCCCAAGCCTTTGCTATGTTACGTGAGAGAAATTTAAAAGTACTTTTTCCTGAGCGTACCGTGGCGACGGTAGACCACATTGTTCCTACAGAAAATCAGGCGCGTCCTTTTGTCGATCCCTTGGCAGAGGAAATGATTAAGGCGCTAGAGCAGAATTGTCAAGAAAATAATATAACTTTTTACAATATTGGTTCTGGCAGTCAAGGTATAGTTCATGTCATCGCCCCCGAACAGGGACTTACCCAGCCAGGAATGACGATCGCTTGTGGAGATAGCCACACATCAAGTCATGGTGCATTTGGGGCGATCGCATTTGGTATCGGTACTAGCCAAGTGCGGGATGTTCTCGCTTCCCAAACCCTGGCCCTCTCGAAACTAAAAGTCCGCAAAATCGAAGTTAACGGCACTCTCAACGCTGGTGTATACGCCAAAGATGTGATTTTACATATCATTCATACCCTTGGTGTTAAAGGTGGCGTGGGCTATGCTTACGAATTTGCAGGTACCACCTTTGAACAAATGAACATGGAAGAGAGGATGACAGTCTGCAATATGGCGATCGAAGGTGGTGCCAGATGCGGCTACGTCAATCCGGATCGAGTTACCTACGATTACCTGCAAGGTAGAGATTTTGCCCCCAAAGGTGCAGATTGGGACAAAGCAGTAGCTTGGTGGGAATCCATCAAAAGTGATGCCGATGCCCAGTATGACGATGTAGTTGTATTTGAGGCTGGCCAAATTCCTCCCACCGTCACCTGGGGAATTACTCCCGGTCAAGGTATCGGTGTTAACCAGTTTGTTCCTCAGCCAGAAGAACTGCCCGAAGAAGACCGCTTTGTTGCCGAAGAAGCCTACCGCTACATGGATTTATACCCCGGTCAACCCATTAAAGGCACGAAAATCGATGTCTGCTTTATTGGTAGTTGCACCAACGGCAGAATTAGCGATTTACGGGAAGCTGCTAAAATTGCCAATGGTCGTCACGTTGCCGAGGGAGTCAAAGCCTTTGTCGTCCCTGGTTCCGAACGGGTCAAGCAAGAAGCGGAAGCTGAAGGACTAGACAAAATCTTCACTGAAGCTGGATTTGAATGGCGCGAACCTGGATGTTCCATGTGTCTGGCAATGAACCCCGACAAATTACAGGGAAGACAAATCAGCGCCTCTTCTTCTAACCGCAACTTTAAAGGAAGGCAAGGTTCCTCCTCTGGTCGCACATTATTGATGAGTCCGGCGATGGTAGCTAGTGCTGCTATTAAAGGTGAAGTCTCTGATGTGCGTGAGTTGTTGTAATTTTAGAAATTGAGTATAGGGCAAACAGGGAGTGTGGGAGGAAAAGGAGGTGTGGGAGGATGAGGAAGAAATCTTGCCCCCCTCTGTGCCCACACTCCTCACACTCCCCTGTCCCCCCTCTCTCCCCACACTTCCCCATCTCCTTATCCCCCTCATCTCGCCCAATCCCCAGTCCCTAATCCCCAATTTTTAATATGGTAAGTGAAGTTAAAACAGTTTCAGGGCGCGGTATACCTTTAGTAGGCAACGATATAGATACCGATCGCATTATTCCAGCGCGCTATTTAAAAGCCGTTACCTTTGATGGCTTAGGTGAAGGCGCGTTTATCGACGATAGGACAGCACTTAAAGGCGAACATCCCTTCGATCAACCCCAGTACCAAGGGGCAAATATTTTAATAGTCAATAGAAATTTTGGCTGTGGTTCATCACGAGAACATGCACCACAAGCGATCGCTAAATGGGGAATTCAAGCTTTAATAGGTGAAAGCTTTGCCGAAATCTTTTTCGGGAACTGTGTGGCAATGGGGATACCTTGTGTGACAGCCGATGCTGCTAAAGTCAAACAATTGCAAGAGTTAGTAACTGCCGATCCCCAAGCAAATGTCACAGTGAATTTAGAAACTTTGCAAGTGCAAATTGCTGATTACACTACCCCAGTTTTCATTGGTGAAGGTACAAGAAGTACCTTTATTTCTGGGACGTGGGACGCTTGCGGTCAGTTAGTAGCTAACGCTGACCAAGTTCGGGCAACGGTGGTAAAATTACCCTACGTAAGTTGGGGCAATTTAGTCGCGAGTTAGCATTTCCTCATTCCGTGGCTCTGCTGGGGAATGTTAATTTATAGCTTTATTTGCATTATTCAGCTAGAGCTAACAATAGCCTGATCTATTTCAGATTTGGCATAGTAGATATACAGCCAAGTAATTCTAGACTATGCCATTAATAAACCCTCCTCTGACTAAAGAAGATTTCATTAACTCTCGCTGGCAGGACGTGGTTAATAGCAGCGAGAGAAAAGAGTGTCTTGCTTACAACAGAGTCTTCTGGAACAAGGTACAGGAAGCAAAAGAGGCAGGAAATATCAGAGAACAGTTTGTCTTTGAGATTCTGGCGTTCGTGACTGGTGCTGCAATTAAGCCAGAATCAACAGAGGAGTTTTTTGCTAATGTTTTCCAAAATCTTACTGATGAACATTTAAATTTTCTTACTGAAATTGCTCCTGAAGTATCAGACCCAGAACTGCAAGCAAGAATTGCGGACATTCTCTGGGTTAAAAAGCGCAATTATCGGATGGCACAGTTAGCAGTTACAGCCTACTTACAATCTGCCACAGAATTAGAAGATCCTGAAAAGTGGAATCGGTGTTTCGAGAGGATTGAACGGGCACTTCGGCTAGCACGCAAAATTAATTATCAAGCTGAATTAGTTGTTGCCCACATTGAGGCAGTTCTTAATCGCTACAACGGAGAAGATCCACTATGGCTGTCAGCAAAGCTTATGGAGCTTTTACAAGAATACAAACTTGGTAATCCAACTAAATATGCTGCTCTTGCGGAGAAAGCTGCAACCCTAGCAGAATCAAATAATGATTGGCATAGGGCTAGAAACTATTGGGAAATTAAAGCACAATGGTATCGTTTTGAAAAAGATGAAGAGAAGGAACGTACAGCGCAAATGCAGGCGGCTGAAACTTATATAAAAGAAGCTGAAGATAGCCTTAAGAGTACAGATACAAGCTATCTACGTGCATCACATTTTATGGAGAAAGCTTTTGAAGCTTTTATGAATGTCCGAGGTAATAAGCAAGAAACTATTGCTGCTAAGAAAAAAGCTGACGAGGTTCGCAAGCTTCTTAGCCAATATCAACACCAATCCTTAAATGAGTTAGTTCCAATTTCTCATGAGACAGATATTAGTGTTCAGGTGGAGATAGCCAGATCGCACGTTAAAGGTAAAGGATTTTATAATGCACTTTTTTCTCTAGCATTTCTAGGAACACCACCTAAAGTGTCTCAGCTTAGACAAGAAGTCTTGGAAATAGCTGTTGAAAATCCCATATATCATTTATTCCCATCTTCAATGATTAATCAGATGGGTAAAGTTGTAGCTCGTCAACCCAAGTTAGGCTTATCCAATAATCCAGAGGAGGTAGAAGAATCAATTCGTTTTGAAATGTATAAAAATGCAATCTACTATCAACAACTTCAGGCTCTAGCTTATACTGAGCCAGCAAAGTATCAAATAAATTTTGAACATAATGTACAAGTAAAAGACTTATTTCCAATTGTTTCAAATAACCCATTTGTGCCACCAGGTAGAGAACAGCAGTTTGCGAAAGGGCTTTATGCTGGATTAACCGGAGATTTCTTTACATCAACTCATATTCTCATTCCTCAAATTGAAAATTCTGTTCGTTATTTACTCAGAAAGCACGGTGCGCTACCCTCAAAAATTGATATCGATAAGGGAATTGAAGATGAACGCGATTTGAATACTACTCTTTTCCCCCGCAACTATCCACAAATAAACTTAATTTTTGATGAAGATACGCTTTTTGATCTCCAAGGTTTGTTAATTGAGCGTTTAGGTTCAAATTTAAGAAACCGTATGGCTCACGGTTTAATTAATGATGGTGAGTTCAACAGCCCTATCATGTCTTACTTATGGTGGGTCACATTACGGCTTTGTTGTTTACCAATCTTGAAACAGCAACAAAAGGTTGAAGAGTCCAATCCTTGGGTAAAATTTGATGGTATTTTCAAAGATGACCCACTTTTTGATGATTTTGTAGAAGATATGGCTGCAAATCGACGCGAATTAGATGCAGAAGTCGCTGCTTATGAAGCTTCTTTAGAGGAGAATCAGTAAGCTTGAGCCAATATATCCTCGATACTGATCATGTTACTCTTTCTCAACATGGTAATTCTAAAATTTTAGAACGCGCTCAAGCTGTTGGAACTTCCAACATATTTATTACAACAGTCACATTAGAAGAACAATTAAAAGGTAGATTAGCTTCTATCAGCAAATGTGCTACTAAATCAGAACTGCTAGCAGTTGCTTATCGAAATTTGCGAATAACCCAGATTTACTTTTGTAGTATGAATTTGCTGGATTTCGATGATACAGCATACAGTTGCTACCAAAGTTTGCGCCAGCAAAGAATCCAGATAGGCACACAAGACTTAAGAATTGCTGCGATCGCTCTAGCTAACGAAGCAATTTTAGTTACCCGCAATCAAAGAGATTTTAGCAAAGTTCCTAATTTATGTCTTGAAGATTGGACTATGGATGGGTAGTCTTAAAAACTGAATCAAGTTATATCAATTGCAACAAATTGATTCACTACATCCAGATTTTATCGAGGTTATTCCAATCTAATATCCCAAATTGTATAATTTTAATCTTGAGTTTTTTGTTGACAACTTCCATTAAAGTTAAAATCTTGACATTCTTTGCTTTCCAGCAATTGCCTGACTGTAATACCAGGCTGACAACTCATCAAAGTTGCCCCTAAAGTAGCTAGTGCGATCGCAGTAGTAATTCCCAGTATGGTAGCTCGTTTTAAAGGTTTAATTATCCTAACTAAATTTTTTATTCCAGTATCACTATTAACAACCTCAATTGGCTTGAGTGCTGCCAATGCAATATTCGCATTGGCATAGCGACGTTTGTGATTGCGTTCCACCATTTTCATTAACCACGACTCAAAACGCGGACTAATTTGAGGCACTAATTTTTGAAAATTAAAGCGATAATTATCATCAATTAACTTTCCAATATCAACAGAACGAGTATTAGTAAGTAAGCAAATCAGCGTTGCTCCTAAACTATATAAGTCTGAGGCTTCAGTTAGCAGATGACCAAATTGTTCTTCTGGTGGCATGAAGCCTGGAGTTCCCGTTACAAAGCTGCTAAGAATTATTTTTGTATCCTGTATCCTAGCTAAACCGAAATCAACTAGGTAAGCATTTAATTGCTCATCTATTAAAATATTCTCTGGTTTGATATCTCGATGGATAATTGGGGGAACTTGCTTTTGTAAATAAACTAAAATTTCTAATATTGATAGAGCAATTTGCTTGATTTTTTCAGGATGAAAGCTGCCTTTTGAACTTAAGGATGGGGCATTTTTGTATTCCTGTACTAGATAAAAAACCCCAGGCATTTCAAACGAATCTATATAGCGAGGGATGCGCGAATGATTCAGTTGTTGCAAAATTTCAATTTCGCGCTCATAGGCTTTCACACCCGACCAGTCAGCACTCACATTAGCGAAACAAAACTCTTTAATTACGACCTGTTGATTAGAGTTGAGGACTTTAGCTAGGTAAGTAATGCGTCCCCCTTCTCTATTGCGTCCTAGTTCGTTGATGACTTGATAACCTTGTTTGAAAAAATCTGGATGGTGATTTAGGGGAATTACCTGTTTATGTCCATTACGCACATCAAGCTCCATTATATTTACCAAATGAGTTTGATTTTATCAAGGTTAAATTCAAAATAAAAAGCGACTCACCCAGATTATTAACCGGATTTCTAGGCTACTTGTCCCGCATAGACACAAACTGATTGTTGGTGATGAATAAGTACTTTGCCCTATCCTGATAATGCCAGGTGTTTCTATTTTGGGAAAGCTAGTAAGGCAGTAGCTTGCCTATGAGCGAAATGACTAAATTTGTCCTAACCAATCGACAATCTGGGCGTTAACAATATCTGGAACTTCATCGTGGGGACAATGACCGGCATTGGGAATGGGAACTATTTTGATGTCTTTGCCATTCTGACGCGCCTTTTCGTAAATCTTTGCCCCAGTAATTGGTGTCCAGGGATCGTCAGCACCCCAAATTATCAATAGAGGACGTTCCACTTTGGGTAATAGTTCCTCTGGACTTGGGCCGGGAGGTGCTGTGAGAATAGAGGCGAAAACTTGTTGCGCTCCTGGATCGCAAGAAGGAGTATAAAGTAAATCGACTAATTCATCAGTGACGGCTTGGCGATCGCGGTAAACTTGGTAAAGGGTACGGCGAATTTGCGCTTTTTGGCGGATACGATTGTAAATATATTTGCCTGTAATTGGCGATCGTACAACTCGATTAAAAGCTGCCATCACAATTCGTAGCGGCGGATTCAATTCATGGGGACGATGACTCAATCCACCCGCAGAGTTAATTAAAACACCGCCAGCAGCGATTTCTGGATGTTCTACCAGTGCTATCAAACTCAATAATGCGCCGATGGAGTTACCAATAAATACAGCAGGTTCCTGAATGTGTGCTTTGCAAAAATCTTTGAGTAGTTCCACCCAAATTTCCACATTGTAATCAATAGGTGCTTTATCGGAACCACCAAAACCCAAAAGGTCTAAAGCAAAAACTTGGTAGCCAGCATTTGCTAAAACTGGGATATTTTTCCGCCAGTGTCCAATAGAAGCACCGAAGCCATGAACTAATACCAAAGGGCGTCCTGTACCCATAACGGTATACTGAATTTTATAGCCTTGCCAAGTCCAAAAGAATTTTTCTAATGTAGTAGTTGCTACTTGCTGTGTAGTTTCAGTCATTATGAATATTTATAAAGTACTATTAAATATAGTAATGTTCTCTAGCATCATATCTTGCAGTTCGCCAAGAGAATTTATAGCAGAGAACTGATATTTGATTTTTGCTCTCGCTAGGTACAACTTAAACCTTCATGTTACTTATTGCTTGCTAAATTAAATCAATTCTTCCAAATAAAAGCGGATTCCTAGATAAAGAATTTAAGATGTTAGTTTCATCTATTCCCAGGGATTAATAAGCCAAAGGATATCAAATACTCTTTGGCTTATAGACGAATGGTAGTGTGAGATGAAATACATCAATCAAAGTAACTTTACTCTTTTGAGCAAATTTGTGATTGCTGCAAGTTCTGTAGCAATATTTTTACCAATGGCTTCTACCTACGCAACTTTAGGATTTTCTACCATCATCTCTCAAATACATGATAATTCCAGGGAGCAGCAAACTTTAGTTAATAATAAAGTAGAAATAAAAAGTTATACTACTACTATTCAACAACAAAATATAACTAGAAAAAGCCGCACTCAAGTAAATACTAGTAGTGTTTCATTAAAAGCGCAAAAAATAGGTTTTAGTCTGGCAATTTGGGAACCATCCGGTAATTTATCACAAGTAATTGCCCGCATTTCTATTAAGAGTAAACGAGAGAATGACTATTTCAAAGAGCGGTTTGTGGGTGATTACAAGTATAAAATTAAGCAAAAAGCAAAATTTGTTAAAGGATTAAAAGCTAGCGATCGCATTGTTGTACGATTATACGATTTGCAAAACCGCTTTCTTGGCTATAGTGAATTTGAATGTTTATCGAAAAATACCGCAGTTAACCTGATTTTGTCAGGTAAACCTCTGGAATATCGAGTCCTCCGCACTGTTTATGGTATTGATGCTAACCAAGATGGCGCGATTGATGCAAATACTACTACTTACGACTACTTCACCCAAGTCAGCAAGCAAGGGGTTATTTTTCTGGACGGTTCCCAAACCTTCCAAGCTAATCAATTTCAAGTAGAAGGTTTGGCAAAAGTTCCAGCAACTAGTGTTTATCCTGCATCTTTCACCCAAGGTGAATTTGCTTTAGTACGCCAGTCATTCATTAACGTCTTTAGTTCCGACTTACCAAAGGTTTTGCGAGTTACTCCCGGTAGTTTGGTGCAGGTAACTCAAGTCAGCGATAACTCTAGCTACGATATCAGCCGACGCGATTAATTGCGTCTCTAGCTTGCTCGACTGTAAAATTAACTTTCTGACCGTAAGAAATTTCCAGGGTATGGCCATCTGGGTCTCGAAGATAAGCCCAGTAACCAACTGGCGAACCAAAGTCATTTGGCCCAACCAGCAGTACTTTTTCTTGGCGTGCTTCATCGCACAGGCGATCGACTTCCTCACGATTGTGATAAGCTACTCCCAGATGGGATTGTGGTAAAAGTACGCCTTCTACTTTAGCTACTTGAATTAGGACAATTACAAAAGGTCTGGTGAGGTCACTAATCCAAGCAACATCTGATTGAATCGCTTCATCAGTACGACGATGTACAACGGTCATCTGAGCATATCTTGTATAAAATGCGATACTTGCATCAACATCCCTAACTGCAAGTGCAATATGAGTGAAACCAAGGTCGGACATGACATGACTTGTGGGGAGTGGCTGCAAGAGAGGTAACACGATTAATAATAAAGATAGGCGTTATCTTCACAAAATTTTATGTTCTTAACTTGGTTCGACAGCAATAGTTGGCTGCTGGAAATCGGCGGGAAACGGATACTAATCGACCCTTGGTTAGTTGATTCCTTAATTTTCAGTAATTTGGATTGGTTTTTTAAAGGGTCGCGATCGCAAAATCGCCCAATACCTGAGAACATTGATTTAATTGTGCTATCTCAGGGTTTAGAAGACCACGCTCATCCACCAACACTCAAGCAGCTCGACCACAATATCAAGGTTGTGGCTTCTCCCAATGCAGCCAAGGTAGTACAGCAACTAGGTTACACCCAAATAACCACTCTCGCTCATGGTGAAACTTTCACTTTAGATAATCAAATTGAAATCAAGGCTTTTCCCGGTTCGCCCATCGGCCCTACTTTAGTAGAAAATAGTTATCTCCTCAAAGAATTGGAAAGTAGTTTAACTTTATACTACGAACCTCACGGTTATCATTCTCCAGAACTTAAGCAAGCTGCACCCATCGATGTAGTAATTACACCGTTTATCGACATGACATTACCTTTACTGGGGTCGATTATTAAAGGAAAAAATAGTTCTTTAGAAGTAGTAAAATCATTACAACCTCAAGTAATATTACCCACAGCAGCTGGTGGTGATGTGATATTTGAGGGATTGCTGATGAAATTGATTCAGACGAAAGGAACTGCTGCGGAATTTCGTTCGCTATTAGAGAAAAACAATCTTTTGACGGAGGTGATTGAACCGACACCAGGCAATCGCTTTGAACTACGATTAGAAAAGCGAGCATTAGCAATTTAACTCTCAGACCAACCAGAATAAATGCCTAACCTTCGCCAATTCCTCAGAGGGGTTGGCGTCTCTACAATAACTCGTGAAATTAAAATCTAATCTTGTTGATTTCGTCTACTTAAATAGCGTACTTCTTCCAAAAGAATATTAAATCTCTGCTCATTTTCTGCTTAATTCACTATCTTTTATTTTACTGTTATCTGTCTTTTTTCCTTCCCTACAAAATACCTATTTTTGCAAGAGTTAATCAGAATCTAATACTGAATTTTTATTAATATTATTATGGGAATAAATTTCTCTAACAGGAAAAGGAATTATAATCCCTGCTTCCTGATAGCGTTTGTGTAATTTCTTAATAAATATATGCTTACCAATCCGTTGGTCAAAAAATTCGCTGACTCGCATATAAATAGTAAAATCTATTCTAAAATCTCCAAAAGAGTGAAATCTCATATAAGGTTCATTTGTAATTAAACTGGGTGCAATTTCTTGCATGACTTCCTTAGCTACTTCCACAGTTATTCTTTCAACTTGCTCCAAATCACTATCATAACTAACACCAACATCCAGGGTTAAAGTTATTTCTTTAGCAGGTAAATGATAGTTAGTAAAAATTGCCGATGCTAATTTAGAATTTGGTACAATTACTACGTTATTGGAAATTTCTTTAATTGTTGTATTGCGCCAAGTTATATCTGTAACATATCCTTCATGACCAGCATCTAGTTTCACATAGTCTCCAGTTCTTACTTGCTTAGAAATAATTAAGTAAAAACCAGAAAATAAATTTGCTAAAGTGTCTTGAAGCGCCAAACCAACTGCTAGACCACCAATACCTAAAGTCGTAACTATTGGCGTGATTTCAACTCCAACAGTTTGTAAGATGATTAATGTTCCTAAAATTAAAACAGTAGCCTTAGCAACATTAGAAACTAGTGAAGTGGGAACTCCTTCTGTTCTTTTAATAAATAAATTAACAAAACCAGCACTCAGTCTTGCCAAAACTAAGGTCACTGAATATAGAAATGCAACGGTGAGAATTTTTTGTAGTACGGTGACAATATCTGGTCTGAGGGGAGAACTAAGAATTGCCCAAAAGAAACCGCCAATCACAAACCAAATAAAGGTCATGCGGTGTAAGGCATTAAATATAATATTTCCTCCAGCTATTCGTTTCTTTTTAACGAATAGTTCAAGTTTTTTAAAAATAACTTTTTCTCCAATTATTCCAGCTAGTAAACCAGCTAAAATAAAAGCGAGTGGCGGAATCCATTGCATCATATAAATTTTCAAGTTTGAGTTTGAGATGAAAATAGTTAACACTTTTGTTGTGATTATGGCTAAATTTTACCTTGTTAGTTGTCGGAGTTAGCAGCTGAGTTGTTCCATTTTTGAATTTTCAAAAATTATTCGCTGTTAGTAATTGATTTTTTGACAAATGAGATTTGTCTACCATTGATAGAGGGTAGTTAAGTGATTGGGATTTTCTAAATTGTTACTATCCTGTTACTAGACAATTTTTACAAGTGCTGTTTGGTTTCAGTCTAAATAACTTTTACATAAATGCGATTGTATAAAAACAGCCTAATGAATGATTACCAGACAATCTCTAGATATATTTGGCACTAGACTATAGTTAAAAATTAATAACATGGACTTGCCAATTATTTACCACCCAGATTACGTTGCACCATTGCCTGAAGGACATCGCTTCCCGATGTCCAAATTCCGACAACTCTACGAATTATTACTAGCTGATGATGTGGCAAATCAAGAACAATTTTATACACCTGAACGTCCTCCCATAGAGTTAATAGAGTTAGTCCACACCCCAAACTACGTTCAAGCTTATTGTGAAGGCACTCTAGAACCCAAAGCACAGCGTCGCATTGGTTTGCCTTGGAGTCCAGCACTAGCAAATCGTACCTGTATAGCAGTTGGTGGCACAATCCTTACTGCGAAACTGGCGCTAAGTCAGGGCTTAGCTTGTAATACGGCTGGTGGGACTCATCATGCTTTTCCCAGCTATGGATCTGGTTTTTGTATTTTCAACGATTTAGCGATCGCTTGTCGCGTTTTACAAAAATTCGGACTTGTGCAAAAAATTCTGATTGTAGATTTGGACGTTCATCAAGGAGACGGCACCGCTTTTATCTTCCAAGACGATGAGAGTGTTTTTACTTTCTCCATGCACTGTGAAGTCAATTTTCCGGGTACTAAACAAAACAGTGATTTGGATGTTCCTTTACCAGTAGGAATGGAAGATGATGCTTACTTGCAAACTTTAGCAAATTATTTACCAGATTTATTATCTCAAGTTAAGCCAGATATAGTATTTTATGATGCAGGTGTAGATCCTCATATAGGCGATCGCTTGGGAAAATTAGCCTTAACTGATGCTGGCATTTTCCGTCGGGAAATGCAGGTTTTAAGTACTTGTATGAGTGTTGGTTATCCTGTCGCCTGTGTCATTGGTGGCGGTTATGCTGATGATATGAAATCCCTTGTTTGGCGACACTCCTTACTGCATCGCGCTGCGAGTCAAGTTTATCAACAGTACAAACTTTGATTCAACATGACATCTTGCAAAAATCCTGATTTATTATTTAAAACTACAAATAAATTAGCTATTTCATCTGTGATTTAATTACGTAAATAGCAAAATTTCAGCAAAGGCAGTACTGGATGAACCACGGCAAACTCAAAATCTACGAGCTAGCAAAAGAGTTAAATTTGGATAGCAAGAAGCTATTAGCAATTTGCGAAAAACTCAATATTGCAGCCAAAAGCCATACAAGTCCAATCTCAGAATCTGAGGCAGAATGCATTCGTTTAGCGGTAAATCAACTAATAGCAAAATCCTCAAAAAGGAAAATATCTTCTGAAGATTGGGGTTATACGTTCGTAGGTTCAACAATTGATAGATTAATTCGCAATCTTGAAGGAGAAAGCGCCCTGCAAGCATATCCTGAATTTAGGCAACGACGCGATCGCGCCAATGAGTTAATGTTTGAATGCGTCGGTAAAAAGCCTTGTCTGTTTTATGTACGTCGCAAAGGCACAGGCAAAGAGGCAGGAGAAGAAATTTGGGATTTAACAATAGCAACAGATTCCGATAAATTTCAATTGCCTGCAAGACTTGAAAACATAGGAAAAACATTAGGATTTACAGCAGCTGTACAAAAAGATGGACGCAATAGTTTAAAAATACTTTCGGCTCAGTTATTACAACTGTCACGGGGAAATGCTGATAGCTATTCTGTAGCTTGTTGCTTGCGTTTATTGCCTAATCATCAACATCACCTCGACATTCTGCCTGCTACATTGACACGCATACTAGCCGCACCAGTTTGTGGCGATTATGTCCCCACAGAAGACCAGCTAAAAGCTTGGAAAGCGTTTTTACAAATTGAGGAAAAAATTGCTAAAGCACGTCAATTTTGTGTGCGTTACGTAGGTAATAAATATAACTTCAAAAGGCGTATCTGTTTTGAAATTGATGTCACCTCAGCCACTCTTGACGGCTTTTATCAAAATTCCCTTGAACTAGAGAACTTTTGGGAACGTGTCAAACAAGCAAAAAACGAGGATTTAAAATTTTTTGAAACTGCTCCCATTGGCAAAAACTGGTTTAACGGTCGCCTATTAGGAACTGTTGAAGAAGTCGATCCCAACCGTTGCATTATCACCGTCAGATTAGAACGCGACTTAGCTGAATATATGGCAACAGAACGTTATAAGCTACCAGTTAATGGATTTTTATGTTTTGAAGCAGTTGGAGACATTCAGCAGATTCAGCGTAAGAAAAAAGCCTTAGAAGATTTGAATAATGGTTACACTCAGAATCAATATTTGGGTAACTTTTTATTCGATGCTTCTCAGGCTAGAAAAATCAAAACAACTATCGAACTTCAACCACAAGATTTATTATTGTCTGCAGCTAATCCCGGTCAAAAAGCAGCAGTCGAAAAAGTACTTGCTGCCAAGGATCTTGTTTTAATTCAAGGCCCACCAGGTACTGGTAAAACTACTGTCATCGCCGAAATTTGCTATCAAATTGCCCTTCGTGGTGGACGTACTTTAATTGCTTCTCAAGCTAATTTAGCAGTAGATAACGCATTAAGTCGATTAGTTCACAACCCAGTGATTCGCGCTGTTCGTAAGGGAAAAGCTGAAAAAGTTGGGGAGGAAGGACAGCCATTTTTAGAAGACCAAGTAATTGATAAATGGCTGAATAATACTGCAAATGATTGTCAAAATAATCTCAATCAACGAACCAAAAATGTTCAAATTTTTCGTAAGTTACTCTCATCATCTAAAAGATTTACAGCTTACTTAAAAGTAGAAGAAGATTTCCAAGAACAACAAAGTAAATTTTATAAAAATAAGTTTAAACTAGAGACAAACTCTAAAAATCAAGAAAAGTATTACAATGATTGTTTAGTACAGCAAAATGAGGTTATATCTTTAATTTATGGATTAGATAACTTACTCAGTACTGCTCCTGATATCAACTGGGAATCTTCAGAAATTACAAATTTTTTACCACTTCTTAAGCCTTATACAGAAGGTAATAGTTTAGTAGAAGAATTCTTAGCAAATATTCGTCAATCTATCAAATATACTGATGAACTTGGCTTTGTACGTCCAGCACTTGGTGCTTTTGGTTTAGCAGTTTGGTTGCGTGAAACTGTAGCAACCGAAATTTTGGGATTTAAAACTGCTTTCAATTCTGCTCAAAATGCCAGTGAAACCATGTCAGCAGTTGCAGCCTTAGCGCAGACTATTAAACAGAATTTTGACTTGTTAAATCAGTTACAAGCAGATTCTCAAAAATTTGTAAATAAGCAACAAAACTTACAGCAAACAATCGAGATATGGCAAAATCGTCAACGAGAAATTGATTACATTATCTCGGCGGTGAAAGAATGGAAATCTACAGCCCATTCTCATCTCTATCAAACTTTGAAAGATTGTCAGCAATTAGATTTACCATTAACGGATAATCTCGTAGATTTACCGCTAGGTTTATTAATGTTTGCTAATACATTAAAATTACCTATAATCCCAAAAAGCTATAAAATTAATCTGCCAAAATGGGACTTATTAACAAAAGCGATCGCTTATGAAATAGACGGAAATTTTAGCGATAGGCGAGGCAAACAGCATAATTTTAGTTATTTTTTACAACAAAATTTTAGTCAGATTCCAATAGTGCTGTCGCAAAGCGATCGCACTCAATGGCAAGAGACTTATCAACAATTTAATAACTATCAATTACTTAACCCAAAACAGCGAAAATTACTAGTTGAAAATACCCAGTTTTTCTTAATAAGAATCCAAAAAACTTATGGCATATCCTGGAAATGGAATAACATCGACTCGACTCTGACGCGAATTACACAAGAACTACTAGATACTATCCTGACAAATGCACGTCAATGCGTTTTAAAAGTCAAAACTGAAGCAGAACAACAGCTTCATCATCTACGCCAACAATTAAATGAACTGCAAAAAAATGAAATCACCCAACAGCAAATCTCTGCTACTCAGTATCAGCTAGAAAAAGCGCAGCAAGATGCTAATTTCCAACTTGGACAAGTTGTTAACATTTTGCAAGAACTTAACCAACAACCAAATATACCTAATCAAGTACGCACTTTAGGCGACCAATATCTCGTAACGCAATCAAAGATTTGGGAACAACCTCAAGAATTTGTAAAGCAAGTGCATTCTTGGGTAACTTGTATCAGTCAGCTTGAAAACTTAATTTCATTATTAGAACCTTTTGCTGTACTGGAGGTAATCAAAACTTCTCTACACGAGCATTTAGTAAAACTAAAACAAGAAACTGAAACTTCTCTACAGCAGCTTCAAAAATTGCAAATTAATCTCCAGGAATTAGAACAACAATCACAACCACAGCCATCAGAAATTTTAATAAAAGAAAGAAACTGGTGGTTGAAAGAATGGGAAACAATACCTGATAAATTTAAGCCAGAAAATTTTACTGGTAATTTATTGAATATAGAGTTTTTACAGAGTATAAATATTCAGTTTGAATCTTGGCAGCAGCAACTACAGAAAGAAGAAGCCTATCTCAAAAAATATCAGAATTTCGTGCAAGATTGGATAGAAAAAATCAGACAGCCGACGGAAAGCGATGGCGACGATTTAAGGCGTATATATTTAGATAATACCAATGTCGTCGGTATCACCTGCGTTCAAGCTGCAAATAAAGGTTTTTCTGAAGAATTTAAATCTTTTGATGTCGTTATCATCGACGAAGTTAGTAAGTGTACTCCACCAGAGTTACTAATCCCAGCTTTGAAAGCTAAAAAGTTAGTCATGGTAGGTGACCATCGACAATTACCGCCCATGCTCGATACTAGTACTTTAGAAGAAGTTGCCCAAGCAATTGGCAATACACGAGACGAACTACAATTTTTACAAGAATCACTATTTAAAAGCCAGTTTGAATCTGCCGATGAAAGCATTAAGGAAATGCTAACTACACAATATCGAATGCATCCCTATATTATGGGTGCAATCAATCAGTTTTATGACGGTAAACTAGAATCTGGTATTTTGAAACCTAATACAAAACGCGCACATAATTTAGCAGGTGAAATCATTCAAGAATCTCACCATATTCTTTGGATAAAAACGCCTATAGAAAATAAATTTTTAGAAGAACGTCACGGAACTTCTTATTTTAATACTTTAGAAATTGATATAATTGAGCGCATTTGTCAGCAGTTCGAGAAGACTTGGGCTGATAAAGTTGCTAATGCCGAACCAAAAAAAGAAATCGCCGTGATTACATTTTATGGCGCTCAATTAAGAAAAATTGATGAACGGCTGCAATCTGAACTTTTCCCTTCCCTAGAAATTCGTACCGGTACAGTAGACAGATTTCAAGGAATGGAAAGACCTATTGTGATTGTGAGTATGGTTCGCAACAATAATAAAGGAGATGTAGGATTTGCTAAAAAACCAGAACGGGTGAATGTTGCCTTTTCCCGCGCTCAAGAACTGCTTATAATTGTCGGTTGTCATGATTTATTTACCCATCAACCAGGTAAAGTTGGAAATATGTACTCCGAAGTTTCAAATATTGTCAGTTTTTATGAAGGTTTTGTTGATGTTTCTCGAATCATCTGAGTCTAAAAATGGGTTTTGTTGTGAATTAAGCGCTTAGTAAATAAAAAGTAATTTTTAATATTCTAGAAAGAAGTTAGAATTAACAAACTGAACTCCAAAGCTGATAATTTCTCATTTGAAAACAGACTGGAGACTTTTATGACTATAGCAGCCATTACTACACCCACAAAAGAATCGCCCCTTTTGTTTGAGGGATTAACTTGGAGAGAATTCAAAACCATTGAGCAGTTATTAGACCGTCCAGGATATCGGTTGTCTTTCCTCGATGGTGTTTTGGAGATCCGAAGAATGCCTGGAGAACCCTACGAAACCGTTAAAGAAAGACTCGCTGCATTGTTAGAACTTTACCTGCTCATGGCAGGGTTTGACTTTACTCCAACTGGTTCAATGACCTTAGAAAGTGAATCGGGTGCTGTCAAGCGAGAAGCAGATAAATCTTATAAACTTGGCCCTGGTCGAGTGCGTCCCGATTTGGCGATAGAAGTAGTATTTACCAGTGGTGGTATCAACAAATTGGAAGCATACAAGCGGCTCAAAATTCCCGAAGTGTGGTTTTGGGAAGATGGCGTTTTAGAAGTTTATCATCTGCGTCAACAGGGCAATACATTTCACTATGGAAAAGTTTCCAGTAGCGAGGAAGTTAAAGGAATAGATGTGGATTTATTGTTACGCTGCATTAATATGGTGAATCATGTTGATGCTATCAAAACTTTTCAGCAAACGCTTTAGAAATAGCTGATGATTCTGCTAAACCCATTGATGATAATTTCAAAAATTTGGTAGATAAAATTTAGGTGATATACTGTGAAAACTAGCCATCATCAAAGTGACATCCTTCGTCAGAAAATTTTGTTTTGAGTCACGGCGTATAATTGAGAGTAGAGACTATAATAATTCAATTTTATTTGTGAAAAGTATAAGCTTTAGATTCTGACTTTTTCAAAAAGTCGGGAATTTTCTTATTACTGACCAACATTACCTAAAATCGGTAAAGCCACAAATGTTGAAGATGTTGTTTTTTATAAGTATTTGGGAATACTAGACTTGGTAAACTTTGTTAGCAAAGGCAAGCCGTGGATGAATAAAAACCAAGTCATAATTTATGAACTATCAAAACAATTGAATTTGGATAATGAAGAGTTACTAGCAATTTGTGACAAACTCAAGATTATAGTCAAAAGCGATAGTAGGGAGATTTCAGAATTTAATGCAGGACGAATCCGTTTAGCTGCTGAAAAACTTGCATCTAAAAATGCGATGCCCAAAAATAAATTAGGTATAAACAGTCATCAACCAAATTTACCAGAGACTACCTCTCCAAATCGGCTTGCTCCCCTTGACAAACAACAAACTTTAAAAATTCATCAACCCAAAATTTTAACAAATCGTCCCTCTCAAATGCCAGAACCATCCGTTACTACCTCTTTCCAAGCAAGTTGCTTAAATATGAAAACAGATTCCGAAAAATGGGGCTATGTCTTCTTAGGTTCTTCGGCAATTAATAGTTTAATCAGTAATTTTGAAAGTCAAGCAACCCTTGAATCATATCGTGAACCTTGGCTGCGACAAGAGCGTGCTAACGAGTTAATATTTGATTTACTGGGTCAACAGCCTCGCTTAGTATATGTACGTCGCAAGGGTGCAGGCAGAGATCCTGGAGAAGAAATTTGGGATCTAACCATAGCAACAGATCGAGATGATTTTCAATTACCTGCAAGACTTGAGAAGCTAGGACAAACACTAGGATTCAGAGCAGTTGTACAACAAGATGGAAGGGGCGGTTTAAAGATACTATCAGCTTTGTTACTAGAACTTTCACAGGGAAACGCTGATGGCTATGCTATACCTTATCGTTTACGGCTGCTGCCTAATCATCAATATCACATCAATATTCCGCCAACAGCATTGGCACAGATGGCAGCTATGCCTATATGCGGCGACCATCTGCCTACAGAAGATAATTTGCGAATTTGGGAAATATTTTTACAGATTGAGGAAAAAATTGCTAAAGCACGGCAATTTTGTGTGCCTTTTTTCAGCCACAATGGCTTCAGTTTGGGAAGACTAGTCACTTTTGAGATTGACGTAACATCTGCTACTCTTGACGGTTCTGATGAAAATTCCCTGGCTGTGGAAGACTTCTGGGAACGGGTAAAACGAGCAAAAAACGAAGAGATTAAGCTGTTTGAGACTACTCCTATAGGACAAAGCTGGCGCAACAGTCGCCAATTAGGGACTATCGAAGAAATTGACCCGAACCGTTGCACTATCCGCATGAGGCTAGAACGCGATTTAGGCGATTATATGGCAGCAGGACGTTATCAGCTACCAGCCACCGGATTTTTGTTTTTCGAGGCAGTTGGTGACATCCAACAGATTCGGTATAAAAAAGCAGCCATGACACAATTAAGTCAAGGACGCACCCAAAATCCCTATTTAGGAAATTTTTTATTCGACGCTTCACAAGCAAGACCTATCCAAAAAACTATCGAATTGCGACCAGAAGATTTGTTGTTATCCTCAGCTAATCCCAGCCAGAAAGCAGCAGTAGAAATGGTGCTTGCAGCAGAGGATTTAGTTCTCATTCAAGGGCCACCAGGTACTGGCAAAACTACTGTAATTGCAGAGATTTGCTATCAAGTTGCTCTACGGGGTGGGCGCACTCTAATAACTTCTCAAGCCAATTTAGCAGTAGATAATGCTTTGAGCCGATTAGTTCATAACCCTGTAGTCCGGGCTTTGCGAAAGGGAAAAGCAGAAAGAGTTGGCGAAGAAGGACAGCCATTTTTAGAAGACTGAGTGATTGGTACATGGTTAGAAAATACTGCTGCTGACTGCGAAAAAAATCTTGTTCAACACCTTGATGATGTAAAAATTTTGCGTCAATTGCTGGCAGCATCACAACGATTCACAGCATATCTAAAAGTAGAAGAGGTATTTAAGGAAGAACAGAATTTATTACAGAAACGCAAAGTCAATTTAGAGTCAACTTGTGCAACCCAAAAAAATGAATACAATCAAGCTGCATCTCAACTGGCTGAGGTCGAATCTTTAAAAACTGCTTTGGAGAAGTTACTGAATCAAGCACCTTCTGTAGACTGGCAAGACCCAGTATTTGTTAATTTGTGGGCAGGTCTGAAGAAATACACATCTACAGAAGCTTCCGTGCGAAACTTCGCTGCAAATCTTCACCTAGCAATTGATTTGGCTTCGGAATTTAGTATAATTCGACCAAATTACGATTTATTTGGTCTAGCCGCTTGGTTGCAAAATAATATAGCTTCTTCAATTACTAAGGTTCGGACAGCATTAGCTTATGCCAGTGACACAGCTACAGCTATGACCGAAGCTAAGTCAGCAGCACAGATTTACAACCAAAATTCGGATTCTTTTGTTCGCCTGAAATCAAATCACCAACAATTGCTTACCAGTCAGCAAAGTTTACAGCAAAAAATTAGGAATCTACAAAACCGTATATCTGAAGATAATTTGATAAGAAGTGAACTTGATAAATGGTTACCTCAAGCTCATCTAGAAATTGCTAATATATTGGCGCGATGCTTACAAGAACGGCAAAACTTTACAGATGACTTAATCTATTTACCTTCAAGATTATCAAACTTGACGATAGTAAATCAGGCTCTACCCTGGCAAGAGAGTCTTGAGCAGTGTCAGTTGAAAGCCAATGAATTAATTCAAAAATATCGACAATGGGATAGAGTTTCTACTCAGGTTCGTGAAATAAAAGATTTGCTCGTGCGGGGACGGAATCTATTAAGTAATCGCTCAATTAATGAAGCTGATGTTACCAAGGTAAATGTAAGTAAAGAGTTAGACCCTGTGGAATCTCTAATAAAGCTTAAGCGATTAGCACAAAATAGCATCGATGAGATTGAAAAACCACTGGGTATTTGGGGTTGGATTATTGAATGGGTGCTTGCGATCGCTGTTAAACAGAGAAGTTTGGATTCCATAGCTCAAAAGTTACGTCCATATAGCCGTCGTTATACTGCTGCAATAACGCTTGAAGCTATTAGGAGAGAAGCCCAAGCTATACGTCACAGAGTTCAACCTGTTGACAAGGAATTGGCAATTTCTCAGATTACAGCAGAGGTGGTTGAAAGCATCGTTACAAGTGCCCGTACATGGCTAGACCAACTACTGGTTCAGACAGAACAAGAGCAAAAGGGACTTGAAAAACAATTAAATGAACAAATTAAGTTGGTGGCTAATGCTGAGAAGCAAATATCTGCTAATCAAGAGCAGGTAGGAACTTTTTGCAGTGAAGCTGACTTCAAATTTAAAAGAGCGATCATACTTTCACAAGAACTTTCATCCTTTCCACACTTACCCAATGAATTAAGAGTTTTAGTACAACAATACCTCAAGAATTCCTCAAATATTCTGACTGAATCCCCACAATTTACAGCAAAAATACAGAATTGGGAAAATCGGCTCAAACAACTTGATAGTTTGATTTCATTAATTAATCCTTCTGCTACACTTTCAACTATCAAAGACCTGCTAGTAGTTGGCACTTTTGACTTGCAGAAAACAACTGAAACTTACAAAGGCAAATTTATAGAAACTCAAAGCCAAATACAGGAAATTGTTAAGTATTCACAGCAACAATTAGAGTATATCTCAACAGAGCGAACTTGGTGGCAGTCAATTTGGGAAGCTATTCCTGGTAAATTCAAGCCTGAAGTTGATTCTACAGAGTTGTTAAATCTAGAATTTTTATGCACTATCAATAATCACTTTGAATCTTGGCAACAGCAACTACAACAACAAGAAAATTATCTCAATCGATATCAGTACTTTATCCAAGATTGGATAAATAAATTAAGAAAGCCAACGGAAAGCAGTCGAAACGATTTAAGGCGTATATATTTAGATAATGCCAACGTCGTCGGTATCACCTGCGTTCAAGCTGCAAATAGAGGTTTTTCTGAAGAATTTAAATCTTTTGATGTCGTTATCATCGATGAAGTTAGTAAATGTACTCCTCCAGAATTATTAATCCCAGCCTTGAAAGGCAAAAAATTGGTCATGGTAGGTGACCATCGACAATTACCACCCATGCTCGACACGAAGACTTTAGAGGAAGTTTCTCAAGAGATTGGCAACACAAATACAGAACTAAAATTATTGCAAGAGTCACTGTTTAAAATTCAGTTTGAAACTGCTGATAATAGCATCAAAAAAATGTTAAATATTCAATATCGAATGCATTCCATAATTATGGGAGCAATCAATCAGTTTTATGATGGCAAACTAGAATGTGGTATTTTAAAACCTGATATTAAACGGGCACATAATTTAGCAGGCGAAATAATCCAACCAGATAAGCATCTTATTTGGGTAAAAACGCCTCAAGTAGATGAGTCTAAAGAGGATTCTGAAGGAACTTCTTACTTTAATACCCAAGAAATTAATGCAATTGAACGTCTGTGTAAGCAGTTCGAGACTACTTGGGCTTCTAGAGTTGCCAATGGCGAACCAAAAAAAGAAATTGCCGTGATTACATTTTATGGCGCTCAACTTAGAAAAATTGATGAACGGCTACAATCTAAAGATTTCCCCTCGCTGCAAATCACCACTGGTACAGTAGACCGATTTCAAGGTATGGAACGACCTGTTGTGATTATTAGTATGGTTCGCAATAATAGTAAAAAAGATGTGGGATTTGCTAAGAAGCCAGAACGGGTGAACGTTGCATTTTCCCGCGCTCAAGAACTACTAGTAATTGTGGGTTGTCATTCGCTATTTACTCAGCAGCCTGGACAAATTGGGAGTATGTACTCCAATGTTTCAAACATTGTGCGTTTACATGGAGGTTTAATTGATGTTTCTCGACTCTTCTGCTAAACCTATTGATGATAATCTCAAAAAGTTGGTAGAAGAAATTGAAGCGCAAAGTTCTAGTTTATCAGTTTTAGCAGCGCGTCAATTTCGCTATAGCTTGAGTCAAACTCCAGTAGAAGTAAACATCAAAGAACCCCGCCCATTTAACGTACTCGAAGAATTTATCATCCGTGCTGCGATTGAATTTCAACCTCCGCCAACAGAAGAGGAATTGGCCTCTGTACTTGGGCTTGATTCTGTATTTATCCGCAGTACTACTGCAACTCTTCGCTCATTACAAACTCTATCAGCAACATCGTCATTAACAGTTACTCCTGAAGGTCGCTCATTTTATGAAAAAGGGTCTGTACCACAGCCTCCATATTCTGTACAACTTAATGCTATTACAGACCCTTTAAGTAACAATATAACTTTTCAATCTGAATCTTTGAACGAGACAATAATAAATCTGCCTGATTTAGCAGATTTTATAAATATTAATTATATAGTTGCTGATATTTCAGTATTAGGACTTGAAGAAGTACAAGAAAATATTCAGGCTTCAGGTTTAGCACTTCATGTACCAGAAGAAGGAAAAATAGTTACTTCTTTTAAAGTAGTAGCCTCAACTCAAAAAATTTGGCAGAAAATATCAATCTTTATTATTTTTGATGCTATTGAAGATAAGTTGACTATTCAAATCAGAAATGGCAAGCAAATTTTAGAATCAGCCTCAAATTGGTTGGAAATATTACATAATGAGGGTAAAATATCCTTAGAAAAATTATGTAAATTATCAACTGAAGCCATCAATTTGGAACGTGAAGCGATTCTTAAGCAGAAAAATACTGAAGTAGAAGCTAGACTGGAAAAGATTCGCCAAAAAGCTTTAGAAACTGCCATAGCCATAAAGACCAGTGAGAAAATTGATACTTCTAAAGTATTAGGTGAAGCTATACAGTTACGCAATGGGCAAATTGCTCAAGCTTTTATAGAAGTTTTAAATTCAGCTAAAAATCAGGTTATAATCTATTCTCCTTGGGTGAACCAAGCAGTTGTAAATGAAAAATTTTTGGTTTTATTACAGAAATTAGCAGCTCGCGGAGTTTGGATTTTGATTGGACATGGTATTTCGCGGCGACAAGAAGATGAAGATAAACCAATACCACCAGAAGTAGAAGAAAAACTTCGAGCAATAAAAACACCTGATGGATTGCCATGTGTACAAGTTTTTTGGTTGGGAGATTCCCATGTCAAAGAAGTAATAGTCGATCAAAAAATCCATCTTTGCGGCTCTCATAACTGGCTATCTTATCGTGGTGACTATTTGCCAAGAGGTGAATCAGTTTATAAAGTTACAATTCCCCATCAAGTCGAAGAAGCATATAAATTTCTTGCTAATCGCTTTCAAAATCACGCTGAAAAATTATGGCAAAATGCTCTAGAACAACACGATTATAAACTGGCTGTAGAGTCTCTTTGTGTATGGGGTGCATTAGGAATGGAAGATATTGCACTCCAAGTGATAGAGCAAAGTAATTGGCTAGAACTTATATCTGTCTGGTTAGATGTCACGCTTCAAGGGTTAAGGTCGAAAAGTTTACCAGCTGATTCAACAATTTTTCAAACAGCACTTTCCTTATTGAATCAGATTTCTCTTGAAGAAACTTTTACCTTGTCATTGCAGCAGAAATGGCGTCAAGTTCTCAGCGCGATCGCCATTAACAATCCTCAAACTGCTTTAAACTTACTTAGTGATGAAATATGAACATAGTCAATATTGCACAAGATAATGATTCATCTAAGAATTTTATTTTGCAATATACATAACTCGATACAAATACACAGTTAGAGGCCTACAGATGTACGCCCTTACAACTAATTCATTATTTTACAAAGATTTTTGAGAATCTCACCTTCGGTGATTCAGAACTCACGAATTGCTTCAAGAGTTTGTATTTAACTAAAACGAGCGCGGCAGGACTCGAACCTGCGACCGATTGCTTAGAAGGCAATTGCTCTATCCACTGAGCTACGCGCCCAAAACAATATAGTGGCTCCCAAAAGGAGTCATCTAAATTATTATATCGTTTTGTACGACTAAGAAGCAATGGAAAATTGCAGATTTATCACTAGCAAGGCTAAGATCCAAGTCGCTAGTTATCAATCTACTCTAAAAACGAAACAGATGGCGTATTGGTTAGATATATTGTGTTCTCAAGGGGTTGTTTACCCTCAGCCGAGTCCTTTTAGGCAGCTTAGTCTGATGAAGTATGTCGCGATCGCTCGGCTTCTACCCATTTTTACAGCACGCTAGGTAATTTCAGCCTTGGCGATGCTGCCAAATGCCATTATATATTCCATATTAAAAATGCCCCTGTGAGGAGTTATTTGCGAGTGCCATGTTTATTCTCAAACGGCAGGATGTTGAAATATCAAGCATTCAGCACCCAAAACGGGATCAGCAGGTGCCGATCCTAGATTATCAAGGGCAAACTTTTCGTTTGATTAGTGTCTTCAAAGCTAGTCAAGAAGAAGAAGCTAGAGCCTTATGGAGAGAATTAACGGATAACCGAGGTAAAGCCTGTGTCTTGTTGGAAGAACCAGAACGTTTCACTGTTTGGGGTAAAATCCGTTTAGAACAGTTGGGTAATGACACAGGTGGTAGTCATGGCAAGACGGGGATTTTGATCCAAGCGAGTATTTTACTGCTGCAAGGTGTTTATATCGACATTGAAGAGTTTTTGGGTACAAGGCAAGCTGCATTATTTGAGAAAGATGTTGCGGAGGTATTCCAGCAAAAGCAATTTCCCCCAGCATCCCCTCCAGATACAGTTAAATCTTTGATATTTACTAACCCTTTGCTTGCAGCCAAACTGCCTCCTTGGCAAGAAAATCACGTAGTTATCCTTTTGCAAGAATTGCATCGATTAGGAAAGGCGCATTTTGGCAATGCCAACTTTACCAAACAAGTAATTTATAAGTTAGAAGATATGCCACAAGCCGAGCGATCGCTGTTTATCAGTTGGCTAAATCAATCAGCAGTGGGTAAACTATGGCAGTAGTCTGGATTTTTCAAAAACTTCTTACTTTTGGTACTTGCTTTTGGTGTTTGATTGTGTGTTATTTGCTAGATAAACTGCTAACTATACAATCTTTTAACTCAAAATACTGCCAGAGTGCATCTACATAGTCAAGCCTTATGAATAACTCTTACAACAATTCCTTGGTTTTTAAATCTATTTTCACCACTCAGAACATTGTTTTGGCTAATATTGGTTGGGGCGTACTGGCACTGTTATACTTTTTATTGTTTAGTGCCAAAATTCCCGCAGCAAATGGCATAGAAAGTCGAGCCGAGTGGTATGTGATTGGCACAAATATTTTTGAGGCCATAGCTTATTTGAGTGCTGGTATCTTATGCTTGAGGAACTGGCTGAGTCCGCAAATCGTTAGTGGTCGGAATGTTTGGCTCTCAATTGGCTTAGGTATGCTTTCCTATTTCCTGGGAGGGATAATTTTTGGGTATACCGAAATCGTTTTAAAAGAAGAACCGGATGTGTCTTTAGGCGATATATTTTTTGTATTGACTTATCTATTCCTTGGCACAGGCATGATTTTAGCTGTGGCTTCCAGGCGAATCAATCTAGAAAAATGGCAGTGGCTAATTGTGTTAGCAATTGCTCTATTCGGTAGTTTGTTGGCATGGTGGATTTCTATGCAACAGGAAACGCCCTCAGAACTGTTAGTAGCTATTTTGAATTGGTTTTACGTAGTTAGCGACGTAGTTCTGTTAATTATTGCTACCACTCTGCTGTTAGCCTTCTGGGGAGGAAGAGTTTCCCAATCTTGGAGAATGATTGCCGCAGCGGCCTTTTCGCTCTACATTGCAGATATGTGGTTTAAATACGCCCAAGGTCCAAATTATCAAAGTGGGGAAATACTAGAAGTGTTTTGGGTATTTAGTGGAATGTTATTCGGTATGGGCGCTGCCCTAGAATATGACGCTTCACTGAGACGAACGCGGCGTACCAGTACACGAAAACGAGCTTAGCAAAGATTTTTGGTATCTACCGTGAGAAAATTAACAGATTCTGACAAACAAGAAATTCTCAAACTATATCGAGAAAGTGCCGAAACTACCTCAACTTTGGCAGACCGCTATGGTGTGAGTAACTCAACAATTAGTCGTTTACTCAAAAGCACTTTACCAGAAGATGAGTATGAATACTTAGTGTCTTTAAAGCGGGCTGCAAGAACTCCTGAGGGTAGGGCACAAGTAAGCTATGAGCAGTTACCACTGCTGAGTCAACCACAGCCAGAAATCGAAGTTCCACCAAGCGATAGCCAACCCAAAGTCGTAGAGGTTGAGCCACAGGTGTATCGTGTAGTTGAGGAAGAGGAACAACCTTACTCAGAAGACACTGGCGAGTCAACTGCTGCTAGCAGATGGGTGCGGCGACGTTCCTCAGCCACAGAAAAACCGAAACTACGAGTTACAGACAAATCAGAAACTCCAGAACCAAAGCCGGTGGAAATAGCGAGTATCCCTAGTCCCATACTTAAGGATGAACGTCCAGAAGCGACTGTTATATCACAGATGCTAGGAGAAGACTTGCTAGACGAATCAGAGGATTTGGACGACTTAGAAGATGACGATTTAGAAGATGACGATTTTGAAGAGGAAGATGACGATTTAGAAGATGACTTTGATGAGCCAAGACCTTTAGTCACAAGACGCAGACCAGGTGAAACATCAGTTCAAGTTTTACCACTATCAGTAGCCCATTTGCCGAAAACTTGCTATTTAGTAATTGACCGTTCCTCAGAATTAATTACGCGACCTCTGAAGGACTTTGGTGACTTAGGACAAATTCCCAATCTGGAAACCCAGCAAAGAACTCTACCGGTGTTTGATAATCATCGCGTAGCCAAGCGCTTCTCAACCAAACGCGATCGCGTAATTAAAGTCCCTGATAGTAAAATGCTCCATAAAGCTCGTACTCATCTCCAAGCCAAGGGAATCACACGACTGTTAATTGATGGTCAAGTCTACTCTTTATCTACCGTTTAATAGGCATGGGGCAAACAGGGAGTGTGGGAGGTGTGGGAGGTGTGGGGAGTGTGGGAGGTGTGGGAAGAAATCTTGCCCCCTCTCTCCCCACACTCCCCCATCCCCCCTCTCTCCCCACACTTCCCTATCTCCCCATCTCCTTAATCTTTTCAACTATAAACAGCCCTAGCAAAACGCTCTGCCAAGTAAACAATGTCCTGTTTGCGGGCAATTTGATTTATCCATTGTCTGGGAATATTTTCCACGCCATAGTAAATTCCTGCTAACCCACCGGTGACGGCGGCGGTAGTATCTGTATCTCCGCCTAAGTTAATGGCTTTTAGTACCGCTTCAGAGTAAGAGGAGCTATTTAACAAACACCACAGGGATGACTCTAAGGTATCAATCACGTAACCACCAGAATTAATCTCTTCTACTGGTAATTTGGCAATCTCGCCACTGAAAACTCTACCAAAATGGGGCTTTTCTAATAAAAATTCCCGCACAGAATAAATTGTTTGGGTTTGGATATCTCGTAATCCTTGGAGATAGGCGGTTTGGGGGTCAGCACCTTCGAGCAAGGACACTGCAATACTAATATAAATGCTACAGGCCATTTGCGATCGCGCATGAGCATGAGTAATCGCCGAAACATCATGCACCCGCGCTAGCAATTCGCCTAAAGTTAAACTTCTGTGACAATAAGCCATCGGCAAGATTCGCATCAACGAACCATTGCCATTACTATTTTCAACTTTGCCGCCCGCCTGATGGGGTACAACTCCCTGTTTCAGGCGCATCAATGCTGTATGAGTGGTTTGACCAATATCAAAGACATCACCACGGGGAGTCCAATAAGCTTCCTTGTACCAGCGCCAGAAGGAATTAGCTATGGCCTCCAGCGAATACCCTCTACAAAGACTTTCTGCTAAGCAAAAGCTCAACGAACTGTCATCTGACCAAGTTCCTGGCGGTTGATTCCATGTGCCATAACCTAACATTGCTGTCACCGGAGATTTTACTCGTTCTGCGCGGCTAGTAAACTCCACTGGCACACCCAATGCATCACCGACACATAAACCCATCAAACCAGACAACGTTTTTGTAGCGGTTAGCATTATTCAATCTCCAAGAATTGCTAAAAATTAACTTTATAGATTTACTCTATAGCTTGTTGCCACAAATGCTACAAGCTACTTTTTATCCTATGTAAAATGCTCAGTTAGAGTTAGTTTACTGTGTATTGTTCGACTAAATTTAGACTAATTTTTAGTTCCCCTAGCTATGCCACTTTCAAAAGCGTCTCTTTTTTAGCTAAAAAACTATGAATTTTAAAAATGTAAGTGTGATTATAACATTTGTTTTAAAAAAGTTTGAGTTCATAGTTCTGAGATCTACTGCATCAATCACAACAGCTACTTAAGAAAATTCCAGAATTCACTGGAACATTTTTACAGAGTTATCGACTGGAAATATAACAGTAAAAACTACAAAACTTGGTTAAAATTATGCAACGTCTGTTCAAGTCTTTTCTGACAATTTCTGCATTATCTTCTTTAATAGTTGCTCCTATTTTTCTATCAGCTGGTCAAGCTTCTGCTGAAACCCAAAAGGGTACTGATGCTAGTTATGTCGGTGCTGGTATTGCAGCTGGGGTTACTAGTGGCGGACAAGGTAGCAATGATAATGCCACATTTGGTGGTAATGTCACAGGTCGCTTGAAATTAGGAAATACACCGTTTTCTGCACGCGGTAATGTTCTTTGGAGTGATAAAACTAGTGCGATTATTCCAGAAGTTTCTCTCGATGTACCCATTGCTAATAAAACTAATGCTTATTTAACTGGTGGTTATTCTTTTGTAGAAAAAGATGGTTCACCAACTCCTATAGGCAACAGAGATGCAGTAGTGGTAGGTGCTGGTGTTGAATCTGAAGTTGCTAACAATTTCCTCCTTTATACTAATACCAAAGTAGGAATTAGTGCTTATCAAAATAGTGATACTCCTGCTGTTAGCATCAATGCTGGTATTGGCTATAGCTTCAAATAAAAGATGAGTAAAACAATTCTGAGTTACCAAAGTTGAAATTTGAGTAAATCTTAGCTATGAATTATGGCTAAGCTCAGAATCAAAAAACTTTCTTAGAGTCAAATATTGATAGTGCAAGGTAGGGTGGCACAGCAGTGCTACCCTACTATTTGTGCGTACTTCAGGCAATTGAAAATCACTATAGTTAATAGATAAAAAATCCCTTATTTCTTTGAATTAATTAATTTTAATCATTGACTCGAACTCAGGAGTCTTGACTCGCTCTATACTTGACTCAGCACTAAGAACTCTCAAGAACTGGTTTTGAAGTGTTACATCACTGAGAAAGCCTGGTTTTGCCGTGTTAAAATTAAAAAATTCCTCATTATTCCGACCGGATTACCGGGAATGTAATAGCCGAAAAGATATTTACATCTTGTTACTTCGGCGTCCACGAATGCTTTATTGAGAACACTATAACAACTCTCATGGTTAAATCTGCTCCTCCCCCCGTCGCTAGCCGTAAGCCTTCTAAAGTAGAAGTAATCAAAGAAAACAGTAATTTTTTACGTGAGCCTGTAGCAACTGAGATTCTTGAAGATACTACTCATTTTACTGAAAATGCTGTGCAACTGTTGAAGTTTCACGGCTCTTATCAACAGGATAACCGCGACAACCGCGCCAAGGGACAGGAGAAAGATTACCAGTTTATGCTGCGGACAAAAAATCCGGGTGGTTTGGTGCCGCCGCAGCTGTATCTGGCTTTAGATAAATTGGCTGATGAGTATGGTAACCACACATTACGAGCCACTACCCGTCAAGGTTTCCAGCTGCACGGAATTTTAAAGAAGAATCTTAAAACAGCAATTGCTACTATTGTCAAGAACTTGGGTTCGACTCTCGGAGCTTGCGGCGACATCAACCGCAATGTGATGGCACCACCAGCGCCGTTTAAAAATCGCCCAGAATACCAGTATGCTTGGGAATATGCCCAGAATATTGCTGACTTGCTTTCACCGCAAACAGGTGCTTATTACGAAATTTGGTTAGATGGTGAAAAGGCAATTAGCGGTGAAGAAAATCCAGAGGTGACAGCAGCACGATCGCGCAATGGTAATGGCACAATCGTTCATGACAACCAAGAACCGATTTACGGTACGCACTATATGCCGCGCAAGTTCAAAGTTTGCGTGACGATACCAGGAGATAATTCCGTTGATTTATATTCCCAAGACCTAACTTTGGTGGTAATTACCAATAAGAAACGAGAATTAGAAGGATTTAATATCTTCGCTGGCGGTGGCTTAGGCAGAACACACAATAAAGAAGAAACTTTTGCTAGGTTAGCAGATCCAATTTGCTATGTAGCTAAAGAAGATGTTTACGACATAGTAAAAGCGATTGTAGCTACCCAAAGAGATTATGGCGATCGCACTGACCGCCGTCACGCCAGATTAAAATATCTCATCAACGATTGGGGTGTAGATAAATTCCGCACCCAAGTTGAAGAATATTTTGGCAAACCAGTTGCAGCCTTCAAACCACTGCCAGAGTTTAAATATTACGACTTCCTCGGCTGGAACGAACAAGGCGATGGCCAGCTATTTTTAGGAATTTCCATTGACAATGGTCGGATTAAAGATGAAGGTTCTCTGCAACTGAAAACCGCTTTGCGGGAAATTGTCGAGCAATTTAACTTGCACATCCGCCTAACGGCTAACCATAACCTGATTTTTTACGATATCGAACCAGATAGCAAACAAGCTATTCAAGAAATTCTCAATCGTTACGGTGTCGTTTCTGACCCCAGTCAAATCGAACCTTTAGAACGGTATGCAATGGCTTGTCCGGCTTTGCCTACCTGCGGCTTGGCAATTACCGAATCAGAACGGGCAATACCAGGGATTTTGGAGCGAATTCGCGCTCTATTGGATAAATTATGTTTACAAAAAGACCATTTTGTAATTAGAATGACAGGTTGTCCTAATGGTTGCGCTCGTCCTTACATGGCGGAATTAGGCTTTGTGGGTAGCGCTCCAGAAAGTTACCAATTATGGTTAGGGGGTTCGCCAAATCAGACACGATTGGCGCAACCTTACATCGATAAGCTGCACCATAACGACTTGGAAACTGTTTTAGAGCCAATTTTCGTTTACTTTAAGAAATCAAGGAAATCGAAAGAAAGCTTTGGTGATTTTTGCGATCGCGTTGGTTTTGATGCCATCCGCGAATTTAGCGCCACCTACGAACCTGGTACAGCTAATGGTGTGAACAAATCACGCCATCGAGTAAATTTGAAAGCTGATATCTACGGCAAGTTGAAGGAAGTATCCGAAAACCAAGGTAAGTCAATGACTCAGTTGGTGACCGAAGCCTTAGAGGTTTACTTCCAGAATCTTTCCTAAGCTGGAAAATTGAAGATAATGAAATCAAATAGAGACACAGATAAATTCATTTGTGTCTCTATTGTGTAGTCTTAATACTCTAAGTATGGTAATCACAGCAAAATTTGCAGAAACTAGGGATGTGCTGCAAAACATTAGCTGGCAAACATTCAAAGCTATGCTGGCAGATATGGGATGCGAGCGGAATAAAAGGCTAGCTTATGACAACGGAATAGTAGAAATTATGACGCCGTTGATGCCACACGAGAACTCAAACCGTCTAATTGAGGGTTTTGTTCTTGTGTTGTGTGAAGAGTTTGGTTTAGAAGTTAAAAGTGCTGGCTCGTTGACTATGACGCGCGATGATTTGGAGCAAGCAGCCGAACCTGACAGCAGTTACTATATTCAAAACGAATTTTTAGTCCGCAACAAAGAAAATATCGACCTGAATATAGACCCACCACCAGACTTGGTATTAGAAGTAGAATATTCCAAATCCAAAATAAACAAATTAATTCTTTATGCTGCAATCGGAGTCCCAGAATTCTGGCGGTATAACGGAACTGTGTTAAGAATTTACACCCTCAACAATGGGCAATATTCCCAGAGCCAAAGTAGTCCAACTTTTGCACCTGTGCTGGTGACAGAGATTCCGCGATTTATCCAAGAAAGCAAGAATATAGGACAAATAGCAGCCACTCGTGCTTTCCGTACCTGGGTAAGACAGCAGATGTCTACAGCAGAGTAGTTTATTCAGAAAAATGTCTCAACTCCAAAGAATTGCGATCGCACCCTCTCAACTCCAGCAACAGCAAATTTTGCTCAGCAAAGAACAGCAACATTACTTATTGCGAGTGTTGCGCTTGCGTGAAGGCGATCGCTTTATTGCAATGGACGGTAAAGGGAAATCGTGGTTAGCGCAGCTTACAGGAGAACAAGCGCAAGTTTTAGAATCCATCTCAGTAGAAACAGAATTACCTGTAACAATTACGCTAATAGTGGCATTACCTAAAGGCAATGGATTTGATGAAGTCGTGCGCTGTTGTACGGAATTGGGAGTAACTTGTATTGCACCAGTAATGAGCGATCGCACTTTGCTTCATCCTAGTCCCCAAAAACTCGAACGCTGGCGGCGCATCGCAGCAGAAGCCGCCGAACAATCAGAACGCTTATTCGTACCCACAATTTTAGAACCTGTTACTTTTAGCATTGGTTTGTCATTAGTCATTAGTCATTTGTCATTGGCTCAACAATATATTTGTGTCGCGCGTGGTGAGTTTCCCCATCTAAAAGATTGCTTACACCACAAAGGACAAATGACAAATGATAAAGCGCAAAGTCTGAGCGCCGGCTTCCGGCGATCGGAACTTTGTAAGACAGGACAAGAAACAATTGTCATCGCTACTGGCCCAGAAGGTGGATGGACAAAACAAGAAATTGAAAATGCGATCGCAGTTGGATTTCAACCTGTTTCCCTTGGTCGTCGCATCCTCAGAGCAGTGACAGCGCCAGTGGTAGCATTATCCTTGATTACCGCAGCTTGTGAAGTATAAATGAGTTATGGCTCACGCAGAGGCGTGAGATATTTCTCTAGCGTGGATTGAAATATGATTGAGCAAGTTGCGATCGCCTTTGACAATAAAGACTATCAAACAGCTGCTAAATTACTCAAACAGTTGCAAAAAGAATCGCCAGAACATCCTTGGGTGCAATTTTATCTCGCTCGGCTGCATGAAGTATCTGAAAACTACCAAGACGCAGAAAAAATTTATCGGCAACTGCTGCGAGATACGAGGAATAGTAGAATAGTGACGCTAGCACGACAAGGTTTAGGACGGCTGCAAGAAATTGAGCAAGAACAAAGACAACGAGCTATTGCTAAAGCAACATCACAACCTAATAACACTGAACTTGGCGTACTAATCTTAGAACCTCTGAGTAACGAACTCAAAACAGAAGTATCTCGAAAATTTGCCCAAATAATGCAAATAGATCCTTACAGCGCACGGCTAACGCTACCGAGTCGTGGCTGGAGACTATACCGCACCGGACAAGTAGGAGAATTAAAATTTTATGGTAAACAGCTACAACAAGCTGGTATTCCCTGTTTCTGGACAACAATAACCGCCATTCAACAAATTCAAGTTTTTCAAGTCAAGTATTTTTCAGAATCTCAACTAAAAGCTACCGTTGTTTGTCGCAACCAAGCAAACCAACTCGGTTCTTTAACCTTTAATTGGTCAGAAGTCACAGCACGAGTAGTGGGACTTTTGCCGATTTTTGAACAAGTTGTAGATATTGACGCCCATCGCAAACTAGAACGGAAAACTCAAACACAAGACTATGCTCAGTTTTGTGATTTACACCTACCTGGTAGACGTTGTATTCTGCGACTTTCTGATAATGGCTATGAATTTCTGCAAGGTTTAGAAATCATTCCTCAAGCTAGCCAAAATACAATCAGAATTAATTGGAACAGTTTATCAAATTGGATTAACCAGCAACTACCTCAAGTCAAAAATTGGTCAGACTTCACACCCTTTGCAGATACAGCGTTAGAGCAAACAGAAATGCTGGGTCAAATTCAATCTCATATTTACCTATTTCGTAGGGAGCAAACTAATTGGGATTCAGCTTTTCATTTATATAGTGGATTAGTATTTGTTAAATAATTTGTAGATAAATATAAAATGATATCAAGTTCGGCTAATTGCTTACAATATGTTGGCCTTTTTGGTAATTAGGAAAAAGGTAATTGTGGATTGGGAAAAAGCTAATTAGGAAAAAGGAAATAAATAACTGACTATTACCTATTATCGATTACCCTCAAAAAAGGTCGCGAAACAGGGATAATGTTGGATGAACAAGCTTCAACCCAAAAAGATGCAGCCGTAGTGGAGAAAATTAAGCGATTGCTCCTAACTTGGAGACTTCCCCAATCTACAGCTGCTAAACTAGTCTCGATCTTGCGTATTCAGACTTAATTTGTAGAGACCATATTACGGTCTCTTGAGATTTAATTACGAGTTTTAACTTGGCGTGCCATATCTAAATAAGCACTCATATTCGCTCCTGGACGCCGACGCCCATTAGAGATATTACTCGAAGGAGCAAGATACTTGGGTGCAAAGGTGGTTTCAGTTGGCTGCTCTTTTAAGACTTTGGCTGCCGCAGCTTTTTCATTATTGCCAGGTTGAACTTTTAGACCATCAGCAGTTTGGACTAGCTCAACATCAGCTGGTTTTGGATTTTCAGATGATTTTGCTTGTTTAGTTGATTTAGCTGATTTAGTTGATTTAGTCGATTTTGCTTTACCCTTATTTGTGTCGGCTTTTGCTCCGTTCAATGAAGCTGGCTTAGATGCATCTGGTGTATCTGATGTAATTGTTTCTGTTACTTTTTTCGCACTGGATGCAACTGTCTCTACTACTTTCATTGCATTCGATGCTACCTCTTTAGCTGCCTCTTTAGCAGTATCCTTGGCTTCGTCCAATTCTAAGAAGTAGCCGTTGCTTTTTTTCTTCCCTGGTAACAAGCCAGTCACGAAACCTAAAATACCGCCAATAAAACCCTGAATACCCGAAATCAACTTTTTGATAAAATCCATTACAATTACTCCTGCCTTTTATATTTGAAATTTGACCGTAATTGTTAATAATTACGACAAAATGTTACATTTTTTTGCTTTGCGTCACCCTATCTTGGTGACAACCCTTATAGGTTTGTGTTTAATGAACATTGTAGTAAAACTACAGGATAAATGCTTTGTTGCAAGTACCTGCCAAGCTATATACCGAGAACTAATTATTAAATTTTACTGTAACTTAGAGCAAGATTCTGAAAGCTAGCTTCATAAAAATTAATATTTCTTTGTTTAAGAATTTAGGCAAGCTCTTTGTCTCTCAACCAGTAAAAGGAGTGTCATAGCCTGTTAGCAAATGGCTATAATATTAAGTTATATTTGTTACAAGCTTGCTCCTAAAGTATCTGAAGTTTTGCCAAGATATCTCGATAAAAAATCTGAAAAGCAAGAACTTCAGTTTGTAGAGCAGTATGTACTTACAAAAGTTAAATACACCACCTAAATTTAGCTAGATTTTGTAAATGAACATTGAAAATCAGCAACGCAATCCCGTTTTATTAATACACGGAATTGACGATACAGAGGCAGTTTTTCGTAAAATGAAACCGTATCTTATACAACAAGGTTTTACCGTACATGCCCTGAATTTAGTACCAAATAATGGCGATTTGGGTCTTGATGAATTGGCAAAGCAGGTAGCCGATTATGTCACAACTAACTTTGGCTTGGAACAACCACTGGATTTGGTCAGCTTCAGCATGGGAGGAATTGTCAGCCGTTACTATGTCCAGCGGCTAAAAGGAATTAACCGCGTGCAGAGGTTTATTACAATTGCTTCGCCCCATCATGGAACTGTAGTTGCTTACGGTTCTGGGCGTCCTGGTTGCGTACAAATGCGCCCCGACAGCCTTTTTCTCAAGGATCTAAATTCTGATGCTGTAATGTTGAAGCAATTAAATTTTACATCTATCTGGACACCTTATGATTTAATGATTGTCCCTGCAAATAGTTCGCAAATGCCTGTAGGACAGCAAGTAATAGTACCAGTTGCTCTACACCCTTGGATGTTAACAGACTCTGGAAGTTTAGCAGCAGTAACAGCAGCTTTAGCACAGCGTATTAAACTACCCCTACTGAAGAAAAAATCCAGTCAGTAATTAGCACACTTGCCAAGCTTAATTTATTTATAATTACGAATTATGAATTACGTGGCTTGCTTCTTGCCAAAAGCGAGTATCAGGAATTATTTAAGTTCTATCCCCAATTTGGGCATGTTCGTAATTTCCAAAAATTGCTTCTGGATAACGATAATACTTAAACTCCATTAAGTTATAAAAGGGATCTTCTAAAAAGAAAGTACGATGCTCAAGAGGAGAACCTACAAAGCGATTTTTGCTTGCTTCGCGAAAAATTAGCTGTTGCTGTTGTGCCCTTTCTAGTAAGTCCTCCCAGTCACGTTCTTGGGTAAAAATTAGTCCAAAGTGTCTGGGATATATGGTCTGTTGGGCTGTCAAAAGTTCTTTGGTGACATGAGCTACTAGTTGATGACCGTAGAGATTGAGAATTAGGGCGTGGCGGTTTTCACGACCGGGAATACAGCCCAAGCCATCTACATAATATGTTTTGGTCTGGGCAATGTCAGTAACAGGAAAAGCGAGATGGAATAAAGTTTGACTCATAGCTTGTATAAAAAACTAATAATTGATGATATTTACAATTTTTGCTGTTAAATGTTGATTGCAGTCAACTAGAACACAGTTTTAATTAACATTAACTTATATCCTTTGTTATATACTAACCCGCTTTTATTTTTGAACCTATTTGTTATACAGGGGGTAGCGAATAGGAAATCAGCCTTTTTAAGGTAAGGGCGAGTTTTTTGTTGCAATCAAATAGGAGTTTTATAATACAAATATATTACTTTGAGTGGAAAGGTGTCATAAATTAAACAGTAAATGTGATAAATTGGTTATCCTATTGATATTCAGATAAAAAGACTCTTGACTAATTACTGATGTCACCCTCAATTGATTCTGTAAATCCCTGGTTGCTGGGAATAGGATTAAACACAATTTTATTGGGTTTAGCTGGGATTGCTCCGAAAAAGCTGCTTACAAAAGCTGGATTATTCCACGCTTGGTTATTGGCCATAATAATTTGGGGAACCTTAGGCTGGCAAGGTTATGCAGTAGTAATGTTCTATTTTCTAGTTGGTTCTGGCGTTACCCGCATTGGAATGGCACAGAAGGAGGCAGAAGGAATTGCCGAAAAGCGTTCTGGGGCAAGAGGCCCAGAAAACGTCTGGGGTTCGGCTTTGACTGGGGCGTTGTGTGCTTTAGGAGTAGGGCTACTCAATTCGGGATTAATTGTACCATTCCCTCAATCCCTAGTCCCCAGCCTCCAGTCCCTTTTATTACTAGGCTATGTGGCGAGTTTTAGTACCAAGCTTGCTGACACTACTGCCAGCGAAGTTGGTAAAGCATACGGTAAAAGTACGTTTTTAATTACTACCCTCCAACCAGTGCCCCGTGGCACCGAAGGAGCGGTAAGCTTAGAGGGAACTTTAGCTGGTGTTGTGGCTTCTGTAGCGATCGCCCTTGTTGGTTGGGGAGTTGGTTTAATTGATATATTGGGCGTAGCTTGGTGTGTGCTGGCAGCATTTATTGCCACCAATTTAGAAAGTGTAATTGGGGCAACACTGCAATCAAAATATACTTGGATGACCAATGAAGTGGTAAATATTTTTAATACATTAATCGGTGCGATCGCAGCCGTAATATTTGCCTGGGTATGGGGAATTTGGCATTGGTAAGCTAAGACTTTGCTCAATTGAAGCAAATAAGTCTAGGAAATGAGCAATGAATTATTTTTCAGCTTTCTTGGTTGATTTTACTTAATTATCTTATCTGTCTAAACTTATACAGTTTTTTCAGAAAATTGGCTTCGGCTTACTTGTAGACGATCGCTGAAATTTTCAATCCTGTTCTGTCTTCCCAAAAGCGTATAACTAGATTATGGAAAACTATATTATCAAAAAGGCGTTCTGACGCAAACAGAATTTTCAATCGCTTTCTCACCTCAGACCGTCTCCTCTTCAATTAGCAGTTATATATTTTTTTAGCCATTTCCATGTAAGTAAGTTGGCACAATAAAACTAAACTGTGTCAAGAAAAGTAAATAACGGCTCAAACGCCTTTTCTGCTTGCTAAACAGTGCCCTGCCTTTTCCTTTATACAAACAATAATTATTTATGCCGACATAGTAGATTAATTTATAAAATCTTTATCATAATAATCCATCAATTACAAGATGATTTCTATATGATTTAATTTGAAAGTCCTATGAGTGTTTAACCATTTTTACATAATTAGTTCATGGAATCTTTACCATTTTTGACAGTCAATGACCAACCTATTTCTATTGAGGAAGCAGTAAAATATTTGCAAGCCTCTGGAAAATTGGGGCAGTTCATTGGGGATATTCTCCGCCAGCACGTAATTGAGCAAGAAATACGAACGCGAGATGATATCCAGATTGGTACAGCAATCACAGAGCAGGCAATTATTGACTTTAGACTCAATAATCAATTGACCGATCCCCAAAGCTTTCAAGAATGGTTAAAGAGGAATAACACAGATTACACAACATTTCATACATCTGTTACTTTTGGTTACAAGCTAGAAAAACTCAAAGCTGTAGTGACAGAATCAAAACTTCCAGAATATTTTATTGAACGCAAAATTTTTTTAGACCGAATGGTACTTTCTCGGATTGTTGTTGATAATCGGGAACTGGCAGACGAACTACAAATCCAAATTGAAGAGGGAGGTAGCTTTGAGCAACTAGCTAGAGAGTATTCACTTGCAGATGACCGACTTTTGAACGGCATGATGGGAATAATTAGCCGAGGAAGTCTGCCAGATACACTACGGGCAGCTATTGATGTAGCAAGTCCTGGACAAGTGGTAGGACCAATAGAAATGGTTGGCGGAACCTCCTTGCAAGGAGAAGTACCTTATGGTTTGTTTCGAGTAGAACAATTTCTGCCAGCATCTTTAGAAGATACTCAACTAAAGCAAGCACTACAAAATGAATTGTTTGAGAAATGGCTAGCAGAGAAAATTCAAAAACTGACAGTCAAATTACAAGTGAGTTAAAAATTCTGGATAATGAATCTCTACGATTAGAAGTGCTAGCTTCTTTAGCTTGGAATCAACCGCCCCTATGTTGGTTGACTCCCGAACAACAATCCAGATTGCAAGATGAATCTCAAGCCCGTCAGTATCGTCTAGGAGATAAAATCTGGTCAAGCGATATCGGGGGTTACCAATTCTTGATTGTGGCTGGGAAAGTGCGTTTGCGAGATGGCAGAGCAAACCCATCCAACGGTCTATCTCAAGAACGTGTTGGCAAACCTATACCTGCACTAGGTGCAGGGGATTGGTTTGGTGATTTACAAAAGCTGCCTGGGGATTTTAAAGCTGTAGCTGCTAGTAGAGAAGTGATAGTAGTGTGTTGGGCTACAGCACTATGGGCAGAATTTTATCACCCACAAATTCACGAGTTTTGGCAAGCATTACCAGTGGAGAGGGAAGTAGAAAAAGAGACATTTTCCTTTTCTTCCACAACAATTGCTCTACCCCCAGCTGCGGAGGGTACTCCCCCACTCCAACTGCAAAAAGGACTTCCAGCCGCCAATCTGATTATTCCGAATTATCCTTTTGTTGGCAGTTGGAATACTGCTGCTGCATGTTTAACAATGGTGGCGCAACAATTAGAAAATTCTGTGCAACTAGAATGGGTGCAACGTCAACTCAGAGGACAACGCCCAAAAAATGTTGTGGAAGCAGCAGAAAAAATGGGTTTAGTGTTGCGGCGCTTACGTGTGAGTTGGGGTGAGTTGCGGCAAATATCATTTCCAGCTTTATTGTTGTGGAATTCCGACTTACCCCAGAGTCCCTCTTGGGTAGTAGCCTATGGAGTTAAAGGCGATCGCCTGATTATCGCTAATCCTTTAAATCCGGATCGCGTTTGTGAAGGTTTACCCCAGTCAGTGGTTGAAGCGTCTTGGGATGGACAACTCTGGCAAGTAGAACTAATATCCCAACAAGAAAAATTTAACCTCAGTTGGTTTACGCCAGCAGTTTGGAAGTATAAGGGACTGCTGGGCGAAGTATTGTTAGCATCTTTTACCTTGCAGCTTTTAGGGTTAACAACACCCCTGATTACGCAAGTCGTGATTGATAAAGTGATGGTGCAGGAGAGTTTGCCGACTCTTGATGTCATGGCGCTGGCGCTACTTTTTGTTGCCATATTTGAGTCTATACTCGGCATTCTGCGCTTATTTATCTTTACTCATACAGCTCGCCGCTTGGATTTGAGTTTATCAGCACAGCTGTTTCGGCATCTGATGCGTTTGCCTTTGGCTTATTTTGAGTCGCGGCGTGTGGGAGATACAGTAGCACGAGTCCAAGAACTCGAACAAATCCGGCAGTTTCTCACAGGTACAGCATTAACTGTGATTTTAGATAGCATCTTTGCTGTGGTGTACCTGGCATTGATGTTTTACTATAGTATCCCGCTCACCTTTGTGGCATTAGCTGTATTGCCGCTGTTTGCTACATTGACGATAGTTGCAACACCAATTCTGCGTAACTGGCTCAACGAAACTTTTAACCGGAGTGCTGATAGTCAATCGTTTTTAGTCGAGACAGTGACGGGGATTCACTCCGTTAAAGCTCATGCAGCCGAACCAGTAGCACGCGATCGCTGGGAAGGCTTATTTGCTCGCTTCATCCGCACAGGTTTTAAAGCCTCTACCACCTCCAACATCAGCAGCAATATTGGTGACTTTCTCACCAATTTTTCCACCTTGCTGATTCTCTGGTTTGGAGCCAAGTTAGTCATCGAACAAAAGCTCACAGTCGGACAGCTTGTTGCCTTTCAAATGTTGTCCGGTAGAGTTACAGGGCCGCTTTTGCGCTTAGTACAATTGTGGCAAAACCTCCAACAAGTCCTACTTTCGGTAGACCGCATTGGTGATATTCTCAACGTCTCTCCAGAAGCCGAACAAGGAACTGGGTTAGTTTTACCACCGCTCAAAGGTCAAGTCAGCTTCGAGCAAGTATTTTTCCGCTACCGACCGAACTTTGAACCAGTTCTGCGCGGAATATCTTTCAATGCCGAACCAGGGCAATTTGTTGGCATTGTCGGACGCAGCGGTTCTGGTAAAAGTACCCTTTCTAAACTATTGCAACGCCTCTATCAAATTGAATCAGGACGCATCCTGATTGATGGTTTTGATATTAAAAGTTCCGATTTAGCATCACTGCGGCAACAAATTAGTGTAGTTCTCCAAGAAGACTTTTTATTTAACGGTTCTATTTTGGAAAATATCACTCTCGGCAATCCCGACATTACCGCAGAGCAAGTGGTAGAAGCAGCAAGACTAGCCGTAGCACACGACTTCATCAGTCAATTACCCTACGGTTACGAAACCAATGTCGGCGAACGCGGCACCGCTTTATCTGGTGGACAGAGACAACGCATTGCCCTAGCAAGGTTATTCCTTTCCCAAGCGCCGATTTTAGTTTTGGATGAAGCTACCAGTGCTTTGGATAGTGAGACCGAACAACAAGTACTACAAAACCTACAAAGAATTTCTGCTAACCGTACCGTCTTTCTAATTGCTCACCGCTTTGCTCCCCTCAAACGTGCCGATTTAATTTTGGTGTTAGAGCAAGGCGTAATTGCCGAACGTGGTACTCACTCACAGTTATTGCAACAAAAAGGTTTGTACTGGTCGTTATATCAACGGCAGCAAGCAAATATATAGTATAGCCGTAGTCACACCCTTTAGGACATAATGACAAGCGTGAAAGCTAGGAATAGTGATAGTTTTACCTCCAGCCTCCTGCTATAGATTAAACTAGTTGAAAGCTTGTAGCCAGATAAGAATATAAATGCTTGCAGAGTAGCTTAAAGATATTTTTGGCGAATGGAGTTATGCTCTATTCGCCCTTTGAATTTGGTTACAAACTTTTTTGTAGCTTGTGGGATGACAAAGCTAAACGCTTTCTACAAGAAGCAAGCTACGCAAAACTTCTCTGTCGGAGTATGCAGACTAGGCTTTAGCTTTGCTAGTAAAATCTAAAATCTAAAATGGTGTTAGCTGATATAGTGTCAGCCTGGGAAGATAAGAAAGCTCTAAACTGTAGTAAAGAAATGCAATTACACGGATATACATTAAAATACATATTTAATTATTTATGTCAAGAATAATTTTGATAAATTAACTCATGAAATTAAATCAAAAACATAGTGATACTTTGGCAGCGTTACAAGAGTTAATAGAGGTGGTAGCGAAATTGCGATCGCCTGATGGTGGTTGTCCCTGGGATTTGGCACAAACTCCCCAAACGCTGACACCGTATGTCATCGAAGAAGCTTATGAAGTAGTAGATGCAATTAAAAGTGGGGATAAGGAAGCGATCGCTGAAGAGTTAGGCGATTTATTATTACAAGTGGTATTGCAAGCCCAAATTGCCAGCGAATCTGGGCAATTTTCCCTTAAAGAAATCACTCAAGGTATTTCCCAAAAATTGATTCGTCGCCATCCTCATGTGTTTGGTGATGTGTCAGTCCAAAGTGTGGATGAGGTGCGGCAAAACTGGGAACAAATTAAAGCTGCGGAAAAAGGCGAATCGTCCCCAGAAACTCAAAAACTCAGTACGAAACTCAGTCGTTACCGACGCACCCTTCCCCCGTTAACAGCAGCAATGAAGATTTCCCAAAAAGCGGCGGCTGTGGGCTTTGAATGGGAAAACATTGATGGAGTTTGGGACAAATTTCATGAAGAATTAGCAGAATTTCGAGAAGCTTTAGCCAAGGAAACACCAGCACGACAACAAGCAGAATTAGGTGATTTACTATTTGCAGTGATTCAGCTAGCGCGTTGGCATCAGCTTGACCCCAGTGATGCTTTGCAAGGCACAAATCAGCGATTTGTCCAACGGTTAGAAAAAATGGAGGCAGTTGTTGACCGTCCCTTAAGTGATTACAGTTTGGATGAGTTAGAAAAATTGTGGCAACGGGCAAAAGCCCAACTTGCCGAAGAAGCTAGTGAGGAGTAGAGTTAGGAGTTATTTTACCCGTGCCTTCCCTGCTTCCTCATCTTCGTCATCCTTTACTGACTTGAAAAAGGGTATGGGGTGTAGGGTGTAGGTGATATTCCTTTTTTATGCATGGCGGTGAAACTTGTTTTATCCTGACTACCTTGTTCAAAATTCTTTAGGATCGAACCATTTATCATATAACGATTGATAAGTGCCGTTTTCCTTAAGGCTCAGCAGGGCTTTATTAACTGGTTTGCGGTAGGGACTGTTATTGGGTAGAACGATACCGTAACTTTCTTCGCGCAAAATACTGCCAACAACTTGTACCTTGCCTTTGCCTTCATTGGCAGCATAAAAGAGAAGTACAGGTGCATCAAATACCACGGCATCAACTTTTTTTGTCATCAGGGCATTGTAAGCTTGCTCAATTTTGGCGACTTCTAGAACTGAAATATGATGTTTTCGCAGGTATGTGGCTGCTGTGCTACCCGCAGTTGTGGCTACTAGCTTACCGGGTAAATCGTCAATACTCTTGATATCGCCTTGAAGTTGCTGGACTGTCAATGAGGTAGTAGCGGTAGCTGTAAAGTAGGCAGCAAAAAGCACTCCGATGAACATCCAGACAATACCTACTAGACGCCCTACTACTCCCTTAGGCATCTCATCAGCTTGAGTGGCTAATGTGGCAGCTGCCCACCAACAAGCTTTGAAAATCCCAGGAAAGTATGATTGGGAAACTATCCCTTCTTGATGATGGCGTTCAGATAACCAAATAATGTGAGCTGCAATGGCAATTAACACTAGGGCAATGCCTATTACTTGCAAGAGGCTAGTGGAAAAAAACAATTGTAAAATATTTGAAAAGGTACTATTCTTGTTCTCTGGGTTTCTGACCAAAATTTGCAGCCCCCCAGCAAAAATTGGTAACGAAAAGTCAAAATTTTGCTCGCGTTCGGCTGTAATGGAGATAGCTGCAATTCCCAAGTTGGCTTTCTTGCCTCGAATGGCAGCAAGCAGTTCCGGTACAGTAGGATATTGAATAAATTTAAACTCTACACCTATTTCGTTAGCGATGCTTTGCCAGAGGTCAATACTGAATCCCGATAGCTCACCTTTATCTGCTAGCACAAAGGGTGGTATGACGCGTGTAGCTACTAATAACGGTTGTTGAGTTAGTGGTTTTTGGGCTAGTCCTGAAGATGTGATTAACGACAATGCCAAAATTGTACCTAGTAACCCTATACAAATATACAGTGCTAAGGAACGCCTAGTTTGGTTTTTGCGGTAATATCTGTGAAAATAGGCAATCAGGCTTTTCCTCCCAGCCATTATTTGGCGAAATCTAATAGCGATCGCATTTATCATCAGAGTTTTCTTGGGGTTGTGTGCTATGTCTATTTATCATGCTCACCCCATATTAAATATCAAGTTGTTCATCCCCAAACACTGTTGTTTTTAGATTTCAGGGAATTAACAACGCTTAAGTTTGACTTCAGTATATAGCTGCAAGCCATATTCACCAAGTTCGCAAGCAATACCCGATTGCTTGAGTCTACCGAAGGGTGCAAGTCAAATACATCGTAATAGTGAAGACGGTATGGATTGCTTGTGCTAGTTTATCCACATCCGCAGCATTTCCTTGTGGAGACTTCGTAGACGATCCGATCTGAAGTTGGATTAAATATTGCAAATTGGCAATCGCTGATACTGTCTAGCTACTGATTGTTAATCAGCAGTTAGGTTGACCTAATTTTGACCTGTTGTCCTAGTACTATTGCTGTAACAAGCGGGCCTCGTTAAGCTTTAAAAAAGTTTGCTTAAACTTGCTTAAATCTTATTATATTTGTTACTATATAACCACTTTCTAAGTTTATTTAGAAAATTTTTTGCTTTGCTTTACAATATATTTAGATTTAAATGTTATACCAATTTCAAATAAGAGTGTGACAGCTCTATGGGTAGCGGTCTAGAACTGTATGCCCCTACAAATGATTCATTTGTTGCAAAGGTTTTGCGAATGGTATTACATGCCCATCCGAAAACTAAAATTTCAGATGGAAAATAATAGAAAAAATCTTGATTCAAAAGATTTTTTGAGCGAGCTAGTGTGTTCAATCGATGGCGAGTTTCAGTTGTTTATAATTTTTCAGCAATGACAAATTTAACTTAATTAAGAATTTCTTGGGGGAATACGCTAGATGTCCGACCCTGCCTTATTTAATACCAACTCCTTGAGTCTGTTGCCTATTGAACCTGTTGTCAATTCTCATACAGTTATTTGTAGCGGAATGACAGATTTAGGATTGTTATCTATTTTGACAACACCACAATCCCAATCTCTCAATTACGGCTTCGATGTTCATACCATTGACCAAGCACTAAATGCCTTGAGTTTTCAAGATATTTCTGCTGAAACAGACAAAACAATAGTAGGAATTGATTCTTTAACTGGACTTCCAGAAGACTATCTTAGCCCTTCGAGTATTAGTAGTTTGAGTACGGAGTCCGTTTCTGATTCTATTACTTCAGCAAGTGATATTTCTGTTGCCAGCAGTTTTATAAAAGGACGATGGGCAACAGCACAAGGTGAATTTGGCAATGAGCAAAAATGGCTAACAGGTGACTTTAATGGCGATGGGCGAGACGATCTAGCAAAAGTTTTTAATGACTCTGGTCGAGGCAGTATTGATGTTTATCTTTCTAGTGGTAGCGGCTTTAAAATTGAGCGGTGGGCAACTAAACAAGGTGGATTTTGGAATAATCAAAAATGGGTAGTTGGTGACTTTAATGGCGATGGGCGAGACGATTTAGCAAAAGTCTTCAATGAGGCCAATCAAGCCAGTATTGATGTTCATCTTTCTAGTGGTAGTAGCTTTACAATTGGGCGGTGGGCAACTGTACAAGGTGGATTTACCAATGAGCAAAAATGGGTAGTTGGTGACTTTAATGGCGATGGACGAGATGATTTAGCCAATGTCTTCAATGATGCCAATCAAGCCAGTATTGATGTTCATCTCTCCAGTGGTAGCAGCTTTACAAATGGGCGGTGGGCAACTGCACAAGGTGGATTTGCCAATGAGCAAAAATGGTTAGCTGGTGATTTCAATGGCGATGGACGAGATGATTTAGCCAATGTCTTCAATGATGCTAATCAAGCAAGTATTGATGTTCATCTCTCCAGTGGTAGTAGCTTCACAAATGGGCGGTGGGCAACTGCACAAGGTGGATTTGCCAATGAGCAAAAATGGTTAGCTGGTGATTTCAATGACGATGGGCGAGATGATTTAGCCAATGTCTTCAATGATGCAAATCAAGCCAGTATTGATGTTCATCTCTCCAGTGGTAGCAGCTTCACAAATGGGCGGTGGGCAACTGCACAAGGTGGATTTTGGAATAATCAAAAATGGTTAGCTGGTGACTTTAACGGTGATGGGGAAGATGATTTAGCCAATGTCTTCAATGAGACTAATCAAGCCAGTATTGATGTTCATTCTGCCAACAGCTTACCAAATTATAGCTCTATTGATGGTTATGGCTTAGTCAATGCTTCTGCTGCTGTCGCTAAAGCCATTGGTCAACCTACCTTTTCAGGAATTCCTGATTTAGGTGGTAATAATTGGGGAGCAGATTTGATCGAAGCTCCAGAAGTCTGGACGAAAGGCTATACGGGTCAAGGAGTTGTTGTTGCTGTATTAGATACTGGCGTTGACCATAACCACCCAGATTTAAGTACAAATATCTGGACAAATAGTCGAGAAATTCCTGACAACGGTATCGATGATGATGCTAATGGATACATTGATGATGTCTACGGCTGGAACTTTATTGATAACAATAACAATACTTTAGATGTTTATGGTCACGGAACTCATGTGGCTGGTACGATCGCAGGAGTTAACAATGATTTTGGAGTTACAGGCATTGCTTATAATGCCAAAATCATGCCTGTAAAAGTTTTGGGTGATGATAATCAAGGCACTTATTCTGCTATTACCCAAGGAGTTTACTACGCCGTCAAAAATGGGGCAAAAGTCATCAACATAAGTATATCTGCAACAGTTGGTGACAGTGGCTTAGAAACAGCTATTCAATACGCTACTAGTCAAGGTGTGATTGTAGTCATGGCAGCAGCTAATTCAGGAGATTCAACTCCCTTATATCCGGCTTACTACGCTCTCAACTGGGGTTTAGCTGCTGGAGCCGTTGATAGCAATAACAATCTAGCTGATTTCTCTAACCGAGCAGGGAGTGATTCCAATATGGCTTATGTAACAGCACCAGGGGTTAGCGTTTACTCTACGCTACCGAATGCAACCTACGGCTACTACAATGGCACTTCTATGGCTGCTCCCCATGTAGCAGGAGTAGCAGCTTTAATGCTTAGTGCCAATAGCAGTTTAACTGCTAGTCAAGTGCGGGAAATTATCACTCAAACTGCGGTTAACGTTTAGGGTGACTGGGAGATGAGAAGATGGGGGAGTGTGGGGAGTGTGGAGAGTGTGGGGAGATGGGGGAGCAAGATTTCTTCCCCATCCTCCCACACCTCCCACACCTGCATTTGTTCCCCATCCTCCTACACTCCCAATACCCAATACCCATTGTTGATAGGATGAGGAAAAGGTAAAGTTCTTTTGTAATATGACTATTTTCCAAGTTGCTTCTCCCCTAATTACGATCGCAGCACAAACTCGCCAAGCTTCAAGTAAGCTGGCGATTCTCTCGACTGAAGCAAAAAATCAAGCAATTGCAGCGATTGCCGAAGCTTTAGAATTAGCTCAAGATGAAATTCTCAAAGCAAATATCGCTGATTGTGAAGCTGCTACTACGGCTGGAATTGCCAAACCACTTTATAAGCGCTTGCAGTTAGATGAACATAAATTAAGAGATGCGATCGCTGGGGTACGAGATGTTGGTAAACTAGCCGATCCAGTTGGAGAAGTACAGATTCACCGCGAACTCGACACTGGTTTAATTCTCAAGCGGATTACTTGTCCTTTGGGTGTTTTGGGAATTATTTTTGAAGCCCGTCCAGAAGCAGCAATTCAGATTGTTTCTTTAGCGATTAAATCTGGAAACGGCGTTATCCTTAAGGGTGGCAAGGAAGCTGTACTATCTTGTGAAGCGATAGTTAAAGCAATTAAACAAGGATTATCGCATACTGCTGTTAACCCTGATGCCGTACAATTGCTCACAACCAGAGAGCAAACTCTAGAACTTTTAAAGTTAGATAAATATGTAGATTTAATTATTCCTAGAGGCTCTAATTCTTTTGTCAGGTTTGTGCAAGAAAACACACGCATTCCGGTATTAGGTCACGCCGATGGAATTTGTCATTTATATATAGATAAAGCTGCTGATATTTCTGTTGCCGTTCCCATTACAGTGGATGCCAAAGCCCAATATCCTGCTGTTTGTAATGCGATTGAAACTTTACTGGTTCACTCAGCGATTGCTAAAGAATTTTTACCAAAAGCTGCTCAGGCTTTAGCAGAACGCCATGTAGAATTAAGAGGCGATGCAAGTACTTTAGAAATTTTACCTCAGATTAAAACTGCAACAGAAATTGACTGGGAAACAGAATACAGCGATTTTATTTTGTCTATTAAGATTGTAGATTCTATAGAAGATGCGATCGCTCATATTAACGAATATGGTTCTCGCCATACAGATGCGATTATCTCTGAAGATTTAGTGGCAGTAGAAACTTTCTTTGGGCTAGTGAATTCAGCCAATATATTCCACAATTGTTCCACCAGATTTGCTGATGGTTTCCGTTATGGTTTCGGTGCAGAAGTCGGAATTAGTACTCAACAAATGCCTCCCCGCGGCCCTGTTGGCTTAGAAGGATTGGTAACATATAAATATCAAATGACTGGTGATGGTCATATTGTGGCTACGTATACTGGTGCGAATGCAAAACCCTTTACTCATCGGGATTTAGGATAAACTCCCTAAGTAACTAGCTTTAAACTAATGCTTTCAACAAAGCCTGAAGTTTAAGTTGCACTTCTGCAAATTCCTTCTCAGGATCGGAGCCAGCTACAATACCAGCACCAGCATACAATCTCGCGCGATCGCCATCTATCAATGCTGAACGAATTCCCACAATAAACTCACAGTTTCCTTGGGAATCTATCCAACCTAGAGGCGCAGCATATAAACCTCTTTCAAAGCTTTCATAACGACGAATTTCGGCACAAGCAATATCCCGTGCTGCACCGGCAACAGCTGGTGTAGGATGCAATTGGGCAACAATCTTTAATGGATGAATGTTAGCCGGAACTACAGCACTAATTGGTGTCCATAAATGCTGGATGTTGGATAATTGTCGCAGACGAGGTGCTAAGATTTGCGGTAACAAACCAAGCTGGCATAGGCGTTGAGTTATAAAATTAAGCACCAGCGAGTGTTCGTGTCTTTCTTTTTCACTATTGAGTAAGTGATTAGCATTAGCCGCATCTTCAGCCGGAGTTTTACCTCGTGGTGCAGAACCAGCCAAAGCATCAGTGATTAACTGCTGATTATTAATACTAATTAATCGTTCCGGACTTGCACCAATAAAGTTTTGTCCTTTACCATTGCTTGTAGAGAAAATATAACAATTTGGATGTATTTCTCTAAGATTATTTAATGATTTAACCAAATCAAAACGATTGCTTGACTTGACATCTAGTACATCTGCTAAAACAATCTTACTTAAATGACGAGACTGGATTTTTTTCAAAGCAGAAGCCACTGAATATTTAAATTGCTCGGCATTTGTGAGAGATTTTTGATAATATTTTGTCGAAAAATCGATATTTGGAGAATAATGTTTTAAAGATTGGAGAAATTCAATTTTTGTTTGGACAGTGTGCAACAATTTTTGAATATTGACATCAGCATTTAGCGCGACATTTGTTACTAATATACAACTCTGATTTTTTACAGCTACTTGCCAACGGGGCAGAAAAATGGTAGCCGATGGAAATGGATAATCAACTTCGGAATTTTTCTCAAAAAAGCTGAAATAACAAAAAAAATGAGGCCCAGAAAAAGGTTGATTAGAGTTACCAAAATTAATTATATTTTTTAGACAAGATTTGATAAAATACTCAGCTTTAGTAAAACGATCTGTGCCATCAATTTGTAATTTTGCGACAGCATCAATTGCGGCGATCGCTTCTCCTTTGCCTTTATCCTCAAAGTAAAAATTTATTTCATTTGCTTGTGTAAATCGATCCAATACAAGTAAAGGGTCAACTAAATCAATCTGTTGGGAAATACTAACAATTTGCCTGCAATTATTTTTGATGCACTTTTTTTGCACTGTTAAAAGAAATTGATATAAATCTTTGTGCTGTACAGACAAGTTGCTACGACATGGTAAAACTGTCATGGATCTATCGATAGTAAATTTTTTTTAAGTTAACTTCCTAAAGTGTAATTAATCGTGGTCGTATTTTTACAGGTAACATATTAAGTTGTCATTTCACCAGCGTAAGATTTGCCTGATGGTGGTGTTCTTAGATGATGAGAAGCTAGTTGTAGCCTAGACTGCAACTTTAGTATCACAGTTATGAAGTCCAACCCTACGACCAAAAGCTAAGAATTTGATACCCAACAATCAAAAGTCAGAATTTATCAGGAGCCTAGTATGATTAGTATATTCATTGATGAAATGTTATTCTGAATTGGAGAAATTTGACAATAAAAATCTTTTGTATAATTGAGATTCTGAGAATTTAATTAATCACGACTGATGACTACCAAGCAGATTTTATATCCCAACACTAAGTTATGGATGGCAGCGATTAAACCGCCGATGTACAGCGTTGCCATCATGCCCATTTGGATAGGAACAGCAGTAGCATATGCCCAAACAAAAGTTTTTAATGGAGCAATATTTTCTATTTTTGTAGCTGCGGCAATATTGATTCTTGCCTGGGAAAATATTAGTAATGATGTTTTTGATTCAGAAACAGGTATTGATAAAAATAAACACCATTCTCTGGTAAATTTAACTGGCAATAAACCATTAATATTTTGGTTAGGAAATTTGTGTTTAGGTTTGGGGTTGCTGGGTATAGTAGCGATCGCTCTTTGGCAACAAGACCTAACTGTTATCGGTATAATTCTGCTGTGCTGTGGTTTGGGCTATATGTACCAAGGGCCTCCCTTTCGCTTAGGATATCAGGGTTTAGGTGAAATTATTTGCTTTTTTGCCTTTGGCCCCTTAGCAGTGGAAGCAGCATACTACAGCCAAACTCAAACTTGGTCAATGACGAGTTTAGCAGCCTCAATCATTGTCGGTATTGCCACAACCTTGATTTTGTTTTGTTCGCACTTTCACCAAGTTAAAGATGACATAGCGGCAGGCAAGCGATCGCCTATCGTTCGTCTTGGAACCGAAAAAGGTGCCCAACTTCTAGTTTGGTTTACTGGCAGTATTTATCCTCTCACCTTGTTGTTTGTACTGTGGGGAATTTTTCCAGCTTGGACACTGCTGAGTTGGCTGAGTTTACCCTTTGCCGTCAAATTATGCCGCCACGTCCAAGAAAATCATCATCAGCCAGACAAAGTTAGTAACTGTAAATTCATCGCCGTCGCCGTGCATTTCTGGAGTTGCTTGCTGTTGGGCTTGGGATTTGTGTTTTAGTCATTAGTCATTGGGCATTTCCAAAGGACAAATGACAACTCTGATGGAGTTTAATTTTCCGATGTGATTTACAGATTCAAATTTCGTCCTTATCGGCGAAGATTTGTGCGAACGCTTACCACCAATCATGGTAAATGGGATATTCGGGATGGGATTATTCTGCGTCTTAGCGACGAATCAGGAAGAGTTGGCTGGGGAGAAATCGCGCCCATTAGCTGGTTTGGTTCGGAAACCATAGAACAAGCTTTAGATTTTTGTCGCCAACTCCCAGCAGAAATCACAGAGGAAACGATTTTCTCCATTCCAGATGAGTTACCTGCTTGTCAATTTGGCTTTGAGTCAGCGTGGGAGATGTGTAAAGAGGATGCGGAGAATGAAATCGATGAATTCACCGCGTCCTATTCTCCGTCCTACAGCGCCTTACTACCTGCTGGGGAAGCAGCTTTAAATCAATGGCAAAGTTTATGGCAGCAGGGATATCGCACATTTAAATGGAAAATTGGTGTAGATGCGATCGCCCATGAACTCAAAATTTTTGAGTTATTGACACATACTTTACCAGCTTCAAGCAAACTGCGATTAGATGCTAACGGTGGACTCAGCTATGAACAAGCTAATTTATGGCTATGGACTTGCGACAATCTCAAAGCAAATCGAGAACTAGCCCCAGAAATTGAATTTATCGAACAACCACTACCCGTTGAACAATTTCAGGGGATGTTGGAATTGAGTATGTTTTATGGAACTGCGATCGCTTTGGATGAATCTGTCGCCACATTAAAGCAACTGATTGCTTGTTATCAGCAAGGTTGGCGAGGAATTTTTGTGATTAAACCTGGAATAATCGGCTCGCCATTTCTTTTGAGAAAATTTTGCCAACAGCATAACATTGATGCTGTATTTTCATCAGTTTTTGAAACTGCCATTGGTAGACAAACAGCACTCCGACTAGCAGCTGAATTATCCCGAAATAACAGAGCAGTTGGTTTTGGCATTGACCATTTTTTTGAACAAGAAGATACGTGGCTTCAAAGTCTATGGAACGACCTTTAGACTGTCTTAATAACCTGGCTGAAAATGATTGGTTGATTGGTTACGATAGCCGTCAATTTAACCAAATAGCTCAAGAATTATATTTAGAACTAACAAATTTATTAGTGTGGGAAACTCCACCAAAAATCATCTTAGCTGAACGCGAACCAGTAAAATTTTTAGCAAGTTTTCTTGCCGCTTGTGCAGCTAATTGTCCAGTTTTTCTTTGTAACCCTGACTGGGGAACGCAAGAATGGCAACAAGTCTTTGATTTAGTACAGCCAGATATTATTTTGGGAATAGTGAATAGGGCATGGGGCGTAGAGCATGGGGCAAACAGGGAGTGTGGGAGGTGTGGGAGGATGGGGAACAAATCTTGCCCCCCTCTCTCCCCACACTCCCCACACTTCCCTCTCTCCTCATCTCCCTATCTCCCCATCTCCCCACTAATCATGATTCCCACTGGTGGTTCATCGGGACAAATTAAATTTGCTATCCACACTTGGGAAACTCTCATAGCATCTGTACAAGGATTTACAAAATACTTTCAACTAAACCAAGTCAATTCGTTTTGTGTATTGCCGATATATCACGTCAGTGGTTTAATGCAATTTATGCGCTCTTTCACCAGCGCAGGTAAACTAGTTATTCAACCATTCAAAGCTTTAGAATCTGGTCAAATATTGAATATTCAACCCTCAGAATTTTTTATATCTTTAGTACCAACTCAATTACAAAGACTTCTACAAAATCCTGAATTAACAGAATGGCTAACTCAATTTCATACTGTACTTTTGGGAGGTGCGCCAACATGGAGCGAACTATTAGAAAAAGCGAGATTTCATCGTATCCAATTAGCACCAACCTATGGTATGACAGAAACAGCCTCTCAAATTGCTACTCTCAAACCAAATGATTTTTTGAATGGTAAAATTAGTAGCGGTCAAATTCTTCCCCATGCCCAGGTAACTATTCATAATCAGCAAGGCGAAATTCTAAATTCTAATCAAATAGGAAATATCACCATTCAAGCTCAATCTCTAGCGCTTGGTTACTATCCGATGATTAAAGAAAGTCAGGATTATTTCCAAGTAGATGATTTAGGCTTTTTAGACGAGCAAGGTTATTTAAATATTGTCGGACGAAATAGCGATAAAATTATTACAGGCGGAGAAAATGTTTACCCAGTAGAAATCGAATCAGCCATACGAGCAACTCAAATGGTTACCGATATTTGCGTGATTGGTATTCCAGATAAACACTGGGGACAAGCCTTAACAGCAATTTATATTCCCGAAAAATCAAATACTTCCGCTTTAAAAATCCAAACTCTACTCGAAGACAAACTCAGCAAATTTAAAATTCCAAAATATTGGATTCCCCAACCAAACTTACCGCGTAACTCTCAAGGTAAAATTAACCGTCAGCAGCTACAACGAATAGCTATTGAATTCCTACAAAATACCCTTAAATAACCTCTCTTGCCCTTCTTCTCTCCGCGCCCTCTGCGCCTCTGCGGTTCGTTTCCAACCACTGAGTTATTTCATCAGGTAATTCCTCCTTAACTCTACTACTTACATCAATACAAACATGTCGAGTAATAGCCTTAGCAACTACCACCTCTCCTACACTAATTTCATAAGTAATTTCAAACTTATCAACACCTAATTTCTGAGGGATTAAGTTAATCAACAACTTGTCCCCTACAAACATAGGACGCAAAAAATCTACACTAGCATGAACAATGGGGAAAGCCACAGATGGAGTATTAAAAAAATCTTTGAGATTAATAGTTGATGCTTCTAGAGATTCTTCATAAGCTTCATGACAAATACACAAAACATTGGCAAAATAAACTACTCCAGCAGCATCAGTATCTTGAAAGCGAACCGTGCGGTTATAAGTAAAAGACATTTTTGATAATTTGATATTCAAAAAGAAAAACAGTAACCAATAAGCCTGCTTTGCTTAATTTGGCGATCGCTTCTATATTAACCGCAACTATGGAACCTGAAAATCATTAAAAGAGCAGAAATTGTAAGACGAAGTGCTTAAAGCTTTCACCAGCTTACCGTCGAGAGTTAGCAAAGTAGCACCTACCTGCTGTGAAAGCGCAACATAAGAACCATCATAGGCAGAGATTTTATAATTCAAGGCAATACTAACTGCATCCGCCATCAAATCAGCTGTGGAGACGACACGCAACGGGAAGTTTTTGAGAGTTGCTAAATCTCCTGGTACATCAGCAACAGCATAAAGATTGGCGCGGACGTACTTCCAAATGATGTTGCCACACTCAATGTAAAACAGGTCAGGTACAAAGATTTCTGTCTGAGGATTACCAAGATAAGCAAACAGGTGATTAACTTTTGCCGTTAGTGGATCGTCAGGTATAAATTGCTTAATAGCTACACTGGCATCTACAACGCACCTGAGAGGAATAGTCATCTGTCTCGGTCTTCTCGGATTAATGCAGTACTATCAGGCCATTCCACATCAGTCCGACGACTCTCACGACGGAGACGGATTTCCTCTAGAAGTTTTGGGACATTTTTTCGCCTTTCCTCTTCCGTAGGCTGCATTTTTGCCTCCAAAGCATTCTGCAAAATTGTAATAACTTGAGCATCAATTGAATTATTTTCAGCTTTAGCTAACTCTTGCAGTTGTGCGTATAACTCATCAGGTATATTGAGCGCATGAAGGGTAGCCATTGATTGACCTCCCAAAGAATTTACTGCTAATGGTAGCACGATGCAAGCAATGAGCGACTTTAGAGGAACTGTTGACTGTTAATCATCAACAGTCAACAGTCAACGGTCATCTATTTATTAAGTGTTTCAATCGCTTCTTGGATCAATTGCTTAGTCTTGTGAAGATTTAGCAGCCTAGTTTGGTCGTAGCGTTCAGGCAGAGGAAGTAACTTACCCTCTAGTGTTGCCCGAATCAGCGCAGCTTGTTCATCAGTAGGTTCTCCCATTTCATAAAGCATCGTGCCCAGCGCTTCGGTACTTCTCCAACTAGGATTTCTTAAACCTGTTTTGTGGTCTTGGAACTGCCTAATAGCTTGCACAGTAAAAGCTAATAATGGAGTAATCCAGCTTGTTTTATACCCTAGACTCCCTACTGGCTTGACTCCGTACCGTGCAGCTAAATCTTTCAATTCTTTAAGGGTTTTGCTTTCAAGTTCAGAACGTGTAAACATAGAAATGCCTAATTTTGTAATTGGGTTTGGCAGCTATCCCAACTTGCGAGGCTCGGCTAGCTGCCAATTAAATTATCGCACGAAGTCTTGCGATAATATTGATATAAAGAAAAATATTTTTATGCCTAATTACGAAGAAAAACCTTATTTAAAAAAGCATCAATTTACCACTAATCGGGAAGAACCATTAACCGCAAAAATAACTCTTAGGCTTCCCCCATCAATGCTGGAAAAATTAAAAGGTTTAGATAACTACCCAGAATTTATCAGGCAAGCAATTTCGGATGCGCTAAATAAGCTAGAAAATTCAAATGACGGTACAGAAGATTCATAATCTATAGCAATCTTGCATGATTTGTGAAAATTACTTTTTTAACGAACCGCAAAGGACGCAAAGAGCGCGAAGGTAAGAAAGATAAAATAATTTAACTAATTATTTAGGACAACTATAGACGAATAACATCTAATAAAAATAGTTGCTATCTCTCTGCGCTTTACATACCTGCGGTGAAAAATTTATTGGTAATAGTAGCACGATCTAAATGTGGGGAAGAGAGGGGCGATCGCTATTATTGTTAAAATTTTAGTTTTACTTTTTCTGTGTAAAATACTGCACAATCGCAAAAAATGTTCCCTTGCTGTCTAAATCAAAATTAAGCATTTTTGCTGAGGCTGTTAGCAGTTCTAAAAAATGAAGCTGGAAAAACAAGTTTTTATTTTAAAAACCTATGTCAATTGTAGATTTTCTTGTTTCTGTAAATGGCGTAGCTCAATTGTGGGCTGCTGATGGACAATATCTAGGCGTTTTATCAAGTAATTTATATGACCCAAACTCTATACCTCTTCTGTCACTTTCCGGAGAAAGTAAGTAAGCTAAATCATCCAGAAACTTTTTTCTATCTCCGGTTTCATCTATTACTACTGTAATCGCCTGACCATTCAATGCCTGCTTAAGTCTCTTTAATCTTCGTTGTTTTAATTCATCTACTGACCAATCTGAATTGGCTAGAAAATGATGTAATGACTGGGCTGAGTTTATACTTACCACCTTCGCTATTTCTGGTAACGATTTTCTTTTTATCGTTGATATTATCCCCAAATGTAAATATTTAAAGCACTCATAATTTCTTACCTCTTTGAACAGGTCTTTATACTCTGTACAATATTCATCAATGATGGCAACTGTTGGGTGAGCATAAGAGTGCCAAATGTTTGAGGATTTGTAATTCTACATCCATTGCCCTGCCTACCTGAAGAGAGTTTTTTCTTTTAATCCTTTTATTCAGAATACTCGGAAAGTGACAGAAAAGGGATATTAGTAATCTTCATAGTGACTACGGTAGTTCGCATAGTATATACAGCATTCGTAATTTACATGGATTATATGGTAGTTCGTTTGGCATATACAGTCCATACAATACCTTCTGCATCAATCCTCCTATCGTCTTCTACCAAGCTCAACCAGTGCTGATGCTTACAAAAAATCCTCATGTTATCAGTAATGGTTTACCTATCGTTGACCCTGACTTATTACTGGGGGTGTATGCACAACTTGCAAACTCCGTTCCAATATCAAACTCCAATTTAGGATTAATGCAGTCTATTACTGATATGTTTAGATCTGGATTTTAGACTAAGCAACAAGAAAAGATATAGCAGGGCTGAATTAATGATTTCATGTAATCTGCTGTCAACCATGTTTAGACAGCTAGTAAATCAATTTGTTCTGGATTCATGAAATAAATAATTCTATATGAACCTTCAATCACTAATCACTTCTCTGATTTGCTCAGTTTTAAACTAAGACACAACTTGACTTGACAAAGGAAATTGAGCAATCTGTTCAGAACGCCTAGTGATACGGTCAACTATCCTCGCTGCATATTGTGGATAAGTTTGGGCAATATAACTATAAATTGCAAAGAGATTTTCCACCGCTGTTTCTGTCCAGTAAACTTTCACTCTGGTATTCCAAATTTTTTCCGCACTTCTTGTACAGAAATCACATTACCAGCTTTGCTATCCGCTAGTCCAGCTTCAACAGTTTGCCGAACATAAATTTGGTACATCAAATCATCCCATGTAGAATTCTCTGGCAATCTGTCAATTAATTTATGGGCTTCTTCTTTAATGTTGAGATTTTTCATTACTTGCTTAGCAAATATTTTTTGCATCCATTTGAACATATTGTAGATGCAAAAAATTTAGTTGGATTTTATAACAACATTTATCCAACGGAGAAGGGGAGATTCGAACTCCCGGAACCTTTCGGTTCATCCGATTTCAAGTCGGACGCAATCGACCACTCTGCCACCTCTCCAATAAACTGTCGAGCTAGTAGCTAACCACATTTGTCGGTTAGCACCAAAGCTTGACAGATCATACTATATCTTATCACTAGGCAGGTTGCACTACTGAAGGCGATCGCTCGTACAAAATTTCCTCTGAAGCCACTTGGAAATCATTGCCTACCCAAACTAGGGAAGCTTGCGTCACCACACCCGCCTCTAAAGAAACTAAGGAAAAATTACGCAACTTCTGTCCATCATTCTCCACAATCCTCGGCACAGTGGCTGCATTTAAGTAAAGAATCCCCTCTGGACTTCTAAAGATAGACTTTCGCAGCACCTTGGTGTGCCTTAAAGCATGGTGCATATGACCAAATGTCACTAGCGGAATGGTTTTACCAGCAGTCAAGGCTTGAGAAATCGCCTCGCCAAAATCTGGGTCGCCATAGTCGCCGCCAATTGGATGCCAATCTTTGCCGCAGGGGTCTTCTGGCCGATCGCCTAATCCACTAGGCCCGTTATGACCCAAAAATATAATCGTCTTATAAGCGGCGCTTTTCACCGCTTTGACGATGCGATCGGCAGATTCTTCCAAATCTGTGACACCGTAACGTTCTTTACAGATTTCCGCAAATTTCCATTGTGGGCCACCCCAAGTAAAGGGACGACCCCCGACTACAGTTAATTCCCAAGCCGGAAAATCCAATTTGCTGTAACCAACATGGGCAGGGCCTAATAAATCAAGTTGTTCCTGTACCCAATCTTCTTGGGAGCGATCGTAGGGACACTTTTTACGTCCCCATTCGGTGGCACTATACCAAGCATCGTGGTTGCCCATTACTGCTGCTTTAGGAATATCAACAGAAGCGATCGCTTTTACCACTTCCACGGACTCGTTGCCAAAATCCCCAACAAACAGCACTAAATCAACACCTAAATGCTTAAGTGCAATGCCATCTTCTACTTCCCATTGGTCGTGAACATCTCCAACTACAGCAATTTTGAGGGTTATCGAATGAGTTTTCTGACTGGTCATGCCACTTTCCTTGCCGTCTATTTCCAGGATAGGAAACTCAGCCCGATTTGGACATAATCTATAGGAAATCAACCGCCCACCATTTTTGGTAAAAACTACTATAATTAATCAACAAGACAAAAAATTGCAATTTAGAGCAACCCCTAACTGTGTTTACGACTGCACTAGCTCAACGAGAAAAAACCCAACCGGGCGAACTACCATTGGATTTGTTTACTGCTATTGAGAGTCTGAAAAAAGAACTTAACGCAGTGATTCTGGCGCATTACTATCAAGAGCCAGATATTCAAGATATTGCAGACTTTATTGGCGATTCATTACAACTGGCGAAAGCAGCACAAAATACCAGTGCAGATGCGATCGTCTTTGCTGGTGTTCACTTCATGGCAGAAACAGCAAAAATACTTAATCCCGATAAATTAGTACTTTTACCAGATTTGAATGCTGGTTGTTCTTTAGCAGATAGTTGTCCGCCTGAGGCATTTGCAGCTTTTAGGGCGGCGCATCCAGACCATCTGGTAGTGTCTTACATCAACTGCTCTGCTGAGATTAAGGCAATGAGCGATATTATTTGCACTAGTTCCAATGCTGTGAAGATTGTAGAGCAAATACCCAAAGAGCAACCGATTATTTTTGCCCCGGATCGCAATTTGGGGCGCTACGTCATGGAACAGACTGGGCGAGATCTGCTCCTCTGGCAAGGTAGCTGTGTTGTTCATGAAACTTTTTCCGAAAAGAAAATTGTCGAGTTAAAAATTGCCCACCCACAAGCAGAGGCGATCGCCCACCCAGAATGTGAAACTAGCGTGTTGCGCCACGCCAGCTTTATTGGTTCCACAGCAGCTTTACTCAAACATTGTCAAAACAGCAACGCCAAAGAATTTATCGTCGCAACGGAGCCTGGGATTATTCACCAAATGCAAAAACTAGCTCCCCAAAAGCGCTTCTTTCCTGCTCCGCCAATGAATAACTGTGCTTGCAACGAATGTCCATTTATGCGGTTAAACACCCTAGAAAAACTCTACTGGGCAATGAAAAATCGCACTCCTGAAATCACTATGTCAGAAGATATTCGCCTTGCTGCACTGCGACCAATGCAACGAATGCTGGAAATGAGTGTTTAATTAGAACAAACTTATCCAACTTGTAAAGACGCAACTCTCTTGCGTCTTTACCAATTTATTTTTTCTAACCACTTGAACTTCATAAAAGAAAATGCTACTATCTTAAATTGTGAGACAAATGGGTCGGTGTCCGAGTGGTTAATGGAGACGGACTGTAAATCCGTTGGCTAGCGCCTACGCTGGTTCAAATCCAGCCCGGCCCACCACTTACAAAGCAAAAAGTTATAATGTCTGGGTACTAGATAAACTACCCCAGCATTGTAGCTAAAAAAGGAAAAGTATCTTTTGCCCGTGTGGCTCAGTGGTAGAGCACACCCTTGGTAAGGGTGAGGTCACGAGTTCAATCCTCGTCACGGGCTTTATGTTTGAAATTTGAAGTTGCTGACTGATGACTGATTAGGATATTTTCAACACCTCAATCTTATTGAAGAAGTCAGAATTCAGTAGCAAAGCTAGAGAAAATCATCTTAATCGTGAGAATCAAGCAGTTGGTCAGAGAAACTCACTACCTAAAATTACCATTAAATTGGAGATTTATTAGGGTCTTGAACCCGTCAATTCATCCCCTAGTTGTACACAATTCATGCTCAATTTTGACTCCTGAGGCTACATATTGCTGTTTCTATAATCTTTTAAATCGCAACCTAGAAATCTGTCATCCTAATTTTGGATGAATTGGCAGTTGAATGATTCTCAACCTTTGATTAACTCAAAGATAGAGCGACAGATTCGTCTAATTCGATACAATTTATAAGCAGAGAGAGCCAAGGAGAACAAGGTGGTCTTATTAAAAGGCTTTGAGATTGAAATGTACACCGGCACACCTCAGGGTGAAATCGTTGGTCTCTCCGATAAGATTGTTGGGGCTTTGGATGGATTTGTTCGAGAGCCAGACAGCCGCAACGTGGAATATATAACTCAGCCATCAGTCAAATACGAAAATCTATTGTGTGCCCTACTGCGTCCTCGACGGACGTTGCGAAACTACCTCAATCAGTTGGGCAATTACACTCTGATACCGGGGAGTACACTATCTCTGGGTGGAAGCGATCGCTTTATGCGTTCCGATCCAACTAACCCCTATCATGACTACATTGAGCAAACCTATGGTACGAAAGTAGTTACTGCTAGCGTACATATTAATATAGGCATTAGCGACCCAGAAACATTAATGCGGGCATGTCGGGTGATTCGTTTAGAAGCACCTTTATTCTTAGCCCTAAGTGCCTCATCTCCCTTCTTAAATGGCAAAACAACTGGCTATCACTCCACGCGTTGGGGTTTGTTCCCGCAAACCCCTAGCCATGTGCCGTTATTTGCCAGCCACGCCGATCATATCCAGTGGGTGGAAAATCAACTAGCTGCTGGCACAATGCAAAATGTGCGCCATTTATGGGTATCGGTGCGACCAAATGGCGATCGCCGTCCTTATGACCTAAATCGGCTAGAACTACGAATTTGCGATTTAGTCACAGATCCTATTGCCTTACTAGCCATTACTGCCTTATTAGAAGCGCGTTTATTACAAATAATCGAAAATCCCAGCATCGACCCATTAACTCAAAGTACCTTTTCTACCGAAGAACTCGTCAGTTTGACTGCTGATAACGAAACTGCTGCTGCTACTACTAGTCTTGATGCTCAGCTAACCCATTGGCAAGATGGCAGAAGCATCACAGCCAGAAATTGGATTACGGAAATTTACCACGATATTTGGGCGATCGCTAAACAACAAGGCTTTAGCTGTTTCCTTTCACCTTTGCACAAAATCCTCCGCGAAGGTAATGAAGCTCAACAGTGGTTGCAGTTACATGCAGTTGGTGTTGATAGCCAACGCGTCATCACCCAAGCTATTACTGCCACTCAAGAACGGGAAATTGAACTCGAAGATAAATTGTGTTCATCTCTGCTGGCTTAGACCAACAAGCTACAGCCTAGAGGAGTAGGGGAGGATGAGCGGGTGTGGGGAGATTATAAAAATTCCTGCACTCTCTATTCGGCTCATGCCTAATTGTCTTCAAACAAAAGGTAGATTTTCGTACAGACAATACTTCAGTTTAAAAAACACAACTAACTACCTCATCTACATAAAACTTAATATTTCCTGATTTTCGCCTAATATGGTCTCAGACATTCTTCTAAGATGATTTGGGCTTCGTTTTAAATATCTAATCGATGGTGAATGCTTGATTATTATTAATAAAACCTATGAATAGCTTCTACCTTTTGGTAGATTTTACACGAGCTATAGATTATTTTATACAATACGTAAAATATACGGACAATGCCTCAGGTAGTTTTAGTTAACCCGCAAATTCCTCCCAATACAGGTAACATTGCTCGTACTTGTGCAGCTACGGATACAGAGTTACATTTAGTGGGGCCTTTAGGGTTTGAAATTAGCGATCGCTACCTCAAAAGAGCTGGCTTAGATTACTGGCGTTATGTCAAGCTGCACTATCACGAATCGTTAGAAGCCTTTAAAATCGTACATCATGAGCGTGGAGGCAGATGGTTGGGTTATAGTGTCGCCGGAAATATTAATTATGTCAGCTTTCAGTTTCAAGCTGATGATTGGTTACTATTTGGTAGTGAAACCACTGGCTTGCCACCAACAGTTCTGTCACATTGTGATGCTACTCTGTATATTCCGATGAGCCAACCTGGGGTTCGGAGCTTGAATCTATCAGTGAGTGTGGCAATCGGTTTATTTGAAACCCGTCGTCAGTTAGGCTATTTACAATAGTTGTTTACTTAAATTATTATAAGTAGATATACTTGAGTTTTTTGCCAGACCAATCAGATGATTGATTTGGGACGGCAAAAATTTCCTAGTTCCAATAAAAATCATGTTAAAAAATACACCTAAGAATGTATTTTTGAGCAAATTGTAGTGGAAGATACTTACAAGAGGGGCCAGGTTATTATAAGAAATTTGTATATTAAATTCGGGATAATGCCAAATTTGAATGATAGATTTTGATGAATTTGCAGCATTCCATATTGGGGAACAAAAGTGTTAAAACTCAGTCATTGAGCGCATTTGAGCTATTTGAACTCGGATGACACTGAGATTGCGCCCCAAAAGTAGCCGATAGTTAATACGGTTGTTTTTTAGGGAATAATCAACGTAAAGTCTCGTGTTGGGAAGACGGATTGTGTAGAAATTTCTTGAAGATATCTACAGTAGGGGGCATCGCTTTTCCAGAAGTCGCAGCAATTTAATTCTCGGTAGCGACTATGGACTTGATAAACTATTTGCCATCACCGCGATTGACGCAAGACAGGCGCGGATAACGGCAAAAAGGAAAACGTCCTAAATGGTGGGTGTGAGGAGTGGTTAAGACAAGTAAACATCGCAAGTTTTAAGTTTTGTTAAAACATGTGAACTTGTCTAAATCAGAGAAGCAGGTTAATCTTGCGTAAGCATCTCTGGTGAATGCGATCTCGATCTATGGTTTGTTGCGATCTAAATCATTGACTGCTATGCAACTGAAAAATCGAGGTCAGTTAAGCGCTAGCGATCGTTAAGGAGGTCGTCTTTGAAACGAGCATTGAAAAAGAGAGTAAAAGCTGTGTTGAAAAATAACCCCAGCAGCGATGATGCCCCGGTAGAACAGCTAAATCAGATTAATCCAAAAGTTGACCGTCGGGTGCGGACAAAAGCCGCCATGATTGGCCTGGCAATCTCTATGGGAGCAACCAGTCTTTTGGTGACTCGACAAAGCGATCAAGCCCAAGCAGCAGTACCTGTAGGTAGCCAAAAGGCAACCTCAACTATTCCTGCTGTTCGTGACACTGAGGTGAAATTCGCCTCCACCAAGCTGGAGTCTCAAGCAGTCTCATTACCGAGCGTGCCAGAAAATCCTGCGATCGTGGAACCAACAGCAGTTTCACAGTTGCCTGGGCTTGAGGCTAAATGGCAAGTTGCCGCCAGTAGAACGTCTTTGCAATTTCCTGCATCACAAACCTTTTCCCAAGCCACACCAGTTGATAAAAATGTCACTGAGTCGAAGCCACAGGTAGCAGAGGGGTTGAACAAAACCCTAGCTGAGACTAGTTTTCCAACAGTCAACAAGCTATCTGACCCTAGTGCTGAAGGTGTTTATGGCAGTACAAATCTGTTGCCGTCTGTCGTACCGCAAACAGTTGCAACATCAGGGACAGCCAACAGTGAAATAAATGCACAACTTAAGGCGCAACAAGAGTTTGCACTCAATCGCTTACAAGAAAAATCAAACCGTTTAAGAAACAGTCTGGCACAATTGCGCTCTGGGGAGAGCAAAAATTTATCAGAAACTGGTATCGGGAATACTGTAGTTGAGAAGACAGTATTAGCACAGTTAGGGACTTCTGGCGATGCTAGTAAAGCCAAGCTGAGATCGAGGTTAAAGCAGAAGACACAGAGCAATGGAGTGGCATCACCTACACCAACAACATTGATTGCGTCCTCGACTAAAGCAGCCTACGAAGTCAAGCCGGGAGATACACTAGCTGCGATCGCTAGCAAATACAATACATCAGTATCAGAACTAGTTAAGGTAAATAACCTTAGTAATCCCAATCAACTGCAAATAAATCAAAAACTGGTTATTCCAGTTGCTCAAATTCAGGCAACTGTAGCAACAAAACCCAGTTTTGTAGAGTCCATTAATACTCCCAAAGCCACCTCTTCTGTGAGCATTGGTAGTGCTAACTCATATTTACCTAGTTCACCGCCAACTATTGCTGGCAACAGTAGCGTTGCTGTCCCTATTCCAGTAACTGCGAACAATCAGATTCAAGTAAATAGTGCAACTGACTTACAAACAGCTCCCATTACTCCTAAAGCTTATGGCGTAGGTGGTGAAATTCCAGTACCAAGAGCTTTTGCCGAAATCCAGCAACCTAAAAAACCGACAAATAGGGTAGCAAGGGTAAGCAATAACAATAACGATCGTTTGCGGGGCTTACAAGCAGAAATCCAGAGGTTACAGCAGAAATATCGCGCTCAACAGTCTGGCAATTTAGTAGTGTCAGCTACAACTACTGAAACTAAGAGTGCTGCAACACTGACTCCTGTTTCTACCCCCAATAATATCATTGTACCTAACTCGGTGTCTCAAGCGAATAACGTCGCCATTCCAATTGCGGTTCCGACACCTATTAGAGCTAACTATAGCGCTCAACTAATTAAGCCTCAATTGCGTGCGACTTTACCCGCTGACGAACCAATAAATCCAGAGTTCCTACCCAATTTAGGATCTGTTAGTCAGTGGACTCCTCCTCGCAATCCATCTGGCATCAAAGTTGCAACGCCTCCTAGAGGAGTAAATGCCTCGGATTCCATAGGAAAGACGCGCAGAACCATAGTTTCTCCGCAGGCAATACCACCTTTAGCAGCAGTGGATCAATATCTGCCTAGAGCGATTGATGAAACTATACCTCCTCCATCTACTTCAACCTTAGCTTATATCTGGCCGACGAAGGGCACTCTCACTTCTGGCTTTGGTATGCGCTGGGGAAGACCGCACAAGGGAATTGATATTGCTAACTCTACTGGTACGCCAGTTACTGCTTCAGCTCAAGGTACGGTAGAAAAAGCTGGCTGGAACAGCGGTGGCTACGGTAATGTTGTCGATATCCGCCATCCGGATGGTAGCTTGACTCGCTATGCTCATAACAGCAAGATTCTGGTGCAACCTGGTCAGCAGGTAAATCAGGGAGAAACAATTGCTCTAATGGGTAGCACTGGTCATAGTACTGGTCCACACAGCCACTTTGAAATACATCCATCAGGCAAGGGTGCTGTTAACCCAATAGCTTTCCTACCAGCACGTCTGTAATTCTTGGCTATCTGTAACTAAATTATTGCCTTGTTATTTGAGGGAGTTTATCTCCCTCTTTTGCTTTTTATTTAAAAACTGCTCTACTAGGACAGTAGTACTATCTGTTGTCTTAATCAATGTGAGTTCGATGGATTCTGAAGAACCTCTCTCCGAAACGGGGAGAAGCTTAAAAACCCTATTCTTTCGTACCAAGTTGGAGATTTTTTGTCCCAACCTTACAAGGGTTAGGATTAGGTTCCGTCGAACTCATGTTATTCGGGTAGGTTTAGAAAAATCGAGATTTTGCATAAAAGAAAAATATATCGCTGAGTAATAGTTATAGCAAGCGAATTAAAGGTTAGGACATCTTGAAAGCGTGGATTTAGGAATAGTAATGTTTTACCTCCTGCCTCCAGCAAGAACTGCCTTCTACCTCCTGCTATATGAGCTAAAAATTAGAAATTTTATAGTTCATAGATAAGAACTAGTACTTTCATATTCTTCTAAAAATGAAATACTAGTACCTCATTATTCTTTTAAAAATTAAGAATTCGGAGTATTGATAATGGCAATAAATTGGATTCCCGGCCCAGGACCTACTAATGGGTCAGATACGGGTATTGGTGATGCAGCTTCTAATAGCTTCAGTGGTTTTGGTGGAAATGACACCCTTGATGGTGGCGCTGGTAATGACACTATCAAGGGTGGAACTGGTAACGACCTGCTACGAGGTGGCGAAGGTATCGATTATTTATATGGTGGGGATGGCAACGATACGATAGTAGGCGATCGCGGTAACGATATCTTCAGTGGTGGCAACGGTGATGACCGACTAATTTGGAACAACGGTGACGGTAGCGACAGAATCAGCGGTAACGCTGGCTATGACGTAGTTGAGGTCAACGGTGCAACTGCTGCTGGTAACAACTTCCGACTGCAAAAAGACGCTTATGGAAAAGCAATCTTTGACCGCCTCAACCTTGGGCCGTTCACTTTAACTGTAGATACTGCTGAGAGATTTGAGGTCAATGGTGGTGGTGGTGATGACATCTTTGATGTCAATGACCTCACAGGGACGGGGCTAAGTGCAGTACGGTTCTCTGGTGGTGCTGGCAATGACTTGCTTGATGGTAGTGGCACAGCTACACCCTTAACTGGTTTCGGTGGTGATGGTTATGACACTCTAATTGGTGGAACTGGAAATGACAACCTTTATGGTGATGCTAATAATGACCTGTTACGAGGTGGCGAAGGTATCGATTATTTATATGGTGGGGATGGCAACGATACGATAGTAGGCGATCGCGGTAACGATATCTTCAGTGGTGGCAACGGTGATGACCGACTAATTTGGAACAACGGTGACGGTAGCGACAGAATCAGCGGTAACGCTGGCTATGACGTAGTTGAGGTCAACGGTGCAACTGCTGCTGGTAACAACTTCCGACTGCAAAAAGACGCTTATGGAAAAGCAATCTTTGACCGCCTCAACCTTGGGCCGTTCACTTTAACTGTAGATACTGCTGAGAGATTTGAGGTCAATGGTGGTGGTGGTGATGACATCTTTGATGTCAATGACCTCACAGGGACGGGGCTAAGTGCAGTACGGTTCTCTGGTGGTGCTGGCAATGACTTGCTTGATGGTAGTGGCACAGCTACACCCTTAACTGGTTTCGGTGGTGATGGTTATGACACTCTAATTGGTGGAACTGGAAATGACAACCTTTATGGTGATGCTAATAATGACCTGTTACGAGGTGGTAAAGGTAATGATATCCTGACTGGTGGTGGTGGTAGCGATCGCTTTGTGTTTAACTCAGGCACTTCGTTCTATGCTGCGGATCTGGGTGTGGATAAAATTACTGACTTCACTCATACTTATGACAAAGTAGTCTTGGATAAAACAACTTTCGTTGGACTCAACAATCTGTCCCAGATTGCGATCGTAGCTAATGACGCCGCTGCCGCCACTAGCTCTGGATTGATTACTTACAGTCTTGGAACTGGTAACTTGTTCTTCAACCAAAACTTAGCATCAGCAGGCTTTGGTACAGGTGGTCTGTTTACCAACATTGATAACGATAACAATTCCTGGACAGCACCACCAGTATTAGCAGCTACGGACTTTGAGATTGTTGCTTAATTACTACATATCTCTCAAAATCCATAGATTCTCTGGCATGTCTGCAAATTCGCAGCTAGATTCCAATAGCCGCAATCATTAGCACTGCTAACTAGCGTTAATTGAATTCTCCTCGTACCTCAAGTACGGGGAGGATTATAATTTGTTTGCTTGGATTAAAAATGATTATCTATAAGTATTTAAAATAAAAATTATATAATTGGTAGAATATTTTAATTTACAAAAATTAATATTTAGATGAAATTATTTTAATTTTATGGGAATAATTCTCAATTATCTAACGAATTTGTTATGTTTGAGAGCTTGACTCAAATGAGTTACTTTTGATATTCTCAATTTACTCGATAAAATTAGCCCATTTTGTAAGTTTTTGGGCTAATTACTAGATTTTAGTTGCTTTTTTTCAACTAGTTTTACCGATGGGACAATAAAATTTAACTCACTACAGATGGTTTGTAACTATACACCCATTTGTGAAAATCATTATTGAGCGTCATTTGCCGCTCCTGTGTGTGATTAGAAGATGTAAAGTCGTCGTAGTAGCGCATCTCACCCGCAGCACTACGAGCTTGAATGACTTTTGTGCGCTCTATGCGCTGCTGTTCGTAGCTAGTTAGGGCTGCTTCGATAGTAGCCGAGTCGGAAAAACACTCTGCCAGCTCGTAGGCATCTTCAAAAGTGGTATTAGCTCCTTGTCCCATAGCAGGTGCCATTGGATGGGCGGCATCGCCTAAGAGAGTAACTCTGGCTTGGCTCCAGTGGGCTAGAGGTGGGCGATCGCAAATTGGCCCTTCCCAAATTTGCTCGGCTGGTGTCGCTTCCACCACTGCTCGAAAGGATTTGTCCCAATCGGCTAATTCTTGGAGAATGCGAGATTTGACCTCATCCGCGTTTTGACAAAGAGAGTAATCCGGCGAAAACTTACGACTAATCCAACTGGTATAGCCACCTCCCACATTCAGAATGTACATGAACTGTTTATTGCCTTTGACGAAAACGAGTTGATAGTCATTAAAAAGCTCGTGGTGATACTCGATTACGGCACGCCAGCACATACTACCAATATAATTAGGCTGACCCTCGCCAAATAAAGTTTCTCTGATGACGGAGTTGACACCATCGGCCCCAATTAACAAATCTGCATGTACTGGTTTTTGACCATCAAAATATACTTCCACACCGTTTTCATCTTGGTGAAAGCCGATGCAGCGATGATTCAGGTGAATAATCTCAGATGGCAATCTGGATGCCAAGACTTGCTGCAAACGATACCACCAAACAGTCAATAATGGCTGTCCGTATTGCTCTAAATATTTAGTTTGATTAGTGCGAATTGTTTCTCCCTGAATATTCTTTAAAACCGTGTGGTTAACTTCGCATCCTGAGCTTTTAAGGGTTTCGACTATTCCCGGCGCGATCGCATTTAAGGCATTCAAGCCATTGGGAGCTAGTCCTAGTCCGGTTCCAGCCGGACGAAATTGTTGTGCCCTCTCATACACTTGAACGTCAATACCCTGGCTTTTGAGTGCGATAGCAGTAGCCAAACCACCCGGGCCAGCACCAACGATTGCAACTTTCTTTACTATTGCTGGAGATAATTTCTGAGTCAGATTTTTGTTCATATAAAAGTTAAATAAAAATCACAATTGGTAAATTTGAAATATCCTCACCAATAAATCCGCTACTTCTGGAAGTTTACATTTAAGCCAAACCCATATTTGCTATTTTTACTCCTGAGTATTTTCTCAGTCAATCTTCCTGAAGAATCAACTATGCATTAATATTTTAGTGGTTTGTCATCAGCCTTGTGGTTGGTGGTGGTAACAAAAACTGCACGCCTTGAGTACTTTTACTCAATCATTGATTTTAGTAATTTATTCTCAAAATTTTAGTTCAATTACTCACAAAAATTCTTCTCAAGTATAGAACTTGCTAAATTCTTTTTAGATTCAAAAAATATTAAAAATCAATGTTGGACTGCAATTGAACTCACCTTACGTGTATATTAGTTTAAGTATTGCAAGTTTTTCAGTCAGTTAATTACCACGTCTGTCTGATTTTTAACTCAGCACTATTTTGCTGAAACTAATGATGTAATTATTAGCCTCTGCATAAAACATGGAAAAGAATTCCTTCGCTGCAATCACTTCAAACTCTCTTTCCCAAGAATTCAAAATATTGAGTTCGCAGGAAGCAGAGTTATCATTGAATGTGAATAATCAGTCCTACTCACTCAAGCTAGAACCTCGTGTTACTTTACTTGATGCCCTACGGGAAAAGCTGGGTTTGATGGGCACAAAAAAAGCTTGCGATCGCGGTGAATGTGGTGCATGTACTGTATTAGTTAATAATCGGCGAATTAATTCCTGTATGACCTTAGCGGTAATGCACGTTGGGGCTACAATCACTACTATTGAGGGATTAGCAGCAGATGACAAACTCCACCCTCTACAAACAGCTTTTATCACTCACGATGCTTTTCAATGTGGATACTGCACATCTGGACAAATTGTATCTGCTGTAGGGATGATATTGGAAGAAACGCCAAAATCGGAAGCAGAAATTCGTGAAAAAATGAGTGGCAACCTTTGTCGCTGTGGAGCGTATCCTAATATTATTGCCGCGATTCAAGATGTCCTAGAGGAAAGGGAAGATGCAGCCATTTAGTTATACTAAAGTTACTTCTCAAGAAATTGCGATCGCTACAATAGAAGAAGATAAAACTGCGGCATTCATTGCAGGTGGAACTGATTTATTGGGATTGATGAAGGATGGAGTACAAGTAGCGAATACATTAATTGATATTAATAGTTTACCTTTAGCAGATATTGAATTGAAAAGTAATGGAATTCGCATCGGTGCAATCTCCCGAATGAGTGATGTAGCTTTTCATCCCCAAGTTAAAGAGTGTTATCCAGTAATTAGTCAGGCTTTGCTCCAAAGTGCTTCACCGCAACTGCGAAATATGGCAACTGTAGCTGGTAATTTATTGCAACGAGTCCGTTGCGGGTACTTTCGCGACCCGGTTTTTCCTTGTAATAAACGTGTTCCAGGTATAGGTTGTGCCGCCATTACAGGCTACAATCGGATGCACGCTATTTTTGGAGCTAGCGAAGATTGTATTGCCGTTCATCCATCAGATTTAGCTGTAGCTTTGACTGCATTAGATGCAGTAGTTTGCATTCAAGGAGCAGAAAAAATACGGCGAATTTCAATTCATGATTTTTATTTATTGCCAGGTGAAACACCAGAAAAAGAAACTTTATTAGAGCCGGGAGAATTAATAGTCGCTATTGAAATTCCCGATTTTGCATATAAATCTCATTATTTAAAAGTTAGAGATAGAGCTAGTTATGAATTTGCTCTGGTTTCCGTAGCTATTGCTTTAGAAATAGAAGAAGATATTATCAAATCGGCACGCATTGCTTTCGGAGGAGTAGCGCCTAAACCTTGGCGTGGATGGGAAGTTGAAGAATTCCTCAAAGGAAAAGTAATTAATCCAACTACATTCGCAGCCGCAGCCGAACTCGCAATCAAAGAAGCGAAACCGCAAACACACAATGAATTCAAAATTGAATTAGTCAAACGCGTTTTAATCCGCGCCCTCTCAGTTGTATCAGAATTATGAATAAAATTATTGGTAAACCAGTAGATCGCGTTGATGGTAAGGTGAAAGTAACGGGACAAGCAGCATATACAGCCGATGTACCCATAGAGAATTTGACTTATGGCGTAATTTTTCAAAGTGCGATCGCCAGTGGCAAAATTATCGAAATAGATACATCAAAAGCTGCAGCCGTTCCTGGTGTAGTAGATATCATTACTTACGAGCAAACACCATCCTTAGTTAAAGTACCATCCTTTTCTCGCCCCCAAACTCAACCAAGCGAGAAAGACGACAACATCTACTACAATGGTCAACACCTGGGGATTGTAGTTGCCCAAACTTTAGAACAAGCCCAAACCGCCGCTGCTTTAGTCAAAGTTATCTTTGAAGAAGTACCGCCAACAATCACAATGGCAGAGGCAGAAATATTTGAGCCAGAAACAATATATTTTGGCATGATGCCAGGTAAAATCACTAGAGGCGATATCGAATCTGGCAAAGCAGAAGCAGATATTCTCGTGGAACAAATTTATTCCACGCCAATGGAACATCATAATCCCCTAGAACCTTCTGGAACCATAGCGATATGGGAGGGGGATAATTTGACATTGTATGAAACTACCCAAGGAGTTTCTGCAACCCAACGAAACATCGCATCTGTTTTAAACATTCCTCAACAAAATGTCCGGGTCATCTCCAAATATTTAGGCGGAGGATTTGGTTGTAAAGCACTGCTTAGGTCTCATACTATTCTCTGTGCGATCGCTGCTAAACGAGTCAAGCGACCGGTGAAAGTTGTATTAACGCGATCGCAAATGTACACTAGTTGCGGCTACCGTTCCCAAACTCACCAGCATCTAACGCTAGGTGCAACCAAGGAAGGGAAGCTAACCCTGATCGATCACATTGGTACATCTTTAACTTCCTTGTTTGATGACTTTGTGGAACCCGTGGGTACAGCCACAACAATGATGTACGCCTGTGAGAATTTGCAAATCAAATATCGTTTGGCACGTATCAACGCTGGGACGCCAACCTTTATGCGCGGCCCCGGAGAAGCAACAGGGATGTTTGCCCTAGAATCAGCAATCGATGAACTCGCCTTTGCCTTAAATATTGACCCCATTGAACTGAGACTGAAAAATCATGCAGATGTCGATCCCCATACAGGATTGCCTTGGTCGAGTAAATCCCTCAAACAATGTTACCAAAAAGGAGCAGAGATTTTTGGCTGGTCAAAACGCAACCCAGTTCCCCGTTCGATGCAAGAAGGTGATTTTTTGATTGGTTGGGGAATGGCAAGTGCGACATTTCCCAGCAACTCTGGTTCAGCATCAGTGAAAGTCGAAATTTTTGCCACTGGAGAGGTAAAAGTCCAAACTGGTACTCAAGACATCGGTACAGGTACTTATACAGTAATGACTCAAGTAGCTGCTGAGGTATTAGGCTTACCAGTGCAGTTTGAACTAGGTGATAGTAATTTTCCTCAAGCCCCGATTACCGGCAATTCAATTACAGTCGGCAGTGTTTCTCCGGCAGTGCATAAAGCAGCCAGTACCACACGAGATAGAATAATTGAAATGGCGATCGCAGATCTGAATTCCCCTGTTTATGGATCTCAACTAGAAGATATTACAGTCGAGTCAGGGCAAATATTCTTAAAACAAAACTTATCCCAGCGAGACACCTACAGCGATGTTCTGCGCCGTCAGGGGTTAGAAAGTCTAGAAGTCACAGAACAAACCTCACCCAACCCAGAGAGTAAAAACTATGCCAAACACTCTTTTGGCGTCATCTTTGTGGAAGTCGCCGTTGACGAACTTTTGGGAGAAATCAAAGTCAGACGTTGCGTAGGCGTTTACGATGCAGGGCGAATTCTCAACTTGAAGACAGCACGCAGTCAAGTTATTGGCGGGATTACTTGGGGAATTGGCATGGCATTGATGGAGAAAACCGTAATGGATGCTAATCAAGGCAGAATAGTTGGTGCCAATCTTTCAGACTACTTGATTCCCGTTCATGCAGATATTCCAAATATGGATGTGCAATTTATTGAGGAACAAGATTCTTATGTGAATGCACTAGGAACTAAAAGCCTGGGAGAACTTCCCATTGTTGGCGTAGCCGCTGCCATATCTAATGCAGTTTATCATGCCACAGGTAAACGAATTCGTGACCTACCAATTACACCAGATAAGTTGTTGTAATATTAAGTCCAGCTAAGTTAGTTATAATTTCTGAATTTATGTAGATAAGCAATAGAAACCCCTCCCCAAGGTATTAGGAGGGTGCGCGACAGTGCGGGTGAGGTATTTTATATGCCTTACCAACTTGAAATCTGCGATAAATTCTAAAAAGAAACTACCAGAAAAAATCAAGATAATCTGTAAAAAATAATCATAGTTGCTCATATGATGTCCGGTTAAACACAAGTCAATTGCGTACTCCTTTGGAGAACCCGTAGGATACCAAGTGAAGCAATCACAAAATTTCTATGATTAGACTAGTAAACTTCAATTACCCCATTACCTTTTATGACAACTCAGTTTTCATGGACTAAGCAGTGGTATCCAATTAGTCCGTTAAGCTATTTGGATATTCATAATCTCACCCCGGTCACTCTTCTGGGGAAAAAGTTAGTGATTTGGAGAGACAAAAATCAAAAATGGATAGTAATGAATGATGTTTGTCCTCACAAGTTGGCGCGGCTATCTATGGGAAGTATCACTGAAGATGGAACCGTGATGTGTAGACATCATGGTTGGTGTTTTGATGGGGACGGAAAATGCACTCTTATTCCCATGTTGGCTGGTAATAAAGCAGAAATAACCGCTTGCAATAGTTTAAGATCGAGAATTACTACATATCCCACACAAGTAATTCAAGGATTACTTTGGGTCTGGCCAGATGATAGTTCTACAGCCTTTGAAGATTGTAATTTTAAGCAACCTGCTACTATACCTGAGTGCGAACTAGATATATCTTCCACGCCCTGGCACATGACAGAAGTTCCAGTTGGTTATACGGTCTCTGTTGAAAGTACCTTTGACCCTTCTCATGCAGAATTTCTTCATGAAGGAATAGGTTTATTTTCACCTCAAACAGCTCTGCCTATGAAAGATTTTGAAGCTATTGGAGAAATATCGGCTGAAGGAGGTTTTACTCTTAAACATCAAGGTTACAATCTTTCCAACATGGATATGGAAGCTATGCGGAAGTTTACTCCACCTTGCTGTAACACTACAATATACCACTATCCTAATGGGAAAACTAATTTATTTCAGTTGTATTTTGTACCCGTACAACCAGGGGTTTGTAGGTACATTGGTAAGTTTGTTTCTGATATAAATTCCCTAAAAAAGAACTTTTTGTTTGAGATTATGCCCAAGGATTTACAAACTGGATTACAGCACTTATCTACATACAAGTTAAACGATCAAGATTTATCAGCTATGCACTCCCAAGAAGTAAATCAGTCATCATTAGACAAAAAATGGCAACGGGCATACTTTATGCCTTCTCCTGCTGATATAGGCATCATAACTTTTAGAAAATGGCTAGATGAATTTGCTGGAGGTAGTCCTTCATGGCAAGGGTGTGTAGAAGGGAGTGTAAAACAATTAAATGATGAACAACTATACGACCGATGGCATAGACATACAAAGCATTGTCCTAGTTGTCGCAATTCTGTGATTTTTATTGAAAAAGTCCGAAATTTTTGTAATATTTGCAGTTTAATATTTACGCTTTTAACATTGGTCTTTATCTTAGTAGGTTTTCCTCTGAAACTGGTAGTGATACCAACAATTATTGGAGTTTTGAGTTCTTTATTCTCATATATGTCAGACGAGAGCAGGCAACTTTTTCTTAGCAGTATTCCAAAAAGAGGTTTACCTTTGGTCAAACTTTATGGAAACAAAGCAAAGAAGTGAAATTACACCACACAAGCGTTTAAAATCTTCTGATTTCAGGCTCTTTACCTGGAAATTAGGTCATTTATGCTACCCAATTCTAACCTACTTGTCTCACGCATCTAGGACTTTTGCAAGAGGTCTATTGAATAGAATTGTTGTTATACAAACTTGGGTATCTTTACTGTGAATTTACAGTCAATAAAATACAGAGTAAATAACTGTTAGAAAATAATGTGGTTTTAACTACGTTATTGAGTTGAATTAGTAAGATAAACTTGTCGAATGAATTTCATCAAAGTACGGAATTTTATTTAGTAACAAAAAAGGATAACCAATGAGCAGAGAAGTAGCCAAAGTAGTTTTATGGGAACAAAACCAAAAAGATTTTCTAAAAAAGTTCTATGATTTACAATTTATTCCCAGAATAGGAGAGGAAATTTACCTAAAAAAGGAGAAGTGGAAAGTAACTAGAGTTGAACATGATTTAGAAGTAAATGAGATTAATATCTCCATAGAATTAATCAAAAAAGTGAAGCAGGATAAACCATCTAATTTATAGATATAGCAGGAGGTAGGGGGCAGTTTTTGCTGGAGGCAGGAGGTAAAAACATTACTCTTCCTGACATTCACGCTTGTTATTATGTTCTAACCTATATAACTACAGCTATAAAATTGACGTTAGGCGCGAGAATCATGTCTTTGCACTCTATAATTTTCGTCAAAAAACTTAACCTAACTGTGTTGACATAGCTAGCTGTACTACCCTATGGGAAATCTATATTTACCAAGATTTTCGTGAACTGGTATCAGTCTTAACGAAAAGTCTTGGAGCAAACCTGATATGACTTCTAAATTTTACTGTATTTAAAAGTCATATCAAAATTCGTATTTCTACTTCTAAAGGCTAGTTTTTATTTTTCAAACTCCCAACTTCACTCCTCGAATCGAATAATCCAACAACTCCATTGGGTGAATAACTGAAATCTTCTTTTCTTGCGACTGTAAATGCTTAGTAATTTGCAAAGTACATCCCGGATTAGCAGAAGCAATTAATTCAGCACCAGTATTCAACAAATTCTGTACTTTTTGCTGACCCAATTCTTCAGAAACCTCTGGTTGCAACATATTATAAACCCCAGCGCTGCCACAACACAAAGCCGCATCTATGGGTTCTCTCAACTTCACCCCTGGAATTTGCCGCAACAACTGACGCGGTTGCACGCTAATTTTTTGTCCGTGCAATAAATGACAAGCATCTTGATAAACTAAATTCAAAGTTTTATCTGTTAACGGTGAAAGTTTCGCTGTTAATCCAACAGTTGCCAAAAACTCTTGAGCATCTTTCACCTTAGCTGCAAAATCCTTTGCCTTTTCGCGATATTCTGGATCGTCTTCTAAAATGTGACCATACTCTTTTAAAGTATGACCGCAACCAGCAGCATTAATAATTACAAAATCTACATCACTCTTAGCAAAACTATCAATCATCTGCCTTGCTAAAGCCTTTGCTTGTTCTGTTTGTCCTTGGTGTTCGGGAAGCGCCGCACAACAACCTTGAGATTTGGGAATCACAACTTCACAACCATTCGCCGTTAAAACCCGCACTGTCGCTTCATTCACTGGAGAGAAAAATAATCGTTGTACACATCCCAAAATTACCCCAACTCGGTAGCGTTTTTCACCTTTAGCGGGAATCACAGTAGGTAAATTATCTTGAAAAGATTTGAGAGTAATTTCTGGCAGAATTGATTCCATTGCTGCCAAACGAGGAGATATTTTCTTGAGTAAACCCGTAGCTCGAACTAACTTAGCAAAACCCAACTTTTGATAAGCTAACAAAGGAACTAATAAAACCCGTAAAAGATGAGGATAGGGAAACAGAGAAAATATTAATTGACGAAATAACTTGTCTGGTAAACTGCGGGGATAATTACGTTCAACTTGGTGACGAGTTGCCGAAATTAACTTGTCATACTGCACGCCAGAAGGACAAGTAGTCACACAAGCAAGACAGCCCAAACAAGAATCGAAATGTTCTACTGTTGCCGTATTGAGAGGAATTTTACCTTCATTAATTGCATCCATTAAATAGACACGTCCTCTAGGAGAATCCATCTCCTTACCCAATACCCGATAACTCGGACAAGTCGAGAGACAAAATCCACAATGAACACAACTATCAATCAACTTTGGTTCAGGCGGATGATTAACATCAAACCCCTGCAAATTATTGAAACTAACCAGATGATTAATAGAATCTTCTGAAACTTGCATAATTATTTTTTTCTCCCCTCTTCCTTTGCGTTCTTGGTGGTAACCGATGGCAAGCCTCTGTCTACGTTTTCTGCCAATTAAATTCCACCCACAAACCGACCAGGACTTAAAATATTCTTACTATCAAACTGTTCCTTAATAAGACGCATCAATGGCAAACCATTGCCCGTATAACCCCAAACATCTATTTGTTCTTTAACCGCCACTGGTGCTTCCAGAATTGTTAAAAAACCACTATGAGCTTGAGTGCGTAGGGGCAGCCCGCCGTAGGCATCGCCTCCGGCTAAGCGTAACCCATCGCGCATTTGCAAAACCTGATTTTTATTCTCTAATTGTAACAAACCCAAACCACTACTAAGATGAATTAGACCCAACTCTACCTTAGATAAAATCTCTACCGCAGCAGTAGGTAACACTCCTATTTTGCAGGTAATTACAGATTCTTGAACAGGATAATGTATTCGTTGTTGCAATCTTTGCCATAGATTAGCTTCATCACCATCTATATAAATTGCCCCATCCAAACCCAACTTTTGCCCTACTTCCAAAACTCGGTTCGACTGTTCCTTAACACTCTCACTAATATTTTGAAAGCGCGCAATTAAGCCCAACCCTTCACCCAAACCTAAGCTAGACACCAATTTAGTTGATAGTAAATCAGCCTGAACTGGTGTTAACGCTGAACCTCGCAGAGTATCAGCCGCTTGAGATACAGCCTCAACTTTCCCTGTCAGTACTACCGTTGCCGATGCTTCTTGTAACGGGTAGAGTCGAAAAGTTACTTGACTAATAACTCCTAATGTGCCATAAGAACCCGTAAACAACTTCATCAAATCATATCCGGCAACATTTTTGACTACTCTTCCCCCAGCTTTGGCGATTTCTCCGTCAGCACGTACAAAAGTAATACCTAGTAATTGGTCGCGCACGCTACCATAGCGTTGTCGTAGAGAACCTGTATCACCTGTGGCAACGATACCACCGATGGTTGCTGATTCTGGCGCTGTGGGGTCAAGGGCGAGAAATTGCCGTGAGCTTGCTAAAAGTGCTTCCAGCTTTGAAAACTTCATCCCGGCTTCGACAGTGACAGTCAAATCACCCACAGCGTGTTCAATCAATCGGTTGATGCGTTTTGTACTGACTACAACATCAACGCCTTTGGCTAAACCACCCCAAGAGAGTTTACTACCACTACCACAGGGGAGGACGCGCCAACTGTTTTTAGCAGCTGTGGCGATGACTGCGGCTAGCTGTTCTTGGGTACGGGGATAGACGATACAACTGGGAAGCTTTCGGGGAGCTATGGCCTGTTGAATACGTTTTTGCTGAGCTAGTTCGATATTTTCCCAAAGGCAAACAGCGTTTTCTTCGCCAACGATAGATGTAAGAGCAGAAGCGTAGACGCCTTGCGGCTTGTCGTTAGACATCGCTTTTATTAAATTTATTTTTTTACACCCTACATCTAATTTACTGGCTAAGCTGACCAAAAAAGTGCATTGTCATTATATAAGTAGGTGAAGGTAAATAAACTAAAAATAACTTGATAACTAAATAAAGATATATGAAGTGATAGGTGCTGGCATTATTTGAAAATTAAAACATCTGTTAAAGATTATCCAGCGCGATTGTGCTATCTTTCCACTGCTGGCTTTAGGCGATTACCGCTAGTTTCCTCGCCCCTTGTACTCGCGTTCGCCTTTGCAGCTCAACGATCGCCTGCCAACCAAAAAACCCTTGTTTTTACGTTTTTACGTACCGCATTTTTTCTCTACACCCAAATCACTTGCTATTTACATCTTCTACGTGTTATGTATAACTTTAAGTACAAAATTTTTATTTAAATTACGTAGGAAGAATATTGTGACTAAGAAAAATGCCAAAATACCATTCTTTACTTTTCTAAAAGGGCAAGATATTACTGACCAAGAATCAGAATTAATCAGCGGTGGATGTCAACCACCAATTGTTAAACCAAAGCCACCAAAGCCAACAGTAATTTTAATAACAATATACGATGATTATGTTGGTGGGTCAGTAGTACCAATAAAACTTAGCGCTCCTGGTTAAAGTTAAAAGATATCGCCTAATATAGACGCCAAAACTAATCACTAAACCTATCCATCTACCGTAGTTTACAAAACTCCACGCAAGACTGAATTTTTGTAAACTACGGTAAATCCTTCAATTTCCAATCCCCAATCTCTAATGCCCAATGCCAAAAACCACCCCCACAACCGATACACGGGGTGATTTATTCCATACATGCCATTAGCCACCCCTAGAAAGCCCAGGAAAGCTTGATTATACTATCCCTATAACCAAGAAACTCATTTAAAGTGTACTTAAGAGATATATTGTTAAGAAACTAACAAATAACAATAGGACAAAAATTGTCCATCACCGCCAAATAAAGATATAGCCGTAGTCACACCCTTTAGGACATAATGACAAGCGTAAATGTTAATGTTAGGAGCAGTAATAGTTTTACCTCCTGCCTCCTGCTATATATTATTTATAGGTAGTGTCACTTTCTACTTGTATTCTGGCAATCATTTTTTCTAGTTCTTTGAGGTGTTGTGCGTTCACAAGCCACCCCTCTTCATAGTTATATTTATCTATACTATATTGACTATGTTGTTCTTTTAAGGTTGCAAATTGATAATTAATTATTGATAATGCTTTCCCTTGAATAATTACTTTTTTTAGCAACTCAAACCTTGATGTTTTATCCATTTGAAGCAAGAGTTGTGAAATGCAACGACTGATGATAACTTCATTGCCAAAATTAAGAATACCATTAGATTCATCATCTGGAGACAGTAAAAGTTCCTCACTAACATCAAACAAAGCTTCCACAATTGAAGGTATGTAATCCAGAGGAATTTCTTGTTTATTTGAATTTTCTAGTTGTTCTAGAAATATCCTAACTTGTGTTGTACCGTTTGGAAGTTTTTGTTTAGCAAGTTCTGTAAGATGATTTTTAAATTTGTCTGTGTCTCCAATCAAGTCAAAGATAAGTTTTCTCGGAGTATTAGATAATTCACCTACTGAGAACGACAGACGAAAGTAAATAGGAAATATTTCTAAACTACACACACGTAGTTGTTCGCGCCATTCAAACTCTTTATTTTCATCTAGATAGCTATCACCCCAAATAGATTTTAACTTAGGAAAAAGGTGCATTAGTAGATTTTTAATAGGCTGCTTATCTTCATCTTGTAGTTGAGCAATCCAGGTATTAAGCAGACTTTTGAGTTCATCTATTGAAGAGTTTAACTCTCCCACAAAAACATCAGGATTTTGAGAGACTATCCGATATATTTTTGGAGAAAACACTCGCAATGACTCAATAGCAATGAAATCAACTGGGTTTACTTCATCTTTTACTGCTGGATACGTTACTGTTAAAGTATTAATTAAACGAACAATATCGCGGTTGCTATTAATGAAGCAATCTATTCCTTGAAAGTAAATCTCAGCCCAACGAGCTTGGTTTATTTGTTGTTTTTGGGTTTCAAAAAATATATTGTTAAGCTTTGCAAAAAGCAGCCTCCGAAGTGAGGTCTTCTGAGGAATAGGTAGTTCAAAACTCATTTGAATAATTTTTTCTAAATCTACTTCTCCAGATATTTCTTCGGATTCTGCAATTGTTTTGATTACAACTTCTTTATCAAAAACCAGAAGATAGACAACGTCAGTAAAATTCCGCATTGCTTTGAAAATGCGAAATAGCTGCTTGATATCGTCAGCAGGCAATCGGTCGATATCGTCAATTGTTATGACTATTCGCCGCTGCTGCTGTAGTAGCTTGTCTTCCACTTCCTCTTTAAATTCCACAGCTTCTTTGTCCCTGTCATCTAATAATGTTGCTAATGCCTTGCCAGTTTGAGCATAAGGTAAAGGAATGTCTGAAATAACGTTGGCAAAATCAGCTAGTCTTTCTTTCAAACCTTTTGACACAGATGATTTTTGAGTTAAAACGTTTTGTAATTGCTCAAAAAAGCGCCTTGTGATATTTTGGTGTCCAGACAATAGCCAAGGATTAAAAGGAACGATGATTGGTTGCTCCTCGTCTGGCTTTTGCTGAAGATAGTGAACTACAAAGTTTAATAGTGTGGATTTGCCAGAGTTCCAAGAACCGTAAACTGCAATAACAAAACCTTCAGGAGAAGTCATTTTGCAAATACTATCTGCTAGATACTTGGCGAAACCCGCGTGTCCTAGCAGGTCTTTTTCAGGATCGACTAAGGAACTATCTACTGATATATCTTTAATTTCCGTCTGTTGCATAAAACCAACATTTGCTCGCTGCTTAGAAACAGAGTACCTCACATATTGCACATTTTAAAATACTGATAAGCTGTAAAACATCTAGTTTGCATGTGTTTTAGCTGATAGGGAGATGAGGAGATAAGGAAATGGAGAGAGGAATTGAGCAATTAAGCAACAATCCAACCAGGTGCAAGTTAAATGTGGAACAGCTTACGACTAGCTAAAAACTTTTTACCAAACCTCCACTGACGTTAGGAATCCAATATGCAAATTTGATATCTATATTTTTACACTTCTTGTATGTGATGTGAGCCTGTTAGTTATCTGTTAGGGTTTAAAGATGCTACTAATAAAAAATCAAATTGCTGATTCAGAAAATTTTAGATTTATTAAGTAATAACAATTCGGAAACTTTCTTATATATTATTGCAACGTAAAAATTTCAGCAAAAAAGTAGTAGATTAGTAAAATTCACTAATCTACTACAGGTATAGTTAGGAGACAATTTTGATATTTAAAACATTTTTTATTGATAAATATTATAAGCTAAAAAGTTAATATTTGAATAAGTTAAATAAACTTAAAATCTTTTATATATTATTTATTAATTTAAACTTAACAACAAAATTGAAATTGTGAGATTAAATTTATCTTAGTAGGATTAAATTTTAGAAAAAGGTAGCAGATGGGTATGAATTATCCCACTGCTACAAAAAACGGAGGTATAAACTTGATTATTTAATTGGCATGAACCAATTCTTGAGGGGCTGCTGCATCATATTCTACAGCTTTCACAAATTCCTTAATAACGTCTTTGAGTCTTTGGTCAATTTCCTCATCTAAGAGAACACTATTATCAGGTTGTCGTTGAATTTGTTTATCCACTGCATAAACAGTAGCTAAAATATGTCGCGCTCCTAATTCAGATAACACAGGTTTGAGAGCATATTCTATTGCCAATAAATGAGCGATCGTCCCACCAAGGGCAATTGGTAATACAGGTTTACCTGTTAATGATTTTTGTGGCAGCAAATCGAGAAATGTTTTGAGTACTCCTGTATAAGCAGCTTTATAAATTGGGGTGGCAATAATCACACCATTTGCGTTTGCTAATAAAGCTTTTGGCTGTTCTAAAGCGGGGCTGTCATACCGTCCAAAAACTAAATCTTCAGCAGGCAAATCCCGAACTGAAATGATATCTACATGCAAGCCTTCTTGTTGTAAAAGCTTAGTGGTGTATTCCACAAAACCGTAAGTTCTAGATGGATGGGTTGGACTACCAGCGATCGCTAGAATATTTGCCATTTAATTAAACTCCTAATGTATTAATGGGGACTGGGGAATCAGGGATTGGGTATTGGGGATTGGGTTAGGAAAATTCTCCCCCAGTCACTAGTACCTAGTCTCCAGTCCCCAGTCCCCAATTACTAGGATATGGATGTAGCTTTCTCTTTTTGCTGCTGCCCAGGAAAATCTTCATTTGCTATAATCTCGCCAAACGGACTCAAGACATGTTGCTTCTCTACTGTGGGTAGATTTTCCAAAGGCAAATGGGGAAAGACAAGTTCTGCAACTCGATAAGCTTCCTCTAAATGGGGATAGCCAGAGAGGATAAAGGATTCAATACCCAAATTAGCGTATTCCAATATCCTGGCAGCTACGGTTTGCGGATCGCCTACTAGGGCTGTTCCGGCACCACCCCGTACCAAACCAACTCCTGCCCACAGGTTCGGACTAATCTCTAATGCCTCTTGACTACCGTGGTGTAGTTGAGTCATCCGCCGCTGTCCAACTGAATCCATGCGTGCGTAAGCTTTTTGGGCTTTAGCGATCGCTTCCTCATCTACATATTTAATTAATTGATTTGCTGCATCCCAAGCTTCGCTCTCGGTTTCTCGCACAATCACATGTAGGCGAATGCCAAACCGCAAAGTTCTTCCTTGAGCCTCTGCTAGTTTACGAACTGATGCAATCTTTTCGGCTACTTGCGTCGGTGGTTCGCCCCAAGTTAAATAAACATCTACGTGCTTGGCAGCAATTTTTTGAGCAATCCCAGAGGAACCGCCGAACCACAAGGGCGGATATGGCTTTTGTACTGGTGGAAACAGCAGTTTGCCATCTTGAATGTTAAAATAATCGCCTTCAAAATTGGCTTGTTCGCCGCTAGCGATCGCTCGCCATATTGTCAAAAATTCATCTGTTAATTCATAACGCTGGTCGTGACCCAAATGCAAGCCGTCTCCCGCTAACTCTACCGGATCGCCCCCTGTGACTACATTAATCAGCAAGCGTCCACCAGAAAGGCGATCGAAGGTTGCTGCCATCCGCGCTGCAACTCCAGGGGACACCAAGCCAGGGCGAATCGCCACTAGAAAACGCATCTGCCGCGTTAGTGATACCAGCGTTGACGCTACAATCCAAGCATCTTCGCAAGAGCGACCCGTCGGCAGCAAAGCCCCTGTGTAGCCAAGGTCATCCACCGCTTGGGCAATCTGTCGTAGATAGGCAAAGCTCACTGCCCTTCCGCCTGTAGCAGTTGCAAGATACCGTCCGTCGCCGTGGGTTGGGATGAACCATAGTAGCTGCATGAATTCTGTCCTTTTAAAATACGGTAAATTGATGTTAATACCGTACTTTGATTACAGCTTTAGAGTATTACATATTCAGATTAACTAAGCAAGAAGTTTTTTAATAAACATCGGACTGGGTGCTGGGTATTAGAAATGAAACAGATTCATGTTCACTGTGCCAAATCAAGTAAAGTGGATTAACAAGCGATCGCATCTCAGTTTGTGTAAAGATTCTTGTCATGGATAAGTAAGAAAGATTTTTATCCATCGCTTAATCTGATTTTTCCATCACCTTTATAATGAATTTTATTTTCAAAGGTACTCTCACCTCAAAATAGGCGATTTTCAAGGACTATTGTCATCATTAAATTGCTGAATCAAAAACTAAAACAAAAAGTACCTTTGGGTCATTGGCAAAACTGTTGCAGGTTCACAAATTAGCAACTCACCATCTGCCCTGACTTCATAGGTTTCGGGGTCAACTTCTATATGGGGTAGTGCATCATTCAACTTCATATCCTGCTTAGTTAATTGACGTGTCCGAGAAACTGCAACTGCTGTCTTTCCTAAACCTAGCTGCGTAGGAATTTCTTTTTCCAAAGCTGCCTGCGAAATAAAAGTTAATGATGTGGCATTCTTAGCACCTGCAAAACTACCAAACATCGGTCGCATATGCACTGGTTGGGGTGTGGGAATACTGGCGTTAGGATCGCCCATTTGCGACCATGCAATCATTCCGCCTTTAATGACTATTTCTGGCTTGACGCCAAAAAAAGGCGGACGCCACAAGCACAAATCTGCTAATTTTCCCTCTTCAACTGAACCCACATAATCAGCAATTCCGTGAGCGAGCGCCGGATTAATAGTATATTTAGCAACATATCTTTTTGCACGAAAATTATCTGCTGGTTGCTCAGTTCCTTGTGGGTTAAGAGTTCCTCGTTGTACCTTCATTTTGTGAGATGTCTGCCAGGTGCGAATTATCACTTCACCTACCCTTCCCATTGCTTGGGAGTCAGAAGAAATCATACTGAATGCGCCTAAGTCGTGCAAAATGTCTTCAGCAGCAATGGTTTCTCGGCGAATGCGAGACTCGGCAAAAGCGACATCTTCGGCGATCGCCGGATCGAGATGATGACATACCATCAACATATCCAGGTGTTCATCTAAGGTGTTGAGGGTATAAGGACGTGTGGGATTGGTGGAAGATGGTAGAACATTAGCTTGGCTGCAAACTTTGATGATATCTGGTGCGTGTCCGCCGCCTGCGCCTTCGGTGTGGTAGGTGTGGATGACACGATTCTTGAAAGCAGCAATGGTATCTTCTACAAATCCGGCTTCGTTGAGGGTATCAGTATGGATAGCTACTTGCACATCATATTCATCGGCAACGCTGAGGCAAGTATCAATTGCTGCGGGGGTGGTTCCCCAGTCTTCATGCAGCTTTAACCCCATTGCACCTGCGGCTACTTGTTCTACAAGTCCTTGGGGTTGACTGGCATTACCTTTACCCAAAAATCCTAAGTTGACGGGAAAAGCCTCAGCAGCTTGCAGCATCCGATAAATATTCCAAGGGCCTGGGGTGCAGGTAGTAGCATTTGTACCCGTAGCCGGGCCAGTACCGCCGCCAATCATGGTAGTGATACCAGAAGCGATCGCCACTTCAATTTGTTGGGGACAAATAAAATGAATATGGGCATCAATACCCCCAGCAGTGAGAATCATTCCTTCCCCTGCTAAAGCTTCAGTTCCGGGGCCGATAATAATATCTATATTATTTTGAATATAAGGATTTCCGGCTTTACCAATTTTAAAAATTTTGCCATCTTTAATGCCAATATCTGCTTTGACAATACCCCACCAATCGAGAATTAAGGCATTAGTAATTACTAAATCTACAGCACCATCAGCGTTAGAAATGGGGGATTGTCCCATTCCGTCTCTAATGACTTTACCGCCGCCGAATTTTACTTCATCGCCGTAGGTGGTAAAATCTTGTTCAACTTCTATAAATAATTCTGTGTCTGCAAGTCGGATGCGATCGCCTACTGTTGGGCCGTAGGTTTCGGCGTAGGCGTGGCGTGACATTTTGTAAGGCATATTACATTCCTGCGGAGTCAGGTTAGAATCGAGTTTAAACGCAAAGGGGCGCTAAGGTAAACGCAGAGGAGCGCGGAGTGTGGATGAGAATGACTTGAGTGGGGCGATAATTGGTTGTGGTATAAGAGTGCATACGGCGTTGGGGCCAGGGTTATTGGAGTCAGCTTATGAGGAATGTTTGCATTATGAATTGAAGCAGCATGGATTTAGGGTTGGTAGGCAAATTTCATTACCTCTCGTATATAAAGAGGTGGAATTGGATTGTGTTTATCGATTAGATTTAATAGTAGAAAATAAAGTAATTATTGAAGTCAAGTCTGTAGAATCCATCAACCCAATTCACTCAGTACAGCTTTTAACTTACCTTAAACTCACTAATTGTAAACTCGGTCTTCTGCTCAACTTTAACGTTCTCCACCTCAAAGAAGGCATCAAACGTGTGGCAAACAAACTCTAACTTTGCGTACCTCCGCGTTTACCTCAGCGTTCCTCTGCGTTAAAAAATAAATTTTTTAAACGCAAAAAGATGCAAAGGGAAGCGTAGAGATTTGCGGAGGGTTTTTAGAGGTTTCCGTTAATTTTGGTGTTGAAACCGTAGACTTGGCGAGTACCGACAAGGGGGATTAGAGTTATTTCTTTTTCATCGCCTGGTTCAAAGCGAACTGCGGTTCCGGCGGGGATATCGAGGCGCATTCCTCGCGCTTGTTCTCTGTCAAAGTTTAAGGCGGTGTTGACTTCATAAAAGTGATAGTGGGAACCGACTTGTATGGGGCGATCGCCTGTATTTGAAACTCGCAATTTTATAGTTGGACGACCAACATTTAGTTCAATTTCACCTGCTGGTGTGAGAATTTCTCCAGGAATCATAATAAATTTAAAATTTCCAAACTAACGAATTGGATTATGTACTGTTACTAACTTTGTGCCATCAGGAAAAGTTGCTTCTACCTGCACTTCATGCACCATTTCTGGTATCCCTTCCATGACATCATCTCGCGTTAAGAGAGTTGTACCATAACTCATTAATTCAGCTACAGTTTGCCCATCTCTTGCACCTTCTAAAATGGCAGCAGAAATATAAGCAACTGCTTCGGGATAATTTAGTTTCAAACCTCTTTCTTTACGTTTTTCTGCTAATAAAGCAGCAGTAAAAATTAATAGTTTATCTTTTTCTTGCGGTGTCAATTGCATTCTTCTCTCCACTCTTGGCGGTTCAAACCTGCCACACTCTTGGTATACAATTACCACGATTTAAAAAAGAAACTCGCAGCAGCTGCCAGATATCAATAAACCAGTTTCTCACCTCAGATGTAGAATCACCGCGATATCGACACAATAATCCATGTTGTAATCTGCTAACACCTGTTTCACCAACGCCATTGCCTAAAATTCGGATTTTTTCTCTAATTTCTGCTGAAACTGCATCGCCAAGCCAAACTAGACTACCTACTATTGGTTTTCCAGCCAAGCCGTGAGGACTGTGGACAATTTCTTCGCTAGCTGGTAACCATTGCCGATCGATCCATAAGGGAATACCTTGTTGCCATATTTCAGTGTGCGATCGCCATTCCCCTTGTAAGAATTTTTCTCCTCTAGCACTGCGACCAAATCGGGTAATTTCCCAGCCTAACCAACTAGCCCCGGTTGCTAATTCTACCCGTAAATCTTGTTGATAAATCGCACTGTTAAATAAAATTGTTTCTTGGGGCAACCATTCTAAACAAGCACCAGCATCAACTTGCATCTGGATGGTTTGTCTAGCTTGTAAGCCATTGCTGCGGTATATCTTGCTTGCAGCAGCTGTAGTGATTAAGGCGTGTGTATGGGGTTGGAGGTGGATATTAGAGGATAAGCGATCGCCTCCCACCATTCCCCCAGCCGTGTGTAAAATTACGCTATGACAAACTTTTTCCCCTTCTGGATAGAATGGGCGTTGTACCTTCAAGGGTGCTTGATGGTGGCTATAAATTAATTCGGTTGTGTTGTGGCGATCGGCGTAAACTAAATTCAGTTTGCCATGCCAACCTTCTGTAGTTTGTGAGTTGCAAGTCATTTAATTGATTGGTTCGGCAAGGTGTACGCTAGTGCGATAGACCAAGTACACAAAACCATTCTCATCACAAAAACGCTGATACAATTCTTGAAAATTATCAATAAGTTTTTTATCTGCCAAGCCTTCACTAGGTAGATAAGAAACACTTTTTGCTCGTCCGATAAGCCCAGTTAAATCTAACTGTTGTCTATAAGTAAAAGTGTATTCGCGGATATTAATAAAATTAGGAGTAGCTAAAAGTGGCTCTACTGACTGCATCCTTGATTCTGCTGGGTGATTGTTAGATGCTTCACGGACTATTCGGCTATATTCTGCCGTTAAATCATCTTCTTTATCCCGGTTATTCCATACCACAGCTAAGTGTCCTGACGGTTTTAAAATCCGATGAAATTCTGATAACGCTGGTTCTGGATTGAACCAATGAAAAGCTTGAAAACAAGTAACCAAATCAACAGATTGCTCAGTAAGTTTGGTAAATTCTGCTGTTCCATCACCAAACTCTACTAAAGGGTACGCTTGAGCGGCTTCTCTCATCGCTACATTTGGTTCTATGGCGATGACATTAACTCCACGTTCAGCAAGTAATCTTGAACTAATTCCTGTACCAGCACCAATATCTGCTGCGATAATTTGTGAATTTTTATCTAATCCTTCCAAAATAATATCAATTGCATCTGGAGGGTAGCTTGGTCGGTATTTAACATAATCTTCCGCTCTATCGGAAAATCGGTTAAGCGGGTTTAGGGTATGTAGAGGAGTTGTTTCAAAATTAGTTTGGCTCATGAATTTTTAGGTAAAAGAAAAAATTAACCTGTTACTTGGGTATATTTCCAGGGAAACATAGAACTGTAGCCCATGAAATGTGTGAGTCTACCAGAAATTATGACAGCTAAAACGATCAGCATTTGCAATCTCAAGGGTGGAGTTGGGAAAACTACTATCGTCATGGCATTAGCGGAATATTTAGCAGGGGACACCATGTATGGCAAGCGAGTGCTGGTTATTGACCTCGATCCTCAGTGTAATTTAACAAATATTTTAATGTCAGAAGATGTATGGTTTAGTCAATTTGAAAGGAATAAGTTGACTTTACCTTATTTATTTAAACGACCTAAAGATTTTCTAGATCGTCTTAAAAACGAGGACTTTATAGCTAAACGAGATATTTCTAATCTAAAAGCTAAATTTCAATCTTTACACCTAATACCTAGTAGCCCTATATTATTTGAAATTCAAGAAGAATTACCTGAAGGATTTTATTATAATCTAGGATTAAAACCGATTGATTTACTGAAGGAAGTTATAAATAGTCTATCTAAAAAATACGATTATGTTTTGATTGATTGCCCACCAACAATTAACAAAACAATTAAAAGTGCATTTTTAGCAAGTGATTTTTGTATTTTGCCTTGCACCCCTAACAGGATGTCAATTGGTGGATTAAGATTAATTTTAAGACATATTAAAAAGTTTAATAATGAAAATGGGCATAATTTAAAATCTTTAGGAACTTTAATCTCTAGATTTAATGTATCTAGAGCTAGTTATAATCAATTAGTTGAATTGATTATAACTAGCTCTGATTTTCCATCAGTATTTAGAACTAAAATTACTGAAAGAGCACAATTAGCTAAAAATTTAGATTTTGGAGAGAAGTTGACATATAAACAAAAATATGGTGATTTATATGATTCTCTAAAAGATTTTGCTCAAGAAGTGATTCAGAGAGTTAAGTAAATAAAAGTACAACGGACGTTTTCCTATAAAATTTCTAGAGTTAATAGAATTTAGGTATTCATGGAGCCAACAGAACTACAATATCTCGTTCTCAATGCTTTGGAAACTCTAGGACTACTTGAGGGAATGTTCTATGATGATGAGAGAGGATTCTACTATATCACCACTCCTAGCCTCGTTTTACCTACAGCACTACTCCTGCAAAATGGCGAAATAGCTCCTATTTCATGGGCATCAGAACTATGAAAGAACCAACAACACTGTTAAAGCAAAAGTATCAAAGACTGAAAGAAATTTTTGCACTAGCTCGACAAAGATATCTAGAAGCAGGCGGCGATCCTCGTCGTCCAGCTGATAATTGTTATTTAACTAATGAAGAGAAACAAGAAGCTTTTGAAATAGGAGTCCAGGTTTTTGAAGTTAAAGTTAATCAAACTAAATAAATGTAAATCTTAATTTAGTTTAAGAAATTTAGGCTCTATGCCATAAAAAAACAGCCGCCTCTACTAGGAAGCAGCTGTTTTTACAAATAACGGACTACAGAATATTAGTAATCGAAGTCGCCACCAGCGCCAGCACCAGCAGCAGGAGCGCCGTCTTTCGGCTCAGGCTTGTCAACTACAATACATTCGGTTGTCAACACCATACCAGCGATGGAAGCAGCGTTTTGCAGAGCAGAACGAGTCACCTTAGCAGGGTCAACAATACCAGCACTTAACAAATCGACAAATTCGTTAGTTGCAGCATTGTAACCAACGCTGAATTCCTTCTCTTTGACGCGCTCAGCAATCACAGCACCATTTTGACCAGCATTTTCCGCTATTCTCTTCAAAGGCGCAGGTAAAGCACGAGCAACAATCAACGCACCAATCAACTCTTCACCTGTGAGGTTGCTGTTAGCCCAAGTTTCTAAATCAGGAGCCAGGTGAGCTAGGGTTGTACCACCGCCAGGAACGATACCTTCTTCCACAGCAGCTTTGGTAGCGTTGATAGCGTCTTCTAGGCGCAGTTTCTTGTCTTTCATTTCGGTTTCTGTGGCTGCCCCCACTTTCACCACAGCGACACCGCCAGAAAGTTTAGCAAGACGTTCTTGCAGTTTTTCTTTGTCGTAGGAAGATTCAGTTTCTTCGATTTGACGACGAATTTGTTCTACACGACCCTTAACCGCAGTTTCGTTACCTTCGGCAACAATTGTGGTGTTGTCCTTGGTAATAGTGATGCGGCGAGCTTTACCCAAGCTATCGAGCTTAGTGTTATCTAGCTTCAAACCAGCATCTTCAGTAATTAATTGACCGCCAGTTAAAACAGCGATATCTTCTAACATAGCTTTGCGGCGATCGCCAAAGCCAGGAGCCTTAACAGCAGCAACGTTCAATACACCACGCAAACGGTTAACTACTAAGGTTGCCAAAGCTTCTTTTTCAATATCTTCAGCAATAATCACCAAAGGACGACCAGCACGAGCTACTTGCTCTAAAACTGGTACAAGGTCTTGTACTAGAGCAATTTTCTTATCGGTCAGCAGTAGGAAAGGCTCATCAAAAATCGCTTCCATGCGCTCAGGGTCGGTGGCAAAATAAGGAGAGATGTAGCCTTTATCAAAGCGCATCCCTTCAGTAATTTCCAACTCGGTGAACATAGATTTCCCTTCTTCTAAGGAAATTACGCCTTCCTTGCCCACCTTATCCATAGCTTGAGCAATCATTTGACCGACTTCTTCGTCATTACCAGCGGAGATTGCACCGACTTGGGCAATAGCTTTGGAATCTTCCACCTGACGAGCATGTTCAGCAATTTTATCTACGAGGAAGTTGGTAGCTTTATCAATACCACGCTTCAACAAAATCGCATTAGCACCAGCTGCAACGTTCCGCAAGCCTTCTTTGACAATCGCATGAGCTAAAACGGTAGCAGTGGTGGTGCCATCGCCCGCAGCATCGTTGGTCTTAGAAGCAGCTTGACGAATCAGAGCTACACCAGTGTTTTCAATGTGGTCTTCTAATTCGATTTCTTTGGCGATGGTTACACCATCATTAACGATTTGCGGTGCGCCAAATTTCTTTTCTAGGACTACGTTACGACCTTTAGGACCAAGGGTAACAGCTACAGCCTCAGCCAGAATGTCCATGCCTCGTTCTAGGGCACGACGGGCGTTTTCGTTGTAGATAATGCGCTTTGCCATAATTTATTGTTAGTTGTCCTTTGTCATTTGTCTTTTGTTCTACCCTTCGGGAAGCCGCCCGGAGGGCGTCTACGTCATTTGTCATTTGTCCTTTGTCATTGGCTAATGACTAATGACCAATGACTAATGACCACTAGATAACAACTGCTAAGATATCTTTTTCAGAAAGCAGTACAAATTCTTCGGTGCCGAGTTTGATGTCAGTACCAGCGTACTTAGAGTACAGCACCTTATCGCCGACTTTAATTTCCAATTCTTGACGGCTACCGTCGTCATTACGCTTGCCAGGGCCGAGGGCAACTACTTCCCCTACCTGGGGTTTTTCCTTAGCGGTGTCAGGCAAATACAGACCACCTGCGGTCTTTTCTTCAGAGGCGCTCACTTTCACGAAAACGCGATCGCCTAATGGTTTTACTGTAGAAACGGTTAGAGATATTGCTGCCATATCATTTTTCTCCAGAGTTTAGCACTCTCAACTCCTGAGTGCTAATCTATCGAAAAGCAGCATCCAATGGCAAGAATTTCTTAAGTACGGGTTCCCGAACTAGAATATCTTCGGTGTACTTAAGTATAAATGCTTAATTATTTTGAGTTTTCAGGTTCTGTTCCGGAAGTTACGAATATTTTTATAGGGAGTAGGCAACTCTGGTTCCCTACGAAGTGGAGATTAAGAGCATAGGGACTAGGGTGTGTTTTTCTAACCTAATCCGCAATACCTAATACCCAATTTCCAATCCCTATTCCCCTTCTCAGTAAACTTTATTTGCAAAGCTTGGAAATTGTTATAGAACTGTAATCAGGGAGCCGTTCGATGAGTAACAATAAAGTGATCCAGACAAGCCATCAAATCCCCAAAACCACAAAGTCTCTTGAATATAAAGCCCTGAGTAATTGTGTTGAAAGTTTAGGATTGGCAAAAATTCAGCCACATATTTTTATTTGTGGCGATCGAACAATTGCTAACTGCTGCTCAAAACGAGCTAGTCTGGAATCTTGGGAATACTTAAAAAAGCGACTTTAAGAGTTCAAACTCGCCAAGCTGCAAGAAAGTCATCCCATTTGTGTCTTTAAAACTAAAGGCAATTGCTTGCAGGTTTATTGTTCTAGACCCATAATGGTGGTCTACCGTGATGGAGTCTCGTATCGTCAAGCAAACCCGGAAGTTATTGAAGCGGCTCTTCCAAGAACACTCAATAGGCAATAAGGTGATAGAAAAATATGCATTTTTAACCCATCCTTTGCCAGAAACTTCCTGGTTTCTTGTGAACATCTCATAGAGGCTTAACAACCGAAGGATATGTTATGGCAGTAAGCTTTAAGAAAGTGGGAGTTGGTTTTGAGGTAGGGTCATCTTTAAGCCAGTACTTAACTAGTGAGTCAGAAAGATTATTATTTAATCAGTGTTTTTTAACTCGCCACTTTCAAAGCGATATATAATAGCGCATTATAGATACTACTGCTATACGTATCCTTGCTGGACTTTTGCTATCGAGCTAGTAGTCTCTTGAAAGTGCTCGGCATTTTTGAGACTTTGAGACAGCAAAGGCAAGTTAAGTAGGAAAAAGGACACATCTCACATTACCCACCATAGAGGATAAATATTCAAGACCTTGATAGACCGAAGCGCGACAAGTGCCACTGCTATGAAAGAGCCCAGCATGAAAGATCACAAACGACTTCTATTGATTGATGATGACCCTAACCTCATCTTGCTGGTGAAGGATTACTTAGAATTCCGAGGATACGAAGTCATCACCGCCGAAAATGGACGCGAAGCTCTGGAAATTTTAGAGCAAGATGTTCCAGACATGATTATCTGCGATGTGATGATGCCGGAAATGGACGGATATACTTTTGTGGAACAAGTCCGGCAAAACGAACGCACCAGCTGGATTCCGGTTCTTTTCCTTTCAGCTAAGGGACAAAGTGCAGACCGAGTTAAGGGTCTGAATAAAGGTGCTGATGTTTATATGGTCAAGCCCTTTGAACCAGAAGAACTCGTAGCGCAAGTTGAATCCTCACTGAAACAAACTATCCGTTGGAAAGAACACCAAGCAAAAGGAGGTGAAAACGGTTCCCGTATCCAGGTTCCCTTCGATGTGCAGTTAACCCCAACCGAACTCAAAGTAGTCCAGTTTGTAGCTAGGGGTTTAGCTAACCGGGAAATTGCTGAAGAACTAAACGTTAGTCAGCGCACGGTTGAAAGCCATGTGTCCAATATGTTGGGCAAAACCAATCTCCATAACCGCACTGAACTAGCGCGGTGGGCAATTGAAAATCAAATGGCTTAAATCCAGTTAGGAGTTAAAAGTTAAGAGTTATGAATTTTTTAACTCCTAACTCCTAACTAAATTTATCACCCATCTTCTTCAGGATTGGATTGCGACAAAACTTCTAAATTCAGTTCATCCAGATGGGTTAAAGCGTTTTCAATCTGAGAAGTTGTTCCTCTAGTTCCAGTCTAAATAGCTATATTCTGGCACATTTATGCTTACCTGAGCATCAGTAACGATGGCTGTGACAAATAGTAATAAACCAGTCATATCATGATTGGTTCTTTATGCAAATCTTTGGGAATGCGAACCTGAATACAAGTTGGGGTGCATCTATTATCTAAAATATCGTATTAAGTTTAACCTCTTTATTTGAAATAGCCAAAGGTAAAGCAGAAACAATAAGAAAGTTGACTTTAAATTTGTTGCAAATTGGAATGAGTCTAGAACAAATTACTCAAATTACTGAATTATCTATTGAGCAAATTCAATTTGTTAGAAGAGAAGATTCAAAAATATTAATTTTTTTACTAATCGCTTAATAAAATACGCTGTTATACAAGCAAAACCCGCATTGGCGGGTTTCAAAGTTTTTATTAATCCATTTAGAGGAACTTGGTTTGTGTAGAAACCATTATAATCACCTGGTTTTCAAATCAAACTAAAACTCGGCACTTTGCGGTGTACGCGGGAAGGGTATTACATCACGAATATTTGTCATTCCAGTGATAAATTGGACGAGTCGTTCAAAACCCAAACCAAAACCAGCGTGAGGAACAGTACCATAACGACGCAAATCGAGATACCACCACAACTCTTCTGGGTTTAATCCTTGCGCCAACACTCGGCGTTCTAGAACTTCTAGGCGTTCTTCACGCTGGGAACCACCAATAATTTCGCCAATTTTCGGTGCGAGAATATCCATTGCACGGACAGTTTTTTCATCGTCGTTCAAACGCATATAAAAAGCTTTAATTTTCGCTGGATAATCTGTAACGATTACTGGCTTTTTAAATAATTGTTCAGCTAGGTAACGTTCGTGTTCTGATTGTAAATCTAACCCCCAGTTTACAGGATATTCAAATTTGATATCGGCTTTTTCTAAAAGTGCGATCGCTTCTGTATAAGTTAAGCGTTCAAATTGATTGTTAATAATATTATCGGCAGTTGCCAGCACAGAATTATCTATGCGCTGATTAAAAAATTCCATATCTTCTGGGCAAGTTTCTAACACATATTTAAAAATATGCTTGAGAAATGCCTCAGCTAAATCCATATCACCTTCTAAGTCACAAAAAGCCATTTCTGGCTCAACCATCCAAAATTCTGCTAAGTGGCGCGACGTGTTAGAATTTTCTGCGCGGAAGGTAGGGCCAAATGTATAAACGTTGCTAAACGCCATTGCCATAATTTCTGCTTCCAACTGGCCGCTAACTGTTAAGTATGTAGGTTTAGCAAAAAAGTCTTGGCTGTAATCTATTGCTTGGTTTTCTGTGCGCGGAATATTTTTTAAATCAAAACTAGTAACGCTAAAAAGTTCTCCTGCGCCTTCACAGTCGCTAGCAGTAATAATGGGTGTATGTACCCATAAAAAACCTCTCTGTTGGAAGAATTGGTGAATTGCTGTTGAGCAAGCATTTCTAACGCGGAAAACTGCACCAAAAGAATTAGTACGCGATCGCAAATGTCCAATGGTTCGTAGAAACTCAAAGGAATGACGCTTCTTTTGCAGGGGATATGTATCGGGATCGGCTTCTCCATAAACTTTCATCGTCTGGGCTTTCAACTCAATTCGCTGTCCTTTCCCCAGAGAAGCTACTAGTACCCCTGTTACTTCAACAGCAGCACCTGTATTCAATTTTTTCAATATAATTTCGTAGTCTGGCAAATCCTGATTGATGACGACTTGCAAATTAGCTAGCGATGAGCCGTCATTGACTTCAATAAAAGCGAACCCTTTCGATTCGCGCTTTGTCCGTACCCAGCCTTGGACTTCGAGGGACTCATCAGGTTGACCACTTCGCAATATTTCTGCAATCCGTCGATTTACCATATTTACCCAGCATAAGACTTTAATATCCAGCCTATGATAACGCCCATTCCACCAAAGCGGACGACTTGCCAGAAAGGTTTTTTAAGGCTACGCCAAGAAAATAACTGGCTTTCTAATTTCAGTTCTAGCATTTCTAACTGCTGTTGAATTTGCCTTAACTCTGCTTTGATTTCGGGTGTCTGAGATTTATTGTGCTTGAGTCGATCCCGACGCTGTTGCCATTGTGCCTGTTGTTGGCGATCGCGTTCCACTTGATGGTAACGTTCTTTTAATGATGAGAGCGATCGTTCTACTTCCTCGATTTCTTGCGACAAATCTGGTTCGGGATTTTCCCCTGACGGTTGTGATTTTTGAGACGGCTTCATTTACAAGTAGTAAACTAAGATTAAAAGTCAATTGTCATTTGTTATTAATCATTTGTCATTGGTGAATCGATAAAGGACAAGTGACAAAGCATAAAATCTCCTGCCAGCTTTGGGACTATCAAAGGTTACTCAAGGGTAGTTCCTTTAAGTGGGAGAAAAGAGCTAACGGACTACCTCAACTTTGTAAGATCCGACAAATGACAAATTTATAAAGGACAAAGGACTTCAAATTATGTCTCAATCTACCCAGCTGCCGAAAACCAGTCAACTGAATGATTTTAGTACTTTAGAACTAGCCCAAGCCCTAATGCAAAGACTGAGTATCTCTCCTGACGATTGGCATCGCCTCAAGTCTAACCGCAATTCTCGCGCCAATGAACAAATAGCAGCAGCTCTTGTTTATCTTTTGAACAATCAGCCACAAGAAGCTCAAGCTAGATTAGAACAAGCAGTTGGTTGGCTAGATCGCTCTATTTCTGCTCCTCCGTGTCCAACTCACGGTAACAATAGATGAAGACGCACTGATGCCAAACACGAAGACGCGGGAAATCTCCTGAATAATTTCTTCGCGTCTTCCACTTTTTGCCTCAGAGCGTCTTTTTTTCAACGTCGCAGAGATAATCCCCGACGATTTTCCATTTGTTTACAAAGCCTTAATTCTGTGCCTTTGCGATTCCACTCTACCTGATCGAAAATTTGATGCAGAAGACATAAACCCCGACCACTTTCTGCTTCATCTGGTGGCAAATAGTCCGTTGGTTCTTCATCGCTAATCTGCGAGGGAGTAAAGCCGCTACCCTGGTCTGAAATTATCCACCAATATTGATTATCTATTAAGGAAAAACGGACTACAACTGTTTTACTCGGATCGAGATTATTGCCATGCTTAGCTGCATTGACTAAGGCTTCTTGAAGCCCTAAACGTAGTTCGGATTGTAATTTTGCTGGGATTTCTGCCAACAATAAATCTAATATTGGACAAAGATAGAGGGTTGAGGCAAAACTAATAGTGCCCCAATAGCGTCCAACTGGACGGAGCGAAATTGTAATCACTAGAGAAACCCCATAGCTTTCAGTTAGCTAGACATCAGTTTGGTGTCACAGGCACCCTGATAAAAATTGAGGTGGTCATGCTGCCTTCAAACTTGCGTCTTTAAAACTAAATTTTGAAAATGCTAGGGAGCATTGACTCTATAAATGAGTTAGGATTGCTTAGATATATAATGGCCTAAATAGATTTGATAATGGAGTTAGCAACTTAAAAAGCTGCTAGTAATTTTCTAGAGTATTAGAATACTCTAATTTTATTGGCAATTTTTAATTTACACAATCCCATTCATATTTTTAAGAGCCGATGCAACTTGAATTTATTTAAACAAAATCAATTTCTATTTTTAGCTTAATTCGATTTTAGCATTGTTAGTATGCACTAGACTACAAATTTGAAATTTCAGTTTTTTTAAAGAAGTCAGCATTCTTATCCAAATGCGATCGCACAAGAAAGGCGGCAGCTTCCACATGAGCAGTTTGAGGAAAAAAATCAGCGGGTTGTACCCGTGCTATTTTATATTGCCCATCTTGACAAAGCAATTTCAGGTCGCGGGCGAGGGTGGCTACTTTACAGCTGACGTAAACAATCCTATATGGTTTCAACTGCCGTAAAGTATCTATAACAGCGCGATCGCACCCCTTACGTGGCGGATCGAGTATTACGACTTCCGGTATTGTGCCCATTTTTGGCAGCAATTTTTCAACCGCGCCGACTTGGAATGTTACATTATTAATTTCATTGCGCTGGGCATTGAAAATAGCTTGTTCCACGGCTGCTGGTTGCACTTCTAAGCCTATAGCTTGTCGTACTTGTTTGGCGAGAGGCAAAGTTAAAGTGCCGATACCGCAGTAGGCATCAACTAGGAATTCATGCCCTTGAAGATTGAGTTCTGACTGAATTACCTGCAATAGTGCCTCTGCTGTTTCTGTATAAACTTGGAAAAATGTATCTGGGCGGACTTGAAATTCCAGTCCAGCGAATTTTTCACGCAGGTGGGGGACTCCAGCGATGCAACGGGTTTCTATTCCAAAGATAGCATTTGTGCGATCGAAGTTGCGATTCAAAGAGACTCCCGTTAACTGGGGATAACGCTTTAACCATTCCTGGGCTTGGCTTTCAATTCCTGGTAAATTCCAGTCCTTGACCACCAAAGTCAGCAACATTTCTCCAGTGTGGCGGCCAATGCGTAAACTCAAATGGCGAATTTGCCCAAGGTGGCGCTGTTCGTCATAAATTTGCCAACCCTGCTGTTGGATATCTTGCTTAACTTCGGCAAGCATGGGATTTAAACGCGCATCTTGGACTGGACATTGATTTAAGTTAATTAATTGATGACTACCTTTTTGGTAGTAACCAGCTTGTACCTGTCCTGTTGCCGATTTCCCTAGAGGATAGGTAGATTTATTCCGATAGCCAAAAGCAGAAGCAGCAGCCAGTACGGGATCTACTGGTGGGTGGATAAAACCACCAATGCGTTCCATTGCTTGGATAACTTGATTTTGTTTAGCTGCTAGCTGGTATTCATAATTAATGTGCTGCCACTGGCAACCACCACACTTATCCGCCACAATACAACCAGGGCGGATGCGATGGGGAGATGGTTGCAATAACTGCTGGAGCTTAGCGTGGGCATATTTTGGTTTAACATATACTAAGCGGACAAGAGCGCGATCGCCTGGTACAGTATCAGGGACAAATACTACTCTTTCGTTAGCACGTCCCACACCATCGCCAGTATCAGTCAAGTCAGCGATAGTGACTTCAATTAATTCACCTTGTTGCCAAATTATTTTTGTCATTTGTCATTTATTATTGGTCATTGATAGTTAGTTATTTCCCTATCTCCCCATCTCCCGGTTGGTGAGTTTCGACTACCGCGTAGTCGAACCACATCTCCCTCATCCTTTACCCAAACGTGTAAATTCAATACATAAGTAGCTCCTATCCCTTCACTTGTGTACCTCAGACTCGCTAAACTAGCAGATAATATTTAAGGTGATTTCAATCATCATGACTGTAATTAGCCAAGTTATTCTCAGAGCCGACGACGAACTGCGTTATCCCAGCAGTGGCGAACTTAAAAATATCAAAGACTTTTTGCAAACAGGCGTACAACGGACGCGCATTGCTGCTACCTTAGCTGAAAATGAAAAAAAGATAGTTCAGGAAGCAACCAAACAACTTTGGCAAAAGCGTCCTGACTTTATCTCTCCCGGTGGTAATGCTTACGGTGAACGTCAACGTTCTCTATGTATCCGTGATTTTGGCTGGTACTTACGCTTAATCACTTATGGTGTACTTGCTGGTGACAAAGAGCCAATTGAAAAAATCGGTTTGATTGGTGTGCGGGAAATGTACAACTCATTGGGCGTTCCTGTACCTGGAATGGTAGAAGCAATTAATTCTCTTAAAACAGCGGCTCTTGACTTACTAAGTGCAGAAGATGCTGCCCAAGCTTCGCCATACTTTGATTACATCATTCAAGCGATGTCTTAGTACAAAGTGTGTGCTAATTCTAAGAGTATACTTTTGCTCTACTAGAGTAAGTGTAAAGTTTTAGCACTCGATAGGTATAAGATTACCAATTTCATCCTAACTTCCCTACATTTGGTAGTGACTCTGGCTAAATCTGTGTCAAGTTACTAACCAGTTGTGGGGAAATTTTATTTGGACATGAGGTATGGAAAGATGAAGTAAAAAACTAATGCCCAAAAACCAATGACAAATGACAAAAAACCGACAGTCCTTGATGAAGGCTGTCGGTAACTAGTGTGTTCCCTATTAATGACTCGGCTAGAGTTCAGTTGTCTTTAATTATGCCCACCTGGCACTTGCAGGGAGACGATCTTAATCATACGTAAGTGTGATTGTCGTCACTTGATTGTTAAAGCTAAACTGCATACACCCGAATAATCTCTGAGTTCCAGTAAATCTATGCAAGTTAGTAGCTAAGAGTATATATTCTGGTAGATACAGCCGTAGTCACACTCTTTAGGACATTTTGAAAGGGTGAAACAAGAGAGTTAGCAATAGTTTTACCTCCTGCCTCCTGCTATACTTTTTCAGCTTAAGAGCAAACAATACCAATTAGACACTCAGGGGTTAAAACACGAGATCGAAGAATTAACAAACCTATGCCCCGTTTGCCAAAGTGCTGTAAGAAAAAGAGCTATCTGCAAAGATAAATTTCTCAAAGCCAGTGGTAGACAAGCTAATGGAGTTTCCATTGTTGTTGAAACTGATGATGGCAGAATTAAGAGTATTGCCAGAAATAACACCAGATACAATCAGTTCAGAGCGATTAAAAGCTCCGAGATCGAGGGTGTCAAAACCGTTTCCGCCATCAACAGTTGCTTCCCCGAAACCTTTGAAGTAATCATTTCCACAGCCCAGAGCAATGTTGATGCCGCCACCAATAGAGACTTTCTGTTGAACTCCATCTAGGGTACTGGTGGCGATAATTTTGTCATTGCCATTGCCAGTCTTGATGATTCCTTGTCCATAAATGCCATAAGCAGTACCACCAATTGTTGCAGTAGCCTGTCCAGTAAGGATATCAGAACCCTTGTCAGTATCAATCACTCCATCGTTGACGATGCCATAGGCAGTGGAGTTCGTTCCAGAACTGTTTCCATAACCGATAATCGTGTCGTTGCCGCACCCTGTAGTAATGGTGGCGTCTTTAATGTTTTGGATGCCGATTCCAGCACCGCCATTGCCGAGGCCGTTAGGACTGGTGCCACCATTACCGCCGTTGCCTGTGCCGGCGATCGTGTCGTTTGCGTCTCCTGTATTCAAACTACCACTATTGGTGATGCCTGTCCCAGTACCACCGTTAGCGCCATTGCCGAATTCCTCATTGTTACCCTTTTCGCCACCGCTGCCGCCAGTACCTGTGCCAGCGATAGTGTCTTCTCCGTCTCCGGTATCCAGTTTCTTACTGTTAGTGATACCAGTTCCAGTACCGCCATCACCGCCGTTGAAAAACCCCCTGCCGCCTTCGCCCCCCTTCCCTGTACCAGCGATCGCGTCTTTTCCGGAGCCTGTATTAATACTGCCACTGTTAGCGATACCGATTCCAGTAGCGCCATTCCTGCCGCCCTCGCCAGCAGCGCCGCTGCCGCCAGTACCTGTACCAGCGATGGTGTCATCTCCGTCTCCGGTATCCAGTTTCTTACTATTAATGATACCAGTTCCACTATCGCCACCGCCGCCGTCTCTGCCGCCGTCGCCCCCCTTCCCTGTACCAGCGATCGTGTCTTTTCCTGAGCCTGTATTAATACTGCCACTATTGGCGATGCCTGTCCCAGTACCACCATCGCCGCCCACGTAACCTCCACCACCTGTGCCGCCAGTAGCGGTGCCGGCGATCGCGTCGTTTCCATCTCCTGCATTAATACTGCCACTGTTAGCGATGCCGATTGCATTACCACCATTGCCGCCGAACTCACCCGAACCACCTGTGCCGGCGTTGCCTGTGCCAGCGATCGTGTCATTTCCATTTCCTGCATTAATACTGCCACTATTAGTGATGCCTGTCCCAAAAGCACCATTGCCGCTGTAATCGTTGAAGCCGTCACTCCCACTGCCGCCGTTGCCTGTGCCGGCGATCGCGTCGTTTCCGTCTCCTGCATTAATATTGCCACTGTTAGCAATGCCTGTCCCAGAAGCACCATTGCTGCTCTGTTCGAGGCCGTTATCGCCAGTAGCGATGCCAGCGATCGTGTCTATTCCTGAGAGTGTACGAATGGAACCTCCAGTTAAAATATCAATACCAATTGCGGGTGATGCATTTAACTCTTCTCCGATTAAAGTATCGGCATTGGCGGTGCCGATGAAATTAGGTGGAACGGTAAGTCTAGTCATGATTAAAATCCTCTCAATTTGGTTACTAGGGATTTCCAGAAAATAAAATGCCCAGCTGTTTCAAGGATATTGTTGCCAAAACCACCAGATTTTGGCGCTTTCACCTAGAGGGCGAAAGGACGGCTGAGCATCTTATTACTTGTAGGTGCCCTATGGTCGACTTTATGCACGTTACAAGAAAATTTTCTTAGTTTGTAAGTAACACTACATAAATAACAGCATAGTAGTAAGCAGTATTTCAGAATTTCTAATCTATGATTTCAGACGTTTACGATATTTATTTAAGTAGATTTATTTAGCTGAACTGTACCGTATAGCCCCGATCTATCCTAAAGTTGCACCTACAGGTTAAGTAAATCGATAGAATAATGCTCTGTACAATTGGTGCATTATTTCCATGACTGCCACATCTCCTGCTCCCTTTTCCCCCGAAGAAATTGCTGCTGAAGGTATAAAGCCAGAAGAATACGCAGAAATCGTCCGTCGTTTAGAGCGTCATCCCAACAAAGCCGAACTGGGAATGTTTGGGGTAATGTGGTCAGAGCATTGCTGTTATAAAAATTCTCGACCTTTACTCAAACAGTTTCCTACCGAAGGTCGTCGCATTCTCGTGGGGCCTGGTGAAAATGCTGGTGTTGTAGATTTGGGTGACGGACTGCAACTAGCCTTTAAGATTGAATCCCACAATCACCCTTCAGCTGTCGAACCTTTTCAGGGAGCGGCTACAGGAGTAGGAGGTATTCTCAGGGATATTTTTACAATGGGTGCGCGTCCCATTGCCATCTTAAACTCGTTGCGCTTTGGTTCCTTAGAAGATGTCAAAACTCAAAGGTTATTTACTGGTGTAGTAGCAGGAATCTCTCATTACGGTAATTGTGTGGGAGTACCCACCGTTGGCGGCGAAGTTTACTTTGACCCTGCTTACTCTGGTAATCCCTTGGTGAATGTGATGGCGTTGGGGCTAATGGAAACGCCAGAAATCGTTAAATCTGGGGCATCTGGTTTAGGTAATCCTGTATTGTATGTTGGTTCCACCACCGGGCGCGACGGTATGGGAGGCGCGAGTTTTGCCAGTGCAGAATTAACTCAACAATCAATGGATGACCGTCCTGCGGTGCAAGTGGGCGACCCGTTTTTGGAAAAGTCGTTAATTGAAGCTTGTCTGGAAGCTTTCAAAACGGGTGCAGTTGTCGCCGCCCAGGATATGGGAGCAGCAGGAATCACCTGTTCGACTTCAGAGATGGCGGCAAAAGGTGGTGTGGGAATTGAACTGGATTTAGATAAAATTCCCGTGCGGGAGCTAGGAATGGTTCCCTATGAATACCTACTTTCAGAATCTCAAGAACGGATGCTGTTCGTTGCCCATAAAGGACGCGAGCAGGAGTTAATCAACATTTTTCATCGCTGGGGACTTCATGCTGTTGTCGCTGGTTCAGTGATTGCTCAACCCATCGTGCGAATTCTCTTTCAGGGTAAGGTAGCAGCAGAAATTCCTGCTGAGGCTTTGGCGGAAAATACCCCGCTTTATCAGCGGGACTTGTTAACAGAACCACCAGAATATGCCCGTCAAGCTTGGGAATGGACTGCTGATTCCTTGCCTAGTTGTACAATTGCTGGCATCGAACTCCAAGGACGCCTGCAAAGTTGGAATGATATTCTTTTAACTTTGCTTGATACACCAGCGATCGCTTCTAAAAGCTGGGTATATCGTCAATATGACCATCAAGTACAAAACAATACCGTAATTCTACCAGGTGGTGCAGATGCGGCTGTAGTACGCTTACGCCCACTCGAAGAAATCCCCAACCCAAAATTCCCAACCCCAAATCTTAAATCAGCAGTTGCAGCTACAGTAGATTGCAATTCTCGTTATGTTTATCTCGATCCCTATGAAGGAGCTAAGGCAGTGGTGGCAGAAGCCGCACGCAATCTTAGCTGTGTAGGTGCAGAACCTCTAGCAGTAACAGATAACCTAAATTTTGGCTCTCCAGAAAAACCAATTGGTTACTGGCAATTGGCAGAAGCTTGTCGCGGTTTGGCAGAAGGTTGTCGAGAATTGGCAACACCAGTCACAGGTGGAAATGTCTCTTTATACAATGAAACCCTTGATTCCCAAGGCACTCCCCAACCAATTTATCCCACTCCTGTTGTCGGTATGGTGGGTTTGATTCCCGATTTTACTAAAATTTGTGGTCAAGGTTGGCAAACAGCAGGCGATGTCATTTATCTTCTCGGATTGCCTTTAGCATCGCAACTCAGTTTGGGAGCATCCGAGTATTTAGCCATCATCCACGGAACTGTTGCCGGAAAACCGCCACAAGTAGATTTTGACTTGGAACGTCGCGTACAGCTAGTTTGTCGTCACGGAATTCGTAATGGATGGGTACGTTCTGCCCATGATTGTGCCGAGGGGGGAATAGCGATTGCCCTGGCAGAATGTTGCATTGCTGGCAACCGTGGTGCCCAAATAAATTTAGAAATAACACCAACACAGTTAAACCGACTAGATGAAGTGCTTTTTGCCGAAGGTGGTGCCAGAATCTTAGTTTCTATCGCACCAGAACAACAAGAAATTTGGGAATCCTACTTACAAGAACATCTGGCTCAATATTGGCAAAAACTAGGTATAGTTGGTAATTCCGACACTGATTTGGGGGTTTTAACCACTGACAACCAAGCCTTAATAAAAGTTAATATTGAACAGATGAACGCTTGTTATTCTCAGGCGATCGTTAGGCGTCTTGCCCTTCAAACCACTACTCCTAGTTGAGAAGTGAGGAGTTGAGAGTCAGGAGTTAAGAAAAAAGAGCATAACTCCTGACTTCTAAGTGTTAAATTATTAAACTTTGTGAACAAAATTACGGTACTGTTTTAATGGATGGTTAAAGATTTATTAAGAATTCTGCGACTATCTATCGATATAATCCCAGTCACTCGATCGCCAAATTCTAGATTTTGGATTTGAGATTTTGCATCAAGTCTGAGCCTCAGTTTCTGCGGAACAGAACTTTCTAAGACGGATTGGGAGTACTTTTTCTGGTTCATGTATCATCCGTCTTTAGTAGGTTAAACAAATCTCAAATTATCAAGCCGCATTCGTTCTAGGGTGCGGTCAATCCAAAAGACACTTAAAGATAGGGCTTAGGTACGCTATCTAGAAATTTAAAATCCAACATTGATTGACCCCCCATCAGGAGCAAAGCTAGCATGATTTCTATTCATTCTGTCACTTCGGATGAATACCCCAACCAGACCAACAAACCAATCGATAGTTATGAAAATCATCCCGACAAGCCAGAAGAAGCTTGCGGTGTTTTTGGTGTTTACGCACCAGGAGAAAACGTTGCTAAACTAAGCTATTTTGGATTGTATGCCCTCCAGCACCGGGGTCAAGAATCAGCTGGTATTGCTACCTTTGAGGGTACGAAAGTCCACCTCCACAAAGATATGGGCTTAGTATCTCAAGTCTTCAACGAATCGATTTTGGAACAGTTACCTGGTAGCCTTGCTGTTGGTCACACTCGTTATTCCACTACAGGTTCTAGCCGCAAAGTTAATGCTCAACCTGCTGTGATTGAAACTCGCTTAGGTTCATTAGCTCTAGCACATAATGGTAATTTAGTCAATACAGTGCAATTGCGCCAAGAGTTGCTGGAAAACAAATACAACTTAATCACGACAACAGATTCAGAAATGATTGCTTTTGCGATCGCCCAAGCCATCAGTACAGGTGCAGATTGGCTAGAAGGTGCAATTAAGGCGTTTCATCGTTGCCAAGGAGCCTTTAGTTTAGTTATTGGCACACCCAATGGTCTAATGGGTGTCCGCGACCCCAACGGTATTCGCCCTTTGGTCATCGGCACTTTGCCAGGTAATCCCATACGTTACGTTTTGGCTTCCGAGACTTGTGGTTTAGACATCATTGGAGCCGAATACCTGCGGGATGTAGAACCTGGTGAATTAGTTTGGATTACCGAAGAAGGTTTGGCTTCCTATCACTGGAGTCAACAGCCCCAGCGCAAATTGTGCGTCTTTGAAATGATTTACTTTGCCCGTCCTGATAGCATTATGCACAACGAAAGTTTATACAGCTACCGGATGCGCTTAGGACGGCAACTAGCTAAAGAATCTTCTGTAGATGCCGATATTGTCTTCGGTGTTCCTGATTCAGGTATCCCTGCTGCCATTGGATTTTCTCAAGTTTCTGGTGTCACTTACATGGAAGGACTGATTAAAAATCGCTACGTCGGGCGAACCTTTATTCAACCAACCCAAACCATGCGTGAATCGGGCATCCGCATGAAACTCAACCCTCTTAAAGATGTGCTACTTGGTAAAAGAGCGATCATCGTAGACGACTCGATTGTGCGCGGTACTACTAGCCGGAAACTGGTAAAAACTTTGCGTGAGGCGGGTGCAGTGGAAGTACATATGCGAATTTCTTCTCCGCCAGTCACTCACCCTTGTTTTTATGGCATCGATACCGATTCTCAAGACCAGCTAATTGCTGCCACCAAATCAGTAGAAGAAATTGCTAAGCAACTCGAAGTAGATAGCCTTGCTTATCTCAGTTGGGAGGGAATGCTAACAGCAACAGGAGAAGACACTAACAGTTTTTGTTCTGCCTGCTTTACTGGAGATTATCCAGTGGCGATTCCCGAACAAGTGAAGCGTTCTAAGTTGATTTTGGAGAAAGAAAAGGTAGTGGTGTAGGCATTGGGGATTGGGGATGAGGGAGATGAGGGGATAGGGAAGTGTGGGGAGATGGGGGAGTGTGGAGAGTGTGGGGAGAGAGGGGGGCAAGATTTCTTCCCCATCCTCCCTATCCTCCTTTTCCTCCCACACCTGCATTTGTTCCCCATGCTCCCACACCTCCCACACTCCCTGTATGCCCAATGACCCATACCGACTCTGGCTAAAATAGGTAAATACCTTAACAAATAATAATTTATGAACCAGCCGATATCTGAGAGAGTGCGCTGGACTACCGCCGACTTAGAGTTATTTCCGGATAACGGGAACCGCTATGAAATTATCGACGGGGAATTGTTTGTGACTAGAGCGCCTCACTGGAATCATCAAAAAGCCTGTGCAAGAATTATTGCTCCTTTGGATACCTGGTCACAAGCTACTTTATTGGGCCAGGTTGTACCTGCTCCAGGAGTGATTTTTGGGGAGAATGATAATGTGATTCCTGATGTTGTCTGGGTTAGTAATGAGAGATTGCCTCTAATTTTAGACCAGGCGGGGCATTTAACTGGTGCGCCAGAACTAGTGGTAGAGGTGCTATCTCTTGGTAGTGAGAACGAAAAGCGGGACAAGGAACTTAAACTAAAGCTCTACTCTTTACGGGGGGTGAGAGAATATTGGATTGTGGATTGGCACAAACAACAAGTGGAAGTTTATCGGCGCGAACAAGGGAGTTTAAAGTTAATTGCTACCTTGTTCAATGGTGATGAGTTAAGTTCACCGATATTGCCTAATTTTACTTGTGCGATCGCGCCGTTATTTACTTAATATATTCCTTGTTTTTTTTTGAAATTCAGCGTGCAAAGGTGACTAGACAAAAACTCCCGCTTATGCTGATGGACAAATTGCAGCGATCGCAAAAATTAATGCTCTCATTTTGGTAACAAAAAATATTTCAAACTATACCAATTTTCCAGAACTTGAACTAGATAACTGGTTTTCCTCAAGATGGAAGAAGTAGTTTTCAACTATGCTGTAAAAACTCAACTTTGGGCAATAACGGGTCAGTTACAATGCCCACACCACTAAAACCCCAGCGTTTGAGCAAACTTCCCAACTGTGTACCAGGAATCGATTCTATCGCAAACCGATTTGCTACTTCTGCTGCATGGGTGTTGAGATAACTAAGAGCATCAAAGTTTTCTCGAAACAATAGCAGATAACCTGATGCATCTGCATTGGGACGAGCTGTCAGGTAACGACCATCACTTTTTGAGCGCACCAGGTAATAGACTTCGGACAACATGGAAGGAGTGGGGAGTGAGGGAGATGTGGTTGACTTAGCGGTAGTTGAATCTCGACTTCGCTCGATTTTTGCGTAGTCAAAACTCACCAACGCGAGATGAGGGGGATGAGGGAGTGTGGAAAGATAGGGTGACATCAGGACAACTTGCTCAATGCTCACCCAATGACCAATGACTAATGACTAATAACTAATTTAGATTTTCCAAACGAATACGTGGATCGGCAACTTTAAGCATTAAGTCAGCAATTAAATTACCAATAATTAGCAAAACTGCACTCATCACTAAACTGGCCATGACTAAATATAAATCTTGAGCCATTACAGCTTGTAAAGTCAATCTTCCCAAACCAGGCCAGTTGAAGAATTGTTCGGCAATGAATGCACCGCTTAATAAACTAGCTAACTCGAAACCCAATAGAGTAATTAGAGGGTTGATGGCGTTGCGGAGAGCGTGAACATATATTACTCGGTTTTCTGGCAGTCCTTTAGCGCGAGCTGTTTGGATGTAATCTTGGCGCAGAACATCTAATAATTCACCGCGAGTGATGCGTTGTAAACCAGCAAAACTAGTAATCGAGAGAGCTATGGTTGGTAAAATCATGTGCCAGCCAACATCAAGGATTTTACCAAACCAATTGAGTTCCGAGTGATTGATGCTAGTCATATCACCTACCGGAAACAATGGCGAGGTGACTTGAGCAAAGAAAAGCAGCACTAAAACAGTGATGAAACTGGGAAATCCTTGTCCTGCGTAACTAACAACTTGTAAAATGCGGTCAGCCCAACGATTTTGCTTGATGGCAGCGATAATGCCCAAGGGAATGGCGATCGCCCACGTTACAATCAAAGAAGCGATCGCTAACAGCAAGGTTGCGGGAACGCGTTCCCACAATAGTGATACTACTGAGCGTTTATAGGAAAAACTCGGCCCAAAATCGCCTTTGGACACAATATTCCACAACCAAAACCAATATTGTTCTACCCACGACTTATCCAAGCCCCAAAATTTCCGTAAGGCGTTAATTTGGTCTCTAGATTTTTTTGGATCTGCTTCTAATTGCGTGACAAAATCTCCTGGAGCAAGTTGCATAACCAGAAACGATAGTGCTGAAGCCAAAAATAAAGTTAGCAAAGCTTGCAATAACCGCTTGATTATGTATATAAAAGTTTCACTCGTGACTAGCCTAATCAGCCAATCCCAACCCGTTGTTAAAGAAATTTTTGTTGTAGATGTCATAACATTTTGCTAGTTATTGGTGTCAGTTGGATTATTCTTTATAGCCACTGACAAAAGAAGCAGGAAAGCTAGAGAAAGATGAGGGAGAGAAATAATCAATAACAAACGACAAATAATATTAATATTCGACTAAAGTAATAATCGGCACATTTGGTAAATGTTTGCGCCCTTCTAAATCTCGTAACTCGATAATAAACGCAAACCCTATTAGATTGCAGCCAATCTTCTGCACCAAGTTTGCTGTTGCACTTGCAGTTCCACCAGTGGCAATTAAATCGTCCACAATTAAAACTCGGCTACCTTCGTGTAAAGCATCTTGATGTACTTCTAAGCAGTCTATACCATACTCTAATTGATACTCAATTGAGTGAACTGCTGATGGTAACTTACCTTTTTTGCGAACAGGAATAAAACCAGCTCCTAATTTATAAGCTAGAGGTGAGCCAAAAATAAATCCCCTCGACTCCATACCAATAACATAATCCACACTCATCTCAGCTTCAATGCATTTTTGTGTTAAAAAGTCAATAGTATAGCGTAGTCCTTCAGGGTCGCGCAGCAGCGTAGTAATATCCCGAAATAAAATTCCGGGTTTGGGAAAATCTGGGATGTCACGAATTAGAGACTTCAAATCCATAAAATGGGGTTAAGGGGTTAGGGATTAAAGATTAGGGACTGGGATTAGGAAAGTAAGGAGTCGATACTGAGGAGTTATGAATTTAAATTCCTAACTATCCCAGTCCCTAGTCCCCAGTCCCCAATACCAGATACCTGAAAAATCGTACACTATAATGTCATACGCCAGGGTGGAGGCTGAAGCTTGACCCTTGATTGACGATAATTAGAATCTAAATCAAGCTAGAAAAGGTATAGCACTAATAAAAGAGGTGAATTAAGTTATGTTTTAAACTTTTGAATTCAATATAGGGAATCCTTTGAGTAGAAACAGTTAAGTAATGTATATATCAGGTAGTCATAACTGCTGTTATAAGTCTAATGTTCAAGTCTTGGCTAGTTATCTTAAATTTGTTTTACCTAGTCTGTCACAAGCGCACAAGGTATCTATAGAATGAATGTTTCCGCAAGTTTAACGCCGTTGAAAAGTCCAACTCAAGATTCACTGCCGATGATTCTGGACACTTTACCAGATCCGGCAATCGCCGGACAAACATGTCCTCGCAGAACCCGGTTGCAAATTGACCTCATTTTACTCGCTATTGAAGCTTTAGAGCTTGGTGGTTCTGAAGCAATCTTGGCTTTCGCTCAAGAGTTGGATCTCAAAGGAATTGTCAAAGATAGAGTGAATTTATGGCGGATGCGTAGCTCTAACCCACTACGCAGAGCACACATCCGCCGCCCTCTAACTGTTATGGAAGCCAAAGCTTTGGTAGTTATTGCTTGTTATATCGCACGGCGTTTAACTGTCGTCATCCGCCAGTTATTAATGATATGCCAACAAATGGAAGAAAAGCAGATTCCTTTAGAACAGAATTTGCGCTTATCTAATTACCTAGAGCGGTTTAGAGCGCATTTTAAGAGCCGGATGAATGCTCGACGCTCTGGGTCACTAGCATTAAGTTCCGATCGAAAGTTAGATGAACTAGCGATAAATTTGTTAGGACAATTACTATTTTGCACTGGCACGGCTGGAATGCAGCGGTTCTGGATTAGTCTTTTTGACGGTGAGGTGGAATGAATATTCAACGTAAGTACAGTTTGCCTAATTGTACACTGCTTTTAGAAGGGTTAAGTGATGTCACTAGGGCTGCACAGTTCCAAGAACTGCGACCGGAATTATCAATATTGGTAAATGCAGAATGCTATATATCTGGATATAATCAGCCTTTAACCGGAGGGCGGGAGTTTTTTGAAAGTTTAGTCAGGGCAGTTAGTGGCTATGCCCAAGAATTTTTAAGTAATGTACCTAACCCGCAAGCGCACAACCAGGAGTCGGAGCTAGTAGAGTTTCAAAAAGTTGACAGCAACCGACATAAATTAATTGTGCATTCAGAAGGCGCACCAGAGGGTTTCGAGTCTCGCTCAAGCAATTCTAAACGTCCACCGATTGAAATAGATTTGAGTACTGTGCAGTTGTTTGATTTGGTGGAAGCAGTAGATCAGTTTTTTGCCGATACTCAAACTTTACCAGAACTTTCCTTAGAACTACAACCAGTTACCAGACGCTATGGCGGTGCTAGTCAAGCCTTGATTAATCAGGCAGTTCCCGCAGCTGTAGGAGTATCTAGTTTAGCAGTAGCAGCGATCGCTTTTAACTTGATTCCACCTCCGCAAATACGTCCACCACAGCCCAAGCCAAACGAGCAAACCACCTCAACCATCCAAAACCGGACTCCACCATCAACTGCTGCAATTCCCACATCAGCTGCAACACCAATAGCTGCTGCAACTCCCACCCCAACACCTACAACTAGTAGCAAGCCAGCAGTTAAAGATTTAGAAGCACTTTTAAATACAGTTCCAGAAATTACGGATCCATCCCAGCTGCGTGCATTAAATCGCCAAGTATACAATCAAATTCATCCAGCTTGGACTAATCGCTCAGGATTCCAACAGGATTTAATTTATCGTTTAGGTGTAGCTGGGGATGGAGCGATCGTTGGTTATAAAGCAGTGAATAAAGAAGCGAATCAAGGAGTAGGGCAAACTCCCCTACCTAACCTACTTTACAATCCAGCTAATCGCGCTCCCATCTCCAATGAACCGATCGCTCAATTTCGAGTAGTATTTACCACAGGAGGCGTGCTACAAGTAAGTCCTTGGCGGGGATATGCTAGAACACCAGAGGTAGTGGGTGCAAAAATTACTGACTCTAATATAATCAAAAGTTTAAATCAAAAACTTTATAATACAGTTCGTCAAGCTTGGAGTGGCACCCCCACTTTTACACGAGATTTGAAATATCGGGTAGCAGTCAACAAAGATGCTGTAATTGCTGACTATGAACCACTTAACCAAGTTGCCTTTGACTATTTCCGGGAAACACCCCTTCCCCAAATGTTCAACGCTATCTACGGTTCCAATGTCGCAGCTCCGAATAACAAAGAACCCCTTGCTCACTTTCAAGTGATATTTAAACCTAATCACAAATTAGAAATCACTCCTTGGCAGGGGTATCAGTAATTAGGAATAGGGCATTGAGTATGGAGCGTGGGGAGTGTGCATCCTCCCACACCTCCAAAACCTCCAAAACCTCCCACACTTCGTGTTTACCCAATGCCCATTCACCTTGTAATCCGCCCCATATAATTTCCCCACAGTTGAGCTGCTTGAGCGCTGCTACCAGATGTAGGTGAATTATTGTCGTTTCCCAACCAAACGCCAGTTACCAACCGCTGACTGGGAATAAAACCTATGAACCACAAGTCAACGTTTTTATTAGTGGTGCCTGTTTTACCAGCTTCTCCTAGTCCAATGGCGGCACTACGACCAGTGCCTCTACTGATTACACCGCGCATTAAACTAGTCATTTCATCGGCAACACCATTTGATAATACTCGTTTGTTGCCGTCTGGATCTTGGTCGAAGGAGTAAATGACCCGGCAAGTTTTGAAATCATTGCGGTCTCTGCAATCCCCACTATCTAAAATCCGATTAATCGCATGGGGAGGATTCCACACGCCGCGATTGCCAATGGCACCAAAAGCACCAGTCATTTCTAAAACATTGACCACGCTTTGACCGAGTACCAATCCAGGAACCGGATCGAGGGAGGACTTTACCCCCAAACGCTGGGCCATAGACACCACTTTATCTAGCCCAATTTCTCTAGCAACTCGCAAAGCAATGGGATTTTCCGAAAGCGCCAGCCCAGTGGCAATATCGAAACTAGTGCCTGCACCTGCACGGCAGGGTTTGTAAGTAAAGCCTTGCCAAGTTAAAGGAGCGCAAGAATAAGTTTTTGATGCTGAAATCCCCTGTTCGATAGCGGCAGTGTAAGCAAAAATTTTGAAGGTGGAACCTGGTTGTCTTTTAGCTTGAGTAACACGATTAAACTGACTTTTTTTGTAATCAGTTCCTCCCACCATTGCCAAGATACTACCAGTACTGGAGTCAAGAGTAACCACTGCCCCTTGAGAAAAGTTAAAAGTTCTACCATTACCATTTACTGAATTACGCAATGCGGCTTCTGCTTGGCTTTGGATTCCTGGATCGAGCTTGGTTTCAATAATATAGTTTCCTTCTCTTGCTGCTCCCTCCCCCAAGATTGATTCCAACTCAGAGAAAACGTAATTGTAAAAATAAGGAGCGATGGTTTTAGCTTGTTGTTCGCAAACTTTGGGACTAACTTGTACGGTGGAACGTCTAGCTCGGTTGGCATCTTCGGGTTTGATTTTACCCATCTCCAGCAGCCGCTTAATCACACGATTGCGGTATTCAGCAGTTTCTAGCTTATTTGGCCCATCTCCACAATAATCAAAACCGTTGGGAGCTGGTAAAATTCCCACCAATGTTGCAGCTTCGGCCAGACTTAAATCTTTAGCTGGCTTTTCAAAGTAATACCTAGCTGCATCCTCAAACCCAGAGGTATCCCCTCCTAAAAAAACTCGATTTAAATACATCAGCAAAATTTCATCTTTGCTGTAAAACGTTTCTAACTTTAAGGCGACAATTGCCTCCCGCAATTTACGTCCCAAAGTGTCTTGTCTGCCTACATAATCGCGGAACAAACTGCGGGCTACTTGCTGGGTAACAGTGCTGGCTCCTTGTTGCACATCTCCAGTGCGGCTATTGATCAACACTGCTCGCAAGATTCCCAACGGATCGACTCCAAAGTGCCAATAATAACGGCTATCTTCGGAAGCGACCACAGCAGCAGGCAAATAAGGCCCAAAGTCCTCTAATCGCTTCATGTCTACGTGAGAGGTAGTCCGAGGCTCTCTCAGGGGGGTGGCTCCATCACGCGCATAAACAACTACTGGGGCGCGTGTCGCTGTGGGTAAAGGTCTAACTGAAAATTTCAGCCATTCAACGCCAATCACTAATGCGAACAGGGTGCTAATACCACCAATGCCATAAGCTGTCCAAGTCGCGGCATTGATATACCAAGGTGGCGGATCGACGTATTGCAATCGTACAGAAGCAGCGAGTTCTGGTGGTCCCAAGGTGAGAATATCGCCATGACGCAGTTCTAGGGAATTGACACGACGCTTGCCACGATAGATGCCATTAGTAGAGTTTTCGTCTTTGATGATGAAAACTGGTGTGCGCTGAGTAGAATTACGCGATAACGACAGGTGAATTTGGCTGACAACAGGGTTACGGATGACGATATCGCAGGACTTGGAGCTACGACCTAGAATATAGCGATCGCCCAACAGTGGATATACCTCTGCTTTATCCGCCCCCGCATCCTGCACCCAAAGTTCCGGTACTTTGGCATTAGGCTTGAGCGCCAATTTAGAAAAATCGACCCTAGCTTGAACTGTTTGTACTGCTTGAGTCAGTTGACCTAGTAACGTTTGTGGCTTGTGAGGGGGTTGGGGAGAACTCATCGGCTATTTACATCACAGTTTTTAGTGAAGAATCGGGCGAACTACAATTTAGATGTTAATCTTCCATCATTTTACTCATAAGCCAAGCCATAAATTGGTTTTATGGTTTTTGTGAGTTATTTTATACCTTATTCTATTAAGTAGTTATAAATTATTTGTTACTTTTATTACTTTTTTATCAATAAATAATTTGGTTTTCCTATTATCAAATGACTGTCATATCTATTTTTATTAGTTCATAACTATAATTAATAAATTTAAATTTGTACGTTTTTACACTAGTTTTATTTAAGAAATAGATTTAATTTATACTAATTTTACATATCCATATATTTTGAAATAAAGCTAAATATCTTCATTTAGGAAGATTTTTTAAATCTTATTATCTGTTTTAATAGGTCGAGTGTTCCGTTGAGGTTAATTTCAGAATGATGGGAAAATCTCTGACCCTGATTGGTACAGCTTTATGTTTGGCATTCACCACTAATATTGCCGTAGCCCAATCCAGTAAATCCCCCATAGCCCAATCCAGTAGCAACTCCTCCACTAGTTCACCAACGGAAATCAAGCTGTCGCCAGAAGGTAAAAAAATTCTGTGCGAGTATTTCCCGCTTAACTCTCGCTGTCCAGGTGGTACAGCAGTGACGCCTACCACTCCTAGTAACACTACAACTCCTGATACAAGTACACCATCGGGTACTACCACCACTCCTGATACAAGTACACCATCGGGTACTACCACCACTCCTGATACAAGTACACCATCGGGTACTACCACCACTCCTGATACAAGTACACCATCGGGTACTCCCACCACTCCTGATACAACCACACCAGGAAGTACCACTCCACCCCCATCTAACACTCCTAGTGACAGCGTAACTCCAGGACCAGGAGGAAATGTGACTCCTCCAGACTCTTCTGGCACTCCTAGCAATATAACTCCAGCACCGGGAAGCGTTACTCCTGGTGACTCTACCACTCCTAGCACTCCTAGCAATATAACTCCAGCACCAGGAAGCATTACTCCTTCTGAACCTAGTCCCCCTGGCAGTACTACCGAACCAGGAAGCGTAACTCCTCCTGAGTCTGGTACTCCTGGTAACAGTACCGAACCAAGTCCTGTTACTCCTGCTTCACCAAAAGCTCCTTCCACAGGTAATTAAATTAAAAGCTTTGGCACGATCTGAATATTAATTTGCCATTAGCGATCGCTGTGGAGCTTGACATCCTACACCAGTTATACTTGATGGTGTAGGATAGAAAATCTAAATGGCTCGAACCTACAGAGCAAGTTGTCGAATATTATCTATTCAAAAAAGCTTTGAGCAACCAATAGCCTGGGATGATTTATCTCAGGCTTAATAGTTTAATGCCTACTGCCAGTTGAAGTCGGTGTTTTTTGGAATGACGCAATTAGCAGGCAGACAATACCGATACTAATAAATGAATCTGCCACATTAAATACAGCAAAGTTAATCAGGCGAAAATCTAGAAAATCAACGACATAGCCTAAAATAAAGCGATCGATACCATTGCCCATTGCTCCACCTAAAATCAAACCATAGCCTAGCTGATCCCACAGATTTAACGTTGAACTAAACAATGCCAGTGCTATCAATACTAAACTCACTCCTAAAGATAACCAGCGCAACCATTCTACTTTCCCACTTAATAGACTAAAAGCTGCACCCGTGTTAGTGACATAAGTCAGGTGAAATATTCCAGGTAAGAGTGGTCGCGTTTGCTCCAAGCTGAAAGTTTGCACCACCCAATATTTTGTTATTTGGTCTAGAAAAAAAGCTATAAAGGCAGCAATCCAAAAAAGGCGATTTTTTAAACGCATAGCGAATTTGTCATTAGTCATTGGTCATTGGTCATTGGTCATTGGTCATTAGTCATGAGTTTTAACAAATGACAATAAACTAATAAAACATTAAGTGACGCAATACATATGCTATTACAGTAACGGCACAGACTACAGTTAGTTGCCCTGGTAGTGCAAACCAAGAATATCTGAGAATTGCTTGCATCAAAGGTAGATTTTCTGTGCCTTTCCATTGAAGAAGATAACTAATAATTAAGTAAGTAATACCGCATAGGTGGAGAGTTAACAAGCCACAAACGCAACTAAAGGCTAGAGTTTCTAGTCGAGGTCTAGCTTTAAAGGCAAATAAGCCACAAATCCAAGCTCCTGGAATAAAGCCTAGCAAATAGCCAAATTGAGATAACTTGACATAACCAATACCACCACCATCAGTAAATACTGGTAATAAGGTTAATCCCATGACTAAATAGGCTATTTGCGAGAGCGCACCGGCATTTTTGCCCCCTAAACAACCGACCAAGAGTACTGCACCTGTTTGAAAATTCACACCTAAAGAAAAAGTCTGAATTCCATGCTTACTCCAACTCCAAGGTGAAGTTATACCATAAGCCTCTAGGAAAGCGCCACCGATTGTCAGGAGTAAGCCAATCATTGACCATAGTAATTGGTTGGAAGCAGCAAACATTTATCAGGCAACTAAAGAAAGGCAAAAGGGAAAACCAATAGCAACCAGTATAGACATTAATATTGAAATCAAATCTGTGTTGACATTTAAAGAACTAGCATACTTTCTTTTGGCTTTTGAGTATGTAATTTTTCAGCTGTGCAAATTGTAGCTTAGGCATCTATTTTACTTAATTCTGGTTTGTTCTGATTATGGCTAGTATTTGATTTAAATTGTGGTCAGATTAGTATCAAATAGTCTAGTATTTATACTGATTTTTTGAATTTTTTTAGATAATTATTGTTTAAATAAGTTTTTTAGCGATCGCCTGCGCTATTCTGCATACATAAGCAATCTACTTTTACCTGCCTCTGCTTTCTCGAAGAAGAATTTTCTGGTTTAAATCTTTTTCTTCACTAGCCTCCGGTCGTAAAGCTAGAGAGCATAAACAGTATTTTCTTATATAAGAATATTAAGTTTATTAATATACCATATTCTTCTATATATTTAGATATTTTTTCTGAGTTGAGCGACAAAAATACACGAGCAATTGAGTTCTGCTACGACATGTAATGAAGACACGATCTAAATTATTTATAATATTCTTTTTCAAAGAGAAGTATAAAATTTATCAACCATCATTTCAAACAACTATTTGCTGTTTATCTAAAAAAACATCAGATTTTTCTGTTTGTTAACCTATTGTTTACCTACACCTTGACCTTTTAAGGGTATCTTAGAAGCGCTCACCTGGAAAGTTACTAAAAATCTATAGCAATGCTTTCACGTATTAGTGTAAAAAACAGTCACAAAATTACAGGTTTAATTCCAGTATTAGCACTGACTATCAGCTTAACTGCCTGTGGCGGCCAGCAAACCTCAGATAATACAACCACCAAAGATAGTCCTTCTGGTACTGCTACAGATACTACTGCTTCTAGCCCAGCTAAACTAGACCTTGGTGGAAATGTCAAGTTAACAGGGGCTGGTGCCTCTTTTCCTTATCCACTGTATGACACTTGGTTCACAGATTTGAACAAAAAATATCCAAATCTGCAAGTTGACTATGCATCAGTTGGTAGCGGTGCTGGAGTTGAGCAATTTATTAAAGGCACTGTAGACTTTGGTGCTAGCGATGTTGCGATGAAGGATGAAGAAATCAAGAAGGTGCCACAGGATAAGGGCGTTATTTTACTGCCCATGACTGCTGGAAGCATCGTGCTAGCTTATAACTTGCCAGATGTTGCCGAACTAAAGTTACCACGGGCTGTTTACGCTGATATTTTATTAGGCAAAATCAAGTCTTGGGATGACGCGCAAATTGCCAAGGCTAACCCAGGTGTCAAACTTCCGCAACAGCCAATTACAGTTGTTTATCGTTCTGATGGTAGCGGTACCACTGGTGTATTCACAAAACACCTCAGTGCTATCAGCCCAGAATGGAAGAGCAAAGTTGGCGAAGGTAAAACTGTTAACTGGCCTACGGGAGTTGGTGCTAAGGGAAATGAGGGTGTTACAGCCCAAATTCAACAAACTCAAGGTTCTCTTGGTTATGTTGAGTACGGCTATGCCAAACAAAATAGTCTCAAGTTTGCTGCTTTGGAAAACAAAAGCGGTAAATTTGTTGTACCTAGCGATCAGTCAGCCGCTAAAACCCTAGAATCAGTAACTCTACCACCAGATTTGCGCGCCTTTATTTCTGACCCACAAGGAGCTGATTCCTATCCGATTGTCACCTACACCTGGCTATTGGTTTACAAGAAATATGCTAATCCGGCAAAAGCCAAAGCTATAGAAGCTGCGATCGAATACGCTTTAACTGACGGTCAAAAGCAGGCTACTGCACTAGGTTACGTTCCTCTACCCCAAAATGTAATCACCAAGGTAGCTGCTGCTGCTGACCAAATCAGTCCAGAGTATAAAATCGCTGTTGGTAGTGGTGCTAGTGCTAGCAAGTAGCTACATCCTTACTCAAAAATCGAGCGACTGCTCGCTAGACTTATGATTCTATAGGGATTTGATGTCTTAGTTTCCAAAAATCATGAGGCGACAATTTTCTCAATCTAGTTGCCTCGCACATTTTTCTCTGATTTAATTGTAACAATCAGTATTCATGACTACAAAATCTCCAAGTCTGTCATCAGGGATCAAAAATCGCTCTGATACAGAAAAATCTCTAGATCGGAGTTTTATTTGGCTAACTCGTGTTTTCGCATTTGGGGTTGCTGCAACTTTATTATGGATTGGGTTACAGGTTGCTATTGGCGCTTGGCCTGCTATCCAAAAATTCGGTGTTAGTTTTTTAGCTAACAGCACTTGGAACCCAGTTAATGATAACTACGGGGTGCTACCTCAAGTTTATGGAACTCTCTTGAGTTCTTTTATTGGTCTGCTGATAGCTGTACCAATTGGGGTTGGCACAGCTATTGTACTGAGCGAGGATTTTCTGCCTGCAAAGGTGAGGCTAGTACTGGTTTTTGCGGTAGAACTGCTCGCAGCTATTCCTAGCGTTGTCTACGGCGTCTGGGGTATTTTTGTCTTGGTGCCCATTTTAACCAACTTAGGAAGATGGTTAAATACTTATTTTGGCTGGTTGCCATTTTTTAGCACCTCTCCCACAGGCCCAGGAATGTTACCGGCTGGAGTCATATTAGCAATTATGACTTTGCCAATTATCACAGCTTTATCGCGCGATGCCTTAATTTCTATACCCCCTAGTTTGCGCCAAGCTGCGGTAGGACTAGGAGCAACGCGCTGGGAAACGATTTTGCAAGTTCTAATCCCAGCAGCCTTTTCGGGCATAGTTAGTGCTGTGATGTTAGCACTTGGTCGGGCTATGGGAGAAACAATGGCTGTAACCATGTTAATTGGCAACTCCAACAATATTAGCCTTTCTCTGCTAGCACCAGCCAACACAATTTCTTCTTTGCTAGCAAATCAATTTTCTGAAGCTAGTGGTTTGCAAGTTGCGGCTTTAATGTACGCTGCTTTAGTTCTATTCTTTTTGACTTTAGCTGTCAATGTCCTGGCAGAGTTAATCCTTGTGAGAGTCAAACGACTGTAGCGTAGTTTTGGGTTGAATTATGACTTCCAGTTTTCCAAAGCGCAGTTTAACTCGCTCTCCCATGTCTAAAAGAACACTGTTTAATACTGTAATGACAGTGATAGCATTTATCTGCGGTATATTGGCACTTGTGCCTTTACTAGCAGTGCTTTCTTACGTCATTATTCAAGGTTTTAGCAGTTTGAGTCCCAGCATTTTTGTTGAACTGCCACCCAAAGCCTTACAAAAAGGAGGAGGCTTTGGTAATGCAATTTTGGGCACACTATTAATGGTAGGAATTGCCGCCGCGATTAGTATCCCATTTGGTGTTTTAGGGGCAATTTACATCACAGAATTTAGTTCGATTAAAGTAGCCAGATGGGTACGTTTTGCGGCTAACGTCCTCAGTGGAGTTCCCTCAATTATTGCTGGGGTATTTGCTTATGGGATTGTAGTTTTAACACTAGTAAAGCTGAACTTAGGCTCATATTCAGCTCTTGGTGGAGGAGTAGCGCTGGCAATTTTAATGTTGCCAATTATTGTGCGAACCACTGATGAAGCTTTACAGTTAGTATCACAAGATTTGCGACAAGCATCTGTAGGGTTAGGAGCAACTAACTTTCAAACAGTTACACAAGTAGTTTTACCAGCAGCCCTACCAGCAATTGTAACTGGAGCAACGCTAGCGATCGCCAGAGCAGCTGGAGAAACCGCACCCTTACTGTTTACTGCTCTGTTTTCTAACTTTTGGCCTGATAGCTTATTTCAACCCACGGCTTCCCTAGCTGTTTTAGTTTACAAGTATGCTATTTCTCCGTTTAAAAATTGGCAGTCCCTAGCTTGGGCAGCGTCTTTGATATTGGTATTGATGGTTTTGATTGCAAGTATTATCGCTCGCTGGGCAACTCGCAAAAAAGCTTAATCCAATAGCATCTAGAGAGCAGATTCTCATCAGTAAAATAAATATCACACTTAATTTATGGCTAGTAACATTAGCACAGCTAATAACACTGAAACTGTTTTACGCACCGAAAACCTAAATATTTACTATGGCAAGTTTTTAGCCTTGCAGAATATCTGGCTAGATATACCCAAAAATAAGGTAACAGCCTTCATTGGCCCTTCTGGTTGTGGTAAAAGTACGCTGCTGCGATGCTATAATCGGCTTAATGACCTGATTGAATCATTTCGGGCAGAAGGTAAAATATTATTCTACGATAAGAACTTGTATGCCTCCGACATCGATCCTGTAGAAGTGCGTCGGAGAATTGGAATGGTGTTTCAAAGACCAAACCCATTTCCGAAATCAATTTATGACAACATTGCTTTTGGAGCCAAAATTAACGGCTACAAAGGTAATATGGATGAATTAGTAGAAAGAAGTCTGCGACAAGCAGCTTTATGGGATGAAGTCAAAGATAAACTCAAGCAAAGTGGCTCATCCTTATCAGGTGGACAGCAACAACGGTTGTGTATTGCCAGAGCGATCGCCGTCCAACCTGAGATTATATTGATGGATGAACCTTGCTCCGCCCTCGATCCAATTTCTACCTTGCGGGTTGAAGAACTGATTCACCAACTTAAAGAGCAATATACAATTGTCATCGTTACCCATAACATGCAGCAAGCCGCGCGGGTTTCTGATAAAACAGCCTTCTTTAATGTCCGCACTGGTGAGACAGGAGGTCGCAGTGGCTATATGGTAGAATTTGATGCCACAGAAGTAATATTCAATAATCCTAGACAGGAAGATACTAGAGATTACGTTAGCGGCAGATTTGGATAAATATTTATTTCGATTCCTTGATTCGGGAATATGGTTTAGGATAGCAAGTTCATTTCTAAAATTTAACTACACTAGTACAACAAGGCAAAAGTAAAAAGTGAGCCAGTGCAGTGGACGGGTTAAGAGGCATAAAGTAACTAATTTTAGCTTAGGGAGCGCTCTTAGCACACAGCCGTAGTGACGTAGGAGCCTCAGTTGCAAGACACTGATTAAAAAGAAAGAACAGTTATGCTGTAAGCTTTTGACCTGTTTTAGGTGGTAGCTTTATTTGAGTTACGTTGTACTAGTAGTTTATCAAGCCAAAATTGACAGGTTATGACTTATGCAATCGAAAGCATCGCTAAGTAAGTTCTAAATAGTGCCGAAAGTAACACCCTGCTGTTTAAGTCACTTACGGTATGCAATAGAATAGCGATCGCTCGGTAAATTTACTTCAGCTTGCAAATCCAAAGGTAAGCGTCGGGATTGCTGAGACTCGACAATAGCAATATCCTGACTAGCAACTTGATTTTGAATATCTAGATAGAGTTCTACTGGAACTTCACCGGAGTTGTTTACCATTAACCAATATTGCGCCACGCACTCATCTTCATCGACTAGCGTAATTACAGTATGTTGGTCTTTTTGGTAATTGGGAAAAAGATAATTGGGGATTGGGAAAAAGCTAATTGGGAAAAAGGGAATAAATAACTGACGATTACCGATTACCCATTACCCATTCATGCTCAGCCTCGCCGAAGCATTACCGACCCTCACAGATATCATAGCTATTCAACCAGACATGATATAACTCGTCTGTTGTTTGACTTTATTAGGTATGCTGTATTCTTTACTTCAGCGAGAAATTGCTTTTTGAATAAATGCTTAATTTTATTTCTTATTTGTTTTTGGCTCAAGCAGCGCCATCTGTTGCACCTGCACCTCAGGAAATCTTTATTCCCCAACAAACAAGACCTTTAGAAGGCCATCTTGATACAGTACCAGTATTTAATAGTAATAACCCAGAAGTAGTTCAAACTGAAGGTATTCTGCTATCTACATTTCCTCCTCAAGGCAAAAAAGTGCCCAGCGCCCACCTGAACTTTCCATTTCAGGGACGGTTTGATTTATTTTCTCACCACATTGCTAGAGCAATCGAGACTCCAAATGATTTGCGGACTCTTTATTTGGGGGTGATTGTTTACAATCCAAACGATCGCACTGCAACTATTGACATATTGCAAGCAGCTAGTTATGTTAGTCAACCCGATGCACCTTTTATTAAACTTCCCCCCATGCAGTCAAATAATTCCGGAAACATTTATGCTGGGCCAGGCGATCGCGTGATGAATGATGTACTACGAGGAAAACGACAGTCAGGATGGTCAGCGCAGTTAATAATTCCACCAAAACAAAGTCGGATGTTAATGAATCATCCAATTCCAGTCCGGACTTTAACACCACCATTGAATGGACGTTCTACTTTGTTGCATTTAAATAGCGATCGCCCAGTTTATATGGCGAACCTGGCGATGTTTGCTAAACCCAATCCAGATGGTAGCGAACGAGCGCCCACTTTAGAAGAATGGGAGAACTTATTAGAAAATGGTAATTTAGCTGGGCCCCGCGAACCTGCCCCCAACCCTCCAAATAACCTCAAAGGGGCAGCTGAAATTTACGGACGGGTAGCGGGGGTAGCTATTGGCTCTCGTTGGCAAGCACAAGTTACTAACTCGAATAGTTCATATCTGGCAATTCCTGAATCAGGACAAGCTTTTTCCTACGGTTTAAGTACCCTTTTAGCGGGTAAAATGGGTACTGGACAAAACCAAACTGCCAAACTAGTGGCACGTTATCCTGGTACTGCTTACGAAGCTTACGGCAACTACGGCATTGAATACAACATATCTCTACCATTAATCAACAATACTGGTAAGCCGCAAACTGTAAATGTGCTTTTCCAAACACCTATCAAAGAAGATGAGTTAAGTAAACCTGGGCTTCGCTTTTTTTCACCACCTCAACCAGCCGTCTTTTTCCGAGGTACAGTTCGTATTCGCTACAATGACGATAATGGCTTGCCCAGAACCCAATACTGGCATTTAGTTCAACAACGGGGACAGAAGGGAGAACCGCTTGCTCAATTAAAAATATCTCCTGGTCAGCGGCGACTGGTTGAAGTGGATTTTCTCTACCCACCTGACGCTACGCCCCCTCAAATGCTGACAATTCAAACTGTAGACCAAAGATAAGACAAAGGATACATTTGTAATAGGTACTTCCAGGCTGGGGCAAAGTAATAGAACCCGCATTCCGCACCGAGAACTGGCACACAAAGAAAGCAGTAAGTAAATTAAGAAGTATGGTAAAAATTATGACAATAAGCTTAAACAAGTCA
>JBALDB010000030.1:0-7188 GCA_036918135.1 Nostoc sp.
CCTTGGTCATCGGTCACACTTGCTTTGGTGCAATGTGTAAAAAATGGTATTCCCAGCGTATCAACAGCAAGATGTCGTTTAATGCCATTGGTGCATTTGTAATCACAGAACCCTTTAGATTCAATGCTGGCAGTGCAGGTATTCTTCACCGCTTGCAAGTCAACCATCGGCAGTCTTGTCCACTTCGGTTTTTTTTGGCTTGTTGCCGCACCTGTGAATGCAACGCACTCATTATCCCTTCTAGAACCCCATCCACACGCCACTGCTTGTAATGCCAGAAAACAGTCGAGTAGGGAGGCAAGTCTTTCGGCAAATCACACCAGTTACAACCATTTTTTAGTTGGTAGAAGATGCCATCCAGGATTTGGCGCTTTGTCCATCCCGGTGGTCTGGTTTTCTGCTTCTTTGGCAGTAATGGCTAAATTAGTTCCCACTCTTAATCGCTAATCGCTGCTGGTGTACAGCATTTATTTTTGATTCTAGCTGATTGCCACAGATCCCAAATGGGTTCTATATTAGCGATCGCTGATGAGAAAGGTCTTGTCAACTGGAATTTTGGAGCTGTTGATGGCTCTTTTTCCCCCTGGCAAGGGAGGAGGTGAGGAAATTGCTTATGGTGGCAAGGGTAAAGGTGTTCTTATTCACACGCTTCCCTGTTGGCAATGGAATGCCACTAGCTATAGCAGGAGGCAGGAGACAGGAGGCAGCTATGCTGAAGGTAGAACTATTACTATTCCTAGTATTCACGCTTCTCATGATGTCCTAAAGGATGTGACTACGGCTATAACTATACAACTCCCGCCAATGGTAACGAGAGAGAACAAATATTACCTCTACTTGACAAAGTAAAACTGAGAACTTTGAAACGGGGTAGACCACGTAAAAAACTTCAGGTACTAGCTACCGATAAAGGTTACAATTCAAAGGAAAAACGTGCTGCCCTACGTAAACGAGGCATTCGACCCCAAATACCAAAACGGGTTTGGAAAACCAAGAAAAATAGAGGTAGACCTATTAAAATCTCTGTTGCCAGATATCAGCATGAACGTTGTTTTGCTTGGTATCAACGTAAATATCGTCGCCTAGTTGTACGCCCGTGAACGTAAAAAAGTGTAGCAGGAGGCAGTTCGCGTAGCGTGTCGAAGACAAGGCAGTTCTTGCTGGAGGCAGGAGGTAAAACATTACTATTCCTGACATCTAGACTTTCAAGATGTCCTAACCTTTAATTCGCTTGCTATACATTTTGATGCATTCATTGACCTTGCTACTATTCATAATCTGGATTCAAAGAATTTTATTAGTGGGATAGATTCATAGTAAATTCCTCAGTCTGAGATGACATTCCTTAGTGTCTCCTTTGCTCAAGCGGCAGGTGCAGTTGGTCAATTTTGGTGAGAATCAAAGTAGAGGCTGCTCAATTCTAAAAGCGAGATATCAGTATTGGGTTGTAGATTCAGAAAGTAGGGATGAATTGGCAGTCGTCGAGGCTGACGGCTCCCTTGTGGTGAAGACACAATCTGCTCGATCGCACTCAGGTAGCTTTGGGCTGTTGTTTCCCAAGTATAAATCTTCAGTACTCGCTGGTGACCAGCTTGGGCAAAATGTTGCCACTGTTGTTCATCGCACAGCAACTGCTCTAAGCCCCGCGCAATATCGGCAGGGTCTTCTGGATCGACGAGTACGCCATATTCGCTATCTCCCTGTTGCAAGCTCTCGCTCGGGCCGCCATTGTGAGTTGCTACTACTGGCAACCCAGCAGCCGCGGCTTCTAAGGGAGCCAACCCAAAGGGTTCATAGAGTGCAGTCAGCGCAAATACCGAGCGGCGTTTAGCCATAAAGCGATAGGTTGCAGCTAATGACTCTTGCGATTGATCTAATAAACCAAAAGCACTGATCTTGCTCCACAAGTCGTTTGATTCAATCACCTCCCGGATGGGTGCTAATACCTCTTCGCTCATGTCGTCGCTAGCCTTGTTGCGTAGGGGATCGTCTAACCCCGCTGTCAGCAGAACTAAGTTAGCTCGTTGTTGAAGTGTTTGACTGATTGCAAAAGCTTGTACTAGCCCTAGTAGGTTTTTTTTAGCCTCTAATCTACTGGATGCTAAGATAACGGGCAAATCTCGACGGAACTCAGCGATATCCCTTGTTAATCGCTCCTGAATCAGTTGATAGATATCTTCTTCATTTTGGGAACGTCTGTTAGTATCGAAGGTAGAAAAATCTACTCCTGGTGGAATCACCGCAAAGTGACTGTCGTCATTTACGTCCACTGCATCACGATAGACTTGATGAGAGTACTGTTCAAAGCGTTCCTGTTTTGTACTGGTGATATTCATCGCCGAGTAATTCATGCTCAGGCGTTCGGCTAAGATGCGGTATCGAAAATGGAATTGTTCGTCTATTTGTGCTAGATTCTCTGGAGTCACCTCCAGTTTGTCCATCTTTTGGGCACCGAGAGAATGAGCAGTAAACGTGAAAGGTATACCTGTTTTTTGTTCAATCAAAACGCCACACAGCCCCCCATCAGCGTAGTGGGCAGTCATCGCATCAGGTAACCCACCCTGCTGTTGATAAAATTTCAGGATGTTGGGTACCCAATCACTAATCAAATGAGACCATAAAAATTCTTTAGGCAAAAATTCTTTTGGCCCTGCTGGTAATCGGATGATGCGGACGTTATCAACGTCTGGATAAGTGTCAAACTCTTCAGAAAACTCTGGCCACTCTGGGTCAATAATTTGGCGGGTGAGAATATCAACTTTGTGACCCTTTTGAGCTATGGCGATGGCTAGTTGCTTGACGTAGATCAGCTGACCCCCAAAATCTGAATGTTCCGTTATATGACTATTACCTAAATCAAAGTTACCTTGAGGGTTGAGAAATCCAATGTGCATCGCCCACTTCCTAATACAGGTTAATTTTTGCGTTTAAACTTCTGCCTGAAGACGGCAGCAAGCAAAGCTTGGTGAGCCTCCCCAGCTTTCCAAGACTCAACAGGGTACGCAGTCAGACTGGGCATGAGTACCATCAAAAAGTAACTTAAACAGCTTGTACAGATCCTTTTGACGCACACCCAACTGATTGGCACATTTTCTTAATTCTTAAGTTAATCACTACTGCTGTTCGCTCACATATACCAAATGACATAAACTGCTTTATCCGAATAGCACTCTTGTTAAGCTGAAAGCTATGAAAAATAAGGATTATAGGCTGTAAAGCTATTGAACAGTGGTGTAGGATTCAGGCCATATTAAAGTATTACGCTCGACTAGTTATTGAACGGATAGAACAATCCGTGGAACAGGTGAGATACTTACTCAGTACACTAACGAGCGATGAGCGTTGGGGCGTGATGCTGGAGTTCGAGTCGCTAAATCCAGACAGATTTGCTCAATTGGTCACAGATGCCCCTGTAGGGGTACAGTGGATGGGGTGAGTTGTACAGTTGAAGGCGATCGCACGGTTTTGATTTAGTTTTAAAAATCAATGATGCTGTGGCTATTGCTGATGGTGAGCCGTTTTGGAATGAATATTAAACTCAGCTCCCACTGTCACCAACCCCGCTGGTCTACAAAACCGTGCATAAAACTTTCGCTTTACACGGCTTCTTAATAACTTGACCCTTATTATGGGTACTTCTGATTACCAGATCACTTTTGTTTCTGTATCACTCTTGAATTGATTATAAGAGTTGTCAGTGGTAGTTTTAACGTCATGACAGTAACGACTTTGTAATTTTTCGCCTTTTCACCTGATTGGATGGCTACAAAATCTTTTACTATGCAAAGCTGTAAAAGGAAAATGCTTTGTTAAAGATTATCTATGAACATTCATAAAGTCTCTACTACTTCCTTTAGTGACCAAAAGCCCGGTACTTCTGGACTGCGGAAATCAGTTAAGGTTTTTCAGCAGCCCCACTACCTGGAAAATTTTATCCAATCCATCTTCGATTCTGTAGGGGACTTGCGCTTTCAAACCCTAGTTTTGGGTGGTGATGGTCGTTATTACAATCGCCAAGCCATTCAAATCATTTTGAAAATGGCTGCGGCCAATGGCATTGGGCGCATTAAAGTTGGTCAACAGGGAATTTTGTCTACTCCTGCGACTTCTGCAATTATTCGCAAGTACCAAGCTCTTGGTGGCATCATCTTGTCTGCTAGCCATAATCCAGGTGGGCCAAATGGTGACTTTGGTGTGAAATATAACATTAGCAATGGTGGCCCAGCACCGGAAAAGGTGACTTTAGCTATCTATGAGCGCAGTAAAGTCATTGATAGCTACCAAATTCTGGAAGCACCAGATGTAGATTTAGAAACTTTGGGTGAGTCACATTTAGGAGAGACGCTTGTTGAGGTAATTAACTCCGTAGATGATTATCAAGAGTTAATGGAGTCTTTATTTGATTTTGAACGGATTCACCAACTGTTGACAAGAGGAAATTTTCGGTTCAGCATTGATGCCTTACATGCAGTGGCTGGCCCTTATGCCCATGCCATTTTCGAGCAACGTTTGGGCGCACCAGTGGGAACAGTGCGTAATGATACACCCCTAGAAGACTTTGGGGGCGGACACCCCGATCCAAATCTGGTTTATGCCCATGAGTTAGTGGATATTTTGTACGCAGAGAATGCGCCAGACTTTGGGGCAGCTTTTGATGGAGATGGCGATCGCAATATGATCTTAGGGCGTAAGTTCTTTGTCACTCCTAGCGATAGCCTTGCAGTTTTAGCCGCAAACGCCAAGCTAGTCCCTGGTTATAGTGAAGGTTTAGCCGGGGTAGCGCGATCGATGCCTACTAGCCAAGCAGTGGATCGAGTTGCTGCTCAGATTGGGATTGAATCTTATGAAACACCTACTGGTTGGAAGTTTTTCGGCAATCTCTTAGACGCAGGTAAAGCTACTCTTTGCGGTGAAGAAAGTTTTGGTACTGGTTCTAACCATATCCGCGAAAAAGATGGTTTATGGGCTGTGCTGTTTTGGCTGAATATTCTAGCAGTCCGGCAACAATCTGTTGAGCAGGTTGTACGGGAACACTGGCAAACCTATGGACGCAATTATTACTCTCGTCATGACTATGAAGAGATAGAAACAGGGCAAGCAATCAACTTAATAGAAAGATTGCGTTCTTTATTGCCAACTCTCAAAGGCAAGCAATTCGGTAACTATCAAGTTGAATACAGTGATGACTTTAGTTATACCGATCCTGTTGATGGCAGCGTTAGCGAGCAACAAGGTGTTCGCATTGGCTTTACCGATGGCTCTCGAATTGTGGTGCGACTTTCTGGTACGGGGACTCAAGGTGCAACCTTAAGAGTTTATCTAGAAAGCTACGAGCCAGATCCCGCAAAACATGACCTTGAGCCACAGCTTGCACTTGCTTCTTTAATTACTATTGCCCAGGAGATAGCCCAGATCCGCTCACTCACAGGACGGGAACAGCCAACTGTGATTACCTAGTACAAAGCTCTCGATAGTTTTGAGCTTTGTAGTCAGTACAAAGCATACTTAGAAAATAACTACGCTTTGTGCTGACTAAAAACTTACTTACCATTGCCATTGGGCATTTGTAGAAAAAATCTCCAAAGGTTAAGGGACAACGAATCGCACCGCCTCTGTCTCTCCATGCATATTCTCTCCCTTGCCTGATTTTGAGCCGTCCACACCCCCCCATTAATGAAAGTGGAAGTAATAATTGAGGGGTATGGACACAGAGGCACAAGACAGTACTTCTTGGTGAAAACGGGTTAAATATTATGCTCAGTTGGCGATTGAGCGCTTTGAGTGTGGTGTAGAATCGGTTAAAGAATTACTCAGTACGTTGACGAGCGATCGGCGTTGTGGGGTAATACTCAATTTTGATGAGGTCAGCCCAGACAAGTTTGCTCAACTGGTAGCCGGAGCGCCCAATTGCATGGAATGGATCGGCTGAGAAAGTAGGGGTTACTATTAACCACTTTAGTTAATAGGTTATAAATGCTACTTGCTTTTACCGAAGTTCACGCCATAGTGGTTGGCAAGACAATTTGTGTTGCCTGCTGTGTTATTACTCGAAAGCCTCAATCTGTTGCAATTTTTTACACCAGATGTTTAGTTACGGGGATCTGATGAGCGGATACCTCGTTTAAGGCACTGACTGTTGTGCATCGACACGTTATCAAAAACTACTTGAATGTCAGTATCTCGGACAAACTGACCGCGATTGCGATTGCACAGAAGTTACTTGACAAGATTGATTTGAAGTTGGACTACGTTGGTCGGTTTGGTGTAACATTTTCAATTATACGGTTAGCTCTAACTAAGCCTTAGCTGTCACTGTTTTGTCTAATTTCTCGTTCAATGATTTCCTCGATCAATTCAGGGATTTCTTTGTTCAAATTAGTAGCAAGCTGTTTTAATCTTTCGTAAATCTCAACATTTTCTCCTTGCCAGATGAGATCTATCCTTCTGACTTGTCGCACTGCAATATGTGTGTAGCTTTCTGGATATGCCCAATAACATGACAAGCAAATAGACTTATCCTTTATACTGCCCCAATTTTGACAATGCTCGCATGACCAAGATTTAGCTCGATTAGCAGAGCTACAAAGTAACATAAAGTTATCAGGCTTTAACCCTGGTTCTCCATCAACTTCAAAGGTAACACGATGATCGATCTGTAGTTCGCGCTCATCAACCTCTTCTAGATAAATAAAGCACTTGCAACCATATCTGGTAATTAACTCGTTTTTTATCTGCTTCGATAAGCCTGTTCTACCAGATAACCTAGAAAACCTTGTCTTGGCAAGATTTCCAAATCTGTAAGCTGCTATTTTTCTCCCATCGCTACCCGTTACGCGAAAGGTTTCTAAAGGAATTCCATGTTCTCGAACATCTCGTGCTGCTCTCGGAGGATGATTGTATCCGTATCTTTGTTTTAGTTCTTCTGTAGTTATGAAGCCATATTGCAGAATATGGTTAATCATAGCTTTTGGTCTTTTAGCAATCACTGATTGACAAAGCTTTATAAAATCATCAGGTAGATTTTGATCGCTATCCATATCATTCCCAAATAGCAAGCTGTTTGGGTACTCTGCAAATATAGCTTCTCATATTTAACAATACTTCGGACAAAATTAGGCAGCGATCGCACCGTAAGAACAAAGTTCCTCGTAGTTGGGATGATTTTTAATCAAGTTTGGCTCCAAATCT